>NZ_BSTR01000035.1 GCF_030269645.1 Actinokineospora sp. NBRC 105648 | reverse complement strand
TGTTACGGCGGTCATAGCGGTGGGGAAACGCCCGGTCCCATCCCGAACCCGGAAGCTAAGCCCACCTGCGCCGATGGTACTGCACTCGTGAGGGTGTGGGAGAGTAGGACGCCGCCGGACTAAAATTGGGTCAAGCCCCTGTGTTCCTCGAGAAATCGAGGAACACAGGGGCTTTTCTCGTTTGAGGTCGTCAAGGGCCCGTACCGAAAATCGGTCGCTGGTGTCGACTGGGCCGGGTCACCATGGGCTATGACCGTCACCCGACACGCGACCGCGCACGAGTTCTGGGAGCAGACCCGCGGCCTCTTCAGCGCCGATCCCATTCGGCACACCGGTCCCATCACAGTGCTGAACCAGCTCGTGGGACAGGCTCTTACGGGCCAGGCCGCGGCCCAGGACGACATGCTGTTCCTGACCGCTCACCGCGGCAGTGAACTGGTGGGTGCCGTGCTGCAGACGCCCCCGCACCCGCTCGCCATCTCGGGACTGCCGGTCGAGGTGCACGACGAACTGATCAACCACCTGCTGGCCAACGACATCCGCCTACCGGGCGTGCGGGGTCCGCGAGACGTGGCCGAGCTGTTCATCCAGCGGTGGACAGTGGCGACTGGGGCGGCGGTCTCGCGCATCGTGCCTGAACGGCTCTACCGGCTCGAGGCACTCGCGGTGCCAGCCCGCGAGGGGCACGCGCGGATCGCGACCACCGAGGACCTGCCGCTCGTTGGGCGCTGGTGCGACGAATTCGCCGACGAGGTCACCGGGGAACCGACGGAAGACGCGACCAGTCGGTCTGCCAACGGCATCGAGGTAGCGAGCGCCGCGATGGCGAACGGGCGGCCGAGCGTCATCTGGGTCGACGGCGACGACTCCGCGTTCGCGATGGTCACGGCCCCACTGCACGGCATGTCCCGGATCGGGCCCGTCTACACCCCGCACGGCAAGCGGCGCCGCGGCTACGGCAGCGCGGTCACCGCCGCGGCTGCCCGGTGGGCGTTGGACCAGGGCGCCCGGGACGTCCTGCTGTTCGCCGACCTGGACAACCCCACCGCGAACTCGATCTACCAGAAGATCGGCTTCCGGCCGGTCCTGGACGCCGTGGATGCGGAGTTCGCGGAGCGGAATACTCTCGACCCGTGACGTCCGCACGCATCCTCGTCGTCCAGCTCTCCGACCTCGACCCGCCCGGCAGGCTCGTGGAGTGGCTCGCCGACGCGGGCGCCGAGATCGACCTGGCGCACCCGTACCGGGATCCGCTCCCACCGAGCCCCGCCGGCTACTCGGCGGTGGTGTGCCTCGGTGGGCCGATGGGCGCCAACGACGTGATCGCGCACCCCTGGCTCGTCGACGTCCGCAGGCTGCTGAGCACCTGCGTGTCCGGTTCGGTCCCGGTGCTGGCGGTCTGCCTCGGCGCGCAGCTGCTCGCCGTGGCCACCGGTGGTCAGGTCGAAGTCGGCGACAAGGGCCCCGAGGTCGGCAGCGGCCTGGTCGCCAAGCGCGACCTGGGCTGGGCCGACCCGCTGTTCGCCGACCTGCCGCTGATGCCGGACGTGGTGCAGTTCCACTCCGACACCGTCACCCGGCTGCCGGTGGACGCCGCGCTGCTCGCCTCTGCGACCAAGTACCCGAACCAGGCGTTCCGGGTCGGCCGGGTCGGCTACGGCATCCAGTTCCACATCGAGACCACCGCGGAGATCGTGCTCGACTGGGCGCGCAACGCCCCGGAGACCGCCGGCTGGGCCCGGCCCGGCGACCTCGAACCGGACCGCTTGGCCGAGCTGCACGCCGATGTCGAGGAGACCTGGCGCCCGTTCGTCGACCGGTTCGTGCGGCTCGCCCGCGGTGAGCTGGCCCCGGTGGACACCGGCCGACCGCAGCTCCCGATGATCTGACGCCATGGCCGACCGCGCCCGCTCCATCTCCTCGGCCGCCCGCTTCGGGCTCACCGAGAGCCGTGCCGAACAGGACCTGCGGGCCGCCGGGCTGTGGGGCGACAACGGCCCAGAGCACGAGGTCATCCTCACCGCCCTCTCCCGCACTCCCGACCCGGACCTCGCGTTGCGCGGTCTGGACCGCATCCGCGAGGCCGACCCGCAGGCGTGGCCGGAGCTGCGCGGGCAGTTGGAGTCCGACCGCAGGCTGCGCGGCAGGCTGATCGCCGTCCTGGGGTCGTCCAGCGCGTTGGCCGACCTCCTCGCCGCCCGCCCCGGCGAGTGGCGCAGGCTGGTCGGCGAAACCCCTGCTGAGCACTACACATCCGCGCTGTACGCCGCCGTTGGTGCTGCGGGTGAAGGCCCGCAGGGGCCGGTGGCTGCGCTGCGCGGTGCTGAAGCGATCCGCGAGCTGAAGTTCGCTTACCGCGGCCTACTAATGGAACTCGCCGCGGACGATCTCGGTCACCTGGTCGAGGCATCGCTACCGGTCTGCTCTTACGACAAAGTCGCCGACCAGCTGAGCGAGCTGGCCGAGGCAGCCTTGCGGGCAGCCCTAGCGGTGGCGTGGGCTGAGAACCGCTCACCAGACCAGGCCCGGCTCGCGGTGATCGCGATGGGCAAGTGCGGTGGGCACGAGCTCAACTACGTCAGCGACGTCGACGTCGTGTTCGTCGGCGAGGGCGACACCGGACTGGCCACCAGGGTCGCCAGCGGCATGATGCGGATCGCCACCGAGGCGTGCTTCGAGGTCGACGCGGGCCTGCGCCCCGAGGGCCGCAGTGGTGCCCTGGTCCGCACCCTCGACGGCCACGACACGTACTACAAGCGCTGGGCCAAGACCTGGGAGTTCCAAGCGCTGCTGAAGGCACGGGCGGTCGCGGGCGACGCGGAACTCGGACAGGCGTACCTCGACACGGTTAGCCCGATGGTGTGGAACGCGGCCGATCGGGACAACTTCGTCCCCGAGGTCCAGGCGATGCGCAGGCGGGTCGAGGACCACGTGCCCGCCGAGCTCATCGACCGCGAGCTCAAGCTGGGGCGCGGTGGGCTGCGCGACGTCGAGTTCGCCGTGCAGCTGTTGCAGCTCGTGCACGGCCGCACCGACGAGTCGCTGCGCCTCGGATCCACTGTGGACGCCCTGGCCGCGTTGGGCTCAGGTGGCTACGTCGGTCGCACCGACTCCGCGGAACTCGCTGAGTCCTACCGGTTCTTGCGCACCCTCGAGCACCGGCTGCAGCTGCAACGCCTGCGCCGCACGCACCTCTTCCCCAGTGACCAGGAGACCGACGAGCTGCGCTGGCTCGCCCGCGCCAGCGGCATCGGCCCTGAGCGCGGGCGCTCGGCCGCGCAGGTCCTGCACGCGGAGTTCCGCCGCAACACCAACCGGATCCGCCGGCTGCACGAGAAGTTGTTCTACCGACCGCTGCTCGAAGCCGTGTCCCGCGTCCCGACCGACGCGCTGCGGTTGACCGCCAAAGAGGCCGAGGCGCGACTGGCCGCGCTCGGCTACACCTCGCCGCAGGGCGCGTTGCAGCACATCAAGGCCCTCACCGAAGGGGTCTCGCGGCGCGCGGCCATCCAGACCGCGATCTTGCCCGTGCTGCTCGACCTCCTGGGGGCGACACCGGACCCGGACGGCGGGCTCTTGGCCTACCGCAAGGTGTCGGAGGCGTTGTCGTCCACGCCGTGGTACCTGCGGGTGCTTCGCGACGAGGGCGCGGTCGCCGAGCGGTTGGCCACCCTGCTCGGCACCTCGAAGCTGGTACCCGACCTGGTGGTCCGGGCGCCCGAGGTGCTGCGGCTGCTGGCCGAGCCCAAGGAGCTCGCGGTCCGCGACCCGGCCGAGGTGGCGCAGTCGTTGCGCGCGGCGGTGAAGCGGCACGGGTACCTGGGCAATGCCGTCGCCGCGGCTCGGTCGCTGCGCAGGCACGAGATCCTGCGGATCGCCTGCGCGGACCTGTTGGGGTTCACCGATGTGCTGGCGGTCTGCGCGGCGTTGTCCAGCGTCTGGTCCGCGGTGCTGGAGGCCGCGCTGGCCGCGGTCGACCGGGCCGAGGCCGCCGCGGCGGGCGGTCACCTGGCGACGATCGCGGTGATCGGCATGGGCAGGCTCGGCGGCGCGGAGCTGGGGTACGGCTCGGACGCCGACGTGCTGTTCGTCTGCGAGCCCGCGCCCGGGGTCGCCGACGCCGACGCGCTGAAGTACGCGGGCCGGGTCGCCCAGGCGGTGCGCAAGCTGCTCGGCTCGCCCAGCCAGGACCCGCCGCTGCAGGTCGACGTCGACCTCCGGCCGGAGGGTCGGCAGGGCCCGATCGTGCGCACAATGGAGTCCTACCGCGCGTATTACGCCCAATGGGGTGAGATCTGGGAAGCGCAAGCGTTGTTGCGCGCACGCCTGGTCGCGGGCGACCCGGATCTCGGTGCCCGGTTCCTGGCGATGATCGACCCGATCAGGTACCCCGAGGGGGGACTCGACGCCAACCAGGTCCGCGAGATCCGCCGGATCAAGGCCAGAGTGGACACCGAGCGGCTGCCGCGCGGCGCCGACCCCACGACGCACACCAAGCTCGGCCGCGGCGGCCTCGCCGACATCGAGTGGACCGTCCAGCTGCTCCAGCTGCGGCACGCGCGCGCCCACCCCGAGCTGCGCACGACGTCCACAGTGGACACCCTGGTCGCCGCGGCGGCCGCCGGGCTGGTCGCCCCCGAGGACGCCGAGGAGCTGCGTGCGGCCTGGCTGCTGGTCACCCGGGTGCGCAACGCCGCGTCCCTGGTGCGGGGCAAGCAAACCGACCAGGTCCCCACGCACGGGCGGGAGCTGTCCGCGGTCGCCTACGTCATGGGCACGCCGCTCGCCGAGGACCCCGGCAAGTTCCTCGACGACTACCGCCGCAGCACCCGCCGGGCCCGCGCGGTCGTCGAGCGCGTCTTCTACGACGGCTGAGGTCCTGGTCACCAGCGCGGGCAGCGGTCCGCGGCGGACTACTACCCTCCGGTAGATGACCTGGAGCATCCGCGTACCGGTGCGCAGCTACGAGCTCGACAGCCTCGGCCACCTCAACCACGCCGTCTACCACCAGTACGCGGAGATCGCCCGGGTCGAGGGGTTCGCGGCCGCCGGGTGCCTCTGGTTCGACCTGATCTCCGCCCGGGTCGCCCCGGTGCTGCTGTCGTCCACCATCGACTTCCGCCGCGAGCTGCGCGCGGGCGACGAGGTCGAGGTCAGCCTGGTGGTCAAGTTCGGTAGCGGCAAGACCTTCAACGCCGACTCGGTGATCACCAAGCTGGACGGCACAGTGGCCGCCGAGATCACCTGCCTGCTCGGCGTCATGGACCTCGACCGGCGCAAGCTGGTGACCGACCCGAGGGCCGTGCTGGCCCAGCACGGCCTCGACGTCGACCGGCTCTAGGTCCCGGTCAGGCGGTCAGGCGAGGACCTCGCCCACCTCGTGCTCCACCATGGCCTCGGCGACCGCGCGGCGCAGCAGCTCCCCGGCCAGGGCCGGGGACTGCAGGTCGAGCGGGCCGTACACCGGGACGTCCAAACCGGCCTGCGCCTCGCGCACCGCCAAGGGGGACGCGGTCAGCACACCGCTCACCGCGAGTACCGGGTGGCCGCCGGCCTGCAGGCGCTGCACCCCATAGAGGGCACCGGAAGAGTCCGCCGCGGAGAAGAGGACACCGCTGGTAATACGTCGAATCTCTTGCCGGTCGAGCAATTGCGCCGTCTCCGGCTGGAGCAGGCCGTCGGCGATCTCCAGCACGATCGCGTCGACACCGCGCGCCATCAGGTGTCCGTGCAGCAACAGCGAGCTGGACACCAGGCGGTCCAACGGGATCCGGAAGGTGGTGGCCATGCCCGCGTCGGTGAAGTCCAGCGCCACCACCGCCCCCGAGTCGCGGAACAGCCACGGGTCGCCGCCCGCCGCGGTGCCGGTCAGCTTCGCCGCGCCGACCCGCAGGCCCGACCGGGTGAGACCGTGCACCAGCGAGGCGACCGTCGTGGTCTTGCCCGAGTTCATCGACGTGCCGACCACGATGAACGTGGGTGGCTTGCGTAGCGCGGGAAGCGGCGCGCCCAGGGCCAGGTCGGACACGTTGAGCACGTGCCCGGCGGGGTCGCCCACCAGCCCGAGGGGACGGACCGTGGTCGGCGCGCTCACCGCGGCGTTGCGGCTGCGCACCTTGCCCAGCACGCCACCGGCGGCCACCAGGTCGCAGGCGCCCAGGTCGTCGGGCAGCTCGGCCTCGAAGTGGTCCGGCGCGTAGCGCGCGCCGTAGGCGACCAGGACCTCGTCGCCCACGTAGAGCTTGGCCTTGCGGCCGTCGGTGAGCTCGAGGACCTGGTGGTAGCCGACCTTGGTGATCTCGGCCAGCACGAGGTCGCCGTGCCGCGGCTGATGATCACTGTGGTGGACGAGGGTCAGCGGGGAGTCGCGATCGAGATTGCGCACGGCGTAGGCCGCCTTGAGTCGGTCGACGCGCGCGGGATCAAGGGGAGCGAACATGGCTGGGTCCTCGTCGATAGCGGAAGAAGCGTCCGAACGAGACCCGTGCGGACGTCGGTGCGCGGGAGCGTAAGGCTTCGTGAGCCGTCGGGGGAATCCCACACCGGGTCTCGATTCGGGAAACACTTCAGCTACCCAGCTAGCGGCCCGGTCCGGTCCGGATGATCTACCTGATCGGGTGGAAATCAGGCGGGCCCGGGCCACGCCGGGCGCACCCGCATGGCCCCCCGGCGCGCCTCGATCCCGGCGATGCCGGTGAACAGCGCGCGCGGGTCGACGGCCAGCCGCAGCGCGGTGATCGCGTCCTGCTCGCTGCCCGCGCAGGTGTCGAACAGCGCGTGCTCGTCGTGCACGGTGACGGTGACCTCGGTGGTGACGACGTACTGGCGTCCGTTGCTGGTCATGATCCAAGTGTCGGTCGGCGGACCGCGGTGCCACATCGGAGACAACCCCGGATTCGCCTCAGGGTCGCCACCCACCCCTCTCAGGGACACCGCGTACGACAAGAGCGGCGGCCGAGGGCAAGACCCTCGACCGCCGCTCTCGTACCTCTTAGCGGATCACACTCGGCGATCAGACGTCGTAGTACAGGCCGAACTCGTACGGGTGCGGGCGCAGCCGCAGCGGGTCGATCTCGTTCTCGCGCTTGAGCGCCACCCAGGTCTCGATCACGTCCGGGGTGAACACGCCACCCTCGAGCAGGTAGTCGTGGTCGGCCTCCAGCGCGTTGAGCACCTCGCCCAGCGACGCGGGGACCTGCGCGACCTCCTTGGCCTCCTCGGGCGGCAGCTCGTAGAGGTCCTTGTCGATCGGCGCGGGCGGCTCGATCCGGTTCTTCACGCCGTCGAGGCCCGCCATCACGATCGCGGCGAAGGCGAGGTAGGGGTTGCCCGAGGAGTCCGGGCAGCGGAACTCGACGCGCTTGGCCTTGGCGTTGTTGCCGGTGATCGGGATCCGCACGCAGGCGGAGCGGTTGCGCTGGGAGTAGACCAGGCTGACCGGGGCCTCGTAGCCGGGCACCAGGCGGTGGTAGGAGTTCACCGTCGGGTTGGTGAAGGCCAGCAGCGACGGGGCGTGCGCGAGCAGGCCGCCGATGTAGTGCCGCGCGGTGTCGGACAGGCCCGCGTAGCCGGACTCGTCGTGGAACAGCGGCGTGCCGTCCTTCCACAGCGACGAGTGCACGTGCATGCCGGAGCCGTTGTCACCGAAGAGCGGCTTGGGCATGAAGGTGGCGGACTTGTCCGCGGCCCAGGCGGTGTTCTTGATGACGTACTTGAACAGCTGCAGGTCGTCCGCGGCGTGCAGCAGGGTGTTGAACCGGTAGTTGATCTCGGTCTGGCCGCCGGTGCCCACCTCGTGGTGCGCGCGCTCGACGGTGAAGCCCGAGTCCTGCATGTTCAGCACCATCTGGTCGCGCAGGTCGGCGAAGTGGTCGACCGGCGGGACCGGGAAGTAGCCGCCCTTGAACCGGGTCTTGTAGCCCTTGTTGTGGCCGTCCTCGTGCGCGCCGGTGTTCCACCAGCCCTCGACCGAGTCGATCTCGTGGAACGAGCCGTTCTCGGTGTAGTCGAAGCGGATCGAGTCGAAGATGTAGAACTCCGCCTCGGGGCCGAAGTAGGCGGTGTCGGCGATGCCGGACTCGGCGATGTACTGCTCGGCCTTGCGCGCGATGTTGCGCGGGTCGCGGCTGTAGGCCTCGCGGGTGAACGGGTCGTGCACGAAGAAGTTGATGATCAGCGTCTTCTCGATCCGGAACGGATCGATCCGCGCGGTGTAGGGGTCGGGCAGCAGCAGCATGTCCGACTCGTGGATCGACTGGAAGCCGCGGACCGAGGAGCCGTCGAAGGCCAGACCCTCGTTCCAGGCGTCCTCGTCGAACGCGCTCGCGGGCAGGGTGAAGTGCTGCATGACGCCCGGCAGGTCGCAGAACCGGACATCGACGAACTTCACGTCCTCGTCGGCAATGAAGCGCAAGACCTCGTCGGAAGAGTTGAACACGCTTGTTGGCTCCTTCGTCTGCTTCGCCGGCCCTGACCCGGCCCACCGCGCGAGCGGGCAGCCGATGGTGTCCGGCGATCACGGCTACCGTGCCGTGCCCGCTCCGTGATGACGCTAGGAGCACGGTGTTGCCCGACCATCACCCGGATGTTTCGCCGGTGTTAACGACGCCCAAGTGTGCGCCAGAGCATGCCGGCAGCGGCCACGGCGGGCACTTCGTCCTACCCTGGTGGGGTGAGCAGATGGACCGGAACCTGGCTGTCCGGACCGGGCGCGGCCCTCGAGGCCATCGACAACGCGGACGGTCCGGTTCGATACCGAGGCGAGCGCCTCGGCCTGCCCGAGCGCGGCCCGGGGTCGGTGGCCTCGAACGGCCTGCGGCTGGGCGCGCTGCTGGTCGACCTGGTGCTGGCGTCCCTGGTGACCTCGGTGTTCCTGCGCCCGGACTACGGCGACCCGGCGACGATGTGGCGGTTCAACATCTGGGCGGGCCTGGTCTGGCTGGTGATCTCCTCGGTCGGGGTGTCGTTGGCCGGGTTCACCCCCGCGAAGGCGCTGCTCGGGATGCGGGTGGTGCGGATGGACGGCACCGCGCTGGTGGGCCCCTTCCGGGCGATCCCCCGATCGGTGCTGATCGCCCTGGTCATCCCGGCGGCGATCACCGACAAGGACGGCCGCGGCCTGCACGACCGGCTGGTCGGCACGATCGTCCTGCGCACCCGCTAGCCCGGTGCGGGAACCGACCAGCGGGCTGGCGTAGGCGTTGAGGTCGAACGGCGGGTGATGTGCTCGCGCAGCACGGCCCGGTGCTCGGGCGGGTCGGGTCTGGCGGTGGACTTTCGGCCACGGAGCTCGCCGACGGATCGGCGTGGCTCGGGTGCCCCAAGGGCTAGTTCTCGGCCAGGTGCACGGCGTGCGCGACCGGGGTGAAGCCGACCTTGCGGTAGACGCGGTCGGCGTCCGCGCTGCCCGGCGTCAGCCAGGTGAGCGTGGCCCCGGCGAGCTCGGCGGCCGCCCGCACGGCGTGCGCGGTGACCAGGCCACCCAGCCCCCGCCGTCGGTGCGCCGCGGCGGTGGCCACGCCGACGATCTCGGTGATGCCGTCGGCGACCTGGGTCCACGAGGTGACCGCGACCGGCTCGCCGTCGGCCAACCGGGCCAGCACCGAACCGCCGTCGGCGGGCAGCGGCGGAGGTCCGGTCGGGAGGTCACCGGCCATGCCGAACGCCGCGTTGGCCACCTCGGCCCCCGCGATCCGGTCGGCCGCGGTGCGGACGTAGTCGACGGTCACCCCGTCGGGGGTCGCGGGCACGACCACCTCGGCGGCGGCCAGCGTCATCACCGGGATGCGCATGGTGACGGTGAGACCGGCGGCCGCCAGCAGGTCGGCCGCGCCGGGGCAGGCCTCGTCGATGAGCTCGAAGCGCAGGGCACCCGGCTGGAACTCGGCCCGCAGCAGCTCGATGGCCTCGGCCACCTCGGCGGCGTCCTGGACGGGCCGCCCTGGACGTGAGGCGACGGCGTAGGACAGGAAGGCAGGCCCGTCGACGGCGAGCAGCCCGGTGAACGGCCCGGCCGGGACGACCCGCCTGGCCTGCTGGAGCACCGGCAGGTCGTCGTCCCCCACCACCCGCCTGGCCCGGCTGAGCCCGGACAACTGGGCGGCGGCGATACGGGACGCGAGCGGATCAGCAGTCGACACGGCAGGCAAGCTAGCCCGAAACCGCTCCGCCCGCCCCCGATTAACCGAGCGCGTCCAAGTCGACGGTCAGCGGGAACGGCTCGTCGGTCGTGAACAGGCCGGTGGCCTCTTGGCGCTGCTGGTAGCCGAACTGCTCAGTGAGGTGGCAGGCCAACAACGAGGTGGGCCGCTCGGTGTCGACCAGCCAGTAGTGCGGGATCCCGGCCTCGGCGTACTCCGCGTACTTGGTGATCCGGTCGGTCCGGCGGGAGCCGGGCGACACGATCTCGATGACGACCAGCACCTCGTCGGCACGGATCAGCCCGCCCTGCTCGTCGACCCGGTCGCCTGCCGCGCGGCTGTGCACGATCAAGTCCGGCCGCCTGCTGAACCCGGGCTGCCCGGCTGGCAGGAACCTCAGGTCGATGTCGAGGTCTTGGACCACGCTGAGGTGGTCCGGCAGCTGACCGTCGACCTGCTCGTAGAGCTCGCCGGACGCCTTCATGTGCCGACGGTCGGGACTTGGGGACGTCAGCAGGCGACCCTCGAGCAACTCCGTGTACCCGTGTGTCGGCTCGCCGAACTCCAGGTACTCCTCAATGGTCAGAAGGTGCGTCGCAGGCGCGTTGGACTCGACTTGGTGCTTCGGTGTCGCGAACACTGGCCACTCCTCACGTTCGACCGGAGGGTGGCAGAGGGGGACGACAATCGGCCTAGCGGCGGCGCATGGTGCGCTGGACGCTGCGCATCTTGGCGCCCGCGGGCATCGGGCCCTTGGGCAGGGCCGCGCCGCGGGCGGCGATGGCGGCCAGGCGCTTCTCGACGCCGTCGATCTGGTTCGGGCGCAGGTTGTTCGGCAGCTTCATCAGGTGCCGCTGCAGCCCGCGCAGTTCGACCTGGCCCTCTTCGTGGCCGACGATGACGTCGTAGATCGGGGTGTCGCCGACGATCCGGGCGATCCGCTTCTTCTCCTGCGCGAGCAGCGTCTTCACCCGGTGCGGGGCGCCCTCGGCGACCAGGATGACGCCCGGGCGGCCGATCACCCGGTGCACCGCGTCGAGCTGGGTGGTCCCGGCGACGCTGGGGGTGACCCGCCAGCGGCCGCGCAGGTTGTCCAGCGCCCAGGCCGCCGCGCCGGGCTGGCCGTCGGCCTTGGAGTAGACGTTCTTCTGCACCCGGCGACCGAAGATGATCACGGCCGCGAGCAGGCCGAACAGGATGCCGACCGGCAGCAGGAACCACTGGATGCCCAGCAGCCAGCCGATGCCGAACACCACGCCGGTGATCACCAGCAGCGCACCGGCCATCCACGGGATGAGCCCCTTGTCCTCCTTGCGCTGCATGTTGAACGCCTGGAAGATCTGCCCGCGCTTGGCCTTCGACTCGGCCTTGCGCGCCTTCTTGGCCTCCGCGGCGGCCGCCTTGTCCTGCTTCTCAGCCATAACCACCAGGATACGGGGCGTCGTCCCCCGGTTGGTGACCGCGCTCTGTAAGTATGCTCCCCATGGCTGGCGGACCCCGACCCGGAAACCTGCTCGCCGGCCTGGACCCGGACCAGCTGGCCGCCGTCGAGGCGCCCCGCGGCCCGGTCTGCGTGCTCGCGGGCGCGGGCACCGGCAAGACCAGGACCATCGTCAGCCGGATCACTCACCTGATCCACTCCGGGCACGTCACCCCCGGTCAGGTCCTCGCGGTCACCTTCACCGCCCGGGCGGCGGGGGAGATGCGCACCCGGCTGCTGGCGATGGACGTGCACGGTGCCCAGGCCCGCACCTTCCACGCCGCCGCCCTGCGCCAGCTGCGCTACTTCTGGCCGCGGGTGGTCGGCGACGCGCCGTGGGACCTGGTCGACGGCAAGCTCCGCCTGGTCGGCCAGGCCGCCCACCGGGCGGGCGCGGGTACCGAGCGGGACACCCTGCGCGACCTGGCCAGTGAGATCGAGTGGGCCAAGGCGTCCCTGGTCGCGCCCGAGGACTACCCGGCCGCCGCCGCCCGCGCCCGCCGCGACACCCCGGCCCCCGCCGAGCAGGTGGCCAAGGTCTACACGGCCTACGAGTCGCTGAAGAACGCCGCGCGCGTGCTCGACTTCGACGACCTCCTGTTGCACACCGCCGCCGCGCTGGAGGAGCACTCCGCGGTCGCCGAGGAGTTCCGCGACCGCTACCGCTGCTTCGTCGTCGACGAGTACCAGGACGTCACCCCGCTGCAGCAGCGGGTGCTCGACGCCTGGCTGGGCCACCGCGACGACCTGACCGTGGTCGGCGACGCGAACCAGACCATCTACTCGTTCGCCGGTGCCTCGCCCCGGCCGCTGCTCGACTTCACCCGCCGCTTCCCCGAGGCCACCGTGGTGCGCCTGGAGCGCGACTACCGCTCCACCCCCGAGGTCGTCTCGCTGGCCAACCGGGTCATCTCCGCCGCGCGCGACCGGCCCGCCGGTTCCCGCCTGCGGCTGATCGGCCAGCGCCCGACCGGGCCGGAGCCGGTCTTCGCCGAGTACGACGACGAGCCCGCCGAGGCGGCCGCGGTCGCGGGCCGGATCAAGGAACTGGTCGAGCAGGGCACCCCGCTCAGCGAGATCGCCGTCCTCTACCGGGTGAACGCGCAGTCGGAGGTCTACGAGCAGGCCTTGGCCGAGCTGGAACTGCCGTACCTCGTGCGCGGTGGTGAGCGGTTCTTCGCGCGCCAAGAGGTCCGCCAGGCCATGGCCGCGTTGCGCACGGCGTGCGGCAGGCCCCCCGAGGGGGAGTTGCCCGCGGTCGTACGAGCTCTTCTCGCGCCGCTCGGTTTAAGCGACGAGCCACCGGCGGGCGGTTCCGCGCGGGAGCGCTGGGAGGCGTTGCTGGCGCTGGTCGAGCTGGGGGAGGAGTTGGTGGCCACGGTCGCCGACGCCGACCTGCACCGGTACGTCGCCGAGTTGGAGCAGCGCGCACAGGCCCAGCACCCGCCCACGGTGGAGGGCGTCACGTTGGCCTCGCTGCACGCGGCCAAGGGCCTGGAGTGGGACGCGGTGTTCCTGGTCGGCGTGGCCGACGGCACGATGCCGATCCAGCACGCCGACGGCGACGACGCCGCGATCGAGGAAGAACGCAGGCTGCTCTACGTCGGCGTCACCCGCGCGCGCGTTCACTTATCTCTGACGTGGGCCCTTTCGCGTACCGCGGGCGGTAAGCGCTACCGCAGGCGCAGCCGGTTCCTCTACGGGCTGATCCCCGAGAACCACCCCACCGCGCGCGTCGCCGCGGTGCGGCAGCAGGAGACCCCGCGGCCCGCGATGGGCCGGGGGATGACGCCCGTCCGCTACTGCCGGGTGTGCGGCGACAAGCTGGTCGGCACCATGCCGGTCAAGCTCGGGCGCTGCCAGCACTGCCCGTCGGACCTCGACGAGGGCCTGCTGGCCGCGCTGCGCGAGTGGCGGGTCGACCGGGCCAAGGGCCTGAAGGTGCCGCCCTACGTCATCTTCACCGACGCGACGCTGCTGGCGATCGCCGAACAACGTCCGGCGGACCGCGCCGCGCTGGTGTCGATTTCCGGCATCGGGGCCGCCAAGCTGGACAGGTTCGGGGCCGAGGTGCTCTCCTTGATCTCTGGGGTTCACCGTTCGAGTGATGTGTGACCGGCGTCACGCGAACTTCTGGAAAATCGGTTGCACGGCCTCCGCGAAGGCCAATAACCTGCAATAGCGGGGCACGAAGTGCCCCGGAGTCCAAGCCCACGACGGCGAGTGCGAAGGAGGTGGCCCCGATGGTGATCTTCACGATGACCAAGGACGGCGGCCGCTTCCCGATGTCGCTGGGGACCGCTGAGCACAGCTGCCTGGAGGGCCTGAAGCAGGCCACCCGCGGGCAGTGGGAGCGGACCGTCGGACTGCCTGCCACTGGGGTGGAGACCTCGGGCAATCCGATCAGTGCCACTGGGTTCGAGCCTGCCACCGGCAGCACCTTCGGTGCCGTCGCGGCCGCGTCCTACGCCCGAACCATCGATCTCGTCGTTCCGACCCAGCTGTCCGCAGCCTCAGGCTGGAGGACTTGACGCGCGTCAAGTAACTCCTGGCCCGAGGCCGCGGACTCCGACACCGGAATCCGCGGCCTTTTTGTTTGCCCAAAACCGCCTGATCACCATGGTTTTCCCAGTTCAGATGACACGTCAGGAGTTCAACACCATGTCCACCGCCACTGTTCCGCTCACTGGCGGAGCACTCTCGGACCTGCTGGGGTCCCAGGGCTCCGGGGTGAGCGAGCTGCTCGACGCGGCTCCCGCCGCGGGCCTGGACCTGCCCTGCCGGTCCAACGACAACCCGGACCTGTGGTTCGCCGACGCGCCCGCCGAGCTCGAGCGCGCCAAGGACCTCTGCGGCGACTGCCCGGTGCGCGTCGCGTGCCTGGCCTCCGCACTCGCACGGCACGAGCCGTGGGGGGTCTGGGGCGGCGAGATCTTCGAACGCGGAGTCGTCATCGCGCGCAAGCGCCCCCGTGGGCGCCCGCGCAAGGAGGACGTCGCCGCCCGTACGGCGGCCGACCGCGTCACCACCGGTACCCGGGACGAGGTCGCCGCGTGAACGCCCTGCTGAAAGACCCGATGTTGACCTTCAAGCCTGAGGGATCCCCGCAAATGTTGCTCTATGAGAATCTCGCGAGATCACGAATGCGCGAGGCGGAGCAGGCTGCGCGTGCGCACCGCCTGGTCCGCCTGCTGAGCGCGGCCAAGCGCTGGGAGCGCGTCTCGAGCTGGGCATCACGGCGCGCCGATCGCGTCACGTCCAGCCTCTAGACCGCTCTCCTGCCCTGAACGCGAAGCCCGCCACCGGCCGGTCCGGTGGCGGGCTTCGGCCGTTCGGGTGGGAAACACGATGGAAACGAACTCGTCACCGATCACCCCGCTGACCAGCGCTACGGTGGGTTCCCCTGTCCACGACGCGCCTTGGGGCTCACGTGGTGATGCGGTTCGAGGAAACGGGCGCCACCGGTGGTGGGCGCAGGCACAAGCGCAAGACCGACGTGGGCCGCACCGGCGCCCGCTTCGGCCCACCCGGCCAGTGGCGCGCGCCCGAGGACCCCGACGAAGCCGACCCCCTGCTCCCACCGGCCCCGGACTCCGACGTCGGCCTGGTCGGCGCACGGTTCGGTGGCCAGTCGCGCAAGCGCCGCAAGCCCGACACCCCCACCGAGACCGAGCCCTGGGCCGACGAGGAGAACGACGACCCGCCGGTGGCCGCCGACGTGCCCGCCGAGGCCGACCTGTCAGCGGACTGGGCCGAGGAAGACCACTCCGAATGGCTGGCCCGACCGGAGTCGCACGCCCTGGTCCGCCCGTACGCCTGGACCGGCGGCCGCACCCGCACCCGGGCCGACCTGGCGATCGAGGCCCTCGTCTCCACCACCGGCACAGCGGGCGCGGTGTCCTGGGAACACCGGGCGATCACCGAACTGTGCGTCCACCCACGCTCGGTCGCCGAGATCGCGGCACTCGTGGCAGTGCCCCTGGGCGTGGCCCGAGTCCTGATCAGCGACCTGGCGGACTCCGGCGTCCTGACCGTCCACCGGGTCGCCGACGAAACACCGAACCTGGGCTTCATGGAACGAGTGCTCGAAGGCCTGCGCAAGCTCTAAGCTGGCCAGCCGTGGCAGACGACAACACCCAGAACGCGGGCGACAGCGCCAGCGACGGAATCGCGTGCGCGCTGTGCGGCAGACTCCGCAGCGCCGGCACACCGCTAGAGGCACTGGCCTGGGTGAAAGACGAGGGCAACCGCTGGCTGTGCCCAGAATGCGGCCGACGCCACGTCCGAGACATCGAGGGAAAACTCCCGGCTGAATACTGGAATTAGCTCAAACCACTGAAGCTTGCCCAGACCGCTGGTGGTTGTCGGAAAAGCAGAGTTGAGCCGGTACTGCCGAGAATGGCACCTCCACGAATGGCACCTCCACAGCAGCGGAGAGGCCGACTCGGCAGGTCCCGCAGCCGAAGGCCGACCTCGCTGGTACCGCAGCGGATAGACCGACAACCCTGGTCCCACAGCCGAAAGTCGACTGCGCTAGTCCCGCAGCGGAGAGGTCGACCACGCTGGTCCCACAGCCGAAAGCCAACCCCACCAAACCGCAGCGGTGAGGCCGACCCCGCTGGTACGCAAGTCCCGTTACGGATGCTCGATCTAGTGGACTCGCTTCGTGTGGGGGGAGGGCACCGCTAAACTTGCCTGGTAGTGGGGATGCCCTTCACCCCACGCTTTCCCCACCGCGGTGCTCTAGGGGCCCCACGCGAAGCGAGTTCACTAGATCGAGCCCCCGTCCTTACTCGGGCAACAAAGACGGCAACACGGAAACGAGTTCAAGCCCCGCGCATAAGCTCAAGAAGCGAACCCAGGCTGCCACTGCGAGATGATCGACCGCATCGAGAACTCCGCGTCCAGCTGGCACAGGATTCCGGTGGCCCCAGCGGTCACCCGCTGGATCAGCAGGTACTGCGGCGGCAGGTTCAACGACCGCCCGGTCTTGAAGTCCTGTCCCCGGAGGTCCCCCACCCGCTCAGCCTGCCGCTGCATCCACTTGCGGGTGAAGTGGAAGGTCTCCACCGAGGCGGGCTGGGTGAACGGTGCCAGGTAGGCCAGCACGTCGTCCGGGTCCAGCCGCATCCCGGGCCGGATGAACCCCTCGTCGCGCATCAGCTCCATCAGCTCGGTGGACTCGCCCTCGATGGACAGCCGGGTCATCTGCCCCAGCGGCCTGGGCAGGCCCTCGGGCAGCCGGGCGACGGCGCCGAAGTCGATGACGCAGAGCCTGCCGTCGGGCAGCAGCATGAAGTTGCCGGGGTGCGGGTCGGAGTGCAGCAGGCCCGCGCGGGCCGGGGAGGAGAAGTGGAACTCCGAGAGCAGCCGGCCCGCCAGGTCGCGGTCGGCCTTGGTGCCGTCCTTGATGACCGACGCGAGCGGGCGGCCGTCGACCCACTCGGTGATGGTGACCTTGGGGGCGCTGGCGACCACCTTGGGCACCAGCACCTGCTCGTCGCCCGCGAAGGCCTTGGCGAAGGCGCGCTGGTTCTCCGCCTCGGCGCGGTAGTCCAGCTCCTCGACCATCCGGTCGGTGAGCTCCTGGAGCAGCGGTTTGATCTCCATGCCGGGCGCGAACGGCTGGAACAGCCTGCTGAACCGCTGGAGCTGGCGCAGGTCGGAGAGCAGTGCCTCGTCGGCGCCCGGGTACTGGACCTTGACCGCGACCCGCCTGCCGTCGTGCCAGACGGCCCGGTGCACCTGGCCGATGCTGGCCGCGGCGGCGGGCACGTCGTCGAACTCGGTGAAGCGCGCGGCCCAGCCGCGGCCCAGCTGCTGGGCCAGGACGCGGTGCATGGCCTGCGCGCTCATCGGCGGGGCGGCGGCTTGGAGCTTGGTGAGCGCCTCGCGGTAGGGCTCGGCGAGCTCGTCGGGTACCGCCGCCTCGAACACCGACAGCGCCTGCCCGAACTTCATCGCGCCGCCCTTGAGCTGGCCGAGCACCGCGAACAGCTGCTCGGCGGTGCGCGCCGAGAGGTCCGCGCTGACCTGTTCGGCACTCTGCCCGGCCAGCCGCTTCCCCCAGCCGCCCACCGCCCGGCCCGCGACCCCCAGCGGAATGCTGGCGAGTCGCGCCGTGCGCGCGACGGTCTTGCGTGGCATATCGGTCACCGCACGATTGTCCCCTGTTCGGGCCTGTGGTCGCAGGTGAATACGCGCTCGGATATCAGGGGACCGCTCACAGTGGCACCCGGGTACCGGTCGACTACCCGGCGTTCGTGGTCCGAATTGCGTGCTTTGGGCGGTCATCGGCCGAACAGGCCCCGGTAGTCGGGCCGGGTGGCCGCCCGACAACCACAGGCCGTGTGCGGTGACCACGGCCTCCGGTCGAGGGTGGCGGCGAACGCATCGATCTCCACGGCCGTGTTCCAGGTGCTCGGCGGGGACTTCGACGGTTCGCGCAGCCAGCCGAGGGCGTCGAGGGCCTGTGCGGCGGCGACACCCGCGGTGGCGTGCACGGTGGCCAGGTCGGCGGCTTGGCTGCGGCCCGCGAGCTGGGCGGCCACCAGCGGCCAGCACGGGTCGAGGTCGGTGCGCTGGTGGTCGGCGCAGCGCAGGCAGCCGCTCACCCCGGGGACCACGAACGGGCCGACGATGCCCACGCCGTCGCGCACCCGCGCGCACAGGTGCGGCAGCCGGGCGGCCATCACGTCGGCGACCAGGTCCGGGCGCGGCACCACGGCGTCGGTGAGCAGCACCAGGTCCGGTCTGCGCCGGGTGAACCGCTGGGTGCCGACGCTGTCCTCGGCCCGGGTGATCGCGTCGTGGGCGGCCTCCTGCCGGGGCCTGCCGATGTCGGCGCGGCGCAGGCCCGCGCCGACGTCCTCGGCGGCCACCTCGCCGCGGGCGTGCACGTGGACCTGGCCCACGCCCGCCTCCGCCAGCAGGCACCCGATCGCCACGGCCAGCCGACCGTCGCCGTGGATCCGGACGCCCAAGCCCGCGCGGTCGCTAGGGGCCGCGGTGGGGGACCGCCCCGCGGCGGCGGTGTCGTCCGCCACGAGCCTGCGCGGCAAAGCGGGGGTGACCGCGCCCGCGTCCTCGACCAGGCCATGGCCCACCAGGTCGGCCAGCAGCTCGACCATCGCGGCGCCGTGCGGGCCGACCTGGGCGAGCAGTTCCTCGGTCGTGCGGCCGCCGGTCAACCCCGCGGCGGCCGCGACCACCTGGTCCGGCAACTCGGCGAACACCCGGGCCCGCCTCGGGTCCAGGCCGACCTGGATCTCGCCGGTGCGCCGGTGCAGGACGGCCACGCCGGGCCGGAGCCGGGGCCGCTGGGGACGTGCTGGTTCTCGCATGCGCCACAGCGTCCCGGACTCCGCCGATCGGCGGATCGAGTTGTCCACAGGCGAGAGTCACACCCTCCCGGTCCTCCCGCGATGTCGGTGCCGCCCCTTACGGTTGGGGGCGTGGTCGAACACCGCGTCGAGGTGCGCCGGAGCAAGCGCAGGACTCGAACCGTCACCGCCTACCGCGAAGGCGACACCGTCATCGTCCTGATCCCGGCCAGGCTCTCCAAGAAGGAGGAGGCCCACTGGGTGCAGGAGATGCAGCGCAGGCTGCTGCGCAACGAGACGCGCAGGCGCTCGCCCGCGCGCACCTCCGACACCGCGCTGCTGGCGCGCTGCGGCGAGCTGTCCCAGCGCTACTTCGAGGGGCGGTGCGACCCCGAGGCGGTGCGCTGGGTGCCGCCGATGCGCACCCGCTGGGCGTCCTGCACACCCGCCGACCGCACCATCCGGGTCAGCGAGCGGCTGCGCGAGGTACCGGCCTGGGTGCTCGACTACGTGCTCGTGCACGAGTTGGCCCACCTGCTGGTCCCCGGGCACGGCGAGGACTTCTGGGCGCTGGTGCACGCCTACCCCAAGACCGATCGGGCGGTGGGCTACCTGGAGGGGCTCTCCGCCGCCGCGGGCTGGGGCATCTCGACCGAGGACTGAGGCCCGGGGCGCCGAGAGGGCCCCGAGCCCGGCGGGGTGGCCGCCTCAGTCCTCGGTGGTCTCGTCGTTCTTGCGCTTCTCGGCTTCCTCGGTGCGCTGGAGCTGGGCGATCGGGTCGTCCTCCAGGTCGGTGGACTGCCCCAGCCGCTCGGCGAACTCCATCGGGTCGTCCAGGTCGGCGGCGGTGGGCATCAGGTCCGGGTGCGCCCACAGCCCGTCGCGGGCCTCGATGCCGTGCTGGTCGGTGACCAGCCGCCACAGCGCGGCCGCGGCCCGCAGCTTGCGCGGCCGCAGCTCCAGCCCGACCAGCGTGGCGAAGGTCTGCTCGGCCGGTCCGCCGGAGGCCCGGCGGCGGCGCAGGGTCTCGCGCAGCGCGTCGGCGCCCGGCAGCCGCTCGGCGACCGCGTCGCCGACGACGATGTCGACCCAGCCCTCCACCAGGGCCAGCAGCGTCTCGAGCCGGGTCAGCGCGACCTGCTGCTCGGGGGTGGTCTGCGGTTCCAGCACACCCGAGCGCATGGCCTGCTCGATGGTCTCCGGGTTCGCCGGGTCGACCTGGGTGGCCAGCTGCTCCAGCGCGGCGGTGTCGACCTTGATGCCGTTGGCGAACTCCTCGACGGTGGCCAGCAGCCGCTGCCGCAGCCACGGCACGTGCGCGAAGAGGCGCTGGTGGGCGGCCTCGCGGGCGGCGATGAAGACGATCACCTCGCTGGCCGGGCGCTCCAGGCCCTTGGTGAACTCCTCGATGTTCGCGGGCAGCAGCGCCGCGGTGGCGGGCGGGCCCAGCGGCAGACCGATGTCGGTGGCGGTGAGCACCTCGGCGGCGAGCTGGGCCAGGGCCCCGCCCAGCTGCGAGCCGAACGCCATGCCGCCCATCTGGCCGACCATCGCCAGCAGCGGACCGGCCTGCTCCTTGGCCTCGGCGGGCAGCGCGTCGACCCAGGCGCTCGACATCCGCCTGGCCACCGGGTCGCACAGCCGCTGCCAGGTGGGCAGCGTGTGCTCCACCCAGTCGCGGGCGGTCCAGGCGCGCGCGGAGGTGGCCCCCGCGGGCAGCGTGGTGGCCGGGTCGAGCCACATCTCGGCCAGGTGGACCGCGTCGGTGACCGCCTTGGCCGACTCCGACGGCGCGCTGAAGCCGACCTGGCCGCCGAGCTTCTGCACCGCGATCTGCTTGGCGAGGTCGTAGTTGACCGGCCCGCTCGAGGTGCCCGCCTGGCTCATCATCTGGCCGAGCTGGCTCAGCATCTGCCCGAGCTGGCCGAAGGCGTCGAACGGGTTCTCGCTGCCGCCGCCCTGCCCGGGGGCAGACTTGTCCTTGTCTTTGTCCCGGTCGTCAGGGTCCGGCGCGCTGAAGCCGAACTGGAACTCGCTCATGGGTCCACGGTACGCGGCGCCACCGCGGGTGTGCCGTCCGGTGATCCGCCCTGGGTGAACGCACGTACGCTGTCGATCCGTGAGCACCGCACCGGACGCCCCCGCTCCGCCGCAGCCCGCTGGGCCCACTCCGCCGACGCTGTCCAGGACGCTGTCCCGGCGCGGCTGGACGGTGGTGGTCAGCTTCGTCCTCACGGTGGCGTTCCTGTTGGTCGGCCTGCTGGTGCCGATCCCGTACGTCTCGCTCGGCCCCGGCCCCACCTACGACACGCTCGGCGCGGTCGAGGGCGTGCCGATCGTCAAGATCGACGGCGAGGAGAGCCACCCGACCACCGGTC
Source organism: Actinokineospora sp. NBRC 105648 (assembly GCF_030269645.1). Taxonomy (GTDB): domain Bacteria; phylum Actinomycetota; class Actinomycetes; order Mycobacteriales; family Pseudonocardiaceae; genus Actinokineospora. Next base: position 62,682 of record NZ_BSTR01000035.1, on the reverse strand, counting down.
AGCTGCGGATGACCACGGTGTCGGTGAACGACGAGATCAGCCTCTTCGGCGCGCTCGGGCTGTGGGTCAGCGGCCGCTACGCGCTCGCCCCGCGCGAAGACTACTTCCGCCCGGGGGAGACCGAGGAGCAGATCGAGCAGCAGAACACCAAGCTCTTCCAGGAGTCGCAGAGCAACGCCGAGATCGCCGCGCTGCGCTACCTGAAGTACCCGGTCAAGGTCATCGCCTCGTCGATCACCGCGGGCGCGCCCGCAGACAAGGTCCTCGCCCCCGGCGACCAGCTGGTCACGGTCAACGGCAAGCCGATCGTGGCCGCCACCGACGTGACCACCGCGCTCACCGGCACCGTGCCGGGGCAGACGGTGTCGATCACCTTCAAGCGCGACGGCCAGGAGCGCACCGCGCCGCTGACCCTGGCCAAGGCCACCGACTTCGGCGCCAAGGAGCGCGCCGAGGGGTTCATGGGGGTCGGCCCGGCCGAGCGGCCGGACGTGGCGTTCAAGACCACGATCCGGCTGCAGAACGTCGGCGGGCCGTCGGCCGGGCTGGTCTTCGCGCTGGCGATCGTGGACCGGCTGAGCACCGACGACCTCGCGGGCGGGGCCACCATCGCGGGCACCGGCGAGATCGACGTCGACGGCAACGTCGGGCGCATCGGCGGCATCCCGTTCAAGATGGTCGCCGCCAAGGAGGCCGGGGTGAACACCTTCCTGGTCCCGAAGGACAACTGCACCGAGGCCAAGGACAACGCCCCCGAGGGGTTGCGGCTGGTCAAGGTGGAGAACCTCGCGGGCGCCGTGCAGGCGCTCAAGGACATCAAGGCGGGCAAGGACGTCCCGGGCTGCTGACGAGCGCTACTCGCGCAGGGTCTCCAGGAGCGCGGCCGTGAGGTTCGCCGCCAGCTCCGGGTGCTCGATGACCTCATCCACGCCGTCCACGCCGTCCACGCCGTCCCCGTCGCCGCCCGCCGTGCCGTCGTCGCCGCCGCGCAGCCGCAGCACGCAGGCGACGGAGCCGTCGCGCAGCGCGGCCGCGACCAAGCGGGCCTCCCTGGCCTGCGGGTGCGTCGCGGCGATCCGGCTCATCGCGTCGCTGTCGCCCTCGGGCAGGTCGGCCTCGGCCTCCGGCGGCAGCATGACGATCTCCTGGGCGAGCGCGCAGCCCAGCACCGCCGCGGGCCACATGATCGAGGCCAGCGCCACGCCCAGGTCGGGCTCGGTGAGGGCCTCCTGGGCGATCGGGGTGAGCGCCGAGGACGGGTCGACCTGGCCCGCCAGGTCGGGCTGCTCGCGCAGCAGGTGCTCGGTGGGCACGAGCGCGAACAGCTGGGGCGGCTGGTCCCAGCCGCCCGAGGCGACGAACTCCTCGATCTCGCGGGTCACCGTGGGCAGGTCATGCGTACCGGGCTGGCTCACGACCACATGCTCCCACCCGGGCGCGCGTCACCCGATCCGGCCACAGTTGTCCACAGTCGCGCCAGGTATCCACACATTTCGGACACCCTCACGGGAACCTGAAGCGGCCCTAATAGAGTTGAAGGATCAGGGCGGGGCCTGCCCCGTCCGCCGTTCGTCGAACCACAGCGATATCTGAAGCGACTCTGGAGCGTGTCCAGTGGCCACTCGGCCCCCGATCGGCCTGCCGAAGCTGTCCCGGCGCAGTCGGATCCTACTAGTCATCGCCGCGGCGGTGATCCTGCTCCTGCTGGTCGGGTCCCGGCTGCTCAGCACCTACGTCAACTGGCTCTGGTTCGGGGAGGTCGGCTTCCGGTCGGTCTACGCGACCGTGCTGTGGACGCGCGTCGCGCTGTTCTTCGGGGTCGGGATCCTCGTCGGCGGGCTGCTCGCGGTGAGCCTGTGGATCGCCTACCGCTCCCGGCCGGTGTTCGTCCCGGTGTCCAGTGCGGACGATCCACTGGCCCGCTACCGCTCCACCATCGTGGCCAGGGTGCGCCTGTTCGGCATCGGCATCCCGCTGGTGATGGGCCTGATCGCGGGCTCGGCGGCCCAGTCGGACTGGCAGCAGGTGCAGTTGCTGTTCAACGGCACCGACTTCGGCGTCACCGACCCGCAGTTCAACATCGACATCGGCTTCTACGCCTTCACCCTGCCGTTCATCACCTGGCTGATCAACTGGCTGTTCGTCGCGATCGCGGTGTCCTTCTTCGGCGCGCTGATCACGCACTACCTCTTCGGCGGCATCCGCCTGGCGGGCAAGGGCGGCCAGCTCGCCGCGCCCGCCCGCATGCAGCTCTCGATCACCGCGGGCGTGTTCGTGCTGGTCTACGCCGTCGACTACTTCTTCGAGCGCTACGAGCTGCTCTTCGGCAAGCACGACCTGTTCAGCGGCGCGAACTACACCGACCTCAACGCGGTGCTGCCCGCCAAGCTGATCTTGATGTTCATCGCGGCCTTCTGCGCGGTGGCCTACTTCGTCGGCGCGTTCCTGCGCAACCTGCAGCTCCCCGCGATCGCCACGGCGCTGCTGATCCTCTCCGGCATCCTGGTCGGCGCGGCCTGGCCCGCGATCATCCAGCAGTTCTCGGTGCGCCCGAACGAGAACGCCAAGGAGGCGCTGTCGATCCAGCGCAACATCGACGCCACCCGGGTCGCGTTCGGGCTGGGGCCGGACAAGGTCAGCACCCAGGACTACGCGGGCGTCGCCGACGCCTCGCCCGCCGCCATCCGGTCGGACCAGGGCAACCTGAACACGATCTCGAACGTGCGGCTGCTCGACCCGAACATCCTCGCGCCCACCTTCACCCAGCGCGAGGGCCGGGAGAACTTCTACGGCTTCCCGGACAAGCTCGACGTCGACCGCTACAGCATCGACGGCAAGACCCAGGACTACATCGTCGCCGCGCGCGAGATCAAGACCAGTGGGCTGACCGAGGCCCAGGGCGGCTGGATCAACCGGCACATGGTCTTCACCCACGGCAACGGGTTCGTCGCCGCGCCCGCCAACACGATCAACTCGGCGCTGCAGGACTCCAACGACCAGGGCGGCTACCCGGTCTTCAAGGTCAGCGACCTGGCGGGCCAGGGGCCGATCAAGGTCGACCAGCCGCGGATCTACTTCGGTGAGCTGGCCACCGACAACTACGCCATCGTCGGCGGCAAGGACAACGGGCGCCCGCTGGAGTACGACACCTCCAGCAAGACCTTCGTCTACGACGGCAAGGGCGGTGTGCCGATCGACAACCTGTTCAACAAGCTGGTCTTCGCCGCGCACAACACCGAGCGCAACATCCTGTTCTCGTCGCAGATCGGCGACGGCGCCAAGATCATGTACAACCGCAACCCGCGGGACCGGGTGAGCCTGGTGGCGCCGTGGCTGACCCTCGACGGAGACCCGTACCCGGCGGTGGTCAACGGCAAGATCACCTGGATCATCGACGGCTACACCACGCTGGAGAACTTCCCGTACTCCCAGCGCACCGCGCTCGGCGAGGCCACCACGGACTCCCTCGGCGGCGTCGTGCGCCAGGAGAACCGGACCATCAGCTACATCCGCAACTCGGTGAAGGCCACCGTCGACGCCTACGACGGCACGGTCACGCTGTACTCCATCGACGACAAGGACCCGGTCCTCAAGGCGTGGCAGGGCGTCTTCCCCGGCACCGTGAAGCCGTCCTCGGACATCTCCCCGGAGCTGCGGTCGCACTTCCGCTACCCGGAGGACCTGTTCAAGGTCCAGCGCGAACTGCTCTCCCGCTACCACGTGTCCGACGCGAACGAGTTCTTCTCGCAGAAGACCTTCTGGAACGTCCCCACCGACCCCACCGAGGACGGTGCCTCCAACGGCACGAACACCAGCGGTGCCAAGCAACCCCCGTACTACGTGCTCGCCCAGGCGCCCGGGCAGGAGAAGGCGACGTTCCAGCTCACCAGCGCGCTGACCCTGCTGAACCGGCAGTTCCTCGCCTCGTGGGTGTCCGCCTCGTCCGATCCGTCCGACTACGGGCAGATCAAGATCCTCCGATTGCCCTCCAGTGGACAACAGGCCGAGGGACCGGTCCAGGTGCAGAACCGGTTCCAGACGACACCGAAGGTCGCCGAGAACCGGACACTGCTGCAGAACCAGAGCGTCACACCGACCTTCGGCAACCTGTTGACCCTGCCCGTGGCAGGCGGGCTGCTCTACGTCGAACCGCTCTACATCCAGCGCAAGGACGCGAACTCGTTCCCGCAGCTCGCCCGGGTGCTCGTCGCCTTCGGCAGCAAGGTCGGCTTCGCGCCCACGATCGACGAGGCGCTCGACGAGGTCTTCGGCGAGGGCACCGGTGACACGGCCACCAAACCGGGCCAGACCGACGGCACCACACCGCCGACGAGCTCCTCGCAGCCGCCGACGACCAGCACCGCGCCACCGACGACCGGGTCCGGCGGCGGCACCGAGCTGGACCGGGCCGTGCAGGCCCTCAACGCCGCCATCACGCACCTGCGGGACGCCCAGCGCACCGGCGACTTCACCGAGCAGGGCAAGGCACTGGCCGAACTGGACGCGGCCACCAAGCAGTACGACACCGCCAAGGCGAAGGCCGGGCAGCCGACCAGCCCGTCGTCCTCGGGCGCCTCACCGTCGCCCACACCGGCCTCCGGCGGCGGGTGACCACTCCCGACAACAGGTGCCGGTGACCGCCCCGCGGCGGGCGGATCACCGGCACCTGACCGGAATGAGTGACCCCACTCACCACCAACCCCCCTGATTTGTATCCCCGTCCACCCCCGTGTAGAGTCATATTTACCGACGCGGGGTGGAGCAGCTCGGTAGCTCGCTGGGCTCATAACCCAGAGGTCGCAGGTTCAAATCCTGTCCCCGCTACGATCGAGGCCGCCCTATACCTGCGGAAAGCGCAGGTGTGGGGCGGTCTTCGCATTGTTTCTGGGGGCCGAGCCCCCAGACCCCCACGGTGCGATCGGTGGCGGTTCCAGCGGTGCTCGCTCGACCTTCGGTCGTCGCATCGTGGTGTGTGACCGGTGGTGGGGGGCTCGCTCACGGCTTCGCCGATCGCATCGGGCTGTGGGAGCAGTGTTGTGGGGCTGGCTCACGGCTTCGCCGATCGCATTGGGGGAGCGAGCGGTGTGCTGGATGTGCTGGATGTGCTGGGTGGGGTTGGGGGTGGGCTTGCCTGCGGCTTTGTGGGGGGTGTGGGGCTCCTTCTGGGAAAGAGGGGGGTGGGTGGGAGTGGGTTTTCGAGGGTGTGTAGAGTTCTGTTTAGCAACGCGGGGTGGAGCAGCTCGGTAGCTCGCTGGGCTCATAACCCAGAGGTCGCAGGTTCAAATCCTGTCCCCGCTACAAACGGTTAAGGCCCGATCCGATATGGATCGGGCCTTTTTCGTTTGGGGGTGGGAGTGGGCGGTGGGGCTGGGGTGGGATTTGGGTTTGGCTGGGGGTGGGTGGGTGGGGCGGGTTGAGTTGGGACCTGGGGCCTGGGGCCTGGGGAGTGGGGCCTGGGGAGTGGCGGACGTAGCGGGTGTTGATCTCGGGTGGGGTGTGGGGGCGGGGTCTTGGGTCTGGTGTCGGGTGGGGGGATGAGGACTCGGTGGGGGAGTGCGGGGCGGCGGGTTGGGGGATGGGGCGCGTCTGGCTGAGGTTGAGGCTGGGCGGCGCTGCGCTGGGGGTGGTGTGGTCCGTTGGGCTGGGGTGGCGAGGGTGCATCGGTTGGGTGTGGGCCGTGGGCCGCGGGCTGCGTGCCGTGGGCCGTGAGCCGGGGGGCGGCGTGCCGTGGCTGGGGCTGGCGTCTTGGGTCTGGGTTGGGCGGTTGGGTGGGTCTGGGTGTCCGTGGAGCGGTCGTGTTCCGGTCGGGTGTCTGGATGGTCCTGTCCGCGTCGTGGGTCCACTGAGCGGCTTGGGGTGTTCGGTGGGCACGCTCCCGGTCGGGTCCCTTCGGTACAGGGAAGGGAGGGGATTCTGTTGGGGGTGTGTGGGGGCGTTACTTGTGCGGGGGTGGCGCGTTGGAGGGGTGGGGATCGTGTGGTGGTCGAGGGAACTGGGCGTACCGGGGAGTCGGTTTCGTGTTGGGCAATACCGCGAATTGGTCGGTGTCGAGTACGCACCGGTGCGGGATGTGGCGTGGCGTTCGGGGGACTGGTGGTCGGATGCGATGGCGTGGACCGGATGCCGTCACCGCAACGGGGGTGCAACCTCGACCATCCAGGAGGTCTGGCGGGCGGGTGCTCGTGCATCCGCACGGGCGTTTGGCGGGAGCGGGCCGAGGTGTCCGCGTCAGGCGTCCACACTGGACCGTCGACAGTGCCCTGGGGTGTGACAGTTTCACCGCAAACGCAACGTTCGTCGAGTCGATCGTGGGTCGTCCGGGCGGTCCGGAGGCGACTCGGATGGTCTGTCCACTAGCGGTTTTCGGGCGTTGACCTGCGACATTCGGGTGATCTGGACCACATTGGCAGATTATTTCCGGGTGTTCAACAAGTCCCGTACCGACTACGGGCGGGGCCGATCGCACTGGTCCGAACGGGTAGCGCGATGGGAAGAGATCCACTCCTTCGGGGGAGCAAGTCCGGGAAGTCCATGTGGGACCGTCCGAGTTTGGGCCAGATGGGGTGCCGATCTTGCGCTGATCGGTCCGGGTTCGGACCCTCCCGGCGGTTGTTTAACGATCAGCCACTGTGGACTGCCGCACTTGGCCACTGTGGACAGCGCGGCCATGTCGTGGGACCGTTGTCGGCGTGTCTGAATTGAATGCAACCGCCGCAGCTCTTCTTGGCCTGCTGCACGAGGGCCCCCAGACCGGGGGTCAGCTCGTGTCCGCCGCGCGCGAGCGCTTCGGCTCGTTCTTCAGCGTGACGCGCAGCCAGGTCTACCGCGAGCTGCCCGCACTGGCCGACAGCGGACTCGTCCGGCTCGGCAAGCAGGGTCCCCGCTCCAGCCAGCAGTACGTGATCACCGCCGCTGGCAAGAAGGCCTTCAAGGCCTGGCTCGGTGGTGAGCCCGGCCCCGACCACCTCCGCAGCCCGCTGATCCTGCGCCTCGTGCACGCGAGCACGCTGACCGCGAAGCAGCGGGTCGGCCTGATCGACTCGGCCAAGCAGGTCTACAACGGCGAGCACGAGGCGGCCAAGACGGCCGCCAAGACCGCCGAGGACCCCTACGCCAAGGCGATCGCCGAGTTCGGCGTGGCCAGGGCCAAGGCCGTGCTCAAGCTGCTGGACTCGATCCCCAAGTCCTGACCGGCCTACCGCCGCAGCGGCGGCGCCCGTGTCCGCGTAGTCTTTTCCGACGTGAACCCGGACGTCGCCGCTGACCTCAAGGACCTCTCCGCCACGCTGGCCAGTGTCGAGGCGGTGATGGACCTCGACGGGCTGCGCGCGCAGATCGCCGAGCTCGAGGAGCAGGCCGCCAAGCCGGACCTGTGGGACGACCCGGACTCCGCCCAGCAGGTGACGAGCAGGCTCTCGCACCGGCAGGGTGAGCTGCGCAAGGTCGAGGAGCTGCGCTCCCGCCTCGACGACCTCGCCGTGCTCTACGAGCTCGGCGAGGAGGACGGCGGCGACGCCGACACCACCGCCGAGGCCGAGGTCGAGTTCGCCAAGCTCAAGGCGGACATCTCCTCCCTGGAGGTGCGTACCCTGCTCTCCGGCGAGTACGACGGCCGCGACGCGCTGCTGACCATCCGCTCGGAGGCCGGTGGCGTCGACGCGGCCGACTTCGCCGAGATGCTCATGCGCATGTACCTGCGCTGGTCCGAGCGGCACGGCTACCCCACCGAGGTCTACGACACCTCCTACGCCGAAGAGGCGGGGATCAAGTCGACCACCTTCAAGATCGCGGCGCCGTACGCCTACGGCACCCTCTCGGTCGAGCAGGGCACGCACCGGCTGGTGCGGATCTCGCCGTTCGACAACCAGGGGCGCAGGCAGACCTCGTTCGCCGCGGTCGAGGTGGCCCCGGTCGTCGAGCAGGCCGACCACGTCGAGATCGACGACAAGGACCTGCGGGTCGACGTGTACCGGTCGTCCGGTCCGGGTGGACAGGGTGTCAACACGACCGACTCCGCGGTCCGGCTGACCCACCTCCCGACCGGGATCGTGGTGTCCTGCCAGAACGAGCGCTCGCAGCTGCAGAACAAGGCCTCGGCGATGACCGTGCTGCAGGCGAAGCTGCTGGAGCGGCGCAGGCAGGAGCAGCAGGCCAAGATGGACGCGCTCAAGGACTCCTCCAGCGGGTCCTGGGGCAACCAGATGCGCACCTACGTGCTGCACCCGTACCAGATGGTCAAGGACCTGCGCACCGAGTTCGAGGTGGGCAACCCGTCGGCGGTGCTCGACGGTGACATCGATGGCTTCCTGGAGTCGGGGATCCGCTGGCGCAAGACCCAGTAGTAGTCACCGCTACACGCAGGGTGACCAGCGAAAACCGTAACCGGAGCCAAGGCAACGGCTCGATAACGACCAGAGGTAGACTCGCCGATCGTGATCCGGCTCGAACAGGTATCCAAGGCTTACAAGACCTCCACGAGGCCCGCCCTCGAGAACATCAACGTGGAGGTGGACAAGGGCGAGTTCGTCTTCCTCATCGGCCCATCGGGCTCCGGGAAGTCGACTTTCCTGCGCCTGCTGCTGCGTGAGGAGGTCCCCAGCAAGGGCCGGGTCTACGTGGCCAACTTCGACCTCACCCGGATGGCGCGCAGGCGCGTGCCCCGGCTGCGGCAGTCGATCGGCTGCGTCTTCCAGGACTTCCGGCTGCTGGCGAACAAGACCGTGGCGGGAAACGTGGCCTTCGCCCTCGAGGTGATCGGCAAGCCCCGGCCGACGATCCGCAAGGTCGTGCCCGAGGTGCTGGAGCTGGTCGGGCTGGAGGGCAAGGCCGAGCGGATGCCGCACGAGCTCTCCGGTGGCGAGCAGCAGCGCGTGGCCATCGCGCGCGCGTTCGTCAACCGGCCGCTGATGCTGCTCGCCGACGAGCCGACCGGCAACCTGGACCCGGACACCAGCCAGGACATCATGCTGCTGCTGGAGCGGATCAACCGCACCGGCACGACCGTGCTGATGGCGACGCACGACCACTCCATCGTGGACTCGATGCGGCGCCGGGTCGTCGAGCTCGACCTCGGCCGGGTCGTGCGCGACGACGCCCGCGGCGTCTACGGCGTCGGCCGCTAGCAACCCCCGCCCCCAAGACTCGAGGACCCACCCCCGATGCGTGCCAGCTTCGTGTTCAGCGAGGTCGTGACCGGCCTGCGCCGGAACATCACGATGACCATCGCGATGATCATCACGACCGCCATCTCGCTCGCCCTGCTCGGCGGTGGACTGCTGGTCGTGCGGATGATCGACAAGACGAAGGTGCTCTACCAGGACAAGGTCGAGGTCAGCGTCTTCCTGACCAACGACGTCTCGTCCTCGGACAAGGGCTGCGCGAACGACCCGTGCAAGGGCCTGTTCAGCGCGCTGCAGTCCGACCCGGCCGTGGACACGGTCACCTTCGAGAACCGCGAGCAGGCCTTCGAGCGGTTCAAGCGGATCTTCGAGGCGCAGCCGGAGCTGGTCAAGCTGGCCCGGCCGGAGGCGCTGCCCGCGTCCTTCCACGTCAAGCTGAAGAACCCGGACCGGCCCGAGGTGATCACCCAGAGCTACAACGGCCGGGCCGGGGTGGACACCATCTCCGACCAGAGCGAGTTCCTCGACCGGTTCTTCAACGCGCTCAACGGGTTCCGGAACATGACCTTCGCGATCGCGCTGTTCATGGCCATCGCGGCGCTGCTGCTGATCTCCAACACCGTGCAGCTCTCGGCGTTCACCCGGCGCACGGAGGTGGGGATCATGCGCCTGGTCGGCGCCACCCGGTGGTACACCCAGCTGCCGTTCCTGCTCGAGGCGATGGTGACCGGTCTGATCGGCGCGGTGCTGGCCATCGGGTTGCTGGTGCTGCTCAAGCTGTCCTTCCTGGACGACGTGCTGGCCGACCCGATCGCCGCGGGCGTGGTGCGCTCGGTGGAGTCGATAGACATCCTGCTGGTCGCGCCGTGGCTGCTGCTGGTCGCGCTGGGTATCTCCGCGGTGACCGGTTACGTCACGCTCCGCCTCTACGTGCGCACGTGATCGCGGTATCGCCGTCGCCGCCCGCCGCGGCTCGCACGTAGAGTCACGGCCATGGCGAAGGAACGCGGCCGCAAGGCCATCGTGACGAACCGCAAGGCGCGCCACGACTACTCGGTGATCGACACCTACGAGGCGGGCGTGGTCCTCGTGGGCACCGAGGTGAAGAGCCTGCGCGAGGGCCGCGCGTCCATCGTCGACGCGTTCGCCACGGTGGACGACGGCGAGGTGTTCCTGCGCAACCTGTTCATCCCGGAGTACACGCAGGGCACCTGGACCAACCACGAGCCGCGGCGCACCCGCAAGCTGCTGCTGCACAAGGGCGAGATCCTCCGGCTGATCGGCAAGATCAAAGAGTCCGGGCTCTCCCTGGTGCCGCTGTCGATGTACTTCTCCGACGGCAAGGTCAAGGTCGAGCTGGCGCTGGCCAAGGGCAAGAAGTCCTACGACAAGCGCCAGGACCTGGCCAAGCGCGACGCCAACCGGGAGATCGCCAAGGCGGTCGGGCGGCGGGCCAAGGGCCGCGAGTAGTGGCCGGGCCGGGCAGCGACGCCGAGGTAGCGGACTGGGTCCGCGGGCTCGGGCTGCCCGGGCTGGTCGACCTGCACGTGCACTTCCTGCCCGATCCGGTGCAGCGGAAGGTGTGGGCCTACTTCGACGACGCCGAGCGCAACTACGGCACCGCGTGGCCGGTCCACTACCGGCAGTCCGAGGGCGAGCGGGTCGAGGTCCTGCGGTCGTTGGGTGTGGTCGGGTACGCGCCGCTCGTCTACCCGCACAAGCCCGGTATGGCTGAGTGGCTCACCGAGTGGGTCTTGGACTTCGCCGCCCGGGTGCCGGAGGCAGTACCTACCGCGACTGTCTACCCCGAGCCGTCGGTGGGGCGGTATCTGGAAGGCGCGCTAAGAGCCGGTGCGCGGTGCGTGAAGGCGCACGTGCAAGTGGGCGCGTACGACCCGCGAGACGACCTCCTGGACCCCGCGTGGGGGCTGCTGGCCGAGGCGGGCGTCCCGGTGGTGGTGCACTGTGGACACGGGCCGCTGCCCGGCGCGCACACCGGCATCCCCGTCTTCGAAGAGGTCCTGCGCGCACACCCCCGTCTCGCGGTGGTGCTCGCGCACGCGGGCATGCCGGAGATCTCCGAGGCGTTGGACCTGGCGGAGCGCTACCCGCGCGTGCACCTCGACACCACGATGGTCGGTGTCGACTTCACCCTGCGGAACGCGCCGCTGCCGGACGACTGGACCGCCCGGCTGGCCGACCTGGGCGACCGGATCGTGCTCGGCACGGACTTCCCGAGCATCCCGTACGCCTACGCCGAGCAGCTGCGGGCCATCGCGGGCTGGGCGCAGGCCCCTGGCCTGGGCGAACCGTTCCTGCGGGCGGTGCTGCACGACAACCCCGCCCGGCTGCTCGCTCTGGGCGAACACTGAGCGGAAACAAAACCACGCTCAATGAAGTTGACGGGATCAGACTCAACTTCTGGAGTGTGATCAGGCGATGTCCGAGGCTTTGACGCTGCCGGTGCTGCCCGTGGACGACACCGTCCTCCTCCCCGGCATGGTTGTCCCCATCCAGCTCACCGGCACCGAGAACGCCAACGAGGCCCGCGCGGCCGTCGAGGCGGCCCGGGCCGGAACCGAACCCGCGCAAGTCGTCCTGGTGCCCCGCCTGGAGGGCAAGTACGCCAAGGTCGGCACGCTCGCCGTGGTCGAGCAGGTCGGCAGGTTGCCCGGTGGCGAGCTCGCCGCCGTGGTGCGCGGCACCGCCCGGGTGCGCATCGGCGCGGGCACCACCGGCCCCGGCGCCGCCCTGTGGGTGCAGGTCGAGACGGCCGACGAGGCCACCGACGAGCGCACCGCCGAGTTGGCCCGCGAGTACAAGGGCCTGGTCACCACCATCCTGCAGCAGCGCGGCGCGTGGCAGGTCGTGGACACCGTGACCCAGGTCGACGACCCGAGCGCGCTGGCCGACATGGCCGGTTACGCGCCCTACCTCTCCGACGAGCAGAAGGTCTGGCTGCTGGAGACCACCGAGGTCACCGCCCGGCTGGAGCGGCTGCTGGAGTGGGGCCGGGAGTACCTGGCCGAGCTGGACGTGGCCGAGACGATCCGCAAGGACGTCAAGGAGGGCATGGAGAAGCAGCAGCGCGAGTTCCTGCTGCGCCAGCAGCTCGCCGCCATCCGCAAGGAGCTGGCGGAGCTGGACGGCAAGCCCGCCTCCGAGGAGCAGGACTACCGGGCCCGGGTCGAGAGCGCCGAGCTGCCGGAGAAGGTCCGGGTGGCCGCGCTGTCCGAAGTGGACAAGCTGGAGCGCACCTCGGAGCAGTCGCCCGAGGTCGGCTGGATCCGCACCTGGCTGGACACGGTGCTGGAGATGCCGTGGAACACCCGCACCGATGACGCTTACGACATCGCGGGCGCGCGGGCGATCCTGGACGCCGACCACGCCGGTCTGACCGACGTGAAGGACCGGATCATCGAGTACCTGGCCGTGCGCAAGCGGCGCGACGAGCGCGGGCTCGGCGTGGTCGGCGGACGGCGCAGCGGTGCCGTGCTGGCGCTGTCCGGGCCTCCCGGGGTCGGCAAGACCTCGCTCGGGGAGTCGGTGGCGCGGGCGATGGGCCGCGAGTTCGTCCGGGTCGCCCTGGGCGGTGTGCGCGACGAGGCGGAGATCCGCGGGCACCGGCGCACCTACGTCGGAGCACTCCCGGGCCGGATCGTGCGCGCCATCAAGGAAGCGGGCTCGATGAACCCCGTGGTGCTGCTCGACGAGATCGACAAGGTCGGCTCGGACTACCGCGGCGACCCGACGGCGGCCTTGCTCGAGGTGCTCGACCCGGCGCAGAACCACACCTTCCGCGACCACTACCTCGAGGTCGAGCTGGACCTGTCCGACGTGGTCTTCCTGGCCACCGCGAACGTGATCGACTCGATCCCCGGGCCACTGCTGGACCGGATGGAACTGGTGGCGCTCGACGGCTACACCGAGGACGAGAAGGTCACCATCGCGGCCGGGCACCTGCTGCCCCGGCAGCTGGAGCGCGCGGGGCTGACGGCCGACGAGGTCGTCGTCGACGAGTCCGCGCTGCGGCTGCTGGCGGGGGAGTACACCCGTGAGGCCGGGGTCCGGCAGCTGGAGCGGGCGATCGCGCGCGTGCTGCGCAAGGTCACCGCGAAGCTCGCGCTCGGCACGGCCGAGCTGCCGTTGCACGTCGGTGTCGCCGACCTGCGCGGCTACCTCGGGCAGCCCAAGCACACGCCGGAGTCGGCCGAACGGACCTCGGTCCCCGGGGTGTCGACCGGTCTGGCGGTCACCGGCGCGGGCGGCGACGTCCTGTTCGTCGAGGCGTCGTTGGCGGACAAGGAGACCGGGGCCAGCGGGGTCACGCTCACCGGCCAGCTGGGTGACGTGATGAAGGAGTCCGCGCAGATCGCGCTGTCCTTCCTGCGCTCGCACGGCCCATCGCTGGGCCTGCCGGTCGGTGAGCTCGCCAACCGGGGTGTGCACGTGCACGTCCCGGCGGGCGCGGTGCCCAAGGACGGCCCGAGCGCCGGGGTCACCATGACCACCGCGCTGGCCTCGCTGCTGTCCGGGCGCCCGGTGCGCGCGGACGTGGCGATGACCGGCGAGGTCTCCCTCACCGGTCGGGTCCTGCCGATCGGCGGCGTGAAGCAGAAGCTGCTCGCCGCCCACCGCGCGGGCATCACCACGGTGCTGCTGCCGCAGCGCAACGAGCCGGACCTGGACGACGTGCCCGACTCGGTGCGCGCGGCGCTGACCGTGCACCTGGTCAGCGACGTGCGGGACGTGCTCGCCGTGGCGCTGGAACCAGTGGCCGCGGGAGTGCTGGCAGCCTGATCAGCCGGAAGTGGGTCGCCCGCCCGTAGCGGGCGGCCCACTCTCGGTCGTCCCACAGCCCGACCACCAGACCGGCGACGACCATGGCCGCCCACGGCACGGGCCCGTCGAACAGGCCGGGGCCGTCGGGGGAGAAGCCCCGCACGGTCAGGCCGAGCAGTCCGAGCGCGGTGATCACGGTCCCGGTCACCACCCGCGAGCCGGCCGGGACGCCGCCCAGGCGCAGGGTTTCCGCTCTGCCGAACACGTTCACCAAGCCGGTGAGCACGAGCGTCGCGCAGCCGAGCCAGACGGGGGCAGCCGCGAACCACGCGACCGACCCGGGATCCGGTGTGCGGTAACCGAAGCCCAGCACCGCGACGCCCGCCACCACGACAAGGGCGGGCATGTGCCACAGGTACACCGTCGTGCTGCGCGCGCCCAGCGCCCGCGCGGTCGGCCCGTCCAACCGGCTCAGCCACGGCCGGGCAAGCAGCAGCAGCCCGAGCTGACCCAGCGCCAGCGGTAGGAGAACGGCGGCGGGCGGGCTCATGTTGGACACCGGCGCCCCGGGCATCCCGATCATGCTCGGCGCGTACGGTCCACACGCGACCATCAGCGCGGTGGTGCCGAAACCGGCCGCGGCCAACGCCCAGTAGCCCAGCCGCGAGCCGAACTCGAAGAGCCCGTTGGCGTAGCAGATCCCCAACTGGTGCACGGCCAGCCACACCAGCACCGCGTTGAGGTAACCCGCCTCGGTCAGCCCCGCGAACCGCACCGCGTCCACCAAGACCGCCCCCGCTGCCAGTGGCAGCAGTGTCCACGCGCCGAACCGCCCGTGCGCCTTGACCATCAGCGGGGTGAGCAGCACGACGGCTAGGTAGACCACCAGGAACCACAGCAGCTGGGCGGTGATGCCACCGGCCAGGTCCACCGGCTGGGCCGGGAAACCCAGCGCCAGCATGGTGTTCGGCAGCCCGACCCACACCGCAGCCAGTGGCAGCACCGGGAGCACCAGCCTGCCCAGCCGCCCGGCGAGCCACTCGCGCGGGCCCGCCGCGGTCCGGTAGGAGTGCGCGTTCGCCGCGCCACCGGCGAAGAACACCACCGGCATCACCTGCGACAGCCAGGTGAGCAGCCACCAACCCGGCGTCGTCAGCGCGTTCCCGGTCGTCAGGGTGTCCCCGGTGGCACTGAGCACCGGCATCAGCCAGTGCTGCCCCACCACCAGCAGGATCGCCCCCACCCGGATCACGTCCAGGAACGGGTCTCGTCGCATTCTCGGCCCCCTAGCGCTGCTGTTCCGCACGCCGGTCAGCCTCTCGGGAACCGCGGGCGGGCACAGCCCGGCCAGCAGGCATCCGCGTCCTGGGGCGGGCTGGAAGGCCGGGGGTGGGGCCAGCCATACCCTGTGAATTCACAAAGGGATTTCCCTATAAGTGTGTGGCATTATGCCGATTACAAATGGGATAGCCCTTGACCTATGGACTGAACAGCGGAACTTGTTGCCGAGATCTGGCGCTGCCCGGTGTGATCGTGGTTGCTTTCCCTGGTCGGCCTGCCGAAGCCGTTCGCGCGAACGTCCCCTGTTCCCTGCTGCTCTTCTTTGGAGTAATCCCATGAGACAAGTTCGCGGGAGTCTGCGCAGACGTCTGGTCTGCGCGGGAGCCGTCGCGGTCACCGCGGCCGCCCTGGCGGTCGGCATGGGCACGGCCGAGGCCGCCGAGGGCACCGTCCTCGGCGCCGGTCGCGCCGACTCGGTGCCCGACAGCTACGTGGTGACACTGAAGGACTCCGCCGCTCAGCGGTCCCAAGTGGACCGCACCGCGGCCGGGCTGGCGAGCCGCTACGGCGGCACCGTGAAGGCCACCTGGCACAGCGCCCTGCACGGGTTCGCGGCCACGATGTCCGCCGCACAGGCCCGCAAGCTCGCCGGTGACCCGTCGGTCGCCTCGGTCGAGCAGGACGCGGTGGTGCGCGCCACAGGCACCCAGCCGAACCCGCCGTCGTGGGGGATCGACCGGCTCGACCAGCGGAACCTGCCGCTGGACAACAAGTACAACTGGGACACCACCGGCGCCGGGGTGACCGCGTACGTCATCGACACCGGCATCCGCACCAGCCACACCACCTTCGCGGGCCGGGCCACCTGGGGCACGAACACCGTCGACACCAACAACACCGACTGCCACGGCCACGGCACGCACGTGGCGGGCACCATCGGCGGCACCGAGTACGGCGTGGCAAAGCAGGTCAAGCTGGTCGCGGTGAAGGTGCTCAACTGCCAGGGCTCCGGCACGAACACCGGCGTCATCAGCGGCATCGACTGGGTGACCCAGAACGCGGTGAAACCCGCCGTGGCCAACATGAGCCTCGGCGGCGGCGCCTCCGCGGCCGTCGACACCGCGGTGAAGAACTCGGTCGCCTCCGGTGTCGTCCACGCGGTCGCCTCGGGCAACGACAACAAGGACGCCTGCGGCTCCTCGCCCGCCCGCGAGCCCTCCGCGATCACCGTCAACGCCACCGCCGAGTCCGACGCCCGGGCGTCCTTCTCCAACTTCGGCACCTGCACCGACATCTTCGCGCCCGGGCAGAACATCACTTCGTCGTGGAAGGACAACGACACCGCGACCAACCGGATCAGCGGCACGTCGATGGCCACCCCGCACGTCGCCGGCGCTGTCGCCCGCTACCTGCAGGCGCACCCGAGTGACACCCCCGCCGCCGTCGCCACCGCGCTGTTCGCGCAGGCCACGCAGGGCAAGGTGACCAACCCGGGCGCCGGTTCGCCGAACCGCCTGCTGTTCACCGGTGAGAGCTCGGGCACCACGCCGACCGTGGTCACCGCGCCGGGCAACCAGTCCGGCCAGGTCGGCGCGCCCGCGAGCCTGACCCTGTCGGCCACCGGCGGCACCGCGCCGTACACGTGGACCGCCACCGGCCTGCCGCCCGGTCTGAGCATCTCCACCAGCGGCGTCATCTCGGGCACGCCCACCACGGCGGGCTCGTACACCGTGAACGTCACCGCCACCCCGTCCGCGGGCACCCCGGGCAGCGCGTCGTTCACCTGGACCGTCGCCGATGCACCCGGCGGCGACACCACGGTCACCCCGCCCGGCAACCAGAACAGCCGGGTCGGCACGCCGGTGAGCCTCACGCTGTCGGCCACCGGCGGCACCGAGCCGTACACCTGGACGGCCACCGGTCTGCCGCCCGGCCTAAGCATCTCCGCTTCCGGCGGGGTCGTCTCCGGCACCCCGACCACCGCGGGCGAGTACGGCGTCGTGGTCACCGCGACCCCGCGCTCGGGCAACCCGGGCAGCCAGAAGTTCGGCTGGGTCGTCACTGACGCGCCCAGCGGCGACATCACCATCGGCGACCCGGGCCCGCAGACCGGCAAGGTCGGCGTCAAGGCGGGCCTCAAGCTCGTCGCGACCGGCGGCACCGCGCCGTACACGTGGTCGGTCACCGGCCTGCCGGACGGCCTGAGCGCCGACAGCGGCGGCGGCACCAGCACCGCGGTCGTGCGCGGCACGCCCACCACGGCGGGCAAGTTCACCGTGACCGCCACGGCCACCGGCACCACCGGCGGCACCGGCACGGTCACCTTCGTGTGGACCATCGGCGGCGGCGTCGAGGTCACGGTGAGCAACCCGGGCCCGCAGTCGGTCAAGGTCGGCCAGCCGGTCTCGGTCCAGTTCACCGCCTCCGGCGGCACCGGCCCGTACACCTGGTCGGCGCGCAGCCTGCCCGGCGGCCTGTCCATCGACCGCGACGGCCTGGTCACCGGTACCGCCAAGACCGAGGGCAGCTACCAGTCGGTGGTCATCGCCACCGCCACCGACGGCTCGGGCACCGCGTCGGTCGACTGGACGGTCACCCCGGGCAGCTCGTGCACGCCCACCCAGGTGCTGGCGAACCCCGACTTCGAGTCGGGTGCCTCCGGTTGGACCGCGTCGGTCAACGTGATCGGCGACCACTCCGCGCTGGGCCACCCGGCGCACGGCGGCCAGAACTCCGCCTGGCTGGGCGGCTGGGGGACCGCGTCCAACGAGCAGGTCAGGCAGACGGTGAGCGTTCCCAGCGGTTGCACGAGCTACACGCTGTCCTACTGGGTGCACATCGACACGGCCGAGAACGAGCAGGTCCAGTACGACACCCTGGTCGTCCGGGTCGGTGCCGCCACCGTCAAGACGCACTCCAACCTCGACGCCTCCGGCGACTACCAGCAGGTGACCCTGGACCTGAGCGCGTACGCGGGCCAGTCGGTGACCCTGGAGTTCGCCTCCACTGAGGACGCCTCACTGCAGACGTCGTTCGTCCTCGACGACGTCACGCTCGCGGTGAGTTGACCGGATCCGGTGCGGCGGGGCCTGGCCCCGCCGCACCGGCCGGTCGTCGCGAAACACAGGGCGGCTCCACCCGCGCGGGGTGGGGCCGCCCTGTCCTCAAAGGACTCTGGTATTCCTGGAAAGGAATCCCGCGATCGATCTCGGCGCGGAATTGGTCAGGCCCGGTTGAGGAAGGTGAGCACGGCCCGAACCCGCCGGTGCTCCTCACCGGTGGGCTCCAGGCCCAATTTCGAGAAGATGTTCCCCACGTGCTTTTCCACCGCCCCGTCGGAAACCGTCAACGATCGGGCGATGGCCACGTTCGACAGCCCCTGCGCCATCAGGCCCAGCACCTCGCGCTCGCGCGGGGTGAGCAGGTCTATCGGGTTGCGCCGTCCACGCGCCATGAGCTGTGCGATCACCTCCTGGTCGATGCAGGTGCCGCCCCCGGCGACCCGGTGCACCGCGTCGATGAAGTCGGCGACGTCGGCCACCCGCTCCTTGAGCAGGTAGCCCACGCCCCCGGCGCCGCCCGCCAGCAGCTCGACCGCGTAGCGCTCCTCGACGTACTGCGAGAGCACCAGCACCGGCAGCCCCGGCACCTCCTCGCGGGCGCGCAGCGCGGCCCGCAGCCCCTCGTCGGTGAAGGTCGGCGGCATCCGGACGTCGACGATCGCCAGGTCGGGGCGGTGTTCGCTGACCGCCTCCAGCAGTGCGTCGCCGTCCTCGACCGCCGCGACGGTCTCGATGTCCTCGTCGGCCAGCAGCCTGGTCACCCCCACCCGCAGCAGCACCGAGTCCTCGGCGATCACCACTCGCACGGCAGGTCCGCCCTGATCACTGTTGGCCCACCGATGGGGCTCACCACGGTCATCACGCCGTCAATCGTGGCAGCGCGGTCGGCCAGGCCCGCCAGCCCACCCCCCGGGCGGATGCTCGCGCCGCCGTCGCCGTCGTCGGTGATCTCGACGACGACCTGGTCGCCGCTGCCGCGCTCGTGCCGCCACACCTTGACCGTGACGTTGCGCGCGCCCGAGTGCTTGGCGATGTTGGTCAGCGACTCGCCGACGATGAAGTACGCCGTGCTCTCCACCGCGGCGGGCGGTCGCGGCTCGACCGCCACCGCCACCTCGACCGGCACCGGGCACTTGGCCGCCAGCGACGACAGCGCCGCGTCCAGGCCGCGGTCGCCCAGGACGGCCGGGTAGATGCCGCGGGCCAGGTCGCGCAGCTCGGCGACGGCCAGCTTGGCGTCGGCGTGCGCCTCGTCGATCAGCGCCCGGGCCAGGTCCGGGTCGGCGTCCAGCTTGCCCTTGGCCCGGCCCAGGCCCATGGCCACCGCGACCAGCCGCTGCTGGGCGCCGTCGTGCAGGTCGCGCTCGATCCGCCGCCGCTCGGCCTCGGCCGCGTCCACCCCGCGCGCCCGGGACGCCTGCAGGTGCTCGGCCTTGGCGGTCAGGTCGGCGGTGCGGTCCGGGCCGAGCATGGCCACCGCGAGCTGGGAGTGCAGCCAGGCGTAGCGCGGGGTGAGCCACAGCGCCAGCGGGACCAGCGGGACGCTGGCCACCGCCAGGGCGAAACCGAAGACCGACAGCGGCAGCTCCATGCCCAGGAAGGCGATGTCGCGCCAGGTCCGGCGGTCGGTGAGCAGCGCCCGCCACTGCCGCAGCGCGCCGCGGTCCTCGGTGAGCACCGGCAGGTTCGGCAGGTCGGCGCCGGTCATGGCGCGCGCCCAGGCCCGGTGGGTGTTGCCGAACGAGCGGGCCAGCACCGCGCTGCCCACCAGCAGCGGCACCCCCACCCAGATGACCACGGTGCCGACGCCCACGCAGAGCAGGACGAGGGTCACGATGAAGGTGAACAGGCTCAGCGGGAAGCCGCCCACCAGGTAGAGGATCGCCAGCGCCGGGTTCGGGTACCTGCGGTCGCGCATGGCCTCAGACCCCGACCCGCACGCCGTCGGACTCCCACGGCTCCAGCGACCGGATCTTGGCCTGCGACGGCCCCAGCACCGACCGCGCGAACACCGCGTGCGCGGCGCCCATCGCCCTGGTCAGCGGCACCGTGAGGGCCAGCAGGACCAGCCCGGCCCCGGCGAAGGGCAGCGCCTCGAGGAACGAGTCGACCACGATGCGCGGGTGGTCGGTGTCCCAGAGCAGCCAGGCGCCGTCGGGCAGGAAGCGGTAGACCAGCGGCAGCGCCACCAGCCACGCGGAAGCCGACCAGAGCGCGATCATGATCGAGAACTCGGCGACGCCGATCGGCAGCAGCAGGACGAAGTAGGCGGTGTCCCGCCAGGTCGCGCCGTCCTTGAGCCGCGCCTTCCACCGCCCGGTGACCGGCAGCGGTGGGTACGGGGTGGCGATGTAGGTGTCGAGCATCGCGTACACCCTGGCCCGCTCGACCCGCGCGGCGCCGCGGGTGCCGAGGATGGCGAGCGCCAAGACCGGCAGCCCCACCCACACCACCGCGGTGCCCGCCCCGACCGCCCAGGCGGTCACGATCCCCACGAAGCCGAGGATGCCCACGACCAGGTTCATCAGCAGGTACCCCAGCGAGCCGAACACCGACGGGCGCGGCCGGGTGCCGTCGCTGTGGATGGTGGTCATCTTCGTCCCCTCCTCGTGCCGTTGACCACCAGCATCACCCCTGGAGGGGCCCTTCTCCATGGGGGGCGCCACCGGGGTCGTGGTAGGGCTGGCCCCACCACCGGTATCCGGGATGATCCGAGCGGCCGGAGGGGCTAAGGTGGGGGGAGCAAGACAGTCCCTACCCACACGGGGGTGAACGGTTTCGACTCTGGACGTCTAGTCAGGAGAAGCGTGCAGGTGCAGGCGAGATGACCACCTCAAGCGTCGCTCGCAAACCAATAAGCGCCAAGACTAACAGTCGCGCTGACTTCGCCCTCGCTGCCTAAGCGAGTGTGAGTCTGTCGGCCCGGGGATGCCTCCGCCCCGGTAGCCGGCATCAGCTAGGAGGCTCACCGCCAGTCCCGGTCACGGGGCCTGAACGGGAAACTCACAGTGACTGGGCCCGTCACACCGGCTTGTTCGCGTGATCGGTGGGGTCGAGTAGAGGCATAGCGAACTGCGCACGGAGAAGTCCTGGTGAAACGACAGAGGACCCGGGTTCGATTCCCGGCACCTCCACGGACTCGGGCGGCTCGTGCCTGCGGAAAGCGCAGGCCGGGTCGTCCGTTTCAATTTCTGGGGGCCGAGCCCCCAGACCCCCACGGTGCGATCGGTGGCCGAACCAGCGTGGTCGGGTGGGGGGCTCGCTCACGGCTTCGCCGATCGCATCGGGGGTGAGCGAGTTGGGTGGGGTGGGGCTCGCTCACGGCTTCGCCGATCGCATCGGGATGCGGGAGTTGGTGGGTGGGTTCGCTTACGCCTTCGGCGATCGCATTGGGGCTGGGGTGCTCACGGCTTTGGCGATCGCGTTCGAGTGGGTGGTTCTCAGTCGATGTGGGGCGGTAGGTGGTCGGGGGATTTGGGGAGGAATGCGTCAGCCAGGCGGTTGAGGGTGTGGTTCATTTCGGTCAGGATGGCTGTCTGGGCGCCGAGGTGGGTTTGCATGATGTCGACGATGTGGTTCTTGAGGGCTTCTTCTGCGGTGGGCTCGGCTTCCGCTGAGGGGTTCTCGCCCGCTTCGACCTTGTGCAGGTAGTCCGCGCGCCAACCCAGGGCTTGGGAAATCGCCTGGAGGGTGTGGGTGCTCCGATTCTCCCGGACCACGCCGCCACGGATTTCCCGGACGGTGGACTTGGAGAGGCCCGCGCGCTCCATGAGTGCCGTCTGGGTCATCTTCAGGTCTTTCATGCGGGCGTTGACCACATCGGCGACCGCTGCCCCGTCCTTCGCCACCCAGTCCTCCGCGCGCTCCGCCTCGTGAACTTCGCCGAGAATAGCGCGTGGGAAAGGAAGGGTCGCCGCACCGGCGAGAAAGGATTAAATCATCCCTGAAAGGGATTAAAGCATCCCTTGATTAGGCGCGGATGGTTTCGGTGTGGGTGAGGATGGCGGAGTGGGGGGTGGTGGTGAGGTGTTTGCCGTGCCAGGTCAGCAGGGCGAGGCTGCTCGTCTTGAAGATCGGGCGGGTGCCGGTGAGGGTCTCCACGACGTCTTCCAGGTCGGGGTTGTGGCCGATCAGCAGGACCGTCTTGGGGGAGTCGGCGAGGGTGGTCAGCACGGCCAGGATGGAGTCGGCGCCCTCGCCATAGAGCTGTTCGTCGAAAGTGGTCGGTGGGACCGCCGGTAACTCCGCCGAGGCCAGTTCCCAGGTCTGCCGGGTCCGGGTCGCGGGGGACACCAGGGCCAGGTCGATACCGTCGAGGTGCTCGGCCAACCAGCTGCCGACCGCCGGGGCGTCGCGCCTGCCGCGGTCGTTGAGGGGACGCCGGTAGTCGGGCACGCCCTCCGGCCAGGCCGACTTCGCGTGCCGCAGGACCACCAACCGCCGCATGGGCTCCTCCTCCGCAGTGAGTCCCCATCGAACCAGTCCCGGCCGGGTCCGGCGCGTGCTCTGGCCCGCCGCGGTGAGGTGGTTCACAGCGGTGGGCCTGGGCGGCCCGCCCGAACAGCGGCCCGGTTGGTCATCGCCGTCGCGCGCGCAGCCGTTTCGCCACGAACCAGCCGATGGCCAGGACGGCGGTACCGGCCACCGCGTACTCGAACACCGAGGCGTAGCCCTCGACGAGGTGCCAGTTCTGGCCCAAGAGGAACCCGGCGAGCACGAACGCCGAGTTCCACACGAGGCTTCCCCCGGCGGTCAGCAGCGCGAACCGCCACAGTGGCATCCGCTCGACCCCGGCGGGGATCGAGATCAGGCTGCGGAACACCGGCACCATCCGGCCGAAGAACACCGCCTTGCCGCCGTGCTCGGCGAACCAGCGCTCCGACCGGTCCACATCGGACACGTCGAGCAGCGGCACCCTGGCGACCAGCGCGCGCAGCCGGTCCCGGCCGAGCCGGGCGCCGAGCCAGTACAGCGCCAGCGCGCCGACCAGGGAGCCGAGCGTGGTGAAGAAGATCGCGCTGAACAGGCTGATGCCGCCCCGGCTGGCGGCGAAGCCCGCGAGCGGGAGGAACACCTCGCTGGGCAGCGGCGGGAACAGGTTCTCGGCGGCCACCAGCAGTCCGGCGCCGGGCCCGCCCAGGGTGTCCATCACGTCCAACGCCCAGCCCGTCAGGCCGCCCTCGGGTCCACTCTGCCGCATACCCCGTCACGTACCCGCGCGACTCAGCCGGACAAACCGCCCACTGGCAGCCGCCGGTACTCGCGGACGATCATCACGATGATCACCACATCGATCGCGGCGAAGACCGGCAGCCCGATCGAGCCGGTGCGGATCGCGCGGTAGACCTCGTAGCCGACGAACAGGCCGAGCACGACCGCGGCGACCGGGTACATCGGCCTGATCCGCTTGAGCAGGGCGGTGACCAGCCCGATCTTCACCAGGCCGTGCAGCAGTAGGAAGACGATGGCGAACGTGCGGGTGCCACCGCCGTCGGCGAAGTCCTGCGCGGCGCGGGAGAGGTGGTGGGCCAGGGTGCCGTCGTGGTCGCCCACCAGGTCGCGGGTGATCACCGCGTTGGCCACCCCGGTGATCACCGACGGCGGCACCACCAGCAGGAGGAACGCGGTGAGCACCTGCAGTACCCCGTCGGCGCCCTTGAGCAGGACGGCCAGCCGGAACCACACCCCGGTGCCCGCGTGTGTCTGCGTGCTCACCCCGACAGCATGCTCCAGGGCACCGGGGCTTGTCTCGGTACTCGCCGAGGTCAGGACCTGCGCTGGATGCTGTGCCGGGTGGGCGGCGCGGCCATCGGGTCTTCCGGCCAGCGGTGCTTGGGGTAGCGGCCGCGCAGCTCCGAGCGCACTTGCCGGTAGCCCGAGGCCCAGAACGACGCGAGGTCGCCGGTAACCGCGACAGGTCTACCGGCGGGCGACAGCAGGTGGAGGACTACGGGCACTCGTCCGTCTATTACCGTCGGGCTGGACGTCCAGCCGAAGACCTCTTGCACCTTTACCGGTAGCGCGGGGGAGTCTCCGGAGTAGTCCAAGCGCACCTTGGACCCGGAAGGAACCTCTACCCGTTCTGGCACCAACTCTTCCAACCGGGTAGCCGCAGGCCACGGTAGGAGAACCCGCAGCGCGTTAGTCATGTCCAGTCTGCTTAGGCTCGCGCGGTCGCGGGCGTTGCCGATCCAGCTCTCGGCGTTAGCGAGCAGAGCGTTGTCGTCGACGGCGGGCCACGGGTCGCCCAGGGTGCGGTGCAGCAGGTCGAGGCGTTCGCGCAGGGATTGGGCGGCGGCGGAAAAGCGCACCAGCTCCAAGCCGGACTTGCGCAGCCCATCCAGTACCGCGGCGCGGACGGCGTCGCC
This sequence comes from Actinokineospora sp. NBRC 105648, assembly GCF_030269645.1. Taxonomy (GTDB): domain Bacteria; phylum Actinomycetota; class Actinomycetes; order Mycobacteriales; family Pseudonocardiaceae; genus Actinokineospora. The sequence goes on along the minus strand of NZ_BSTR01000035.1, from coordinate 38,070 downwards.
GGGCGGATTGGGCAGCGCGCGCTCGTGCAGCACGATGGCGCCCAGCCTGCGGACCCGGCGCGCCACCACGTCACCGTCGACCCAAGCGACCTGCTCCTCGGTGACCAGTAGCGCGGGTGCGGCGGCGATGGCTAGTTGCTCGTCCGCGCGCGCGGCCAACCGGACTCGACCGTGCGCGGCACCCGGTGGTCGGTCCGCGACCGCGACCGCCAACCACTCGGGGTCCCCTAGACCGCTGCCGGGTGGGAGCTCGACGGCAGTGCCACCCGCCATCAGGTAGACCGGTGTGCTCGCGGAACGTCTTCGCGCTAGGCGTTCTGGGTGCGCAAGAGCGGTTACCAGCGCAGGGTCGTTTGTCTTGCCGCGCGGACCTTCGACCAACGCGGCTAGGCGACGAGTCTCGCGTCGCCACCGGGTGGTTGACGGTGAGCCGTTGCGGAGCGCGCGCAGGCTCGAGTCGAGGTCGGTGCTTCCGGCAAGACCGTCGTCGTCGAGGATCGCGACTACCTCGGCGGCGTTGTCCGCGCCCAGTTTCGCCGCTCCGTCCAAGAGCGCGCGGGCGAGCCGAGGGTGCAGGCCGAGGCGGGCCATGGCGGTGCCGCGCGCGGTGACCTTGCCGTCGGCCAAGGCGCCGAGCGCGGTCAAGGTCTCCCGCCCGACTGCCAGCGGTCCGGCGGGCGGTGGGTCCCACCAGCGCAAACCGGTGCCGTCCGGGGTGCCCCAGCAAGCCAGCTCCAAGGCGAGCCGGGTGAGGTCGGCGGTGCGGATCTCCGGTTCGGGGTAGCGGGGGAGTGTCGCGTGCTCGTGCTCTGGCCAGCACCGGTAGACCCAACCGGGCGCTTCCCGACCCGCGCGGCCCGCCCGCTGGTCGGCTACCGCCGCGGACACTCTTACTGTCGCGAGACCGGATAGACCGCGCCGGTGATCCACCCGCGCTACGCGCGACTGGCCAGCATCTATCACGATTCGCACGCCGGGCACCGTCAAACTGGATTCCGCCACCGCCGTCGATAGCACTACCCGTCTGCGCGGACCGGGTGTTAGCGCGGCGTCTTGGTCCGCCGTGGATAGCCTGCCGTGCAACGGGAGGACGTCTGCGTCGATACTGCGCAACGCCTCAGTCACACGGCGGATCTCTGCCGCACCGGGCAAGAAGACCAGGACGTCACCGTCTAGTTCGGACACTGCTGCCCGTACTGCTCTTGCGGCGCACTGCTCGATCCGTTCGCCCCTAAGGGGCGCCAGGTAGCGCATTTCCACCGGAAACGTCCGCGCCGCAACGCGAATTACCGGTGCCCCGCCGAGCAGCTCGGCAAGTCTGCCTTCGGCGACGGTGGCGCTAGTGGCGAGCAGGCGCAGGTCCGGGCGGAGGCCATCGCGGGCGTCCAAGAGGAGGGCGAGCAGCAGGTCGGCGTCGAGGTGGCGCTCGTGGCACTCGTCGAGCAGCACAGTGTCCACACCGGATAGTTCTGGGTCGTTCTGCAGTCGTCGGACGAGCAACCCGGACGTCACTACCTCGATGCGGGTGTCCTTGGACGTCTTGCGGTCGCCGCGCACCGCGTAGCCGACCGTGCGACCGACCGGTTCGCCCAAGAGGGCCGCCATGCGCGCGGCCGCCGCGCGTGCGGCGAGCCTGCGCGGCTCGGCCACCACGACCTTGCCCGCGTCGGCCAACGCCAACGGCACGAGCGTCGTCTTGCCGGTGCCGGGCGGCGCGACCAGCACCGCGACGCCCGCGGCGTCCACCGTCCGGGTGATCTCGCCCAGGGCAGCGCGGACCGGCAGGTCCGGGAGCTGGGCGAGGGCGATCACGGGTCCAGCTTCTCAGGTTGCGCTCAGTGTGCGCGGGTAGCCTCCTGGAGCGTGACGAAAGGGACGGTGCTCGACGTCGTCGGCACGCTGTCCCGCCTCGGACTGGCCGCGGTCTGGCTGGTCTCCGGCGGGCTCAAGGTGGCCGACCCGAACCAGACCTTCATCGCCGTGCAGGCCTACGACGTGCTGCCCGGCGGTGTGGTCAGCGTGGTCGCGGCCGCCATGCCGTTCCTCGAGCTCGCGCTGGGCCTGCTGCTGCTCGTGGGGCTGGGCACCCGGCTCACGGCCGTGCTGTCCGGGCTGGTGCTGCTGGCGTTCATCGCCGCGGTGGCCCAGTCCTGGGCGCGCGGGCTCAGCATCGACTGCGGCTGCTTCGGCGGCGGCGGTCCGGTCGCCCAGGGCGACACGCGGTACCCGGAGGAAATCGCCAGGGACATCGGGTTCCTGGCGCTGGCGGTGTGGCTGATGGTCAGGCCGCGCACCCGGTTCTCGCTCGACGGCAGGCTCGCGGGCCGCGTCGAGGAGCCGGTGCGGACGAGCTAGGGAGGATCGGGTCAGGTGGGCGGAGCGGAGCGCAACGCGCGCAAGCGTCGGCAGAACCAGGGAGCGGGCACGAGGCCCGCGGCGAAGAACCCGGTGGTGGCCGCGCGCAAGGCGGGCGGCGACCGCAACAAGGTCATCATCGGCGTGCTGGTCGTCCTGGTCATCGCCGCCGCGGTGATCGGCGGGGTGATCTACACCAACAGCAAGAAGGACGCCACGGCGGGCAGCGCCATCAAGGTCGCCACCGTGGGCTTCGACGTCCCGGTCAAGCGCGACGGCGCGACGGTGCTGGTCGGCAAGGACAGCGCGAAGGTCACCGTCGACGTCTACGAGGACTTCCTGTGCCCGGTGTGCGGGGACTTCGAGAAGACCTACGGGCAGGAGATCGAGGATAAGCTGACAGCGGGCACGGTCAAGGTCCGCTACCACATCGTCAACCTGCTCAACACCCGCTCGGACCCGGCGGGCTACTCCACCGACTCGGCCAACGCGGCGCTGCTCGCCGCCGACGAGGGCAAGTTCCTCCCGTTCCACAAGAGCCTCTTCGGCGACCAGCCGGAAGAGGGCGCCCGCGGGTGGACCAAGGACCAGTTGATCGACCTGGGCAAGGCCGTCGGCCTGAGCTCGCAAACGTTTGCCGACGGGGTGCGCGCGGGCAAGTACGACGCCGAGGTGAGCGCCGCCTACCAGCAGATCAAGTCGACGGACTACCTGCAGCAGGACTTCGGCAACGGCCAGAAGGGCTTCGGCACGCCGACGGTGGCGGTGGACAACAAGGTCGTCGACACCTCCAACAAGGGGTGGCTGGCGAACCTGGTCGGCAACAGCCAGGGCTGAGCCCGCCCGAGACGTCGCGATGTGGGGGCCTTCGGACTGGGTGTGAACACCAGCCCCCGCTGTCGTGCGGCAGCGACGCGGACAGCCCGGAGTCGACGAACCGGCTGATGCCGATCACGACCAGCGCCATGGTGAACAGCGTCGTTCGTGCACCGGTGACCGCCCGCCGCGCCTCGGCGAGGTCAGCCACCAGCACCCGGAGAACAGGTGGTGCACCAGCAGCGCGGTGTGCTGTGCGTGCTTACGGGAATGGCCACGCAGGTACTCCGTCCGCCAGCCGCCTAGGCGGTAGCGCTAAGCGAGGCCGGGCAGTGGCGCGGGGCCCTCGGTCCACCGGACCAGGCGCCGCGCCTTGCCCACCTCGGTCCGCGGCACGCTGCCCGGTTCGAGCACCCGTACGTCGCACCCGATTCCGAGCCGTTCCCTTAGAGCCGCGTCAAGCGCCGCCCGCAGCTCGATGGGGTCGGCCCCGGCCACCGGCTCGACAGCCACCCGCAGCTCGGCGCGCGCGGCCACCCGCCGGTCCTCGACGACGAGGTAGTGCGGGAGCACGCGGCCGTCAGAGAGCAGGACGGCCTCCACCTCGGTGGGAAACACGTTCACGCCGCGGATCACCAACATGTCGTCGTTGCGGCCCAGCAGTTTCGACATCCGCCGCAACGTCCGCTGCGATCCCTCGACCGGCGGCGCGAGCGTGGCGACGTCCCCGGTGCGGTAGCGCAAGAGGGGCATACCGGTCTTGGTGAGCGTGGTGAAGACGAGCTCACCGGGGGTGCCGTCGGGCACCGGTAGCCCGTCCGAGTCGACGCACTCGGGGTAGAAGTGGTCCTCGGCGATGTTGAGCATGCCCTCGGAGTCGAGCGACTCGCAGGCCACCCCCGGGCCGATGATCTCCGACAGCCCGTAGATGTCCAGCGCGCGGATCCCCAGCAACCGCTCGATCTGCAACCGCATCTCGTGCGTCCACGGCTCGGCGCCGTGCACCCCGACCTTGAGACTGGTCGGCACCACTCCCGCCGCGGCCATCGCCTCACCGAGGTGGATCGCGTACGAGGGCGTGCAGGTCAGGACGTCGGGGCGCAGGTCTTGGACAAGGCGCACCTGCCGTTCGGTCATCCCGCCGGACATCGGCACGACGGTCGCACCCAGCCGAATAGCGCCGTGGTGGATCCCCACCCCACCCGTGAACAACCCATACCCGTACGCGTTGTGCACAACGCTGCGGTTGGTGGCCCCGGCGCCCCCGAGCGCCCGCGCCACCACCTCAGCCCAAATCCCCAGGTCGTGCGCGGTGTACGGGATCAGGGTCGGCCTACCGCCGGTCCCGGAGGAGCCGTGCACGCAGACGATCTCGTCAGCCTCCACCGCCCTCAACCCGTGCGGGTAGTGCTCCCACAGGTCGCGCTTGCCAACGGTCGGCAGCTTGTGCAGCTCGTCCAGGGTGACGTCGCCACCGGAGGTCACCCCGCTGTCCCGCAACCGCCCCGCCTGCATACCCCCGGCGTCGAGCAACCGGTCGACCAGCCCGCGCAGCGCACCCTCTTGCACGTCGCGCCGCCGCTGCCGGTCCATGCCCTCGGCCGCGGGGTCCACCATCGCTGGAAAGTCCACTCCGGTCACGCCCACCGGTCTAACACTCCCGGCCCCACCTGGGAAGGGGCCGGGCCACCCACCCCCGATTTTTGTCCCGGCAACCCGGTGTTGTAACGTATGCGCAGCACGCCGGGAGCAGTCGCCGGTGTGACTGACCTGGGGCTGTGGCGCAGCTGGTAGCGCATCACACTGGCAGTGTGAGGGTCAGGGGTTCGAGTCCCCTCAGCTCCACAACTGAATATCTATCATTATCGCCCGCTGACCTGCGTGAATACGGTCGGCGGGCGATCTTGTTTATCTGTGTCATGTGGACGTTTGCGCGATTGGCTGGAGCAAGAGTGGAGCAGTGTCCAGAATGGACGCTGAAAAGGGGGCAGAAGCTGCTCCAGCGGATCCTGGTAATGCGCGCCACAGATGCCGTCGCGCCGGGTCTCAACCCGGTGGTGCTACCTGGCGCATGGACGAGCGCGGCACGTACGACCTCGAATCGCCGGTGGAGCACGGTTGGCACTGGGCGCTAACGGCACGATTGGCCGCCCCCGGTGTCGGGGCGGTCGGCTTGGAGGGTCGGCGGACACGGCGCCAGGAGTAGGCGTGGTGCTGGTCCTGAACGGTGGAGTAGGCGCCTCCGCTGTTCTGCTCGGGGCGGGCTGGGTCGACGTTGGTTCCACGGGCTTTCTCGTCCGGCAGCGCCTCGATGGAGGCCAGGCGGGAGTAACCCGTCGACAGCGGGGTGCAGATAGGTGTAGCTCTTGCGGGCGCCGGTGTTCTTGGCTCATTCGACCTGTTTGGCTGCTCGCCGGCCTCGACCGCCTCGCCGACGCGATCGGTCGCACCGGGGTCCCGCGATAGGTCCCGCCACCCGGGGAGGCACGCGTCCGGCGCGGGTGTCCAGGGCGACGTATCGTCGCTGGTGGTGGATCGGTGGTGGTCGTGGCGGGTATCCGGACTCGTGGTAGCTGGCGGTGGGGTGTGCTCGTCGCGGCCCTGGCCGTCGTGCTGGGGACACCCGCGATCGTGACCGCCGTGACCGCTCCGGCCGGGACGGTCGACGCGAGTGCGTTGCGGGAGCGGGTGGCACGTTCGGATCGCCAGGCCCACCAGGGGGTGGCGGTGATCCGGGGGTCGCTGCCGTTGCCGGTGCTGCCGAAGCTGGAGGACGTGTCCGCGCTGGTGACCGGGGTGACCACGGTGCGGTCCTGGTACGACTCGCCGGAGCGGTGGCGGTTCGACGTGCTCTCCACTGTCGGCGAGCGGGACACCTACCGGACCGCCGACGGCGAGTTCGTCTGGGACTACGGCGCCGACCAGGTGACCCAGCTCGTCGGGACACCGCCGGTCCGGGTGCCGCGCGCCGGTGACCTCCTGCCCCCCGACCTGGCCCGCGGGCTGCTTGCGACCGCCGCGGGCGACGCGGTGTCCGGGTTGGGCGCGCGGGCGGTCGCGGGGCGCCGGGCCGAGGGGTTGCGGCTCGTGCCCGCCGATCCGGACACCACCATCGGGCGGGTCGACGTGTGGGTGGACGCCGCGAGCGGGGTGCCGGTGCTGGTCGAGGTGACGCCGCGGGGTGCGGAACGACCGGTGCTGGTCAGCGCCTTCGAGGAGTTCGCCCCGGACCGGCCGGGGGATGACGTGCTGACCCCGGACGTGGGGCGGGACTCCGGGTTCAGCACCGTCGAGGCACCCGATCTGGCCGGGGCGCTCGGGGCGCTCGGCGATGACGACGTGCCCGCGAGCCTGGCCGGGCGGTCGCTGCGGCAGACCGACGGTGCCGGTGTGCGCGGGGTGGGTGTGTACGGGACGGGGTTGTCCTCGTTCGTGGCGCTGCCGGTGCCGCGCGAGGTGGGGCTGGCCGCGGCGGACGCGGGCGGGAAGGCCGGGGCGCGCGACGAGACGGTGCCGAATGGGCGGGTCGTGTCGTTGGCGGTCGCCCCGCTGTCGGTGGTCGTCGTGCGGGCGCAGCGGGTCCGCCGGTGGTACCTGCTGGTCGGGATGGTCGACACGGTCGTCCTGCGCGCCGCCGCGACCGAGCTGATCGCCCAGTCCGGGCGCGGCCGGTGATCCGGACCCGCGGGCTGACCAAGCGGTTCGGTCGGATCACCGCGGTCGACGGGGTCGACCTGGACGTGCGCGCGGGTGACCGGTTCGGGTTCCTCGGGCCCAACGGCTCGGGCAAGACGACGCTGGTGCGGATGCTGCTGGGGCTGGTGCACGCCACCGCGGGCGAGATCGAGGTGCTGGGCGAGCGGATGCCCGCCGCCGCGGCCCGGGTGTTGCCCCGGGTGGGCGCGATGGTGGAGGGTCCGGCGGCCTACCCGCACCTCTCGGGTAGGCGGAACCTGTCCCTGTTCGACGCGGCCGGTCCCGGTGGCGGGCGGCGGGGCCGGGTCGACCGGGTGGAGGACGCGCTGGCCCGCGTCGGACTGTCCGGTGTGGACAAACGAGCGGTGTCGGCCTACTCGCTGGGCATGCGCCAGCGCCTCGGCCTGGCCGCCGCGCTGCTGCGCGGACCGAGCCTGCTGATCCTCGACGAGCCGACGAACGGGTTGGACCCCAAGGGGATCCGGGAGATTCGCGACCTGCTCATCGCGCTGAACGAGGGCGGGACCACGGTGTTCCTGTCCAGCCACCTGCTCGCCGAGGTGGAGTTGCTGTGCACCCGGGTGGGGATCGTGGACCGCGGCAGGATGGTCCTGCAGGACGACCTGGACAACCTGCGAGCGCCGACGGGGCAGGTACTGGTCCGCAGTCCGGACGTCGCGGCGGTGGCGGCGCTGCTGGCCGGGCGGGTGGTCGCGCGCGACGGCGAGGAGTTGACCGTGCGCCACGCCGACGCGGCGGAGCTGAACGCGGAACTGGTGCGGCGGGGGCTGCGGGTGTCGGGGATCGCGGAGCTGCGGCGGACCCTGGAGCAGGTGGTCCTGGAGTCCACAGGGGACAGCGGCGACCGCGTCGACCGGCCACCGGACCCAGGCGCGGCCCAGCGGCGCACGAGACCCACCCGTGGTGGTGACCGCACCGATCATCCACGCGAACCAGACCCGACGGTCGCCGAGCGACCAACGACCGGGGACCACCTTCCCGGCGAGACGCCGGGCGAACCGGACGCGACCACCACCGGGCGCACCGGCGACAGCGCGACCCACCGGCGCGGACCCGATCCCGAGGCCGAGCCGGACTCGGCGGCGGGGCGGATCTCCGGGGATCTCCACCCCGGTGACCACACCGGTGCCCCGGATGGCGAGGTGCGGCGGTGATCGCCGTCGAGTTGCGCAAGCTGGCCTCGCGGCCCCGCGTGTGGCTGAGCATCGGGCTGCTGTGCGCGTTGCCCGCCTTGGTGGCGGTGCTGCTCTCCGTGTCGAACCTCGCGCCGCCGCCTGGGCAGGGTGGGGCGTTCCTGTCCGCGGTGCTGCGCAATGGTGCGCTGTTCCCCGCGGCGGCGTTGGCGTTGGTGCTGCCCGTGTTCCTGCCGTTGGCGGTCGCGGTGTTCGCTGGGGACGCGGTGGCGGGTGAGGCGGCGACTGGAACCTTGCGCTACCTGCTGGTGCGGCCGGTGTCGCGGTCGCGGGTGTTGGTGGCGAAGATGGTGGCGCTGGCGGTGTTCATCGTGCTCGCGATCACGATGGTGGTGGTGACCTCCCTGGTGGTCGGCTTGGCGCTGTTCGGCACCGGCGCCGAGGCGGTGGGGCAGTCCGGCGCGGCGACGTCGTTGTCCGGGGTGACGTTGGGCCCGGGTGAGTTGGCGCTGCGGTTGCTTGGCGCGATCGGCTACATCGTGGTGTGCATGCTCGGGTTCGGCAGCATCGCGCTGTTCTTCTCCACCCTGTCCGACTCGGCGATCGGCGCCGCGCTGGCCGCGCTGGCCGTGTTGATCGCGAGTTCGGTCCTGCAGACGCTGCAAGCGGCGGACTCGATCAAGCCCTACCTGCCGACGAACTACTGGCTGTCCTGGATCGACTTCTTCCGCGACCCGATCCTGTGGCGCAACATCGACAGCGGCCTGGTGCTGCAAGCCTGTTACATCGCCCTGTTCTTCGGCGCGTCCTGGGCCAACTTCGCCGCCAAGGACATCACCAGCTAGCAGCCCGTCGGCGCGCGGTCCAGCGGCGCCGGTCCGGCGAGGGCCCGCAGGACGAGCCCGGTGACCAGGGGGTCGGTGGGCAACTGCGAGTGCGCGACGACCGCTCCCGGGCAGAGCTGCTGCACGGCGACGTTGACCGCGCCGGTGAGCCGGGCGGAGTCCGGCGGTCGGACGGTCTGGTCGTCGTCGGTCCAGATGGACAGCCACGGCAGCGCCGCCGGGACCGGCCGCCGGTCGACCTGGGTGAGCAGGGTGCTGCCCGGGGTGAGCTGGGCGCAGGCCACCGGGCAGGCACCGGGCACCAGCACGCCCCCCTCCCCGGCCAACCGGGTCCCGTGCAGCGGGGCACCGAGGGTGACCACCCGCCGGGCCGCCCGGGCGGTGTCGTGGCCCGCGAGCCAGAGCCGGACGACGACGCCGCCCGCGGAGTAGCCGATCAGGTCGACCGAGGGGGCACCGTCGTCGATGGCGGCGCGGACGGCGTCCTCGAGCGCGGCGGCCTGGGCGTTGAGGTCGCCGGTGCCGTCGCCGGGCAGGGTCAGCACGGTGGCGGTCCGGCCGGTCGCGCGCAGCCGGTCGGCGAGCGCGGCGAGCGAGTCGCGGTTGCCCCCGTAGCCCGGGACCAGCAGGATCGGCCCGGGCCGGTCCTGCACGGCGGTCGGGACGGCCCGACCACGCGTGGCGAGGATCCCGACCACGACCGCACCGACCAGCACCACCGTGGTCAGGGCGGCCATCAGCCGCCGTCGAGGCACACTGAGTGACGACCACCAGACCCGCATACCCCATCGTGCCTCACCCGCGGCCGGGCACTCCGCCGCCCGCGCGGGCCCAGCCCGTCCGGGGCGGCCCGAAAGTGCGGCTGGACCTGCCCGATCGCGCGCCCCGCCGGACCCGGGCGTGATCATCGGATCTGGCTAGCCTCGATCGCATGGAAGCGGCCTTGAGTTCCGCGATCACGGCGGTGCACCACGATGACGCCGCCGCCGCAGAGCGGTGGTTCGAGTTGGTCCGCGCGACCCACGACCAGCTCGCCGCGGCGGGCAGGCCGGAGTGGTCGGAGTTCTCGACCGCGCTCGCGGAGAACGCGGGGTCGGCCGGGGTCGACGGGCAGACGGTCGAGCAGTTCGTCGAGCACATGGCGGCCAACGACGTGGACCCCGCGGGGACGGTCGAGCAGATGGCCCGACTGGGGACGGACCTGCCCGCCTACCACGCGGAACTCACCGCCGCGGCGGTCGAGCCCGCCGCGGCGGACGACAGTGCGGCCTGGGCGGCGTTCTTGCCCGAGCACGGCCCCCGGTGGGACGGTCAGGACGCGTCGTGGGAGCAGTTCGCGGCGTGGTTCCGCTACGAAGCCGACCAGCACGGCGCCGGGACGTCGGCCGCCGGGTTCATCGCCTACGCGGAGGGGCAGCCGGACAAGGTCGCGGTCTTCGCCCAGTACGGCGTGCCGATCGCCGCGCAGCCCGCCCAGGACGCGGCGGCGGCCGTGGACGTGAGTTCGTTCCCCGAGGTCAGGCCCGGCGATTCCGGGGAGTGGGTCGACTACCTCGACACCCTGCTGACCAGCCACGGATTCTAGGGAGCGCAGGCGATGGGCGAGTTCGACGACCAGTTGCGGCAGCGCTTGGCGGCCTTCCAGCTGCACCACGGCCTCTCCGGGGACGGCGTGGCCGGACTGCTCACCTGGCAACGGCTCGCGGGCGGCCCACTGCCCACCGGCGACACCGGGTCCGGACCGCGGAGCAGCTCGACCGAGGAGTCGCTGACCGGCTTCGAGACCGGCTCGGCCGACCTCACCGCGGAGCACGTCGCCGTGATCGAGGCGATCGCGGCCGACCTGAACGCCCAGCCGCTCACCTTCGGCGGGTTCGTCACGCTCACCGGCGGCTCCGACCGCCGCGGCGACGAGGCCGCGAACCGGGAACTGGGCCAGCGCCGGGCCGAGGCGGTGCGCGACCGGTTGCAGTCCCTGATCACCGACGACGACACCAGGGCGCAGATCCGCGCGTACTCGCTCGGGGAGCCGTCCGAGGGCCCGGAGACCGACGACCCGAGCCTGCGCAAGGTGGACGTGAGCATCACCCGGCGCGAGTACCACATCGACCTGGGCACGAACCACCCCACGCCGTCGCCGGGCGGCACGCCACCGGTGCACCTGCCGGAACTGCCGCGGGTGCCGATCCCCGGCCCGGAGCCGTTCCACCTGCCGGAGTGGTTCTGGCACGAACTGCCACCCCGCCCACCGGACCCGCCGCTGATCACCCAACTCTCCACCTGGCTCAACCGCGCCCTGCGCACCGACGACCTGGCGGGCGTCGCCGCCGACATCGCCGCCGCCTTCGGCATGGACCGCGCCCGTGTCCACGAGATGGTGCACGAGGCCTTCCACAACGGCGGCGAGGCGGCGATCCGCGCACTGATCAACGAGGCGATCCAGCGCACCGCGGGGCCCCGGTCCCACACGCCGTCGAGCCCCACCGGCCCGGACGTCGAGCCCGCGCCGTTCCCGACGCCGCAGCTGCGATCGCCGGAGATCCGGTTCTGAGCGGGGTCCGTCGACGCCGCCGGGGGCCGCGGTGCCGACGGGCCCTCCACCTGAGGGGGAGCATGCGGAGCGGTGGCACCGACGACCGGGCACCACGACAGCGGATAGACGTCCGGGTCACCGGCGTCCTCACGGGCCCCGGCGTGCAGGCGGGCGTGATCCACGGCGGGGTGCACATCCACCACACGGTGACCGAGGCGCTGCGCGCAGCCGGTGGTCTCGCCGGTCCTGACGACGCGCCGCGACATCGCCTCGTTCACCGGCCGGGAGGAGGAACTCCGGCTCTTGGTGTCGGCCACCGAGGCGGCCGGTGGGCGGGTGATCGGGATCTACGCGGTCGACGGGATGCCCGTGGTCGGCAAGACGGCCTTCGCCGTGCACGTCGTACACCGGCTGGCCGACCGGTTCCCGACGGGCTGATCTTCCTGTCCCTGCACGGCCACACCCCGGACCAACGGCCGCTCGACCCCGCGGCGGCGCTGGCCTAGCTGCTGCTGGCGACCGGGGTGCACGCGCCCTCGATCCCCGCCGACCTCGACGCCCGCGCGGCCCTGTGGCGCCACAGTCGGCGGGCGATCTTGTTCAACCCTCCGGGTGGACCGTGGTGGCGTCAGGTGGAGCAAAACTGGAGCAGGCTGGCGAATCGGCCGAAATAGGGTCAACGATCTGCTCCAGTCCGCGCACTCCACCAGGGTGCTGGACGAGCGCTCGCACCCATTCGTTCAACTGGCTCGTCGAAGCCAGGCGTTCCGCTTGTGTACCTGGAGCACGTTCTCTGTGATGGCCTGCTGCCTTCGGAACCTCTAGCGCGCGCCGACACGCCGGGGGGCGGAAATCATCGCACGCCGTGATCACGCAGGAGGTGGTGATCACCGGACATCACCCACCAGCGACGGACGCACCCTCGGCCAGGTTCGACTCCAGGCCAGGCACCACTCGGCGCCGCGGTCGCTCGTGCTACCGGGTGAATCGAAGGCCTCGATACAACGACTAGTGGGTACTGGGCGTGGCGGTGGTGGTTGTCTGGACGGATCAGACGTCTGTGAGAGGGGAAACTGTGACAAGGGTAGGAGTTCGGCGAGCTGTGGCTGCGACCGTGACGGTCGTTGCCACGGTGTTCGGGTCGTTGGTGCTGATCGCGCCGGCAGCCCAGGCGGCGGGGAAGCCGTGGGGGACGATCTACACCCGGACCTCCGCGGGGAACGCCGCGGCGGCACATGGCGACTTCGCGAACAACGGCAATGTCTATGCGACGGTGGGCGCCAACTGGACCGACCTGCGCTCCGGCGACGGCAAGGCGTATGTGAAGGTCGAGTTCTTCTTCTACAAGAACCAGAAGTGGGAGAGTGCTGGCTCGAGCGAGTCCGCCCACACCAGCACCTCGGCCTCCGGGCCCCTTTCCCGCAGGCTGCGGGTCGACGCGTCGGCCGCACGGGCCGCGATCAAGGTCTGCATCGAGTCCATCTTCGTGGACCCCTGCTCACCAGAAGCCATCCTGTCGTTCAACTACTGACCTTCCTCGCCTCCCAGGAATTCAGCCACACCACCGGCGAAACCCCAGTTGGGGTCGTGAGATGGGCGCCCGGGGGCAGGTGTGGGATTGCGGCTTCGCAGAGCCAGAACAGGGCGTAGACGTTGGTCTTGTGATCAGGACGTCGGCGCCTCGCGGGCGAAGGCGATGGCCACGGCGGGCGGTGTGCGGTCAACGAACTCGACGCAGGCCGTGTCGCAATCTGTTCCCAGTGAACGGGTGCTCGCGGGGAACAGATCAGGTGCGGTCAGTCCTCGGTCGCGTTGTGCTCTGCCCGCAAGGCTGTGACCAGGCGCTCGTACAACTCGTCGTACGCGGCGCCTTCGACGGTTGGTGGACGCCAGTCCAGCGCGCTCATGTGCTCGACCACCCCATCGGGTACCGCGAGCCCGTAGGTCTCGATGTAGTCAGCCGCGTCGAGTCGCCAGTAGTAGAGCCCGTCGCTCAGCACCGCTGAGCCGCCGGAGACCCCGAAGCGCTGTTCGAGGGAGTCGGTCGTGTACTCCATGATCGCGAAGAGGATCGTTCCCGCCCGGAGATAGGCGGCCACCGGCGCGCGCGACTCCGGTGCCAGCGCACCCATCAGCGGTGCCGCCGAGTCGATCGTGATCCTGGATGCCCCATCCGCGCGCGGGGCGAACACACCTAGTGGGCGCAGCTCAGTCATCTCCGCAGCCTCCATCGCTACCGTTGTACCGCGCGTACGGGTGCTCCGACATCCCGGTCCTGGGGTTCAGGTGCACGCTCGGGTCGAGCGCGGTGACCCATGATGTCGGGCAGGCTCTGGGCCTGGCCGCGCGCTCCCGCCGCCGGTGAGCGGTCTGGGAGACCCTCGACTTCTGGGCGGTGTCCCCGGGCCGGTGTCCCGCGCCGACGCCCAGCGGATGGCGGTCGACCACCTCTGCTGGGCGATCGAGTCGGCGCGGACGGCATCTGAGCGCTTGGAGCGGCGTACATCGTCGCGATTGCGCCGGTCAGCGGCCTTCCCGGGACGAGGGTAGGTCGGTCGGGAGATCCTCGGCCTTCCCGCGCGCCGGTCGCGGGTCCGGACCACCGAAGGCGACCACCCGGTCCCAGATCCAGTCGGCCATCGACGTGGCGACGGGCTTGTCGGGGTGTCCGGGTCGACGCCTGACCAGCGCCCCGAACGCGACGACGACCAGGTACGCCCCGGCGTCGTCGGTCATCACCTGTTCCCAGGCCTCGTTCTCCGGCCAGTCCGGGTGCGCTGCCGGGTCGGCCTCGATCTCGGTGGTCATGGCGATGATCTCGGCTGCCGACATCAGGCGGAACGACGGCTCGGCAGGCCCCCAAACGGCGCCGGAGCCGGGCTGCTGGCCGTCGTGCCAGGCCAGCAGGTCCTCCGCGACCATGGAGCCGATCTTGTCGCCGTCGGTCTCAGCGGAGATCGCGGCTCCGGGTCGCAGGGTGGCGCGCAGGTCGGCGGGCATCACCTCGTCCAACGCCGCCAGTGCGGAGGCCAGGTCGACGCCGATCATCTGGTCGCGGAGTTGTCGCCACCCGAGCTCGATCACCCCGGCGCGGCGGATCTCCTCCAGCGTGATGTCCTGGGCGTGCGCGTTCTCGACGATCCGCAGCATCGTCCGAGCCGTCCCCACCAGGTTCTGCAGCAGGTCTTCGGTCGGGTTCTCGCGCAGGAGCCGCAGACCGAGCCGTTCGGCGTCGGCGAACCGGTACTGCACCAGATAGGCCCAGCCGAGCAGCAGGGCAACCGAGGAGTTCGCCGCGTCGGCCCGGATGGCCTCCTCGGCCGCGGGGGTGAACCGGTCGGGTGGTGCGAAGCTCCCCAGCAGGTACACCGCACGTTTCCCGAGCGCTTTGCCGAGCAGTTCCGGCGCCGTGCGGGAGCAGAGTGCCACCGCCTCGTCGAGTTGGCGCCATCCTTCCTCGTGCTCCCCGCAGAGTGCCCGGGCATAGCCCAGCTCCGCCCAGTCGTCCCACTCCTCGTGGTCCTCGCCCAGCACGGTGTGCGCCCACCGCAGCGCCTCGGGATGATCGTGCACGGCCAGCGCCAGGTGCCGGAGGGCACGAGCCGCGTTGATGAACTGGCCGTCGCGGCGACCAGCCACCTGGAGGTAGAGGCGCCGCGCCTGGTCAGCCTCGCCGCAGTACTCGCGGTGATTGCCGAGCAGCAGCGACACGCTGCTCCGCTCCGGCTGGGCCGCGAGCACCCGCAACGCCAGCTCGGCGACCTTGGGGTGCGTCGGCTGTGCTGCGAAGAGCTCCCAGGCCAGGTCCAGGCTCCGCTCCACGGCATCGCCGTCATCGGGGACCGTGACGTCGAAATCCCTCATCGCATGCCCCGCTTGACCCGGTACGCCCGGAGTTGGTCGAAGGTGCCGTCGTCGACGCCGTACTCCAGCACCGGCGCCACCTGGTCGAACCAGGCCGTCGTGGACGGGGTGATGCCGCCGATCGCGGCCAGCGTCGCGGCGGTGGTGACCGGCACCAGCGCACCGCTGTCCATCGATTCGACCATCGCCTGCTGCAGGACGGTGGTCGTCAGGTGGCTGAGGTCGGCACCGGAGAACCCCTCGGTCGCCGCCGCGACGGCCACGACATCGACGTCGTCGGCCGGCTTGCCCGCCAGCGCGCCCTGGACGATCGCCGCTCGGGCGACCGCGTCCGGTGGCAGCACGAGCACCGTCTTGTCGATCCGGCCCGGTCGGCGCAGCGCGGAGTCGATGTCCCACGGCCGGTTCGTCGCGGCCAGGAAGTAGACGCCGTCGTTCGCGCCAGCCACGCCGTCGAGTTCCTCCAGCAGCTGGGTGACGAGCATCCGCATCGACTGCGACCCGCCGCCACCGGAGGTGCGTCGTCCGCCGAGCGCGTCGAACTCGTCGAAGAAGATCACGCACGGCGCGGCCGCGCGTGCGTCGCGGAACACGCTCTGGATCGCCTTCTCGCTCTCCCCGATCCACTTGCTGAGCAGGTCCGCGAGGGTCACGTGGATGAAGGACGCCCCTAGATCGCCCGCGATCGCCCTGGCGATGAACGTCTTGCCGCAACCGGGTGGGCCGTACATCAGCAGCGACCCGCCCGGCCGCTGCCCGAACGCCGCCGCCAGCTCGGGGTTGCGCAGCGGGGCCAGGAACGCGGTGTCCAGGTGCCGCTTGACCTCGGCGAGACCCGCGACGTCGGCCAGCGTCACTGCCGGGCGCTCGGCGTCCCACAGCGACGCCGACGCAGCCGCGTCGCCGTGGTGGCGGTCATCGTCGGCCGGGGCCGGAACCGGTCGCGCGGATCGTGCCGTCAGCGCGGTCTCGGCGGGCGGCGTCGGGTTCGAGGTGCGCAACCGCGCCGCCATCAGTCGGGCCCGCAGCACGCGGATCCTCGCCGGATCACCGCCGAGGGCCTCGAACGCGTCCAGTTCGGTGGCGGCGCGGCCCGGGTCCTGCTCCATCAGCAGCGTGACGAAGTCCTCACGCAGCGCCAGGTTGCCGGGGTCGGCCTCCACCTCGCGCGCGATCACCTCGACGAAGCTGTCGCCTGGATCGGCACCGTTCACCGAGCGGCCCCTTCGATCCAACCCTTGAGCAGGCCCAGGTTGGCGAGCGGGATGTAGTGACCGAGCCGCGGATGGTCCAGCGCCACACCGACGACGCCTGCTTTGTCGAACGAGGCGACGTAGTCGATCGCGGCAGGCATCGGCACACTGAACAACGGTGCCGCGCCACCCCCCGCGTCGGCCAGCCCGAGGCTGCGGGCGGCTTCGTTCGCCCGTGCGGCGCTGCTGTAGAGGCAGATCATCGGCCCCTGCTCGGCGCCCGCGGCGTAGGGGCGGGGTTGGTCGGCCGAGCCCCGCGCGATGAAGAACCAGTGCTCCAACCCGGTCACCTGCCGCCACAGCGCGATCTGCGCCGTCGTGTCCCCTGCGGGCGCTGCCCTGACTGCCCCGTCGAGGCGGTCCAGCTCGGCGACCATCTCCGGGTCGTTGTCTCTGGTCATTCGGTTCTCTCTTGTCTGCTCAGCTGTCCGCGGTGGCGATCGCGACCCTACTTGGGCGGCATGCCGGGCGGCCCGGACTCGTGACAGCTCTTCGAGTCACGGGGCGTGCCCCGCGCCACACCGCGGGCTCGGCCTGATACCTGACTACCGGCGAAACCCAGTCTCGATCTTGCGCCGTTCCACACGTTCGCCACTTCGAGCAGAACAGATTCCGTTCCAGCCACTCCTCGCACGGCACCCGGTGAATCGCATGCCATGGGAGAACCTCGCCAATGAGTGGTTCCGGCAATTGGGTGATGTCGTGGCAATCCGGCCTTGGGCGGGCTGTGCTGATCATCTAATGGGGTGGTCGCAGGGGAGGAGCGTCATGACGAGTTCTACTAGGAGCACGTCCGAGTACGTGGAGTTGCCGCGCAGGGTGAGGGTGGCGCTCAATGTCATCTGGTTGCAGGTGGCGCTGGGTGTGGTCGGGTTGCTGGTTCTGGCCGACCTGTCGGAGGGGGCGGCCGGGGACGTGATCACGTTCTGCGTGAGCGTCGCTGCCACGGTGTTGTTGGTGGTGGCGACTCGGCGGGTCCATGGCCGGCGTCGGTGGGCGGTGTGGGTGGTTCTGGGGGTGGAGTTCCTCCAACTGGCCAGCTGTGTGGTCCTGGCCGTGTCGTCAACCCCGTACGGGATCGTCGGGATGGTGTTGCCGCTGATCGTGTTGATCGCGCTCGGTGATGCAGGAGCCAGGGCGTGGTCGACGGTTGAGGACTAACACCCGGTCGCCTGCCTGCTGTGTCACTAGGTTGGTTGGCCAGCGGGCGTGATCATGCGGACGAGGGTGTCGACTAGTTCGTCCGGGGTGGTGTGCCACTTGTCCGTGTCGAGGTGGCCGCTGAGTTCCATGCCTGCGATGCCGTGGGCGCTGGTCAGCAGCAGGGCACCGTATTGCCGTGCGTTCCGTTCCCCCGCCAAGGCGGCGACGACGGCGAGGAACTCGTCTTGGAAGCGTTCGGCCGCGTGGACGGCGGCGGCTGGGTCGGCTGGTGGTCCGCACAGTTGGCGGTGGACTTGGTTGAGGCCCTGGGCGCGCACTGGCCGCTTGAACAGCAGTTGGTACAGGTGTGGCTGGTCCCGGCCGACGCCGATGAGGAGGCGTAGTGCGCTGCGCAGCGTGTCGGCTGTTGGCAGGGCTGGGTTGGTGCGCAGGGCGTGCACTTGGTTGGCGATCCGGTCCCAGGTCTCGGCCGCGATGGCGGTCAGCAGGCTGTCCTTGTCCGCGAAGTGCCGGTACGGCGCTCCTCGCGTCACGCCCGCCCGCGCGCCGACCTCGCGCACGGTGACCGCTTCGGGGCCGCCGAGGTCGAGGAGTTCGGCGGCCGCGTCGAGCAGTGCGCGGCGGGTGGCGGCGGCTGACTCCGCGCGGGTGACCATGGCGTCCAGCATACAGTTGACGGTGTCATCTGAAGTGGTAGCGTCGCGGAGGTGACAACGTCATCTGAAATGCCGAAGCTGGTAGTCGTGACCGGGGCGTCGACGGGCATGGGCGCCGCGACCGCCCGTGAACTGGCCCGCCAGGGGTTCCACGTCCTGGCCGGGGTTCGACGCGACCGGGACGCTGACGCGATCCGGGCGGTCGGCATCGAGCCGGTCATCCTCGACATCACCGATTCCGGGCAGGTGGCGGCACTCGCGGCTCGGGTCGCCGACGACCCGCGGCCGCTGCACGCCCTGGTCAACAACGCGGGCATCCAGGTCAACGGGCCGGTGGAGGCCCTGCCCATGGCTCAGTGGCGGTGGGTGTTCGAGGTGAACCTGTTCGGCCACATCGCCCTCACCCAGGCACTCCTGCCCGCGCTGTTGCGCGGTGGCGGGCGCGTGATCAACATCAGCTCGGTCGGCGGCAAGGTCGCCATGGCCACCTACGGCGCGTACGCGGGCGCGAAGTTCGCTCTCGAGGCGGTCAGCGACTCGCTCCGCCGGGAGGTCGGGCCGTTGGGTGTGCGGGTGGTCGTGGTCGAGCCCGGCGGGGTCCGCACGGAGATCGCCACCCGTGGGATCGCGACGGCGAACGACCTGGCCGCCCAGATGACGCCGGAGCAGGACGAGCGCTACGGCAACCTGGTCCAGGCGACCAACACCCTGATGGCCACGGGCACCGCGTCGGGCGTGACCGCCGACGCCGCCGCTCGCGTCATCGCCAAGGCCGTGACGACCCGCAAACCGCGTACCCGCTACACCATCGGCCGGGACGCCGCCCTGATCACCCGCCTGGTCCGGGTACTGCCGGACCGGGTGCTCGACGGCATCACCGCCGCGAACCTGCGCAGGCACTACCCGAAGAAGGTCGCGCCCGCCCACATCGGCTGATGTGCAACACAATTCACTCTGCTCCTGCGCTGGTTGTGCAGCCATCGTGCACATCCCGCGCTGGTGCGCAGAGGGTCCGAGTAGAGCGGCGGCGCCGACAACGCCGACCGAAATCCGCCCGATAGGGCGTGGTGTTCGACCGGTTCAGTCACCGTGGCGATCGGTGACTGGGCGATCGACGCCGGGCACGAGGTCCCTCAGGTGACCGGCCTGCCGACGTTCTGCGGGAACTGGCCCAGGTAGTTGCCCGGCGGCGTGTAGCGAGCGACGACGTAGGTTGTGGGGATGGGCAATATCGTGCCCGCCGGGCAGGCGGCGATCGCGGCGGTGACCTGGGTGGTGGACTTCCAGACCAGTTGGGTGAAGTGGCCGGTTTCCCCGGAGAAGGTGGGGTTGCCGTAGTCGTACTTGCTCGCCTCGTCCATCCAAGCCGCCACTGCCTTCCTGATGCTCGCGGTCGGTGCGGTGGAGACGAACAGGTTCTCCCCGTACTTCCCCGCCGCGGTGGAGTGGCGGAACTGGCAGGACTGGGCGTGCTCGAGGGTGCTCGCGTAGAGGGCGACGTTCCAGGTGAGCGGGCGGGCGCCGCAGCGCGCCCTGGCCGTGTTGTGCTGCGCCAGGACCTCGTCGCTCCAGGCATCGGCCGCTGCGGGCTGGGCAGCCGCGACCAGTGCCAGGCACGCCGCCATCGTTGTCAGAACACCGGTTCCACGCATCACGGCCACCTCTCTCCAGAATGGACAGACCACCCCCGATCCTCGCTCGCGTCCGCCCCGGCACAACCCGCCGCACCCCATCGCGTGTCACTCACCAGGGGTGACTACCGACCGTGGCCTGGGCTGCCAGCTCGCCACCACCCGACTTGGAGTGCCACCGCCATGCGATCCGTTGCCACCGAACGACTCCTGCTCCGCCCGTTCGCCGAGTCCGATCTCGACGACCTGCACGACCTGCACCGCCGCCCGGACGTCACGCGGTACCTGCTGTGGGAAGCGCGCACCCGCGAAGAGACCAGGATGGCGCTGACCGCCAAACTCGGGCAGACCGAACTCGCCGCCGAGGGGGACAACCTGGCCATCGCGGCGGAGCTGCGGTCGACCGGGCGGCTGATCGGCGACTTCACCCTGGAGTGGCTCAGCGCCGAGCTGGGTCGCGCCGAGATCGGTTTCGTGCTGAACCCGGACCACGCGGGCCGGGGCTACGCCACCGAAGCCGGTCGCGAGGTGCTGCGGCTGGCGTTCGAGACCCACGGCCTGCACCGGGTGATCGGCCAGTGCAACGGCGCCAACCTGGCCTCGCAGCGGCTGATGGAACGCCTCGGGATGCGGCGCGAGGCGTACTTCGTCCAGGGCGAGATGCTCAAGGGCGAGCGGGCCGACCTGGCCGTTTACGCGATGCTGGCCACCGAGTGGGCGCGCGGCTGAGCGCGGCCGGGAATGTCGGGCGGTGGTCGCGCTGTTGCACCGGGACAGCAGCTTCCACAGGCGACAAGGGGACCGCAGTGAAGATCGGAATCATCGGGGCGGGCAACATCGGGGGTGCCCTCACCCGGCTGTTCACCAAGGCCGGGCACCAGGTCGCGGTCGCGAACTCGCGCGGCCCGCACACCCTGGCCGACCTGGCCGCCGAGACCGGCGCCACCGCCGTCGAGGCGGCCGACGCGGCCCAGGGCGCGGACCTGGTGATCGTCACCATCCCGCAGAAGCACATCCCCGCGCTGCCCGCGGGCATCCTGGACGGCGCCGCCGAGGGCGCCACCTTCGTCGACACCGGCAACTACTACCCGCGCGAGCGCGACGGTGCCATCGACGAGATCGAGGCAGGCGCGCTGGAGAGCGAGTGGGTGCAGAGGCAACTGGGCAAGCCGGTGGTGAAGGCGTTCAACAACATCGGCGCGGCCAGCCTGTTCGAGAACGGCAAGCCCGCAGGGTCGCCCGGCCGGATCGCGTTGCCGATCTCGGGGGACGACGCGGCGGCGAAGGCGGTGGTCGCCGGGGTGATCGAGGAGATCGGGTTCGACGTAGTGGACGTCGGTCCGCTGTCGGAGTCGTGGCGGCAGCAGCCTGGAACTCCCGGGTACGGGGCGGACTTCGGCGCGGAGCGGCTGCGGGTGGCGTTGGGTGAGGCTGGGCGGGAGCGGACTGAGGCGTTTCGCGCTCAGTAGCTTGCTGTTGCTTGCTCTCGTTGCCTACTGAGGTTTCTCGTCGTGTGTACCCATGGGTTTCGGGGTGGGCTCGCTCTTCTGGTGTCTCGTCGTCTGGGGTGCCGCGGGTAAAGCGGTGAGGCTCGATCTGGTGGACTGCCTTTGTGCGGGGCCCCTAGGGACCCTGCGTGGGGAAAAAGCGTGGGGAGAAGGACATCCCCACGCACGGCAAGTTTGCAGGGTCCCCCACCCCACACAAAGGCAGTCCACCAGATCGAGCAGAGAACGTCGGGGGCCGCCGATACCAGCGGGGGTGGCTTTTAGGGCGACAGGAAAAGGACATACATGAGTGGTCGGCCACGAGTGGTCCAGCTTGGTAGTCCAGCATGGTGGTGGCGTGGGTGGTCCGGCCGAGAGTTCCCTGGGAATCCGGATTTCTCGGGATGCGCCGTTGGTCCAGAGTGGACACTCAGTCGGTGGGTCGCGGTGTCTGGGGGCGGGGTGGGTTTGGCGGGAGCAGCAGGGTGCGTAGCTGTGCAGCCTCGGGGGTGGGGGTCGCGCGTGCCAGGTAGGTCTCGTCCAAAGGCAGGACCAACGCGCGCAGCTCGCGTGCTGCCTTGGTGGGCAGGGTGTGCAGTGCCACGGCCAGGGCTTGGCGTTGTACGACCGGGTCATCCCACTGGCACCCGTCGCAGGGGCAGTCCTCGGGCGTGCAATCGTCCAGGCGGTGGGCTGGGCCGAGGGTGAAACGGCGCCAGCCCGCCAGTGCCCTGGCGGTCGCGCCGGGGTGGAAGCGGGTGCGGTCGAGAGCTGCGATCGCCCGGGACGTGGCCGCTGAGACGTGGGGGATCTGCGGGATCGTGCACCTGTGCTGCGGGTGGACCCGCAGGTGGGCGCGGATCTCGTCGGGGCGCCTACGCGGCATGGGCCTTTCGGGATGTCATGGGGTAATCCTCGCACAGGGTGAGCTCTGCTGTGCGGGGAAACCCGGTGGCCGTCCGCCCTCGGCGCCGGGATGATCCGGGAATGGGCGCGGTACTGGTCACCGGTGGTTCTGGGGCGGGGAAGAGCAGTGTCGCGGCTGCGTTGGGCCTGCGTGGTCTCGTGGGGTTGGACGCCGACGCCGATCCGGAGCTCGCTCGGTGGGTTGATGGTGCGGGGCGGCTCGTGTGGTTGCCCGATGATGTCGGGGCCGACTGGCTCGACCGGCACGACTGGTCCTGGGACCTGGACCGGCTCGACCATCTCATCGCTGCGGCCCCTGGGACGCTTTACGTCTGCGGGAACGCGGGCAACGTGGCCGAGGCGTGGTCTCGGTTCGACCGGGTCTTCCTGTTGGTGATCGACGTGCCCACGATGTGCGCGCGGTTGGACGACCCCGCGCGGGACCACGACTTCGGGCGTGCGCCTGGTCAGCGGGAGTGGTTGCGCGGGTGGCTTCCCCGCTACCAGGACCACATGCTCGGCCTCGGTGCCATCCCCGTCGACGCCACCCGGCCGTTGGTGGAGGTTGTCGATTTCCTTGTCTGAACGCGGAAGGCGCCCGGTGGACTGGTCCACCGGGCGCCTTTTCCGCTCGTCAGGCTCAGACCGTGAGGGTCCAGGTGTCGATCTTGCCGATGTCATTGCGTTCGACGTCCTGGACGCGGAGGCGCCAGGTGCCGTTGCGGGTCTCCGAGGACAGGTTCACCTGGTAGGTGACGTTGATGTTGTCCGCGGAGTCGCTGGTGGAGGAGTTCTTCAGTCGGTAGGCGCTGCCGTCCGGTGCCACCAGGTCGATGACGACGTCACCGCGGTAGGTGTGCACGATGGAGACCGCGACCCGTGAGGTCGCCGAGGCGTTGCCCGCGCAGCCGGAGACCGTGACCGGGCTGGTGGTGGTGGCCAGGTCGTTGATCGCGTAGTCGGTGCCGTTGGTGACCGGGTTGCAGCCGCCGCCGGTGGTGGAGACGGTGATGGTGAAGGTCGCCGAGCCGGTCTTGCCCGTGTTGTCGCGGGCGGTGACGGTCACGTTGGCGGTGCCCGCCGTGGTCGGGGTGCCGCTGATGGTGCCCGACGAGGTCGAGATGCTCAGGCCCGCGGGCAGGCCGGTGGCCGACCAGGTGTAGGGCGCGGTGCCGCCGGTGGCGCTGTTGTTGACCGAGAACGACTGGCCGATGGTCGCGTTCTGGTTGCCCGGGTTGGCCACGGTGACGGTGCCCGGCTGGGTGCCGCCGTTCATGAAGCCGGTGTAGAGCAGCACGTTGGGCGAGCCGCTGCCGGGGCTGGTGACCTTGCCGGTGGTGCCGTTGTTGACCAGGGCGTTGCGGACCTGCGCCGGGGTGGCCGACGGGTTCTGGCCCAGGTAGACCGCCGCCGCGCCGGTGACGTGCGGGGAGGCCATCGAGGTGCCGGTCATCGTGGCGCTGCCGGTGTTGCTGGAGTACGACGCCGACACGATGTCCGTGCCCGGGGCGAAGATGTCCAGGCAGGAGCCGTAGTTGCTGCCGCTGTTCTTGGCGTCGGTGCGGGTGGTGTTGCCGACCGTGATCGACTCGGGGACCAGTTGGGGGCTGTAGTAGCAGGCGTTGTCGCCCGCGTTGCCCGCGGCCTGGACCCACTGCACGCCGCTGGCGATCAGCGACTTCACCGCGTTGTCCAGCGAATTGTCGGTGCAGCGCTGCTGGCAGCCGATGCTGTAGTTGACCACCGCGGGCTTGACGGCGTTGTTCTTGATCCAGTTGATGCCCGCGATGATGTCGTCGTTCGCGCCGCTGCCCGAGCAGTTGAGCACGCGCACGGCGGTGATGGTGGCCTTCTTGGCCACGCCGTAGGTGGTGCCCGCCGCGGTGCCCGCGACGTGCGTGCCGTGGCCGTGGCAGTCCGACGGGTTCGAGTCGTTGTCCACGAAGTCGTAGCCCGCCGCGACGCGGCCGCTGAAGTCCTGGTGGTTGGCGTTGATGCCGGAGTCCATGATGTACACGCGCGCGCCCTGGCCCGGGTTCGTCGGGTAGGTGTAGGCGCTGTTGAGCGGCAGGTTCGCCTGGTCGATCCGGTCGTCGCCCCAGTTCGGCGGGTTGTTCTGGGTGTCGGTCAGCACCATCCGGGTGACCTGCTGGACGTAGGAGACGCTCGAGTCCTTTGCGACCTTGGCCGCCTCGTCGGCCGACATGGTGGCCGAGTAGCCGTTGAAGCCCGCGTCGTAGGTGTGCCGGACCTGGCCGCCGTGCCGCTGGGTCATCGAGGCGGCGGTGGCGCTGACCGAGGCGATGCCCTGGCCCTGGGACTTGAACACGACGATGTAGCGGTTGGCGACGGCGTCGGCCGCGCCCGCGTTGCGGATCGCGGCGGTGCCGGTCGAGTCCTGGGCCGAGAAGGCCGGGGGTGCGATGACCGCGGCGACTCCGGCCACGGCGGCGATCGTGAAGACGACCGCTTTCGTTCTGCGCGACACTCGTATCTTCATCTGCTACCGGATTCCTTCACTCGCAGGGTGCGGAGTCCTGGTCCCCTGTGGACAGCTACGGGTGGACTCCGTGCGAGGAACAGTGCAATTGGGCCATATCGGATACAAGGCAACGGCCTTCACTGTGGATCGTTCCGCTGTGTAGGTCCAGCTCAGCGCTGGTGATCGGTCAGCACAGCGGAACGTTCACAGGTGTTCACACCGGATCGCGGAACGGCTCAATTCACTGTATTACAAGCCGAAGTAGTCGTGTTACCGCTTGACAAGCGCTGCCGCGCAAGGGTTCGGGCCTCGTGCAGCATGGTCGTGCCCGCGGTCTCGGCCGCGGCCAACAGGTTGGTGACGGTCTCCTCGATCGCCTCCACCCTGGACAGCGCGGCCCCGTACGGCACCCCGTCGACCTCGCGCGCCAGTGTGTAGATGATGCCGCCCGCGCTCGCGACGAAGTCCGGGACCCACGCGATGCCCCGGGCGGCCAGGTCGGCGGCCACCGAGTCGTCGGCGAGCTGGTTGTTCGCCGGGCCGACCACCAGCGGGGTGTCCAGCCCGGCAACGGTTTCCCGGTCCAGCACCCCACCGACCGCGGCCGGGATGACGACGTGCGCGCCCAGCGTGAGCGCCTCCTCCGGCTCCGCCCAGCGCAACCCGAGCTCACGGGCCACGCGCCGCCGCTCTGGGTCCACATCGGACACCACGACCTCGGCGCCCGCACCGGCGAGGTTCGCCGCCAGGTGCGTGCCCACCGCGCCGAAGCCGGAGATCACCACGCGGTGCCCCGCGAGGTCGGCGGTGCCCAGGACGGCGCGGGCCGCGGCGCGCAGGGCCGCCAGCACCCCGACCGCGGTCGGGCCGCTGGACGAGCCGGACCCGCCGTGCGCCTCCGGCACGCAGAAGGCGTGCGGTGAGACCGACCGGAACACCAGCATGTCCTCGGGCCCGGTGCCGATGTCCGGACCGGCCACATAGGACCCGTCCAGCTCGGCGATCAGGTCGGCGTGGTCGAGCAGCGCGGCGTGCCGCCGGTCGGCGGTCAGCGCCGAGCCCGCCGGGACCGCGATCACGCTCTTGCCGCCGCCGAACGGCACCCCCGCGACGGCGCACTTGTCGGTCATCGCGCGGGAGAGTCGCAGCACGTCGCGCACGGCCGCGTCGAGGTCGGGGTACGTGGCGAGCCTGCACCCGCCGATCGCCGGGCCGAGCACCCGCGAGTGCGCCGCGACCATGGTGGTGAGGCCGGAGCGGCGGCCGCGCCGCACGACCAGCTCCTCGTGGTCCCAGTGTTTCTCGCTGCCGAATGAAGTGTGTGTCATAGCGCCGAAATTAGGTCGGTCGTCGGTGATCTAGGGTCGATACCGGATGATGTTCGGCCGGAACGGTACTGGGGGAGTCGTGGACGAACTTGATTCGGCGATCGTGCGGCAGCTGCAGGCGGATGCCCGGCAGTCGAACCGGGACATCGCGCGCAAGGTCGGGATCGCGCCGTCGACCTGCCTGGAGCGGATCCGGCTGCTGCGCCAACGCGGGGTGATCCGCGGCTACCACGCCGACATCGACCTGGGCAGCCTCAACCGGGGCGTGCAGGCGCTGGTGTCCGCCCAGGTCCGGCCGCTGAGCCGGACGGTGATCGACTCGTTCCAGCGCTCGCTGGTCGACCTGCCCGAGGTCATGTCGGTGTTCGTCACCGCGGGCAGCGATGACTTCCTGATCCACGTCAGCACCCCGGACATCGACCAGCTGCACTCGTTCCTGGTCGACCGGCTGGCCATCCGCAAGGAGGTGATCGCCTTCCGGACCTCGATCATCTTCCGGCACCACCGCAAGACCACGGTGGAGCCGCTCCCTGCCACGACCGGGTGAGAGGTCGCGGTTGATCACCGACTGATGCATGCGAATGGACTACCGTCGTGCCCCGAATGGCCTAAGAGGGCAATCGAGGAGGAAACACGTGCGGTCTTGGCATGCCGTAACAGCCGCGGTGGCGGCGGGCGGGCTGATCACGCTCGCGGTGGTGGTCGTTACCCCCGCCCAGGCCGCCCCGCTGCCCGGAGGGCTCGGACCGTGCGTCCCCGGTAACTGTCCGAACCCCTACCCCGCGGTGGGCAACGGCCCGTTCGCGGGCCGGGACAACGGGATCAACATCTACGTCGGCGGTGACATGCAGGTCTCCGGCCGCGCCGCCGAGGCCGAGGGCCGGGTCGTGGTGCTCGGCGACTTCTCCCAGGACAAGGTCGCCGACGCCTCCGCGGTCTACAACATCGGCGCGGTCGGCGTCGGCTCCCGGGTACCGCCGCCGGACGGCGCGGACTTCCTGACCACCGGCGGCGACATCACCATCGCCACCGGCGAGACCCTCGACGCGGTGGGCGACTCCGGCGGCGGCGTCGTGCGGCACGCGGGCACGGTGACCGGCACCGTCATCGGCACGCTGACCCAGGACGCCAACGCGGCCGCCCCGTACACGGCCCTGCGCGGTGACCTCACCACGGCCAGCGACTGCTACGCCCGGGTCAGCGGCACGCCGCGCCCGGCCACCGGCACCGCGGAGAACCAGGGCTTCCAGACCCTGTTCACCGGTGACGGCACCTCGGCCCTGCAGGTCTTCAACGTCAACTTCGACCTCGCCACCGCAGGCGGCGGCGCGCAGGGGATCACCTTCGCCGGGATCCCGGCGGGCGCGACGGTGCTGGTCAACATCACCGGGGCCACCCGGCAGATCAACACCTTCAGCGGCACCTTCCTGGAGACCGACCCGCTCAACCAGCTGCGGCCCCGGCTGCTGTGGAACTTCCCGGACGCCACCTCGGTCGCCTTCCTCGGCGGTGCCCAGTTCCAGGGCAGCGTGCTGATCGGCAACCAGGCGAGCACGGCCACGGTGAGCCAGCCCGGCATGGCGGGCCGGTTCTTCACCGCGGGCTCGCTCGTGCACACCTCGGCCAACACCGGTGTGGAGTTCCACGCGTACCCGTTCACCGGTGACCTGCCGGACGACTGCGCCGTGGCCCCGACCACGACGACCACGACGACCACGACGACCACCGAGCCGACGACCACGACGACGACCACCGAGCCGACCACGACGACCACGGAACCGACGACCACGACGACGGAACCGACGACGACCACCACGACGACCGAGCCGACGACGACGACCACCGAGGCGACGACGACCACGACGACCACCACGTCGAGTCAGCCGAACTCCGAGCTGACCACGACCACGGAACCGGGCGGCTCCGACGGCGGTCCGGGTGGTCCGGGCGAGAGCTGCGGGCCCGGTGGCCCCGGGGGGCCGGGTGGCCCTGGTGGCCCCGGTGGGCCCGGATGTGGTCCGGGTCCTGGTGGTCCTGGTGGCCCGCACGGCCTGCCGGACACCGGCTTCTCCGGTGGTTGGGCGGTCGGGATCGGTGGCCTGCTGATCCTCGGCGGTGGCGCGGCCATCGCGATCGCCCGCACCCGGCGTCAGTCGCGGACCTGATCGACCCGGTCTGACCGACCTGTTCGGTCAGACCGGGCCTGCTCAGAGCCGGTCTGACCGAACGGAACTGATCAAGTCAGGCTGACCGAACCGGTCTGACCAGCCTGGTCGGACCCGGTCTGACCGATCCGACCTGGTCACCCCGGTCGGTTCCACTACAACCGCCATTCCAATACAGCGAATCTCGCGCGTGGGCACCGCCCGCGCGCGAGATTCGCTGTGGGGGTTGGAAACCCGGACGCGGCCGGCTAGCCTCTGCCCATTTCCCCCGACCCGGGAGGTGGCGCTCAGTGCTCACCCGTGTCCTGTTCGTCGTCCTCATGGCCGGATCGATGCTGCTCACCGACCCGCGCGCGGCCGTCGCCCTGCACTGGTTCACGGGCTGACCCGGTCCGCCCCGGTGTTCGCCACACCGCGACGAAACCCGCCGCCGCCAGGACCAGGGCGGCTCCGCCGAGGTACCACCAGGCGTGCGACGGCGCCGTCGAGGTGTCCGCAGGCTTGGCAGTGGGTCTGCCGGAGGGTTGGGCGGAGGGTTGGGCGGAGGATGGTGCCTGGTCGAGCGGGAAACCGATGCCACCGTTGTTCTGATAGGTCGAGCCGGGCAGCTTGTCGCCGTAGCGCGAGCTGACTTGCCGTTGGTAGTCGTCGAGCGGGATCGGTTGTCCCACCGGGGTTTGCGGCAGGCTCGCCTGGAGCAGCGTGACCTCGGTGTGGGTCAGGGCGTACCAGCCGTTGATCTGCGGTTCGTTGAGCAGCACGCCGCCTGGCGGCACCCGGGCGAGCAGCCGGTGCTCGTCGTCGCCGGAGAGCACGCTCGTCACCGCCCAGCCCGCCCGCGGGTCCTGGGTGGCCATCAGGGTCGCCTTGCGGCCGTCGTCGGCGGTGGCCAGCACGGCCACGTAGGCGAAGCGGCCCGCGGCGGCCACCGGGTCGCCGCGCACGAAGTCGGGGTTGAGGGTGTACACGGGGATCCCGGAGCCCGCGACGGTGACCGCCGCGGGCTCCGGCTGCCCGCCCTGCTTGAGGTTGGTCGTGGCGAAGCTGATGGCCTGCGGGGTGTTCGCCGCGGCCACCGCCCTCACTGACTCCGCCGGGGTCGGTGGGGTCACGTCGGTCCGGTCGGCCACCGCGGCCGCGGTGGCCACAGTGGACATACCGAGGGCCAACCCCGTCACGACCGCGCCGACCAGTGCCCGAGCAGTGCGTCGCATCGGACTCAGGCCCGCCGGATCCCGGCGACCGAGTCCGTCCAGGTGAACTGGCTGTTGGACAGGTAGTTGTTGTACGTCGAGGTCCAGTAGCGCTGGTAGGACTGCCACGGGTCGCCGACGCTGATGGTGCCGTTGGTGGCGTCGTAGCCGTAGATCACCTCGGCGTGCGCGCCGCCGGAGGCCCAGGAGATCACCGTCATGACCGGTTGCCCGGCGTTGACCTGCTGGGTCGCGTAGGACCAGCTCATCGCGTTGCCGACCTGCGTCGCGGTGTAACCGGTGCGGCGGAAGCCGTTGACGATCTGGTAGAGCTGCCCGGCCTCGTTCGGGCAGTAGCCCACCGCGGTGTTCTTGGCCGCGGCGCAGAACTGGTCCTGGGTGGTGGTGGAGCCGAAGTACTGCTCGATGCCGGCGCCGTCGGCGGCCCAGCACCACTGGTTGTACTTCTGCACCTGCTGGGTGTAGCGCAGGTAGTAGGACGACGCGGCCGCCCCCGACGCGGCGGCGGTTCCCGGGGAGATCCGCAGGGCGCTGTTGTCGCGGGCGCCGTGCGTGGTGGTGATGCCGTTGGGACGGGCGCCACCCGCGGCGGGCGTGCCCGCCTGGGCGGTCACCGACAGGGCGGCCGGGCCCGGCTGGGCCTGGGCGCTGGGGTTGACGACGAGCACGGTAGCGGTGAGCAGTCCAGCGAATCCGGCTAGTGCGCCTAATCGGCGCACGGTTCGGTTGCCTGTGTTGCGCACGTATCCTCCTGAATGTGAAATGGGAATGGCGAAGACACCGCTGCTACCCGGGGGGACGGACGGATAATGGCGCGGTGTTCTTGTCCAGCAGGGTTTGATCCGTCAGGAGACGGTGCTCGGGATCACCGAGTTGACCCATCCTATGTTCGGATGGATTTCTCGGGCAAGACGTGGGCACCCGCCGTCCAGGTCGGGCGCTACCTAATCTTCTCCCTGGTGGCGGCTACCTATGGTTCTACCTATCGCTGCGCGGACGATCGGTCGCACCGGTGCCTTTAATATGCGAATCTCGCGAAATATGTCGCATTTGTCCATTTATCTTCACGCTTCACACCGATGTGCGCGTGAATATCTCTCGGTGTGATGGGGCTGGATTCACCGCATTGGCGGAGTTAACGTTCCCCTGTTCCCAAGCGACGAACGGGCAACGAGACAGTTTTCTCGGCTGATTGAGGGCAGGGAAGAAATTCCCGGGCAATTGGCGCTGCTGTCCGTCGAACATGTTCCATCCCTGCGTTTTCCAGGTTGTTTCCGCGCGCCGCGCGAAGGCCTGGGAAAGGAGCATTATGAAGTCGGCACATCGCCTGGTCGCCATTGGCGGCGCGGTGGCTGCTGGCATGGTGGTCGTCGGGACCGCCATCGCCGTACCCAACAACCAGGCCCAGCCCGCCACGGCGGTCACCGCCGCGCAGGCCCAGGCCAACGCCACCGGCGCGGTCGCGGCCCTGGTCGCCAACCCGCCCGCCGCCCTGCGCGCCAGCGCCCAAGACAAGTTCGTCCAGAAGGCCGTCCGCTCCGCGGGCGGCCTCAACTACGTCGCCTACGACCGCACCTACAAGAACCTGCCGGTCATCGGCGGCGACTTCGTCGTGGCCACCGACGACCAGGGCACGGTCAAGGCCACCTCGGTCGCGCAGGAGAACACCCTGGGCGAGGTCGACGTCGCCACCGTCAAGCTGAACCAGGCGGGCGCCGACGCCATCGCGGTCAAGCAGCTCAAGAACGCCAAGGTCACCGCCGCGGGCCGCAAGGTCGTCGTGGCCGACGGCTCCGGCCGCCTGGCCTACGAGAGCAACGTCGAGGGCCGCGGCACCGACGGCGAGGCGAGCGCGCTCAGCGTCTACGTCGACGCCGCCGACGGTCGCGTGCTGCGCACCGTCGAGCACATCGCGCACGGCACCGGCACCGGTTACTGGAACGGTCCGAACCTGCCGCTGAACACCACCAAGTCCGGCAGCACGTACACCATGAAGGACCCGAGCATCTCGGCTCTGGACTGCCGCGACTACAGCACCGGCTCGGTCTACTCGGGCTCGGACGACTCGTGGGGCAACGGGTCGGCCACCAACAAGGAGACCGGCTGCGCCGACGCGCTGTTCGTCGCCCAGACCGAGAACAAGATGCTCTCGCAGTGGGTCGGCCGCAACAGCTTCGACGGCAACGGCGGCGCCTGGAAGATCAACGTCGGCCTGGACGAGCAGAACGCGTACTACTACAGCTCGCGCCCGGCGTATGTGAACCTCGGCCACAACCCGAGCGGCCAGTGGGTCGGCTCGCTCGACATCCTGGGCCACGAGATGGGCCATGGCATCGACGACTACTCCGGCTCCGGCGGCTTCTCCGGCGGTGGCACCCAGGAGTTCATCGGTGACACCTTCGGCACCGCGACCGAGTGGTTCGCCAACGAGCCCTCGACCTACGACGAGCCCGACTACATCATGGGCGAGGACACCAACCTCGTCGGCAGCGGCCCGATCCGCTACATGTACAAGCCCTCCCTGCACGGCAGCGACCCCAACTGCTACTCCAGCAGCGTTCCCAACCTGGAGGTGCACGCGGCGGCCGGTCCCGGCAACCACTGGTTCTACCTGCTCGCCGAGGGTTCCAACCCGACCAACGGCCAGCCGGTCAGCCCGACCTGCAACAACACCACGCTGCAGGGCATCGGCATCCAGAAGGCCATCAAGATCATGCACGGCGCGGTGCAGCTCAAGACCTCGAGCAGCTCCTACGCCAAGTACCGCACCTGGACGCTGACCGCGGCCAAGAACCTCTACCCCGGCAGCTGCGCGGAGTTCAACGCCGTCAAGGCCGCCTGGGACGCGGTGAGCCTCCCGGCCCAGTCCGGCGACCCGACCTGCACCGGCGGCACCACGACCACGCCGCCGACCAGCAGCTCGACGACCCGGCCGACCAGCTCGACCACCCCGCCGACCAGCTCGACGACCCCGCCGACCACGACCACCCAGCCCCCCGGTGGGTGCTCGGGCCAGAAGGTCCTCAACGGCGGCTTCGAGTCCGGCAAGACCAACTGGTCCGACCCGAACACCACCATCGGCAACTGGACGAGCTACAACGAGCCCGCCCGCTCGGGTAGCAACTCGTCCTGGCTCGGCGGTTGGGGCTCGACGCACACCGACACGGTCACCCAGTCGATCAGCATCCCCGCGGGCTGCCGCGCCACGCTGACGTTCTGGCTGCACGTGGACAGCGCGGAGACCGAGAACCTGGCCTACGACAAGCTGGCCGTCTCCCTCGGCTCCAGCTCGGTGGCCTCGTTCTCCAACACCGACAAGCGGACCGGCTACGTGCAGAAGACCTACGACGTGTCTTCGCTGGCGGGCCAGACCGCGACGCTGAAGTTCGCCGGTAGCGAGGACTCGAACCTGCAGACCTCGTTCGTGGTGGACGATGTGGCTGTGACGCTCGGGTAGTTCTTCTCCCGGCGTGTGGGGGACTGCTTCCCCTACGCCAAGTGTGACTACGGACTGGCGTTGCTTGTCAAGGCGGGAAAGATGCCTTGACAAGCAACGCCAGTCCGTGTTTTGGGCTGCGTATGGGATGCAGGGGCGGGAGTGGTCACCAGGGGGGTGGGTTTGGTGGCCGGGCGCCGGGAAGTGGGCGAAGAAAGTGGTTGTGCTGAAGGGAAGTCGGCGAGGAGGGGTGGGGCGCTGGAAAGAAGTCGGCGAGGACGGGTGGGGGCGCTGGAAAGAAGTCGGCGAGGAGGGGTGAGTGTGCCGGAAGCAGGTGAAGAGGATGGGTGCCGGAAGGAAGTGGGCGAGGAGGGTGGGTGTGCCGGAAGTGGACGAAGAGGGTGGGTGTCGGTGACACCCACCCTCTTCTCGAAAATGTGTGCTGCCCCTTGGGTTCTTGCTGGTGGGGCTGGTGTTGTCAGGCTATCGCTCGGCCAGGACTGCTAGTGCTGGTGGTGGGCGGCCTGGATCTGCTTGAAGGACTTGGGTTCGGCCAGGGTCTTGGTGGTGCTGAAGGCGCCGGTGGTGGTGGGGCCGTTGGGGCCGACGGCGGGCTTGGTGGGGGTGTAGAGCCAGGTCTGGAAGAGGCTCACCAGGGGCTTGTGCGAGACCTGCTCGGCCAGGGCGACGAACTCGGTGATGAGGCCGGTGCTGCCCTTCTTCAGCGTGGTCCAGCGCTTGAGGATCTCGAAGAACTTGTCGTCGCCGACGGTCTTGCGCAGGGCGTGCAGGGTGAGGGCGCCGCGGTCGTAGACGGCGTTGTCGAACTGCTTGTCCGCGCCCGGGTTGGCGGGCAGGACCGTCCAGAACGGGTCGGTGGCCGGGATGCGGTCGTAGGTGTACTGGGCGAGCTCGTCCGCCGTGCCCTCGCCGACGTGCTCGGACCAGAGGTACTGGGCGTAGGTGGCGAAGCCCTCGTTGAGCCAGATGTCGCTCCAGCGGCCGACCGCGACGCTGTCGCCGAACCACTGGTGGGCGTTCTCGTGGGCGATCAGGGAGGTGTTGGCGCCGAAGGCGAAGTTGCGGGCGCCGTAGACCGGGCGGGTCTGGTTCTCCAGGGAGAAGCTGAGGCCGTCGCTGACCACGCCGCCCTGGGCCTCGAAGGGGTAGGGGCCGAACTTGGTGGCGAGGAACTCGTTGATCTCCGGGGTGCGCTCGACGCTCGCCTTGGCCGCGCCGAGGGAGTCACCGAGGTCGGAGTCGTAGGCGGTGATGAACGGCTGGCCGTTGGGCGTGGTGGACCGCACCAGCTCGAACTTGCCGACCTCGAGCGAGGTCAGGTAGGTCGCCTGCGGCTGGGTGCTGCGCCACCACCAGCGGGTCCAGCCCGCGCGGTTCTTGGTCTGGCGGACCAGGTTGCCGTTGGACAGCGCCACCACGTCGTCGGGCACCTCGACCGAGACGTCGTAGGTGGCCTTGTCGGTCGGGTGGTCGTTGCCCGGGAACCACCACGGCGAGCTCTGCGGCTCGTCAACGGCCAGGGCGCCGTCCGGGGTCTTCTTCCAGGTGCTGATGCCCTCGATGAGCACCGTGGACGGCTTGTCGC
The DNA here is from genome assembly GCF_030269645.1 of Actinokineospora sp. NBRC 105648. Classification (GTDB taxonomy): domain Bacteria; phylum Actinomycetota; class Actinomycetes; order Mycobacteriales; family Pseudonocardiaceae; genus Actinokineospora. The sequence continues at coordinate 3,479 of NZ_BSTR01000035.1, read as the reverse complement.
TGTAGGCCACCACGATGGTGACCTGGCGGCCCTTGGCCAGCGGCCGGGCCGGGGTGACCACCAGCTCGCCGTGCCCGCCCTCGTTGGACACGAAGGTGGCCGGTACACCGTCGATCAGGACCGAATTGGTCTTCAGTCCGAAATCGAGGTCGAAACGGGACAAATCCTGCGTCGTGGTCGCCAGGATCGTCGTCGTGCCCGACAGGACATCTGTCGTGGGCTGATAGGTGAGTCTGATGTCGTAGTGGGAGACGTCATATCCGCCGTTTCCCGCGTACGGGTAGTAGGGGTCGCCTACCCCCGATGCTCCGGGTGCCGGTGCGGCTGCCGCCACCCCGGCTACCAGCGTCGATGCGACTCCGGCGGCCACCACGGCCCACCCGTTGCGAATTGTCCTACGCATGGATCCCTCCTTCTGGGCGCCGCCGAACCTATCGGTGACGGCCAGGGGAGAGATACGTGCGAAAGAGGGGTCTTGGAGGCTGGGAAGCGTTGCGCACGCGTGCGGACATCATTATCCGCGCGCGTGCGGTGCCACGTTCCCGGTTGTGTTCCCATTTCTCGTACCGCGATCCGGATCACGGCCGCGGCAGCCGCACCGGTACCGGTGGCAGGTCCCGGCCGACCGGGTCGCGGTCAGCCCAGCGACCAGGTGATCGGCTCGGAGCCTGCGCACCCGGCACAAATGGCGCTGCCCGGCCTTGACAGTCGGTGACCGTGGGTGACGGTGAGCCATCGCATGCCTGCGGGTCGTGCCCCAGACGCGGTGGGAGACGGCTGCGGTGGTGGCCGCGTGCGATGCTGGACGGGTGTCCACAGAAGACCTGGTCCGGCTGCGGCGGGCGCGCGACACCATGGACCGCGACTACGCCCAGCCGCTCGACGTGCCCGCGCTCGCGCGCGCGGCGCTGATGTCGGCGGGCCACTTCTCCCGCAGCTTCCGCGCGGCGTTCGGCGAGACCCCGTACAGCTACCTGATGACCCGCCGCATCGAACGCGCCAAGGCGCTGCTGCGGCGCGGCGACCTGAGCGTCACCGACGTCTGCTTCGCGGTCGGGTGTTCGTCGCTCGGGTCGTTCAGCTCCCGGTTCACCGAGCTGGTGGGGGAGAGCCCCAGCGCGTACCGGGCCCGGGTGCACGACGCGGGCGCGGCCATCCCGGCGTGCTACGCCAAGCTCGTGACGCGACCGGTCAGGAACGGAGAAGCGAAGCGCACGGCAGGCTCGTAGCGTGTCCGGCATGGACCTGAAACTGTCACACACCTTCATCGCCGTGCACGACCACGACGAGGCCCTCGCCTTCTACCGCGACACCCTCGGCCTGCGGGTGCGCAACGACGTCTCGTTCGAGGGCATGCGCTGGGTGTCGCTCTACCCCGCGGCCCAGCCGGAGATCGAGATCGTGCTCGAGCCCCCGGCAGCAGCGCCGGACGCCTCGGAGGCGGACAAGGCCGCGATGTCGGACCTGCTGGCCAAGGGCCTGCTGCGCGCGGTGCTGTTCTCCACCCCGGACTGCGACGCCACCTTCGACCACATCCAGGCCTCCGGCGCCGAGGTGGTCCAGGAGCCGATGGACCAGCCGTACGGGGTCCGCGACTGCGCCTTCCGCGACCCGTCGGGGAACATGATCCGCTTCAACCAGCCCAAGGCGTAGCGACCCGGTTGACCAGGGCGAACCGGTCGGTCATCGGGGGACCGATGAGTTTCACCGGCGGCCGGCGTTAGAGGGGGTACAGGATGGCCACCGAGGCCCCCGAACGAGGAGATCCACCATGGACTGGAAGCTGCAGGTCGTCGTCGTCCCGGTGACCGATGTGGACCGCGCCAAGGAGTTCTACGCCGACAAGCTCAGGTTCACCGTGGACACCGACCACCGGGCGGGGGAGAACTTCCGGGTCGTGCAGGTGACGCCGCCGGGGTCGGGGTGCTCGATCGTCTTCGGCAAGGGCATGGGTGACGGCGAGCCCGGCTCGATCAAGGGCTGCCACCTGGTGGTCACCGACATCCACGCGGCCAAGGAGCACCTCGACACCGCCGGGGTCGACAACGGCGGTGTGGTGCACTTCGGCGACGCCGGTGCCCTGACCCCCGGCGCCCACCCGAAGGACGCCGACTACGGGTCGTTCATCTTCTTCGACGACCCGGACGGCAACACGTGGGCCGTCCAGCAGGTCAAGACCCCCCAGCGCTGACGTGCTCAGCGAAGCGGACTTCGAGACCGCCGCCGAACACCACCGGCGGGAACTGCACGTGCACTGCTACCGCATGCTGGCCTCCTACGACGAGGCCGAGGACGCGGTGCAGGAGGCCTACATCAAGGCCTGGCGCGCCCGAGCCCGCTTCGACGGCACCAACCTGCGCGCCTGGCTGTACAAGATCGCCACCAACGTCTGCGTCGACCTGGTGCGAGCCAGGTCCCGCCAGGTCCCCCGACTGCGCTCCAACGCGGAAGTGGCCTGGCTGAGCCCCTACCCCGACCACCTGCTCGACGAGATCGCCCCGACCGACGACGAACCAGACGTGGTCGCGGTGGCCAAGGAGACCATCGAACTGGCCTTCCTGGCAGCACTCCAGGTACTCCCGGCCCGGCAGCGCGCGACACTGCTGGCCCGGGAGGTCCTCGGAATGCCCGCGGCGGACACCGCGGCAATGCTCGACATCAGCGTCGCCGCAGCCAACAGCGCACTGCAACGCGCCAGGGCGACAATGCGCGACCACCTACCCTCACACCGCGACGACTGGACAGCGCGGGAACCCAACGCGCGAGAACGGGAACTGCTGGACCAGTTCATCGACGCCCACCAGCGCTGCGACGCTGCTGCTGCCTTGGCGATCGCGGCAGAGGACGTACGCGTCACCATGCCCCCGGCCCCGATGTGCTTCGACGGACGCACAGCCATCGCACCACTGCTGGAACGAGCCTTCGGCCCAGACCGAGACGGAGACTGGCGACTCCTACCGACCATGGCCAACAGGATGCCGGCGGCGGCAAGCTACCTGCGACGACCCGGGGACAGCGAGTACCGGGGGTTCAAACTGGACGTGCTCCGCATCGAGGCCGGCGAGATCGCTGAGATCACCACCTTCGGATACTCGATGTTCCCGGCCTTCGGCCTACCAACAGTCCTGACCTGATCCACTAACCAAGGAATGGGCGACCACCCCGCCGCCCATTCCTTCCTCTTTCCCACCCACCCACCCACCCACCCATCCACCCACGCGCCCACCCCCGCCGACTCCCTCCCTCCCTGCTCTCCGTTTTTCATCCGAACTCCTCTCCTTTTCCCTATTCTTTCGCCCTTTTTCAATCCCTAAATGCCGAGCCCGCTGGTACGCAAGACCCGCTACGGACATGCTCGATTGGGTGGACTGCCTTCGTGTGGGGGGAGGCGACCGCTAAACTTGACCTGTGGTGGGGATGCCCTTCTCCCCACGCTTTTTCCCCACGCGGTCGCCTAGGGGCCCCACGCGAAGGCAGTC
>NZ_BSTR01000034.1 GCF_030269645.1 Actinokineospora sp. NBRC 105648 | reverse complement strand
GGGGCCCCTAGAGCACCGCGGTGGTGAAAAAAGGGCGGGTGAAGGGCATCCCCACCACACGGCAAGTTTAGCGGTACTCTCCCCCCACACGAAGCGAGTCCACTGAATCGAGCACATCCGTAACGGGCGTTGCGTTCCGTAGGGCTTGAGATTTAAGGATTGTGTCGGCTTGCGCTGGTTTGGGCTTGAGTTCAGAGATTGTGTCGGCTTGCGCAGGTGGGGCTTGGGTTCTAGGGCTCGGGCCGTGAGGTCCAGAGCCAAGGCACTCCAATGGGTGACAATCGAAGCAGAATCCGTTCTCCCGCACTAAGTTCCAACAGCATGTCCGCCTTCGACGACCTGCTCCGCCGAGCCCAAGCCGATCTAGCGGGCCACCTTCTCGTCACCCTGCGCGCGCACCTGCAGGCGCAGTCCAGGGACTGGCTCATCGACCAGTTGCTGGCTGAGGCCGCTGCCAAGCTCGGCACCGTGCCCACGCAGCGGCAGCCCGGCTATCACCCCAAGCCGTTGCCGCTGGATGAGCGGACCCTGGCCGAGCACACCGCTCACCTCGGGGCCTGGGACACCAGTGCCTGCCTGGTCAGTCCTCCGCAACCCGGTGGTCCCATGATCACTGCTCGGCAGCGGACCGCTCAGGGTGAGGATCTGCTCTCGCTGGCCAAGGACATGCTCTACGCGATCCTGTTCGGTGGTCCCGAGCAGGGGGTCACCCTCAACCGGGCCCACCGCGAGGTCCTCACCCTCACCCTGCCCGCCCACAAGGCGTCCGTTTTCGCCTTCGTCCGGCACACCCCGGACGCCGGGATGGGGGACGTGCACCTGCGGATCGAGTTCGGTGAGGTGTCCAGTGAGATCGTCGGGGACGCCGTCGTGGCGGCGCTGCGGGTGATCAACCGGCTGGAGATCAACGAAGAGGTGCTCTACGCCCGGATGGCCGACCTGGAGCAGAGCACGCTCATCTGAGGCCGCGTGACCTGCGCATACGCCGCTCGTTGTGATACACCAGAGATCCCGGCGATGGAGGGCAGGCATGGACGACCAGCGGCGCGCCCTGCCCCCGGCGCAGGGTGACGACCTGGTCGACCGCGCGGGCCGGACGCTGGGCAGGCTCTATCGCGGGAGCTGGCAGTTCGTCCGCAGGCTGCCCGGTGGTGAGGTGGCCCACCGGGTCGAGCAAGCGTTTGCGACCGAGGTGGCCAAGCCTGAGACGCCGCTGACCGCCGACGACAGCCCGGTCCGTGAGCCGCTTCGCGCGGCGATGGCGGCGCTGCTGGACCGGTCGGTCACCGACAGCCGGGACGCCGCTCGTGACCACTACTTCGCCGCCGTCCTGCGCCAGCTGCTCCCGGATGAGGCCCGGATCGTCTCCGCGCTCTCCGACGGCAGTCCGTACCCGCTGATCCACCTCGCCGCCCGGACCGCGCTCGGTGGGGTCCAGCGGCTCGTGCTGGAGAACGCCTCCACGGTCGGTCGGGACGCCGGGGTCGCCCAGCCCGGTCTGGTGCCGCTCTACGTCACCCGGCTGCTGCACTTCGGGCTGGTCGAGGTCGGTGACGAGGAGCCGGGGCTGAGCGTGCGCTACGAGCTGCTGATGACCGACGACCGGGTCCGGGCCGCCGAGGCCGGGGTGCGCGGTCAGGGCAGGCTCGGGCCCCGGGTGGTCCGGCTCAGCCTGCGGATCTCCGAGCTGGGGGCCCAGTTCTGGGCCGCCTGCGACCCGAGCGCGCGCACGGCGCTGCCGCCGGGGGCGGCTGGATGACCGGGTTCGGTGAGATCGTCGCCGACTTCGGCGTCAACTGGCCGGTCTACCTGTCCATGCCGCTCATCGCCGCGCTGATCGGCTGGGTGACCAAGCTGGTGGCCATCCGGATGATGTTCCGGCCGCTGGAGTTCGTCGGGCGCAGGCCGTTCTTCGGCTGGCAGGGGATCGTGCCCCGGCGGGCCGCGCGGATGGCCGCGATCGCCTGCGACACGATGACCGACCGGCTGATCAGCGCGGGCGAGGTGCTCGGGCGGCTCGATCCCCAGCGGGTGGTCAAGGAGATCGAGCAACCGCTGCTCGAGGGTGCCGAGGAGATCGCCGCCGAGATCGCCCGGGAGTACCAGCCGGGGCTGTGGGAGACGCTGCCCGAGCCGGTCCGCCGGGCGGTCGTCAGCCGGGTGCGCGCCGCCGCGCCGGGGGTGGTGGCCTCGCTGCTGGAGCAGGTGCGCGACGACGTCGACGCGATGTTCGACCTCAAGGGCATGGTCGTGGCGAACCTGGTCCGGGACAAGGCGCTGCTCAACCGGATCTTCCAGGAGGCCGGGCGCAAGGAGTTCGAATTCATCGTCCGGTCCGGGATCGTCTTCGGCTTCCTCATCGGCCTGGTCCAGATGGTGGCCTGGGCGGCGCTGAAGAACCCCTGGGTGATGCCCGTCTTCGGCGGCCTGACCGGCTGGTTCACCGACTGGCTGGCGCTGAAGATGATCTTCAACCCGAAGCAGCCGACCCGCTACCTCGGGCTGTTCACCTGGCAGGGCCTGTTCCTGCGCAGGCGCCGCGAGGTCGCCGCCGACTACGGCGCGCTGATCGCCCGGGAGATCATCACCCCGCACAACGTGATCGAGGCGGTGCTGCACGGGCCGCTGTCCGACCGGCTGTTCGCGATGGTCGCGCAGCAGGTGCAGGACGAGGTCGACAAGTACGCCGGCGCCGCCCGGCCGCTCGTGGTGCTCGCCGTGGGCAGCGCCAAGTACCGCCGGGTCAAGCACGCGGTGGCCGAGAAGGTCGTCGAGCGGCTGCCCGAGGCGCTGTCCTACATCGAGGACTACGCCGAGGACGCGATGGACATCCGCAACACCCTGGTGCGCAAGATGCAGGAGCTCACCGAGGAGGAGTTCGAGGCGCTGATCCGGCCCGCCTTCGAGCAGGACGAGTGGATCCTGATCACCGTCGGCGCCGTGCTCGGCTTCGCGGTCGGCGAGCTGCAGGTGCTGCTGGTGGAGAATCTGGCCAGGTGAACCGACCACAAGGGATGGGTGCATGACCTACCTCGCCGCCGAGACCCGCTACGACGACACGGCCTACCGCAGGTGCGGGCGCAGTGGCCTGAAGCTGCCGCCGGTCTCCCTCGGGCTCTGGCACAACTTCGGCGACGACCGGCCGTACGAGACCGGTCGGGCCATCCTGCGCCGCGCGTTCGACCTGGGCGTGACGCACTTCGACCTGGCCAACAACTACGGCCCGCCCTACGGCACCGCCGAGCGCAACTTCGGCCGCGCGCTGGCCACCGACCTCAAGCCCTACCGCGACGAGCTGGTCATCTCCACCAAGGCGGGCTGGGACATGTGGCCGGGCCCGTACGGCGACCACGGCTCCCGCAAGTACCTGCTGTCCTCTTTGGACCAGTCACTCGGCCGCATGGGTCTGGACTACGTGGACATCTTCTACTCGCACCGCTTCGACCCGGACACGCCGCTGGAGGAGACCATCGGCGCGCTGATCACCGCGGTGCAGCAGGGGAAGGCGCTCTACGTCGGCGTCTCGTCCTACTCGCCCGTCGCCACCCGCCAGGCCGCCGAGATCCTGCGCGGCGCCGGTGTCCCGCTGCTGATCCACCAGCCGTCCTACTCGCTGTTCAACCGCTGGATCGAGGGCGGCCTGCTCGACGCCCTGGGCGAGCTGGGCGCCGGGTGCATCGCGTTCTCCCCGCTCGGGCAGGGACTCCTCACCGACCGCTACCTAGACGGTGTCCCGGACGGCTCCCGGGCCAGCCGCGACTCGTCGCTGTCGCGGGACACGCTGACCGAGGCCAACCTCGCGCGGGTGCGCGGTCTCAACGAGATCGCCCGCGAGCGCGGGCAGTCGTTGGCGCAGCTGGCGATCGCCTGGGTGCTGCGCGACGAGCGGGTCACCTCGGCGCTGATCGGCGCCAGCTCGGTCGCGCAGCTGGAGGCGAACCTGGCCGCCCTCGACGCGCCGCCGTTCACCGACGACGAGCTCGCCGCCATCGACCAGCACGCGGTGGACGTCGGGATCGACCTCTGGGAGTCCTCCCGCACCGCCGGATAACACGCCGCCGGTGCGGAGGACAACCGCGCTGTTGTCCTCCTCGCCGGTGATCCGGTGAAACCCCAGGTGATCCGCTTGTCGGGAATCCGCTCATCCCGAGCGGTCCGGAGCTGCCTGTTACGTTTCCCGAGTATGTCCGGGGAAACGCAAGACCTCACCATCACCGAACCGTCCACAGCGGACGGTTCCGAGCTGTGGCGGATCGCCCGCGACTCGCGGGCGCTCGACCTCAACTCCTCTTACGCATACCTGCTCTGGTGCCGCGACTTCGCGGCCACCTCGTTGGTGGCCAAGGAGAACGGCCGCGTGGTCGGCTTCGTGATCGGCTTCATCCGGCCGAGCGAACCGGACACCGCCGTGGTCTGGCAGATCGCCGTCGACGCCGCCCAGCGCGGCCGCGGCGTCGCGGCCCGCCTGCTCGACGAGCTGCTCACCCGGCTCGGCGCGCGCGGGATCGGCAACCTCGAGACCACCATCACCCCGGACAACACCGCTTCCGTCGCGCTGTTCAGCGCACTGGCCCGGCGCTGGGGCGCCGAACTGCGGCGGGACCGGCTGTTCGCCACGACGCACTTCCCGGACGAGCACGCCGCCGAGGACCTGTTCCGGATCGGCCCGTTCGCCGGTGTCGCCGTTCCAGCCTGACTTTCCCCTGGGGAGGGTATTTCCCGATGAGTGTCTTCGAGACCGTCGAGTCCGAGGTCCGCAGCTACTGCCGCGGCTGGCCGGTCACCTTCGACCGCGCCGTGGGCAGCCACGTCTACGACGAGACCGGTAAGTCCTATGTGGACTTCTTCGCCGGCGCGGGCGCGTTGAACTACGGGCACAACAACCCGGTGCTCAAGCGGGCCGTGCTCGACTACATCGAGCGCGACGGCATCACCCACGCGCTGGACATGGGCACGGTGGCCAAACGCGACTTCCTGCAAGCGTTCCAGGACATCGTGCTCGCGCCGCGCGCGCTGGACTACAAGGTGATGTTCCCCGGCCCGGCGGGCGCCAACGCCGTGGAGGCAGCGCTCAAACTCGCCCGCAAGGTGACCGGCCGCGAGTCGGTCGTCAACTTCACCAACGCCTTCCACGGCATGACCCTGGGCGCCCTGTCGGTCACCGGCAACTCGATGAAACGCGGCGGCGCGGGCATCCCGCTGGTGCACGCCACCCCGATGCCCTACGACAACTACCTCGACGGCCAGACCCCGGACTTCCTCTGGTTCGAGCGCCTGCTGGCCGACAGCGGCAGCGGCCTCAACGAGCCCGCCGCGGTGATCGTGGAGACGGTGCAGGGCGAGGGCGGCATCAACGCCGCCCGGGCGGAGTGGCTGCGCGCGCTCGCCGAGCTGTGCACCCGGCACGGGATCCTGCTGATCGTCGACGACGTGCAGATGGGCTGCGGCCGCACCGGCCCGTTCTTCAGCTTCGAGGTCGCGGGCATCACCCCGGACATCGTCTGCCTGTCCAAGTCCATCGGCGCGTTCGGCCTGCCGATGGCGCTCACCCTGCTGCGGCCCGAGCTCGACGTGTGGGAGCCGGGGGAGCACAACGGGACGTTCCGCGGCATCAGCCCGGCGTTCGTCGCCGCCACCGCGGCCCTGCGCGCCTACTGGACCGACGACGACCTGGAGAAGAACACCCTCGTCAAGGGCGAGCAGGTGGAGCGGGTCCTGGTGGGGCTCGCCGAGCGGCACCCGGCGGTGGACCTGCGGCCCAAGGGCCGGGGCCTGGCCCGCGGCCTGCGCTTCCCCGACGGCGACACCGCAGGCGCGGTCTGCCAGGCCGCCTTTGAGCGCGGACTGCTGATGGACCTCGGGCCCCGACGGCGAGGTCGCCAAGGTGATGCCCCCGCTGACCATCACCCCGGACGAGCTCGACCACGGCCTCGCCATCCTCACTGACGCCGTGGCCACCACCCTGCCCCGCTGAGCCGTTTGTTCACACGTCCCTTTGTTCACCCATCCTCTTGTTCACACGTAGAATTGTTCAACAATCCTACGTGTGAACTATGGAACAGTTCACCAACGGGAGGATCGACCATGATTGTCCGAACCCTGGCCGAGATCACCGACACCGACCGCGACGTGCGGGCCGAGAACTGGCGCAGCAAGCGCATCGTCCTCGCCAACGACGGTGTGGGGTTCTCGGTGCACGAGACCACGCTGTACCCGGGCGCGGTCAACGACTTCTGGTACGCCAATCACATCGAGGCCGTCTTCGTCGTCGAGGGCGAGGGCGAACTGCTCGACAAGGAAACCGGCCAGACCCACCAACTCGGCCCCGGCTCGCTCTACCTGCTCGACGGCCACGAGCACCACCAGCTCCGCCCGCGCACCGAGATGCGCACGGTCTGCGTGTTCAACCCGCCGGTCACCGGCCGCGAGACCCACGACGAGAACGGCGTCTACCCCCTGCTGACCGACTGACGCCCGCCCGGTACCCGCCCCCGCTCACCACCCGACTCAGCCGACTCGACCGACTCGACCGACTCGACCGACGAGGAGTCCCATGAGCAGCACCGATACCCGGATCGAGGACCGCTACCGCACCCGAACCGCCGAACCGCTCGACCCGGTCGGACGCCCCCACCCCACCGTCTGGGGCGCGACGCGGGGTCCGATCGACCCGGCCACCCTGGCCGCCCACGACGCCCGCGGCTACTCCGCCTACGACGCCCTGCTGAGCCCCGCCGAGGTGGCCGCATTCCGCGTCGAGCTCGACCGGCTCGCCCACGACGACGACGTCCGACGCGACGAGCGCACCGTCGTCGAGAAGGACTCGGCCAAGGTCCGCTCGATCTTCGAGGTGCACCGCACCAGCGCGCTGTTCGCCGAGCTGGTCCGCGACCCCCGGGTGCTCGACCGCGGGCCCGGCAGGTGCTCGGCTCCGAGGTCTACGTCCACCAGAGCCGGGTCAACTACCTGCCCGGCTTCCGAGGAAGGGGTTTCTACTGGCACTCCGACTTCGAGACCTGGCACGCCGAGGACGGGATGCCCACCCCGCGCGCGGTGAGCATGTCGATCGCGCTCACCGCCAACCACCCGTTCAACGGCGGCCTGATGGTCATACCCGGTTCGCACCGGACCTTCGTGCCCTGCGTCGGCGAGACGCCGGTGGACCACTACCGGGCATCGCTCAGGGAGCAGGAGATCGGCGTCCCCGGCCAGGCCCACCTGACCCGGCTCGCCGTCGAGCACGGCATCGACCAGTTCACCGGCACCGCGGGCTCGGCCCTGCTCTTCGACGCCAACCTCATGCACGGCTCCGGCAACAACATCACCCCTTTCCCGCGCTCGAACATCTTCGTCGTGTTCAACAGCGTCGAGAACACCCTGGTGGAGCCCTACGCGGCACCCGCGCCACGACCGGACTTCATCGCCGCCCGGTGGTTCGCGCGGCTAAGCAGGTGATCCGGGAGTGATCATGTGTGACCGTTCTGTTATCGTCTGGTGGCGCTCGGCGAGGTGTTGATCGGCTGCAGGTCGGGGGTTTCCCGGGGTTGGGACCCGATGTGCTGTGGATCAACTGCCGCTGAGTCGGGCCCCGCGCCCACCGAGTCGGGATCGGTCGGGACGCGGGGCCACCTCGACCTTCGTCACAAGGACTGGGACATCGGCGACGCCGCTTCCCTCCACTCCACGCGAGTCGGCTTCATCCGGGTGTCGAGGAATTCTGTCAGTGTGGAGTAGACGATTTCCACTGGCACTTCCGCGTACGGCGGGACGCCGCTCTCGTGGAACCCGGCGAGGTAGTACGACAGCCATTCGGTGTTCTTGCCGAGCGCGGGGACGTAGCGGCCGCTGTGGTCGTTCCAACGCAGTATTCCCACGGAGTTGTTGATGCCGAAGGTCAGGATCTCCTGCGTCTTGGATCGACCGTCGAACGCCTCTTCGGTGAGGTGCCACATCCACGGTATCTCGACACCGGCGCTGTTCAGGGCACGCACCTCGGCCACCAGGTCGCTGTCCGGCCGCAGGGTGTTCATCGCGATGTGTGCTCGATGAAGAATGGGTGGGTCTGGCTCGCTCACCGAACTGCCTTTCCTTCATAGGTGCGCCGGAAGGGATTTCCTCGAGCGTCTGTTCCGAGCACTGTCATGCTTCGGCCGATGGGTATGAAGTCAGGGAGGTAGTCGTCGCACCCGGCCGGATCGTACTTCTCCGATCCGCACGGAGCGTGATTCAAGATCACTTGTGCGTGGGTGCCGCGGCCCTCGACCAGGATGACGGCCGCCTTCATCTCCACGTGGTTGCTGACATCGTCAGCCTGCCACAGTTCCAGGTCGAAACTGCGCCGTGCCGCCCGTTGTGCCCACACATCCCCGCGTGCCGGGGTGATCGAGCCGATCGGCTTGCCGTCGATCTGGATGAATGCCTCAAGCCGAGCGTTTCCCCGGCCCCGCCGCACTCGGGGCGGTAGATCGTCCGCGTCCGGGAATGCCTCCGGCGGATAGCGGTCACCGTGTGGGTTGGCCACCCAACTGGGATCGGTGGCTGTGTCGACCGAGTCGGGCTCGCCGAGCCGGGTGCGTCATCGAGCGCATTCCCGCGGACCGGGGCGGCCTGTCCCTGTCGTCCGCCGTGGTGGTCGGCCGCAGCTCTGATCGTTCGCTCGACCTCGCTGATGGCGTTGTCCAGTTCCGCCAGCCGGTTGATCGCCCCTTCGACCGCTCGGGCCGCGGCGTGGTGGGACATCGTGCCGTGGAGCAGTGCCTCCACGGTGATGCGCGCCTGGTCGAGCCACTGCGACCACGGGGTGAGCAGGTCCCGCGCGGCTGCGACGCTGTCCGCGACCGCTCGGAGTTCGGTCGCCGTCTCGGCGATGGACACAAGGCGACCCTAGGGGCCGCGTCGCCGTGGACCGTGGATCCGCGCCGGGTGGTTCGCGCCGCTAAGCAGGTGATCCGGGAGTGATCATGTGTGACCGTTCTGTTATCGTCTGGTGGCGCTCGGCGAGGTGTTGATCGGCTGCAGGTCGGGGGTTTCCCGGGGTTGGGACCCGATGTGCTGTGGATCAACTGCCGCTGAGTCGGGCCCCGCGCCCACCGAGTCGGGATCGGTTGGGACGCGGGGCCCATTCGTGTCCGGGGTGCCCGTACGGGTTACGCCATCCGGTTGACGAGCGGACTATCCGTGTCCCTGTCCGTCGTTTCGCCCTAGGTTGGTCGGCGGGAGCGATGGCGCGGGTTCGGGGGAACCCGCCGATCGGGGGGTGGTACGCAGTGGCGCACGTCGCGCTCGCGCGGCCGGAGCAGGGCGGACCGCGGTTCTGCGTCCTGGGTCCGGTGTGCGCGCTGGTCGGGGAGAACGTGCTGGTGCCCGGCGGTCCCGGCCTGCGCGGGATGCTGGCGATGCTGTTGCTCGAGCCCAACCAGGTGGTGGCCGTCGAGCAGGTGATGGACGTGCTCTGGGACCACGAGCCGCCCGCCACCGCGCGGACCATCGTGCAGGGGTACGTCTCCCGGCTGCGCCGTTGGCTGTCCACAGTGGACCCCACGCGGGAGACCAGGATCCAGACCTCCGGCCCGGGCTACCGGTTGGTCGTCGACGAGGCCCGGATCGACGTGGCGCTGGCCCGCGAGCTGCTGGCCGAGTCGCGGGGCAGGCCCGCCGCCGAGCGGGCCGACCTGCTCAACCAGGCCCAGTCGCTCTGGCGCGGTCCGGAGCTGGCGGGCATCGGCGGCCGGGTCCGCGCCCCCGAGCTCGGCGAGCTCCGGCTGACCGTGCTGGAGGCGCGCATCGACGCCGACCTCGAGCTCGGTCGGCACGACGAGGTCATCGGCGAGCTGGCCGCGCTGGTCGACACGCACCCGTTCCGCGAGCACCTGGTCGGTCAGCTGGTGCTCGCCCTCTACCGCTCCGGCAGGCGCGCCGCCGCGCTGGAGATCTACCAGCGCTTCGCCCACCGCGCCGCCCGCGAGCTCGGGCTCGACCCGGGGCCGGGGCTGCGCGAGCTGCACAGCCGCATCCTGCGCGACGACACCGCGCTGCTCGAACCCCGTGCCACACCGGTGATCGCGCCGCGGGTCGGTGTGCTCACCCCGGCCCAGCTCCCCGCCGCGCCCTCGGGGTTCGCCGGGCGGGAGGCCGAGCTGGAGTGGCTCGACCGGGTGCGGGCGAACGCCGACGGCACCGCGCCCGCGATCGGTGTGCTGGTCGGCCCGGCCGGGGTCGGCAAGAGCGCGTTGGCGGTCGTGTGGGGCACCCGGGCCGCCACGCGGTTCCCCGACGGCAGGCTCTACGCCGCCCTGCGCGGTTTCGACCCCCGGCACGACCCGGTCGAGCCCGCTGAGGTGCTGGCCCGGTTCTTGCTGGCCCTCGGTGTCGCCGCCGAGCACATCCCCGCCGACCTCAGCGAGCGCGCCGCGTTCTACCGGTCCCTGCTGGCCGACCGGAAGCTGCTCGTCGTGCTCGACGACGCCCGCGACTCCGACCAGGTCCGCCCGCTGCTGCCCGGCGCCCCCGGCTCCACCGTGGTGGTCACCAGCAGGCGCCGCCTCGACGGCCTGGTGACCCACGGCGCGAGCCTGCGCGTCGTGGGCACGCTCCCGCCCGAGGAGGCCGAGGCGGTGATCGCGCACGCCGCCGGGCCGCCGCCGCCCAGCGAGCGCGCGCTGCGCACCCGGTTGGCCCGGCTCTGCGGCTACCTCCCGCTGGCCCTGCGGATCGCGGGCGCCCGACTGGTCGTCAGTCCACAGTGGTCACTGCGGGCGCTGGTGGCCGAGCTGGCCGACGAGCGGACCAGGCTGGGCGCGCTGCGCGTGCAGGACGTCGACACCGGTGTGCGCGCCGCGCTCGACCTCACCCACCGCAGCCTCGCCCCCGCGCAGGCCGAGACGCTGCGGATGCTCGGCGCCGTCCCCGGCCCGTCGGTCGGCCCGCACCTGGTCGCCGCGCTGGCGGGCAGCACCGTGGCCGAGGCGCGCGAGCGGTTGCGCGCGCTGGCGGCGCTGTTCCTGGTCACCGAGACCGCGCAGGACGTCTACGGCATGCACGACCTGGTCCGGCTCTACGCCCGCGAGCTCGGCGCCGACGACCGGCTGCCGGTGGTGCTGCGCTACTACCTGGTCGCCGCCGACCAGAGCCGCAGGCACCTGCGCGACGCGGGCGACGACCTCGACCACGCCACCGCCTCGGACGTGCCGCGCCCGGACGTCGCCGGCCGTGAGGACGCGCTCGCCTGGTTCGAGCGCGAGTGGCCGAACCTGGTGGCCGCGGCCGAGGCGGGCGCCAAGGCCGGGCTGCACGCCGAGGTCTGGCAGCTGGCCAGGATGGCCAGCGAGTTCCGCCGGGTGCGCTCCCGCCGCGACGACTGGGAGTACGTGCTGCAGCTGGGGTTGGACGCCGCGCGCGCGGCGGGCGACCAGCGCGGCGAGGTGCTCATGCGGTTGAGCCGGTGCGTGCTGCTGACCCGGTTCGACCAGGAGAACGAGACCGTCGCCGACGCCGAGCGGGCGGTGGCCATCGCCACCGAGCTGCGCGACCCCAAGCTGATGGCGATGGGCTTCAACACCGTCGCCAGCGCGCTCTACGGCCAGCGGCGCTACGAGGAGGCCCTCGCCGGGTACCGCAAGGCGCTCGAGCTCTCCGGCCGCGCGGGCTACCGGCTCGGCGAGGCGAACCTGCTCAACAACATCGCCCAGGTGCACCGCAACCTCGGCGCCCCGGCCGAGGCGGTGGCCCCGCAGGCGCAGGCGGTCGCGATCTACCGCGAGGTGGGCGATCTCGGCTTCGTCGGGCTGGCGCTGGCGAACCTGGCCGAGCTCGAGCACGAGCTCCGGCTGCCCGAGGCGGCCGAGTCGCACGCCCGCGAGGCGGTCGCCCTGGCCGAGGCCAACCGGCTGGACCTGACCGAGGCGTTCGGCCGCGAGGTGCTCGCCCGGGTGCTGCGCGACCGCGGTGACGTCGCCGCGGCCAAGGTGGAGCTGACCCTGGCGCTGGAGCTCTACCGGCTGGTGCAGTCACCCGCCGCAGACGCCGTCCAAGCCGGACTCGCGGCACTGTCCACCGACGTTTAGCGAACGCTTAGCCGACCCCGCCGGTCGGCCGGCAGGCTGCCCGCAGGGCCGGTCTTGGGGGTGGTCGGCCCGACGCACCGGCCGGCGCTCACCAGGGGGAGAGAGCCGGCCGGTCGCCTGCCCGGGTCCGGATCGGACGCGGGCGGGAACCATTACCTACCAGCACCTTGCCGGGTGTCCGCCCGGTCGGGCAGCGGTGCCGCCGCGGGCTCGCGGTAGGGCTGCAGCTGCGGGCGCTTGGGCTGTAGACCGTCGCCGAGGGACTCCCCGGTGAGCTGCCTGCGCACCCACGGGAGCAGGTGCGTGGTGGTCCAGGCCAGGTCGTCCTGGCGCATCTCCAGCCAGGCCCGGCGCCGCTCCCGGGGCAGCGGCTCGCGCCAGTCCTCGGTGACCGGGACGCCGAGCACCTCGGCGGTGCGCAGCGCGATCCGGGTGTGGCCCACGGTGGAGAAGTGCAGCCGGTCGTCGCACCAGGACCGGCGGTCCTGCAGCACGTCCATCGACCACAGGTCGACCACCCGCGCGCCGTGCCGCTCGGCGATGGCGTGCAGGTGTCCGTTGTAGATGGCCACCTTGCCGCGGACCCGGCGCAGCAGCGGCTGCACCTTCGGGTCGGGCCCGGTGAACAGCAGCACCTCGCAGCCCGCCTGGCGCAGCGCCACCACGCCGCGCTCGAACATGGCGGCCACGTCGTCGACGTCGGTCCCCGGGGTGATGATGTCGTTGCCGCCGCCGCACAGCGTGACCAGGTCGGGCCGCGTGGCGATGGCGATCGGTATCTGCTCGTCCAGGATCTCCTGGAGCATGCGGCCCCGCAGGGCCAGGTTCGCGTACTGGAAGCCGGGGCGCTGCGCGGCCATCAGGTCGGCCAGCCGGTCGGCCCAGCCGACGTACCCGCCGTCCGGGCTCTCATCGCTCATCCCCTCGGTGAAGCTGTCCCCGATCGCGATCCAGCTGTCCCACCCGTGCACAGCCGACCTCCCCTTCGATCCGTTGCCTAGTACAACCAAACGTTCAGAATGCCCCCGCATTCCCTCGTGCGGCCTACCGTTGGTTGTGGCAGCGTAGGACCACCTGGGTGGTGCAGACCAGCCGATTCGGTAAAACCGGCGTGAGTAAGGCCTACCTAACCAAGGTCTGGTCAGGCAGGCTGTGGGCGTGAGCGACTCCCTGTCCGACCTGCTCGGCGGCACCCGCGGCGCGCTGGACGCCACCGTCCCGCCGCTGGCCTTCGCCGCAGGCTGGCTGGTCTCCGGCCACGCCATCGGCTGGGGCGCGGCGACCGCCCTGCTGGCCGCCGCGGTGGTCGCGGCGATCCGGGTGAGCCGGGGCGAGAAGGTCGCGGCCGTGGTGGGAAGTCTCACAGCCGTGGCCGCCGGGGCGCTCGTGGCCCTCTACACCGGCCACGCGGAGGACTTCTTCCTCATCCAGCTGGTATCCAACGCGGCCAGCGCACTGGCCTGGGCGGTGAGCATCCTCATCCGCTGGCCGCTGCTCGGCGTGGTCGTGGGCGTCCTGCTCGGCCAGAAGACCCGCTGGCGGCGCGACCCGGACCTGGTGCGCGCCTACGGCCGGGCCAGCTGGGTGTGGGTGCTGGGGCAGTACACGGTCCGCACGGCGGTGTTCGGGCTGCTCTGGTGGTCGGGGAACCTGGTGGCCCTCACGGCGGCCCGGGTGGTGCTGTCTTGGCCGCTGGTAGCGGTGGTACTCGCGGCCAGCGCGGTGGTGCTGCGCAAGTCCCTGCCCGCCGACCACCCCGGCCTGCGGCAGCCGCGCGTCCCGGAACCCGCCAACTCCTAGCCCACCGGTTAACGCCCTGTCCGCCGTGCGCGGCCAATACCGCGCGCACAGCCGCAGGCGGGCCTTGTGCGGCCACAGGCAGCGGTGATCGGTAGGCCGAGTGCCGACGCGTTAGTCCTCGCGCACCGGGACCGCGTTCGCGCCGAACACGTCCACCGCCGCCAGCCAGGCAGCGCCGATCGCACCGTCGCGGGTGTCCAGCACCTCGTGCCCCACCAGCAGCTCCCGGACGCGAGTGCCCACCGACGTCCCCAGGATCGCTCCGGCCAGCACCACCGGCCCGCCCTCGTGCACCGCCAGCGCCTCCCCGGCCAGCGTCTGCGCCGCCCGTTCCCGGATCCCGGCCGCCACCGGGTCCACGGCGTTGGACACCAGCTGGGCGAACCGGGCGAGCCGGATGGGCGCATCCACGTTCACCCGTCTGATCAGCCGCGAGTACAGCTCTGCCTGCTCCACCCCGGCTGGGTCCACCTCCAGCGCCAACCGCAGCACCGACGTGGCCAGCGCGCCCAGCGCCTGCTCCGCCTGCAGCTCCCGCAGCGTCGCCCGGACGGCCTCCCGGCCGATCCAGAACGCCGAGCCCTCGTCGCCCAGCAGCCACCCGAAGCCCGCCCCGACCCGGGCCCGGCGGTGCCCGGCGATCCGCATCGCGATCGAGCCGGTGCCCGAGATCAGCACCGTGCCGTCCGGGGCCGTCGTGCCCGCGGCGAAGGCGACCTCGGCGTCGGTGACCACCCGGACCCGCAGGAACTCGAAGGCCCCGGCGAACAGCCTGGCCACGGCGGGGTCGGTCAGTGATGACGCCCCCGCCAGCCCGAGCACGCACGCGTCCGGCCTGCGCGGTCCCAGGGCTTCCCGGGCCGCCGCGAGGACCCGCTCAGCGGCCAGCGCGGGTGGGTTCGACTGCGGGTTCGCCCCGCCCGCGGTGCCGCGGCCGAGGACCACGCCGGACTCGCCGACGGCGACCGCCCGGGTGTTCGACCCGCCCGCGTCGATCCCCAGGACGACCCCGCTCACGAGGCCGCTACTCCGTTCGGCGTAACATGGTCGGGCCCGCTCCGCTCTACCCCCTCGGCGGAGCGGGCACCCCCAACCTCGAACGCCCCCGGCCCGGGTTCGGCCACCACCTCGCGCACCCTCAGCGGCTCGCCGCAGTGCGCGCAGCCCACCACCGCGTGCGTCTCGTGCCCGCAGGTCTTGTGCCGGAAGACCAGCGGCGGCCCCGCCGGGCCCGCCAGCCACCGGTCGCCCCAGTGCATGATCGCCGCCAGCGCGGGCCAGAACTCGCGGCCCATCTCGGTCAGCGCGTACTCGTAGCGGGTCGGCTTCTGCTGGTAGCGCACGCGCTCGAGCAGGCCCGCGCCGGTGAGCCGGTCGAGCCGCTCGGTGAGCGTGTTGCGCGCGATGCCCAGCTCGGTCTGGAACCGCTCGAACCGCCGGACGCCGAAGTAGGCCTCCCGCAGCACGAGCAGCGTCCACTGGTCGCCGAGCAGGTCCATCGTGCGGGCGACCGAGCACGGCCAGGTGGCGAACGAGGTCCTTCGCATGGACCCAGTGTAGGAAGTCCGGCCGGTTGCCCGCGGGGTCAAGCCGTCAGTCTGCCAAAGAGACTCAGCGGGTGCGGGTCACCTTGTTCAGCCCGCGCGGCTGGTCCGGGTCGCCGCCACGGGCCAGCGACAGGCCCAGCGCGAGCCGCTGCAGCGGCAGCACCTCCAGGATCGGGGCCACCTCCTCGGCGGTCGGCGGGACGTCGATGCGCAGCGTCGCGGGCACCGACCCGGCCGCCGAGCCCACCGCGACGATGTCGGCACCGCTGCGCGCGACGACCTCCAGGACCTCCCGCATGGCCTCGCCACCCGCGCCCTGGCTGGTCACCGCGAGGACCCCGGTGTCGGCGCTGACCGCGGCCACCGGGCCGTGCAGCAGGTCGGCGCCGCTGTAGGCGCGCGCGGACAGGTAGCTGGTTTCCGCCAACTTCAGCGCCGCCTCGGCCGCGGTGGCCGAGGAGTAGCCGCGCCCGGTGGTCACCATCCGGTCGACGAACCGCAGCCGGGCCACCGCCTCGTCCACGGAGTCGGCCGCCAGCGCCTTCTCGGCGAGCGTGCCCAGGTCGGCCACGGCCGCGCCGTCGCCACCGCGCACCGCGTCGACCAGCAGGTAGAGGGCGAGCAGGGTGGCGCTGTAGGTCTTGGTCGCCGCGACCGCCTTCTCCGGGCCCGCGCCGATGTCGATCGCCAGCTCGGCGGCCTCGACCAGCGGGGAGTCCGGGGTGTTGGTGACCGCGATGGTCAGCGCCCCGCGCTCGCGGGCCGCGCGGGTCGCCTCGATCAGGTCGGGCGAGCCGCCGCTCTGGCTGACTGTCACGTAGAGCACGTCGGTCAGGTCGGGCTGGGCGCCGTAGAGCGTGGTGGTCGAGGGCGACACCAGGCCCGCGGGCAGGTTGAGCAGCACCTCGGTCAGGTACTTGGCGTAGAGCGCGGCGTGGTCGCTCGACCCGCGGGCGGCGAACAGGGCGAACCGGGGCCGCAGGTCGGCGACCCTGGCGGCCACCCCGGCGGTCTCCGCGCGCCGCTCGACGGCGGCGGCGAGCACGGCGGGCTGCTCGGCGATCTCGGCTCGCATCAGTTCACCGGATCGCTGCGAGTTCGTCATCTGCGGCTCCTCAAGCGGTAAGGTCTAGACCAATCATACCGTGCGGACGGCCTCCCGCGTCCAGTACGCCGGTCACGGTCGGGCCAAACCGGCGGGGTGTGATCGCGTCAAGTACCCCCGACAAGGCATTCTGTATGGGTCGGGCGCAATACTCAGGAGGGACGCCATGCTGGAGATGTCCACGGCCGACGGGTCGGACACCGTGGCGCGTGTGCAACGGGAGCCCAAGTACTGGGGGCTGAAGCGCCACTTGCTCGACCTGCTCGGGTCGCTGCCTCCCGGCTCGCCCATCCCCACAGAACGATCACTCGCCACCGAGTTCGACGTCTCCCGCACCACGGTCCGCCAGGCGCTGGCCGAGCTGACCGTCGAGGGCAGGCTGCTGCGCGTGCAGGGCAAGGGCACCTTCGCCGCGGAGCCGAAGGTGGCCCAGCGGTTGCAGCTCTCGTCCTACACCGAGGACATGCGCGCGCAGGGCCGCGAGCCGTCGTCGAAGCTGCTGGAGGTCTCGGAGATCCCGGCCGAGGCCGACCTGGCCCGGTTGCTGGGCATCCGGGCCGGGGCCAAGGTGCTGCGGCTGCACCGGCTGCGGCTGGCCGACGGCGAGCCGATGGCGATGGAGACCACGCACCTGCCGCTGGGCCGCTTCCGCGGCCTGCGCCGCTACGTCAGCGGTGGCGGTTCGCTCTACCAGGTGCTGCGCGAGCGGTTCGACGTGGAGATGGGGCACGCCGAGGAGACGATCGAGACCGCGCTGGCCGGTCCGCACGAGGCCGAGCTGCTCGGTGCCGACGTGGGCATGCCGATGCTGCTGCTCTCGCGGCACTCGTTCGACAC
Organism: Actinokineospora sp. NBRC 105648; assembly: GCF_030269645.1. Lineage (GTDB taxonomy): Bacteria > Actinomycetota > Actinomycetes > Mycobacteriales > Pseudonocardiaceae > Actinokineospora. Next base: position 67,583 of record NZ_BSTR01000034.1, on the reverse strand, counting down.
CGAGGAGCGGCCGGTGGAGTGGGTGCGGTCGGTCTACCGCGGTGACCGGTACAAGTTCGTGGCCACGCTGAACCGGCCGACGTAGGCTCGCCGGATGGCGACCCGCGAGATCGACACCGCCGACATCCGTTGGGGCAGTGGTCGCGCTCGCGGGGTCTTGGCGACCACGATCCTGGGCTCGGGCATGGCCATGCTCGACGGCAGCGTGGTCAACGTCGCGCTACCGCGGATCGGCACCGAGCTGGGTGCCTCGGTCGCGGGTCTGCAGTGGATCCTCGACGGCTACCTGCTGGCCCTGGCCTCGCTGATCCTGGTCGCGGGCTCGCTGGGCGACCGCTACGGCAGGCGCCGGGTCTTCCTGGTGGGTGTCGTGTGGTTCGGCGCGGCCTCGGTGCTGTGCGGGGCCGCGCAGGACACCGGCATGCTGGTCGCCGCGCGGGTCCTGCAGGGGATCGGCGGCGCGCTGCTGACGCCGGGCTCGCTGGCCATCCTGCAGTCGGTCTTCCACCGGGAGGACCGCGCCCGCGCCATCGGCGCCTGGTCCGGCCTGGGCGGCCTCGCGGCGGCGGCGGGCCCGCTGGTCGGCGGCCTGCTGGTCCAGGTGTGGTCCTGGCGGCTGGCCTTCCTGATCAACGTCCCGGTCGCGGTGGTGTGCGTGCTGATGGCCCTGCGCTACGTCCCGGAGACCCGCGACGAGCAGGTCACCGGCCACCCGAACATCCTCGACTCGGTGCTCGGCGCGGTCGGCCTCGCGGGCCTGACGGCGGCCCTGGTCGAGGCCCCGGGCCGGGGCGCGGACTGGCTGGTGCTGACAGCCGGGATCGGCGGGGCGCTGGCGTTGACGGCGTTCGTGCTGCTGCAACGCAGGCAACGGGCGCCGCTGGTGCCGCCCGCGCTGTTCGGCAGTCACACGTTCGTGGTGTCCAACGCGCTGACCTTCGTGGTCTACGCGGCCCTGGGCGGCGTGCTGATGCTGATGGTCTTGCAACTGCAGACGTCCCTGGGCTACTCCCCGACGGCGGCTGGGGTGGCGGGCCTGCCGATCACGGTGATCATGCTCCTGCTCTCGGCCCGCTCGGGACGACTCGCCTCCCGCTGGGGCCCGCGATGGTTCCTGGTGATCGGCCCGATGGTGCTCGCGGGCGGGATGCTCTTGCTGCTGCGGGTGGAGCCAGGGGCCTCGTACCTGGGTGCGGTGCTACCTGCGGTGGTCGTCTTCGGCCTGGGGCTGGCGATTGTGGTGGCCCCGGTAACCGCGACGGTCTTGGCGGCGGCGCCGGACCGGTATGCGGGCGTGGCGTCCGGGGTGAACAACGCGGTCGCCCGAACGGGGAATCTCCTTGCGGTGGCGGTGTTGCCTGCGGTGGCGGGGCTCACGGGTGCGGCCTATCGGGATCCGGTGGCACTCACCGCGAGTTGGCGGACTGCTTTGTTGGTGTGCGCTGGTCTTGCGGTGGCTGGCGGGCTGATGGCGCTGAGCATTCGGGACAACGTGCTCGCATCGACTCCCACGCAATCTCCGGAGGCTCCAGAGGCTCAGGAATCTCCGGAATCCCCGCAGCCCGGGGACTGCCTGCACTGCGGCATCGAAGGCCCGCCGACGCATGTGGTCCCTTCCAGGGCGGCTTAACCTCAAACTAGTTGGTTCCCGACCACCTCGCCAAGTGCTGGATTGGGTGAAACTGCTTTGTTTGGGGAGAGAAGAGGCGCTAGCCTGGTTCCGGCGTGGGTGATCCCTTTCCCGCCCGCTTCACCCCGGCGCCTCTTCTCTTAGGGGCCCCAAACAAAGCAGTTTCACCCGATCCAGCCCTCGCCTGCGCGCCCAACCAGTTCGCCAGCTGGCTTGCGTGGTGGAGAGAAACCGGGGCTTGGCTGCCCACCTCAGCGCTGGATTGGGTGAACTCGCTTTGTTTGGGGCCCCTAAGAAAAGAGGCGCCGTGGGTAGAGCGGGTGGGAAAGGGATACCCACCGCCTGGGTCAGGCTAGCGCCTCTTTTCTCCCCAAACAAAGCGAGTTCACCCAATCCAGCCGTGCCAGCGTGGTTGGCTTTAGGGAGTTCGGCCGAACCAGGGTGGTGGGTTGAGAGGGGTTCGGCCTAACCGGTGTGATGGGGCTGGGGATTCGGCCGACTGGGTGGTGGGTTGGGAAATTGGCCGACCAGGGTGGTGGGGTTGGGGGATTGGTCGACTGGGGTTGTGAGGCTGGGGGATTGGCCGAGGGGGTTATGGCTTGAGCAGGTCGTGGAGGGTTTCTGGGTCTAGGTTTCCGCCGCTGAGGATGGCTACTGTGTTGCCCTTGGGGAGTTCTGTGGCGTGGTGCAGGTATCCCGCCACTGAAGTTGCGCCGCTCGGCTCGGCCACCAAGCGCGTGCGGTTCGCCAGGAATCGGACGGCGTCGCGGATCTCGTCCTCGGAGACCGTGATGATGCCGTCGACCAGTGCCTGCTCGTGGGCGAAGGTCAGGTCTGACGGCTGGCTCTGCAGTCCGTCCGCGATCGTGCGGTTTCGGTCCTCTATCGGCCAGGACACGCGCTTGCCCGCCTTGAGGCTTGCCGCCGTGTCGCCCGCCAGTTCGGGCTCCACCGCCCAGACCTGCGCGTCCGGCTTCAGGGCCTTCACCGCCGCTGCTACACCCGAGATGAGGCCGCCGCCGCTGACCGGGGCCAGGACCACGTCCACGGTGGGCAGGTCGGCGATGATCTCCAAGCCGATGGTGCCCTGACCGGCGATCACGTCCGGGTGGTCGAACGGGGGGATCAGTGCCGCGCCCTCGCGCTCGGCGATCTCGTGGGCCCGGGACTCGCGCTCGCCGACCGGCACCAGGACGACCTCGGCCCCGTGCGATCGCGTAGCCTCGACCTTGACCCGGGGAGTGTGCTCGGGGACCACGATCCACGCCGGGACGCCGAACGCCCGGGCGGCGTAGGCCACGGCCTGGGCGTGGTTGCCGCTGGAGTAGGCGACGACGCCGCGGGCGCGCTGCTCGTCGGACAGGCGGGCCACGGCGTTGTAGGCGCCCCGGATCTTGAAGGCGCCCACCGGTTGCAGGCTCTCCGGTTTGATCCACAGTGGCCGGTCGGACGCGGTGGTCCACGGGCAGGGCAGCAGGGGCGTGCGCACGGCGGTGCCCGCGATGCGGGCCGCGGCGGCGGTGATGTCGTCGATGGTGACCAGGTTCACCGCTCCAGTGTGCACCCCACCAGTGTGTCCACAGTGGACTGCACGGTGTTGCGGTCCTCACCATGGGCCAACCGGGGGACACCGCCGCACGTCGGCCGGGACAAGGGAAGACAACCGCGACAGAACGGGATCATGAGTTCGGAACAGGGAATTCGCATCAGTCAGGTGGCGGCGGGCGCGCTGGCGGCAGCCACTGCCGCCGTGTTGGGCTCGACGCTGGGTGTGGCGGGGACGGTCAGCGGCGCTGCCGTGGCCAGCGTCATCACCACCGTCGGGGGCACGGTGTACCTCCGTTCGCTGGAACGCACGCGGGAGGGGGTGCGCACCGTGCGCGAGCGTGTGGTGTCGAAGAAGGGCACGGTCATCTCGGTCGAGAACGAGCCCGCAGCCGAGAACGAGCCTGCGGCCGAGGACACCGCCGCCGGACCCGACCCGGTCGAGCAGCTGCCCCGGAAGTCGGCGTGGCGCGGGCCGTGGGCGCTGGTGGCGGGGGCCGTGCTGGCCTTCGTGCTGGGCATGGCGGTGGTCACTGGCCTGGAGTTCGCCCGGGGCGAGTCGCTCGCCGGTGGCCAGGCGTCCACCACGATCGGTGGTCTGGTCAAGCGCCCCGCGACCACCACTCCGACCGTGCCCGAGAAATCCGGCGTGACAACCACCACACCGGAGCCCACGGCCACCGCCACCTCGGTGCCCGACCGGTCGACCACGACGACGCAGGCTCCCCAATCCACCACGACCACCACCGCGCCGACGACCACGACGACGTCCGCACCGCCCGTGACGACCACGTCGCCTGCGCCCGCTTCCGTCGCGCCCACGGACGCCCAGCCGCAGGGCTGAGGGTTCGTGCGAGGTCAGGGGCGCAGGGCCGAGGACAGCGCCTCGGCGGCGGCCTTCGGGTCGTTCGCCTCGGTGATCGCCCGCACCACGACCACCCGGGTGGCCCCGGCGGTCAGCACCTCCGGTAGCCGGGCCGAGTCGATGCCGCCGATGGCGAACCACGGCCGGGACGGCTCGCTCGCCGCGCACGCCCGCACCAGGTCAAGCCCGGGTGCGTGCCTGCCCGGCTTGGTGGGTGTCGGCCAGCACGGGCCGGTGCAGAAGTAGTCCACCCCGGGCTCGCCCTCGGCTGACACGGCCTGGGCGAAGTCGTGCGTGGAGCGCCCGATGACGACCTCCTCGCCCAGGATCCGCCGGGCTACCGAGACCGGCAGGTCGTCTTGACCCAGGTGCAGCACGTCAGCGCCGGCCGCCAGTGCCACGTCCGCGCGGTCGTTGACCGACAGCAGTGCCCCGTGCGCCGCGCACACCTCGGCCAGCACGGACAGCGCGCGCAGCTCGGGTCCGGCCTCCAGCGGCGCGCCGCCGGTCTTGTCCCGCAGCTGCACGATGTCGACCCCGCCCGCGAGCGCGGCGTCGACGAAGTCGGCGAGGTCGCCGCGCTCGGTGCGGGCGTCGGTGCACAGGTACAGCCGCGCGTCGGCGAGCCTGCGCCTGATCTGGTCTCCGTCGAGTCCTGGCATGGAGCTGACGCTATCGCCTGCGCTACGGTGGAGCCCTGGTCGCACGGGAGTCCGGTGAACGGGCTGAGAGGGAGCTGGGTCGCTCCGACCGTCGAACCTGATCCGGGTCATGCCGGCGCAGGGAGCGTGATGACATGAACGTGGACGTGACCGCCGGGGCTGTCGCCGTCGTCGGTGGCGGCGTGATCGGGCTGTCGGTCGCCTGGCGGCTGGCCGAGTCGGGGTACCGGGTCGTGCTGGTGGACCCGGCGCCGAGGTCGGGCGGGTCCTGGGTGGCGGGCGGCATGCTGGCGCCGGTCACCGAGTCCTGGCCGGGGGAGGAGGAGGTCCTCGCCCTGGGCAGCGCCTCGCTGGCCCGGTGGCCGGACTTCGCCGAGCGGCTGCGCGCCGCGGGTGGCGATCCCGGCCTGCGCACCGAGGGCACCCTCGCGGTGGCGCTGGACTCCGCCGACGCCGAGACCCTGGCCGTGCTGGCCGATCACCTGCGCGAGCTGGGGCGTGAGGTGGAGCGGCTCAGTGGTCGCCAACTGCGCGCGCTGGAGCCGGGTCTCGGTTCAAGAGTCCGAAGTGGACTCCACGTGCCGGGTGATTTGGCCGTCGACACCAGGGAAACCCTGCGCGCGCTGCACGCCGCCGCGGCGGGCGCGGGTGTGGAGTTCGTCACGGTGGCGGCGCGCTCGGTTGGGCCGAACGTGGTCGAGCTGGCAGACGAGTCCACTGTGGAATGTGCGGTGGTGGTGATCACCGCGGGCGCGTGGAGCGGTGGTCTGCACCCGGGCCTGGCCGGGCTGGTCCGCCCGGTCAAGGGCGAGATCCTGCGCCTGCGGGCCCGTCCCGGCGCGCTGCCGGTGCCCACCCGCACGATCCGCGCGCACGTCGAGTCGCGCCCGGTCTACCTGGTGCCCCGGGAGAGTGGCGAACTGGTGCTGGGCGCCACCCAGCACGAGGTCGGCTTCGACACCGAGGTCACCGCGGCGAGCGTGCTCGACCTGCTGCGCGACGCCCAGCAGGTGCTGCCCGGCATCGGCGAGTACGCGCTGACCGAGACCGCCGCGGGCCTGCGCGCGGGCAGCCCGGACAACCTGCCGATCATCGGCGTGCTGGAGCCCGGGGTGCTCGTCGCCACTGGTCACCACCGCAACGGTCTGCTGCTCGCCCCGGTCACCGCCGAGGCCGTCCTGTCCATCCTGCGCGCCGAGGAACTGCCCGCCGCCGTGCGCGCGGCCGACCCGTCCCGGTTGCGCGGGGTACCCGCCCTGCCGAGCCCCGCTGGAGGGCCACGATGAAGATCGACGTCAACGGCGCCCCGCGGGAGGTCGCCGACGGCGCCACCGTCGCCGAGGTGCTCGCCGCCCTGCGGCTGCCCGCCGCAGGCATCGCCGTCGCCCTCGACGGGGAGGTCGTGCCGCGCGCCGAGCACGCCGCCACGCCGGTCGCCGAGGGTGCCGTGCTCGAAGTGCTCACCGCCGTACAGGGAGGCTGACGTTGGACGACCCGCTGGTCATCGCCGACCGGGAGTACTCGTCCCGGCTCATCACCGGCACCGGGGGCGCGGCCAACCTGTCCGTGCTCGAGCGCGCCCTGGTCGCCTCGGGCACCGAGCTCACCACGGTCTCGCTGCGCCGGGTCGACACCGCGGGCGGCACCGGTGTGCTGGAGGTGCTGCGCAGGCTCGGCATCGACCCGCTGCCCAACACCGCGGGCTGCCACACCGCCGCCGAGGCCGTGCTCACCGCCCGGCTCGCCCGCGAGGCGCTGGGCACCAACTGGGTCAAGCTGGAGGTCATCGCCGACGACCGCACCCTGCTGCCCGACCCGGTGGAGCTGCTCGACGCCGCCGCCACCCTGGTCGAGGACGGCTTCGTCGTGCTGCCCTACACCAACGACGACCCGGTGCTGGCCCTGCGCCTGGAGGAGGCGGGCTGCGCCGCGGTGATGCCGCTGGGCTCGCCGATCGGCACCGGCCTGGGCATCCGCAACCCGCACAACATCGAGCTCATCGTCGCCCGCGCGGGCGTGCCGGTGGTGCTCGACGCGGGCATCGGCACCGCGTCGGACGCCGCGCTGGCCATGGAACTGGGCTGTGCGGCGGTGTTGCTGGCCACCGCGGTCACCCGCGCCGCCGACCCGGAGAAGATGGCCACCGCCATGCGCGCCGCGGTCGTCGCGGGCAGGCTGGCCCGGTCGGCAGGTCGCATCCCACAACGGTTCTGGGCGCAGGCGTCCAGCCCGCCCCGGTGAACCCCTGCCCGTGGACTTCGCGGCGCTTCCCGGCACAATGAGGTATGACGACATCGGCCGCTGAGCCCGCCGTCGGCGACATCCCCGCCCGGCTCTACCTCGCGATCGGGCGCCTCTCCCGGGCGCTGCGCCGCTCCGGGGCCCCCGGGCTCGGGCACGGCTCCATCTCCGCGCTGTCCACATTGGTCCACTGCGGCGAGCTGCGCCTCGGTGACCTCGCGGGCAAGGAGGGCGTCGCCGCGCCGACGATGTCACGGATCGTGGCCAGCCTGGTCGAGGCGGGTTACGTCGGCCGGGAACCCGACCCGGCCGACCGGCGGGCCTGGCTGGTCAACGCCACCGAGGACGGTGCCCGGATCGTCTCCGGGGTGCGCTCCACCCGGGTGCAGGAGCTCGGCCGCAGGCTGGACCGGCTCAGCGCCGAGGACCGGGACAGCCTGCTCGCGGCCATCCCGGTCCTCGAAGCCCTGCTGGTCGACTAGGACTGCTGGTCGACCTTCAGTCGACCAACGACCCTCAGTCGACCAAGAAGGTGTCGGCGTCGGGCAGCCGCCAGCGCGCCGACACCGGTCCGACACCGCCACCGAGCGGGTACGCGGTGCGCACCGACTCGATGATGAACGCCTTCCCCCTGGCCACCGCGTCGACCATGTCCGCGCCCTTGGCCAGCGCGGCGGTGATCGTCGAGGCGAGCGTGTCGCCGCTGCCGTGGGTGTGCTCCTGGTCGAACCGGGGGCCGAGGAACTCGGTGAACCCGCTGCCGTCGTAGAGCAGGTCGAGGCACTCCGGGTCGTCCCACAGGTGCCCGCCCTTGACCAGCACCCAGCGCGAGCCGTACTCGGCCAGCGCCTTGGCGGCGTCGCGCTGCTCGGCGCGCGAGCGCACGTCGATGCCGGTGAGCAGCCGCACCTCGTCGAGGTTCGGCGTGATCAGGGTGGCGCGCGGGAAGAGCTCGTCGCGCAGGGCGTCGAGCGCGTCCTCGTGCAGCAGCGGGTCGCCGTGCATCGAGGCCGAGACCGGGTCGACCACCAGCGGCGTGCCGTCGCCGCCGATGCGCACCCGGTCGCAGGCGCCCGCCACCGCGGAGATGATCTCCGCGGTGGCCAGCATGCCGGTCTTCGCCGCCTGCACGCCGATGTCGGTGGCGACCGCCTCGATCTGCGCGGCCACCACCTCCGGCGGGATGGTGTGCACCCCGGTGACGCCCAGGGAGTTCTGCACCGTCACGGCCGTGATCGCGGTCATCCCGTGCACCCCGCAGGCGAAGAACGTCCGCAGGTCGGCCTGGAGTCCCGCGCCACCACCGGAGTCGGACCCGGCGATGGTCAGCGTGCGCGGTGGCGTGTTGTTGCCCATGGCGCTACCTAACCACCATCACTGCGGCACCACCGGCAGGTACACCTGCTTGCCGTGCTCGGCGAACTCGCCGGACATCTCCGCCATCCCGGCCTCGATCGCCTCCACAGAGGACAGTCCGCGCTCCTCGGCGTAGCGGCGCACGTCCTGGGTGATCTTCATCGAGCAGAACTTCGGGCCGCACATCGAGCAGAAGTGCGCCGTCTTGGCCGGTTCCGCGGGCAGCGTCTCGTCGTGGAACGAGCGCGCGGTGTCCGGGTCGAGCGCCAGGTTGAACTGGTCGGTCCAGCGGAACTCGAAGCGCGCCTTGGACAGCGCGTCGTCGCGCTCCTGGGCGCGCGGGTGGCCCTTGGCCAGGTCGGCCGCGTGCGCGGCGATCTTGTAGGTGATCACGCCGACCTTGACGTCGTCGCGGTCGGGCAGGCCCAGGTGCTCCTTGGGCGTGACGTAGCAGAGCATCGCGGTGCCCAGCCAGCCGATCTGCGCGGCCCCGATGGCCGAGGTGATGTGGTCGTAGCCCGGCGCGATATCCGTCGCGAGTGGACCGAGGGTGTAGAACGGCGCCTCACCGCACAGTTCCTCCTCCAGCCGCACGTTCTCGGCGATCTTGTGCATCGGCACGTGGCCGGGGCCCTCGATCATCACCTGCACGTCCTTGGCGCGGGCGATGTGGGTCAGCTCGCCCAGCGTGCGCAGCTCGGCGAACTGCGCGGCGTCGTTGGCGTCGGCGATCGAGCCGGGCCGCAGGCCGTCACCGAGGGAGAAGGTGACGTCGTAGGTGCGCAGGATGTCGCACAGTTCCTCGAAGTGCGTGTAGAGGAAGCTCTCCTTGTGGTGCGCCAGGCACCAGGCGGCCATGATCGACCCGCCGCGCGAGACGATGCCCGTGACCCGCTTGGCGGTGAGCGGCACGTAGCGCAGCAGCACGCCCGCGTGCACGGTCATGTAGTCCACGCCCTGCTCGCACTGCTCGATCACGGTGTCGCGGTAGATCTCCCAGGACAGCTTCGTCGGGTCGCTGTCGACCTTCTCCAGCGCCTGGTAGATCGGCACGGTGCCGAGCGGGACCGGCGAGTTGCGGATGATCCACTCGCGGGTCTCGTGGATCCGCTTGCCGGTGGACAGGTCCATCACGGTGTCCGCGCCCCAGCGGGTGGCCCAGACCAGCTTGTCCACCTCGTCCTCGATCGAGGAGGACACGGCCGAGTTGCCGATGTTGGCGTTGATCTTGACGTGGAACTTCTTGCCGATGATGGCGGGCTCGGACTCCGGGTGCAGCCGGTTCACCGGGATCACCGCGCGGCCGATGGCCACCTCGTCGCGCACGAACTCGGGGGTCACCCCCTCGCGCTCGGCGCAGAACCGCATCTCCTCGGTGATGATCCCGGCCTTGGCGTAGGCCAACTGGGTCACCGCGCCGCCGACCGGCCGGCGCCGCGCCACCCAGTCCGCGCGCAGCGCCGGGAGTCCACTGTGGACGTCGATGGTGGCGCTGTCGTCGGTGTACGGACCGGAGGTGTCGTACAGGTCGAGGTGCTCGCCGTTGGTCAGCTCGACCCGGCGGACGGGGACGCGCAGACCGTCGCCCACCTCGCGGTAGGCCTTGTGGGAGCCCGAGATCGGGCCGGTGGTCACGGTGGGCCGTACCGAACGGTCGTCAAGAGCGGTCACGAAGAGATCCTCCCTACGCCGGCATTACCCGGTCAGGTTCATCGGTCGGCGGCACCGGGTCCAGGAAGTGGACACCAGCCGCCCTCTCAGCCCGCCATGGCGCGAGCTCCCGCGGTTGTGGTTTTCAGTTGTCCCGGCCCGACCCTAGCCGGCGGCGCCGGGGCTGCCAAGTGAGCGCCGCTATGGTTCCCCCATGGCGCAGCCGTACCCGCCCGGAGCCCGGCTTCTGACCAGACCCGACACGGCCGCGCCCTGCCCGTCGTGCGGTGGGCTGGTCGGTCGCGGCTACCCGACCTGCCTGACCTGCGCCGACCGGGTGGACGCCTACTGGCTGGCGGACTGGGCGGCCCAGCTGGCGATCACCGGCGCGGCCGAGGACGAGCTGCCCGCGCTGGTCCTGGCCGCCCCCACCGGCGAGTACCCGTGGACCTGCACCGACTGGGCCATGCGCCAGGCACCCTGCGTCGTGTGCCGCGGCGAACTGGGCACCGGCCCCGGCTGCGCGGCCTGCGCGAAGGCCGACCAGGCCCGCTGGGCGTGGGACTTCGCCCCGGAAGCCGACATGACGCCCAACGAGCACGCCCTGCGCCTGGCGGTCGCCGCGCTGCGCGGCCCAGCCCGGGACAACGTCGCCACCTACTGGCGGTTATCGCTGCCCTACCTGCTCACCGGCGAACTGCCGACACCGGCGCAGGCGGGGCGCATCCGCATCCACCTGCTCGCGGGCCGGGCCGACGACCTGGCCGAGGCCGACGGCTTCGCGGGCATGGCCGCCCTCACCGACCTCCCCTGGCGCGCGTAGGCGCTGCCCGCGGCCCGTGGCCGCACGGACGACAAGCCCGGGCAAGAGCGGCTTCCCGGTCGCGCACCCGGAACCGACCCGCACCAGACCCGCGGGAGCGCGGCTAGGCCTGCACGGCCAGCCGGATCCCGAGGCCGATCAGCACGATCCCGGACACCCGCTCCAACCGCGCGCGCACGGTGGTCTTGCGCAGCCAGCCCAGGATCCGGCCCAGCAGGGCGATGACCACCAGGTACCAGAGCGTGTCCACCAGCACCCACATCCCGGCGAGCGCGACCAGCACCCATCGCGGGGCGCCGGGCTCGACGAACTGGGGCAGGAACGAGATCGCGAACACCGCCAGCTTGGGGTTGGCGAGGTTGACCACGAGACCGGCCCGGTACCCGGACCCCGCCGTCGGCGCGGCGACCTCGGTGAAGTCGTGCTTGCCGAAAAGCGCCTTGACCCCGAACCAGACCAGCACGGCCACGCCGGCGATCTTGAGGCCCTGGTAGGCCACCGCGGAGGCCACCAGCAGCACGGAGAGCCCGAGGGCCGCGGCCACCGCCCAGACGGCCACCCCGGTCTCCATCCCGGCCACGGTGACCAGCGCGCCGCGCCGCCCGCCGCGGATCGACTGCCGCACCAGCATCGCGGTGCCGACGCCGGGCACCATGGCCAGGACGAGGGAGGCGAGCAGGAAGGCGAGGAAGCCGGACCAGGTCATGCCGGAGATGGTGCGCCCGCGGCCCTGATCACCTCCACCGAGTTTCCCCTGCGGCGCCCGCTCGGTCAGGCGAACGGGTCCTCGGAGACCGACGGGTCCCAGGAGTTGCCCGGCTGGCCCCACTTGTTGGCCTTGAGCATCCGCTTGGACTCCTTGAGGTTGCGGCCCACCAGCCGGTGCAGGTACAGGTAGCCGTCGAGGTGGTCGGTCTCGTGCTGCAGGCAGCGGGCGAAGAACCCGGTGCCCTCGACCTCGATCGGCGCGCCCTCGAGGTCCTGGCCCGCGACCTTGGCCCAGCTCGCCCGACCGGTGGGGAAGGTCTCGCCGGGGACCGACAGGCAGCCCTCGAAGTCGTCGTCCGGGTCGGGCATGCCCTCGGGCAGCGCCGAGGTGGTCAACACCGGGTTCACCACCACGCCGCGGTGCCGCACGCCCTCGTCGTCGGGGCAGTCGTAGACGAACACGCGCAGGCCGACCCCGATCTGGTTCGCCGCCAGGCCCACCCCGTTCGCCGCCGCCATGGTGTCGAACATGTCCTCGACCAGGGACTTGAGCTCGTCGTCGAAGGTCTCCACCGGTTTGGTGGGGGTGTGCAACACCGGCTCGCCGACGATCAGGATGCGGTGAACTGTCATGCGTGCAGGGTAGAGAAGACAGTGCGCCGGACGCGCCGTGGACGTGACGATCACTTCCCCCGGTGACGTGGTGTAATGGCCGGGGCGAATCACACGCGTGGGATTTCGTCCGCAGGAAGCACGGATCCGACCCGTGGGGCGAGGAGCCAGATGGACGCCGCTGAGTCACCCGCTCGGCCTGAGCAGCCGAACGCCCGCAAGCCCGCGCACGCGCGGGCCGGGAGCGGTCTCAGCGAGCGCGAGCACGCGGTGCTCGCCTTCGAACGCCAGTGGTGGAAGTACGCGGGCGCCAAGGACCAGGCGATCCGCGAGCTGTTCGAGATGTCGAGCACGCGGTACTACCAGGTCCTCAACAACCTGATCGAGAAGACCGAGGCCCTGGAGGCCGACCCGATGCTGGTCAAACGCCTGCGCCGGATGCGCTCGACCCGGCAGCGCGCCCGCTCCGCCCAACGGCCGGGGATGGAACAGCGATGACCACCGACACCGGCGGCTCAGCCCGCCCCGGCCGGGTCATCGGCCTGAGCCTCCTGGCGGTAGCCGCCGCCGCCACCGTCCTCGGCGTGGTCACCCTGCTCGACGGCGACGGCGACGGCGATAGCCAGGCAGGCCAACCACCGTCCGCCACCGCACCCCCCACGGCCCCCCCGAGCGGCGACCTCACCAGCTCACCGGCCCCGGCCATCACCACCGTGCCCACGTCGTCCTCGGCCGTCCAGCCCCCGGCAGCGACCACGACACCCCCCGCGCCGACCTCGGCCGCCCCGCCGGTCTCACCCCCCGCGTCCTCGGCCCCCACCCCGGGCCCCGGCACCGGCCCTGGTGCTGGTCCTGGTCCGACCACGCCGACGCAGTCGTTGCGGGTGTACAACAACAGCACCATCACCGGCCTGGCCAACCGCGCGAAGGACGACCTGCAGAAGGCGGGTTGGAACATCGCCGAGGTCGGCAACTACAGCGGCGGAAAGATCCCCACGACCACGGTCTACTTCCAACCGGGCACCGACCAGGAACCCGCCGCCCGAGAACTGGCCCAGGAACTGGGAATCCGCTCCGAAGCCCGCTTCGACGGCATCCGCGAGGCCAGCCCGGGCCTCATCCTGATCGTGACGAACGACTACAAGAGCGGCAACACCAACAACAAGTAGCCCACCGTCGACAGTGGACCTCTGCTGGTCGGGGCCACGTACCTGGTTCTAGTGCGCCCCTCGCACCAGCCAGAATGCGACACTGGGTCATCGGCCGTGTCGCGTCGGTAACACACCGCCGAGTTTGCTCGATCTACTCCGCACAGCGAATTCGGTTAGGCGCGGAAGGGCATCGGCATGGAGATCGCGGAGCGGGCACAGACGTTGGCCCTGAAGATTCGCAAGCACAAGGCCGCGATCGAGACCGAAGAGGCGACCAAGAACGCCTTCGTCATGCCCTTCATCAGCCTCGTCCTCGGCTACGACGTCTTCAACCCCGCCGAGGTCATCCCCGAGTTCACCGCCGATGTCGGCACCAAGAAGGGCGAGAAGATCGATTACGCGATCGCCCACAACGGCCAGGTCCAGGTATTGGTCGAGGCGAAGAAGGTCAACGATCCGTTGCGGGTGGAGCATGCTTCGCAGCTCTTCCGGTATTTCGCGGTGACCAACGCGCGAATCGCGATCCTCACCAATGGCGAGGTCTACCAGTTCTACACCGATCTCGACGCGCCGAACCGCATGGACGCGAAGCCGTTCCTGGTCTTGGACTTCTCGGACATCGACGAGACGCTGTTGCCGGAACTGGCCAAGCTGACCAAGGAGTCGTTCGACCTGGACTCGGTGATCAGCGCGGCAGGCGAGCTCAAGTACATCGGCCAGATCAAGCGCGTGCTGGCCGCGCAGTTCAAGGAGCCCGAGGACGACTGGGTCCGGTTCCTCACGACTCGGGTCTACGAGGGCTCGTTCACCCAACGCGTCCGCGACCAATTCTTTCCGCTGGTGGACAAAGCCGCCCGCCAGTTCCTCAACGAGCAGGTCAACGACCGGCTGAAGAACGCACTCGGCGGACCGGACGCCTTCGTCAGCGTCTCCAGCGGCGTTGCCGCACCCGTCGAGCCCGCAGCTGGCGACGCACAGGCTGACGCGAGCGAGGTGCCCAGCGACATCGTCACCACCGACGAGGAGCTGGAGGGTTTCCGGATCGTGCGCGCCATCGTCTGCAGCGAGGTCCCGGCAGCCCGAGTGGTCGCGCGGGACGCGAAGACGTACTTCGGCGTGCTGCTCGACGACAACAACCGCAAGCCGATCGCCCGGTTGTGGTTCAACCGGTCCAAGAAGTACCTGGGTGTGTTCGGCGAGGACAAGACCGAGACCCGTATCCAGATCGAGGACACCGCCGACATCTACCAGCACGCCGACCACCTCCGCCGGACCGTGGCGAAGTACCTAGCGACCACGACCAAGGCATCGGGCGAGCGCGACTCACCGGTACCCGCGATGTGATCATCGCCCGCCAGCAACGCGGAACCTTGGAACGGGAGGAGTAGCCAGCGGCGCCTGCCGATGCGCTACTCACCCGTCAGTGCCTTGCCACCTCAGATCAGGAGTTGCGGGCGGTGGCGTAGGCCTCCAGGGCTGCCAGTTGTGCGGGGTCCAAGGACGGCCGCACGTTCGACCGGGCGGCGTCCAGGTGGGCCGCGGTGACCACTGTGGCGTCGAGGGACTCGCGCATCGCGGTGAGGGCGGCTTCGCGGATCAAGGCTGCGCAGTCGGCTGCTGAATAGCCGTCCAGGGTTTCGGCGTAGGTGTCGAGGTCTACGTCTGGGGCCAGGGGGGTGTTGCGGCTGGTGGCGCGGAGGATGGCGGCTCGGGCCTCGGCGTCCGGTGGTGGGACGTAGATGAGGCGTTCGAGGCGGCCGGGGCGGAGGAGGGCTGGGTCGACGAGTTCTGGGCGGTTGGTGGCGCCGATGACGACGACGTCGCGTAGGGGTTCTACGCCGTCCAGTTCGGTGAGGAGGGCGGCTACGACGCGGTCGGCTACGCCGGAGTCGGAGGACTGGCCGCGGCGGGGGGCGAGGGCGTCGATCTCGTCGAGGAAGATCAGGGCGGGGGAGGCTTCGCCTGCTCGGCGGAAGAGTTCGCGGACGGCGCGTTCTGATTCGCCGACCCACTTGTCCATCAGTTCGGCGCCCTTGACCGACAGCACGTTCAGCTGGCCGGTGCCCGCGAGTGCCCGCACCAGGTATGTCTTGCCGCCGCCCGGTGGGCCGTAGAGCAGGACGCCGCGTGGTGGGGCGACGCCGAGGCGGGCGAACGAGTCGGGGTAGCGCAGCGGCCACAGGACGGCCTCGGTGAGGGCCTGCTTGGTCTCGGCCATGTCGCCGACGTCCTCGAGCTGCACGTCGCCGGCGCGGACCGCGTCCGAAGTGGAGACGGAGGTGGGGCGCACGGTGTCCAGCGCGCCGAACACGTCTTCCGCGCAGATCCGTGGTTCCGACTCGGCCGAGTGGCGCAGGGCGGCCCGGATGGCGGACTCGCGGCGCAGTGCGATCAGGTCGGCCGCGACGAAGCCCGGGGTTCGCTCGGCTACCGCCGCGAAGTCCACTCCGGACTCGATGGGCAGGTCGCGGAAGAGGACGCGCAGGAGTTCGGTGCGGGTCTTGCCGTCGGGCAGGGGCAGTCGCAGCTCGCGGTCGACCAGTTCGACGCCGCGCAGCCGCGGGTCGATCGCCTCCGGGTGGGCGGTGGTGACGACCAGGGCCACCCGCGGTGTCTTGATCGCCGCGCGCAGCGTGTCGAGGACGACGGTGGCCAGGGGCGGCGGGGACGTGGCGGGCAGCAGGGCGTCCACGTCGTTGATCATCAGGACCGCGGCGCGGCCGTCCTCGGCGTGGGCCTTGAGCACCTCGACCGCGGCGGTGAGCCGGGCGGCGGCCGCGTTGGCCTCCAGCACCGCCACCGTGGGTCCGGCCAGCTCGACGAGTGCGGCGTCCGCCTCGTGCGCCACCGAGCGCACCACGCTCGCCTTGCCGACGCCCTCCGGGCCGGTGATCAGCACCCCCAGCCGGGGTGCCGCGCCGAGCCGCTCCAACAGCTCCGGCCGGGTGAACGCCAGCTCGAACCACTCGCCCAGGGTGCGGGCCGCGTCTTGCGCACCCACCAGGTCCGGGATCGGCACCGGCGGCGGGGCGTCGTCGACGAGCGCGGCCACCTCGGCCAACGGCGCGGGCTCGGCCCGGGTCGCCGCGGCGGGACCGGGGCCGCCCACCGCGACGGCCGCGCGCTCGCCGGTGCGCACGCCGTCGCGCCAACCGACCACAGTGGACGGGTGCACGGTGACCACCCCGGTGGGCTCCACCGCGGTGATCGTCAGCAGCTCGTTGGTCCAGGTCATGCCGATCGCACGGGAGAGCTTGCCGCGCACCGCGGGGACGTCCGCGCCCGGCGGCGGCGCGAGGTCCTGCGGCAGCAGCGACACCGCGTCGCCCACCGTCAGCACCTTGCCCACCAGCGCCAGCCGCACCGTCTCCGGGGTCAGCGAGGTGCTGGCCAGCCGCGACCCGGCCACCGTGACCGAGCGGGCGGCGGCGACGTCAACCGGGGACACCACGACCTCGGAGCCCTCGGTGACGCCGATGTTGGACATGGTGACGTCGTCGAGCAGCACGACGCCCGCCGCGCCTGCCGGGTCGCCCTCGGCGGCCAGCGCGGCGCTCACCCGGGCGCCGACGAGCTGGACCGCGTCCCACTGGCGCAGCCCCAGCGCCCCGAACACCTCGGGGTGCAGCCGGACGACCCCCCGCCGGGTGTCGAGGGCGGACGGCGACAACCGGGCGGTGAGCGTGATCTGTGGTGCCACGCCGTCGAGACTAGAGGGTCGGTGAAGATCGGCGCCGAAGTTGTCCACAGGCCCTCAGCGGGGCTTGCCCTCGCCGGGGCGCTGCTGGTCGCGGCGGAGCCCGGTGCGCCGCCAGTTGCGGCCGCGCAGGCCGGACGGGCGCGGGACCGGCGGCAGCGACATCGGCGGCGGCTCCTCGGTGCGCAGCGGCCTGCCGACGGCCCGGCGGGCCGCCCCGGCGACCCGGCGCAGCGGCGGCCGCAGCCCCAGCCTGCCCCGGGACCCGTGCGCCCGGCGGATCGCCCGGCGCTCGCGCGGGGGCACGTCCCACGCCTCGGGGTGGTTGGCCAGCCAGTGCTTGCGCCGGATCGCGTAGGGGATGTGCAGCAGGTAGATGACCAGCGCCACCGCCAGCGCGACCATCGGGTACAGGTAGAGCGCCGAGGCCACCAGCGCGACGCCCACCAGCAGCAGCGCCACCGCGCGCGGGGGGACCCGGATGGTCTTGATGGACAGCGTCGGGAGACGGCTGATCGACAGCGCGGCGATCAGGATGGTCCACACCACCACCGCGGTCTGGGACTGCCACCAGTACCCGCGCTCGCCGTACTCGTTGCTCAGGATCAGCGGCAGCAGGACCAGCAGGCCCCCCGCGGGCGCGGGGACCCCGACGAAGAACTCCTTGGCGTAGGGCGGTTGCTCGGTGGCGTCGATGAGGGTGTTGAACCGGGCCAGCCGCAGGATCATGCACACCGCGAAGATCAGCGCGACCACCCAGCCGACCCGGTCGCCGTCGAACTTCCACACGTAGAGCACCAGCGCGGGCGCCACGCCGAAGGAGATCGCGTCGGCCAGCGAGTCCAGCTCGGCGCCCATCTTGCTGGTCGCGTCGAGCATCCGGGCGATGCGGCCGTCGAGGCTGTCGAGCACCGCGGCGATCGCGATGGCGGCGATCACGGCCTGCGGCTGCCCCTTGAGCATGAACTGCACCGCGGACAGGCCCGCGCACATGGCCAGGACGGTCAGCGCGTTCGGCAGCAGCCGGACGGTCGGGGCCATCGGGGCCATCGGTCAGCCCCCCTGCGCGGACCCGGGGAGCTCGGCCAGGACCGTCTCCCCGCCGATGGTGCGTTGCCCCGGTTCGACGAGCACCCGCGCGCCCGCGGGCACGTAGAGGTCGACCCGGGAGCCGAAGCGGATGAGGCCGTAGGTGGAGCCCGCCGCGACCTTGTCGCCGTCGGACACCTGGCAGATGATCCGCCGCGCCACCAGGCCGGCGATCTGCACGACGGCGAGGTCGTACCCGTCGTCGGTGCGCAGGTGCAGGCTGTTGCGCTCGTTGACCTCGATGGCCTCGTCGAGGTCGGCGGAGAGGAACTTGCCCGCCTTGTGCACCGCGCGCACCACGTGGCCGCTGGCCGGGACGCGCTGGACGTGCACGTCGAACACGGACAGGAAGACGCTGACCCGCAGCATCGGCTCCGCGCCCAGGCCGAGCTCGGCGGGCGGGACGGCTTCGATGACGTGCGAGACGGTGCCGTCCGCCGGGGCGACGGCGATCCCGGGCCTGCGCGGGGTGACCCGCTTGGGCTCGCGGAAGAACCAGGCCAGCCACGCGGTGAACACCGCGCTGCCCACCCCCGCGCGCGGGGAGAGCCTGCGCACGGCCAGGGTCGCGCCGATCGCGCCGAGGATGAACGGGCGGCCGCCCGGGTGGACCGGCGGGATGATGCTCTTGGTCAACTCGACGGCGTGCCGGAGCGCGCCGGCCTTCGGGGGCTGCTGAGCGGTCATCTGGTCGGGGGTTCCTCGCGTGTCGGCCGGATTTCCGCACACGCTACGCCAATCGGCCTCGACGCCGAGAAGGTAGCCACCACCTGGGAGAACATGGGGCACCCGATGCCGCCTGTGCGCCCCCCGACGGCGCACAGGCACATCGGATGCCCCACTGTGGAGCGACTCGATCGTACCCGTCCGGGCAGTTGTGGATCAATGATCAACAGTGGGGAATTGACTACCTGCGCCCACGGTCGGTTGGCTTCCCCTGGAGCAGGCGCAGCAGCGCGAGCAGCACGACCGCGCCGAGCGCGGCCACGCCCAGGCTGGGGAAGTCGAACTCGAAGGTCATCTCCTTGCCGGTGAGCAGCCGGTACAGCAGACCGCCCAGGGCCGCACCGACGACGCCGACGAGCACGCTGACCAGGCAACCCTGTGGTCTGCGAGTACGCCCGCCGATGACCAGGTTGGCCGCCCACCCCGCGATCGCCCCGAACACGATCCACGCGAAGAAACCCATGCCGCCACCCTACGGCTCAGTCGAGCAGGATGAGGTCGACCTCGTCCCCCGCGCGTACCTCGCTCACCCCGTCGGGGATCTCGATCAGGCAGTTCGACGCGGCGAACGCGGCCAGCAGGTGCGAACCGGGGCCGCCCACCGGCACTACCTCCACGGTCCCCGCGTCGTGCCTCCCACGTCGGTACTGCACGCGGTTGGGCGGTGAGGTCATCGCCGCGGTTGCCGTGGCTCGTACGCGGGGGCGGTCGACGACGGTGTGCCCGAGCGCCGAGAGGAGTGCCGGGCGCAAGAACAGCTCGAACGACAGCGCCGCGCTGACCGGGTTGCCCGGAAAGGTCACAACCGGCAGACCGTCGAACACGCCACGCCCCTGCGGGCCGCCCGGCTGGATCGCTACGCGTACGAATTCGACGCCGTGGCCGGTAAGAGCGTCCTTGACCACCTCGTACGCCCCCGCGCTCACGCCGCCCGAGGTGACCAAGAGGTCGGCAGACGCCGCGTGCTCGGTGATGGCCGCGCGGAACTCGGACACGTCGTCCGGCACAAACCGCAAGACGGTGGCCTCGCCGCCGATCTCTTCGACGGCCGCCGCCAAGAGCACGCTGTTCGACTCGTAGATGTGCCCTGGCGGTAGTGGTTCACCCGCTGCGACCAACTCCGACCCGGTAGACAGGATCAGCACGCGGGGCGGTCGGCGCACTGGTAGCGCGGCAATCCCCACGGCGGCGGCAAGACCGAGTTGCGGTGGGTGCAAGACAGTCCCCGCGCGAAGCACCACCGTGCCCGCCGTGACGTCTTCGCCGACGAACCGCACGTGCGTGCGCGCCGCCACCGCTGCCTCGATCAGCACCGTGTCCGTGCCGCCGTCGGTCAGTTCTACCTGCACGACCGCGTCCGCGCCCGCGGGCATCGGCGCGCCGGTCATGATCCGCTGCACCGTCCCGGGCGCCAGCGGGCGCACGTCGACGCGCCCCGCGGGGATGTCGTCGGCGACCGGTAGCGCAAGCGGCGCACCGGCCACATCGGACGAACGCACCGCGTACCCGTCCATGGCGGAGTTGTCGAACGGCGGTAGCGAGACCCCGGCGACCACATCCTCGGCGAGCACCAGACCCCGGCAGCGCGCCAGTGGCAGGGACTCGACGGGAAGAGCGGGCAGCAGTGCCGCGACCTCTTGCCGGTACTCCCACGGGGTCACCCCGCGCTTGGGCACGTCCACGGACACCATCCTGCCTGGCCTCTCTTGTCGCCGTCTGGTCGAACCGGGCGCAGCGGCTACCGGACGGACGTTAGGCTGCCCTGCGTGTCGGAGGACCTCACTGGGCGTCGCCTAGGGCATTACCGCATCGACGGCGTGCTCGGCCGCGGCGGCATGAGCGTCATGTACAAGGCCACCGACATCCGCCTGGGCCGGAAGGTGGCCCTCAAGGTCATCGCCGAGCACCTCACCGAGGACCCCGAGTTCCGCGAGCGGTTCGTCGACGAGGCCCGCAACACCTCGGCCATCGACCACGCCAACGTCGTCCCGCTCTACGACTTCGGCGAGGTCGACGGCCTGCTCTACATCGCGATGCGGCTGGTCGACGGTTCCGACATGTCCAGCCTGATCAAGGACGGGCCGATGGCGCCGCAGCGGGCGATCGCCCTGCTCAGCCAGGTCGCCGAGGCGCTGGACAACCTGCACGAGCGCGGCCTGGTCCACCTCGACGTCAAGCCCGCGAACGTGCTGGTCACCACCCGCGAGTCCGCGGGGGAGCACATCTACGTCGCCGACTTCGGTCTTACCCGCCGCGGTGCCACCGGCCACCGCACGCGCGGGGGCGACTTCTTAGGCTCGCCGACCTACGCCGCCCCGGAGCACCTTCGCGGGGAGCCGGTCGACGGTCGCACCGACGCGTACTCCCTCGCCTGCGTCCTCTTCGCGTGCCTCGCGGGCAGGCCCCCCTTCCAGGGGCAGGTGTCCGAAGTCATCCAGGGGCACCTGAACCGCGAACCGCCCTCGCTCACCGAGCACGTCGTGCTCCCGATCGCGATCGACGAGGTCATCCGCCGCGGTATGGCCAAGAACCCCGGGCAGCGCTACGCGAGTTGCCGGGAACTGATAGCCACCGCGCGCCAAGCGCTCTCCGGCGCTCCCCGCAACCTCCCCCCGCGCAACCCCAACAGCACGCTGGTCGCCCCGATCGACCAGCCGATGCGCGGCCCGCAGTACCCGCAGCAGCAACCCCAGCAGCAGCGGCCGGTGCAGCCCATCCAGGCCGAGCCGGTCCGGCTGCGCCCCCCGGCCCCGGTCGGCTCGACCGCCTTCGGCGCGGAGAAGAGCGGCAACCGCTGGGTCGCCCCGGTGCTGGTCGGCCTGGTCGCCATCGGCCTGATCATCACCGCGATCCTGCTGTTCACCGGCGACAACGACACCGACGCCCCCGGGACCAGCACCACCCCGTCGGCGCCGTCGATCCAGGTCGGTCCGGGCAGCACCGCGCCGCCGAGCAGCCCGCCGCGCTCGACCTCGCGCAAGGCACTGCCGTCGATCACGATCGTGCCACCTCCCTGAGCTGCATTTCTTGCACTCCGGTGCCCCGAGTGCTAAACACGAACTGGCACTCGGGGTCTCCGAGTGCCAGAAGGTCGGGACGGTGAGGCAGGCGCCCACAGCGCCGGTCGTCCGTCGCGGGCACCGCCTGGCCGCGATACGTGTATCCATCCGACGGAGGACCACACCGCAATGGCCAAGTTGATCGCGTTTGACGAGGAAGCGCGTCGCGGTCTCGAGCGCGGATTGAACATCCTCGCCGACGCCGTCAAGGTGACGCTCGGCCCGAGGGGCCGCAACGTCGTGCTCGAGAAGAAGTGGGGCGCGCCGACCATCACCAACGACGGCGTCTCCATCGCGAAGGAGATCGAGCTCGAGGACCCGTGGGAGAAGATCGGGGCCGAGCTCGTCAAGGAGGTCGCGAAGAAGACCGACGACGTCGCGGGTGACGGCACCACCACCGCCACCGTGCTCGCCCAGGCGCTCGTGCGCGAGGGCCTGCGCAACGTCGCCGCAGGCGCCGACCCGCTGTCGCTCAAGCGCGGCATCGAGCAGGCCGTCGAGGCCGTCATCGAGCAGCTGCACAAGAACGCCAAGGAGGTCGAGACCAAGGAGCAGATCGCCGCCACGGCGTCCATCTCCGCGGGCGACACCACCATCGGCGAGCTGATCGCCGAGGCGCTGGACAAGGTCGGCAAGGAAGGCGTCATCACCGTCGAGGAGAGCAACGCCCTCGGCATGGAGCTCGAGCTCACCGAGGGCATGCGCTTCGACAAGGGCTACATCTCCGGTTACTTCGTGACCGACCCCGAGCGCCAGGAGTCGGTCCTCGAGGACCCCTACATCCTGCTCTACGGCTCGAAGGTCTCCTCGGTCAAGGACCTGCTCCCGCTGCTGGAGAAGGTCATGCAGTCCGGCAAGCCGCTGCTGATCATCGCCGAGGACGTCGAGGGCGAGGCGCTGGCGACCCTGGTGGTCAACAAGATCCGCGGCACCTTCAAGTCCGTCGCGGTCAAGGCCCCCGGCTTCGGCGACCGCCGCAAGGCGATCCTGCAGGACATCGCCATCCTCACCGGTGGCCAGGTCATCAGCGAGGACGTCGGCCTCAAGCTCGACAACGCCGACATCGCGCTGCTGGGCAAGGCCCGCAAGGTCGTCGTCACCAAGGACGAGACCACCGTGGTCGAGGGCGCCGGTGACGCCGAGCAGATCCAGGGCCGGGTCAACCAGATCCGCGCCGAGATCGAGAAGTCGGACTCCGACTACGACCGCGAGAAGCTCCAGGAGCGCCTGGCCAAGCTCGCGGGCGGCGTGGCCGTGATCAAGGCCGGTGCCGCCACCGAGGTCGAGCTCAAGGAGCGCAAGCACCGCATCGAGGACGCGGTGCGCAACGCCAAGGCCGCCGTGGAGGAGGGCATCGTCCCCGGTGGCGGTGTGGCCCTGCTGCAGGCCGCCGAGGCCGCGTTCGCCGGGCTCAAGCTCGAGGGCGACGAGGCCACCGGTGCCAACATCGTCCGGGTCGCCGTCGAGGCGCCGCTCAAGCAGATCGCGATCAACGCCGGTCTCGAGGGTGGCGTCGTGGTGGAGAAGGTCAAGGGCCTGCCGCAGGGCCACGGCCTCAACGCCGCGACCGGTGTCTACGAGGACCTGCTCGCCGCGGGCGTGCCGGACCCGACCAAGGTGACCCGCTCGGCGCTGCAGAACGCCGCGTCGATCGCCGCGCTGTTCCTCACCACCGAGGCCGTCGTGGCCGACAAGCCGGAGAAGGCCGGGGCCGCCCCGGCCGGTGGCGACCCCACCGGTGGCATGGACTTCTGATCCACGCCGCCGGCGGTCAGTCCCGCCGGTACCAGCACCAGACGAAGGCCCGGTCCACTTGGACCGGGCCTTCGCCCTTTGTCCGGGGTGGCCGCGAACGCGCCGCGCGGCAATGATGCGCTAGATTGGGAAGTCGACATAAAAAATGCGCCCCGACAACAGGGCGCGTTCGGATTATATGGCAGCTGGAGGGGAATTGTCAACCGAGATCGACGTGGAGCAGGAATACCTCACGATGCTCTACGGCCGGCTCGACGACCTGCGGGCGGACACCGACACCCGGCTGGCCAGGACGCTGCGGGAGCCCAGCAGCAACCCGCAGGCGATGACCCAGCGGGACGCCGCGACCGCCCTTTACAGCGAGCAGCTGGCGCAATACGGCAGCGTCGAGAACGGATTGTGCTTCGGCAGGCTGGACTTCACCGACGAGACCCGCAGCTATATCGGTCGAATTGGCCTGTTCGACACCGAGGACGATTACGAACCGCTGCTGCTGGACTGGCGCGCGCCCGCCAGCCGGGCGTTCTACCTGGCCACCGCGGCCTCCCCGGACGGCGTGCGCAGGCGGCGGCACATCCGCACCTCGCAGCGCAAGGTGACCGCCCTGGACGACGAGGTGCTCGACCTCGGCGCGGGCGGGCACACCGGCCACGAGGGACTCACCGGCGAGGCCGCGCTGCTCTCCGCGCTCAACGCCTCGCGCACCGGCCAGATGGCCGACATCGTCGAGACGATCCAGGCCGAGCAGGACGACATCATCCGCTCGGGCCTCAACGGTGTGCTGGTGGTCCAGGGTGGACCGGGCACCGGCAAGACCGCGGTCGCGCTGCACCGCGCCGCCTACCTGCTCTACACCTACCGCGAGCAGCTGGCCCGGCGCGGCGTGCTGATCGTCGGTCCGAACGCGACGTTCCTCAAGTACATCGGCCAGGTCCTGCCGTCCTTGGGGGAGACCGGCGTCCTGTTGCAGACCGTCGGCGACCTGTACCCCGGTGAGCGCGGGGTGCGGCCCGAGCCCGCCGAGACCGCCGAGATCAAGGGCCGGATCACGATGGCCGACGCCCTGCGCCGGGCTGTGCGCGACCGCCAAGAGATCCCCGAGGAGCCGATGGTGCTCATCGTGGAGCGCGAGGAGCTGGTGCTCGACGCGGAGATCGTGAAGGCGGCCCGCGCAAGAGCCCGCCGTACGCGCAAACTGCACAACGAGGCGCGGCCGATCTTCGCCGAAGAGATCGTCGCGGCGTTGGCGCGCCAAGAGGCAGATCGGCTGGGTGCGGAGTTCCTCGACGCGGCCGACCTGGCCGACATCCGCCGCGAGATGGCCGCCGAGGACGCTGTGCAAGACGCCATCGAGGCGCTCTGGCCGCAGTTGACCCCGCAGCAGTTCCTGCAAGACCTCTTCGCCTCACCGGACCGACTGGCCACCGCGCTACCGGACCTGACCGAAGACGAGCGGGCACTCCTCTTGCGCTCGCCGCGCCTCGGTTGGACCGCCGCCGACGCACCGCTGCTGGACGAGGCCGCCGAACTGCTCGGTGTCGACGACCGCGCCGAGCGGGCCGAGGAGGCCAGGCGGCAGCGCGACGAGCAGGACTACGCCCAGGGCGTGCTCGACATCCTGCAGATGGAGGACGACGCCGACCCGGACATCCTCACCGCCTACGACCTGATCGACGCGGGCAGGCTCGCCGAGCGGCACGACGACGAGGACCACCGCACCGCCGCCGAGCGGGCCGCCGCCGACCGCAGCTGGACCTTCGGCCACGTGATCGTCGACGAGGCCCAGGAGCTCTCCGCGATGGCCTGGCGGGTGCTGATGCGCCGCTGCCCGTCGCGCTCGATGACGCTGGTCGGCGATGTCGCCCAGACGGGTGATCTCGCGGGCACCGACAGCTGGGCCGCGGCGCTGGCGCCCTACGTCGACGACCGCTGGCGGCTCGCCGAGCTGACCGTCAACTACCGCACGCCCGCCGAGGTCATGGCCGTCGCCGCCGACGTGCTCGCCGAGCTGGACACCGGCCAGGCCGCGCCCAGCTCGGTGCGCGAGACCGGGGTGCCGCCCTGGCGGCTGCGGGTCCCCGCGGCCGGGCTGGCCACCACCCTGGCCGAGCTGGCCGCCGAGGAGGACGGACCGGGGACGCTCGCGGTGCTGGTGCCCGAGGGGCTGGCCGACGAGGTGGGCGCCGCGGTCGCCGCCCGGGTCCCGGACGCCGCGCTGGGCGAGCAGCCCGAGCTGGAGAGCCGGGTCGTGGTGCTCACCGTGCGCCAGTCCAAGGGGCTGGAGTTCGACGCGGTGCTGCTGGCCGAGCCCGCCGCCGTGGTGGCGGAGTCCGCGCGCGGCACCAACGACCTCTACGTGGCGCTGACCAGGGCCACCCAGCGGGTCGGCGTGGTGCACGCGGCGGACCTGCCGCCCGCGCTGCACCGACTGGTCACAGCTCCACCGTCGGGGTGACCACGGTGCGCGGCTTGCCGCCGTTCATCCGGACCAGGATCTGGGTGGTGCCGCGCGGGACCTCGGTGAGCACGAACCGGCCGCCCTCGTCGGCGGTGGTGGCGGTGGAGCCGTGGTCGGCCACCCGGACCTCCACCCCGTGCTCGCCCGCTGGGACCAGCCAGCCGTCGATCCGCTGACGTTCACCGGTTCGGGTGACATTGACCATCACGGTCAGGTCGCCGACGAAGAACGTGATCGTCCCCGGGGCCCCGCCGCGCACGCCGACCAGCGGCCGCTGGTCGGCCCAGCGGGCCGCCTCCAGCTCGACCTCGGCGTCGATGTCCTCGATGGCGATGGCGAACTGGCTGCGCTCCACGAGCCCGGGTGGCACCGGGTCGAGCTCGTCGACCAGCCTGGCCACCTGGGCCAGCCAGAACTCCTGCTCGGCGGGGTCCATCTCGTAGTCGTCCATGGTCCTCATCTGCCACCGTCCCCATCGTCGTACAGCGCGCGCAACGAGTTCAGGCACCGGCCGCGGGTGGGGCCGATGCTGCCGTGCGGCATCCGCATCGCCTCGGCCACGGCGCGGTACTCGGCGCGCCCGGCCAGCACCGTGAGCCGGAGCAGTTCCTGGCAGCGCTGGTCGAGCCGGTGGAAGGCCGACCAGAGCCGGTGGTCGCGCTCAGTGCGCAGCGCCTCGGCCTCGGGCTGCGGCTCCGTGCTGGGCACGTGCTCGGCCACCTCCGGGGACAGCTCGACCTGCGCCGAACCCCGCTGCCTGGTCCGGTTGGCCTCGCGGCGGGTGGTCGTGATCAGCCAGCCCGCCACGGCCTTGGGCTCGGTGACCTTGTCGACGTGGCGCACCAGCGCCAGCCACACGGTCTGCACGACGTCCTCGGCCGCGGCGCGCTCCAGTCCGGTTCCCCTGGCGATGTGCCACACCAGCGGGGTCAGCTCGGCCACGAGGACGTCGAGGGCCTCCTTGTGCCCCTCGCGCGCCGCGATCACGCACGCGGCGTGCCGCTCGGAGCCCTCCAGTCCCTCCCATGGCGGGTTGGTCCTTGCCGTGTGGAGCTCGGTCACCGCTCCCACCCCATTCTTCGTCTTCCGGGGTTGTGCATTCTGGTGGCACTGGCTACATCGTCCGACGTCAGGCCCGTGCGTCTGGGCACAGCCTGCCTCACCCGAACAGGTGCAGTGCTGCGCCATCAGTGTCCCTACAGCGCGTGCAGCACGAAGGTCAGTGCCTCCCGCGCCTCCCCTTCCCACGGTCGTGCCAGCTCGGCCCGGAGCTCGTGCAGCCCGGACGCGGTCACGTCGAAGGCCATCCGCCGCTCGCCCGCGCTCCCGGTCGCGGGCGCCCCCGCGCCGACCGTCGCCTGGACGTGCTCGTCGGCGATCATGCGCAGGGCCTCCGGCAGCCGCCACCGCCAGCGGTAGCCCGCGGTCGCCGACTCCGGGAGTCGCAACTCGACGGTATCGCCCCGGTGCAACTCGGTTGGCCCGCCCGCGTCCTCGGCGGACAGGTGCACCAACGCCATGACTGGCTCCTTCTCCCCTGCCGACACCATGCGGTGCGCGGCGGTCGGACAGGTCCCCTGCACCCGTCCGGCCGCCGCGGGCCCCCGCGCTCACACCAGCGTCCGGTCGACGCGCCCGGCCGCGCCCTCGAGGTGGTCCACCGGCAGGTCGTCGTGGGTGACCAGGGCCGCGAGCCGCCGCGGGCGGGGCTCGGTGGCCCGGGCAGCCGGGCCGAGCGGGGTCGCGGCGGTCGGACCCACCGCGCGCCCGGTGGCGGCACGGGTGGACCAGGCGGTGGTCCGCCGGTCGACGGCCTGCCCCGGCCGGTCGTCGCTCATGGTGTCTCCGAGGGCGCGTAGTTCTACTCAGACACCTGGAAGAGGCGGGAGCGGGCCGCTGGATACGTCCTTGATCTGACCAGTTCGCGAACGCCGGTCAGCCGGTGAGCAACAGCAGCAGCGCGCCGACCGCGAGCAGCGTCCCCACCAGCAGCGTTCCGCAGCCGAGCAGCACCGTGCGCTTGGTGGAGGTGGCGCGGATGGCCAACATCACAGCGGCGGCGGTCGTGGCCAGGCTCACCGCGGTGTAGGCGATCGCGGCGCCGACCGGGGAGCCCCGGTCGAGCGCCGGGCCGAAGAGCAGGACCAGGAAGCAGACCACCCCGCCCGCGGCGAACAGCGCCGCCGCGGCGATCAGCACGGTGACCTTGGCGGTACCGGTTCGCTGGTCAGCCACCCGGTGACCCTACTGCCGAGCCTCCTCGGGACTGCCAGACTGTCTTGCCCTCGGGACCGTCAGGCCTCCTCGGGCATCAGGATCCAGCAGGCCAGGTAGATCAGCGCGCCGGTGCCGAAGCCGAGCAGGGTCGCGGCGACCAGGATGACCCGGACCAGCGGGGCGTCCACGCCGAGCGAGCGGGCCAGGCCACCGCAGACCCCGGCGACCATCCGGTCGGTGCGGCTGCGGCGGAACTTGCGGACGGTCTCGCGGGTCTGGTCGAAGATGTCGTTGCTCATGTCCCCAGAGTCGCTGGTCAGCGGGTCGGCGGCATCGGGGATGGACCCGGAATTCGGACTCGGGTCGACCTCCGGGATGTCCCTGGTGACGCCGGGCACAGCGGTGCCCGCGCGGTTAGGGTTGCCCGCATGCAGGTCTCTTCGCCCGATGAGGTGGCCGCGGCCCTCGACCGGGTGGGCTACCTGGCCGACGAGGGGCTGGCGACGGCGGCGTTCCTGGCCGTGCGGATGGGGCGCCCGCTGTTCTGCGAGGGCGAGCCGGGGACCGGCAAGACGGCGCTGGCGGTGGCCTTGGCGGCCGCGCTGGGCGTCGAGCTGATCAGGTTGCAGTGCCACGAGGGCATCGACGCCACCCAGGCGCTCTACGACTGGGACTTCCCGCGCCAGCTTCTGCACCTGCGCGCGCTGGAGGCCGCGGGCGGCGACCTGGACCCCGAGCAGGCCGAGAAGTCGTTGTACACCAGGCGTTTCCTGCTCGCCCGGCCGTTGCTGCGGGCCTTGGAGCAGGCGCCGTGCGTGCTGCTGGTCGACGAGGTCGACCGCGCCGACGACGAGTTCGAGGCGTTCCTGCTCGAGGTGCTCAGCGAGAACGCGGTGACGGTGCCGGAGCTGGGCGAGGTGCGGGCGGCGGTGCCGCCGCTGGTGGTGCTCACCTCCAACCGCACGCGCGAGGTGCACGACGCGCTGAAGCGCCGTTGCCTCTACCACTGGCTCGACCACCCTGGCCTCGACCGCGAGCTGGCCATCCTGCGCCGCAGCCTGCCCGCCCTCGGCACCCGACTGGCCGAGCAGGTCGCCACCGCCGTGCGCAGGCTGCGCGCGGCAGAGCTGCTCAAGCCGCCGGGGGTCGCCGAGACCATCGACTGGGCCGCGGCGCTGCTCGCGCTGGGCCGCACCGAGCTCGACGCGCAGAGCGCCGCGCTGACCCTGGGCGCGGTGCTCAAGTACCGCGAGGACGCCGACCGGGTGGTCGCCGCGGGCCTGGACGCGCTGCTCGCCGGATAAATCGGTCGCGATCTCCCGTTCGGTTGGCGCACCATGGTCAGCGGGAAAACCAAGCCGGAGGCCACCGCACCGCGGTGCCCGCCCGGCCGGTCGGGCCACAGGCCGGTGGCGGTGCCTGCCGACCGCTCGGGCGGTAGCCCCCTGGGCTACTCCGGTTTCCCCGCAACGTGATCCGCGCCTCCCGCGCCCGGTCCCGACTCACTACCGGGGCCGTGTCGGCGGCGGGCGGCACGTCCGGCGCCCGCCTGCTCGAAGGGAGGCGGGCGCCGGGCGTTCACCTCCCGGCGAATGGACCAGACCACCACCGATCCGTTGCTGTGGCGCAGAACACAACTGGCAGCGCAGAGTGATCATCCGCGCTCGGCTCTTCGCCGCACGCGCGCTGACCCGATCGCGCTTCCCGCACGCAGGGCCACTCCCCAGTCCTGAGCCGTGTCCGCTCAACGTCGCGGTGGGTGAACGACGGGCACCGGCAAACGTTCCATTTGGGTCTATGGCCGCTGGTTAACGTTGGAATCGCTGTACTGCCGAATCAGCGAAACCCACCTGAGGACTGGAGAACCCATGTCAGTAGGTACTCGGATCGCCGCGACCGCGGTGGCGGGCATCGCCACCCTCGCCCTGGCCGTCCCGGCCCAGGCGACCACGAGCGTGTTCATCTACACCTATCCCACCTCGGTGAAGTGCCACACCGTGGGCACGGCCGGTGTCTCGGCGAGCGTCTTCGCCAACTACACCTGCCTGTTCGGTTTCGCGGGCTACAGCCTGAACGTCGAGCCGACCGGCGCCACGTTCAGCGAGGTCTACCTCGACACCTACGACACCTCGACGAACGCCAACTTCGCCGGTGCCAACGGTGCGACCAGTTCGCCCAAGACCTGGGGCAGCTACCGGCTCCGCCCCGGTATCGCGGGCTGGGACCTGCTGGTCTCCTCCGTCTGACCCCCGGGTCGGCCCGCGGGTGGCGGACCCTGTGCCACCCGCGGACCTCAGCGGGGGAAGGCGGGCAGAACCGGTTCGTAGAGCCAGTTCGAGAACAGCTCGGTCAGCGGCCAGGTGGTGTGCCGCTGGGCCAGGGTGGTGAACTCCGCTGTGGACACCGTGCCGTGCCGGTTGGCCGAGGTCCACACCCGCACCAGGGCGAAGAACGCGGAATCGCCCAGCCGCAACCGGAGCGCGTGCAGGGCCACCGCGCCGCGCAGGTACACCCGGTCGTCGAACATGCGCCGCACACCCGGGTCGGCCAGCCGCAGGTCCTGCGGCCGGGCGGCCAGCTCGCGCCAGGCGCGTCGGGCGTGCGCGTCGGCCGACTCGCCGCCGGAGACCGCCGACCACAGCCACTCCGCGTAGGTCGCGAAGCCCTCGTTGAGCCAGATGTGCCGCCACTGCGACACGGTGAGGCTGTTGCCGAACCACTGGTGCGCCAGCTCGTGGGCCACCAGGTGCTCGCTGCCGCGCCTGCCGTCGACGTGGTTGCTGCCGAAGATCGACAGCGACTGCGCCTCGATCGGCGCGTCCAGCTCGGCGTCGACGACCACCACCCCGTACTGCTCGAACGGGTACGGCCCGAACATCCGGGCGAACTCCACCAGCATCCTGGGCTGGCGGCCGAAGTCGTGCGCGAACCGGGACACCAGGTGCGCGGGCACCGCGGAGTGCATCGGCACGCCGGCGAACGAGGACTCCACGTACCGTCCGATTTGGACACTCACCAGGTAGGTGGGGGTCGGCTGGGACAGCCGGTACTCCCAGGTTGTGGTGCTCGCCGAGGACCGGCGCGAGTCGAGCACGCCGGTGACCACCACCTGGTACGGCGCGGCCACGGTCACCGCGATCCGGTAGGTCGCCTTGTCGCTGGGGTGGTCGTTGCACGGGAACCAGGACGGCGCGCCGATCGGCTGGCTGGCCACGATCACGCCGTCGTCGAGGTAGTCCCAGCCGATGTCGCCCCAGTGGCTCGAGATCGGCTTGGGCGTGCCGACGTAGCGGACCTCCACGGTGAACTCGGCACCCGCGGGCACCGGCCGGGCCGGGGTGATGTGCAGCTTGCGGCCGCGCTGGGCGTGCCGGACCGCCTTGCCGCCGACGGTGACCTTGTTGGCGCGCAGGTCGCCGAAGTCCAGGCTGAACCGGGACAGGGCGTGCTCGGCGACCGCGGTGATCCGGGCGCGACCGTCCAGCCTGCCCGGACCCACCCGGTAGTTCAGGTCGAGGTCGTAGTGGACCACCCGGTACCCGCCGTTGCCGTGCGCGGGCAGGTACGGGTCCGACGACGTGGTCGCGCCGGGCTGGCCGGCGCGAGCCGGCTCAGCCTTGGCGCTCATACCGCTATTCAACAGGACTGGCGGCGGTGGCGGGAACGACCCGGAGCGGCTCAGCGCCGACCCGGCCAGGCCGAGATCGGGTTGCCCAGCCAGCGCGATCCCGCCGGGACCGACTCGCCGCGCATGACCAGCGACGCCGGGCCCACCGTGGCGCGCTCGCCGATCGCCGCGCCGGGCAGCACGATCCCGTGCGGACCGAGCGTGCCGCCCGCGCCGACGGTGACGGTGTCCATGCTCATGACCCGGTCGTGGAACAGGTGCGTCTGCAGCACGCAGCCGCGGTTGACCGTCGCGCCCGCACCGACCCGGACCAGGTCGGCCTCGGGCAGCCAGTAGGTCTCCACCCAGGCGCCCCGGCCGATCTTCGCGCCGAGCCCGCGCAGCCACACCGACAGCAGCGGCGTGCCCTGCGCCCAGGTCGCGAACCACGGCACCGCCAGCATCTCCACGAAGGTGTCGGCCAGCTCGTTGCGCCAGACGAACGAGCTCCACAGTGGACGGTCCAGCACGCCGAACCGACCGACCAGCAGCCACTTCGCCAGCACCGCCACCGCGCACGCCGCCACACCCGCGCCGGCCAGCAGCACGCCGCCCAGCGCCAGGCCCGGCCAGAAGCCGAGCGCGAGGAACGCCGAGGCGACCAGCACGGCCAGCGCCGCGGAGGCCATCACCGGCAGCACCCGGCACAGCTCGACCAGCGCCCGGGCGACCACCAGCCGCGCGGGCGGGTCGAACGTGGTGCTCTCGTCGGCCGCCTCGACCGTGCGCGGCAGCTTCATCGGGGGCATGCCCAGGTAGGACGAGCCCGCCTTGGCCTTCTTCGGCGTCGAGGACAGCACGCCGACCAGCCCGCGCTTGGGCACCGCGCGGCCGGGCGCGGTCATCCCGGAGTTGCCCAGGAACGCCCGCTTGCCCACGCTCGCCGCGCCGATGCGCAGCCAGCCGCCGCCCAGCTCGTAGGAGCCGATCATGGTGTCGTCGGCCAGGAACGCGCCGTCGCCGACGGTGGTCATGCTCGGCAGCGCCAGCACGGTGGAGGCCTCCACCCGCTTACCGACCTTCATGCCCAGCGCGCGCAGCCAGACCGGGGTGAGCAGGCTGGCGTAGATCGGGAACAGCCCGGAGCGGGCCAGCCCCATCAGCCGCTCGGTGGCCCAGGCCTGCCAGGCGACGCGGCTGTGCACCGCGTGCTGACCGGCGCGCAGGCCGATCGCCAGGGCCCGCACCGACACCAGCACGATCAGCGCGTACGCGGCCATCCAGGCCAGCGTCATCAGTGGCACCGCCACCAACGCCTGCGCGGTCGCCGCGCCAAGAGTGCTCGTGCCGTCCAAGAAGGCCGCGAGGATGAACAGGGCCGGTACCGCTGCCGCGATCGGCAGCAGGCTCAGCGCGAACGAGGTGGCCGCGTAGATCGCCACCCACCGCCTGCGGCGGGCCGGGCGGTCGGGACGCTGGTGGGCCTTGCCCGCGCGGCTCGCGGGGGAGCCGGACCAGCGCTGACCAGTGGGAACCACACCCAGCACGCCCGAGCCGGGGGCGACCTCGGCGCGCTTGCCGACGTGCGCGCCCGGGAACAGGGTGCTGCGCGCGCCGACGGTGGCGTGCGCGTCGACGCGAACCCGGCCGATGTGCAGGGTGTCGCCGTCGAGCCAGTGGCCGGACAGGTCGACTTCGGGCTCCACCGCCGCGCCCCGTCCCAGCCGGAGCATGCCGGTGACCGGCGGCAGCGAGTGCAGGTCGACGTCGTCGCCGATGCGCGCGCCCAGGGCCCGCGCGTAGTGCGTCATCCAGGGAGCGCCTTGCAGGCCCGCGGCACCGGTCAGCTCGACCATCCGCTCGGCGGCCCACAGCCGCAGGTGCACGCTGCCCCCGCGCGGGTACGAGCCGGGCTCGACCTTGCGCAGCAGCAGGCGCGCGGTGCCCGCGGCGAGCGCCATGCGGCCCCACGGGCTGACGAACAGCAGGTAGCCCGCCAGCACCAGCCACCAGGACACCTTCGGCGCCCACGCGTACGGCGCGAGGTTGGCCAGCGCGGCCAGGCCGACCGCCCAGCGGGCGCCGACCACGGTGAGCATCGGCAGCGTCAGCAGGGACTGGACCACCTGGGCGCGGCGCGGCGTGGCGAGTACGACCCGGTTGGTCTGGGTGCTCGCCGCCGCGGCGTCGATCCGCGCGGCCAGCCTGCCCAGCGTCGGGTGCTGGTAGAGGTCGGCCACGGCGATGCTCGGGTAGGTCTGGCGGATCTTGGAGACCAGCTGCGCGGCGGACAGGCTGCCGCCGCCGTTGGCGAAGAAGTCGGCCTTCGGGCTGCTCACGCCGACGCCGAGCAGGTCACGCCACAGACCGGCCAGCCAGCGCTGGGTGTCGGTGAGCGCGGCGGTGTCGACGTCGCTGGTGTCGAGCTCCAGCGGCCACGGCAGGGCGTTGCGGTCGACCTTGCCGGAGGTCCGGGTGGGCAGCGAGTCGACCACCGCGAGCAGCGGGACCAGCGCGGCGGGCAGCTCCGCGCGCAGCCGCTCGACGGCGCGGTCAGCGTCGAAGTCCTCGCCCGCGACGACGTAGCCGACCAGCAGCTGGTTGCCCGCCGCGGTGGTGCGGACGGCGGCGGCGGCGCCTGCGACCTCGGGCAGCGCCTGCAGCGCCGCGTCGACCTCGCCCAGCTCGATCCGCCTGCCGCCGAGCTTGATCTGCTCGTCGGCGCGGCCGAGGAACAGTAGGCCCTCGGGCTCGGCCTTGACCATGTCGCCGCTGCGGTAGGCGCGGTCCCAGGACAGCGCGGGCAGCGGGGCGAACTTCTCGGCGTCCTTGGCCGGGTCGAGGTAGCGGGCCAGGCCCGCGCCGCCGATCACCAGCTGGCCGGTCTGGCCCATCGGGACCAGCGCGCCCGCCTCGTCCACCACGGCCAGCTCCCAGCCGTCGAGCGGCAGGCCGATGCGGACCGGTCCGCCGCCGCCCATCCGGGCGCCGCAGGCCACCACGGTGGCCTCGGTCGGGCCGTAGGTGTTCCACACCTCGCGGCCGGGCACGGCCAGCCGCTCCACCAGCTCGGGCGGGCAGGCCTCGCCGCCGAAGATCAGCAGCCGGACCGCGTCGAGCGCCTCGGCGGGCCAGAGCGCGGCCAGCGTCGGCACGGTGGAGACCACGGTGACGGCCTTGTCGACCAGCCAGGGGCCCAGGTCGACTCCGGTGCGGACCAGCGCGCGCGGGGCGGTGACCAGGCAGGCGCCGTTGCGCCAGGCCAGCCACATCTCCTCGCAGGAGGCGTCGAAGGCGACCGAGAGGCCAGCCAGCACGCGGTCGGCGGCGTGGATCGGCTCGTCGGGCAGGAACAGGTCGGCCTCGGCGTCGACGAACGCCGCGGCGCTGCGGTGGCTGACCGCGACGCCCTTGGGCTTGCCGGTGCTGCCGGAGGTGAAGATGATCCACGCGTCGTCGTCCGGCGTGGGGGTGCCCGGGGTGTTTCCGGGGGTGCCCAGGTGGGTGATGGCGCGCTCGGCGCCGATGACGGCGCAAGCGCTTGCCTCGCCGAAGACCAGCTCGGCGCGCTCGTCCGGGTCGTCGAAGTCGACCGGCACGTACGCCGCGCCCGCGGCCAGCACGGCCAGGATGCTCACGTAGAGGTCGGCGGTGCCCGAGGGCACCCGGATGCCGACCCGGTCGCCGCGGCCGACGCCCGCGTCGTTGAGGGTCTTCGCGAGCGCGCCCACCTCGGCGAGCAGCGCCCGGTAGGTCAGGACGGCGGTGCCGTCGTCGACCGCGTCGGCGTCGGGGTGCCGGGCGGCGGTCGCGGTGAGGACGTCGATGAGGGTGCGCGGTGCGCTCTCCGGGCCCGCGCGGAACACGGCGAGACCGTGCGCGGCGGCGTCGGCGAGCGGATCGATGGGGTCGAGCAGCGCCGTGGTGCTACCGGCGGCCCGCGTGTGGTCGGCAGTGCCCGTGTGATCCACAACAGTCATCTGGGCGAACGCATTTCTCACCTTTTCGGCGTGTCCTTCGGCTGAGGCTCGCGTCTCGGTGGGACGCGGTGACCAGTGCACGTTACCGGCGGGGATATCGGCTTGTCGCGCAGATCCATTACCGGCGTGTCGGGATTCACACGTTCGTGTGCCCTGTGCCGCAACGTTTTTGCTATCGGATGTAGATATCTGTTTCCGATATCAGGGCCCTGGACCTCGATTTTGCTGGGCATTCGGATTGATGTGGCGAACCGATATCGGTGTGCGATATCTTGGACCGATGGATGTGGTCCGGGAGTTCAGGAACGGCGCCCTGCGGCTGCGCGTGCTGCGGCACGCCGCCGAGGCCGAGGTCCACGGGTCGTGGCTCACCGAGGAGCTGGCCGCTCGGGGGCACCGCGTGTCGCCGGGGACGCTCTACCCGCTGCTGCACCGGCTGCAGGAGGCCGGGCTGCTCAAGTCGCGCACCGAGGTGGTCGACGGCAGGCGGGTGCGGCGCTACCGCACCACCAAACGGGGGAAGCGGGTGCTCGCCGACTGCAAGCAGGTGCTGGCGGACCTGGCCGACGAGCTGGAGTGAGTCGCCCGTTCAGGTTGGTATTTCGCCGGTGTGGGTGACCGGCCCGGGAGGCCTGTCGCCCGACCGGGTGCCTCGCGGCGCGATCAGGTGGCCGCGCGGCGCAGGGCGGCGATGTCGTGGACGACCAGCCGTTGCCTGCCGGTGCTCACCACGCCCTCCTCGCGCAGGGTGCGCAGCGCGCGGGTGACCGCTTCGCGCGAGGCCGAGATCAGGCCCGCCAGCTCGCTCTGGCTCATCCGCAGCGTCAGGGTCTCGCCGTCGGTGTCGCAGTAGCGCGTGTACAGGTCGACCAAGAGGCTGGCGAGGCGTTGCGCGGTGCCCGCGTCACCGTGCTCCAGCCTGCGCTCGTTCGCGTACCGCAGCCGGCCGGTGACGATGCGCAAGAACACCGCGTTGATGCTCTGGTGCTCGGTCAACAGGCGGGTGAGCCGGTCCGGCGGGATCACCAGGCCGGTGACCGGTTCGATCGCGGTGACGGTGGCCGAGCGCGGCCGGTCGTCGAGGGCGGCCATCTCGCCCAGCATGTCCCCGGGCCCGCGCACCGACAGCACCGCCTGGTGCCCGCCCGGGCCCGCGGCCACGACCTTGACCCGGCCGCGGGTGAGCACCAGCACCCAACCGCCGCGGTCGCCCTCGCGGATGATCACGGTGCCCTTGCCGAACCGCCGCACCGTGCCCGCGGCCGTCACGGCCGCCCGCTGGGCGTCGTCCAACAGCTCCCAGAAGGTCACCGAGGCCCGGTCCACGGCCTTGATCGTAGGGCCAACCGACCACCGGCCACAGAGTTTCGCCTTGTGGGTAATCGGACGCAGAGCGGCGGCCGGATCGGTGTGACGCTCCCGGTGTGGCCACGGGGGCCACACCGGGGCCGGATCCCCGGGTTCCGCCACACAGGAAGGAAGAAGCGATGGAGTCCCACGCAATCTTGATCCTGCTCGGCTGGTTGGCATAAGAGGGTTGGATGGCATAAGACGCGCGTGCGGGCGGGGTAACCGCGGAACTCCGCCCCGGCGCGTTTGGCCTAAGAGGGTAAGAATGCGTGGATGAGCCCGGTAGACCCGTTGCCCGGCCTCGTCGGTTTCGCTGTGGCGTTGCGCGAGGCGGGGGTGGCTTGTGGTCCTTCGCGCGTGCGCGCGTTCCTGGCTGCGATCCACCTGCTCGATCCCGGTGTGCCCGGTCAGCTGTACTGGGCAGGACGGCTGACGCTCTGCGCCGAACCGGATGACCTGCCTCGGTACGACACCGCCTTCCACGCCTGGTTCACCGGCGACACCCCGCGCGTATCCAGGGTCGTCAAGGACCACCGGCCCAAGCGGAGCCACATCGCCGCGCTTGCCGTCAGTCCGGACAGCGGAATCGGCGAAGAGGACGGCGTTCCGCACATCGATCGCACGGCCAGCCCCATCGAGGTCTTGCGTGACCGCGACATCTCCGGGCTGACCGCCGCGGAGCGCGCCCACCTGCGCGAGATGATCGACCTCTTGCGGCCTGAGCCGCCCCAGCGCGCGGCGCTGCGATGGCGGCCGGACCGGCGCGGGCGAATCGATGCCCGCCGCACCGTCCGGATCATGCGGGCCGCGGGCGGCGAACCCATCCGGCTCGCCCGCAAGCGCAGGGGCACCAGGTCGCGGCGCGTCGTGCTGCTCATCGACGTGTCCGGCTCGATGAGCCCCTACGCCGACGCCCTGCTGCGCTTCGGCCACGCCGTGACCCGCCGGATGCCCGCCGAGGTGTTCACCCTCGGCACCCGCCTGACCCGGTTGACGAGGCAGCTCCGCCAGCGTGACCCCGAGTTGGCGCTGGCCGCGGCCGCGCGTGCCGTCCCCGACTTCGCGGGTGGGACACGGCTTGGCGAGACCTTGCGCGCGTTCCTGGACCGGTGGGGCCAACGCGGGGTCGCGCGGCAGGCTGTGGTCGTGGTGTTCTCTGACGGTTGGGAACGCGGGGATGTCTCGTTGCTGGGGGAGCAGATGGCCCGGCTCGGAAGGCTTGCCCACCGCGTCTTGTGGGTGAACCCCCATGCGGGGTCTCCGACCTACGAGCCCGTGCAGTCCGGTATCGCGGTAGCGCTACCGCACATTGATCGGTTGCTCGCCGGCCACAGCGTCGCCACACTCGACCGTCTGCTCCAGGAGGTGCGCCGTGCGTGATGTGCTCGACGAACTGATGCGCCACTACGCGGCCGGGGAGCCGGTGGCGCTGGGCACCGTGGTCGCGACATTTTCGTCCGCCCCGCGCGCGCCCGGGGCGGCAATGGTGGTCGCCGCCGACGGCACCGTCGCGGGAAGTGTGTCCGGTGGATGCGTGGAGGGCGCGGTCTACGAGCTCGGTCGGGAAGTGCTCGCCGACAGCCGCCCGGTCTTGCAGCGCTACGGGGTCACCGATGACGACGCCTTCGCGGTAGGGCTCACCTGCGGCGGCATCATCGACATCTTCGTGGAGCGGATCGACCGGGCGACCTTCCCCGCGTTGGACGATCTCGCGGAGTCCGTGCGGGCGGAGGTGCCGGTGGCGCTCGCGACCGTCGTGGCCCACCCCGACCCCGAACGGCTGGGCAAGCGGATCGTCGTCTGGCCGGACCGGGTCGCGGGGAGCACCGGGTCGGACCGGATCGACGCGGCGATCGTCGACGACGCTCGGGGCCTCTTGGCGTCCGGCCGCAGTGCGACGGTCGGCTACGGCCCGCACGGGGAGCGTCGTGGTGAGGGCATGTCGGTGTTCGTCAGCTCGTTCGAGCCGCCGCCGCGGTTGCTCGTCTTCGGCGCGATCGACTTCGCCGCGGCCATGGCGCGGATGGGCGCCTACCTCGGCTACCGCGTGACCGTGTGCGACGCTCGCCCGGTCTTCGCCACCACCAGCCGTTTCCCGGGCGCGCACGAGGTCGTGGTCGACTGGCCGCACCGCTACCTGAGCGCGGAGCTGGCCGCGGGCCGGGTCGACGAGCGCACCGTGGTGACGGTGCTGACCCACGACCCCAAGTTCGACGTCCCGGTCCTGCGGGTCGCGTTGCGCAGCAAGCTCGGCTACATCGGCGCGATGGGCTCCCGGCGCACGCATGAGGACCGGGTGGCCCGGCTCCGCGAGGCCGGGCTGACCGAGGGCGAACTGGCCGGGCTGTCCTCGCCGATCGGTCTCGACCTCGGCGCGCGCACCCCGGAGGAGACCGCGGTGTCGATCGCCGCGGAGATCATCGCGGTGCGCTGGGGCGGCGGCGGCAACCGGCTGTCCGTCCTTTCCGGACGGATTCACAGCTAGTGCTCCTGAGCACTTCGGTCGCGCAGAAGCGGACGGTTTCGGCTGCTCCATCCTCAATTGCGGAAGTTGTCCACAGGTAGGCCGACCGGGGTTGTCGGATGGGCTGAACGGGGGCAACCTGTGGCTGTGAGCCCGATCACCCGCGCCCCCGGGCTTGCGCGTCCGCACGCCGGTTCTGCTTGGAGGCACGATGCGCATCACCGTCACCGTTGACGGAACGACCTACACCGACGAGGTCGAGCCACGGCAGCTGCTCGTCCACTACCTGCGCGAGACCATCGGCAAGGTCGGCACCGTCATCGGCTGCGACACGAGCAACTGCGGGGCGTGCACGGTCCACCTCGACGGGCAGAGCGTCAAGTCCTGTTCGGTGCTGGCGGTGCAGGTCGACGGCAGCGAGATCACCACGGTCGAGGGGCTGGCCAGGGACGGGCGGCTGCACCCGGTGCAGCAGGCCTTCCACGACAACCACGCGCTGCAGTGCGGGTTCTGCACACCGGGGATGATCATGCAGTCGATCGACCTGCTGGCCGAGAACCCCGACCCGGACGAGAACGCGGTGCGGCACGGGCTGGAGGGCAACCTCTGCCGGTGCACCGGGTACCAGAACATCGTCCGCGCGGTGCGCGACGCGGCGCACAAGATGCGCCCCGGCGCCGGTCCCGACGCCGAGCGCGTCGAGCACTCGCCCAGCC
The DNA here is from genome assembly GCF_030269645.1 of Actinokineospora sp. NBRC 105648. Classification (GTDB taxonomy): domain Bacteria; phylum Actinomycetota; class Actinomycetes; order Mycobacteriales; family Pseudonocardiaceae; genus Actinokineospora. The sequence goes on along the minus strand of NZ_BSTR01000034.1, from coordinate 27,222 downwards.
ACGCGGTCGGTGGTGAGTGATGACCGCGACCATCGAGCCCGAGGTCGGCAAGGCCCGGCTGCGCAAGGAGGACGAGCGGCTGATCACCGGCCGCACCAGGTGGACGGACAACCTCACCGTGCCCGGCCTGCTGCACCTGGCGTTCCTGCGCAGCCCGTCGGCGCACGCCAAGATCCTCGCCATCGACGTGGCCGCGGCCGTGCGGCTGCCCGGGGTCATCGCGGTGATCACCGGCCGGGACATCGCCCAGGCGCAGGGCAGCCTGCCGTGCGCGTGGCCGATCACGCCGGACATGAAGGCCCCGCCCGCGCCGTCGCTGGCCGTCGACCAGGTGAACTTCGCCGGTGAGGCGGTCGCGGTCGTCGTCGCGCGCAGCGCAGTGGAGGCGCACGACGCGCTGGAGGCCATCGACGTCGACTACGAGGACCTCCCGGTCGTGCTCGACATGGAGGCCGCGGTCGCCGATGGCGCCGATCTGGTGCACCCGGACCTGGGCACCAACAAGTCCGCGCTGTGGGTGTTCGACTCGGCCGAGGCGGGCACCGGCGGCGACGTCGAGACCGCGATCGCCGAGGCCGAGGTGCGCATCGAGCGCACCTACCGCCAGCAGCGGCTGATCCCGGCGTTCATGGAGCCGCGCTCGGTGCTGGTCGACCCGACCGGTCCGCAGATCACCATGTGGTCCTCCACCCAGGTGCCGCACATCCTGCGGCTGATGCTGGCGCTCACCACCGGCACCCCCGAGCACAAGATCCGGGTGATCGCCCCGGACGTCGGCGGCGGTTTCGGCGGCAAGCTGCAGGTCACGCCCGAGGAAGTGGTCGCCATGGTGGTGGCCCAGCGGCTCGGCAAGCCGGTCAAGTGGACCGAGTCGCGCTCGGAGTCGCTGGTCTCCGCCCACCACGGCCGCGACCAGATCCAGAAGCTCACCCTGACGGCCAAGCGCGACGGCACGGTCACCGGGCTCAAGGTCGAGCTGCTCGCCGACATGGGCGCCTACCTGCGGCTGGTCACCCCGGGCGTGCCGATCCTGGGCGCCTTCATGTTCAACTCGATCTACAAGTTCCCCGCCTACCGGTTCGCCTGCACCAACGTGTTCACCACCAAGACCCCCACCGACGCCTACCGCGGCGCGGGCAGGCCGGAGGCCACCTTCGCGATCGAGCGGCTGATGGACGAGCTGGCCGCCGAGCTCGGCCGCGACCCGATCGAGGTCCGCGAGCAGAACTGGATCCGCAACGACGAGTTCCCGTTCACCACCGTCTGCGGGCTCGAGTACGACACCGGCAACTACGAGGCGGCCACCGCCCGGGCCAAGGAGCTCTTCGACTACGACGGCCTGCGCGCCGAGCAGCGCGAGCGGCGCGAGCGCGGCGACAGCGTGCAGCTGGGCATCGGGGTGTCCACCTTCACCGAGATGTGCGGCCTGGCGCCGTCGCGGGTGCTCGGCTCGCTGTCCTACGGGGCGGGCGGCTGGGAGCACGCGGCGGTCCGGATGCTGCCCAGCGGGAAGGTGGAGGTCGTCACCGGGTCCTCCGCGCACGGGCAGGGGCACGAGACGGCGTGGAGCCAGATCGTGGCCGACCAGCTCGGCGTGCCGTTCGAGGACGTCGAGGTGCTGCACGGCGACACCCAGGTCTCGCAGAAGGGCCTGGACACCTACGGCTCGCGCTCGCTCACCGTGGGCGCGATGGCGGTGCTCAAGGCGGGCGAGAAGGTGATCGCCAAGGCCCGGGTGATCGCCGCGCACCTGCTGGAGTGCGCCGAGGACGACCTGGAGTTCGCGGGCGGCAAGTTCACCGTCAAGGGCACCGAGAAGGCCACCGGCCTCACCGACATCGCGCTCGCGGTGTTCGCCGCGCACGACCTGCCCGACGGGGTCGAGCCCTCGCTGGACTCCGAGGCCACCTACGACCCGGAGAACTTCTCCTTCCCGCACGGCACCCACCTGTGCGCGGTGGACGTCGACACCGAGACCGGGTTCGTCAAGATCCGCAAGTACGTGTGCGTCGACGACATCGGCACCGTGGTCAACCCGATCATCGTCGAGGGCCAGGTGCACGGCGGCCTCGCCCAGGGGCTGGCGCAGGCGCTCTACGAGGAGGCCGTGCACGACGAGAGCGGCACCCTCACCACCGGCACGCTCGCCGACTACCTGGTGCCCTCCGCGGTCGACCTGCCGCACTTCGACACCGACCGCACCGAGACCCCGTCGACGACCAACCAGCTCGGCGTCAAGGGCGTCGGCGAGGCGGGCACCATCGCCTCCACCCCGGCCGTGGTCAACGCCGTGGTCGACGCGGTGCGCCACTTCGGCGTGCGCGACATCCAGATGCCGTGCACCCCCCAGCGGGTGTGGACGGCGATCAACGGCGGGCCGACCGACGCGGGCGGCCTGGGCAACGAGGCGGGCGGCGGCCTGGGCTCGATCGACGCTTCCGGAGGTGCGCTGTGATCCCCTCGGCATTCGACTACACCGCTCCGTCCACTGTGGACGAGGCAGTGCGCGCGCTGGCCGACGCGGGCGAAGACGCCAAGGTCATCGCGGGCGGCCAGAGCCTCATCCCGGTCCTGCGGATGCGGCTGGCCGCGCCCACGAAGCTGATCGACCTCGGCCGGATCGGTGAGCTGCGCGGCATCCGCGAGGACGGCGACACCCTGGTGATCGGCGCCATGACCACCCACCACGACGTCCAGCGCGACCCGCAGGTCGCCGAGCACGCGCTGCTGCTCAAGGTCGCCACCGACACGGTGGCCGACCCGCAGGTCCGCCACCGCGGCACCCTCGGCGGGGCCGTCGCGCACGCGGACCCGGCGGGCGACCTGCTCGCCCCCGTGCTCGCGCTGGACGCGGAACTGGTGCTGCACGGCCTGGACGGGCGGCGCACGGTGGCCGCCCGTGACTTCTTCGTCGACTACTTCACCACCGCGCTGCGCCCCGACGAGCTCCTCGTCGAGGTGCGCGTGCCCCGGCACACCGGGTGGAGCGCGCACTACGAGAAGTTCAGCCGAGTCGCCCAGGCGTGGTCGATCGTGGCGGTCGCCGCGACCGTGCGCGCCGAGGGCGGCACCATCGCCGAGGCGCGGGTGGCACTGACGAACATGTCGTCGGTGCCGGTCCGCGCGCACGCCGTCGAGCAGGCGCTCGTCGGCCAACCCGCCACCGCCGAGGCGATCAAGGCAGCCGCCCAGCACGCCGCCGAAGGCACCAGCCCGTCGACTGACAGCAACGCCGACACCGCCTACCGCCAACACCTGGCCCGCGTCCTCACCTCGCGCGCCCTGACCGCCGCCGTCGGCGCGTAGGGGGTCGGGACGTGCAGTTGGAGCACCAGTTCTCCGTCCCTGCGGGGATCGACACCGTGTGGGCGGCCGTGCTCGACCCGCAACGGGTGGCGCCGTGCATGCCCGGCGCCACCCTGACCGAGGTCGACGGCCAGTCGTTCACCGGCACCGTCAAGGTGAAACTCGGCCCGATCTCCCTGGTGTACAAGGGAACCGGCGAGTTCCTCGACCGAGACGACACCGCCCACCGAGTCGTGATCAAGGCGGCGGGCAAGGACTCCCGCGGCAACGGCACCGCCGCCGCCACAGTGACCCTGACCCTCACCCCGGACGGCCCGGGGTCCACCGCCGGCCAGGTCAGCACCGACCTGGCCATCACCGGCAAACCCGCCCAGTTCGGCCGCGGCCTGATCTCCGAGGTCGGCGGCAAGATCCTCACGGTCTTCGCCACCTGCCTCGCCGACCGCCTGGGCACGGCCGAGGAACCCGAGCCGCAGGCGGACAGTCCACAAGAGACGGAGGTGGCGGGAGATTCGCGCTCGGATGACCAGGGTGCGGAACGGCCGCTGCGAGCTGTTCCGAGTGGCGAGTCGATTGATCTGATGGAGTTCGCGGGCGGATCCCTAGCGAAGCGCCTGCTGCCGCTGGGCATTTGCGCGGCTTTGGTCGCACTTGTGGTGGTGTGGCGCAGCCGCAGGCGTGGGTGAGTGACGCTTGTGCGCATCGGATGCTCGCCACCACACCGCAGCGGAGAGGCCGACCCCGCTGGTGCACGACAAGATCCCGACCCCGCTGGTTCCGCAGTGGAGATCCCGATCAAGCTGGTTCCGCAGCGGATAGGCCGCCCCCCACCAGACCGCAGCGGCAGGCCGCCTCCGCTGGTACCGGCGGCCCCGCTACGGATGCTCGATCTAGTGGACTCGCTTCGTGTGGGGGGAGAGCACCGCTAAACTTGACCTGTGGTGGGGATGCCCTTCACCCCACGCTTTTTCCCCACCGCGGTGCTCTAGGGGCCCCACACGAAGCGAGTTCACTAGATCGAGCCCAGGCTTCTAACCCGGGCAACGAAGACGGCAACGCCGAGCGCGAGCTCAAGCGAGCTCACAAGACAGGTGAGCGCGGCCCGCCGCAGGTGCTGGTGAGGGCCTGCGGACCGCCCCCCACCGGCCCCCACTAGGGTTGGGTCGCAGCGAGCGCTGCGTCCGTGGTCCATGGGGAGTGACGTGCGGGATATCGCTTTGTTCAGCGGCAGTGCCTATCCGGAGCTCGCCGCCGAGATCGCCGCCCACCTTGGTGTGCCGTTGCACCCGGTGCGGGTGCAGCGGTTCGCCAACGACTGTCTCGAAGTGCAGTTGCAGGCCAACTGCCGGGAGCGGGACGTCTTCATCATCCAGCCGCTCGTGCGGCCGGTGCAGGAGAACCTCGTCGAGCTGCTGCTCATGCTCGATGCCGCCCGCGGGGCCTCGGCCGCGCGGATCACCGTCGTGTTGCCGCACTACGCCTACGCGCGGTCCGACAAGAAGGATGCCCCGCGCATCTCGATCGGTGGACGGTTGGTGGCCGACCTGATGGTCGCCGCCGGTGCCGACCGGGTGTTGACCATGACCCTGCACTCGCCGCAGGTGCACGGGTTCTTCAGCGTTCCGGTGGACCACCTGCACGCCCTGCGTGAGCTCGCGGGTCACTTCAGCGCGCTCGACCTGTCCAACACCACCGTCGTCTCGCCCGACCTGGGCAACGCCAAGGAGGCCGCGCGGTTCGCCCGGCTGCTCGGCGTCCCGGTGGCCGCGGGCGCCAAGCAGCGCTTCGCCGACGACCGGGTCACCATCACCTCGGTGATCGGCGACATCGACGGCCGCGACATCATCGTGCTCGACGACGAGATCGCCAAGGGCAGCACCGTCCTGGAGCTGCTCGACCGGCTCCGCGAGCACGACGTCCGCTCGGTCCGGGTCGCCTGCACGCACGGCCTGTTCGCCGCGGGCGCCCTCAAGCGGATCGGCGACCAGCCGGAGGTGGTGGAGATCGTGTGCACGAACACCGTCCCCATCCACGAGGAGTCCGAGAAGCTCACCGTCCTGTCCATCGCGCCCGCACTGGCCGAGGCCATGCGCCGCATCCACGACGGGGAGTCGGTCAGCGCCCTGTTCGACGCCCCGTGACCGGCCCGGCCCGCCGGGTGGCCGCGGCCCTCGGCGCCGCCGTGCTGGCAGCGGGTTGCACGGGCGACCCGACCGTCGAGTCCCGACCCGTGACCACCGCCCCGGCGACCACCACCCCGCCCGCCAGCACCGCCGCGGCCCCCGCCCCGAGTGAGGGCTTCACCTTGATCGCCGGTGGTGACGTCCTCATCCACCCCGCCCTCACCACCCAGGCCGAAGCCGACGGCGGCGGCACCCGCGACTACGCCCCCCTGCTCGCAGGCATCAAACCCGCCATCGAGTCGGCCGACGTCGCACTGTGCCACCTGGAGACCCCACTGGCGGACAAGGCGGGTCCGTTCCGGGGCTACCCCAGGTTCAGCGGTCCACCAGAGATCGCCACCGCCCTGGCCACCACCGGCTTCGACACCTGCTCCACCGCCTCCAACCACACCCTCGACCAGGGCCCCACCGGCGTCACCAACACTTTGAAAGCCCTGGACGCCGCCAAGATCACCCACACCGGCTCAGCCCGATCAGCCGCCGAGGCCGCTAAACCCCTGATCAGAGACGTCAAGGGCACCAAGGTCGGCTTCGTCTCCTACACCTTCGGCCTCAACACCGGCACCTCCCGCCCACCCGGCGCCCCCTGGACGGCCAACCTCCTGGCCACCACCGAGGTCATCGCTGAGGCGAAGGCCGCCCGAGCCGCAGGCGCCGAGGTCGTGGTGGCCAGCATCCACTGGGGCATCGAGGGCAAGCACGAGGCCACCACCGACCAACAGCGCACCGCCAAGGCACTGCTGACCAACCCCGCCATCGACCTGATCATTGGCCACCACGCCCACGTCGTGCAGCCGATAGAGAAGATCGGCGAAAAATGGGTCACCTACGGCCTGGGCAACATGATCGCCCGACACGAAGAACCCAAAGGCGACACCGAAGAAGGCGTCCTAGCCAGATTCCACTTCACCAAATCCCCAACCGGCTGGACAACCGACCGAGCGGAATACCTGCCGATCCTGACCGACCTCGGCCCACCACTCCGCTTACGCGACCTGACAACGGACACGACGGTCAACCAGGCCCGCAAGACACAAGCACTGACCCGCACAGATCAAACAATACAAAGCCGTGGCGCCACCAGTGCAGGGCTAACCCGCCCCTAACCCCACGCCAGACCAGATCAACAACCCACCACCAAACCGCAGCGTGAGGCCGACAACGCTGGTTCCAGTGGTCCGGTCCGCTCATTTGAACGACCCACCACCCGCCCCAACCACCACCAAACCGCAGTGAGAGGCCGACCACGCTGGAACGCAACGCCCGGTACGGATGCTCGATCTAGTGGACTCGCTTCGTGTGGGGGAGGAGTACCGCTAAACTTGCCGGTGGTGGGGAATGCCCTTCACCCGCCCTTTTTTCGCCACCGCGGTGCTCTAGGGGCCCCGCGCGAAGTGAGTTCACTAGATCGAGCCCCCGCTCTTACTCGGGCAACGAAGACGGCAATACAAACACGAACTTCCTAGATCGAGCCCACGCTTGCAACTCAAGCAAGGCCCTCACCCGCCCAAAGCAGCCACCCTCCCCAACCGCCCAAGCCACCGATCCCGCACCGAGTCATCAGCCTCAGTCAGCGCATCCGGAGCAGGCGCCGTCCGCGGCACCGCCAGCCACCCGTCCTTCGGCCGTAGCGGCCGCGAGACCGCGTCCGCCGTCAACAGCGCCAACGTCCCCAGCCCACACGCGTAGTCCAGCGAAGGCAGCGCCCCCGCCAAAGCCAGCCCAGCCGCCAGCCCAACGCTCGTTTCCAGCGCCGACGACACCACGCACGGCAGTCCGCACGCCTCAGCCACCGCCAGCGCTCGCCGCACCCCGCCCAACGGGGCCACCTTCAGGACCGCGATGTCGGCCGCGCCCGCGACCGCCACCCGCAGCGGGTCGTCTGCGCGCCGGATGGACTCGTCCGCGGCGATCGGCACGTCGACCCGCCTGCGGACCGCGGCGAGTTCCTCGATCGTGCGACACGGCTGTTCGACGTACTCCAGCCCGCCCGCCGCCCGATCCAGCGCCCGGATCGCGGCGACCGCGCCGTCGACGTCCCAGGCCCCGTTGGCGTCCACCCGGACGCGCCCGCCAGGGCCCAGCGCGTCCCGGACGGCGGCCACGCGTTCGACGTCGGCGGACAGCGAGGTCCCCGGGTCGGCCACCTTCACCTTGGCCGTCGTGCAGCCCGAGGCCACCACCAGCTCGGCCGCGCGCTCCGGCGAGACCACCGGCACGGTGGCGTTCACCGGGACGCGGTCGCGCACCGGTTCGGGCCAGCCGTGGTCGGCGGCCTCGCGGGCAGCGGCCAGCCAGGGCACCGCCTCGGCGTCGGAGTAGTCGTGGAAGGGGCAGAACTCGCCCCAGCCGGCGTCGCCGCGCAGCAAGAGGCCCTCGCGCACGGCGATGCCGCGGAACCGGGTGCGCATCGGGATCGCGTACACGCGCGTGTGCTCAGGAAACACAGGTGAATCGTCGCAGACCAGCGCCTACCTTGTGCGCATGCCGCACCTGGACACCCTGTTGGACCGCGAACGCGCGGGCGAGGCCATCGACTTCCTGTTCTTCTGGGGCCACCGCCCCGCGGCCGACGGTCGGGTCGGCGCGTCCTGCCTGAGCCAGTGGTGGCGGTCCGGGTTCGACGTCGACGGCGAGCACTACCGCACGGCCGAGCACTACATGATGGCCGCGAAGGCCCGCCTCTTCGGCGACGAGGACATCGCCCGCGCGGTCTTGGCGGCCGACGGCCCGGACCAGGCCAAGTCTCTCGGCCGCAAGGTCCGCGGCTTCGACGACGCCCGCTGGCGGGAGCACCGCTACGACGTCGTCGTGCGGGCCAACGAGGCCAAGTTCGGCCAGCACCCGGCGTTGGCGGCGTACCTGCGCGGCACCGGCGACGCCGTCTTGGTCGAGGCCAGCCCGGTCGACTCGATCTGGGGCATCGGCCTGACCGCCACCAGCCCGGACGCGCGCAGGCCATCGAGCTGGCCCGGGCTCAACCTGCTCGGCTTCGCGCTGGTGGACGTCCGCGCCCGGCTGCGCTGAGCCCGGGCGGCTCTCATAGGGTCGGGGCCATGCGGAGCCTGGAAGCGGTGCGGGAGTGGCCGGTCGACGAGGCCGCGGCGGCGGTCATCGCCGCCGACGGCGCGGTCCTGGGGACGGTCGGCAACCAGGAGCGGCGGTTCCGGCTCGCCTCGGTCACCAAGCCGCTCACCGCCTACGCCGTGCTCGTGGCGGTCGAGGAGGGCGCGGTCGAGTGGGACCAGCCCGCGGGCCCGGCGACCGTGCGGCACCTGATCGCGCACACCTCCGGGCTGGCGTTCGACTCCGACACCGTGCAGGCCGAGCCGGGCACCCGGCGGATCTACTCCAACACCGGGTTCGACCTGCTGGCCCGCACTGTGCACGAGGCCACCGGCATCCCGTTCGGCCAGTACCTCGCCGAGGCGGTGTTCGCACCGCTTGGGATGACATCGTCCACATTGGACGGATCGGCGGCCGCCGACGCGGTGTCCACCTGCGCCGACCTCGCGCGCTTCGCCGCCGAGTTGCAGTCGCCGACGCTGGTCTCCGCGCAGACCGCGGCCGAGGCGACCACGGTCGCATTCCCCGGGCTGAGCGGCGTCTTGCCCGGCTACGGCAGCCAGCGCCCCAACGACTGGGGCTTGGGCTTCGAGGTCCGGGACGGCAAGAGTCCACATTGGACCGGAAAGACCAGCTCGCCGCGCACCTACGGCCACTTCGGGCAGTCGGGCACGTTCCTGTGGGTGGACCCGGACGCGCGGGCCGCCTGCGTCGCGCTGGCCGACCGCGCGTTCGGCCCGTGGGCCATCGAGGCGTGGACCCCGTTCACCGACGCGGTCCTCGCCGAACTGCGGGGCTGACCCGGCCGCGAGTCACGCTCGCGGCCGGGGACTCACTCTGGCCCCTCGGGCGGCTCGCTCGTCGGCAGCACGTCCTCCAGCGAGGACTGCTCCGCCTTCGCCGCCGCCACCTTCGCCTCGTCGATCAGCTCCCGCGAGTGCCGCACGCGCTCGCCCTCGTCCCACTGCTCAGGTTGCTCGGTCACGACGAGCGGGTAACCCGCGCCGCAGAGCCGGAAACCTCAGCCCGGGATCTGCGGCCCGAGCAGGTCGTCGGCGTCGCAGATCCGGTAGGCGTAGCCCTGCTCCGCCAGGAAGCGCTGGCGGTGCGCGGCGTACTCGGTGTCCAGCGTGTCCCGGGAGACCACCGAGTAGAAGTGCGCCTGCCGCCCGTCGCCCTTGGGGCGCAGCAGCCTGCCCAGCCGTTGCGCCTCCTCCTGGCGCGAGCCGAACGTGCCGGACACCTGCACGGCCACCGACGCCTCGGGCAGGTCGATGGAGAAGTTCGCGACCTTGGACACCACCAGCGTGCGCAGCTCGCCGCGGCGGAAGGCGTCGAAGAGCTGCTCCCGCTCCCGGTTCTTCGTCGACCCCTGGATGACCGGCGCGTCCAGCTCCACGCCCAGCTCCTCCAGCTGGTCGAGGTACGCCCCGATCACCAGCGTGGGCTCGTCGGGGTGCCGGTCCAGGATGGTGCGCACCACCGCGATCTTGGTGTGCGCGGTGGAGCACAGCTTGTACCGCTCCTCCGGCTCGGCCGTGGCGTACTGCAGCCGCTCGTTGTCGGTGAGCGTGACGCGGACCTCGGTGCACTCCGCGGGCGCGATCCAGCCTTGCTGCTCGATGTCGCGCCAGGGCACGTCGTAGCGCTTGGGGCCGATCAGGGAGAACACGTCGCCCTCGCGGCCGTCCTCGCGCACCAGGGTGGCGGTGAGCCCGAGCCTGCGCCGGGACTGCAGGTCGGCGGTCATCCGGAACACCGGCGCGGGCAGCAGGTGCACCTCGTCGTAGACCACCAGGCCCCAGTCCCGGGAGTCGAAGAGCTCCAGGTGGCGGTACTCGCCGCCGGTCTTGCGGGTGATCACCTGGTAGGTGGCGATGGTGACCGGGCGGATCTCCTTGCGCTCGCCGGAGTACTCGCCGATCTCCTCCTCGGTGAGCGAGGTGCGCGCGATCAGCTCGCGCTTCCACTGCCTGCCCGCGACCGTGTTGGTGACCAGGATCAGCGTGGTGGCCTGCGCCTGGGCCATCGCGGCCGCGCCCACCAGCGTCTTCCCCGCGCCGCAGGGCAGCACGACCACGCCGGAGCCGCCCGCCCAGAACGACTCGACGGCCATCCGCTGGTAGTCGCGCAGCACCCAGCCGTCCTCGACCAGGCTGATCGGGTGCGCCTCGCCGTCGACGTAGCCCGCCAGGTCCTCCGCGGGCCAGCCGACCTTGAGCAGCACCTGCTTGAGCCTGCCGCGCTCGCTCGGGTGCACCACGACGGTGTCCTGGTCGATGCGCTCGCCCAGCATCGGCGCGATCTTCTTGTTGCGCAGCACCTCTTCGAGCACCGCGCGGTCGATCGATGCCATCACCAGGCCGTGCACCGGGCTGTTCTGCAGCGTCAGCCGCCCGAACCGGCCCATGGTGTCCACGATGTCGATCAGCAGCGGCTGCGGCACCGGGTAGCGGGAGTAGGTGGACAGCGCGTCGACGACCTGCTCGGCGTCGTGGCCCGCCGCCCGGGCGTTCCACAGCGCGAGCGGGGTGACCCGGTAGGTGTGCACGTGCTCGGGCGCCCGTTCGAGCTCGGCGAACGGTGCGATGGCGATCCGGGCGTCGTTCGAGCTCGGGTGGTCGATCTCCAACAAGAGGGTCTTGTCGGACTGCACGATCAGCGGGCCGTCGGTCACTGGTCCCTCGCTCCCTGCGCTCGGCTGGTGTCCAGTGTCGCAAACAGCGAACGGGGGTTCGTTAGTCCCACCGCCGCAGGCCACAGTTCGGTAACCGGGCTGCCAGGTCCGCGGGCCGGACCGCTAGGTTCCACGCGCCACCCCCACCGCGACGCCAGAGGCCGCTCATGAGCAACCCAGAAGAGCCCGTCGACCAGCGGGATGACGCCGAGCGGCCGCAGGCGACCGACAGCCCGCGGCAGGCCGACGGGGTGGCCGCCGACGAGCACGTCCCCACTGACGAGCACACCCCCGCCGACGAGCCCGAGCCCGCCGAGGAGCACGCGGCAGACGAGCACGTCCCCGCGGACGAGCACGCCGCCGATGAGCACGTGCCCACGGTGCGCCCGCGCAAGCCCTTACCCGCGTGGGCGATCGCGCTCATCGCGGTGCTCATCACCGCCGTGGGCTTCGTGGTCTTCCGCTACGTCCTCGACGACGACGCCCCGACCGCCGAGTGCGCCGCGGTCACCGGCGCCGACGACCAGGCACGGGTCGAGACCGTCGACTGCGACGACGACGCGGCCACCTTCCGGGTGGCGTCCAGACTGGACCTGTCCGACAACGGCTGCGCCGAGGGCGCCTACCGCGAGCTGCGCACCGACAAGCAGCTGCTCTGCCTGATGCCCAACTTCCAGGCGGGCCGCTGCTACGTCGCCGACGAGCCGAACCAGTCGTTCCGGGTGAGCGGCTGCGAGTCGCCGGAGTCCATCCGGATCTCCCAGGTGCTCGACGGGACCGCCGACCCCAGCCCGTGCCCGGAGGGCAACGGCATCGGCTACCCGGAACCGCCCACCGTCTTCTGCGTCGAGACGCCCAAGACACCCTGAAAGTCGCGCTTGGACGGTCACGGTGGGTGATTCACCGCCGGTTTTGCCGGTTAGCGGCACGTCTGGGCGGCGGGCGCGTTAGATTGCACCGCCGCACCGGTCGAGTCCCATGGGGACGGTGCCGCAAATGTCGTTTTTCGCCAGAACTCCACGAGGTGCACGATGTCCAACCCGCAGCAGCCGGGTCAGTTCGGTCCCCCGCAGGGCGGTCCGCAGCAGCCCTACAACCAGGGGCCGTCGACGCCTCCCGGAGGTCAGCAGCAGCCCCCGCCCGCCGGCCAGCCGTACGGCCCGCCGCCCGGTCAGCAGCCGCCGCCCTTCGGCCAGCAGCCCGTCCAGCCGGGTCAGCCGGGCCAGCCCGGCCAGCCGGGTGGCTTCCCCGCCGCGCCCCCGCAGGTCGCGCCGCCGCAGAAGAGCGGCAAGGGCAAGGTCATCCGACTGGTCGTCCTGCTGATCGTGGTGCTCGCGGTCGCCGGTGGCGCGATCTACTACTTCACCAAGTCCGCGGCCACCGCCGAGGCGGGCGACTGCATCAAGGTCAACGACGCCTCGGCCACCGACGCCGACGTCGAGAAGATCGACTGCAACAGCCAGGAAGCCGTCTACAAGATCGGCAAGAAGCTGGACAGCAGCTCGGCCAAGTGCCCGGGTGAGTTCTACGAGTCCTACACCCAGTCGAGCAACCGCGGTGGCGGGTTCACGCTCTGCCTGATGATCAATGCCAAGGACGGCGAGTGCTTCGACAACGTCATCTCCGGCGGCGCGGGCAAGGCGGCCCGCGCGGACTGCGCGTCGGCTGAGCTCAAGGTGGTCAAGGTCGTCACCGGCAAGGCCGACGAGTCCGCGTGCGACGGTGACGTCGACGGCGGGCTGACCTACCCGGAGCCGCCCACCACGCTCTGCGTGAAGCGGATCAAGCAGTAACCCAGTACGCACGACGAGGGGCCCGGCGGAATCCCGCCGGGCCCCTCGTCACGTCTCACCGGGTCACTTGTGCACCGGCTGCCGGGTGGCCTGCTTGCCCTGCAGCAGCCCGGCGACCCGGGCCCGCAGCTCCACGAACTCCTCGCTCGCCCGGGTGGTGATCTGGTCGCGCGCACCGCCCAGGTGCACGTCCAGGTCGGCCACCACGGTCGCGGGCGACTTCGAGAGCACCAGCACCCGGTCGCCCAGGTAGACGCTCTCGTCGATGTCGTGGGTGACCAGCAGCACCGTGGTGTCCTGCTCGCGGCGCACCCGCAGCAGCAGGTCCTCCAGCTCGAACCGGGTCTGCGCGTCGACCGAGGCGAACGGCTCGTCCATCAGCAGCAGCGCGGGCCGGTAGGCCAGCGCCCGGGCGATGGCCACCCGCTGCTGCATGCCGCCGGAGAGCTGCCACGGGTACTTGCGCCCGGCCTGGTCCAGGCCCACCGCGGCCAGCGCGTCGCGCGCCCGGGCCACCCGCTCCGCCTTGGCCAGCCCGCGCAGCGGGAACTCGACGTTGCGCGCCACGGTCAGCCAGGGGAACAGCGAGCGGCTGTAGTCCTGGAACACCACGGCCAGGTCGGCGGGCACGCCGTCGACCCGGTTGCCGTGCAGGCTCACCGTGCCCCGGCTGGGCCGCACCAGGCCGGCGATCGTGCGCAGCAGCGTCGACTTGCCGCAGCCGGACGGGCCCACGACGCAGACCAGCTCACCGGCGCGCACGGTGAACGAGAGCCCGTCGATCGCCGTGTGCGCGCCGTCCTTGCCCTGGTAGGTGTGTCCGAGACCGTCTACCTCGAGCATCGTCGTCACAGCGCCATCCTCGTCACAGGGTCATCCTCCGGTGGCCAGCGTCTTCGCCTCGAGCGAGTGCCGCGGCTGCCAGGCCAGCGCGCGCCGCTCGAGCAGCAGCAGGAGCGTGTTGAACAGGTAGCCGAGCACGCCGAGCAGCACGATCCACGCCCACATGTCGGGCAGCTCGTAGTCGGACTTGGCGCGCACCAGCCGGTTGCCGATGCCGTTCTCCGAGCCGACCAGCTCCGAGACGACCATCAGGATCAGCGCGATCGACAGGCTCAGCCGCAGCCCGGCGAACACCTTGGGCAGCGCCGAGGGCAGCACCACCCCGAAGGTCCACTGTGTCCTGGACAGCCGGAACACCTGGGCGGTCTCGACCTTCGTCGCGTCGACGCCGCGCACGCCGTCGACGGTGTTGAGCAGCACCGGCCAGATCGAGCCGAAGACGATCGTCGGCAGCTGCAGGTCGAGCACGCCCACCGTGGCGACGAAGAACGGCACCAGCAGCGGCGGTGGGATGGAGCGCATGAAGGTGAAGACCGGGCCCAGGTAGGCCATCGCCGCGCGCGAGCGGCCCAGCGCGACGCCCAGCGCCACGCCGATCACCGCCGCGACCGCCCAGCCGACGAGCATCCGCCCGACGCCGGGGACGATGTGGTCGGCGAACGCGTCGGAGAACCACAGCCTGCCCGCGGCCCGGGCGATCGTGGTCGGCGGTGGGAAGTTCTGGTCGTGCGCCGCGCGGGTGACCAGCTCCCACAGCACGACGGCCACGGCGAGCACGGCCCAGCGCCGCAGTTCCCGCACCAGGGCGCTCACCGCGCACCACCTCGCGGGGTGGACCAGGCGAAAGCCTTGCGCTGCAGCAGTTCCAGGCCGGCGTTGGCGCCGTAGCCGATCAGCCCGGCGAGCACGGTGCCCGCCAGCACGGTGTCCATGTCGAACCCACCGCTCCCCGCCTCCAGGACGACCTGGCCGATGCCGACGGACCCGCCCGCGAGCAGCTCCACGCTCACCGCGACACCCATGGCGATCGCGAAGGAGAGCCGGATGCCGGTGAGCACGAACGGTGCCGCGTGCGGCAGCGCGACCCGGGTGAGCACGCCCAGCCTGCCGGTGCCGAACGCGCGCGCGGTCTCCACGTGCAGCGGATCGATCTCGTCGAGGGCGTACATGGTGTTGAACAGGATCGGCCACAGCGCGCCGTAGACGGCGAGGGTGACCTTGGTGTCCGGGCCGGTGCCGAAGGTCAGCAGGGCCAACGGGATCAGGGCGACCGAGGGGATCGGCCGGAGGAACTCGACCAGGGTCATCACCCCGTGCCGCACCGCCGGGACGCTGCCCAGCAGCAGGCCCGCGGGGACCGCGACCAGGACCGCGATGACCAGTGCCAGCACGGTGGCCGAGAGGGTGGCGACGAGGGCCCGCTGGAAGTTCGCGTCGGCGAAGACGAGCTCGAGCAGGCGGGGGAAAACGACACTGGGTGGACGCAGGTAGTACGCCGGAACCAGGTCGGTCCGGCTGGCCACTTCCCAGATCGCGAAGAGGCCAACCAGACCGACCAGGCTCGCGGGAACTCGGGGAGCTCCGCTCACGGTGTTCGGCTCCGCCTCAGCGGGAGCCCACCCCCAGCCGGCTCACTTGTTCGTGCCGGAGTTCGGGATCATCGAGGCGACGTCGAGGTGCCCCTTGATCACGCCGAACTCCTCCATCAGGTTGGCCACCCGCTGGATGCGGTTGGCCTCCAGCGAGGTGGAGTAGGTCGAGATGGTCACCAGCTGCGCGGTCTGCTGGTCGATCTTGGCGTACTTGACGAACATCGGCTCGACCTTGGACCGGTCGGTCGCCTCGGCCTGCGCCTTGGCCAGCGCGCGCTGGAAGGCCGCGACGGTCTTCGGGCTGGAGGTGGCCAGCTTGCCCTGGCCGCCGATCGCGACGTAGCCCGACATCGGCATCTCCAGGGTGGGGCCGGAGGCGCCGTCGAAGACCGGCACCGCGCCCAGCTTCTTCATCGCGGTGGTCACCCACGGCTCGACCAGCACGGCGCCGTCGACGGAGTTCTTCTCCAGCGCGGTGATCATCTCCGGGAAGGCCATCTCGACGAACTGCACCTGGGTGTAGTCCACGCCCTGGGTCTTGAGCACCGACATCGGGGCCAGGTCGGTCATCGTGTTGCGGCCCGAGATAGCGATCTTCTTGCCGGGGGCGTCACCGGGCTTCTTGAACGTCGAGTCCTTGTTCGCCACGACCACGATGTGCCCCGGCTTGGCGGTCAGCCCGTCCGCGACGATCTTGAAGTCGGCGATCTTCTTGCTCTGCGCGAGCAGCGGGGCCGGGTAGGAGGCGAAGGCGATGTCGACGTCGCCGCCGATCAGGCCGTCGATGGAGGCCTTGCCGCTGGCCATCACGACCGGCTCGACCTGGAGGCCCTCGGCCGCGAAGTAGCCCTGCTCGATAGCCCGGTAGAACGGGGCCACGTCGACGACCGGCAGCACGCCCACGCGGATCTTGGCCTTCTCCACCCCGCCGGTGCCCTGCCCGGCGGAACCCCCGTCGTCGCCACCGAGCAGCCCGCACCCGCTCAGCGTCGCGAACATGGTGAGGGCGAGGACGGCGATCGGCAGCCGGGCGCGGGTGACCCGTCTGGTGGCAAAGCTTCGAAGCATTGGAGCCTCTCCTCATAGGAGGTTGGTTTTTGTCGAGGTGCGTGTCCCCCTGGGCACCGAGTGGCACTCTAGAGACAGTGCCGGGCGTGTCACAATGAGTACGCACTAGATGCCTTGCGGTGAACTCTCTCACTGATTCGAGCGAGACTGTTGACCCAACTGGGCGAACTGTGCAACCCCTCTGACCTGGGGTTTACGTTCTGTAGTCAACTTGGCTGAGGTATGCCGATTACTCATCCATATGGGCGACGGTGAACGTAGGGAAAACCACCACTACATCACCCAGATGAAATGTTGTCGCCACTAAGCATCGGGTACTGCGTGTGATGATGCCCTGGAAGGGTTACATCGTGACGTAGACTTCGCTACCTTCTGTGTCCACAGTGCGGCGCTCATCAGAGCGGCCAGGGAGAGCAGGCGTCATGCTCGCGGGTAACGTTGGGCCGCCCCGGTCCGACATCTTGCGGCGGTCGCCACGCACCCCGCCCGTCCGCGACGTTGCGCGTGCCGCACTGGGGTAGTTGTCCGTTAGAGCTGGCCTCCGAGTGACGGGCTACTGGCTCAGATGCAGGGAGAGTGCTGGCAGTGCCCGACCACACCACTGGGGTGGACTCAGGCCCAGGGAAAGACGGTGGTGCCGCCGTGTCCGAACTAGACGCAGGCGCGGTCGCGAACGCGCGTCCCCCCGGTCGCAAGACCGTCGAGGGCGGGTCGCGCTGGCGGCTGCGCAACTGGCGGCTGCGCACCAAGCTGGTCGCCGTCCTGATGGTCCCGGTCATCACCGCGGTCGCCCTCGGCGTGCTCCGCGCGACCAGTGAGCTCGACCGGGCGGCCACCTTCGACGAGGCCGCCGTCAGCGTCACCGCGACCCTCGACGTCGTGGCCCTCGTGCACGAGATGCAGAACGAGCGCAACCTCGTCGTGGCCTACGTGGCGGGCGGTCGCACCGGCGACGCGGGCCCGATGCAGGGCCAGATCCAACGGACCAACGCCAGCCTGTCGCGGCTGAGCCAGGCCGTCTCCAGCGTCTCCACCGGCAACGGCGACCTGCTCTCCTCCCTGGCCAGCAGGCTCAGCGCGGTCGAGTCGGTGCGCCAGGCCGCCACCGCCAGCGCCTACCCCGACGTCGGCGTCTACGGCGCCTACACCGCGCTCTTGGAGAACGTGCTCGCCGCGGGCTCGGAGTTCACCTCCTCGCTGGCCCAGCCCGAGATCGCCCGGCTGGCCACCGCCGCGCTGAGCATCGTGGAGGCCAAGGAGTACCTGGGCAGGCAGAACTCGATCCTGATGATCGCGGGCGCGCGCAACAACTTCCCGGCGAGCATGCTCGACCAGGCCCGGGCCGCCGAGGCCAGCTTCAACGCCTCGATCGCCAACTTCCGCGCCAACGCCGACATCGCCGAGGCGCAGTTCTACTCCGACACCTTCTCCGGTGCCGAGGTCGACGACCGCGAGCGGATCAAGCAGACCGCGTTCGTGCACGCCGACAAGGGCCTGCCGGACCTGGGCATCAAGATGGAGACGCTGGCCGCGGACTCCCGGGCCACCTCGGAGTCGCTGCGCAAGGTCGAGGTCACGCTGCTGGAGAAGCTGCGCACCAAGGCCACCCAGGCCGCCGACGCCGCCAAGTCCAACGCCTGGCGCGACGCGGTGATCGTGCTGATCGCGATCCTGGCCGCCCTGGTGGTCACCTTCGTCGTCGCCCGCTCGCTGCTGGTGCCGCTGCGCGTGCTGCGCCGCGACGCCCTGGACGTGGCGAACCGGCGGCTGCCGGAGACGGTGCAGCGGATCCTCGCCGACCCCGACCCGGTCGAGGCCTCGAAGAACGCGGTCGAGCCGGTGCCGGTGTTCACCCGGGAGGAGACCGGCCAGCTGGCCCGCTCCTTCGACGCCGTGCACGACCAGGCGGTCCGGATGGCGACCGAGCAGGCGCTGCTCCGCGACAACATCAACTCCATCTTCGTCAACCTGTCCCGCCGGTCGCAGACCCTGGTCGAGCGCCAGCTGTCCCTGATCGACCGGCTCGAGCAGGACGAGCAGGACCCCGACCAGCTCGCCAGCCTCTTCGAGCTCGACCACCTCGCCACCCGCATGCGGCGCAACTCCGAGTCGCTGCTGGTGCTCTCCGGCTCCGGCCTGAGCCGCCAGCTGTCCCGGCCGGTGCCCGCCGCCGAGGTCGTCGGCGCGGCGGTCTCCGAGGTCGAGCAGTACGCCCGGATCGAGGTGCTCTCCGCCCCCGAGGTGTCGGTGCAGGGCCGCGCGGTCTCCGACCTGGTCCACCTGATCGCCGAGCTGCTGGACAACGCGACCTCGTTCTCCGAGCCGGAGAAGAAGGTCTACGTCCGGATGGCGGTGACCAGGAAGAAGGAACTGGCCGTCCAGATCACCGACTCCGGCGTCGGCATGAGCGACGACGAGATCGAGTCCGCCAACTCCCGGCTCGCCGACCCGCCCGACCTCGACGTCGCGGTGACCAGGCGGATGGGCCTCTACGTGGTCGCCCGGCTGGCCAAGCGGCACGACATCAAGGTGCGGCTGCGCGACAACGAGGACATCGAGGGCGGCCTGATCGCCCGGATCACCGTGCCCGCCACGCTGGTCCAGACCTCCAGCGCCGCTCAGCCGACCAGCATCGTCGCCCAGACGCCCAGCCTCGGCGACACCGCGGCCAAGGCCAGCGGCATCGCGGGCGCGTTCACCGGCAGCATGCCGCGGCTGCGCTCGGAGAACGGCAGCCTGCTCAACGAGTCCCCGGTGGACCGCCCGGCCGAGGAGGTCGCGGGCTACCCGGCCTTCGACCCCGGCTTCGGCCAGCACGGCAGCCCGGACGACACCGGCGGCTGGGGCCCGCCCGCCACGCCCGAGGAGATCAACGCCCGGCTCAACGGCCACCTGGTCGACGACGCGGTCACCGGCTCGCTGTTCGGCCTGCCGCTGCCCGAGCCGAGCCGTGACGACACCCCCCGCGGTGACGCTCCTCGCAACGGCAACTCCGTCTACACCCCGGTCACCCCGCGCGGCGGCGACCAGCCGCAGCCCGAGCGGGTCGTCGACGCGCCCACCGAGCGCCTGCCGATCTACGAGGCAGTGCTCTCGCAGTGGTTCGAGGCGGGCGACACCGGCTCCACCCCGGTCACCAACGGGCACACCCGCCCGCCGGAGACCGAGGAAGAGCCGGTCGCCGAGGAGCACGACGCCCTGCCCGAGCCGCACGAGCAGGCCGAGCCGGTCGACCAGGCGCCCCCGGCGCCCGAGGTCGACGAGCCCGCGCCGGAGCCCGAGCCCGAGCAGGCGAAGGTCGACGCCTGGGCCTCGCCCGGCGACGACGGGTGGCAGCGGGCGCGAGCCCTGCTGGACACCACCGCGGACACCACGACGACGGCGGGCCTGCCCAAGCGCGTTCCCAAGGCGCACCTGGTGCCCGGTTCCGCCGCCCCACGGGAGGAGACCGCGGAGCAACCCGCGGTGCCTCCGCTTCCTCCACGCACGGCGGACGCCGTTCGCGGCCGCATGTCCAGCTTCCAGCAGGGGGTCCGGCGTGGCCGGCATGCCCTCATCGACGCCTACGCTGGTGACCAGACCGGTTCAGACGAGAGCCGCCTAGACGAGGAGCAGGAGTGACAACCGCGTCCGCACAGGGGCAGCCCGGTAGCTTCGGGTGGCTCATCACCGACTTTGTCCGCCAGGTGCCAGGCGCGGCGCACGCCGTGGTGGTGTCCGCCGACGGACTGCTGCTGGCGGGCTCGCAGGGCCTGCCCCGCGACCGCGCCGAACAGCTCTCCGCCGTGGCCTCCGGTCTGGTCAGCCTCACCGCCGGTGCCGCGAGGTGCTTCGAGGCGGGCGGGGTGAACCAGACCGTGGTCGAGATGGACCGCGGCTACCTATTCCTGATGTCGATCTCGGACGGCTCCTGCCTGGCCGTCCTGGCGGCCCCCAACTGCGACATCGGGTTGGTCGCCTACGAGATGACCCTGCTCGTCGAGCGGGTCGGCCAGCAGATGACGCCGGAGCTGCGCGCGCAGCTCCAGGGCGCGCAACGCAGGTAAGACCGGGCTGGATGGCGGGGTGAGGACGCGATGAGCACGGGCCGCAGACCCACGGGCAGGCGCACCGAGGACGACTTCTCCTACCGGGACCTGTTCGACTCGGACGCGGCGTTCGGTGGCCCGGACACCGAACTACCCCGGGAACAACAGGTTGATGAACCTGAGCGGAGGCTGGCGGACATGTCGGAGCGAGGTTGGGACGACCTGTCCGAACCCGGACTCGGCGAGCCGCCGAACCGGTTCGACATCGACGGGTTCCGAGCCAGGCTGTTCGGCGGCCCCAGCGCGACCCTCTATGGTGACCCCGGGATTCCCGCGCAGTCCGATTGGGACAGCAAGGAGATCCCGGCGGTTGCCGAGCTGGAGCCGGAGCCCGAGCCGGCCGAGCTCGCCCCGCACGAGACCGGCTCGATGGTGCGCCCGTACACCAAGACCGGTGGGCGCACCCGGTCCGACTACGATCTGGCGATCGAGGCGCTGGTGTCCACCAGCGACCGGGGACGGGTCCCCGACGCCGCGGTCCGTCCCGAGCACCGGTCGATCTGCGGCCTGTGCCTGGACACCCGGTCCGTCGCCGAGGTCGCCGCGCACCTGCGGCTGCCGCTCGGTGTGGCCCGGGTCCTCATCGGCGACATGGCGGGCATGGGCCTGGTCTCGATCCACCAGAGCGGCATGGTCGTGGGTGACCGGCCATCGATCGAATTCATGGAAAGGGTGCTCAGTGGGCTCCGCAGGCTCTAGTCCTCTCAGCGCGCGCGGCGCTTCCTCGCAGCCGACCACGTCGGCCAAGATCGTCGTGGCGGGCGGCTTCGGGGTGGGCAAGACGACCCTGGTCGGCTCCGTCTCGGAGATCGTCCCGCTGACCACCGAGGCCGTCATGACCGAGGCCAGCGTCGACGTCGACGACCTGTCCTCGACCCCGAACAAGGTGACCACCACGGTCGCGATGGACTTCGGCCGCGTGTCGCTGGACTCGGACCTGATCCTCTACCTGTTCGGCACCCCTGGCCAGCACCGCTTCTGGTTCATGTGGGACGACCTGGTCCGCGGCGCGATCGGCGCCATCGTGCTGGTCGACACCCGCAGGCTCGCCGACGCCTTCGCCTCGATCGACTTCTTCGAGGACCGCGGCCTGCCCTACGTCATCGCCCTCAACTGCTTCGACCGGGTGCTGCACCACCGCATCGACGACGTGCGCGAGGCGCTCACCGTCGAGCCGTCGGTGCCGATCGTCACCACCGACGCCCGTGACCGCGACTCCACCAAGGAGACGCTGATCACCCTGGTCGAGCACGCGATGAACCAGCGCATGTCCCGCGCCGTCTGACCACACTCGCGCGCAAGAGGCTCCCGGCTCCCCAGCCGGGAGCCTTTTTCGTGTTTGACCAGGTCAGTGGCTCTCCGTACTCCATACGACTACGTTCTGCTGATGTACGGTTACGATGTGATCGCGATCTCACGATCGGGTGACCACGCGCCCGCCCACTGTGGAAGGACTAGCGGTGATCGTCCACACGCCCGGCGTGACTGGGCCGGGCGCCGCGGTACTGGGTGAGGGGTTGCCTGATGAGCGAGGCCACAAGCCTGCAACTGGCCGAGCGGCTGTTCGTGCCGCAGGAGCGGTGGGGGTGGGAGTACGTGGCCCCGGCGCCCGCGACGCGCAGCCCGGACGCCGACCGGATGCCGGTCTGGCACGAGCCACCGCTGCCCGACGTGAGCGCGCTCGAGCACAAGGTCGCCGTCGGCAAGTCGCAACTGCTGCGCCGGGCGGGCGCCTCCGCGGTGCTCTGGATCATCGTCTCGGTCGCCTCGCCCGGCGCGGGCATCGCCGTGCTCGTCGCCGGGATCGCCTTCTCCTACGTGCTCCCGGTCCTGCTGCCCAGCCGCAAGATCAAGGAGGTGCTGGCCGGGGCGCAGGCCGAGCGCGAGGCCGGGCACCGGCAGTTCCTGCTGGCCCAGCGGCAGTGGCAGGCCGGGATCGGCGAGCACGACCGGGCCGAGGCGGCGCGCCGGGCCGCCGCGCTGCTCTGGCACCCGCTGGACCTGTGGTCGGGCCCGAGCCGGGTCGACGTCTTCGGCGGCACCGGTGACGGCTGGGCCGGTCTGCTCGCCACCCTGGGCACCTCGCTCACCGGGATGGGCGCGCCGATCACCGTCGTCGACTTCAGCGAGCAGCGGGTCGCGGGCGGCCTCGCCGCGTTCGTGGCGAGCCGCGGCCTGCCGGTCCGGCACACGGCGCTGCCCGAGGACGCGGCCAGGGTCAGCCTGCTGGCCGGGATCGACCCCGACGAGGTGGCCGACCTGCTGGCCCAGGCGGTGCACACCATGCGCCAGAGCGACCAGGTCGACCTGCGGGCGCTGGACACCGACCTGATCGAGGCCGTGGCCAAGCGGCTGGTCCGCCCGCCGACGTTCCAGCGGCTGGTCGCGGGCCTGGAGGTGCTGCGCCGCACCTACGACCTCGCCGAGGACGGCCCGCTCGACGTCGCCGAGGTCACCAAGATCACCGCCTACGTCGACACCCTCGGGCAGACCGAGCGGGTGCAGCAGGAGCTGCAGTTCCTGATCAGCACGCTGTCCCTGCTGGCCAAGGACGAGCCGGTGGCCGAGGACCCGGACACCACCGGGCTCTGGCACGCCGACGGGCTCTCGGTCATCACCACCGCGCACAGCCAGCACCGCCGCAAGGACTTCCTCGACCGGGTCGTGTTCCACCGGCTGCTGCACGACGTGCGCGGCAGGCGGGCGGGCGCCGACGACGGCGTCCTGGTGGTCGCCGGCGCGGACCAGATCGGCTTGGAGGGCCTGGAGTCGTTCGCCCGGCAGTGCAAGCGGGTGGGGATCCGGCTGGTGCTGCTGCTCGAGCGGCTGCGCGGCGACCTCAAGGAGCTGCTCGGCAGCGCCGACAGCGCCGCCATCCTGATGCGGCTGGGCAACGCCCAGGACGCGAGCGCGGCGGCGGAGTTCATCGGCCGCGGCCACAAGTTCGAGCTCAGCCAGGTGACCGCGCAGTTCGGCAAGTCCGTGGCCAAGGGCACCGGCCGCACGGTCGGGGAGACCGAGGGCACCAGCGAGACGCACGGGACCAGCAGCACCAAGGGCCGCAGCTGGAACCAGGGGGCGGGCAGCTTCCTGGCCGACTCCTTCGGCGGCTCGAACAGCTTCACCCGCAACGACTCGGTCACCGAGTCCCGCAGCCAGACCTGGCAGGAGACGGTGAACGAGACGGCGTCGGAGTCGGTCACCGACGGCACGACGCACGTCCGGGTCTACGAGTTCGCCGTCGAGCCGACGACGATCCAGTCGTTGCCCACCACCGCGTTCGTCCTGGTGGAGAACCCGCCCTCGGGCAGGCGGGTGGTGCTGGGGGACTGCAACCCCGGGATCACGTTGCTGGAGCGCGTCGCCGCGGACCCGCGGCGCGGGTAGGCGCGCGTGCTCACGGGTTTCACCTTCCAGCGCGTGCTCTCGGCGCCGCGGCGGCCGGACGACCCGGCCCGCCCCGACCCGGTGCCCGCGCAGCTGTTCGCCGCGCTCTCGGCCGCGCACGCCGAACTGGGCGCGCGGGCCGAGCCCGCCGCCGCGATCGCCGTGTCCTGGCACCGACCCCCGGGCGCGGACCGGCTCCAGGTCCTGGTCGGTGGCAACCCGTCTTTCCCGCCCAGTGCGGGGGGTTCCGGGCAGATCCTCTACCCGCCCGGCACCCGTGGCGTGCCCGTCGACGCCGCCGAGGTGGTCGCCGGGTTCGCCGCGCTGCCCGCGTGGCTGGCCTGCCCCGGTCGAATTGATCCACTGTGGACAGCCGAGCGCGGCACCGCCCGCCGCGGCGGGTTCGACGACTACGTCGCCCACCTCGCCGGACCGTTCGCCTGGCTGGTCGTGGCCGCGCCGCTGTCAGCCGAGGCGGTCGACCGCGAGCTGCTGGTGTTGGGCACGGCGATCCCGCGGCTGCGGCAGCGGGAGAACTCCGAGCTCGACCGGATCGCGCTGGAGCGGGCGCAGGCGCGCTACCGGGAACTCAGCCAGGCGCGCGTCGGCGGGATGTGGAGCGTTCGGGTGCTGGTGGGCGGCGCCGACGAGGTGGGCGCGCGGCGGGCGGCGGCCCTGCTCTGCGGGTCGAGCGACCTCGACGAGCTGCCCTACGTGCTGCACCCCGGTCCGGCGCCGGTGCCGTTCGACGCCGTGGGCGCGCCGGTGGCGGGGGAAGCGGACGCGCCGCGGTCGCCGTTCGCCGCCAGTGGCGAGTTCCTCGCCGCCGTGGCCAGGACACCGCGGCAGGAGCTGCCCGGGATCCGGTTGACCGAACCGGTCGCCTTCGACGTCACCCCGGAGCGGGACGGCCCGGTGCACCTCGGTGTGGTGCTGGACAACGGCGACCGGCCCGCGGGTCCGTTCGGCGTGGACACCGGGACGCTCAACCGGCACACCTTCGTCGCGGGCGCGACCGGCGGCGGCAAGTCGCAGACCGTGCGGCACCTGCTAGAGCAACTGCACCACCACGGTGTGCCGTGGCTGGTGATCGAGCCCGCCAAGGCCGAGTACGCGGCCATGGCGGGCCGGATCGGCGCGGCGAACGTGACGGTGGTCCGGCCCGGTGACCCGGCCGCCCAACCGGTCGGGCTCAACCCGCTCGAACCCGAGCCCGGGTTCCCGATCCAGACCCACATCGACCTGGTCCGCGCGCTGTTCCTGGCCGCCTTCGACGCCGACGAGCCGTTCCCGCAGGTGCTCGGCCACGCGCTCACCCGCTGCTACACCGACCTGGGCTGGGACCCGGCGCTCAGCGAGTCCCGGCGGCCCGGGGTGCGCCCGAGGTACCCGACCCTGGCCGACCTGCAGCGCGCGGCGGTCGAGGTGGTCAAGGGGATCGGGTACGGCAAGGAGATCACCGACAACGTCCTGGGCTTCATCGACGTGCGGCTCAGCTCGCTGCGGCTGGGCACACCGGGGCGCTTCTTCGAGGGCGGGCACCCGCTCGACGTCGCGGAACTGTTGCGGCGCAACGTGGTCCTGGAGATCGAGGACGTCGGCAACGACCAGGACAAGGCCTTCTTCATCGGCGCCGTGCTGATCCGGCTGCACCAGCACCTGCGCACCCGGCGGGCGCCCGGCGAGGTGGGCCTGCGGCACGTGACCGTGCTCGAGGAGGCCCACCGGCTGCTCAAGCGCACCGAGCCGGGCAGCCCGGCGGCGCACGCGGTGGAGCTGTTCACCGCCCTGCTGGCGGAGATCCGCGCCTACGGCGAGGGCATCGTCATCGCCGAGCAGATCCCAGCCAAGATCGTCCCCGACGTCGTGAAGAACACCGCGCTGAAGATCATCCACCGGCTCCCCGCCGCCGACGACCGCGAGGTGGTCGGCGCCACGATGAACCTCGACGAGTCGCAGTCGCGGCAGATCGTCTCGCTGCCCCCGGGCCAGGCCGCCGTCTTCACCGACGGCATGGACCACCCGATCCGCCTCTGCGTGCCGCTGGGTGCGCACCGCGAGGCCACCGCCCCCGGCCCCGCCCCGGCGATCCGCGCGGTGCGCAGTGTCGCTTGTGGACAGATGTGCCGATCCAGGGCGTGCACCCTGCGCGAGATCAACCTGGCCGGCCGCCTGGCCGACGACCCGCGCGTGGTGCTGTGGATCGAACTGCTGGTGGTGTCCCACCTGGTCGGCAGGCCCGCCCCGCGCCCGGACAAGACCTGGCTCGCCGACCTCGCCGCGGGGGCGGACCGGCGCACCCTCGAATGCGCTGTGGCGCACCGGGCGCAGACAGCGATCGACACCCGCTACGCCGGTCTGGCGGCGCACTACCAACCAGAGTCACTGACGGCCCACGTCGGCGCGGTAGCAGTGTCCCAAGTGGACGGTAATGCGGGCTGTGACGGCACCGAGACGCAGTGGCAGGCGGGCCGCTACCGCTGGATCGACGTCCTGCGCGCCCTCCGAGCCGCGGACCCCGGTCCACACCCCGACACCGCGGCTTGGGCCGCCCGCGGCCTGCGGCTGCCGGACACCGACCAGTTGGCGGCCCTGCGCGACCACCCCGACACCTGGCTCCCCAGCCGCACGGTGGTCACCGGCCCGGAACCGGTCTGCGAGACAGCCGCGGCCCAGCTCAGCAACGCCCCCACCCCCAACGCCCGCTTCCACGCCGCGACCAGGTTCCTCAACCTGGAGACCACCTGGCCCACCCTCGCCCTCGGCATGGCCCCCGATGAGCGTTGACACGGTCGACACCACCCCGCCGCCGGAGCCGCCACCGCCACCCGAACCGCCGCCGGAGACCAGCGGGACGGACACCCCGGCGCAGCCAGAGCCAGGGCCGGAGGTGAGCGACGCGGACCAGTTGGTGGACAAGGAACAACCCCTCTCCGAGACCCCCGAATCCCCAACTTCCGCCGTGGAACCCCAAGACCACACCGCCACCCAGCCCACCTCCGACGCCGACCACCTCATCGACGCCGAGCAACCGGTGCCGCATTCCGGGAGCACCACCGACGCACCTCCGGAAAGCCCGGCAGCCCCAGATAAGCCGACGGAGCCGACGGAGCCGACGGAGCCGACGGAGCCGACGGAGCCGACGGAGCCGACGGAGCCGACGGAGCCGACGGAGCCGACGGAGCCGACGGAGCCGACGGAGCCGACGGAGCCGACGGA
>NZ_BSTR01000033.1 GCF_030269645.1 Actinokineospora sp. NBRC 105648 | reverse complement strand
GACCACAGAAAACGATCAACCGCCGACGCGATCACCGACATCAACCGACGCCGCAAGAAACGCAGAGAACGAACAAACCCCCGCGTCATCAAACGCGGACGACACAACTCCTACATCGTCAAAAAACCCCACCACCACGGAACTCACCACAACGGACCGCCCATCATACGACTGCACGCGCCGCGCTTAACTTAGCGGTATTGTCCCATACGCAGCCAAAAACACGGGCTGGTCTTGGTTGTCAAGGCATCCTTCCCGCCTTGACAACCAAGACCAGCCCGTAGTCACACTGGTGCGTTGGAAGCAGGTCCACCAACCCCAACGCCGCAACACTCATGCCCCAACGCGGCAAGACCCAACGCGGCGAGACCCAGCGCGGCGAGACCCAGCGCGGCGAGACCCAGCGCGGCGAGACCCAGCGCGGCGAGACCCAGCGCGGCGAGACCCAGCGCGGCGAGACCCAGCGCGGCGAGACCCAGCGCGGCGAGACTCAGCGCGCAGCGTTAGACACGTACTCCTCGTAGAACGTAGGCGCCCGCCGAACCGCGATCCGAGCGACCACCCCCAGCACCACAGCCACCATGACCGCGATCCACATGATCCCGTAGAACGTCCCGCTGCCGACCTTCAACGTCGCCACCACCAGCGCCAGCCCACCACCGAGTCCCAGCAGCAGCACCGCCGCCGCCACCACACCGCTGGGCCGCCGCGCGGTGGTCAGCGCCACCAGCACCGCCAGCGCGACCACGCCGAAGCACGCGAAGATCAGCGGATTGCCCAGGTCGTTCGCCGCCGAACTCACGCCGAACACGTTGGTGGGCGTCATCGGCATGAGGCTCCGGCCGATGCCGCGCACCTCACTGTCCTTCGTGAGCCCCGCCACCTGAAGGCCGAACAGCGCGAAGCCACCCGCCCCCGCCGCCATCGCCGCGGCCGCCTGAGCGCTCGCCACCACGTGCTCGGCCCGCGCCCGCAGCGCCACCACAGCCCCGGCCGCCCCCACGAGCAGCACCGGCACCAGCAGCACGATGACCGAGAAGTCGTCGTGGTCGTCGCCGAAGTTGCTCGTGGTCGCGGGCCGGAACAGCACCCACAGCAGCATGGCCACCTGGTGCAGCACCAGGTAGGCCGCCGCCGCGGCGACCCCTGGGTACGGGTGTCTGCGGAGCAGCAGCCAGGACGCCACCAAGGCGAGGACCAGCGCCAACGCGGTGCTCAGCGCGCTCGGACCCACCATGGCCAAGTCGGTGCCGTCGACCAACAGCAGCATCGGCACGCGCAGGGCGAGCACGAGCAGCGCCGCCCCGGCGGCCAGCGCGCCCGGTGCGCCGGACAACCGCAGCGCCAGCACCACCAGGGCGACCACGACCACCAACGAGACCGCGCCGTTCGGGTAGATGTCCCAGTACAGCAGCGGCAGCGCCTGGGTGGCGAGTCCCGCGACCGCCAGCCCCGCGACCGCCAGCAGTGCGTTGACCGTGGTGGCGCCGCCTGGCCGCAGCCCGCCCGCCAACCGCCCCGCCAGCTCGCGCACCGGTGCCACCGCCGCGGCGATCAGCGCCGCCACGAACACCAGCCCGGGGACGACCAGCAGCGACGGTTGGCTCTCCGGCGTGGGGTCGAACCGGTACAGCGCCACGGGCGGCAGCACCAGCGAACCCAGCACGAGCAGGCCGACCGCACCGTCGCGGCGCAGCACCGCGACCAGCCCGACCAGCACGGCGACCAGGAGTCCCAGGACCAGGAAGGCGATCCGCGCCCCCGGCTGCGGCGCCATCGCCGCGGTCGAGTCCGGCACGGCCCCGGCCAGGCTGCCGCCCGAGAGCGCGTTCAGCGGCGCGAACCCGATCCCGGCCGCGGCCGCAGCCGCGATCGCACCGGCCGCCAACCCGAACCGGCTCAACGCCCCGCCCGGTTCGGCCCGCAACCCCAGCACGAGCCCGCCGACCGCCGCCACCAGCATGGTCACCGCCAGCGCCAGCGGGGCGAGCTTGGCATTGCCCAGCAGCGCCACCACCAATGACGGGAGCGCGAAACCCAGCCCGATCGCCCCCGCGCCGAACCCCTTCGCCGCGAAGGTCAGCAGCGCCACCGTCAGCGCCAAGAAGGCCAGGACCACCAGCACGACCGCCGAGGGCGGCTTGTCGCCGTAGCGCGAGGGCATCGCCATCGAGAGCAGGACCGGACCGGTCAGATAGGTGCCCAGCAGCACCCCGCCGACGCCGATGCCGCGCGCGACCGGCTGGCCCACCGCGTCGGCGACCTTGTCCGAGCCGAGCACCCCGCCCGCCAGGACGAGGACGAACAGCAGCAGCACGACGCGGGTGATCGTGTTCGGCAGCGCGGCGTAGACCAGCACCGCGGCCACGCCCAGCAGCACCGCGGAACTGACGGCTAGTCGGGCCGCGACCGGGCTGGTCCCGGGCTCGAAGGTGCTCTCCACGGTTGAAACCCCCCTGGATCGGTGATCGAGTGCGGCGAAGCTAGCACCGGGTCGCCGGGCCGCGGGCGGAGTTGTCCACACCCCACCCGGAGGCCAGGAAAAGGACATCCGAGCGGCCCAACGCGCCGGGCGACTACCCTCGACCTCCTAGCCGCACGGCGTGCGGCCGACCGACCCAACCCCGCCAGGCTGGAGTGCCGCACCCGTGTTCGACACCCTTTCCGATCGGCTCACCTCGGTCCTGCAGAACCTGCGGGGCAAGGGTCGGCTGAGCGAGACCGACATCGACAACACCGCGCGCGAGATCCGCATCGCGCTGCTGGAGGCCGACGTCGCGCTGCCCGTCGTGCGCACGTTCATCGGCAGCGTCAAGGAACGGGCCAAGGGCGCGGAGGTCTCCGGCGCGCTCAACCCGGCCCAACAGGTCGTCAAGATCGTCAACGAGGAGCTCGTCGCCATCCTCGGCGGCGAGACGCGCAGGCTCAACCTCGCCAAGACCCCGCCGTCGGTGATCATGCTCGCCGGTCTGCAGGGCGCCGGTAAGACCACCCTGGCGGGCAAGCTCGCCAAGTGGCTCAAGGGCCAGGGCCACGCGCCGATGCTGGTCGCCTGCGACCTGCAGCGGCCCAACGCGGTCACCCAGCTGCAGGTCGTCGGCGAGCGCGCCGGGGTCACGGTCTACGCGCCGGAGCCGGGCAACGGCGTCGGCGACCCGGTGGACGTGGCCCGGCGCAGCATCGACGAGGCCCGCCGCAGCCAGCACGACATCGTCATCGTCGACACCGCGGGCCGCCTCGGCGTCGACGAGGAGCTGATGCGCCAGGCCGCCGACATCAAGGCCGCCGTCGGGGCCGACGAGGTCTTCTTCGTCGTCGACGCCATGATCGGCCAGGACGCGGTCTCCACCGCCGAGGCCTTCCGCGACGGCGTCGGCTTCACCGGCGTGGTGCTGACCAAGCTCGACGGCGACGCCCGCGGTGGCGCGGCGCTCTCGGTGCGCGAGGTCACCGGCGCGCCGATCATGTTCGCCTCCAACGGCGAGGGCCTGGGCGACTTCGACGCCTTCCACCCCGACCGGATGGCCTCGCGGATCCTGGGCATGGGCGACGTGCTCACCCTGATCGAGCAGGCCGAGCAGCACTTCGACCAGGCGCAGGCGGAGAAGGCCGCGGCCAAGATCGGCACCGGCGAGCTCACCCTGGAGGACTTCCTCGAGCAGATGCTCGCGGTGCGCAAGATGGGCCCGATCGCCAACCTGCTGGGCATGCTGCCCGGCGCGGGCCAGATGAAGGACGCGCTGGCCCAGGTCGACGAGAAGCACATCGACCGGCTGCAGGCGATCATCCGCGGCATGACCCCGGCCGAGCGGCACGATCCCAAGATCATCAACGCCTCGCGCAGGCTGCGCATCGCCAACGGCTCGGGCGTGCAGGTCCGCGAGGTCAACGACCTGGTCAACCGGTTCTACGAGGCCCGCAAGATGATGCAGCAGATGGCGGGCCGCTTCGGCATGCCGGGCGGCCGGGCCAACCAGCGCAAGCAGAAGGGCAAGAAGGGGAAGAAGGGCAAGGGCCGCGGCCCGACCCAGCCGCGGGTGCGCGGCGGGATGCCCGCGGGCTTCCCCGACCTGTCCGGGATGCCGCCCGGTCTCGACCAGCTCCCGCCCGGACTGGCGGGCCTGGACGGGGTGCCGCCGGGCTTCGACCCGTCCAAGCTCAAGTTCCCCAAGAAGCCGTGACCGCGCTGCACGTGCGCGGGGTGGTCCTGCCCGGGCACGACGAACGCGACCTGTGGGTGGTCAACGGCCGGGTCCGCACCCGGCCGGTGCCGGGCGCGGAGACCGTCGTCGACGGCGGCTACCTGCTGCCCGGCCTGGTCGACGCGCACTGCCACATCGGCATCGGGCCGAGCGGCCCGGTCGACCTGGAGACCGCCGCCGCGCAGGCCGAGACCGACCGCGACGCGGGCACGCTGCTCATCCGCGACTGCGGCTCGCCGGTCGACACCCGGCCGCTGCAAGAGCGCCTCGACCTGCCGCGCATCATCCGCGCCGGTAGGCACCTGTCCCGGCCCAAGCGCTACCTCCCGCACCTGGGCCGCGACGTCGGCGACCCGGAGCAGCTGCCCGCCGCGGTCGCCGAGCAGGTCGAGAACGGCGACGGCTGGGTCAAGCTGGTCGGCGACTGGATCGACCGCGACACCGGCGACCTGGCCCCGCTGTGGCCGGACGACGTGCTCGCCGAGGCGATCGCGGTGGCGCACGCCGCGGGCGCGCGGGTGACCGCGCACGTCTTCGGCGAGGACGCCCTGCCGGGGCTGGTCAACGCGGGGATCGACTGCCTCGAGCACGGAACCGGCCTCACCACCGAGGTGATCGCCGAGATGGCCAGGCGGGGCACCGCACTGGTGCCGACGCTGATCAACATCGAGAATTTCCCAGGGATCGCCGAGAAGGCGACCAAGTACCCCGCGTACGCCCGGCACATGGTCGAGCTGCACGCCCGCGCGGGGGCCATGGTCGTCGAGGCGGTCGAGGCGGGCGTGCCCGTCTACGCGGGGACCGACGCGGGTGGCGGCATCGCGCACGGCAGGCTCGTCGACGAGGTGATCGCCCTGCACCACGCGGGGATGACCGCCGAGGACGCGATCGGGGCGGCGTCCTGGTCGGCCCGGGGCTGGCTCGGCTGGTCCGGGCTGGCGGAGGGTTCGGCGGCGGACCTGCTCGCCTTCGACGCCGATCCGCGCAAGGACCTCGAGGTGCTGCGGTCACCGAAGAGGATCATCCTTAGGGGCAGGGTCGTGGGCTGATCCGGTCCGTCAGTCCGGATAGTCTCGACGTGAACGGCAAGAATCCGACATCCGGAAACCGGACCACGGGGGGAGGCGTGCGATGGCCCCGCCACCCGGCGAGCAGCCCGCCGCCGCACCACAGACGAGCGCGCCGCAGACCAGCGCGCCACCGCCGAGCGTGCCCGAGGTCCCGGTGGCGCCGATGAGCCCGCCGGCACCGGCGGCTCGCGACCACAAGTGGGGCTTCGGCGCCTTCCTGTTCGTCTTCGCCGTCTTCGTGCTCTCGGCGGTGGTGATCGGCGCGGTCATGGGGTTGGCCGGTCCGGACTCGACCGACTCGGTGGCGGTCATCCTGATCGGCACGATCGTGCCGACCGCGCTCGCCACGGCCGCCACCCTGCTGGTCACGGTGGTCCGCGGCAACGGTCCCAAGATCGACCTGAAGCTGTCCTACAACCGCGACGACCTGCGGGTGGGCCTGAAGTTCGGGCTCATCGGCCTGGTCTGCACCACGGTCGCCGCGGGCATCTGGACCCGGATCGTCGGCGAGAGCAACGCCACCTCGGCCCTCGGTCAGCTGGTCGACAACCAGGCCATGCCCACCGCCGCCGCGGTCACCATCTTCGTCTACGTGTGGCTGGTCGGGCCGCTGTTCGAGGAGATCATGTACCGCGGCCTGCTCTGGGGCGCGCTAGAGCGGCTGAAGTGGGGCCGGTGGGCGGTTTTCGGCCTGACCACGGTGATCTTCGCGGTCAGCCACCTGGAACCGCTGCGCACCTCGCTGCTGCTCGTGATCGGCATCCCGATCGGCCTGGCCCGGCTCTACACCGGCAGGCTCGGCGCGAGCGTGGTGGCCCACCAGGTCAACAACTTCCTCCCCGCGCTGGCGGTGCTGTTGATCAGCCTCGGCGTCATGCAGCCGTGAGCGCGGCGACCCTGGACCTCAACAGCGACCTCGGCGAGGGCTTCGGCATCTGGCGCCTCGGCGACGACGACGCCTTGCTGGACGTGGTCACCTCCGCCAATGTCGCCTGCGGGTTTCACGCGGGGGACGCGGTCACCATGCGCTCGGTCTGCACGGCCGCGGCAGCAAGAGGTGTCGCAGTAGGCGCCCAGGTGTCTTATCGCGATCTCGCTGGGTTCGGGCGGCGGTTCATCGACGTCGAACCGGCCCGCCTCGCCGACGAGGTGCTCTACCAGGTCGGCGCGCTGGAGGCGTTCGCCCGGGCCGCGGGCACCCGCGTGGCGTACGTCAAGCCGCACGGCGCCCTCTACAACGCCACCGTGCACAACGACGCGCAGGCCAAGGCGGTCGTCGACGGCGTACGCGCGTTCGGCGCCCTCCCGGTCCTCGGCCTGCCCGGATCACGCTTGCTCGCCGCCGCTGAGGCAGCCGGGTTGCCGGGCGTGC
Organism: Actinokineospora sp. NBRC 105648; assembly: GCF_030269645.1. Taxonomy (GTDB): domain Bacteria; phylum Actinomycetota; class Actinomycetes; order Mycobacteriales; family Pseudonocardiaceae; genus Actinokineospora. The sequence goes on along the minus strand of NZ_BSTR01000033.1, from coordinate 83,311 downwards.
AAGAGGCTTTCGCCGACCGCGGCTACACCCCGGACGGCACCCTCGTCCCGCGCGGGGAGCCTGAGGCGTTGCTCACCGACACCGACGCCGTCGTCGCCCGGGCACTCCGCCTCGCCGAGCGCGGGGAACTCGTCGCCGTCGACGGCTCTGTGCTGGCGATGTCCGCCCGCTCGCTGTGCCTGCACGGCGACACCCCGGGCGCGGTCGCGCACGCGCGGGCCGTCCGCGCGGCGCTCGAATCGGCCGGGATCGAGCTCGCGCCGTTCGCCTCCCGACCCGCGGGTTAACTACCGGGCGCCGCGTCTGGCACAATTACCCGCTGTCCGTCGTGGCCGGACCCTCTCACCGCGCCAAGACGCCGAAACCTTCGGGCGTGACGACCTGTCCCCACACGGGTCCGCTCCGCTCTACACCGCCCTACCGAGAGCTTTGAGGAGCACCGCAACCCGTGGCTGTCAAGATCAAGCTGCAGCGCCTCGGAAAGATCCGCGCGCCGTACTACCGCATCATCGTCGCCGACGCCCGCACCCGTCGGGACGGCAAGGCGATCGAGACGATCGGCCGTTACAGCCCGAAGGAGGAGCCGAGCCTCATCGAGGTCGACTCCGAGCGGGCCCAGTACTGGTTGGGTGTCGGCGCGCTGCCGACCGACTCGGTCAAGCACCTGTTCACGGTCACCGGCGACTGGCAGAAGTTCAAGGGCCTGCCGGGCACCGAGGGCACCCTGCGGGTCAAGGAGCCCAAGCCGAGCAAGCAGGAGCTGTTCGAGGCGGCGCTGCGGGCGGCGGGCGAGGAGCCCGGCACCGAGGCGACCACCCCGAAGAAGAAGTCCGCGCCGCGCAAGGCCGAGGACAAGCCCGCCGAGGCCGCCGAGACCGAGGCCGCGGCCGAGTGAGTGCCCTCGCGGACGCCCTCGAGCACCTGGTGCGCGGCATCGTCGACAACCCGGACGACGTGCAGGTCGAGCTGGTCACGACGCGTCGTGGCCGCACGCTCGAGGTGCACGTCAACCCCGAGGACCTCGGCAAGGTGATCGGCCGGGGTGGCCGCACCGCGACCGCCCTGCGGACCGTGATGGCCGGGGTCGGCGGTCGCGGGATCCGGGTGGACGTGGTGGACACCGATCACTGATCGGCGGAACGCGAAGCCCATGGAAGCCGCGAACCTCGTGGTCGTCGGCCGGATCGCCAAGGCGCACGGCATCACCGGCGAACTCGCCGTCGACGTGCGCACGGACTCGCCCGAGCGGCGCTTCGCCCTCGGCGCGACCGTGCTGGCCCGGCTCCGCGACAAGACGGAACGCACGCTGACGGTGGCAGCCGCCCGGGAACACTCCGGGCGGCTGCTCCTGCGGTTCGGCGAGGTGCCCGACCGCACCGCCGCCGAGGGGTTGCGCGGCGCGCTGCTGCTCGGCGACACCGCGGACCTGCCGCCGATCGACGACCCGGACGAGTTCTACGACCACGAGCTCGAGGGCCTGGCCGCCGAGCTCGGTGACGGGACCCGGGTCGGCACGGTGCGCGAGGTCTCGCACGGCGCGGCGGGGGAGATGCTCGTCATCGACCGCGCCGATGGCGGCGAGCTGCTCGTCCCGTTCGTCCAGGCCCTGGTGCCGGTGGTGGACGTGCCCGGCGGCCGGGTCGTGCTCGACCCGCCGGAAGGCCTGATCGAGTAGTGCGCATCGACGTCGTCACGATCTTCCCCGAGTACCTGGAGCCGCTGCGCGCGGCGCTGCTGGGCCGCGCGATCGAGCGCGGCCTGCTCAGCCTCGGGGTGCACGACCTGCGCGGGTGGACCCACGACGTGCACAAGGCCGTGGACGACAGCCCGTACGGCGGCGGTCCCGGCATGGTGATGAAGCCGCAGGTCTGGGGCGAGGCGCTGGACGCGGTGTGCGCCGGTGGGCGCCCCTCCCGCCTCGTGGTCCCTACCCCCGCGGGCAGGCCGTTCACCCAGGCCGTGGCGCACGAGTACGCCGCCGAGGAGCACCTGGTGTTCGCCTGCGGCCGTTACGAGGGCATCGACCAGCGGGTCGTCGACGACGCCGCGACCCGGATGCCGGTCGACGAGGTCTCCATCGGCGACTACGTGCTGGTCGGCGGCGAAGTAGCGGTGATGGTGATGGTCGAGGCCGTCGCCCGCTTGCTGCCCGGGGTGCTCGGCAACCCGGTCTCCGCACAGCAGGACTCCTTCTCCGACGGCCTCCTCGAGGGGCCGAGCTACACCCGCCCGGAGGTCTGGCGCGAGCGCCCGGTGCCCGACGTGCTGCGCTCGGGCAACCACGCCGCGATCGCCCGCTGGCGCCGCGACCGGTCGCTGGAACGCACCTTCGAGCGCAGGCCCGACCTGCTCGCCCAGCTCCCGCGCGAGCAGCTGGACAAGCACGACCGCGCGACCCTGGACAGGTTGTCCGCAGGGGGCGATTTCAGATCCCCAGGGTCGGTCTGACATACTTTCCGGGTTGAAGCGCCCAGTGCGCTCGACCACATGACCACCCCAGGCTGAGTGCTCGGTGAAACGCCGTCCGCGGCCGGGACGTGAGACCACTCTTTCGAAGACGAGGACGGACTACCGATGAACACCCTGGATGCCCTGGACGCCAAGTCGCTGCGTTCCGACATCCCGGCCTTTCGCCCGGGTGACACGCTGAAGGTCCACGTCCGCGTCATCGAGGGCTCGCGCTCGCGCGTCCAGGTGTTCCAGGGCGTCGTGATCCGCCGCCAGGGTGGTGGCATCCGCGAGACCTTCACCGTCCGCAAGGTCTCCTTCGGCGTCGGCGTGGAGCGCACCTTCCCGGTGCACACCCCGAACATCGCCGAGATCGAGGTCGCGCGCCGCGGTGACGTCCGCCGGGCCAAGCTGTACTACCTCCGCGAGCTCCGCGGCAAGGCCGCGAAGATCAAGGAGAAGCGCGAGCCGCAGACCGCTTCCTGACGCGGTCAGCACACCGGCTCACGTACCCTCGACTGCGTGGTCGACCGCCCTCCTCACCGTGTGCCACCGGACGCCGTGGCAGATCCGGAGCACTCCCGTCGGGAGGCGGTCGACCCTGCGCGTGATCCCGCCGAGGTCAAGCACACGGAGCCGATCAGCAAGCGGGTGAACGGCCACCGGACCAACGGGCACCCGGTCAACGGGTCCCGGGTCAACGGCACCCCGCTCAACGGCGTCAGCGGTGTCAACGGCACCAACGGCCAGGTCGCCTACACCGAGCCGATCCGGCGCAAGCCGCTCCCCGAGGTCCCGAGCCTGCCCAAGCTGGCCCCGGTCGACCCGGAGTTCTGGTTCGGCGCCCCGCTGCCGGAGGAGTCGCTGCCGCCTGAGGACTGGGCACCCCCGCAGCGACCCGCGCGAACTCAGCAGGAGCCGTCCGACTGGTTCCCCTCGGCGTCCGCCCGGCAGGGCGAGGACACCTACACCCGACTCGGGATCACCCCGGTTGACGGCCCGGCTGTGGGCGAGTTCACAACGCGCCGCCCCCCGGTCGAGGACGACACCGACCCCACGCTGCCCCCGGTCGCCCAGGGGCCAGTGCGCCAGCCCTCACGCACCGATCTGCCCACCGCCGGGCCGCGGGCAGACGCGCCGTCGCGCACCAACCTCCCGCCGGTACGTCAGCCGTCCCGGACAGACCTGCCCGCAGTGAGGCCGCCGGGGCCGTCAACCTCTCGCAACGACCTGCCTGCGGTAAGGCCACCCGCGTCGCGGACAGACCTGCCCGCGGTACGGCCGCCTGGGCCGTCCACGTCTCGCACGGACCTGCCGCCCGTCGCGCCCCTCAAGCCGCAGGCGTCGCGCACTGACCTGCCGCCCGTGCGCCAGCCGTCGCGCCAAGACCTGCCGACTGTCGGCGCGCCCGCCGACGAGCCCGCTGTTCCCGAGGCCGACCTCACCGCGCTCATCCCCCGGGTGCGCAGTCGCCCCACGGTGGTCGAGCCCCCGGCCGCCCCGGCGCCCGCGCCCGAGGTCACCCCGGAACCGGAACCCGAGCGCGTCGTCCAGGAGCAGGACGAGGACGACCAGGACCGGCCCCGGCACGGCAGGCACCGCAGGCCACCGCGCCGCCAGCCGCTGTGGAAGGAGATCCTGGTCCTGGTCGGGGTCGCCCTGCTGCTGACCTTCCTGATCCAGCACTTCATCGGCCGGGTCTACTCCATCCCGTCCGGGTCGATGGAGCAGACCCTGCACGGCTGTCCCGGCTGCACCGGCGACCGCGTGTTCGTCGACAAGATGGTCTACAACTTCCGCGACCCCGAGCCCGGCGACGTGATCGTCTTCGAGGGGCCGAACACCTGGACCGAGCACGACGTGAAGTCCGAGGACGACAGCTCGGTCTTCACCAAGGGGCTGCGCTACGTCGGCTCGTTCATCGGCATCGCCCCGCCGGACGAGCGCGACTTCGTCAAGCGCGTGATCGCCGTCGGCGGGCAGACCGTCGAGTGCTGCGACGACCAGGGCCGGGTCATGGTCAACGGCAAGCCCCTCGACGAGCCCTACATCTACTGGGAGGGCGGCGGCCCCAACTCGCAGCAGAAGTTCTCGCCCGTTACCGTGCCCGAGGGCACACTGTGGGTGATGGGGGACAACCGCAACAACTCCAGCGACTCGCGCTTCCAGGGCAACGGCGGGGTCCGCGGTGTCGTCCCGCTCGGCAAGGTGATCGGCAAGGCCCGCTACATCGTGCTGCCGCCGTCGCGCTGGCGCGGCGTCGGCGACCACAACCCGCAGGCGGGCCCGGACCTCTCGGCGACGGGCTGGCAGGAGGGGATCCCGGTGGGCATCGGACTCGCCGCGGCCTGGCCGGTGCTGTGGCTGGGCAGGCGGGCCAAGAACGTCCTCAAACCCAGGAAGGCTGACTAGCTTGTCCGACGCAGACGGTGCCGTGCCAGGGGATGGACGCGGTGCCGAGGATCTCGACGCCACCGCACCGGAAGCCACCCGGGACACCAAGAAGGCGAAGAAGAAGCGCCCGTTCTGGGTGGAGCTGCCGATCCTGATCGGGGTCGCGCTGGTGCTGACGATCATCATCCAGTCGTTCATCGCGCGGGTGTTCGTGATCCCGTCGGAGTCGATGGAGCAGACGCTGCACGGGTGCGAGGGGTGCAACGGCGACCGGATCCTGGTCGACCGGGTCGTGTACTACTTCCGCGACCCGGCGCCCGGCGACGTGGTGGTCTTCGAGCGGCCAACCACCTGGGACCAGCACGGCCCGAGCAACCGCTCGGACAACGCGCTGGTGGCCTGGCTGCAGGACTTCGGCGCGCAGTTCGGCCTCGCCGAGCCGAGCGAGGAGGACGTGGTCAAGCGGGTGATCGCCGTCGGCGGGCAGACCGTCGAGTGCTGCGACGACCAGCAACGCGTGCTGGTGGACGGCAAACCGCTCGACGAGCCCTACATCAACCACCTGTTCCCCAACGACGAGCAGCGCAAGTTCGACAAGATCACCGTGCCGCCCGGGATGCTCTGGGTCATGGGCGACAACCGCAACGCCTCCGCGGACTCGCGGGTGCAGGGCGGCGGTGGTGTCAACGGCTTCGTCCCGGTGGACAACGTGATCGGCAAGGCCCGGACGATCATCCTGCCGCCGTCGCGGTGGCAGGGGATCGGCGACCACAACCCGCAGGCGCTCTCCGCCCCGGTCTGGCAGGCCGGGATCCCGGTGGGCGTCGGGGTCGCGGCGGCGTGGCCGGTGCTGTGGCTGGGCAGGCGGCTGCGCGGCGCGGTCGGTGGCCGCGGGCGCTCGGAGTAGGCTGCGCCGGTGTCCGACGGTCCAGCCGCCCCCGATGAGCAGGGCCAGCCCGACGGGCGTGAACCCCGGAAGAAGAAGCGGCCGTTCTGGGTCGAGGTCCCGATCCTGATCGTCGTCGCGCTGGTGCTGACCTTCCTGATCCAGACGTTCTTCGCGCGGGTGTTCGTGATCCCGTCGGAGTCGATGGAGCAGACCCTGCACGGCTGCCCCGGGTGCTATGGCGACCGGATCGTGGTCGACAAGCTGGTCTACACCTTCGGCGAGCCGGAGCCGGGCGAGGTCGTGGTGTTCCACCGACCGGCCACCTGGAACCGCGCGGAGTTCACCTCCTCCCGGTCGGACAACCAGTTCGTGCGGTGGCTGCAAGGGGTCGGTGCGCAGTTCGGCCTCGCCGCGCCGGACGAGGACGACGTCGTCAAGCGGGTCATCGCCGTCGGCGGGCAGACCGTCCGCTGCTGCGACGACCAGAACCGGGTGCTGGTCGACGGGAAACCGCTCGACGAGCCCTACGTGCACTACCCGGCCCAGACCGACCAGCAGCAGGGCGAGTTCGACGAGGTCACCGTCCCCCAGGGGTCGCTGTTCGTGCTGGGGGACAACCGCAACAACTCCAACGACTCCCGAACCCAGGGCGGCGGTGGCCAGAACGGTCTGGTGCCGGTGGACAACGTGATCGGCAAGGCCAGGGTGGTCATCCTGCCGTTCTCCCGGTGGCAGGGGATCGGCGACCACGACCCGCAGGCGCTCTCGGCCCCGGCGTGGCAGCAGGGCATCCCGCTGGGGGTCGGGCTGGCGGCGGCGTGGCCCGCGCTCTGGCTGGGCAGGCGGGCGCGTTCGCTCGTCGGCGGCAGGGACGTCAGCGACCGGAGGGGGAAGGCGTGAGCGTGGAAGCGCTGCGACCGCCGCGCGCGGTCGTGCGCCGGGACACCGGCAACTGGAGCCTGCAGACCGCGCTGCACCGGCGCGGCCTCGGTCCGGTGGCCGGGGTCGACGAGGCTGGCCGCGGTGCCTGCGCCGGTCCGCTGGTGATCGCCTCGTGCGTGCTGCGCCCCGGCGACGCGAACCGGCTCGACGGCCTCACCGACTCCAAGCTGATGACCGCGGCGGCCCGCGACCGGATGTACGACCTGGTCGTGGACCGCGCGCTCGACCACGCCGTCGTGGTCGTGCCCACCGCCGAGGTCGACCTGATGGGCGTGCACGTGGCCAACATCGAGGGCATGCGCCGCGCGGTGGCCCGGCTGGCCACGCACCCGGGGTACGTGCTCGTCGACGGGTTCCGGGTGCCCGGGCTGACCGCGCCGAGCATGCCGGTCCTCAAGGGCGACCAGGTGGCGGCCTGCGTGGCGGCGGCCTCGGTGCTGGCCAAGGTCACCCGCGACCGGATCATGGCCGAGCTGCACGAGTCGTTGCCGCGCTACCGCTTCGACGTGCACAAGGGGTACTGCACCGGCCTACACACCCGCGCGTTGAGCGAGCACGGCCCGAGCCACGAGCACCGCTGGTCCTACGCCAACGTCACCGCCGCCGGGCTCGCGCACGGGCTGCGCGCGCCACACCGGGTGGCGCTGAGTGTGGCCGCGGCGGCTGTGGTCCAGAATGGTGGACCCCCGCAGTAGCGGGCGGTACAGGTCACGACCAGGAGGGCGCGCGGCTGATGAGCGCGGAGGATCTCGAGAAGTACGAGACCGAGATGGAGCTGCAGCTCTACCGGGAGTACCGCGACATCGTGGGGCAGTTCGCCTACGTGGTGGAGACCGAGCGGCGGTTCTACCTGGCCAACGGTGTCGACGTGCAGGTGCGCGACGCCGATGGCGAGGTCTACTTCGAGGTGCGGATGTCCGACGCCTGGGTGTGGGACATGTACCGGCCCGCCCGGTTCGTCAAGAACGTCCGGGTGATCACGTTCAAGGACGTCAACGTCGAGGAGCTCGACAAGCCGGACCTGCGGCTGCCCGAGGACGGTCCCTTCGGCGGTTAGCGACTCGGGCCCGCGCTGACCGCCGCGGGCCCGAGTTGTCCACAATCGGCTCAACGGTCCACCGTTTCGTGGGCCATCTGGTCCAGCCACCCGCCACCCGGCACCTTGGGAATCAGCCACGGCACACCGCCGTGCCGACCCGAGGGGAACAGCCATGGCGGCACACCTGCGCCTGGGCCGACGCGGCGAGGACATCGCCGCGCGGCACCTGGAACGCACCGGTCTCGTGGTGCTCGACCGCAACTGGCGGTGCGAGCTGGGCGAGCTCGACCTGGTCTGCGCCGAGCGCGCGGACCTGGTCTTCTGCGAGGTCAAGACCCGCACCGGCACCGACTTCGGCAGCCCGGCCGAGGCGGTCACCGACGACAAGGCGCGCCGGATCCGGCGCCTGGCCGGTCGCTGGCGGCTCGACCACGGGATCGGCCACCGCGCCGTCCGGTTCGACATCGTCTCGGTCCTGCTGCCCGAGGACGCCGAGCCCACCGTCCGGCACCTGCGCGGGGCGTTCTGATGGTCCTCGCCCGCGCCTGGTCGGTCGCCCTGTTCGGCGTCGACGGCATCCCGGTGGAGATCGAGGCCGACATCGGCGGCGGCAAGCCCAAGACGCAGATCGTCGGCCTGCCCGACGCGGCCCTCAACGAGGCCAAGGACCGCGTGCGCGCCGCGGTGCGCAACAGCGGGCTGGCCTGGCCCGACCAGTTGGTCACCTTCGCGCTGTCCCCGGCGGCCCTGCCCAAGGGCGGCTCCGGCTACGACCTCGCCCTCGCGGTCTCGGTCCTGGTCGCCGACGGCAAGGTGCCGCCCGAGGTCTTCGCCGACACGGTGCTGCTGGGCGAACTCGCCCTCGACGGCAGACTCCGCACCGTCAAGGGCGTGCTGCCCTGCCTCTTGGCCGCCCGCCGCGCGGGTCTGCGGCGCGCCGTCGTGCCCGAACGCGCCTTGGCCGAGGCAGCGCTGGTGGGCGGCATGGAGGTCCTGGGCGCGGCGACCCTGTCCCACGTGCTGTCCTGGGCCCGCGGCGAGGAAGACACCCTGATCACCCCCGAGCCCGCCGAACCGGCGGAGCCGACCGGCCAACCGGACCTGCTCGACGTCGTCGGTCAACCCGAGGCCCGCTGGGCCCTGGAGGTCGCCGCCGCGGGAGCGCACCACGTCCTGATGATCGGCCCACCGGGCACCGGGAAGACCATGCTGGCCAAACGACTTCCCGGCTTGCTCCCGCTGTTGTCCCCCGAACAGGCCCTCGAGGTCACCGCCATCCACTCGGTGGCCGGTGACCTGGCCCCCGACTCCCCACTGGTAACCGCACCGCCGTTCATCGCGCCGCACCACACCACCTCGGTCGCGGCCCTGGTGGGCGGGGGAGTCGGCATGGCCAAACCCGGCGCCATCAGCAAGGCCCACCGCGGCGTCCTCATGCTGGACGAGGCCGCCGAGTTCGCCGCCAACCGCCTGGAGGCCCTGCGCACGGCGTTGGAGGAGGGCGAGATCCGCCTCGCCCGCCGCGACGGCGTCGTCGCCTACCCAGCGCGCTTCCAGTTGGTGCTCGCGTCCAACGCCTGCCCGTGCGCCCCACCCCGCGACGCCGACTGCGTGTGCGCCCCACAGGCCCGCCGCCGCTACCTGTCCCGACTCTCCGGCCCACTCCTGGACCGCGTCGACATCCACATCCGCATGCGCCCGATCACCGCCATGTCCCTCGCGAGCGAAGTGCCCCCGGAGGACACCGCCACCGTCCGCGCCCGCGTCGCCGAGGCCCGAGCCCGCGCCGCCCACCGCTGGTCACCCCACGGCTGGCACACCAACGGCGAGGCCCCCGGCCCCGTCCTCCGCCGCGACTTCGCCCTCCCCCGCACCACCACCGCCCTCCTGGACCGAGCCCTCACCACCGGCACCATGACCGCCCGCGGCGCCGACCGCTGCCTCCGCGTCGCCTGGACCCTCGCCGACCTCGCCGCCGCCGCGCACCCAACCCCCGACCACGTCGCCACCGCCCTCACCTTCCGCGACTACCGCCCCCGCCGTTCCATCCCGCCCTGACCCCCCCATCCCGGTCTTGGGCCGTCCGCGTCTCCGCGTCTGACTCTTCTTCCGTGCGCCCTCATCCATGACTCCCGCTCCCAACTCCGCACCCATTGCCCGTGCCCTCCCGGCATCCCGACACCACCTGTCTCCGCGTTCGCCCGCTTCTCCTTACTCAGCAACCCTCCACCACACTCGCGCTCTGGTTCGCCTTCCCTAGCCCAATTCCCGCCACACCGGCGATCGTCCTTCTCCGCCGCCCGGGTACCGCTCCGTCAGGCTCGCCCCAGCAACTCCCGACCGGCGCACTGCTCATCCGCTTACCTGCCTTGTTTCTCCCTGCCATCCCATTTCTCCCTGTCATCGCAACTGGTCCGGCTAGTCCGTCGACCTCTGCGCCACATCTCCATTCACTTGCCCCTCGGTCAATCCGACCGTCACCGCCGCCTGTTTGCCGCAACACGAAGGAGTTCCGTTGATGTCCCACGCCGCGCAGAGTTCCGCAGCATCCCCCGACCAGCCCTCGACCAGCCCGCAGGCCGATTCCCGTTGTAGAACAGGAAAACGAGCGGGCCCGCCATCGGTCCCGCCGATCCGTCCACCGAACGCGCCGCGGGATCGGCGATGAGCGCCGACGAGGTCCGGTTGGCCCGGGCCTACCTGCTCCGCGTGGCCGAGCCGCCCGCGCCCGCGTTGTTCGCGTTCGTCGAGCGGGCGGGCCCGGTAGTGGCGGCCGCCCGGGTTCGTGCCGGCGATGTGCCCGCGGCCGTGCGCGACGAGACCTCGGCTCGCTGCGAGCACGACCTGGCGGAAGGTGACCTCGCCCGGGCCGACGCCGTCGGTGCTCGGCTCGTGGTGCCGGAGGACCCGGAGTGGCCGGGCTGGCCGCTCCTCTGCCTGGCCAACGCCTCTGGCCGTGGCCTGCGGTGGGCCACACCGCCGCTCGCGCTCTGGGTACGTGGTTCGGCGTCGCTGGACGACGTCCTCACGCGATCAGTCGCCGTAGTCGGTGCACGGTCCGCCACGTCCTACGGCGAGCACGTCGCCACCGAGTTCGGCTACGGGTTGGCCGAGCAGTCGTTCACCGTGGTCTCCGGTGCCGCCCACGGCATCGACGGCGCGGCACACCGCGGCGCCTTGGCGGCCGGGGGCAACACCATCGCCGTCATGGCGTGCGGAGTCGATGTCCCCTACCCGGCATCGCACTCGGCCCTGCTGGCGCGGATCGCGAGGGACGGCGCGATCGTCAGTGAGTACCCGCCGAGCGCCACCCCCGCCAAGTACCGGTTCCTGGTGAGGAACCGCCTGATCGCCGCGATGGGAGCAGGCACCGTCGTGGTCGAAGCCGGTGTCCGCAGCGGTGCCCGCAACACGGCCGCGTCGGCCGCCGCCCTCGGCAAGGTCGTGCTGGCGGTGCCGGGTCCGGTGGAGTCCGCCATGTCCAGGGGCTGCCACGAACTCCTGCGCACCGGCGCCGCCACCCTCGTCTCCACCGTGCCGGAGGTCTTGGAGGCCGTCGGCCAAGTCGGCGACCTGGCTCCCACCACCACCAGCCCCAAGCGCCCCACTGACGGTCTGGGCGACCAGGCCATCCGCGTCCACGACGCCCTGAGCGTGCGGACGGCCCGCGGTCCCGACCAGATCGCCACCGAGTCCGGCGTCCCGTTGGACCGGGTCCGCGCCCTGCTCCCAGAACTGGAGTTGACCGGCCTGGCCCACCACACGGAGGAAGGATGGCGGCGGCCTCGCACTTGATGGAACCCGGACCAGCCCGTGACGGACGGCTTGCCGCCACGCTGCTCGCACATGACCGATCGCGACGGGGTCGTCGTGGACGGACGGCATCGGAGCCGAGGCCATCGGCGTCATGAGCCAGGGCGAACTGCACCCGCTGACGCTGGCTCTGTTCCTGCTCAGACCGACCACACCCGCCGCACCCAGGCGCCAGTCTCCGGTCGCCAACCGGTGCCGTGAGATCAAGTCGTCGCCCCGCTCCGGTCGCCCGGCGTGGTGCCGGGCGGAGCGCTCAGGGTCGAAGATCGTCGTCCGTGGTCATTTCGGGCGTGGCGATGCTTGACCGGGAGCGCCGCGTGGCCCAGCGTGGCGGAGGTGTCGCATGCCTCCGCACGAACCCGCCGCGGTGGGCTTCGACGTGTTCGCGAAGCCCTGCCCGACCACGTTCAACTGGTGCTGGCCGAATACGAACGCCACCTCGCCCTCGAACGTGGTCTGTCCGAGCACACCGTGCGTGGATATCTGGGTGACGCCGTGTCCCTGCTCGCGCACCTCACCGGGATTCCCGGGGCGATCGGCGGGGCACCACCCACACCTTCGGGTGAACCTGATCGGGGGAGCGGTGGAACCACTGCGGTCGTTGACGGGCACCCACGGGTCGGGGCAGCCGAGTCCCGGATCGGATCTGGAGCGGCACGACCGGACGCGCCGGAAGAGCCAGCCGCGGTCAGCCCAGGTGTAGACCCAGCGGCGGCCGATCAGCAAGACAGCCGTGTCGGACGAGATTCGCGTGCTGGTGTCGGCGGCGATCAAGACGTGTTCCGAGCCGGCCAATTGGACGGTGTGGGGCTCGACCTGGCCGCGATGCGGGCCTGGTTGGCGGCGCAGTTGGCGGCCGGTGCGGGGCGGGCGTCACTGTCCCGGCGGGCCGCCGCGGCTCGCGCATTCACCGCCTGGGCACACCGCCGGGGGCACCTCGGGGCGGACGTGGGGACCCGGTTGGTGGCCCCGCGGCGGCATCGGGTGCTGCCCTCGGTATTGCGGCAGGACCAGGCAGCGGAGGTGATGTCGGCCTCCCAGGCGGGGGCGCGCGAGCAAGATCCCATCGCGTTGCGTGATCACCTCATCGTCGAGCTGCTCTACGCGACCGGGGTGCGGGTCTCGGAGCTGTGCGGACTCGACGTCGACGACGTCGACCGGCACAGCAACCTCGTGCGCGTCCTGGGCAAGGGCGGCAAGGAACGCACCGTCCCGTTCGGCGCGCCCGCGGCGCGCGCGGTCGAGGTGTGGTTGCGCCAGGGCCGTCCGTCACTTGTCCAGCCGGATTCCCCGCCGGCACTGTTGCTGGGAGCTCGTGGCGGAAGGCTCCACAGCACTGCCGTACGGCGTATCGTGCATTCGGCGGTGGTCGCCGTTCCCGGGACTCCGGACCTGGGGCCGCACGGCCTTCGTCACTCAGCGGCGACACACCTGCTCGAAGGAGGTGCGGACCTTCGTAGCGTCCAGGAGTTACTTGGTCACGCTACGCTCGCAACTACGCAGCTCTACACACACGTGACCGTCGAACGGCTGAAGGCGATCCATGACCGAACCCACCCCCGTTCCCGATGACACCGGGGACGGTTCTCGGGCACCGGCGGAGCCGTCCCAGGCATCCGCGCCGGGAGGTCCGGCGAACCAGGTGAATGGCCACGCCGCCCCCTATGGCGAGGGCCAGACGTCCGGCGTGCTGCCCGGTGACCATCGCACCGCCGACGACGTCGAGGCGGGCATCGTCGCGCTCTGGCGAAGATTCGGCCAGCAGCGCGCCCAGGTGCTCCGCGACCGCCTCGTCCTGCACTACGCGCCGCTGGTCAAGTACGTGGCGGGTCGGGTCGGCACCGGCCTGCCCGCGCACGTCGACGTGTCCGACCTGATCCAGTCGGGCATCTTCGGCCTGGTCGACGCCATCGAGAAGTTCGAACCCGAGCGCGGGCTCAAGTTCGAGACCTACGCCATGCAGCGCATCCGCGGCGCCATCCTCGACGACCTGCGCGCCCAGGACTGGGTGCCGCGCACCGTGCGCGGCCGGGCCCGCGAGGTCGAGCGCGGCATCGAGCGGCTCGGCGCGAAGCTGCAACGCACCCCGAACGACGCCGAGCTGGCGGGCGAGCTCGGCCTGACCGTCACCGAGCTGCGCGACGTCTACGCCCAGCTGCAGCTGACCAGCGTCGTCGCCCTCGACGAGCTCGCCGCCGCCGGACGCGGTGTGACCTCGCTGGCCGACGTGCTCGAGGACGAGACCGCCGAGGACCCGGTGGCGCTGCTGGTCGACCAGGACAACCGCCGCCAACTCGCCGAGGCCATCGGCCTGCTGGTCGAGCGCGACCGCGTGGTCGTCACCCTCTACTACTTCGAGAACCTCACTCTCGCGGAGATCGGCCGCGTCCTCGGCGTGACCGAGTCGCGGGTGTGCCAACTGCACACGCGCGCCGTGCTGCGGCTGCGCGCCAAGCTCATGGAGACCGCCGACGCCTGATCGGCGGAGACCGCCCAGTGGGCCGGCGCCCAGTGACGGGAACTCGGGTGGCGAAGTGGGGCCACTGGAATCGGCGGGGATCTTCAACCAGGGTCTGGGATTGGTGGTCGGAACGCGCATCGGCACGGGACGGCGTGTGGAGTGCGGGCAGGAGCCGTACGCGCACGGCTCGTAGCAGGACCAAGGGGTCCAGGTACTCGTGATCGCGGCGGAGCCCCCAGTGCAGGCAGGCGGGGGCGGCTGGGCAACCCTTGTGCCCCGCCGCCAAGACGCCGATCTGGTCGCCGCGACGTACCGGTCGCCCAGCGGGGACTGAGGGCACCAGCGGTTCGTAGGTGGTCCGCAGCGCTGGGCTGTGCGCCACCGACACGACCGCTCGGTCCACGACTTGGCCCGCGAACGCCACGACGCCGTCGGCCGCCGCGTAGACGGGTTCACCCGGTGTGCCTGGGATGTCCACACCGCGGTGGCCCGGACCGTACGGGGTCAGGGGAGCCTCGAACGGGCGCGCCACTGGACGGGGCGGTGCCACCGGCCAGGAGAACGGAGCCGCAGGGGCGGTGAGCGGCGGGGCCGATGGCGGCCCTGAGGTGCGCAGGTGGATGGGGGAATGCTGGACGGGGGACCGTGGCGAGACACCGGACGGGGGAAGCCGTGCCGCGGTTGCGGTTGAGAGGGCTGCGTGGGTGGTGCTGGCGAGGAGCAGGAGCGCGATCACCACGGGCGTGACCCGGAGGCGCGTGGCGTGGTGTCTGTGCTGGTCAACGGGCATGTGTTGAGCGTGCCCACGGGCTTGGGTGACCGCCAGGGGATCGCCGGGACTGTGGATGGATCAGGTCGTTGTTGACAACTGCCACTCCGATTCGGGCCCGGCGGCCACCCGGGCGTACACTTTCCCCGCGTCCTGTGGGCTCCACGGGGCGACTTCGCGTGCCAGTGCGCGTCCGTGGTCATCGACCGCGGCCACCGACGCCCGGCGGTCTCGATGGTGTGGAGGTACACCAACGGGTCCGGTCGTCTGCACGGCACCAGGGCGGCGGACCTCCGGTCCGCGGCGACAACCGGTACCGCGTGCCAGGCCTGAACCGCCCGGCGCGCCCGAACGAAGAGGTGCGAACCCGGCCATGGCCGTCGTCACCATGAAGCAGCTGTTGGACTCCGGCGTGCACTTCGGGCACCAGACCCGCCGCTGGAACCCGAAGATGAAGCGCTACATCCTCACCGACCGCAACGGTATCTACATCATCGACCTGCGGCAGACGCTGACCTACATCGACAGCGCGTACGAGTTCGTCAAGGAGACCGTCGCGCACGGTGGGTCGATCCTGTTCGTCGGCACGAAGAAGCAGGCGCAGGAGGCCATCGCCAACGAGGCGCTGCGCGTCGGCATGCCCTTCGTGAACCAGCGGTGGCTCGGTGGCATGCTCACCAACTTCTCCACGGTCCACAAGCGCCTGCAGCGACTCAAGGAACTCGAGTCGATGGAGCAGACCGGTGGCTTCCAGGGTCTCACCAAGAAGGAGATCCTCATGCTCACCCGGGAGAAGGACAAGCTCGACCGCACCCTCGGCGGTATCCGCGACATGGCGAAGGTCCCCTCCGCCATCTGGATCGTGGACACCAAGAAGGAGCACATCGCCGTCGGCGAGGCGCGCAAGCTCAACATCCCGATCGTGGCGATCCTGGACACCAACTGCGACCCGGACGAGGTCGACTACCCGATCCCGGGCAACGACGACGCGATCCGCTCCGCCGCGCTGCTGACCAAGGTGGTGGCCGAGGCCGCCGCCGCCGGTCTGATCGCGCGCTCCGGCGCGCGCAACGGTTCGGACAAGCCCGAGCCGGGCGCGGTGAACGAGCCGCTGGCCGAGTGGGAGCAGGAGCTGCTGGTCGGCGCCGAGACCGCCGCCGCCGACGGCGCGCAGGCCGCCGCCGCGGTCGAGACCGCCACCGCCACCGAGGCCGCCCCGGCGACCGAGGCCGCCCCGGCGACCGAGGCCGCCCCCGCGACCGAGACCCCGGCCGCCGAAGCCTGATCTGACACCGGTGGGCGCCGTCCCAGGCGCCCACCGGGATCACCACCAACGCGCGTACCCGAAGAAGGACGGAAAACGCACGATGTCGAACTTCACCGCGGCCGACGTCAAGAGGCTCCGGGACTTGACCGGCGCAGGCATGATGGACTGCAAGAAGGCGCTGACCGAGACCGACGGCGACTACGACAAGGCCGTCGAGATCCTGCGCATCAAGGGCGCCAAGGACGTGGGCAAGCGCGCCGAGCGCGCCACCGCGCAGGGCCTGGTGGCCGCTGACGGCGGCGTCCTGGTCGAGCTCAACTGCGAGACGGACTTCGTCGCCAAGAACGACGAGTTCCAGCAGCTGGCCAACAAGATCGTCGAGGCCGCCAAGACCTCCGGCGCGGCCGACCTGGACGCGCTCAAGGTCGCCTCGCTCGACGGTGGCACCGTCGACGACGCCGTGCAGGCGCTCTCGGCCAAGATCGGCGAGAAGCTGGAACTGCGCCGGGTGGTCAACTTCACCGGCACGGTCAGCACCTACCTGCACCGCCGCTCCTCCGACCTGCCGCCGGCCGTCGGCGTGCTGGTCGAGTACACCGGCGGTGGCGACGACGTCGCCAAGCAGACCGCGCAGCAGATCGCCGCGATGAAGCCGCGCTACGTCACCCGTGACCAGGTGCCCGCCGACATCGTGGCCAACGAGCAGCGCATCGCCGAGGAGACCGCCCGCGAGGAGGGCAAGCCGGAGGCCGCGCTCGCGCGCATCGCCGAGGGCCGGGTCAACGGCTTCTACAAGGACGTCGTCCTGCTGGAGCAGTCCTCGGTGTTCGACTCGAAGAAGACGGTCAAGGCCGTGCTCGACGAGGCCGGGGTCACCGTGACCCGGTTCGCCCGGTTCGAGGTCGGCCAGTCCTGACCCGCAGGCCGCGACACAGTGTTTAGGGTTATGCCCCGCCCCCGGTTCCCCGAGGGCGGGGCATAGTCACGAGGAGGGGTCTACGTGACTCAGAACGGCAGTTTCCGCCGCGTGCTGCTCAAGCTCGGCGGCGAGATGTTCGGCGGCGGCCGGATCGGCGTCGACCCCGACGTGGTCCTCACCGTGGCCCGCCAGGTCGCCGACGTGGTCCGCAGTGGTGTGCAGACCTCGATCGTGATCGGTGGCGGCAACTTCTTCCGCGGCGCGGAGCTGAGCCAGCGCGGGATGGATCGGGACCGGGCCGACTACATGGCCATGCTCGGCACCGTGATGAACTGCCTCGCCCTCCAGGACTTCCTGGAGAAGGAGGGCATCGACACGCGCGTGCAGACCGCGATCACCATGGGCCAGGTCGCCGAGCCCTACATCCCGCGCCGGGCCGAGCGCCACCTGGAGAAGGGCCGCGTGGTCATCTTCGGCTGCGGCGTCGGCATGCCCTACTTCTCCACCGACACCGCGGCCGCGCAGCGCGCGCTGGAGATCGGCTGCGACGTCGTGCTGATGGCCAAGGCCGTGGACGGGGTCTACGACGCCGACCCGCGGATCGACCCGGACGCGAAGATGTTCACCGACATCACCCACCGCGAGGTGCTCGAGCGCGACCTCAAGGTCGCCGACGCGACCGCGTTCAGCCTCTGCATGGACAACAACATGCCGATCATCGTGTTCAACCTCCTGACGGAGGGGAACATCGCCCGCGCGGTGCGTGGTGAGAGGATCGGCACGCTGGTGAGTACGCCCACCGCTTGACCTGGCGGCGCCAGGTTCGCCGGGCGATGGACAACAAGGAGCACCCTTGATCGACGAGACACTCCTCGACGCCGAGGAGAAGATGGAGAAGGCGGTGTCGGTGGCCAAGGACGACCTGGCCGCCATCCGCACCGGACGGGCCACGCCCTCCATGTTCGCCCGGATCCATGTCGAGTACTACGGGGCCGTGACACCGCTCAACCAGTTGGCCAGCGTCGCGATCCCCGAGGCGCGGATGGCGGTCGTCAAGCCCTACGACGCCAGCTCGCTCAACAGCATCGAGAAGGCCATCCGCGAGTCCGACCTCGGGGTGAACCCGACGAACGACGGCTCGATCATCCGCATCCTCATCCCGCAGCTGTCCGAGGAGCGGCGCAAGGAGATGGTGAAGGTCGCCAAGACCAAGGGCGAGGACGCCAAGATCTCCATCCGCAGCGTGCGCCGCAAGGCCAAGGAGGAGCTCGACCGCCTGGTCAAGGACGGCGAGTCCGGTGAGGACGACGTCACCCGGGCGGAGAAGGAGCTGCAGAACCTGACCGACAAGTACGTCGCCCAGGTCGAGGAGCTGGTCAAGCACAAGGAAGCCGAGCTGCTCGAGGTCTGACCTCGGCAGCACACGAACGCACGAGGACGCACGGTGGCCGGGCCCGTTGGGGAGCTGGAGCATGAACCTGTCGGTGACCCGCCGGTGAGCGTCGAGGACGCGGACCCGCCGGCGGCCAAGACCTCGCGCGCCGGGCGCGACCTGCCCGCCGCGATCGGGGTGGGCGTCGGGCTCGGCGCGGTGATCCTGGTGTCGCTGCTGACCGTGCGGCACGCCTTCATCGGGGTGGTCGCGATCGCGATCGCGGTGGCCACCTGGGAGTTGGCGGGCGCGCTCAAGCGCGGCGCGGACATCGACGTGGCCCGCTGGCCGGTGCTGGCGGGTGGGCAGGCGATGGTGTGGCTGTCCTGGCCGTTCGGCCGCGACGGCGTGCTGGCCGCGTTCGTGGTCACGATCCTGGCCTGCCTGCTGTGGCGGCTGCGCGGTGGCGTCGCGGGCTACCTGCGCGATGTCACCGCGACGGTGTTCACCGCGGCCTACGTGCCGCTGTTCGCCTCGTTCGCCGCGATGCTCGTGCTGCCCGCGGACGGCACCTACCGGGTGCTCTGCTTCCTGATCCTGGTCGTCAGCTCGGACACCGGCGGCTACATCGCCGGTGTCCTGTTCGGCAAGCACCCGATGGCACCGACGATCAGCCCGAAGAAGTCCTGGGAGGGCTTCTCCGGCTCGCTGGTCGCCGGTGTCGTCGCGGGCGGTCTGACGGTCACGCTCATGCTCGGCGGTCAGTGGTGGCAGGGCGTACTGTTCGGCGCGGCCCTGGTCGCCACCGCCACCCTGGGCGACCTGGTCGAGTCGGTGATCAAGCGCGACCTGGGGATCAAGGACATGGGCACGCTGCTGCCCGGCCACGGCGGCCTGATGGACCGGATGGACTCGCTGCTGCCGTCCGCGGTGGTGTCCTGGCTGCTGCTGCGGCTGTTCATCCCGGCTTAGACCGGTCGCGGCTAGTCGTCGTACGGGTCGTCGACCTCGGCGCCGATCTCCTCCTCCGGGATCACGGTGAGCGCCAGCGACCGGTCCAGCACGGTGAACACCGCGCCGGTCACGTCCTCCAGCACGGCCGCCCGGCCGAAGGGGGAGTCGAACGGCGCGACGGTGATCCGGCCGCCGAGGCGGACCGCGACCGCGGCGGTGGCGTCGGTGCCGATCTCGGGGGAGACCTCGAAGAAGACCATCCAGTGCGGGGCCTGGTCGTCGGGGAACTCCGGGCCCATCCGCAGCCTGCCGAGCAGCTCGTCGCCGTGCAGGCTCCAGCTGGTGTAGTCGAAGTTCTCGCCGTCGCCGACCTGGGTCTGCTCGAAGCCGAAGAGCGCGCGGTAGAACTCGTCGGCCGCCGCGCCGTCCCAGGTGTTCAGCTCGGCCCAGGTGAACGCGCCGGGGAAGCCGGTGCCCAGGTCCCAGCCGCGGTCCTGGCGCCAGAACCCGATCGGGCCGCCGCTGGGGTCGGCGGCGATCAGCAGGCCGCCCTGGCCGGGGATCTCGCGCGGCGCGGTGAGCACCTGACCGCCGAGCTGGAGCACGCGCTCGGTGGTGTTGCCGGTGTCGTGGACGGTCAGGTAGAGCGTCCACAGGCTCGGCTGGCCGCCCTGCGGGGTGTAGAGCCCGGCGACGGCCACGTCGTCGACCCCGTCGACGTAGGCCATCACGTAGCCGTCCTCGCCCACCCGGTAGGTCCAGCCGAACAGACCCTGGTAGAAGGCCCGGCTCGCGTCGGGGTCGTGGGTGGCTACCTCGACCCAGCACGGTCTGCCCGGGGTCCCCTCGGGGATGTCCTCCACGGCGCTGATGGCATCCGACGGGTGCATGGCGACCTCCTCGCTGCGGACATTAACCCGATCGAGTGGCAAGGTCAGCCGCCGGCGGTGGGTGATCTTCTCCGCGTTTGAGTCGCCGACGTGCTGGGGACGAGCTGTGCTTTCCTTGGGTCATGGGACTGGTTTCACGCGCGCGCGAGCGGCTGAGCACGTCGCTGCGGGCGGCTCAGGTGTTGCCCAGCCCCAACATCTGGCACTGGCCGCAGGTCTACGAGGCGGAGAACCACGCCCAGGACGTCGACGGCGCGGTGTGGCGGCTCGTGGCCGGTTTGTGCGACTGGACCGGGGATGTCGTCGACATCGGGTGCGGCGACGGCTTCCACCTGCCGCGCTTCGCCGAGCGGGCGTCGTCGGTGCTCGGCGTCGAGCCGCACCCGCCGCTGGTGGAGCGCGCCCGTACCCGGGTGGCCGGGCTGGCGGGGGTGGCGGCCGTCCTCGGGTCCGCGCAGGCGTTGCCGGTGCCGGACGCGAGCTTCGACGTGGCGCACGCTCGAACGGCCTACTTCTTCGGCCCCGGCTGCGAACCGGGTCTGCGCGAGGCGGACCGGGTGCTGCGCCCCGGCGGCGCCCTGGTGATCGTCGACCTGGACGCGGCGCGCCCGCCGTACGGCCAGTGGATGCGGGCCGACCTGCCCTCCTACGACGCGGTCGAGGTCGACCGGTTCTTCGAGATCGAGGGGTTCGAGCGGCACCGGGTGCCGACGGTGTGGCGGTTCGCCGACCGGGCCACGCTGGAAGCCGTGCTGCGCATCGAGTTCTCCGCGCCGGTCGCCGATCGGGCGATCGCGAGCGTGCCCGGCCTGGAGTTCCCGGTGGGCTACCGGGTGCTCGTCCGGCACAAGCCGAGCCGCCTGATCGTGCGCTGACTGGGAAAAAGATCAGGCCCCTGCTTCGCGTGCGCACGATTGCGCGCGCCGGTGCCGTGCGGGATGTTCTGGGCATATCGCCCGGGAAGCCCTGGGCGTCAACCCTGTGGAGTCCTGGTGCGCCATCCCCTCCTGCTCTCGACCGTCCTCTTGACCACCCTCGCCGTCGCTCCGACGGCCACTGCCGCTTCCGGGGCCGTCGTGCCCGCCGCCAGACCGATCGCCGGTTCTTACCTCGTGCTGCTCAACGCGACCACATCGGTCGGCGGCACCGCGGCCACGCTGACCCGCCGCTACGGCGGAACCGTTCGGTCCCAGTACACCGCGACGCTGCGCGGCTTCTCGGTCCGCGGCCTCTCCGAGTCCCAGGCCACTCGGCTCGCCGCCGACCCCGCGGTGCGGACCGTCTTCCAGGACGGCACCGCCGCCGCGGCGGCGACACCGTGGGGGCTCGACCGACTCGACCAGCGGCAGCTGCCGCTGGATTCGGCGCCGTTCTCCGCCAACAGCGGCACGGGCGCGGGCGCGACGGTCTACCTGATCGACTCCGGGATCGTCCGCGACACCGCGGAGTTCGGCGACCGGATCCGGGTTGGCGCCGACCTGCTCGGCGGCAACGGCTTGGACTGCGCGGGCCACGGCACGGCGGTCGCGAGCGTCGTCGGCGGCAAGGTCCACGGCGTGGCCAAGGAAGCCGCTCTCGTCGGGCTGCGGGTGCTGGACTGCACGGGCACGGGGCCGGACTCGGCCGTCCTCGACGCCGTGGAGTGGGTGGCCCACAACGGCACCCACCCCGGTGCGGTTGCCATGAGCGTGACCATGGACCAGACCGGGGTGGGCGACGAGGCGGTGCGTGCGCTGATCGATGCCGAGTTCCCCACCGTCGTCGCCGCGGGCAACGCTGGTGCCGACGCGTGCGGCACCAGCCCCGCGCGGGTCGCCGAGGCGATCACGGTGGCGGCCACCGACCGCACGGACACCCGCCCCGCGTACTCCAACTACGGCCGGTGCGTGGACTTCTTCGCACCGGGCAGCGGTGTCCCGGCGCTCCGGCTCGGGGGCGGTGAGGTGTCGCCGAGCGGCACCTCGATGGCGGCTGCGCACGTCGCGGGCATCGTCGCGGGCTGGCTCGGGCGCAACCCCTACTCGCTGCCCGCCGCCGTCCAGTCCGCCCTGTACCGCGCGGCTGTCCCGGGCGCGGTGCGCGACCCTGGCACGGGTTCGCCGAACCAGCTGGCGAACGTCGCCTACCCGATGAGTTCCGAGCTGCCCGTCTGCGGGCCGACCGGCAATCCGACCGATGTCGTGATTCCCGACAACGGCACCACGGTGACCTCGACGATCGGGCTCAGCTGCCCGCAAACCGGTGCCCCCGGTCAGGTGCGCGTGTACCTCGCGCACCCCCGCGTGGGCGACCTGCGCATTGATCTGGTCAGCCCCACGGGGGTGCTCTACCCGCTGGAGCAGGTGGGCGGCGACGACGGCTCAGGCGCCGTCCGCCGCACGTACTCCGTGCCCAACCCCAGCGGGTGGGTCAACGGCACCTGGACGCTGCGGCTGTCCGACGGCAAGCGCGGTGCCGCCGGACTCCTCGACAAGTGGGTCATCGGTTTCGGCGGGTGACCCTCAGTCCTCCTCGGTGGGGTCCTCCTCGGAGTTCGCCTCACCGAGGAGGGCGTAGAGCTCGCGGCGCGCGTTGTTGAGGATCTCCGCCGCGCGCCCCTTCTGGTCGGCGCTGCCCGCCTGCATGACGGTGACCGACGCGGCGGCGAGCTGGCCCATGGCGTCGCGCAGCGACACGTCGCTGCGGCCGATGCCCGCGCTGGCCTGCTCCCACGGCGGGGTGCTGTCGAGCTTGGCCGCGGCGGCGGTGCCGTCCTCGGTGAGCTCGAAGAGCCGCTTGCCGCCCTCGCCCTCGACGCCGCGCACGAGGCCCTCGTCGGCCAGCAGTTGCAGCGTGGGGTAGACCGAGCCCGGGCTGGGCTTCCAGAACCCGCCACTGCGCTCGGCGATCTCCTGGATCATCTCGTAGCCGTGCATGGGCCGCTCCGTGAGCAGCTTGAGCAGGGCGGCGCGCACGTCGCCGCGGCGCTGCCTGCCGCCGAAGCCGCGACCGCGGCCCCGACCGTGCCCCCGGCCGCCGAAGCCGAACGGCGGTCCCGGGGGGAACGGCGGCACGGGCGGGAAGGGCGGGGTCATCTCATCCTCCGGGTCGAACTCCGCGCCGAAGCCGGGGAAGCCCGGTCCGCCGCTGTGCTGGTGGTGTCGGCGCCAAGGTCCGCGCCGGTGCTCGTGGGTACGCATTCTTCTCTCCCCTGTCAGGTTGTCGCCAGCGGACGCTCGCGATAGGTCAACGATATATCGGAAGCTATCGCGATGCAACGTCAGTTTTCTGTGACATCATCGGAACCGAGCGTGCGTCGTACGCATCGGAGGGGTCATGAGCCGGGTGCAGGCGGTACTGCTGGGGTGCGTCGCGGTCGTGGCGGTGGCCGGTTGCGCGAAACCGACCACGGGCTCGCCGGTCGCGGTGTCGCTGACCAGCACGACCAGCGCGGGCAAGGTGGACCAGGGCTCGGTCACCTGGATGAACCGCTTCTGCGGCATGGCCAAGCTGCTGGTCACCGCGGGGGACACCGCGCAGGCGCCGATCACCTCCAGCGACCCGGCAGTGATCAAGCGCCAGTTCGTCGAGACCACCGGCAGGCTCACCGGCGTGCTCGACGCCGTGCTCAGCGACCTCCGGGCGCTGCGGCCCGCGCCCGCCCCCGAGATCGACCCGGTGCTCGGTGAGCTGATCGACAACCTGTCCGAGGCGCGGGACGCGATCGCCACGGCCAAGTCCGACGTCGAGGCCTCGGAGCCGATCACCGTCGACGTGCTGACCGCGGCCGTCGACCGGCTGAGCACCGCGATGCGCGGGTTCAACAGCGCGCTCAAGACCATGAAGGCGCTGGAACTGCCCGAAGAGCTCAAGGACGCGGGGGCCTCCGCGCGCAACTGCTCCGACTCCGCGCCCGCGCCCACGACGACCCGGTAAGAGCAGCTCGTCAGGCATGGGAGAATGGGGTCGTTATGACCTCACTCCCCCTTGTCTTCGATGCCCCCCGTCGTGGCTTGCCGCCGCGGCACCTTGCCGACCTCTCCGCCGAACAGCGGCGCGAAGCGGTCACCGAGCTGGGGGAGAAGGCGTTCCGGGCGAACCAGCTCTCCACCCACTACTTCGGCAGGCTCACCGCCGACCGGGCCGCCATGACCGACATCCCGGCCGCCACCCGCGACCGGCTGGCCGACGAGCTGCTGCCCCCGCTGCTCACTGTCGTGCGGCACGTGACCTGTGACGACGGCTCCACGCGCAAGACGCTGTGGAAGGCCCACGACGGCACGTTGGTCGAGAGCGTCCTCATGCGCTACCCGGACCGGGTAACGCTATGCGTGTCGAGCCAGGCGGGTTGCGGGATGGCGTGCCCGTTCTGCGCGACCGGTCAGGGCGGGTTGCAGCGCAACCTGTCCACGGCCGAGATCGTCGACCAGGTCCGCACCGCCGCGGCCGCCATGCGCGACGGCGACCTCGGCGAACCGGGGCGGCTGTCCAACATCGTCTTCATGGGCATGGGTGAACCGCTGGCGAACTACCGCCGGGTGATCGACGCCGTGCACCGCATCTGCGATCCCGCCCCGGACGGCCTGGGCATCTCCCAGCGCTCGGTCACGGTGTCGACGGTGGGCCTGGTGCCCGCGATCCACAAGATGGCCGAGGAGGGGCTCAGCGTCCGCTTGGCCGTGTCCCTGCACACGCCGGACGACGAGCTGCGCGACACCCTCGTCCCGGTGAACACGCGGTGGAAGGTGTCCGAGGTCCTCGGGGCCGCCCGCGCGTACGCGGACAAGACCGGCCGCCGCGTGTCGATCGAGTACGCGCTGATCCGCGACATCAACGACCACCCGTGGCGCGCGGACCTGCTGGGCAAGCTGCTGCGCAAGCACCTCGGTCCGCTCGCGCACGTCAACGTCATCCCGCTCAACCCGACCCCGGGCTCGAAGTGGGACGCCTCCCCGAAGCCGGTGGAGCGCGAGTTCGTCCGCCGGGTCAACGCCCAGGGCGTGTCCTGCACCGTGCGCGACACCCGGGGCCAGGAGATCGCCGCCGCCTGCGGCCAACTCGCCGCCGAGGGCTGACTCCATCGGGCACCACGGAGGTGAGGATCTTGTTCGCATTCGATCCGAGGCGCAATGCGATCCTCTTGACCGCGGGTGACAAGTCCGGTGACTGGACCGGTTGGTATCAGCGGAATGTTCCGTTGGCGGACCTGCGTTACGAGCAGCACCTGGCAGACCTCGAGCGCTCTGGGGGAGGGACTGGGCGATGACTCGTTCGTGGAAGGATGTCAAGGCTGAGAAGGCTCGGCGTGACGGCGCTGGTGGCCGGGACCTGGAGGCCGCTCGTGTCGAGGCGCGCACCCGGACCCAGGCGCACGTGCTCGGCTTTCGACTGGCCCAGCTCCGTCAGGACGTGAACCTCTCGCAGGCCGAGGTTGCCCAGCGGATGGGGATCAGCCAGCCCCGGGTCAGCCGGCTCGAGTCCGGCGACATCGGGCAGATGGAGGTGGACACCCTGAGCCGATACGTTCTCGCGCTGGGTGGCCGCCTGAGGCTCGTTGCCGACTTCGAGGACCACGATGTCAACGTTTCCACTCCTGAGGTGGACCGCGCCGTTGCTCAGACGGGCTGACCTTGCGCGGTCGTAGCGCGAGTTCGTCCGCCGGGTCAACGCCCAGGGCGTGTCCTGCACCGTGCGCGACACCCGGGGCCAGGAGATCGCCGCCGCCTGCGGCCAACTCGCCGCCGAGGGCTGACGCATTGGTTCCGCCGGTGATGCCTGGTGAAACTCCGCGATCCGAGTTCTACGCGCGTGCGGCTCTGGCGCAGCCGGACGACGAGTGGTGATCAAGCGAGCCGGGAGCTGGCGCGAGAGCCAGGAGGATCGATCATCTGTCCGATTTCGTCGATCGTGCTGAACGCGAGCACAAGCGTGTGGTGGTCACCCGGAACGGGCGGCCCGCCGCTGTGCTGATCGGGTACGACGACCTGGCGGCACTCGAGGAGACGCTGGAGATCTTGAGCGATCCGGACGCGATGGCCGAGATCCGGCTGGCGCGGGCCGGGGTGGCCCAGGGTGAGGTCGTCCGCGGGGTCGATGCCATCCGAGCCCTGCGGTCGTGACTGAGCCCTGTACCCGGGAGGTGGGGACGCGTCTGGGGACGCGTCCCCGGGTCCGGCTAGACGACCTCGTTGAGCTTGCCGGTGGCGACGTCGAAGATGAAGCCGCGGACGCTGTCCTTGAGCGGGATGAACGGGCTCGACTTGATCCGGGCCAGGGACTGGCGGACGTCGGTCTCCAGGTCGTCGAAGGCCTCCGAGGACCAAGCCGGGCGGACGCCTGTCTCCTCGCGGATGCCGTCGCGGAAGTCCTTGTCGGAGAAGGTGAGCATCCCGCAGTCGGTGTGGTGGATGAGGATGATCTCCTTGGTGCCCAGCAACCGCTGGCTGATGGCCAGCGAGCGGATCTCGTCCTCGGTGACCACGCCGCCCGCGTTGCGGATGACGTGCGACTCGCCCTCGTTGAGGCCGAGCACGCCGTAGACGTTGATCCGGGCGTCCATGCAGGCGAGCACCGCGACGTGCTTGGCGGGCGGGAGCGGGAGGGGACCCTCGAAGGTCTCCACGTAGCGGGCGTTGTTGGCGAGCAGTTCGTCCGTGACGGACATGGTCTCTCCGGGGGTGTGTCGGGTGTGGACCATCCCGGTCTCACCGTCGGCGCCGGGATGGCTGGCCGGACGGCACGGCCGCACGGGGTCGAGTGGTCAGACCCGTGCGGCCATCGGACACGCCTGGTCGAAGAGCCGGAGCCGGCGCGAGGGCCAGAAGGGCTCGAGATCGCTGTGACGCATGCCGCACAGCCAACTGCGCACATGCGCACACCCGCAACAGACGCCCACCAGATGGGCGACGGCGTAACCACCAATCCGGAACGTCGTTTGCGTCGAACCGCTCGCTCAGCGGCGCCAGGACGTCCGGTTCTTGTGGATCTTCCAGCCGATCCCGGCCAGCAGGCCCGCGCCAATGCCGATCAGCCAGATGTCGGCGGTCAGCCCGGTGTGGTTGCCGATGATCATCGCGAACATCGCCAGGCCCACGAAGACGCCCGCGATGAGGGTGCCCTTGGGGAAGGACCCGTGCCAGCCCCACTCGACCGAGGGCTCCTCGGCGGGGCTCACGGTGCCCGCCGCGGTGGGCTTGCGCTTCTCCAGCTCCGTGTTCGCCACTGGTTCTCCTCCTGGCCGACTCGCGCTTGTGCGGGCTCGATCCTTCCACACCCCGCACGCGCCGAGGGCGCCGTGGTCTCCCACGGCGCCCTCGGGTGGTGCAGGTCTCGCTCGACTACACGCGTGCCCTGCCGCGACCGGTGACGGCCCGGTAGATGGCGAGCAGGACAACCGAGCCGAGAATGGCGAGCAGCCAGGTCCGCAGGTCGAAGAAGTTCCCGAGACCGCCACCGAAGATCGCGCTGCCGATGAATCCGCCGAGAATGGCGCCGACGATGCCGATCAGGATGGTGACGATGATGCCGCCCGGGTCGTTACCAGGCATGATGGCCTTGGCGATGAGACCGGCGACCAAACCGAGAACGATCCAGCCGAGAATGCCCATCGAAGTGCTCCTTCCTCATGACCTCCGCCTTTCGCGAGGTCTTTTCATGCTGAGCAAGAAGTGCCCCGACTCGATGAAGTTCACTCCTTCGGAGCGGAACTTTTTCCGGATTGGTCCGAACGGAGCAACCTTGTGCTGCCGAGCGTGGGTCACCGACGCGGTGCGCGTCACCCCGTGGCGGTTGCCGAGCGTGTCCGTACATCGGGAACAATGGTGGTGATGACTGCATCCCCCGCGCTCGGCCACGGCCCGCGCTCACTGCTCGTGCTCGGTTCGACCGGTTCGGTCGGCACCCAGGCCCTCGACGTCGTAGCCGCCAACCCCGAACGGTTCAGCGTCCTGGGCCTGGCTGCGGGCGGGGCCGACCCGGCGCTGCTCGCCGACCAGGCGCTGCGCTTCGGGGTGGCCGCGGTGGCCGTCACCCGGGCTACCGCCGCCCAGGACCTGCAACTCGCCCTCTACGCCGCCGCGCAGCGGGCCGGGTACGCGCAGGGCCAGTTCCGGGTGCCTCGGGTGTTCGCGGGCCCGGACGCGGTCACCGACCTGATCGAGGCGGTGCCCGCCGACGTCGTCCTCAACGCCGTCACCGGCTCGCGCGGGCTCACCCCCACGCTCAAGGCGCTGGAGTCCGGCGCCACGCTGGCGCTGGCCAACAAGGAGTCGCTGATCGCCGGTGGCGCGCTGGTGCTGGCCGCGGCCAAGCCCGGGCAGATCGTGCCGGTCGACTCCGAGCACTCCGCCATGGCGCAGGCGCTGCGCGGCGGCCGGGCCGACGAGGTCGACCGGCTGGTGCTCACCGCCTCCGGCGGCCCGTTCCGCGGCCGCAAGCGCGCCGACCTGGCCGGGGTCACCGCCGCCGACGCGCTGGCCCACCCCACCTGGGCGATGGGCCCGGTCATCACCGTCAACTCGGCCACCCTGGTCAACAAGGCGCTCGAGCTGATCGAGGCGCACCTGCTCTTCGGGGTGCCCTACGACCGGGTCGACGTGGTGGTCCACCCGCAGTCGGTCGTGCACTCCATGGTCACCTTCACCGACGGCTCCACGCTGGCCCAGGCCAGCCCGCCGGACATGCGGCTGCCGATCGCGCTGGCGCTGGCCTGGCCGGACCGGGTGCCCGGCGCGGCCAGGGCCTGCGACTGGAGCAAGGCGACCCAGTGGACCTTCGAGCCGCTCGACCACGAGACCTTCCCCGCGGTCCGGCTGGCCCGCGCCGCCGGTGAGACCGGCGGCTGCCTGCCCGCGGTGTTCAACGCCGCGAACGAGGAGGCGGTCGCCGCGTTCCTGCGAGGCGACACCACCTTCACAGTCATCGTGGACACTGTGAGTCGGGTACTCGACGACGCCGCCGCCTGGGAGGGCGAGCCGCGCGAGGTCGAGGAGGTGCTCGCCGCGGAGCACTGGGCCCGCGCCCGAGCGCGTGAACTCCTCGCGGTGACAGCTGGCCCGCGTGACGTCGTCGGGCCGGGAAGGGACTGACGTGGTCGTTTGGCTCCTGGGACTCGTGCTGTTCGCGCTGGGCATCTGCGCCTCGGTCGCGCTGCACGAGGCCGGGCACATGCTCACCGCCAAGGCGTTCGGCATGAAGGTCCGCCGGTACTTCATCGGCTTCGGCCCGAAGATCTTCTCCTTCACCCGGGGCGAGACCGAGTACGGCCTCAAGGCGATCCCGGCGGGCGGCTTCTGCGACATCGCGGGCATGACCGCGCTCGACCCGGTCACCCCGGAGGAGGCGCCGCGGGCGATGTGGCGGTTCGCGGCGTGGAAGCGCGTCGTGGTGCTGTCCGCGGGCTCGATCACGCACTTCATCCTCGGGTTCATCATCCTGTACCTGATGGCCGTCACCATGGGCCTGCCGAACTACTCCGAGCGCCCGATCGTCGGCGGCACCGACTGCGCCGCGGCCACCCAGGACGCCAAGACCCTCAAGCTCGCGGGCTGCGGCCCGACCGACCCCGCGCCGGCCGCCGCGGCGGGCATCGCCGCCGGTGACGAGATCATCAGCGTCAACGGGCAGGCCGTGGCCACCTGGACCGAGCTGGTGAACAAGGTCCGCGGGCTCAGCGGGCCGAACACCTTCGTGGTCGAGCGCGACGGCGACCAGCGCACCGTCACCGTCGACATCGCCACCGTCCAGCGGACGGCGGTCGGGTCCAAGGCAGGCGCCGACGGCAACAAGGTCGAGCAGGTCGGGGCCGTCGGCATCGCGCCGGGCGGCGTCCTGCACTACGGCGGGCTCACCGCCGTGGGCGGCACGGTCGCCTTCACCGGGGAGATGTTCGCCAAGACCTGGGAAGGCCTGATGAAGTTCCCGGAGAAGATCCCCGCGGTCATCCGGGCCATCGGCGGCGAGCAGAACGACCCGGAGCGCCCGGTCAGCGTGGTGGGCGCCAGCGTCATCGGCGCGGACGCCGCCGAGCGCGGGATCTGGGAGATCTTCGTGCTCATGCTGGCCGCGCTGAACTTCTTCGTCGGCGTGTTCAACCTGCTGCCGCTGCTCCCGCTCGACGGCGGCCACATCGCCATCACCCTCTACGAGAAGGTCCGCGACGCCCTGCGCAAGCTGCGTGGGAAGGCGCCCGGCGGGCCCGTGGACTACAACAAGCTCGCGGGCGTGACCATGGTGCTCGTGATCCTGGGCGGTGCGGTGGTCCTGCTCACCGTCACCGCCGACATCGTCAACCCGATCCGCCTGCAATGACCCCCAGAGAGGCCTAGATGTCCGACGTCATGCTCGGCATACCCGCCATGCCGCCGCCTGTGCTCGCCGAGCGACGCAAGACCCGCCAGCTCCAGGTCGGCACCGTCGGGGTGGGCAGCGACCACCCCATCTCCGTGCAGTCGATGACCACCACGGTCACCGCCGACGTCAACGCGACGCTGCAGCAGATCGCCGAGCTGACCGCGGCGGGCTGCGACATCGTCCGGGTCGCCTGCCCCTCGCAGGACGACGCCGAGGCGCTGGCCGCGATCGCGGCCAAGTCGCAGATCCCGGTGATCGCCGACATCCACTTCC
This sequence comes from Actinokineospora sp. NBRC 105648, assembly GCF_030269645.1. GTDB lineage: Bacteria > Actinomycetota > Actinomycetes > Mycobacteriales > Pseudonocardiaceae > Actinokineospora. The sequence continues at coordinate 52,552 of NZ_BSTR01000033.1, read as the reverse complement.
AGCCCAAGTACGTCTTCGCCGCGATCGAGGCGGGCTGCGCGGCGGTCCGGGTCAACCCGGGCAACATCCGCAAGTTCGACGACCAGGTCAAGGAGATCGCCCAGGCGGCCAAGGACCGCGGCACGCCGATCCGGATCGGCGTCAACGCCGGGTCGCTCGACCCGCGGCTGATGGCCAAGTACGGCAAGGCGACCCCGGAGGCGCTGGCCGAGTCGGCGATGTGGGAGGCCTCGCTCTTCGCCGAGCACGACTTCCACGACATCAAGATCTCGGTCAAGCACAACGACCCGGTCGTGATGATCCGCGCCTACGAGCTGCTGGCCGAGCAGTGCGACTACCCGCTGCACCTCGGGGTCACCGAGGCCGGTCCGGCGTTCCAGGGCACGATCAAGTCCGCGGTCGCCTTCGGCGCGCTGCTGCGCCAGGGCATCGGCGACACGATCCGGGTCTCGCTGTCCGCGCCGCCGGTCGAGGAGGTCAAGGTCGGCTCGCAGATCCTGCAGTCGCTCAACCTGCGCCCGCGCAAGCTGGAGATCGTCTCCTGCCCGTCCTGCGGGCGCGCGCAGGTGGACGTCTACAAGCTCGCCGACGAGGTCACCGCGGGCCTGGAGGGCATGGAGGTGCCGCTGCGGGTGGCGGTCATGGGCTGCGTCGTCAACGGTCCCGGCGAGGCCCGCGAGGCCGACCTGGGCGTCGCCTCGGGCAACGGCAAGGGGCAGATCTTCGTCCGCGGCGAGGTCATCAAGACCGTGCCGGAGGCGCAGATCGTCGAGACGCTCATCGAGGAGGCCATGCGACTGGCCGAGGAGATGGGCGAGCCCGTCGACGGAGAGACGGGCGCGCCGACCGTCACGGTCGGTTAAGAGCGCTCCATTTTCCGACGGACGTGCGATCTGGCACGCTTAAGAGGTGTTGCGGCTAGCAGGAGCGCGGCTGCTCGATGAGCGGGATGGTCAGGCGGTGCGCGCTGTGCTCACCGCTGACCCTGTCGCGTCGTGCATGGTCGCCGCACGGGTCGAGTCCGTCGGGCTGGACCCGTGGCGCCTGGGCGGTGAGGTGTGGGGCTGCGACATCCGCGGCCTGCGCACCGTGGGCCGCCTGGACGCGCTCTGCTTCGCCGGTCCCAACCTCATCCCGCTGCGCGGCAAGCGGTCCGCGCTGCGCGCCTTCGCCGACCGCGCGCTGCGCCGCAGGCGGATGTGCTCGTCCATGGTCGGGCCCGCCGAACAGGTGCTCGGGCTGTGGGCCGAGCTGGAACCGGACTGGGGTCCGGCCCGCGAGGTGCGCGCCGACCAGCCGCTGATGGCGATCTCCAGCGCGCCGCTGGTGGTGCCCGACCCCCTGGTGCGGCCGGTGCGCCCGGACGAGCTCGACCGCTACCTGCCCGCCGCGGTGAAGATGTTCATCGAGGAGGTCGGCATCGACCCGCGCGCGGGGGACGGCGGCGCGAGCTACCGGGCCAGGGTCGCCGAGCTGATCGCCGGTGGCCGCGCGTTCGCCCGGTTCGAGGGCGGCGACGTGGTGTTCAAGGCGGAGATCGGCGCGCTCTCGACCGCGGTCGGCCAGATCCAGGGCGTCTGGGTGCACCCCGATCGCCGGGGCCACGGCCTGGGTGCCACGGGTACGGCCGCGGTGGTCCAACGCCTGGTCACCGGGATGAGCCGGACGGCCAGCCTGTACGTCAACGGCTACAACGCGCCCGCCCGCGCGGTCTACGACCGGATCGGCTTCGCGCAGGTGGGGCAGTACGCGACGGTCCTGTTCTAGCCGCGATCCGCCCCGGCGTCCCGCCCGGATTGGCATACTTCGGGCCGTGCGCGCCAACTCCCGCCGCCCAGTCGCCCTGCTCGCCGCGCTGGCGGTCGTCCTCCCGTCGTCGGCCTGCGGTGTGTTCGGCTCCGAACCAGGACCCGAGGACGCCGCCCGCCAGTTCCTCGCCGCGTTCACCGGCGGCGACACCGCCACCGCGTCCGCGCAGACCGACTCGGCCGGTTCGGCCAAGGACCTGATGGACAAGGTCCGCGGCGCGCTCAAGCCCGCCACCGTGACCGGGTCGGTGACCAAGGTCGACCAGCCGGACGGGCCGAGCCCGAAGGCCACCTTCCAGATCACCTGGGACCTGGGCAAGGCCCGGCTGTGGTCCTACGAGAGCACCTTCGGCCTGCGCCAGCAGGGCGAGAGCTGGAAGGTGCACTGGGAGCCCGCCGTGCTGCACCCCAAGCTCGGCGCGCAGCAGGCGCTGGCGGTCGAGGACGCCGCGCCGCAGCTGGCGCCGGTGCTCGACCGCGACGGCGAGGCGGTGCTGCAGCCCGAACGGGTGGTCTCGGTGCTGTTCGACCCGGCCAAGGCGGGGGACGCGAACGCCATCGCCGGTGAGCTGGCCAAGGCGCTCGCCGGCATTGACGCCTCGGTCACCGCGCAGGCCATCCTCGACGGCGCGGCCAAGGCGAACGGCCAGCCCTACCAGGTGATCGTCCTGCGCGACGCGGACTACCAGAAGGTCCGGCCGCTGATCTACGAGCTGCAGGGCGTCCGGTTCACCGCCGAGTCGCGGTTGCTGCCGGTCGACCGCAAGCTGGCCCCGACCCTGATGCCCGCCCTGCGCAAGGTCGTGGAGGACCAGGTCGAGGGCAAGTCCGGCTGGCGGGTGTACACCGTCGACAGCACCGGCGCCGAGGGCGAGGAGCTCTTCGCCAAGCCCGCCGAGCCCGCGAAGGCGGTGCAGCTGGCGCTGAGCAAGAAGGTGCAGAACGCCGCGCAGGCGGCGATCGCGGGCGAGGCGACACCGTCGATGGTCGTGGCCATCCAGCCCTCCACCGGCGAGGTGCTCGCGGTCGCGCAGAACGACCCGGCCGACAAGCAGGGCTCGCTCGCGCTCACCGGGCGCTACCCGCCGGGCTCCACCTTCAAGATCGTGACCGCCGCCGAGGCCATCTCCTCCGGCAAGGCCACCGCCGACTCGGCGCTGGGCTGCCCGGGGACGACCACCATCGACGGCCGCGAGATCCCCAACAGCAACCGGTTCGACAAGGGCGTGATCCCGCTGCACAGCGCGTTCGCGTTCTCCTGCAACACCACCTTCGCCGACCTCGCGGTCACCATGGGACCCGAGGACCTGACCGGGATGGCCAAGCAGCTCGGCCTGGGCGTGGACTTCGTCATCCCCGGGATCACCACGATCACCGGCTCGGTCCCGCCCGCGGCGGGCAAGACCGAGCGCGCCGAGGACGGCTTCGGCCAGGGCAAGGTCGTGGCCAGCCCGTTCGGGATGGCTGTGCTGGTCTCCGCGGTGGCCTCGGGCGCGGTGCCCAAGCCGGTCCTGGTGCGCGGCGTGGAGACCAAGGCCGACACCACCCCCGACGCGGTCCCGGTCGCGGTGCTCGACCCGGTCCGGGCGATGATGGCCGAGGTGGTCGCCATGGGCACCGCGGGCGCGCTCGCCCCCTACGGCGACGTGCGCGGCAAGACCGGCACCGCCCAGTTCGGTGACGGGACTCACTCGCACGGCTGGTTCGTCGGCTACCGCGGTGACCTGGCCTTCGCCGTGCTGCTCACCGACGTCGGGCAGTCCGGTACGGCGGTCGCGGCCACCGGGAGGTTCCTGGCGGGCCTGGCCTGAGCGGGTGGTCGTAGGGTGGAGGGCATGTCCGCCCGCGCCCTCCTGACACCCGGCAAGCAGTCGCCCCGCCGGGTCGTGCCGTCCACCATCGTCCGCCCCGAGTACGTGGACCGCCCCGCGCCCGCGAAGAACACCGACCCGTGGGTGCAGCCGCCGGAGATCATCGAGGCGATGCGCGTGGCGGGCCGGATCGCCGCGCAGGCGCTGCAGGAGGGCGGCAAGGCCGTCAAGCCGGGAGCGACCACCGACGACATCGACGCGGTCGTGCACGAGTTCCTGCTCGACCACCGCGCCTACCCCTCGACGCTGGGCTACCGCGGGTTCCCCAAGTCGTGCTGCGTCTCGCTCAACGAGGTGATCTGCCACGGCATCCCGGACTCGACGGTGATCGAGGACGGCGACATCGTCAACATCGACGTCACCGCCTACCTCGGCGGCGTGCACGGCGACACGAACGCGACCTTCCTCGCGGGCGAGGTGAGCGAGGAGGCGCGGCTGCTGGTCGAGCGCACGCACGAGGCCACCATGCGCGCCATCGCCGCCGTGCGGCCGGGCCGGGCGTTCAACGTGATCGGCCGGGTGATCGAGAAGTACGCCAAGCGGTTCGACTACGGCGTGGTGCGCGCGTTCACCGGCCACGGCATCGCCCGGTCGTTCCACAGTGGACTCGTGGTGCTGCACTACGAGGACCTCAACGACCCGACGCTGATCGAGGCCGGGATGACCTTCACCATCGAGCCGATGATCACCCTCGGCGGCGTCGACTACGACCTGTGGGCCGACAACTGGACGGCGACCACCAAGGACAAGTCGTGGACCGCGCAGTTCGAGCACACCCTCTTGGTCACCGACAGCGGCGCGGAGATCCTCACCCTGCCAGCGTGAGCAGGACCTCCAGCACTGCCACCGCGACCGGCCGCGGGTCGGTCGCGGTGGCCAGGTGGTGCAGGTCGAGCGCACGTGTCGGCCAGCCGAGTTCGCGCGCCGCCGCAAGCTCTTCGGCGTACGCGGCGGACAGCGCCACGTAGCCCGCGGGCCCGCTCCACTCGACGCTCGGGCGCGGCTCTTTGAGGAACGCCAGCGCTACCTCGGGGAGTTCGTCGGCGATCTCCGCGCGCAGGGAGTCGTCTGTGATGTCGTGCAACGGGTCTTCGTCGAACCACTGCGGCCAGTGCGGGAGCAGACCGTCTCGGCTGTGCTGCCGGAGCTTTGCGTACAGCTCGGGCGGATACACGTCGCGCCAGCTCTTACCCGGCGTCGGCAGACCCGCGTCCAGGTAGAGCAAACCGCGTGCGTCTTCCAGTTCGTCGGCGAACGCGGGCAGCAGCGGACCCGCGCCGCTGTGGCCGACGAGCATCAGCGGGCCGGTGAGCGCGGCGTCGGAGAGGGCGTCGGCGAAGGCCCCGATCAGCCGCTGGTGCACCGGCGCGGCCGCGACGCTGGGCAGCAGGTCCAGCACCACCGACGGGTGTCCCAGCGCGGCCAGCTCGTCGGCGAGCGGGCGCAGGGTGGCGGGGCCGAGGTAGGGGCTGTGCACCAGGACGGCGGTGACGGGTGCTGCGGGCATGACCGGGATGATGTCAGCAGGTCGAGGTATCGGGGGAGGGGACGCGCGGGATGGCCGGAGCGCTGCTGGTGGCGGGCACCACCTCGGACGCGGGCAAGAGCGTCGTGGTCGCCGGTCTGTGCCGCTGGCTGGCGCGCCAGGGCGTGCGGGTGGCGCCGTTCAAGGCGCAGAACATGTCCAACAACTCGATGGTGACCATCGAGGGCGGCGAGATCGGTCGGGCGCAGGCGGTCCAGGCGGCTGCCTGCGGGCTGGAGCCGAGCGTGCGGTTCAACCCGGTCCTGCTCAAGCCGGGGTCCGACCGCAGCTCGCAGGTCGTGGTCCTGGGCAAGCCCGCCGGTGTGGCCACCGCGATGTCCTACCGGGAGCTCAAGGCCGACCTGATGCGGACGGTGCTCGCGACGTTGGCCGACCTGCGGGCCGACTACGAGGTCGTGGTCTGCGAGGGCGCGGGCTCACCGACGGAGATCAACCTGCGGGCGGGAGACATCGCGAACATGGGCCTGGCCCGGGCGGCTGACCTGCCGGTGGTCGTCGTCGGCGACATCGACCGCGGCGGGGTATTCGCCCACCTCTTCGGCACGCTCGCCCTGTTGGACGCGGCCGACCAAGCGCTGGTCTGCGGGTTCATCGTCAACAAGTTCCGCGGCGACCCGGCGCTGCTGGAGCCCGGACTGCGCCAACTGCGCGATCTCACCGGGCGTGACGTCCTGGGTGTGCTGCCCTGGCGCGAGGAACTGTGGCTCGACGCGGAGGACTCGCTCTCCTACGCCGCCGACGGCGTGGTGGGCCGACCCGCGCCCCCCGTCGGCGCGCAGTGGCTCCGCGTCGCCGTGGTGCGGCTGCCGCGCATCTCCAACGCCACCGACGTCGAGGCACTCGCCTGCGAACCGGGGGTGTCGGTGCGCTTCGTCACCGAGCCGTCCCGGCTGGCCGACGCCGACCTGGTGGTGCTGCCCGGCTCCAAGTCCACTGTGGACGATCTGGGCTGGCTGCGGCGCACCGGGCTGGCCGCCGCGGTGACCGAGCACGCGGGCCGCGGCCTGCCGGTGCTCGGGGTGTGCGGCGGGTTCCAGATGCTCGGCGCGTCCATCGACGACCGGGTGGAGTCGGGCGCGGGCCTGGTCGACGGCCTCGGCCTGCTCGACCTCGACGTCGAGTTCGACCAGGCCAAGACGCTCACCCGGCCGGTCGGCACCGCCTTCGGCGAGCCCGCGACCGGCTACGAGATCCACCACGGCCGAGTGGTCCGCCGGGGAGACCTGCCCGGCCTGCTCACACTGCCCGACGGCACGGTCGAGGGGGTGGCGGCGGGCGCCGTCCTCGGCACGCACTGGCACGGCCTGCTGGAGAACGACGGCGTCCGGCGCGCCCTGCTGCGCTGGGCGGCCGAGCACTCCGGCCGGGACGGCTTCGTGCCCGCGCCGGACGTGTCCTTCGCCGCCGCGCGCGCCGCCCAGCTCGACCTGCTCGGCGACCTGGTGGCCGAGAACCTCGACACCGACGCCGTACTGCGCCTCATCGAGCACGGCGCGCCCGCGGGCCTGCGCGCGCTGCCGCCGGGGGCCTAGCGCCCTCCCGGCGAGTCACCGGTTCGGGCGACGGGCACACCCGCCGCAGTCACGCCGGCCGCACCGGGCACGTGCCTAGTCGAGGTCGAGGTCGGCGATCAGCTCGTCGAGGAAGCCGCCCGCCTCGGCCGCCGCGCGGTCGCTGTCCTGGTCGCGGATGGCGCCCAGCAGCCGCTGGTGGTCGATGGTGGCCAGGTTGGGCTTGGTGCTCACGGTGCTGGCCACCGAGGCCCGCACCACCTCGGTGAGGCCCTGGTAGAGCTCGGCGAGCAGCGGGTTGTGCGAGCACTTCACCACCGCGAGGTGGAACGCGGCGTCCTGGTCGACGCCGATCTCGTAGTCCTTGCTGACCATGGAGTGGTCACGGGCGTCGAGCAGCTCGGTCAGCTCCGCCAGGTCCTGGTCGGTGCGGTTCGCCGCGGCCAGCCGGGCGCCCTCGACCTCCAGGGTGCGCCGGACCTGCAGCACGTCGCGCAGCTCGGTGCCCGCCAGCCTGCGCACGGCACCGGAGAACTCGCTGGTGGCCCGCACGAATGTGCCATCACCCTGGCGCACCTCCAGCAGGCCCGCGTGCGCCAGCGCGCGCACCGCCTCGCGCACGGTGTTGCGCCCGACGCCCAGGGCGGTGACCAGCTCTGGTTCGGTCGGGATGCGCTCGCCGACCTTCCACTCCGCACTGGTGATCGCCGAGCGCATCTGCTCGATCACCTGGTCGACGAGGCCGGAACGCCGGGTAGTGGCCAACGGCACAGCGCCATCCTTTCAGCAAAACATCCTATGTTTGTGATACTCGTTCCATGACGGTCCACCGCGGGCAGGACGCCAAGGACGTCAAGATTGCCACGTCAACCCCGCCGAGTGGGACACAGTCGGCGCACCCGGCCGGAAACAGTGCCCGAAACACTGCCCTGATCGGCACCCCGCTGCTGCTCGTGGGGGTCGCGCTGGCCGCGGCCAACCTGCGGCCCGCGGTCACCAGTCTGGCATCCGTGCTCGAGGAGGTGCGCGGCTCCGTCGGTGCCGCGCACGCCTGGGCCAGCGCGCTCACCGCCGTCCCGGCCATCTGCTTCGGCCTCGCCGGGGTACTCGCCCCCGCGCTGAGCAGGCGTTTCGGCATGGCGCGGGCGGTCGGCTGGGCACTGGCCCTGCTGACCGCGGGGCTGGTCCTGCGGGTGTTGGACGGGCCGGTCGTCGTCCTCGGCGGCACGCTGGTCGCCTGCGCGGGCATCGCGGTCGGCAACGTGCTCATCCCCGTGGTGATCAAGCAGTCGTTCCCGAGCAGGCTCGGGATGGTCACCGGCGTGTACACGGCGACACTCGCAGCCGGCGGCGGTCTTGGTGCCGCGGTGACCGCGCCGCTCTCGGACGCCCTGGGTGGCTGGCGCGTGGCCCTGGGCGCGTGGGGGCTCCTCGCCGCGGGGGCGTTGCTCGTGTGGGGGCTGGGGGCCCGGCACACGACGGACGCGACGGTGGCCGTCCCGCGCCGCGGTCGGTCGCTGCTGCGCGACCGGCTGGCGTGGACGGTCACGATCTTCTTCGGCTTGCAGGCCCTGGTCGCCTACACCGTCATGGGCTGGCTGCCCGAGGTCTTCATCGACGCGGGCGTCGACCGCAACCTCGCCGGGATCTACCTCGCGATCACCAGCCTGTTCGGCGTCCCGATGGGTCTGGTGCTGCCGCCGCTCGCCGTGCGCGCGCGATCGCAGTCCACCGTGATCGTGGTGATGACCTCGCTGGGCGGTCTCGGCATGGTCGGCCTGCTGGTCGCCCCCGCCGCCGCGCCGCTGGCCTGGACCCTGCTGACCGGGTTCGGCATGGGCGTGTTCCCGCTGGCCATCACCCTCATCGCGCTGCGCACCGAAGACCCCGACGACACCGCCACGCTCTCGGCGATGGCCCAGAGCATCGGCTACCTGATCGGCGCGCTGGGACCGTTCCTGTTCGGCCTCTTCCGGGGCCTCACCGGCGGGTGGACGGTGTCGCTCGTCTTCGTGATCGTCGTCATCGCCGCGCAGGCGGTCGTCGGCCACTCGGCGGGTCGGCCCAGGACAGTGGCGTCCAAGGCCTCCAAGGCCTCCAAGGCCTCCAAGGCCTCCAAGGCCTCCAAGGCCTCCAAGGCCTCCAAGGCCTCCACGGCCGCCGTCGAGGTCTAGGACAGCGGCAGGCTGAGCAGGGCGTTCTCGACCACCTCGGGCATGCCCGGGTGGATCCAGTACTGGCCCCTGGCCACCGCGCGGGCGTCCAGGCCGAAGCTCATCGCCTGGATCAGCGGCTGGATCACCGTCGGCGCCTGCGGCCCGATGATGTGCGCGCCGAGGATCAGACCGGTGTCCGGGTCGGCGATGACCTTGGCGAAGCCGGTGGTGTCCTCCATCGCCCAGCCGTAGGCGATGCCCGCGTACGCCTGCGACGACGCGACCCAGCTGATGCCGCTCCGCTCCGCCTCCTGCTCGGTGATCCCCACCGACGCGATCTGCGGCGAGGTGAACACCGCGTGCGGGACGAACCGGTGATCGGCGGCTTGGAGGTCGTCCGGGTGCAAGAGGTTGTGCTGCACGACGCGCGCCTCGTGGTTGGCCACGTGCTTGAGCTCGTACGGCGAGGAGATGTCGCCCAGCGCCCACACCCCGTCGGCGGTCGTGCGCTGGTACTCGTCGACCTTGACGTGCCCGCTGGGCAGCACCTCGATGCCTGCCGCCGCGACGTCGAGCTGGTCGGAGTTGGGCGTGCGCCCGGTGGCGACGAGCAGGAGGTCGCTGTCCACGGTCTCGGCGCCCTGCGGGCCCTCAAGGTGGAGCCGGACGCCTGCGTCGAGGCTCTCAGCCCTCACTGCCTTGCGGTCCAGGCGCACGTCCCAGCGCTCTTGCGCGAGTTGCGTGAAGCGGAGGCTCACGTCGCGGTCTTCGCCGCGCAATAGAGCGCCTGAGCGCGCGATTAGCGTTACCTGGACGCCGAATGAGGAGAACACGTGCGCGAACTCGGCGGCGACGAACCCGCTTCCCAGGATGGTGATGCTGCCGGGGAGCTCGTCGAGCCGCATGACCGTGTCGCTTGTGTGGAAGTGGACGTCGTGGATGCCCTCGATGTCGGGGACCACAGCGCGGCCACCCGCGGCCAAGACGAACCGGTCTGCGGTGACGGTCTCGGCGGGGGAGCCGTCGTTCGGGGTGATCTCCAGCTCGCGCGGGGCGGTGAACCTCGCGTTGCCGTTGTAGACGGTGACGTTCACGTTGTCCGGGTGCTCTTGCCGGTACTTGCGGCCGCCCTCGGCGATGGGGTCGATCCGCCCGAAGATCCGGTCGCGGATGTCGGGCCACCGGACCCGGTCCAGGGTCTCGTCGACGCCCAGCCGACTCGACTTCGACGGCGTCGCCGCCACGTCCGCGGCGTGCACGAACATCTTCGTCGGGATGCACCCGACGTTGAGGCACGTCCCGCCGAACACCCCCCGCTCGACGATCGCCACCCGCAGGTCGGCGAAGCGCGGGTCCAGGATCGAGTTGCCGGATCCGGTCCCGATGATCACGAGGTCGTAGTGGGCCACGTCCTCATCCAACCCCATGTCGGCCGCGGCGCATTCCCGGCCGGGACGCGCGGGGGTGTATCGCACGGGCGCTCAGCCGCTCTTGCTTGGCATGACGACTCTTACGGCTCTTACGGCCATCCGCGTCGGTAGGCACGAGACCTTCGACCGTGTCGTGCTCGACTTCACCGGGCCGGTGCCGCAGGTGGCGCACGAGTTCACCGACGAGCTGATCTCCGACCCCAGCGGCGAGATCGAGTGGCTCACCGGCTCGGAGTTCATCCAGCTGACCCTGCAACCCGCCGCCGCCCACGACGACGCGGGCAACCCGACCTTCCCCGGGCCGCGCAAGTTCCGCACCCGGGAGCTGGCCAACGTTCAGGCGGTCGTCGTGGACGGGGACTTCGAAGGGGTGCTCAGCGTCGGCCTCGGGCTGCGCGTGCGGACCTCGGTCAAGGTGTTCGACCTCGCCTCGCCCAACCGGCTGGTGATCGACGTCGCGCACTGACCCCCGGGTACGCCTAGTGCGCGTAGGTGGGCGTGATGATCGCGCGCGCCAAGGTGTGGAAGGCCAGGTTGAAGCTCACCACGGCCGGGCTGGAGTCCTCGTCGACGTCGAGCTTGGCCACGTCCACCGCGTGCACCACGAAGTAGTACCGGTGGTCCTGGTCGCCCGGCGGCGGGGCGGCGCCGCCGTACTGCCGGTCGCCGAAGTCGGGGCGGACGTGGAAGGCGCCCTCGGGCAGTGAGCTGTCGCCCGCCCCGGCGCCGGTGGGCAGCTCAGTGGTCGAGGCGGGGATGTTCACCGCGACCCAGTGCCAAAACCCGCCGGGGATCGGCGCGTCCGGGTCGAAGCAGGTCACCACGTAGCTCTTGGTGTCCTCGGGCGCGCCGCTCCAGGACAGCTGCGGGGACACGTTCTTCCCGCCCGCGGAGTCGTGCACGTACTCGAGGTCGAGCTTCTCGCCGTCGCGCACGTCGGTCGAGGTGACGGTGAACGCGCCGGTCTCGGGCAGCAGCTCGTACGGGTCCGGAGCGACCGGGCGGTCGAGGCTCATGGACGTTCCTCCACTGGTTTCCGGTGATCTTCCGCGTTGAATCTAGTCCCGGCCGCGGCCGCTCGCGTGTCGACCACACGCAGTCCGGCGACCACCCCGCTGAGCCCGCGGTGGTCCCGCGGACGCCACGCCATCACCACGCTGACCACTGCGAGGAGGAACGCCAGGAGTGTCAGGTCGAACTGGGTGAGCGTGAAGTAGCCGCCGCTGCCGACGGCGAAGCGGAGCAACATCTGGGGGACAGCGGGTTTGTCGCCGTTCCGGTTGACGGGGTTGAGCAAGACGATGCGTTGTCCGAGCGTGGCGCCATTACCGGCGAGCGGTAGGACCAACAGGAGCGCGCCAACGGGGATCGCGTAGGCCAAGAGCCAGTTGAGGCCGTCCGCGTTGGTGTGCAATCCGTAGATCGCTACCGCGTTCGCCGCGACCTGGAGGAGTACGCCGAGGAGAACGACGCTCGCGACGTCGACCAGCATGCCGAGCAGCCTGCGGGCGGTGGTGACCTTACGCGGTTCACCGGGCGCTTTGGTGATCCGCTGCCCGGGGACCAATCGGAGCACGGGGGCCAAGAGAAGGCCCAGGGCCGCGCCTGCGGTGTTGGCCAAGAGGTCGTCGACGTCGAAGAGGCGGTACGGGCACGCGAAGAGCCCCCACACCGCGGTGAGTTGGGTGAACTCGATGAACAATGACGTGAGGAACCCGGCGAGGACGACGGTGACCGGACCGCGGCGGAACAAGTGCCTGCCGAACATGCCGAACGGCACGAACAGCGCCACGTTGAACACCACCTGCTGCAACGCCGGGTTGCGCAAGACCGCGCGGAGGCCGTCGCCGACGTGCTCGGTGCGGAAGTCCGCGACGAACTGGAACGGGCGCAGTTGCGGGCCTGAGCCGGCGTGCGCGGCGCACCACTGCGGCGTCGTGTCCGGCACCGGCAGCAGTGTGTACGTCCACAGCGCGAGCGCGTAGACGAGGAAGCCGAACGCCAGCAGCGCGTGCCCCAGCCCCAGCTGCCCGCGCCCGCGATAGCTCCAGGCGATGTACGGGATCACCAGCAGGAAGGACAGCGCGGTGCCGCCGAGGAAGGCGGCGACCGCGGACAGTTCGGGGTCGCTCACCCGCCGAAGCTAACTGTTTCCGCTGGTCAGCGCAGGGTGTGGACAAACAACCACCCACCTCGGGGATTCCGCCTACTGTGGGCGCCACACCATGCCAGGGGAGGAAGAAGTGACGGACAACGAGGTCTCGCAGTCATCGACCCGAGTGCGGTTCCCGCGCATCAGCCCGCGCGCGTACGAGCACCCGGCCGACCGCGGGGCCATGGCGGGGCTGCGCGCGGTGCCCGGGCTCACCGAGGTGCTCAAGGCGGTCTCCGGCTTGTTCAGCGAGCGCGGCGAGCGGCTGCTGGCGCTCGCCTCGGCGATCCGGGTGGGGGAGAAGCAGTACCCGAAGATCGACCGGCTGCGGGTCGAGTGCGCCGAGACCCTCGACCTGGACACGGTGCCCAACCTGTTCGTCGAGCGCAACCCGGTCGCGAACGCGATGACGGTGGGCATCGACGAGCCGTTCATCGTGCTCACCACGGGACTGGTGGAGGCGCTGGACACCGAGAGCCTGCGGTTCGTGATCGGGCACGAGATGGGCCACGTGCTATCCGGCCACGCGGTGCTGCGCACCCTGCTGCTGCGGCTGCTGCACCTGCAGATGAGCGTCGCCTTCATCCCGGCGGGCGCCCTCGCCCTGCGCGCGGCCATCGCCGCGCTGCGCGAGTGGTTCCGCAAGGCCGAGCTCACCTGCGACCGCGCGGGCCTGCTCTGCGGCCAGGACCCGGCCGCCGCCCTGCGCACGCACGTCTACCTGGCGGGCGGCACCGACCTCACCCAGATCGACATCCCGTCGTTCCTCCAGCAGGCCAAGGAGTACGAGGAGGTCGACGACATCCGCGACAGCATCCACAAGCTGCGCAGCGTCGAGGGGATGAGCCACCCGTTCGCCGTGGTGCGCGCCGCGCAGCTGCAGCGGTGGGCGGCGTCCGAGGACTACCGGGCGATCCTGGCGGGCGACTACTCGCGCCGCGACGAAGACAGCCCCACCAGCACGTTGAGCGACGACATGAAGTCCGCGGCCAAGTCGTACAAGGAGTCGTTCAACTCCTCGGCCGATCCGCTGGCGAAGGTGCTCAACGACGTCGGCGGGGCGTTGTCGGACGCGGCCGGAAAGGTGTTCAACCGGTTCGGCGGTGGTGCTCGGGGCGAGGACACGCCGGCGAACTGAGCTCCCGGGGGCGTCCGCGCGCCGTGCTGGTGCTGTGGTGGCCGTCCCCGCGGGGTCGGAAAACGTTGTCCACCAGGGCATCCGGTGGTCAGCCGGGCGCGGTCGTGCCGGATCGGCCGCGCCGCCGTGGTCAGTGCTCGGCTCGCCCCGGGGCCGGCCGTGGATGAGCTGGGCTCATCCACGGGGCAGGCCGGGCGCTCACTGGTGTTGTTCTTGGCCCACTTCTTGGCCCACCTGGTCGGCGGCCTTGGGGCGGTGCTGCCACCAACCGATGGTGGTGACGGCCAGGACCATCAGGGTGGCGCCGCCGGTGGCGATGAGGGCGTCGACCGCGGTGGAGCGCCAGGTCGGGTCGGTGTAGGGGAAGCCGATGGCGAACCAGGACAGCCAGACGACCAGGAAGAGCCACAGCCTGCCGGTTCGTGGTTCGGTTGTACTCGTCTCCACTGAATCCTCCAAAATGATCGCAGTGCGTCACCGTTGCCGGAGTGGACGAGGCGCTTGGCCACGTTGCTTACGGCGGAAAACCGAGGCGCCACCTCGGTGTGGTTCCGTCCGCGCAATCCATTGCAGGGTCGTACGGTCTGTGCGGAGCGTTACACCCCTACGTGCGCGGGGCGTACATGATGACCCCTACGCCCACCAGGCAGACGGCCGCGCCGATCACGTCCCAGCGGTCGGGGCGGAAGCCGTCCAGGGCGACCGCCCAGGCCAGTGAGCCGACGACGAACACCCCGCCGTACGCCGCGAGAACCCGGCCGAAGTGGGCGTCGGCCTGCCAGGTGGCGACGAACCCGTAGGCGCCCAGCGCCAGCACGCCGCCGAGCACCCACAGCCAGCCCCGCGACTCGCGGATGCCCTGCCAGACGAGCCAGGCGCCGCCGATCTCGGCGAGGGCGGCCAGCACGAACAGCGCGACCGACCTCAGCACGGCCACCGCCCGCTCACCGGCCCGTCGCGGAGAAGTGCTGGATGTCCACCGGTGAGGTCCAGGCCCCACCCCAGGACCAGCCGATCGCGGCGAAGGCGCGGACCACCCGGTCGCCCGCGAAGAGCATGCCCGGGCGGCGGTTCTTCCGGTCCACATAGGACGATGCCAGTTCCGGCAGGACCAGCTTCCCCTTCAGGTAGGGGTTGCAGAACGGGTTCACGTCCACCGCCAGGCCGTAGGCGTGCGCCGACCAGGTCGTGGCGCCCACGGTCGGGCGGCAGACGAACGCGCCGGTGTTGTTGCCGTCGCCGGTCGGTGCGAGGTCCAGTTCCGGCCGGGCGGTCACCCGCATCTCCTCCAGTGGGAAGCGGATCTCGTAGAGGGTGCCGAAGACCCGCGTCACGCCGTCGGCCACCCGGGCGTTGACGATCATCTCGCCGGTGTGGGTCTTCCCGTCGAAGCCCCAGAACGACATCGTCAGGTAGCGCAGGTCCTCCCGCCGCACCGGGCAGCCCGCCTGCCACGTGCTGCGCCGCAGCACCGCGTCCGGCACCGGCGCGACCGTGGAGGCGTAGCGACCGTCGGCCGGTGGCGGCAACAGGTCCCTTGTGGGCAGGGCGCGGTTGCGCAGCACCGGCGGCGTGGGCAGCACTTGGCCGAACCCGTCCGGGCCCAACGGCAGCGGCGTCGCACCGACCACCCACCCGGGCGCTTGCACCTGTGTCGTAGCGGTGGTCGTCGTGGGCGGTGGCGTCGTCGTCGTGGTCTCGGTGGTGGTCTCGGCGGGCGCGGACGAGCTCTCGGCGGCCTCCGGGCTCGACGTGGTGGCGGGCGAGCTCGCGGCCCGCTGTTGCTCCGGGGTGACACAGCCGGCGACCACGGCGAGCGTGAGGGCCAGGGCGGCGAGGAGGCGGAGGCGCACGTGCCCAGCATGCCGCACGCACCAAGGTCCACCCGTTCGAGCGACAGCGCAGAGTCACGATTTCCCGCTGGTTTGACCTAGCGTGTCCACCCGAGCACGCACTTCCCCACCGATAGGAGACCCCCATGAGGCGACACGTGCGCCGGATCCTCGGCGCGCTCGCCGCCCTGGCGATCATCGCGGCGGTGCTGCTCGGCCAGTTCGGCCGCGCCAACGCCCGCGAGCAGATCGTGGGCGGTGACCGGGCGGCCATCGCCGACCACCCCTACGTCGTCTACCTGGCCACCGCGGACGGCTTCCAGTTCTGCGGCGGCACCCTGGTCACCCGGGACAAGGTGGTCACGGCCGCGCACTGCGCGAAGGCGGTCCCGGTGGCCTCGATCCGGGTCGTCGCGGGCCGCGAGGACAAGCAGGCGGGCACCGGCCTGATCACCACGGTGAGCGAGGCCTGGATTCATCCGGGTTACTCCAACGTCACCGGCGGTGACGACGTCGCCGTCCTCACCCTCACCCAGCGCCTGCCCTACCGCCCGCTCCCACTGGCCGCCGCGGACGATCAGCCCGCGGGCACCCCCGCCACCATCCTCGGCTGGGGCCGCACCTCCGACGGCGGGCCGCCCTCGCGCTACCTCCTCAAGGCCGAGGTCCCCCTCATCGCAGACACCGAATGCGCCCGCGACTACAACGGCTTCACCGCCCCCGGCATGGTGTGCGCGGGCGTCCCCGAAGGCGGCGTCGACACCTGCCAGGGCGACTCCGGCGGCCCCCTGGTGGTGGCGGGCAGACTCGTCGGCATCGCCTCCTGGGGCGAGGGCTGCGCCGAGGCGGGCAAACCCGGCGTCTACACCCGCGTCACCGAGTACGCGGACCTGATCACCGCCCACCTGTGATATCCAGGGCCGCGTGAGCATGCGCGCGGCCCTGGGCCCAGACCTGACCAGCGAAGACCTCTACGCGCTACTCCGCTTGCGGGTGAACGTCTTCGTGGTGGAGCAGGAGTGCCCCTACCCGGAACTGGACGGACGCGACCTGCTCCCGGACACCGTCCACCTGTGGTGGCAACCGGCAGCGGAGCCGCTGGCCTGCCTCAGAATCCTCGGCACGCCGGGCACGGAACGCCGGATCGGGAGGGTCTGCACAGCGCTGGACGCCAGAGGCACCGGCCTGGGCGGAAAGCTGATGGCCGCGGCCCTCGACCACATCGGCCCCGACCCGAGTGTCCTGGACGCCCAGGTCCAGGCCCAGAACCTCTACGCCCGCCACGGCTACCACCCGGAAGGCGAGGAGTTCCTGGACGACGGAATCCCCCACATCAGAATGCGCCGCCCCGGACGCCATTGAAACAGCCATATTCCGGTTTGCTGTGCCAGCGGGGGCTGGATTGGGTGAACCTGCTTTGTCTGGGGCCCCTAAGAAAAGAGGCGCCGTGGGTAAAGCGGGTGGGAAAGGGATACCCACCGCCTGGGCCAGGCTAGCGCCTCTTTTCTCCCCAGACAAAGCAGGTTCACCCAATCCAGCAGTTGGTTGGGCGGGCGCGGTCAGTTGCTGGCTGGGCAAGACTGTTTTCCAGTGCTCTTGGCGGGTGGCTGGATCCGCAAATGGTCTTCCTAATCCAGCACAGCTTCCAACGTATAGCTGGCCGCCAGTCGCTCCGGCGCTTCCTTCAGTCGCCACTCCCCGTCGGGGCCAAGCGTCATCTGCCCGGGCAGGGCATCCCAAGACACGCTGTCGTGCTCCTCGAGCCGCGTGATGCGCAGTCCCTCATCCAACAGCGCCGTCACCACTTCCCCCAGCCCGTGGTTCCACGTCGCCGCAAGTCCATGTGTGAACACAACGTCCGTGTCCACATAGGTGTTTGGCTCGTCGAACACCAGCGGCTCTTCCTGTTCGAAATACGGATACCGCAACACCGCCGGATTCGCCTTTTCGTCCAGGGCCCACAACATCGGATGCCCTTCCCGCAGGAACAGTCGACCTCCGGGCCGCAACAAGCCGGCCACCACGCCTGCCCACCGCCGGATCGACGGCAGCCAGCACAGCGCCCCGACTCCCGTGTACACCAGGTCGAACTGGGCCGCGCCGAGCACCGAGACGGCGTCGTAGACCTCGGCCTCGTAGTAGTCCACCGCGCCCTCGGCCAGCAGTCGGGCTTGGGCCAGGGACGCGGGGGAGAAGTCCAGTCCGCTCATCCGCGCGCCGAGTCGGGCCAGGGACAGGGTGTCCGTGCCGATGTGGCACTGCAGGTGCACGCCGCGCAGCCCCGACACGTCGCCCAGCCGCGGGCGGTCGAACCGCACGACGTCGCTGAGGTGTTCGGGGTCGTCGCGGTAGCGCTGGAAGCCGTAGTCGGTGGAGGCGGCGTGGGCGGGCGCGCGTTCGTCCCAGTTCGCCTTGTTCACCGCGACGTAGTCCACCGGGGCATGGTCCATCCCCGCATCATGGGGCGCGGGGCGCCCTTCGTCGACCGGATTCAGCGCGGCGCGTGCCGGGTGATCACGTCCACCGCCCGGTCGATGTCGCCCTCGGTGAGGTCGGCCCGAGCGGTCAGGCGCAGCCGGGACACGGTGTCGGGCACCGACGGGGGGCGGAAGCAGCCCACCCACACCCCGGCCGCGCGGCAGTCGTTCGACCAGGTCAGCGCCGCCTCCGGCGAGGGCGCCCGGACCGAGACCACGGCCGCGGTCGGCTCGCTCACGGTGAGCCCGGCCTCGGCCAGGCGGGCCGCCAGGGTGGTCGCGACCTCCAGGACCCGGGTCGCGCGTTCGGGCTCCTCCTTGAGCACGCCCAGCGCCGACAGCGCCGCCGCGGCGCTGCCGGGGGCCAGGCCGGTGTCGAAGATGAAGCTGCGCGCGTTGTCCACCAGGTGCTTGATCACCCGGCGTGGACCCAGCACGGCGCCGCCCTGGGCGCCCAGGGCTTTCGACAGCGTCACCGTCGTCACCACGTCGGGGTCCTTCGCCAGGCCCGCCGCGTGCACCGCGCCCCGGCCGCCCTCGCCGAGCACGCCCAGACCGTGCGCGTCGTCGACGATCAGACCCGCGCCGTGCTGCCTGCACACCGCCGCGAGCTCGGCCAGCGGGGCCAGGTCGCCGTCCACGCTGAACACCGAGTCGGTCACGAACAGGGCGCGCTCGGTGCGGCGGGTGGCCAGTGCCCGGCCCGCAGCGGCCGGGTCGAGGTGCCCGACCACGGCCACCTCGGCGCGGGCGAGCCTGCACCCGTCGATCAGCGAGGCGTGGATGTGCGCGTCGGTGACGATGGAGCAGTTCTTGCCCGACAGGGCCGTCACCGCGCCCAGGTTCGCCGCGAACCCGGAGGAGAACACCAGCGCGGACTGCGTCCCGCAGAACCGGGCGAGCTCGAACTCCAGCTCGCTGTGCAGCTCGGTGCTCCCGGTGACCAGCCGCGAGCCCGTCGAACCGGCGCCCCAGCGCAGCGTCGCCGCGGCGGCCGCGCCCGCGACCCGCTTGTCCTTGGCCAGCCCGAGGTAGTCGTTGCCCGCGAGGTCGAGCAGGTCCGAGTCGTGCGCGCGGGGCCGCAGCTGCCTGCTCAGACCCGCCTGCTTCCGCTCCTCCGCGTGCCGGTCGATCCAGTCGAACACCTGGTCGGCGGGGGTGGGTGCGTCCGGGTTCACGGCTGCGAGTCTGGCACCGCGGTCACCACCGGCCCAGGTCCGGGTGCCCTAGGTGACAGGCGATACGGTCGTGCCATGCGTGGCGCCGTGAGTTTCGTGGGAGCTGGACCAGGTGCGGCCGATCTCCTCACCCTGCGCGGCGCGAGCCGGATCGCCCAGGCCGACCTCGTGCTCTACACCCCGAGCGTGGTCGACGCGGCCTGGCTGCGCGAGCACACCAAGCCCGACGCCGAACTGGTCGACCACGCGCGCCTCGGCGCCGACGAGCTGGTGGAGCTCCTGCGCAGGCTGGCCAGCAGGCACCACCGCGCGGTCCGCCTGGTCGCGGGCGACCCCGCGCTGAGCGCGGACCTGCGCGAGCAGCGCGAGACCTGCGTGAAGCTGGGGCTCGACGTCGAGGTGGTCCCCGGGGTCTCCCCGGTCTCGGCCGCGGTCGCGGCGACCGGCACCGGCGCGGTCGAGACCGGTGGCGCGGACACGCTGGTCGTCACCGAGGCCGATTTCGACCGGGTGCGCGAACTTGCGGCCGACGGGCGGACCATCGCGGTGCAGGCGCCCGCCGCGCGCGCCGCGGAGCTGGTCGAGGCGCTCACCGCCGCGGGGCTGGACCCGGAGATGCCGGTCGTGGTGGCGTACAAGGTGTCTTGGCCCGACGAGACCCTCTTGCACACGACGCTCGCGGAGCTGGTCGCCGAGGTCAAGCGCGCGAACCTGTGGCGACACGTGCACTTCCTCATCGGCGACGCGTTGCGGCAGGCCAAGCCGCGCGCCGGTTACGCCCCGCGCGAGACCGAGGTCGGACAGCGTTGGACGTCGCGCAGTTGGCGGTCTTCGCGTACCGAGGGCTCTTGGGCGAAGCGGACTAACGGTTCCGCGGTGGCTGTTGTCGAAGCACCGGAAGAGGAACCGCCCGCACTACCTGAGCCTGAACCAGAGGTCATCGAGCCGGTCGAGAGCGCCGTCGAGGCGGTAGCGCCCGTCAAGCGCGCGCCGACCCCCAAGAAGCAGCAACCCCGGGCTCCCCGCACGACCGCCCGACGGACGACCAAGAAGTCCTGAGCCTCCCGCGGGCCGCCTGAACGTGGTCGAATACCCGCCATGACGGTGACCGTGGTGGGTGTGGCCGGGCAGTCCGTGCCCGCGGGTGCCGAACAGGCCCTGGGGACGGCCGGACTTGTCGTCGGACCGCGGTCTCTGCTGGCAGTCCACGCAGGCGACGCCCGCACGGTCGCGGTCATCGGTCCGCTCGGCGAGTCCACCGTGGACGAGATCGCCAAGGCCGTGTCCGAGGGTCAGGACGTCGTCGTCCTGGTTCCGGGCGACGCGGGCTACTTCGGGTGCCTGCGGGCCCTGCGCGGCCGGGGCTTACCCGTTGCCAGTCTGCCGTCCGTGACAGACCTCCAGCGCATGGCCGCGATGCTCAAGCGACCGTGGGACGACATCACCGTGGTGAGCGCGCGCGGTCGGGACTTCCGACCCGCGGTGAACATCTGCCGCGCGCGCAAGGCGGTAGCGGTGCTCACCGCGCCCAGCGCCGGACCGGCGGAGCTCGCCCGGGAACTGGTCGGCTGGCGGCGCAACCTCGCGGTGCTAGAGGACGTCGGCGGCCCGGCCGAGACACTGTCCATTGTGGACGTCACGGAGGCCGAACGGCGGCGCTGGCGGGAGCCGAACCTGGTGCTGTGCCTGACCTCCATCGACGCGGTGGGCCACGACGAGTGGATCGCGGGCGGTCAGCCGGTGCCGCCCGCCGACGGCTGGGCCCTGGACGAAAGCGCTTTCGCCACCCGCTCCGGGGTGGGCATCGCCCCCGAGGTCCGCGCGTTGGCGCTGGCCCGGCTCGCGCCCCGGCCGGGCGCGCTGGTCTGGGACGTCTGCGCCGGTTCCGGCGCGCTGGGCATCGAGGCGGCCCGGCTGGGGGCCGCGGTGATCGCGGTCGAGCGCGACTCGGGGCTGTGCGTGCGGATCGTGGCCAACGCGGGCGCGCACGGCGTCGACGTGCGGCTGGCCGACGGCGACCCGCCGGAGGTGCTGCCCAGCCTGCCGCGCCCGGACTCGGTGTTCGTCGCGAGTTCCCGCCCGGACATCGTGCGGGCCTGCGCGGGGGTCGGCGCGAACCGGGTCGTGGTGCTGGTACCTGAACTGGACCGGCTCGGGCACACCCGTGCCACCTTGGCCGACGCGGGCTACGCGGTCGACGGCTGCCAGCTCTCGTCGTCGAGCCTGGTGGCGCTGCCCGGTGACACCGTGGGCGTGGCCCCGGCGAGCTCGACCTTCCTGTTGTGGGGCAGCCGCAAGTAGGCGTCACGGACGTCGAACCGCGGCGGCGGCTTGGCGGCGGGTACCGTCGCCGCGACCGGCCGACCACGCACCGTATATCGTCCATTTTGGACAAATTGAGCGCCGCGCCGCTCGTGTCGGGCCACGTCGCCGAGCCTGGCGGCGGTCAGAAGTCGCCCAGGTGTTCCGCTCGGACAGTGGTGGGCGCCACACTGTCGGCATGTCTGAAGGTCATCTCGCCCCCGGTCGAGGCGCTCGCCGAGTCGGTGCACTGGTCTACGACCCGCGCGGCCGCGACACCGGCACTGGACAGGACTGTCCGGTAGGGACCAGAGTCGCCGGGGTGTCCGTCGGATGGCCCACGCCGATCGTAGGTAATTGCCCGAGTGCCCCCGTTTCCGTGCGCGAATCGCCCACCGGGATGTCTACGGTCGATCGGAACACGCTGGTGGAGCACGAGGAAACACGTGGTGTACCGGGAGCGACCCACCGTGGGTACCCGGCGCGTCCTCCGGTCCGCCAGTGTCACCAGCCGACCACGGGTGGTGAACGGTCGAGGTCGCCGGGGGGTCGGCGGCGCGAAACCGGGAGCGCTCCAGGGATATCCGTTTCGACGGGTATGGCCACGAACGCGCGCTAGACCAATAGGATCTCCGGAGGGGTCCGTGACGAGCGGAGAACTTGTGAATACTGCGCGAACTGTTCGGGTGTCCCGGCGGTCGGTGCTGCTGGGCGGCCTGGGCCTGGGAGCGGGACTCGTCGCGGGGTGCCAGCAGCAGGCCGGTCCGGCGGGCACGCCGGACGCGCTGCAGACCCGGGCGCCGGTGTCCGAGGCGCCGCCGGTGGTCACCGGCCGCAGCCTGTCCGCGGGGCGCTACCGCGAGGTCGACATCGTCATCATCCGCCCGGCCGGGATCCCGCCGGAGCCGATCCCGGTCTGCCTCGCGCTGCACGGCGGGCTGGGCACCGCCAAGGGCTTCCTGGAGCTCGGGTTACCGGACATGCTCACGCAGCTGGTGAAGAGCGGGAACCAGCCGTTCGCCATCGCCTCGGTCGACGGCGGCCGCTGGGTCGGCGACAAGGACGACGACCCGCAGCGCATGCTCAACCAGGACCTCCCCGGCTGGCTGGACTACCACGACCTGGCCAGCACCCCGTTCTCGGTGCTCGGCTTCGGCGAGGGCGGCTCGGCGGCGCTGGTGGCCGCGCGCACCCCCGGCTACGCCGCCGTCGCGGCGATCAGCCCGACGCTGTTCGACACCTGGGGCGAGGCCGCGGGCACGAAGATCTACCACGACGAGGCGCAGTGGAAGGAGTTCGACCCGCTGCGGCACACCGTCGAGCTGTCCAACGTGCCGGTGGGCCTGTGGTGCGGGACCGAGGACCGGCCGTTCGTCGACCTGACCCGCAGGCTCGCCGACAAGACCAAGGCGGTCACCGCGTCGTTCACCCCCGGCGGCCACGACACGGAGTACTTCAAGCGGGCGCTGCCCGAAGCCCTCAAGTTCGTCGGCGGCTACCTGTAGCCTTTCCAGGGGCGCGGACTCGCCGCAGCCGCACGACCTGGGGACGGCATGACCGAGCAGCATCCCGACGGACCGTTCACCCCCATGCCCCCCTCGGGCGAGCCGGAGGCGCTGCAACTGGGCATCGTCCCGCTGCGGCCGTTGACGCTGACCGACATCGTCGGCGGCGCCGCGCAGGCGCTGCGCCGCAACGCCCCCGCCCTGCTGGGCATCGCCGCGGTGGTCCTGGTGGTCGGCGAACTGCTGCACCGGCTGCTCACCGCGCTGTTCATCGGCCCCGTCCCGGACCCGGACACCATCGTCGCGGGCAGGCGCCCCGACTGGGCGCTGCTGCGGCCGATCCTCTACGACGCGCTGCTCGAACTGGCCATCCTCGCCGTGCTCGGCCTGGTGATCACCTCGGTGGTCAACGTGGTCGTACCGCGGGCGGTCTTCGGCCACACCACCCCACCGCGCGCCGCGCTGGCCGAGGCCGCCCCCGCGCTGCCCAGGCTGTTCGCGACCACGGTGCTGACGTTGGTCGTCTACACGCTGGTCATCCTGATCGCCATCATGCCGGTCCTGGTCGGCGGCGCCGCCGGTGTCCTGCTGATGTTGCCCGCCCTGGCGGGCTTGGTCTACCTGGCCATCGCGTTCGTCTTCGCCCCGTCGGTCGTGGTGGTCGAGGGCGTCGGCCCCGCCGCGGCCCTGGACCGCTCCCGCAAGCTCGTGCACGCGGTGGGCTGGTGGCGGGTGTTGGGCATCCTGGCGCTGGCCCAGATCGCCCTCGGCCTGCTGGCGCTGATCATCAGCACCCTGTTCGACCGGATCAGCGGCGGCAGCCTGCTCGCCCAGTCCCTCGCGATCGTCATCGGCGGCATCCTGTCCTCACCGGCGTACGCGGTGGTCCAGTCGCTGCTCTACATCGACCACCGCGCGCGCTCCGAGGGCATCGAGGGCATCTGGCGCAAGGCGGGTTGATCCTCGCGGGGCCCCTGGCGGGTCGGTTCGCGCCCGGTCGGTAACGCCCTCCAGCGGTCAGCTGGTGGACCGGCAACTCCCAACCGTGCGGGCCACTGTGCACGGGCTGGTTGAGGTTTGGCGGACACGGAGTTTGGCGGCTTCCGCTGCGATCACTGCGTCTCGTGGACACGGTGGACCGCAAGCAGATCTTGCGCACGTTGCGGGATGTGTCGTTGCAGGCCACCGACGTCCTCTTGGTGTACCTGGCCGGTCACGCCACCCCGCAGGACCCGGCTGAGGACGACCTCTACCTCTGCCTGCCGAACACCGATCCCTCGGACTACCTCTGGTGGCACGACGCGCTACCTACTCTGACGTGCGCACGATCATCCGGGAGAGTCCGGCCGCCAACCGGATCGTCATCGTCGACAGCTGCTTCAGCGGTCGGGTCTTGCCCGAGGCGATAGGGGGGGGACGTCGAGCAGCTCTTCGACGTTCTCCGGCGTACGTGCTGGCGCAATGAACTCGCGCGGGCGCCGCAGCAGGCACGGCTCACCGCGTTCACCGGAAAGCTCTTGGCTCCGTGGAGGATCTGCACCGTGGTGCTCGGTGCGGCCGCCAGCGGCACGTTCCTCTGGCAGTCCGGCTACAGCGCCTTGGTCGCCCTGCTGATCGGGCTCCCGATCGGCGGCCTCGGCTACCTCGCGGCAGTGCTGGCCGCAGGCTGGGAGAAGCGATGACCAGCCTGCGCCGCACCAGGATCCTGCCGCTCGCCGCCGCCGTGCTGGTCGTCGCCGGGTCGACCGCGGCCGTGCGGATGTTGCTCAGCCCTGCAGCCCGCTACCTGTCCGGGACCGTTCGGGTGGGGGTCAACGGATCACTGCCCGCGCCGACGGTTGGCAGCGGGCTTTCGACGAGCACCTGGCCGACAGCCAGGACGCGGCCGGGCACAAGCCCGACGGCGTCGACCGGCGCTTCTGCGGCTGACCGGTGCCGCCTCGGTCACACTGACGGGCGGCGATTTTCTCCTCCCAGGAGGTGACCAGGCATGCTGTCCCGCATGGCGAGTGAGCAGCACTACCTGGCGGGCCTGGACCTCGCGGGCCGACGCGTCGTCGTCGTCGGGGGCGGCACCGTGGCGCAGCGGCGGCTGCCGCGGCTGGTGCGGTCCGGCGCGGTGATCGAGGTGGTCTCGCCCGAGGTGACGCCGTCCGTGCAGGCCATGGCCGACGCGGGGGAGATCACCTGGCACCACCGGCCGTACCGGGTCGGCGATCTGGCGGGCGCCTGGTACGTGCTGTGCTGCACCTCGGTCACCGAGGTCAACGTCGCCGTGGCCGAGGAGGCCGAGCGGGTGCGCGTGTTCTGCGTGCGCGCGGACGCGGGTAGTGAAGGTAGTGCTGTTACTCCCGCCAGCGGTGAGTACGACGGTCTGCTCGTCGGTGTCCTCGCCGGGGGAGAGCACCAGCGTTCGGCCGCCATCCGCGACGGTCTGCTCGACGCGTTGCGCGAGGGGCGGATCGCTGACCAGGCGCGGGAACCCGCCGGTGTCGCGCTGGTCGGTGGCGGACCCGGCGACCCGGAGCTGATCACCGTGCGCGGGCGGCGGCTGCTGGCCCGGGCCGACGTCGTCGTCGCCGACCGGCTGGGGCCGCGCGACCTGCTCGACGAGCTCGCCCCGAACGTGCTGGTGATCGACGCCGCGAAGATCCCCTACGGCCGCGCGGCCAGCCAGGACGCGATCAACGACGCGTTGGTCACCCACGCCAGGGCGGGCAAGTTCGTGGTCCGGCTCAAGGGCGGCGACCCGTACGTCTTCGGCCGCGGCTTCGAGGAGGTGATCGCGTGCGCCGAGGCGGGCGTGCCGGTCACCGTGGTGCCCGGGGTCACTTCCGCGTTCGCCGTGCCCGCGGTCGCGGGGGTACCCGTCACCCACCGCGGGGTCGCGCACGAGGTGGTCGTCGTGTCCGGGCACGTGGGCCCGGACCACCCGGCGTCGTTGACCGACTGGTCCGCGCTGGCGCGGTTGAGCGGAACCATCGTGCTGATGATGGGCGTGGACAAGCTCGACCAGTTCGCGTCGGCCCTAATCGCTGGTGGGCGCCCCAAGACGACGCCCGTGGCGGTAGTGCAAGAGGGCACTACGCACGCTCAACGGGTGCTGCACTCGACGCTGGAGGAGGTCGCCGCCGCCGTGGTCGCGGAGGGGATACGACCACCCGCGGTCACTGTTTTCGGACCCGTAGCGGGTCTCTGCTCCCCAAAGAGTGAGTACGCGCATTAACAGAATGCGTACCCACTACGGATTGTTCTTGGTACTACGGCCCAGCGATGGTGGTGGTCTCCCGACCCAGAGGAGATCCGAACCGTGGCCTACGCGATCGATCCCTACCTGAGCCCCACCGTCACCCCTGGCGACTTCAGCGTCTCGGTCGACCCGCTCGTGCTGCGGGTGCAGCGGCCCGGCGACTTCATCGTGGCCGTCGCGACCAGGGCGGGCGCCGAGGCGCACCCGCTCGCCTTCGAGGTCCGCGGCCTGCCCGAAGGCGTGGAGGTCGAGTTCGAGCCGAACGCCATCACCGCGGGCCAGTCGGCCAAGCTCAGCTTCGCCGTGGCGAGCTGGGCGCGGGTGGGCACCTACTCGGTCACCGTGCTCGCCTCGACCGAGTCCGGCCTGGCGGCGCGGGCGTACGCCTCGCTCACCGTCGAGGACCCCGAGCCCGAGGACCGCCTCGACATCGTGCTGTCGAGCCCGGCCGCCGCGCCCCGGCACCGGTAAGCACGACCCGTCCACGCGGGGGCGCCGCCGGGTACCCGGGCCGATTTCGGCCCGGCCTCCCGACGGCGGCGTCAGCACCCTGCGGAACACTCGAACTGGTATCACTCGCGGCCCGGCCGCCGCGCCCGGTGTCCACCCGTCACCGGGACGGTGGCACCCGAGCGCGTCGGCGCGGCCGTGTTCGACCTGGCTGGACCGGTCGTCGTGGTCGCCGAGCTAGTCGGGCCACTCCCAGCGCACGCAGAGGATGCCCGGACCGAAGTCCAGGGCCACCGCGTGCGCCTTGCCGTCCAGTGTGACGTCCAGCTTGCGCCGGTTCGTCACGTGGTCCTCCATGTCGACGGTGTACTGCTCCAGGTACGCGGGCAGCGCCCGCGGGTCGAAGCGCAGCTCCAGCACGAACTCCCGGACGGGTCCGGGGAACTTGCGGCAGTAGCTGTCGTCGCCCCGCGAGTACGGCGGGCCCGGGTGCTGCAGCGCGTAGTCGACGATCGTCGTCTCGCCGCGGCTCAGCGGCTGGTCGAGCAGGATCTCCGCGGCCACCAAGCCCGCCGCGGGGTCCTGGGCGACCCGTCCGATCCGACAGGTGTCGCCCGCGGTGATCTCGGGGAACGGTCTGCCGGGCACCTCGAGGTCGTACACCATCAGCGTCCGGTCGGCCCCGTCGCGCTCGGCGCGGAAGACCTGCCGGATGCTCAGCGACTTCTCGCCGCGGTCGACACCGATCTCCATCTTGTCGTGCTGGCTGAGCTTGGTCAGCGCGGTGTCGCTGGTGAAGTCGATGCGCTTGAGCAGGTGCGAGACGGGCTCGCTGTTGCCCCAGAGCGCCTCGACGGTGAGCCGCGAGGACTCCCGGTTGACCCGGCCGCGCGGGCGCGGTGGCCCGAGCAGCGCGATCAGGGAACCGGTGGGCACCCCGAGGACGTCCTCGAGGTGGCCGAGCGCGGCCAACGACTCCGCGCGCTCCGGCCTGCGCCTACCCGACTGCCAGTAGCTCAGCGCCGTGACGCTGATCGACACACCGCGTGCGCGCAACCGGTACTGGATGCGATCGAGGCTCAAGCCACTCGCCTGGATCGCTGACCTCAGCGCAGTGGGGAACGCGTCGGCCGCCAGCGAGTCTGGCTGGTCGGCCGTCATCGCATGGCGGACACTCCCGTTCTGGTGAAGCTCACGAACTGGCTCGCGGGTGATACCGCTACCCATGTTCACTCCCTGGGTTACCCCTTACGCCCTGACGGTCACATTACGTCGTGGGGGGCCCGCTGGGTAGCGGCAGTGTTAATTCGTGGGTAACCAGCTCGCTGCCTGCCGTGACCGGATAGCCCACTCGGACGGGTTGCTATGCCGCCAATCGGGTCATGATCGACCCCCAAAGGGTTCACTGCGTTGAACGGTGTTCGATCTGGATCGCGGCTGGTTGGGGACGCTGCCGGACCCGGGTGAAACCTGCTGGACGGGCCCCCCGGGGGGTTGGCTAGCCTGACCCGAGCACCGTGAATCGGGTTGGTTCCCGATTTCGGGAAACTTCCCAGTATCTGGACAGGAGCGCGCAACCCGTGATCCGCACGCACGAGGCCGGAACCCTCCGCGCCGAGCACGCCGGGCAGACCGTCACCCTCAGCGGGTGGGTGGCCCGCAGGCGCGATCACGGCGGCGTCATCTTCATCGACCTGCGCGACGCCTCGGGCGTCTCCCAGGTGGTCTTCCGCGAGGGCGAGATGGCCGAGCGCGCCCACCGGCTGCGCGCGGAGTTCTGCGTCAAGGTCGTCGGCGAGGTCGCCGCGCGGCCGGCGGGCAACGACAACCCTGAGCTGCCGACCGGCGCCATCGAGGTGCTGGCCACTGAGCTGGAGGTGCTCAGCGAGTCCGCGCCGCTGCCCTTCCCGCTCGACGATCACCTCTCGGTGGGCGACGAGGTCCGCCTCCGGCACCGCTACCTCGACCTGCGCCGCTCGGCACCCGCCGCGGCCATGCGCCTGCGCAGCGAGGCCAACCGGATCGCCCGCGACGTGCTGCACGCCGAGCGCTTCCTCGAGGTCGAGACCCCCACGCTCACCCGGTCCACGCCCGAGGGTGCCCGCGACTTCGTCGTGCCCGCCCGGCTGCGCCCCGGTTCCTGGTACGCCCTGCCGCAGTCGCCGCAGCTGTTCAAGCAGCTGCTCATGGTCGGCGGCCTGGAGCGGTACTACCAGATCGCCCGCTGCTACCGCGACGAGGACTTCCGCGCCGACCGGCAGCCGGAGTTCACCCAGCTCGACATCGAGATGAGCTTCGTCGACCAGGAGGACGTGATCGCCCTCGGCGAGCGCGTCGTCGGGGCGCTGTGGCGCGAGCTGGCGGGCCACGAGCTCACCGGCCCGATCCCGCGGCTGTCCTACGCCGAGGCGATGGCCCGCTACGGCTCGGACAAGCCGGACACGCGCTTCGGCGTCGAGCTCACCGAGCTGACCGAGTACTTCGCCGACACCCCGTTCCGGGTGTTCCAGGCGGCCTACGTCGGCGCGGTCGTGATGCCCGGCGGCGCGAGCCAGCCGCGCAAGCAGCTCGACGCCTGGCAGGAGTTCGCCAAGCAGCGCGGTCACAAGGGCCTGGCCTACGTCCTGGTCGGCGAGGACGGCACCCTGGGCGGCCCGGTCGCCAAGAACCTGTCCGAGGCTGAGCGCGAGGGCCTGGCCAAGGCCGCGGGCGCCGAACCGGGCGACTGCGTGTTCTTCGCCGCGGGCCACCCCGACGACGCCCGCGCGCTGCTCGGCGCCGCCCGCCTGGAGATCGGCAAGCGGGTCGGCCTGATCGACGAGTCCGCGTGGGGCTTCGTCTGGGTCGTGGACTTCCCGATGTTCGAGGAGGCGGCCCGGGCCACCAGCGGTGGCGACGTGGCCGTCGGCGGCGGTCGGTGGACCGCGCTGCACCACGCCTTCACCTCGCCCACCCCGGAGTGGATCGACCGGTTCGAGCAGGACCCGGGCAACGCCCTGGCCTACGCCTACGACCTGGTCTGCAACGGCAACGAGATCGGCGGCGGGTCGATCCGTATCCACAGCAAGGACGTCCAGGAGCGGGTCTTCGCCCTGATGGGCCTGGACCAGGCGGAGGCGCAGGACAAGTTCGGCTTCCTGCTCGACGCCTTCGCCTTCGGCCCGCCCCCGCACGGCGGCATCGCCTTCGGCTGGGACCGCATCGTGATGCTGATCGCGGGGGAGACCTCCATCCGCGAGGTCATCGCCTTCCCCAAGACCGGCGGCGGCTTCGACCCGCTGACCAGCGCGCCCGCGCCGATCACCGCCGAGCAGCGCAAGGAGGCCGGGGTGGACTTCAAGCCCGCCAAGGCCGACGCCGCCCCCGCTGCCGTACCTGTCACCTCGCCCGTCACCTCCTAGTGCTCCACCTGCGGGTCATCTGCCCCGAGGCGGCCACCGACGCGGTGCTGTCCGTGCTGCGCGAGCACGCGGGCGCCACCCACCTGGTGTGCTTCCCCGGGGCGGCCCTGGAGCCCAAGGGCGACGTGGTCGAGGCCGACCTCGCCCGCGAGGCCACCGACGAGATCGTCGCGGAGCTGTGCGCCCTGGGCGTCGACCACGACGGCGGCATCACCCTCGACCAGGTCGACACCTCGCTGTCCGACGCCGCCGACCGGGCCGAGGAGGAGGCGCCCGGCGAGGCCGCGGACGCGGTGGTGTGGGAGGAGCTGGTCGCCCGCACCGGCGAGGAGTCCCGGCTCAACGCCACGTTCCTGGCGTTCCTCACCATCGCCTGCCTGCTGGCCGCCGTCGGGGTGATCACCGACTCGCCGGTCACCATGGTCGGCGCGATGGTCGTCGGACCGGAGTTCGGCCCGCTCGCGGCCATGTCGGTGGGCCTGGTGCGCAAGCGCGGCGACCTGGTGCGCCGGGCGGCGCTGGCGCTGGCCGTCGGCTTCCCGCTGGCGATCCTGGTCACCGCGGGCGGGACCTGGCTGGGCAACCAGGCCGGGCTGTTCGACACCAGCGCCATCGCCGGCGACCACCAGGTGGACTTCGTCTACGAGGTGGGCCCCTGGTCCCTGGTCGTGGCGGTGCTCGCGGGCGCCGCCGGGATGCTCTCGATGACCTCGGCGAAGTCCGCGGCGCTGGTGGGCGTGTTCATCTCCGTCACCACGGTGCCCGCGGCGGGCTACATCGGCGTGGCCGCCATCCTCGGCCAGTGGGACAAGGTCCTCGGGTCCGCCGGGCAGCTCGCGGTGAACCTCGTGGGCATCGTGGTCGCCGCCGCGCTCGTGCTGCTGCTGCGCTTCCGCGGCACGGTCCCCGGCGACGCCGGTCGCCCGCTGTCCGCCGGGTGAGCTCTCCCACGCACTGGGAACTCTTTGGTGGGCCGCACACCCGAAACAGGAATGACGTCGTTATTTGTTGTCGGGTGCCTCGTTCCGGATCGGTCATGACCACTACGGTCGTGGGGGCGAAGTCGCAGACCGGGCCGCGCGTGGCCACCTACGATCGGGAGTAGGGTCAGAGGAGATGAGTGTGGAGATCGCCGCCGATCCGCCGGGCACCGGCGATCCGGACGGCTCCGGCGACGTCGACCACGCCGCGAGCGCGGAGGTGCTGGCCACCGTCGTGGCCGCCGAGTCGGTGCTCAGCAAGCGCTTCGGCGCGCGGATCCGGCTCGCCGACCCGGAGGACCTGGGCGGCAGCGAGCGCTCGGTCGTGCTGCGGGTGAAGGTGGCCGCCAGCCCGTTCTCCCTGCCCCGCACCCTCGCCGTGAAGCGGTACGTCCAGCCCGCGGGCACCAGTCCGCGCGACAGCTGGGTGCGCGAGGCGGTGAGCTACCAGCTGTTCACCGCGCTGGCCGCCGAGGACCGGATGTGCCCGGAGCTCTTCGCCCAC
This sequence comes from Actinokineospora sp. NBRC 105648, assembly GCF_030269645.1. GTDB lineage: Bacteria > Actinomycetota > Actinomycetes > Mycobacteriales > Pseudonocardiaceae > Actinokineospora. The sequence continues at coordinate 21,061 of NZ_BSTR01000033.1, read as the reverse complement.
GACAGCGGTACCAACCTGCTGGTCATGGAAGACCTGGGGCGCGCGCCGACGCTGGCCGAGAAGCTGCACGGCGACGACGCGCGGGCCGCCGAGGGCGCGCTGCTGTCCTGGGCGCGTTCCCTGGGCAAGCTGCACGCGAGCACCGCGGGCCGGGAGGCGGACTTCAACGCGCTGCTGCGCAGACTCAGCCCGCCCAAGTCTAAGGACCCGCTCACCGTCGACGGCCCGATCGCGGTGGAAGCGCTCCCACAGCTGCTGGAGACCGAGTTCGGCGTCAACACGCCCGCGGCGGCGATGGCCGCCGCGCGGCACACCCTGGCCCTGCTCGACACCGCCCGGCACCGCGCGTTCAGCCCGTCGGACTCCTGCCCGGACAACAACCTCATCACCAACCGCGGCGTGCGGTTCCTCGACTTCGAGGGCGGCTGCGTGCGGAACATGATGTTCGACGCCGCCTACCTGACGGTGCCCTTCCCGTCCTGCTGGTGCGCCTACGCCCTCCCGCCCGGCATGACCGACGCGATGCTCGCCGCGTGGCGGGCGGAGGTCCGGGTCATGTGGCCCGACCTCGACGACGACGCGGTGCTGCTGCCCCGGCTGCTCGACGCCCAGCTGTTCTGGGTGTGGCTGACCACCTGGCAGTTCCTCACCGTGCCCGATGTCGAGCAGCTCGGCTCCGGCGGCGCCGTCCCCCGGCCGCACCAGGCCGACGTGCTGGTGGCCCGCTGGGTCACGCTGGCCAAGGCCGCGCGGCGGGCCCGGGTGGCCGCGGTGGCCGACCACGCCGACGCCGTCGTGGCCGCGCTCACCGCCCGGTTCGGCGAGCGTTCGCTGCCGCTCTACCCGGCGTTCGACTAGCACCGAAGCTTCGCCGGTCCGACCCCGTCCCGACACCGCGATCTCACCGCCGGTGAGCCCGTGGCGCCCATGGTTGTCCCGTGACCGCGGTGGGGATCGAACGCAGCACGTCCACGTACCCGGCCTGGACGGCCAGCACCCTGGCCATCCTCGGCGACTCGACCTCGGTGGGCCTGGGCGACCCGCTGCCCGGCGGCGGGTGGCGGGGCGTCGGCCCGCTGCTCGCGGCCGCGCTCGGCGCCCGCGCGCACAACCTCGCCAACACCGGCGCCCGGCTCGCCGACGTCCGCCGCACCCAGCTGCCCGACGCGCTCGCCACCCGGCCCGAGGCCGCCGTGGTGATCGTCGGCATGAACGACACGCTGCGCTCGGACTTCGACCCCGAGGGCATGCGCGTCGACCTCACCCACGTCGTGCGGGCGCTGCACGAGTCCGGGGCGGTGGTGCTGCTGGTGCGCTACCACGACCACGCCAGGGTGTTCCGGATGCCCGCGTCGCTGCGGCGCGCGCTGCGCGACCGGATCCAGCGGCTCAACGAGATGATCGACCACGTGGTGGCGGCCACCGGCGCGCCGTGCCTGGACCTCGACGAGCTGCCCGGCGCGTACGAGACGAGCGCGTGGAGCGTCGACCGGCTGCACCCGTCCGAGCTCGGGCACCGGTTGCTGGCCAACGGTTTCGCGGACCTGCTCGCGGCGCGCGGTTGCGTGGTGCGGGTTCCGGTGAGCATGGTCTGCGAGGGCGGCAGGCAGGCGGGTCCGCTGGCGCACTTCGCCTGGCTGGTGGTCAAGGGCATCCCGTGGCTGTGGCGCCGCGGCCGCGACCTGGTGCCCTACGCGCTGGGCATCATGCTGCGCGACCGCTTCGCCGATCGCGGGCTTGTCAACCCCCGGCTCGTCGATCCCCGGTTCCCGGAGGGCTGTGGACAGCTTCCGGCGGAGGTCGCGCCGCGTCCGTAGAGTGCGCGGCATGGCATTGGTAGACCGGATCCTGCTCGGCCCCGGACCGTCGAACCCGTACCCGGAGGCGACTGCCGCGCTGTCGGCGCCGCTGCTGGGCCACCTCGACCCGGAGTTCCTGCGCGTGCTCGACGAGACCTGCGCCCGGCTGCGCCGGGTGTGGGGCACGGAGAACGCGCGCACGCTCCCGTTGTCGGGCACCGGATCGATCGGCATGGAGGCGGCGTTCGCGAACTTCGTCCGGCCCGGTGACGTGGTGGTGGTCGGGGTCAACGGGCTCTTCGGCGAACGCATGGTGGACGTGGCGGGCCGCTACGGCGCCGACGTGGTGCGCGTCGACCACGACTGGGGGCAGCCGGTCGACGTCGAGCGGGTGCTGGCGGCGCACCCGGAGCCGTCGCTGGTCGCCGCGGTGCACGCGGAGACCTCCACCGGGGTTCGCAGCGACATCAAGGAGTTGTCGCTCGCCGTGCACCGGCGCGACCAGCGCGCGCTGGTCCTGGCCGACTGCGTGACCTCACTGGCGGGCATCGACGTCCAGGTCGACGCGTGGGATGTGGACATCGCGTACTCGGGCACGCAGAAGTGCCTCGGCGTCGCGCCCGGGCTGGCGCCGTTCACGGTGTCCGAGCGGGCCTGGGACCGCCGGGTCCAGCGGCCGCCCACCTGGTACCTCGACCTGAACCTCATCGGCGCCTACGTCGACGGGTCCAGCGGTGGCCGCACCTACCACCACACCGCGCCGACCGCGATGATCGCCTCGCTGCACGCCGCGCTCGGCCGGATCCTGGAGGAGGGCCTGGACACGGTGTGGGAGCGCCACCGCGCCGTGGGCGCCCGGCTGCACGAGGGATTGGCGGACCTCGGCCTGACCCTGTTCGCCGCTGAAGGTCATCGGCTCCCCGAACTCACCACCGTGCGCGTGCCCGAGGGGGTCGACTCCGCCAAGACCCGGCAGATCTTGCTGACCGAGTACGGCGTCGAAATCGGCCCGGGCGTCGGCGCGTTCGCCAGTTCGGTGTGGCGCATCGGCCTGATGGGCCACAACGCCCGGCTCGACCGCGTCGAGCTCATCCTCGGTGCCCTGCACCAGATCCTCAGCCGATCATGACCGCGACGCACCTGCTGGGCGACACCGAGACGAAGCTGATCACCTCGGTGCGGCCCTTCCCATCGCCCGACCACAGCGGTCGGCAGCTCCACCACGAGCGAGACGGCGTCCCACAGGCGCTCTCCCACGCAGGTCGGGGACGACACCACGCTGGCGGCAGCGCCAGCCAGGATCGCACGGTGAGGGAGACCAGTCATGCGTGAGACGGTTCTGCACGGCGCCAACGACATCCGGCTCGCCGACACACCGGTCCCGGAACTGCGCGACCCCACCGGCGCGCTGGTCCGGATCGTGGCCTCCTGCGTCTGCGGGTCGGACCTGTGGGGCTACCGGGGCGTCTCGAAGGTCGACCAGCCACGCCGGATGGGCCACGAGTTCGTCGGTGTGGTCGAGGAAGTGGGCACCGAGGTCCGCACCATCCGTCCGGGCGACTTCGTCATCGCCCCCTTCATGTTCAGCGACGGCGACTGCGTGCACTGCCGCCACGGTGTCCACACCTCCTGCGAACGCGGCGGCGGTTGGGGCGGTGCAGACCAGGACGGCAACCCGGTCGGCGGCGGACAGGCGGAGTACGTGGTCTCGCCCTTCGCCGACGGGACCCTCGTGGCCACCCCGGGAGTCCCCGACGACGACCTGATCCCAGGCCTGCTCACCCTGTCCGACGTACTCGGCACCGGCCACCACGCGGCAGTGTCCGCACAGGTCGGCCCGGGCGACACCGTCGTGGTAGTCGGCGACGGAGCAGTCGGCCTGTGCGCCGTACTCGCCGCCGCCCGCCTGGGCGCCGAACGCGTCATCGCCATGTCCCGACACGCGGACCGCCAACGCCTCGCCACCGAGTTCGGCGCCACCGACATCGTCACCACCAGGGGCGACGAGGGCGCCGCAGAGGTCCTGGAACTACTGGGCGTCGGCGCCGACGCCGTCCTGGAATGCGTCGGCACCAAGGAGTCCATGCACCAGTCCCTGGCGGCGGTCCGCCCCGGCGGCCGAGTCGGCTACGTCGGTGTCCCGGCAGGCGGCCCCGAACTCCCGATCCGACAACTGTTCTCCAACAACATCACCGTCGCAGGCGGAGTGGCCCCCGTCCGCGCTTACCTGGACGCACTCCTCCCCGACGTCCTCTCCGGCGAAATCACCCCAGGCCGCGTCTTCGACGCTAGCTACTCTTTGGCCGACGTAGCCACCGCCTACGCCGACATGGACTCGCGAAAGGTCATCAAACCCCTCCTCCGCCCCTAACCAGCAATCCACCACCACACACCCGCTGCCCGCCCACCCATTCAGCCGCCCACTCACTCAGCCGCCCACTCACTCAGGCAACCGCCCACCCAGCCACCCAGCCGCAGCCGCAGTCCCTCTCGATCTCGAGCCTCGTGAGATCCGGTTCTCTTGATACTTCAAATCACTAGAACCCGCGCCCGCTGGTACGCAAGACCCGTTACGTTTGTGCTCGATTGGGTGGACTGCCTTCGTGTGGGGGGAGGCGACCGCTAAACTTGACCTGGTAGTGGGGATGCCCTTCTCCCCACGCTTTTTCCCCACGCGGTCGCCTAGGGGCCCCGCGCGAAGGCAGTCCAGCCAATCGAGCCTCCGCTTTACTTGGGCAGCTCGTGGGGTATGCCGCACACCGACCTACGGTCGACCGTCTTCGGCGGCTCATCGCTTGGGTTGCCCGAGGAAAAGATGAGGGGCTCGATCCAGTGAACTCGCTTCGTGTGGGGCCCCTAGAGCACCGCGGTGGAGAGAAAAGGGCAGGGTAAGGGCATCCCCACCCACGGCAAGTTTAGCGGTGCTCTCCCCCCACACGAAGCGAGTCCACTAGATCGAGCATTCGTAGCGGGACTTGCGTACCAGCGGGGTCGGCCTCACCGCTGCGGTTTGCTGGGGGGCGGGAGAAAGTGAGGAGCACGGCCTATTGCCTTCTGTCCCACCCCCCCGGCCACCCATGCCAAAGCCCACCCGGCTCGAGGTTCAGCGGGCTGAAGCGAACGGGATTCCATTGCTCGACACCACTTCCTCCGCGAACGGGTGTTCCCATCGTCCCCTGGCCCGCAGTAGTGGCAGCACACCTTCGCCGAACCAGTAAGCCTCTTCCAAGTGTGGGTGTCCTGATAGGACGAACTCGTCGATCCCCAGGTTCGCGTATTCCTCGATCCGGTCGGCCACTTCGCTGTGGCTGCCCACCAGTGCTGTTCCGGCTCCGCCTCGTACCAGGCCGACGCCTGCCCAGAGGTTCGGGTAGATCTCCAGGCCGTCCCGTTGGCCGCCGTGCAGTTCCAGCATGCGTCGTTGGCCCTCGGACTCGCTCTGGGCCAGGCCGCTCTGCACCCTGGCGATGGTGTCCGGGTCCAGGGCGTCCAACAATCGTCTGGCCTCGGCCCAGGCCGCGTCCGCTGTGTCGCGGCTGATGACGTGCAGTCGGATCCCGAATCGCACTGTGCGGCCTTCGCGGGTTGCCGCCGCGCGTACTCGGGCGATCTTGTCGGCTACCGCTGCCGGAGGTTCGCCCCAGGTCAGGTAGACGTCGACGTGTCGTGCCGCCACGGTGATCGCGGACGGGGATGAGCCGCCGAAGTAGACCTCCGGTGTCGGGTCGGGGATCCTGGCCAGGGACGCGCGTTCCACTCTCAGGTGTTCGCCCGCGAAAGTCACTTCCTCGCCGCGCCACAGGGAGCGGACCACGTGTAGGAACTCGTCTGCGCGGCGGTAGCGGGCGTCCTTGTCCAGGAAGTCGCCGTAGGCGCGCTGTTCGTGGCTCTCGCCGCCGGTTACCACGTTGAGCAGCAAGCGTTTGCCCGAGTGCCGTTGGAAGGTCGCGGCCATCTGGGCCGCCAGGGTCGGTGAGGTCAGGCCCGGGCGGAAAGCCACCAGGAACTTCAGGCGTTCGGTCACCCCCGCCAGCATTGCCGTGGTCAGCCAAGCGTCCTCGCACCACGCGCCAGTCGGGGTCAGTGCGCCGACGAAGCCGAGTTGCTCGGCGCTCCGGGCGATCTGGCCGAGGTACTCGATGGTCGCGGGGCGCTCCTTGCCCGCCACCGTGGTCGCCGTGCCGTGGCCGCCGCCGACCAGGTAGCGGCTGTCGCCGTAGGTGGGCAGGAACCAGTGGAAGGTCAGGCTCATCGCAGCGCGCCCGCGGGCAGCACGCCGGCGAAGGTGTCCACAACGGACAGCAGCGGCGCCTCCGCGTCCGGGTGCAGCACGACGCCGGTCGGGGTGACCTCGATGTGCTGGTCCAGCACGAACCAGCCCGGCACGATGTGGTGTGCTCCGAGCGAGGACAGCACCGGCCGCAGTGCGTAGTCGAGCGCGAGCACGTGCGCTGGGCTGCCACCGGTCAGCACCGGTAGTGCTGCCTTGCCCGCCAACGCGAACTGCGGCAAGAGGTCCAAGAGGGACTTGAGGAGTCCCGTGTACGCCGCCTTGTACACCGGTGACGCCACCACGACCCCGTCCGCGCCCGCGATCGCCGCCGTGACCTCGACGATGGCCGGGTCGGTGACCTCCGCGTGCAGCAGGGCCTTCGGCGGCAGGTCGCGCACCCGCACGAGCCGCACGTCGTGGCCGTGGCCGCGCAGGCGTTCGGCCAGGTGCTCGGCCAGCGCGGCGGTGCGGGAGGTCGCCGACGGGCTGCCGGAGAGGACGACGATCGAGGACACGGGATACCTCCGGGGGGCGGGGCGGGCCGAGCGTGCTCGGCCCGCCCGTGGGGTGGGTCAGGAGTACCAGGTGGGTTCGGGGATCTCGTCGCGCAGGACGAAAACCCCCACCTCACGCCGCTTGTAGGCGACCGGGTCGTGCAGGGTGTGCGTGCGCACGTTGCGCCAGAAGCGGTCCAGCCCCTCGCCCGCGGCGGTCGAGCGGGCACCGGTGACCTCGAAGACGCCGCTGGTGATCTCCAGCGCCACCTCGGTCGCCCGCGCCTTCACCGCGGCGACTCGCACCTCGTGCTCGCCGCGCTCTCGTGCGGTCACGGCGTCCGGGTTCTGGTGGATGGCCAGACCCTCTTGTGCTACCTGGTCTGCCAGCGCCTCTACCGCCCAGAGCTTCGACGTGAGGTCCCCGTACACGTCGAGGACGTACGGCTCGTCGACCGCGCGCTCATAACCGCCGTGCAGCCAGGACCGGGTCTTCTCAACGGTGTAGGTGCGCGCTGTCTCCAGCGCCCCGCGTGCGATGCCGAGGTAGAAGTTGACGAACACCAGTTGGATCGTCGGCACGTTGAGCGTGTTGTAGACCTTCGGGGTGAACTCCTTGTCGACGTAGCCCGCCGCCGACGCCCAGTCGACGCGCACGTTGTCGATGCTGACGCTGCCCGACTCGGTGAGCCGCTGGCCGATGTTGTCCCAGTCGTCGTGGAAGGTCAGGCCCTCGATGGTGGACGGCACGATCGCGAAGATGTGCTTGTCGGTGCCCGCCAAGACCCCTTCGAGCACGGTCAGATCGGAGACCTTGCTCCCGGTGGAGAACGACTTCCGTCCGTTGTAGACGATCGTGTCGCCCTCGTCGGTGATCGTCACGTCGGTGTCGCGCGGGTTGACCGCGCCACCGAAGAACAACCGGTTGGTCGTGGCGAGCTCTTCGACTGCCGTGATCTGCTCGGGCGTGCCGACCAACCGGGCCGCCCAGAACCAGAGGTAGTGGTAGCCCAAGAGCTGGCCGATAGAACCATCAGCCTTGGAGATCTCGCGCACCACCCGGTATGCGGTAGGCCAATCCTGACCACCGCCACCGTGCGCGCTCGGGCCGAGCAACGTGACCAGACCGGAGTCCTTGAGCAGCTGCACCTCCGCGTGCGGCGTCTTGGCCTCGCGGTCACGGCTGACCGCGTCGACGGCGAGCAGCGCCGACACCTCGGCGGCCCGGGTGAGCCACTCCTCGGCGGTCGACGGCGTGGATTTGGACCAGTCAGTCTCAGTAGTCGTCATGGTCGTGCCTTTCGCGAGTGAGAGGGGGCGTCAGACGCCAAGGGGCTCGACCGTGGCGGCACCCCGGTCGGCTTCCAGCTCAAGAGCGCGCACGATGGGGAGCACGTGCTTCCCGAAATACTCAACTTCCTCGTGGTAATGCAGGAATCCCAGCAGGGCGAGGTTGACTCCCAGCTTCCGGTACGCCACCAACCGGTGGGCGATCTGCTCGGGGGTCCCGATCAGCTTGCTGCGGAAGCCGTCGTTGTACTGGACGAGGTCGTCGAACGACGAGTCCGCCCACATCCCCTTACCGTCGCCGGTAGAGCTACCCGCTTGCTGGACAGCGTCGCGGAAGCCGCGCACCGCGTCCGGGTTGGCCTTCGCGACGATCTCGCGCAGCGTCTCCTTGGCCTCCGCCTCGGTGTCGCGGGCGATGAGAAAACCGTTCAGCCCGAAGCGAACAGTGCGCCCGTGCGCGTGCGCGGAGGCGTTCACCTCGGCGATCTGCTCGGTGACGCCGTCGAAGTCCTTGCCGTTGCTGAAGTACCAGTCGGACACCCGCCCGGCCATCGCCCGCGCGGCGGTGGAGTTGCCGCCCTGGAAGATCTCCGGGTGCGGCCTGCCCGGGCCGGTCAGCGGCTTGGGCTTGAGGTCGTAGCCGCGCAGCCGGTAGAAGTCGCCCGCGAACTGCGCCTCGTCCTCGGTCCAGCTCGCCCGCAGCACCCGGATGAACTCCTCCGACCGGCGGTAGCGCTCGTCGTGTTCCAGCCAGGGTTCACCTAAAGCGGTGAACTCGCCCTTGAACCAACCCGAGACGACGTTCACCGCCGCGCGCCCGTCGGACAGGTGGTCCGCGGTGGCGACCAGCTTGGCCAGCACCCCCGGGTGCCACAGCCCGGGGTGGACCGCGGCGATCACCTTGAGCCGCTGGGTGGCCAGCAGCAGCGCCAGGCTGAAGCTGGTCGACTCCTGCTGGTAGGCCGCGCCGTAGCTGGCCATGTAGCGCACCTGGCTCAGGGCGTACTCGAACCCGTTGTCCTCGGCCAGGACAGCCAGCTTGCGGTTGTACTCGTAAGACCAGTCGGTGCGCTGCTCGATGTCGCTGACGACGAGACCGCCGCTGACATTGGGCACCCAGTAGGCGAACTTGAGCGGATCCAGTTGCTCGGACATCGGGACTCCGGGGGTGTCGGCCGGGCACGCTGCGGGGACCGGCCCGCGTGGGGCGGTCGGCGGGGTGGACCCTCAGCGGTGACAGCCCTGGCTGCACACTCGGGCGAAGTCGACGTGCCTGCGCCGGGTAAGGGCTTGGGCCTGCTTCACCGTGGACACGCTCTTATCCGAACACCGGCACCGGTGGCGGTCAACAGGTGACCGCGGGTGTCCAACGGCTGAGAAGGGGGAGCCCCCGGCCGCGCGGTGTGCTTGCTCTCAGACGAGCGGCAGGGGCCAACGGTGCGGACCATCCGGACTGTCCAGCCAGACGAACTGCTCCCCGCGCGTGACCGTGACACCGAACCGGTCGACGCCGGGCCTGCCCAGCTCGCCGAGCAGGTCCCAGGTCGACTCCACCGTGTCCCACAGCCGCCGCTCGCCGCGCTGCACCACCAGACGGGTGCCGTCCGACTCAGTGAACACGTCCGCGCGCGACAGGTCGGACGCGGTCACCGAGACCGCGTGCTGCCGGACGCCGGTGGCCGGGTGCGCGGTCTCGCCCGCGTAGAGCCCGTCGACGCCGCGCAGTTGGAGCTGGAGCAGGAAGCGGAACGGCGCGTCGCCGACGAGCGCGGCCGGGTCCAGCCGAGTCGTGGTCCAGGAGACCGTGCCCACCGCGCCCGCGGACGTGCTCTGGTGCGGGCGCAACGGGTTGTCCGCCTGGGGCCGCAGCCACATGAAGTGCCCCTCGAAGCCCGCGAAGCGCCCGGCGAGCCTGATCGGGTCGCCGTCGCCGTCCAGCACGCAGACCGGACCGGTGGCCAGCTCACCGCGCACGTTCGCGACGACCCGGCCGCCTGGGCGCAACTGCTCAACCCAGGTCGCCGGGATGCCCGGCACCCCCGCGGTGGCGATGATCCGGTCGTACGGCCCGTGCTCGGCGGCACCCAGCTCCCCGTCGCCCACCACGAGTGTGGGCCGGTGACCGATCTCGGCGAGCCGCTCGCGCGCGGCCGCCACCAACCCGGGGTCGAGGTCGACGCTGACCACGTTCGCCGAGCCGACCAGGTGGCTCAGCAGCGCGGCGTTGTAGCCGGTGCCGGTCCCGATCTCCAGCACCCGGTGGCCCGCGCGCACGTCCAGGCTCTCCAGCATCCGCGCCATCAGGCCAGGTTCGGTGGACGAACTCGTCGGCACCAGCAGCGGGCCCGCTGCGGTGCTCCAGCCGTCGGGGTGGGCCAGGCGCTGGGTGGTGAGCGAGCGATCGGTGTACACCGCCCGCAGCCACGCCTGCTCGTCGTCCTCGGCGGCGAACGCCGGGCCGGTCGTGCCGACGGTGAACCTCGGCACGAACACGTGCCGAGGTGTCTCCCGGTAGGCGGAGATCAGCTCGGGCGTGGTCAGCGCCCCGTCGCGGACCAGGGTCTCGACGAGGTCGGCCGCCAGCGGCGGCCAGGGGAGCAGCGTGGTCATGTCGCCTTGCCTGTGAGCAGGTCGGCCAGGGCCGAGGTGATGGGAACACCGGTCTCGCGCTCGAGCCAGAGCCACTGGCCCGACGGGTTGCACTCCAGGAAGACCCACTCGTCCTCGGGGGTCACCACGAGGTCGAAGGCGCCGAACGCGAGCCCGAAGGCGTCCAGGTAGTCGCACAACCGCTCGGCCACCGCCGCGGGCACGGCCGCGGCGGCGTAGGTCAGCGACGCGTAGTCCGACCGCCAGTCGCGCCGGGCCGCCGCGCTGTGCGCGTGGATCGCCACCCCGAGCGGGCGGCGGCCCACCATCGTCACCCGGACCTCGTACTGCTTGTCGACCCGCTCTTGGAACAGGTGCGCCGTCGCCCCGACCATTGCCGGATCGATGTCGTCGCCGTCGATCGGAGTGGTGTAGGTGATCCGCACCGAGTCGTCCACCCGGTGCGCAACCGAGGAAAGCGGTTTGCACACAACGTGACTGTTGTGCTCACTGAAAGCCGCCACCGCGGCGTGGTCATTGGTGATCAGCGTGTGCGGAACCGACAGGCCGATCCGCGCGGCGACCGACAATTGCAGCGGTTTGTATTCCGCGATCGCGGTCTTCGCCGGGTCGTTGACCCAGGTGCCGTCGAACGTGGCCAGCACCCCACCGACCGCGAGGCGCGCCTCCTCGGCGGCGAACGCGCGGTCGGCCGCGGACAGCCCGTCGGGGAAGGCGAACCGGGTGGGCCGCCGGTAGTAGATGGCGCCGAAGCGCTCCAGGTCGAGCGCCCCGGCGAGGTGCCAGCGGCCGCCGCGCAGTTCCGCGGTGAAGCCCACCGCCGCCGGGAAGTCGCCCAAGTCGAACCGCTCGACCGGGTGCGACCTGCGGTGCAGCTCCTCGGTGATCGCCTTCGCGGTCAGGTCGTCATGCGCGCTGACCACGAGAACCGCGCGCCCGGTCGCTCCCACGGCTCAGCTGTCGGTGACCACGATGGGCACCGCGTCGGTCTCCACCCGGCCGTCGGCGCCGAACTGGGTCTGCTTCACCTCGGTGTCCTGGGTCGCGGTGGTCTCGTCGCCACCGGCCCGCGGTGGGGTGACCGCGAGTGCGGCGGAATACGGCCGCAGTCCCGCCGGAACGTGCTCGGGCGGCGCGTAACCGCCGCGTTCGGTGAGGGGGAGGAGGGCGCCTGCCGGGAAAATCGGATCTGCTGGAGTGGTCATGCGTTTCCTCTTGTCGACAGCCCTGGCGGGTGTTGTCAAAGGTAGGGCACACCCCGGGATCGGGCAGTTCCCCGGCGGGTGAATCCGATCATGCGAAGGGGTCCGGTTTTCGTCGGTGGCACATGTTCGTCGATTTCCCGCTCGCGTCCTCGCCGGCCCCCTGAACGCTGATCAGGTTGAAATCATCCCGACCTCCACGCAAAATTTAAGGCTGACCGCCGGGCGTTGGCAAGCCGCCCGATCAGGTGACGTCAACGCGCTTGTCGCCCAGGGCGGACCGCTCGCCCCATGACCGCGTGCGGGTAGCGTCGAACACCGTGGAACAGGAGTTCGACCTCTTCGGCGCACCCGCCTCCTCCGCCGCCGTGCGCAAGGCGGCGGCGAACACCCCGTTGGCTGTGCGGATGCGCCCGGCCACCCTGGACGAGGTGCTCGGCCAAGACCACCTGCTCGGCGCCGGCGCCCCGCTTCGCCGCCTGGTCGAAGGGGCCGCTCCCGCATCGATCCTGCTTTACGGCCCGCCAGGCACCGGTAAGACAACCCTGGCGACTCTTGTGTCCTCAGCCATCGGCAGGCGCTTCGTCGCCCTCTCCGCGCTTTCCGCGGGTGTCAAAGAAGTTCGCGCGGTCATCGACGACGCACGGCGACGTCTTACACACTCCGGTGAGTCGACCGTCCTCTTCATCGACGAGGTCCACCGCTTCTCCCGCACTCAGCAGGATGCCCTCCTGGGAGCCGTTGAAGACCGCATCGTCCTCCTCGTCGCCGCGACGACCGAGAACCCATTCTTCTCCGTCGTCTCCCCGCTGCTGTCCCGCTCTCTTGTGCTCCAACTACAGCCTCTTACCGATACCGACGTCCAAGCCCTCATCCGCCGCGCGGTCGCCGACGACCGCGGTCTCGCGGGCACCGTCACCCTCGACGATGACGCCGAGGCGCACCTGGTCCGCCTCGCCGGTGGCGACGCGCGGCGCGCGCTCACCGCGCTCGAGGCCGCCGCCGACTCCGCGCTCGCGACCCGCGACGGCGCCATCGACCTGGCGACCGTCGAGGCCACCGTCGACAAGGCCGCCGTCCGGTACGACCGCTCCGGCGACCAGCACTACGACGTGACCAGCGCCTTCATCAAGTCCATCCGCGGCTCCGACGTCGACGCCGCCCTGCACTACCTCGCCCGGATGATCGAGGCGGGGGAGGACCCGAGGTTCATCGCCCGCCGCCTGGTCGTGCACGCCAGCGAGGACATCGGCATGGCCGACCCCACCGCCCTGCAGGTCGCGGTCGCCGCCTCCCAGGCCGTGCAGCTCATCGGCATGCCGGAGGGCAGACTCGCCCTCGCTCAAGCCACCGTGCACCTGGCCACCGCCCCGAAGTCCAACGCGGTGATAACCGCGATCGACAGCGCTATCGCCGACGTTCGCGCGGGGGCCGCGGGCTTGGTGCCCGCGCACCTGCGCGACGGCCACTACGCGGGCGCCAAGAAGCTCGGCAACGCCACGGGTTACCGCTACCCGCACGACGTTCCCGAGGGCGTCCTCACCCAGCAGTACCCACCCGACGAACTGCGCGGCCGCGACTACTACGAGCCCACCCAGCGCGGCGCCGAACGCCACCTCGCCGACCGGGTGCCCAAGCTGCGCAGGGTTGTTCGAGGCGACTGAACCGGCCCGCGATGGGCACACTGTCGACACGGGACAGGGCCACCTGACCGGGCAGGCCCGCCCGCGAGCGGCACGGTAGCCTGGCGCGGATCAATCCGGGTCATGCCAGAGGAGGGCTCGTGACAGCAGGGCAGATCGCCGCGCTGGTGGCCGCAGGCGCGTTCGTGCTGCTGGTTGTGCTGCTGGGCATCGTGCTGGCCAAGCTGGGCCGCACGTTGGACGAGGCCACCATCGCCATCCGCAAGGCGCACGAGAACAGCGACCCGCTCTTCGACGGCGCCAACACCACGCTGACCCACGTCAACACCCAGCTCGAGCGGGTCGACGGGATCACCGCCAACGCCCAGGCCGTCACCGGCAACGTCTCCGCGCTCGCCTCGGTGTTCACCGCCACGCTCGGCGGCCCCCTGGTCAAGGCCGCGGCGCTGTCCTACGGCGTCAGCAAGGCCATCCGCGCCCGCCGCCGCGCCAAGGGTGAGATCGAGGGCAAGCACTCCCGCCCCGCCAAGGGCCGCAAGCGCCGCGGGAACCGGTCATGAAGCGCGTGTTCTGGCTCGGCGTCGGCATCGCCGCGGGCGTCGCGCTCAACCGCAAGGCCCGCTCCACCGCGCACGCCGTCACTCCCGCGGGCATCGCGGGCAACCTCGGCGACGCCGTGCGCGAGCTCGCGGGCGCCATGGGCGCGTTCGGCGCCGACGTCCGCGCGGGCATGACCGAGCGCGAAGAGGAGCTGACCGACGCGGTCGAGCGCCGTTCCGGCGTCACCCCCGGCAACCGGCCCGCGCGCTCCGACGCGCGAGCGCGCAGGGCGAACGGCTGAGCCAGCCTTCGCCGTTCGCCGCGCCCGCGCCCGTCGAACCCCCGTGATCGAATGAAGGACCACCGTGCAGACCCATGAGATCTCCAGCCGCTTCCTGGAGTACTTCAAGCGCACCGGCCACACCCAGGTCGCCAGCGCCTCGCTGATCTTCGAAGACCCCAACCTGCTGTTCGTCAACGCGGGCATGGTGCAGTTCAAGCCGTACTTCCTCGGTGACGTGCCGCCGCCGTACCCGCGTGCCACCAGCGTGCAGAAGTGCGTGCGCACCGGCGACATCGACGAGGTCGGCAAGACCACCCGGCACAACACGTTCTTCCAGATGGCGGGCAACTTCTCCTTCGGCGACTACTTCAAGGCCCAGGCGATCGAGCACGCCTGGACGCTGATCACCAGCAGTGTCGCCGACGGCGGCTACGGCCTCGACCCGGAGCTGCTGTGGGCCACCGTCTACCAGGACGACGACGAGGCCTTCGCGCTCTGGCGCGAGATCGCCGGGCTGCCCGAGGAGCGCATCCAGCGCCGCGACGGCAAGGACAACTACTGGGACATGGGCGTGCCCGGCCCCGGCGGGCCCTGCTCGGAGATCTACTTCGACCGCGGCCCCGAGCACGGCCGCGACGGCGGCCCGGTCGCCGACGAGGACCGCTACCTGGAGATCTGGAACCTCGTCTTCATGCAGGACGAGCGCGGCGAGCTCAGCCCCAAGGAGGGGCACAAGCCGATCGGGTCGCTGCCGACGCGCAACATCGACACCGGCATGGGCATCGAGCGGGTCGCCACCCTGCTCCAGGGCGTCGACAACGTCTACGAGACCGACCTGGTCCGCCCGGTGATCGGCAAGGCCGAGGAGATGTCCGGCCGCCGCTACGGCTCCGGCAACGCGGTCGACGACGTCCGCTTCCGCGTCATCGCCGACCACGCCCGCAGCGGCATGATGCTCATCGGCGACGGCGTCACCCCCGGCAACGAGGCCCGCGGTTACGTCCTCCGCCGCCTCTTGCGCCGAATCGTCCGTTCAGTCCGCCTGCTCGGCGTGAACGAGCCGGTCTTGGGCGAGTTCGCCGCCGTCGTGCGCGACACCATGTCGCCCTCTTACCCCGAGCTGGCCTCGGACTTCCCGCGCATCGAGTCGGTGATGCGCAAGGAGGAGGAGACCTTCCTGGCCACCCTGGCCAGCGGGAACAAGATCTTCGACCTGGCCGCCGACCAGCTCAAGGCCGACGGCCGCGCGCAGCTGCCCGGCGACAAGGCCTTCCAGCTGCACGACACCTACGGCTTCCCGATCGACCTGACCCTGGAGATGGCCGCCGAGAAGGGGCTCACGGTCGACGAGACCGGCTTCCGCGAGCTGATGGCCGAGCAGCGCGCCCGCGCCAAGGCCGACGCCGCCTCCCGCAAGACCGGCCACGGCGACCAGTCGGTCTACCGCGACCTGCTCGCCCAGGGACCCACCGAGTTCCTCGGCTACGAGTCGCTCGCCGCCGAGGCCACCGTCCGCGGTCTGGTCCGCGAGGGCACGCGG
Source organism: Actinokineospora sp. NBRC 105648 (assembly GCF_030269645.1). GTDB lineage: Bacteria > Actinomycetota > Actinomycetes > Mycobacteriales > Pseudonocardiaceae > Actinokineospora. The sequence continues at coordinate 5,387 of NZ_BSTR01000033.1, read as the reverse complement.
GTGCGCAGCGCGGGCGAGGGCGAGATCGTCGAGGTCGTGCTCGACCGCACCCCGCTCTACGCCGAGTCCGGCGGCCAGGAGAGCGACGCGGGCACGATCACCGGTCCCGGTGTCGAGCTCGAGGTGCTCGACGTGCAGAAGGTCGCCCGCAAGCTGTGGGTCCACCAGGTGCGCGTGCGTAGTGGTGAGGTCACCGAGGGTCTCAAGGTCGAGGCCCTGGTCGACCCGGAGTGGCGCATCGGCGCTCGTCAAGGCCACTCCGGTACGCACGTGGTGCACGCCGCCCTGCGCGAGGTGCTCGGCCCTACCGCGTTGCAGAGCGGCTCTTACAACAAGCCCGGCTACCTGCGCCTCGACTTCGCGTGGTCCGGTGCGCTCTCCCCGGAGACGCGCAGCGAGATCGAAGAGGTCTCCAACCTCGCCGTACGCAAGGACCTCCCCGTGCGCGTGGTCTACACCGACATGGGCGGCGCCCACGACCTCGGCGCGGTAGCCCTCTTCGGGGAGACCTACGACGAGACGGTCCGCGTCGTGGAGATCGGTGGCCCCTGGTCGCGCGAGCTCTGCGGTGGCACGCACGTGGAGCACTCCTCCCAGATCGGCCCGATCACGTTGATCGGCGAGTCCTCGGTGGGCTCCGGCAGCAGGCGCCTCGAGGCCTACGTCGGCATGGACGCCATGCGATACCTGGCCAAGGAACGCGCCCTCGTGCAGAACCTCGCGGGGATGCTCAAGGTGCCCGACGTCGAGGTCCCCGGCCGCGTCGAGGCTCTCATCGAGCGGCTGCGCACCGCCGAGAAGGAACTCGAGAAGCTCCGCGCCGGACAGCTCCTGTCGTCCGCGGGCACCTTGGCCGACAAGGCCGAAGAGGTGAACGGCAACGCCCTTGTCGCGTTGCAGGTCCCTGACGGGGTCAACGCCAACGACCTGCGCGCGCTGGCCATCGAGGTCCGCAACCGGCTCGGCTCGCGCCCCGGCGTGGTCGCGCTGTTCTCCGCCGACGGCCCCAAGGTCAGCTTCGTCGTCGCCACCACCGCCACCGCCCGCGACAACGGGCTCGCCGCGGGCAAGCTGGTGCCGTCCTTCGTCAAGTCCATCGACGGCCGCGGCGGCGGCAAGCCGGACATGGCCCAGGGCGGCGGCGCCAACCCCGCGGGCATCGGCGAGGCGGTGACCGCCCTGCGCGGGGCGCTGCCGGGCTGATGGGCAGCAGACCAGACCGGCCCGGAGCCGACGACCCGGGGCGCGGCCGCAGGCTCGCCGTGGACGTCGGCTCCGTCCGGGTCGGTGTGGCGCTGAGCGATCCCTCTCCCATTCTGGCCACTCCGCTCGTTACGCTGTCCCGCGACGAGCGGTCGGGCGGCGATCTCGACCGGCTCACCGAGCTCGTCGCCGAGCACGAGGTGGTCGAAGTGGTGGTCGGATTGCCCAGGACCCTCGCCGCGCGTCACGGCGCGGCCGCGCAGGGTGCGGTGGCCTATGCCACCGAGCTGGCCCGCCGGGTCGCCCCGGTGCCGGTTCGGCTCGCCGACGAGCGCCTGACCACGGTGTCCGCCTCGCGGATGCTCAGTGAACGGGGGGTCCGCGGCAAGCGCCAGCGCGCTGTCGTGGACCAGGCCGCGGCTGTGGAGATCCTGCAGTCGTGGCTCGACGCCCGGTCGGCGGCGCTCGCACGATCTGCGGAGGCGGAGTGATGACCGACGAACTCGGGCTGTTCGAGGACGAGGATCAACGCGAGCGCAAGCCCAAGCGCGACACCAGGCGGATCAAACTGGCTGTCTTCGGCCTCGTCGTGCTCGCCCTGATCGGCGGCGGCGTCTGGTACGGGCTGCGCATGCTCTCCGACATCGGCGGCTACGACGACTTCTCCGGCGCGGGCGAGTCCGACATCGTGGTCGAGGTCAAGGGCGGCGACTCGACCGGCGCCATCGCCACCACGCTCAAGGACCAGGGCGTGGTCGCCAGCGCGAAGGCGTTCATCGCGGCCGCTGAGTCGGAGGCCAAGGTCCGCTCGGTGCAGCCGGGCTACTACGTCATGCGCACCAAGGTCTCCGGCAAGGACGCGGTCACCGCGATCGTCAACCCCAAGGCTCGCGTGGGCAACCTGCAGATCAAGGCGGGCACCCAGCTCGACGACATCACCAACGGCACCAACGTCACCCCGGGCATCTTCTCGCTGCTGTCCAAGGCCTCGTGCGCGGACCTCAACGGCAAGAGCACCTGCGTGCCAGCGGAGGAGCTGCGCAAGACGGCCGAGACGGCGGACCTGGCCGCGTTAGGGGTGCCGGACTGGGCAGTCGCCGACGCCTCGCGCGCGCCCGAGGCCAAGCGCAGGCTCGAGGGCCTGGTCATGCCCGACGTCTACGAGGTCAAGCCCGGGTCCTCCGCCGAGGAGTTGTGGAAGAAGCTGCTCTCGGACTCCTCGGCCGTGCTGCAGAGCGCCGGGATGCCCGCGTTGGCCGACGCCACCGGGTTCACCCCGTACCAGGTCCTCGTCATGGGGTCGCTGGTGCAGCGCGAGGCGATCACGGCCGACTTCACCAAGGTCTCCCGGGTCACCTACAACCGGCTGGCCAAGCCGATGGAGCTGCAGTACGACTCCACGGTCAACTACGTGCTCGACCGCCCCGCCATCCGCACCAGGTCCGAGGACCGCGGCAAGGCGGGCGGCTACAACACCTACGCCAACATGGGGTTGCCCCCCACGCCGATCGCCTCGGTCAGCCGGGAGGCCCTGGAGGCGGCGGCCAAGCCCGCGGAGGGCCCGTGGGTGTACTTCGTGCGGTGCAAGAAGGACGGCACGTCGTGCTTCGCCACCTCGCTTCCCGAGCACCAGGCGAACGTGAAGCTCGCCGAAGACAACGATGCCTACTGACCTCCGCCGCGCCGGGATCCTCGGCTCGCCGGTGACCCATTCGCTGTCCCCCGTCCTGCACGGGGCGGCCTACGCGGCGCTCGGCCTGCCGTGGACCTACGACCGGATCGAGTGCGACGAGGTCCGGTTGCCGGGGTTGGTCGCCGATCTCGGCCCGGAATGGGTCGGACTCTCGGTGACCATGCCCGGCAAGCGGGCCGCCCTGTCGGTCGCCTCGACCGCCACTCCCCGGGCCACGGCGGTCGGAGCGGCCAACACCCTTGTCCGCACCGAGGAGGGCTGGCTCGCCGACTGCACCGACATCGATGGTGTGGTGGGGGCACTTCGCACGGCGGGTTTCACGGCGGGGGAGACCGGTGTCGTCTTGGGCGCGGGCGGCACCGCGTGTGCTGTGCTGGGCGCGTTCGCTGTACTGGGCTTGTCATCCGCGACTGTGGTTGTCCGCGACCCCGCGCGCGCCGCAGACGCGGTGGAGTGCGCGGGGCGCCTCGGCTTGGCGCTGCGGGTGGAACGCTGGTCGGAAGTGGACTTCACCGCGGCAGCCAAGTCCTGCGCTGTCTTGGTGAACACCGCGCCGCCTGCCGCCACTGCTCCAATCGCCACCGAACTGTCCCACGCGCCCGTTGTCCTGGACGTCATCTACCACCCCTGGCCAACCCCGTTGGCCACGGCGGTGCTGGCGGCGGGCGGCAGCCTCGCGACGGGCCTGGACATGCTGCTGCACCAGGCTTTCGGCCAGGTCGAGCACTTCACCGGCAGGCCCGCCCCCCGCATGGTCATGCGCGACGCCCTGCATGAGGCGACCGGCGGCATCGTCCCGCTCCCAATGCACACCTGACGAAATCCGTCAAGCCAACCATCCCCACCGTATCGAGCGACTGCGGACCTCCACCCTGTTCTCCTACCTTGGAAGAGAACAAAGGAGCCCACCGTGCTTGGTAATTCCACTATGGACAATCGTTCTGCCGCTTCCCCCCGCCTTGGGAAGGAACGGTTCCACGCCGCCGGTGCGAGCGGTGCCACTCGTGCCGCCACCCGCATCCGTGCCCCGGAAGCCCTACGCCTGCTTCTCCTCGGCTTGAGCGCGATCCTCTACCCACACCTGCCAATGGTCGGCACGCTCTGGCAATCGGTTGCCCTTGGCGCCTCAGCCGGTCTCGCCGCGGGTACCTGCGCGTGGCGCGCGTTGTCGCTGATCCCTCGTGGCACCAACACATCCCTCACCCCGTGCGCGACCGCGACGGCTCTCCTGTGGTCGGCCGCCGCCGTGGGCAGGCACTACGGCGTGCTCCCCGACCGGTGGTTCCCCGTCGTCACCTTCCTCGTCTGGCTGGCCGTCCCCCTGACCATCGTCGACCTCCGTCACCGACGCCTCCCGAACGCCCTGACCCTTCCGGCGTTCCCTGTTGCCGCTGCCCTCATCGCCTTCGCCGCTCCAAGCGCTTTGGTGCTCTGCAACGCTTTGCTAGGCGCGGTTCTCCTGACCACGTTCCACGCCCTCATTCACCTGACCGCCCCCGCCGCCCTCGGCATGGGCGATGTGAAACTCGCGCCCACCCTCGGAGCCATCCTTGGTGCCGCAGACCTGCACACCCTGCCGACGGCCCTGCTGATCGCCGCGATGGCGACCCTCGCCCTGCACCGCTTACACCGACCACAGTGGCGTACTGGCATCCCGCACGGCCCCGGCCTCTTAGCCGCGACCATCGTCTTAGCCGTCTTGAACCACCCGTGATCTGGTCTACCCGGGAGCAAATCTGTTGCGGTCGAACGCATCCGCGGCCCGGCGGCGAACCCGCCCGGCTCTTCGGCAAGCCGAACCTGTCGAGTCCGGAGCACAGACAGCAACCTGCTGCGGCCCCGCATCGAACTCGACGGCTTGGCCGAGGCGCCGAGCGGCCGCGGACCCGAGCATCAGGTTCGTGTCCAGTCCGATCAGCGTGCGCAGGACCACGCGCAGTCCGAGCGCAGCAAGGTCAGCGGTGCGCGCCGGGTCGGGATGGTGTGGTGGTCAGGTCGACCAGCGTGCCGTCGAGGTACTCGGCGAGCGGGGATGTGGAGTCCGCGTCGTGCGTCCGGGCGCAGGGGCGTTTCCGGAGTGGCTGATGAGCGGGTTCGCCGAACCTGCCTCCAGTAGCGTGGCCGGCTCGTCTTAGGCGACGGCGTTGCCTTGGTCGGGCGTCGTCCCGCACGAGCGCCGCCACGTGCCTGCGGGCGAGACTGGTGACAGTGAGGGGCGAGTTCAAGCGGTGGAAGCATCCAGTTCGAGGAGTTCGGTGAATACCTCGCCGGGTTTGCGCCAGTCGTGGAGTTTACGGGGTCGGTCGTTGATCTCGGCGGCGATGGCGGCCAGGTAATGCGGGTCGCTGGTGATCTCGATGCCTTTGGGCAGGTACTCGCGGACGATCCGGTTGAGGTTCTCGTTGCTGCCGCGTTCCCAGGGTGAGTGCGGGTGGGCGAAGAACACCGGCAGCCCGGTGGCGGTGACATCGGAGTGCAGGGCCATCTCCGA
>NZ_BSTR01000032.1 GCF_030269645.1 Actinokineospora sp. NBRC 105648 | reverse complement strand
CCCTTGCGCGCGACAGCGACGACATCGTCGCGGAACTCCCTGGGGTATGGCTTGGGCACAGAGACATCCTTCCAGCGAGGACGCGAGCCCTCACAGGTCAGGTGTCAACCAATCTCGGAGCAGTCCCCCTGACGAGGCACCTAGCGCCTAGCACACCCACCGAAGGAGGCTCCCATTATGGGCGAACACCGCCGGATCGACATCCACACCGAACCCATCGCCGATCTTGAACGCCAGCGCCTCGCGCACATCGCGATCATGCTCGCCCAGCATTTGGCGGACCGGACGCAACGCGAGGACAACGCCAGCGATGAACCCGCCGACAATGGCGACCCGTAAGCCGGCACACTCCCCCATCAGCGCCACGCAACTACCATTAAGGAGAGCACAATGGATTTCCTTTCTCGACACCTACCAAGCCTCGCGGGGGCCACGGGAGCGTTCGATCCCCATCCCGCATGTGATGCCGCGACCGATCTCGACCATGAGGCGGTGGGATATCTGCGCGTGTCCGATAAAACCCAGTTGGAAACGGGAGCCGACCACGACCCGGATGGAAACTCCATCGCCACTCAACGCGAAGCAATCGAACGGTCCGCCGCCGCGATGGGAGTGACCATCACCCACTGGTATATCGAACCGGGCATATCCGCGCTCCCGCTGGATCAACGACCGAAGTTTCGGGAGATGCTCGATCGTATCGTCACCAAGAAAGACGTCAAGTTCGTGTTCGTCTACATGCTCTCACGACTGAGCCGCAACCGTTTCGAGGACGCCATCGTCGGGCTCACATTGGAACGCCTGGGAGTGACGGTGATCTCCGCGAAGGAACCCGTCAACGGCAAAGACCCCGCCACGCGGATGATGCGCGGCATGCTCGCGGTCATCAACCAATATTCCTCCGAGGCATCCAGCGTCGATATCCGGGAAAAGCTCGCCCACAAAGCACAAACCGGGGGAACCATCGGCTACGCCCCATTGGGGTATCTCAACGTGCGCAGGACTTTCGAGGGGCGGGCGGTGAACACGATCGCGGTCGACCCCGACCGCGCCCCCTACGTCACGGACATCTTCACCCTCTACGCCACGGGCCTGCACAGCTTCGCCGACATCCGCGAGCTGGTCACCACAAAGGGATTGCGCACCCGGCCCACGAAGAAACGTCCGCATGGGACACCGATCGCGGTCGGAACCATCGGGAAAATCCTGACCGACACCTACTACTTGGGGTATGTCACCTATCAGGGAATCGAATACGACGGTCGCCACGAACCATTGGTGACCCCGGAAACCTTCGACACGGTCCAACGAGTGCTCGCCACCAACGTCCATAGTGGAATCCGCAGACGAGTGCATTCCCACCCCCTGAAGGGTTTGATCTGGTGCTCGCGGTGTTCCCGACGGTTGGTGATCACCAACGCCACCGGCAACGGCGGCACCTACGGCTACATGATGTGCATGGGACGGCAACACAAGACGTGTGACTTGCCCTACCTCACCGCCGACGGTGTCACCGCCGCCGTCAGCGCCCACCTGGACACCATCACCATGCCCCCACTGGACCGTGAGGCGATCCTGGCCGACATCCACGCCGCGCTAGAAGGCCGCCACGCCCTGACCGCCCATTCCCGCGACACCCTCACCACGACCATCACCGAGCTAGAGGCCCGCCGCGCCCGGCTGACGCAACTTGCCAGCCACCCCGAATGGGATCACGCCGAGCTGACCGAACAGATGCGAACCATCCGCGCCGAACACATCGCCGCTACCCGGGCGCTCGCGGCCCTTCACGCCGAGCGGGATACCGGCCGGGACGTAGTGACCATCGCGGTGGACATGCTCACCCAGCCCCGACAGGTCTACGACATCGGCAGCGACCCGGTGAAAACCCTGTTGGTGAAAACCATGTTCGGGAAGGTGTATGTCGACACCAGCCAGGACACCGGGACCGTCGTGACACCCACCACCCACCTAGCGGAGCCGTTCGCGGACCTGACCGACCTACCCCACCCCCGCCGCGCACCAGACACCGCTACGGACACGTGTGGGGGCGGTGTCGTCACCGACACCGCCCCCACACGAACACCATCCAAGGCCACCCGAACCGCTGTGACCAGCGGTTCAAGTAACACCTGGGTGGTCGGGCTGACAGGATTCGAACCTGCGACCCCTTGACCCCCAGTCAAGTGCGCTACCAAACTGCGCCACAGCCCGGCCGCATCCGCTCTTGGCGGGTGCTCGGAAAGCGTAGCGCACGGGTGGGTTTGGGGAGTAATCGGGGGAGGGTGTGGGGACCTTCCTGCTGGTGATCCCCACACCCTTCCCCCTGGTGGCGCCCCTCCCCGATCAGTGGCGCGGGGCCGACTATGGCCTGGCGTGGGTCTTTCGGCTACCGCCGGGAGTGGGGGGTTTGGGGTCTACTTTGGTCGGTAGTCGGGCCTCAAGTCTGAAGCCGCCGTCGGGGGTGGGGCCTGCTGTGCAGGTGCCGCCGGCGTTGTGGGCCCGTTCTGTGAGGCCCTCGAGGCCCGCTCCGCCGTCTGTGGGTGTTGTGGGTGTTGTGGTGGGGCCGTTGACCACTGCCACCGTCACGTGGTCTGTGTGTGGGGTGACCGATACGGTTACGGGGGCGCCGGGGGCGTGTTTGACGGCGTTTGTGAGGCCCTCTTGGACTACCCGGTAGATGGCGCGGCCTACGGATGGGGTGGCGCTTACCGCCGGGGTGTTTGCGGCTACCTGGACGCCTGCTGAGCGGGCGCGCGTGATCAGGGTGGGTAGGCCTGCCAATCCCTCGGTGGTAGGGGTACCTGAGTTGAGTAGTCCTAGGGCTGCCCGCATCTCGTCTAGGGAGTGTTTGGCGAGTTCGCGTAGGCGGTGGGCGGTCTCCGCGGTTGCTGGGTCGGTGGTTGTGGTGGCGAGTGCCGCTGCCTGTACCGCTATGAGCGTGGTGTTGTGTCCTACGGCGTCGTGGATCTCGCGGGCTATGCGGGCTCGTTCGTCTGCCCTGGCGCGGTCTAGGCGGGCCGCCAGTTCTGCTCGGCGGGCTCGTTCTGTCTCGGCGAGGCTGGCCGTCAGGTCACCCCGCAGCCGGACCAGGACGCCCAGGGCTGCTGGGCCGCCTGCCAGGACCAGGGTGAACGCCAGGCTCATCACGCGGTCGGCGGTTGAGTCGGCGACGGTTATCTGCACGGGGACCGCGGCCGTCAAGAAGGCTACGGCGACCCAAGCGGCTGCGTGGCGGACGCGGTGGGAGGTGCGTCCTACGCGGTACAGGGCTACGCCTACCGGGGGCCAGCCGAGGCCCCCCGCTAGGGCGGGTAGGCAGGCCACGAGTGCCAGGCGGGGGTAGCGGAGGCGTAGTGGCAAGAGGATGCACGCGATAACCGCTGCTGGGAGGGCGAACGCGTAGCCCGTGGGGTGGGAGAGCAGTACCGCGCCAAGAGGGACTCCGACGGCCAAGAGTTCGCCGATGAGTATGCGGATCATCTAGCCCCCCAGGAACCATCAAGTCACGTTGACGGCGTCACCCCGTGCAGCAGCAGCGCCGCCTGCACCCGGTTTTGGACGCCCAGCTTGGTCAGCACGGTCGACACGTAGCTCTTCACCGTCGCCTCGGTCAGCCCCAGGACCGCCGCTATGGCCGCGTTCGGTTTGCCGTCGGCGAGCAGTTCGAGCACCTGCCGCTCGCGGCCGCTCAACGTCGACACCGCCCGCGCGCGGCCCAGGCCGATGCTCGCGCCGCGCAGCTTCGGGAGGAGGCGGGCGGTGATGCGCGGGTCGAGCACCGCGCCGCCCGCGGCCAGGTCCAGTACCGCGTGCTCGAGCATCTCCGGTTCGGCGTCCTTGAGCAGGAAGCCCTGCGCGCCGAGTTCCAGGGCCGTGGCCACGTAGTCGTCCAGGTCGAAGGTGGTCAGCACGGCCGTCGCGGGGGGCGAGGGCAGGGTCGCCAACCGGCGCAGCGCCTCTAGGCCGTCGACGCCGGGCATCTGGACGTCCAGCAGGAGCACGTCCGGTCGGTGCGCGCGGACCGCCTCGATGGCGCTCGCGCCGTCGCCGGCCTCGGCCACGACCTCAATGCGCCCGCCCGCCTCCAGCAGGACCCGCAGGCCGTGTCGGAGCAGCTGTTCGTCGTCGGCGAGGACAACCCGCACGGCCATGCCCACCTCCCTGGTCCGCGGCGCGTTCAGCCTAACCTTGACCAGGTCTAACGCATCTCGGACAGGAGTTTTCCCGTGCCCTTCGCCGATCTGGGTGAACGCAGGCTGCACTACGTCCGCCGCGGCACCGGTGCGCCGCTGCTGCTCATCCAGGGCATGGCGGGCCACCACCGCATGTGGGGCGAGCGGTTCCTCAGCCTGCTCGAGGCGGACTTCGACATCGTCGCCTTCGACCACCGCGGTATCGGCGCAAGCGATCGCGCGGACGAAGAGTTCACGGTAGGAGATCTCGCCGAAGATGCGGCGGGTGTTCTAAGAGCTGTTGGGTGGGACGACGCGCACGTCTTGGGTATTTCGCTCGGCGGCATGATCGCGCAAGAGCTCGCGGTAAGGCACCCTGACGTGATCCGCACGCTCACCCTCGGCTGCACTTACGCCGGTCCCGCGGGCGGCACGTTGGAAGCACCTGGTCCGCGCAGGCTCTTCGAGGCGATCCACTCCGGCGACGCGCGCCTCTCGCTCCAGGCCAGCTATGAGGCCAACCTGTCTCCCGCCTACCGCGAGGGTGACCACTTCGGCGCGTTCCTCGACCTCACGCTGGCCGAACGCGTGCCCGCGCCGGTGATCATGATGCAGATGCGGGCCGCGCTGGCCCACGACGCCGAGTCGCGGCTGCGGGAGTTCGACAAGCCGACCCTGGTCATCCACGGGAGTGCCGACGAGATGATCACCCCCGGCAACGGTCCGCACGTCGCGGGACTCGTCCCGGGCGCGCGCCTGGAGCAGCTCGACGGCGTCGGGCACCTGTTCTGGCTGGAACGCCCGGAGCTGACCGCCGAGCTGGTCAGGGCACACGCGGTCAACGGCTAGGCCGCCCACATGACCCAGGACGTGGTGGGCGCACGCCCGGCGCCCACCACGTCCGGTGCGTCAGCCCTCGACGCGGTGCGAGGCCCAGAAGGACGTCAGGTCCTTCGAGCCCGCCGCCGCCTGCGCTGCGGCCTTGAACTCCGCGGTTGTGGAGACGCCGTACCAGTGCGACTGCGCGTAGGTCTTGAGCAGGTTGGCCATCGCGGTGTCGCCGATGGTCCTGCGCAGGTCGTGCAGCGTGCACTTGCCGTAGCCGTAGATCACCGTGGAGTACCGCGACGAGTGCGCGTCCCAGTACGCCATCGAGTTGGTCAGCTTCTCCGCGCTCGACTGCCAGGTGATGCCGCAGCCGCTGCCGGTGATGCCCTTGTACAGGTCCGTGGCGTAGTCGGTGAAGCTCTCGTCCAGCCACGGGGCGTTGTACTCGTCGTCACCCACGATGCCGTAGAACCACTGGTGGGCCAGCTCGTGCGGCAGCGCCGTGGTGGACACCAGGTCCAGCACGAAGCCCGGGTACTCCATCCCGCCGAACCAGAAGTTGTTGTCGAGGATGACGTCCATCTCCTGGTACGGGTAGTCGCCGAAGCGGCCCGAGTGCACGTCCAGGGCGTCCTTGGCCAGGTTCAGCATCGAGTTCGCGTCCGTGGACGAGATCCCGCTGACGCCGAAGACGTTGACCTTGAAGCCCTTGGCCGAGGTGCCCGAGACCTTCGAGAACGGTCCCGCGCCCCAGGCGAAGTCACGCACCTTCGACGCCGTGGCGCGCGTGGTGGTGGTGCTGCCGCTGGTGGTCTCGGTCGAGGTGCCGGTGGCCGGGGTGAGCAGCGAGGTCGGGTGCACCAGGGTCACGTCGAAGTCGCTGATCAGCGTGTAGAACGACTCGCCGTTGTTGGTGTAGGGGTCCAGGTGCCACCCGGCGGCGTCGCGCACCGCCAGCACCGGCAGGGCGTTGCCGACCATGTTGTACGCGCCGTCGTGGCCGAAGCGGTCGGCGCCGCTGGGCACGACGATCTTGAGGTCGAAGCCGATGGTGGCCGACTGGTTCTGCGCCAGCGGGCTGGGCAGGGTGACCTTGAGCGCGGTGCAGTTCACGCTCAGCGCCGCGGGGGTGCCGCCGGTGACGTTGGTGACCGTGATCGGCGTCGACGGGCAGCTGCCGTGGTAGTTGTCCCACAGCCGCAGGTAGACCTCGGGCAGCGCCGTCGGCGAGGCGTTGGTGAACGAGACCGACTGGTGGCCGGTCCAGGTGTCGCCCGCGGTGTTGGAGGTCAGGCTCACCGTGTACGCCGGGTTGACCGGCGTGCGCGTGGTGTCCGACGGCGGCGTGCCGCCGACGGTCCAGGTGAAGGTGGCCGACCCGCTGTTGCCGCCGGGGTCCTTGGCGGTCACCGTGACGTTCGAGGTGCCCGCGGTGGTGGGCGAGCCGGTGATCTTGCCGGTCGCCGCGGCGACCGACAGGCCCGCGGGCAGGCCGGTGGCGCTGTAGGTCAGCGCGTCGCCCTGCGGGTCACTGGCCTGCACCTGCAGCGAGACCGCCTGGCCGACCGGGGTGGTCTGGTTGCCCGGGCTGGTGACGGTGGGGTTCTGCGAGCCGCCGCCGCCGGAGGTCGTCAGCGAGAAGTCGTCGAGGAGGAAGTTCGTGGCCAGGCTCGAGTCCTCGATGCCGGTGACCTTGAGCGTGACGGTCTGCCCGGCGTAGCGGGAGACGTCCACGGTCTTCTGCGCGTATCCGGTGTTCTTATCCACGTTGGAGTAAGAGGCCACCGTATCTGAACCGATTTGAACAGTCAGCTTGTCGTAAGCGACGTTCTCGGTTTCCTTGGTGTCGATGTGCAGCCAGTAGCTCAGCGTCGCGGATGTACATCCGGCGGGTAGTGCTACCGATTGCGACAGCGAATCGGTGTGCGCGGAGCCGTAGCCGTCCAGCCAGGCGTCCTTGGTCCCGGCGTGCGCGGGCTCGGCGGTGGTGGCCGCGGAGATCACGCCGCTGGTCTGGGTCCACGGGGTCGTACCGCTTTCCAGGCCACCGTTGACGATGACCTGGTCACCGCAGGCGGCCGCCTGCGCCGAGGGCATGGCCGCGACGGCCACCCCCACCAGGCCGACGGCGAGCCCGAGCGCAGCAGGGAGCGCTCTTCTTCTCATTGGTTCGTCCTTTCCCGGCCCGGGAACGTCAGGGGCCAGGCACAGGGTTGTCCGCCGGGTGCACAGTGTTCAACGACGTGTTTTTCCCTGGGAACGACTTTGCCGCAATTGTCGCGGTGTAATCCGCCTTCACCGGCAAATCGGGCATTGACCAGCGCAAATACCTTTGTCCGGTGTCTGGTTCGCGGGGAATATGCGAAGTGACCCAAAGTGCCACCGCGGTCACCGGGAATGCGCGATCATGGGTCCCATGGCGGTCCGGCGGTACCTGGTGCACGGTCTCGGTCGGGTCGTGCTGATCGCGGCGGTGCTGCCCGCGGTCGTCGTCGCGATGGCGGTCGGGACGACGCTCGTGCTCGGTGCCGCGCAGCTGGGCTGGTGGCGCTGGCTGCTGGCGGCCCTGTGCGCGCTGCTCACCCTGCTGGCGGGCGCTGCCGCCGCCTGGGCGGTGTACTCGATGCTCGACGACAGCGACGTCGCCGGGGTGGGCCAGGTGTGCGCCTGGGTGCTGCTCGTCGCCGCGGTGTTCGCCTGCGTCGGGACCTGGGCCCAGCTGACACTCGACCGCGCGCCACCGGTGACCTGCGAGGTCACTCGCATCACCGAGCGCGAGGAGACGAGCGGGAACTCCACGCGGACGGTCTACGACCACGACCTCGAGTGCGTGGGTGGCTACCCGACCCGCTACACCGACCCCTCGGTCCAGGCGAACGCCGGCGAGCGCCTCACCCTGCTCGTGGACCCCGACCGGGTGTTGGGGTCCGAGGTCCCGGGGGCCGTGGAGGCCAACCGCGGCTCGTCGCCGTGGGTCAGCGGGGGCCTGCTGGGCGTCTACTTCCTGCTGGCCACCGCCCGCGGCGTCTACTGGCTGCGCACCGAGTTCCGCCCGTGACGGGCGCCGCGGCCCGTGGGACCCACCGGCCGCGGCCCGACCACCGCTAGGACTTGCGGGCCTTCTTCTCCCGCACCCGCACCGAGATCCGCACCGGGCTGCCGGTGAAGCCGAACTGCTCGCGCAGCTTGCGCTCGATGAACCGGCGGTAGCCCGCCTCCAGGAAGCCGCTGGTGAACAGCACGAACGTCGGCGGCCGGGTCTGCGCCTGGGTGGCGAAGAGGATCTTGGGCTGCTTGCCGCCGCGGACCGGCGGGGGGGTGGCGGCGATCAGGTCGGACAGCCACGAGTTGAGCTGGCCGGTGGAGACCCGGTGGTCCCAGGAGTCCAGCGCGGTGCGCAGGGCCGGGGCCAGCTTGCGCACCGAGCGCCCGGTCAGCGCCGAGACGTTGACCTTCTCCGCCCACGGCACCCGGACCAGGCCGCGGTCGAGCTCGCGCTCCATGGCGTAGCGGCGGTCCTCGTCGACCAGGTCCCACTTGTTGAACGCCAGCACGCAGGCCCGCCCCGAGTCGACCACCATCGAGAGCACCCGCAGGTCCTGCTCGGCGATCGGCTCGGCGGCGTCGAGCAGCACGATGGCCACCTCGGCGGACTCGATGGCCGCCTTGGTGCGCAGCGAGGCGTAGTACTCGGTGCCGCTGGCGAAGTTGACCCGCTTGCGCAGGCCCGCGGTGTCGACGAAGCGCCACACCTGCTCGTCCAGCTCGACCAGCGAGTCGACCGGGTCCACGGTGGTGCCCGCCACCGAGTCGACCACCGCGCGGTTCTCGCCGGTGAGCCGGTTGAGCAGGCTGGACTTGCCCACGTTCGGCTTGCCGACCAGCGCCACCCGGCGCGGGCCGCCGACGGCGCCGAAGACCTCCTTGGGCGTGGCGGGCAGCTCGGCCAGGATCCGGTCGAGCAGGTCGCCGGAGTTGCGCCCGTGCAGCGCGCTGACCGGGAACGGCTCGCCCAGGCCCAGCGACCACAGCGCGGCCGTGTCGGCCAGCAGGCGCTCGTCGTCGACCTTGTTGGCGACCAGGATCACCGGCTGCTTGGACCGGCGCAGCACCCGGGCCACGGCCTCGTCGGTGGTGGTGGCCCCGACGGTGGCGTCCACGACCAGCACCACCGCGTCGGCGTGCGCCATCGCGTACTCGGCCTGCGCGGCGATCGCCCCGGGCAGCCCCTCCAGGCCCGGTTCCCAGCCGCCTGTGTCGAGCACGGTGAAGCGGCGGCCGCTCCACAGCGCGTCGTAGGCGACCCGGTCGCGGGTGACGCCCGGGATGTCCTGCACGACCGCCTCGCGGCGGCCGAGGATGCGGTTGACCAGCGTGGACTTGCCCACGTTCGGCCGCCCGACGATGGCCAGGACCGGCTGCGGGGCGTTGTCCCCGGCACCGTCCCCGCCGATCCCGTCGGCGATCTCGGCCCACTCGGACTCGTCCGACCAGGTTCCATCCAGCTCAGTCATGACTCTGCTTTCGTACGACATCCAGCTCGTGCACCAGGCCCGCGAGGCGGACCCGGATCTGTTCGGTGGCCTCGGCCAGGCCGGTGCGCCCCTTGCCGACGGCGAGCTCGAACGGCTCGCCGACCAGCACGTCGACCACCGGTCGGAACCGCCGCCGGGTGCCCGCGGGCCGGTGCGTGCCGCGGGTGGCGACCGGCAGCACCACGGCGCCGGAGCCGCGGACCAGCCAGGCCGCGCCCTGCTCGGCGGCGGTGACGTCGCCCGCGCCGCGGGTGCCCTCCGGGAAGATCCCCACCAGGCCGCCGTCGCGCAGCACGGCCAGGGCCGTGGTCAGCGGCGTCCGGTCGACCTCGCCCCGGCGCACCGGGATCTGCCCGATGCCGCGCAGGCCGCGGCCGGGGAGCCCGGTGAAGAGCTCCTCCTTGACCAGGAACACCGAGCGGCGCGGCAGCATTCCGAAGATGATCTGCGGTTCGAGCATCGAGCTGTGGTTGGCGACCAGCACGACCGGCCCGGTGCGCGGCACCCCGGCCAGCCCGCGCACGCGCAGCCGCAACGCCGGTCGGAACACGAACCGGCCGATGAACCGGCAGGTGTCGTGCAGCCAGGGCAGTGCGCCCTGGGGCAGTTGCGTCATCGGCCGGCCGCCGCGTGGTCGAGGCCGCGGTCGCGCACCATGGCCAGCAGGTGCGCCAGCACGCCTGCGACGTCGAGCTCGGTGGTGTCGACCTCGACGGCGTCCACGGCCGGGCGCAGCGGCGAGGCGGCCCGGGTGGAGTCGAGGTGGTCGCGGCGCGCGACGTCGGCCAACGTCGCGTCCACAGTGGACTGGAGACCGGCGGCGCTGTCCTGCGCGGTGCGGCGCGCGGCGCGGGCGTCGGCCGAGGCGGTCAGGTAGACCTTCAGCCCGGCGTCGGGGACCACCACGGTGCCGATGTCGCGGCCCTCGACCACGATGCCGCCCAGCCGCGCCTTGGCCTCGCCGATGAGCTGCCGCTGCCGGGCGACCAGCAGCTCGCGCACGGCGGGCACCGCGGAGACGGCCGAGACCGCCTGGGTGACCGCGGGGGTGCGGATCTCGGCGGCGACGTCGACCTCGCCCAGGTGGACCTCGGCGACCGCCGGGTCGGTGCCGATCCGCAGGTCGGCGGACTCGGCGCAGCGCAGCACCGCGGCGCTGTCGGTCGGGTCGACCCCGCCGCGCAGCACCTGCAGGGTGACCGCGCGGTACATCGCGCCGGTGTCGAGGTAGGCGGCGCCGAGCGCGGTCGCGAGCCTGCGGGCGACGGTGGACTTGCCGGTGCCCGAGGGGCCGTCCATCGCGACGACGCCACGCAGCTCACCCTGTCCCACCGCATTGCCTCCAGTTCGCCCCGACCCGCTCTTGGCGCACCATTCTGCCTGGACGGCCCCGCCGCACCCGGACGCGGGGTTTCGATCCCGCCGGATCGGGAACCGCCGCCCGGCCCGCGGGGAAGCGCCGATCAGGTGGCCGATCGGCTCGTGACCACCGGGTCCGTGCCGTGCGGCGGTGTCCCGGGGGTTGGGGCGGGGCGACACAATGGGCGGGTAACCGTCGAGCGTGAGGACCGCCCGTGACCGATCACACCTGGTTGGCCGCGCAGCGGCGTGCGCTGGTCGACTTCGCCGCGGGGTCGCTGCTGCCCGGCGGGGGTTTCGCCTGGCTGGACTCGGCCGGTGTCCCGCTGCCGGACAAGCCGCTGGCCACGTGGATCACGGCGCGCATGACGCACGTGTTCGCGTTGGAAGAGGGGCTCGGTGACGCTGACGCGGCACGGTTTGTCGACCACGGCATCGCGGCGCTAAGAGGGCCGTTGCACGATGACAAGCACGGTGGTTGGTTCAGCTCGGTCGAGGACTCCACCAAGGCCGCCTACGAGCACGCCTTCGTGCTCTTGGCCGCGTGCGGGGGACAGGCCGCCGGTAGGCCGGGCGCGGAGGCCCTGCTATCAGAGGCTCTTGACGTCGTGGAGCGCTACTTCTGGGACGACGAGGTAGGCCTACCGTTCGAGAGTTGGGACGCGGACTGGTCCACTCCGGAGCCCTACCGCGGCGCCAACAGCACGATGCACTTCGTCGAGGCGTTCCTCGCCGCGGGCGACGTCACCGGCGACCCGGTGTGGCACCGGCGCGCGCTCGGCATGGCCGAGCGGCTGGTGCACGGCGTCGCCGCGGGCCTGGACTGGCGGATCCCGGAGCACTTCACCCCCGCTTGGGCGCCCGACCTGGACTACAACCGGGCCGACCCGCGCCACCCGTTCCGCCCCTACGGCGGCACCGTCGGGCACTGGCTGGAGTGGGCCCGCCTCCTGCTGCACCTCGAGGCGGCCCTGGGCGCCGACGCCCCGGACTGGCTGCTGCCCGACGCGCGGGCGCTGTTCGACTCGGCGGTCCGGCGCGGCTGGGCCGTCGACGGCCACCCCGGTTTCGTCTACACCCTCGACTGGGACGACCGCCCGGTGGTGCGGGAGCGGATGCACTGGGTCGTGGCCGAGGCCGTGCTCAGCGCGTCGGCGTTGCGCAAGCGGACGGGGGTGGACGACTACGCCCGCTGGTACGGCGTCTTCTGGGACTACGCGCGCGCCCACCACATCGACGCCGAGCGCGGCGGCTGGCGGCACGAGCTGTCGCCGGACGGCACCCCGACCGAGACCGTGTGGCCCGGCAAACCCGACACCTACCACGCCTACCAGGCGACCCTCTTCCCGTTGCTGCCCCTGGCACCCGCGGCCGCGAAGGCGATTCGCGATCCACAGTGGACTTTGTGACTCGTCCACTCGGGTGAGACCGGTCTACCCGCTGTCGTCGTGTCCGAGGCGGACGGGTGAAACCGGCGCCCGCGCGTTCCGGTGTGGCCACCCATCGGGCTAGCGTCATGCCTCGATCGGGGGATCATGGCTGTGCCACAACGGTTTCACGGAGGTCTTGAGTGCACTGGACACGGCGTCTCGGCGTTGTCCTCGCGGGTCTGCTGACGGTCTTCGCGACCGTCACCCCGGTGGCGGCGCAGGCCGCCCCGGCCTCGCTCACCGAGTGTTCGACCGAGCTGTACCAGGGGGACCGGCGGCTCGGCCCGCAGGAGCTCCCGCTGCTCGGCCAGGTCGGCCTGCAGCTGCTCGGGTACAACCGCAGCGGCTACCGGCCCACCGAGCAGTTCCTGGCCGAGTACTACGACGCGGGCACCAGCTCGTGGCGCTACCCGCCGCAGGACGGGTACGTGCTCGACCACTCGGGCGCGCCGGTCAAGTGGTCGCAGTCGCTGCGGCCGGGCACCCGGATGGACCGCTACGGCAGCGAGTACGGCTCGTTCCTGGCCCCGACCGGGCTGCCCTACACGACCCGGTCCATCCCGCCGTCGAACCTGGTGGGCACGCCCGCGGCCGGGTGCAACTACCACGACTACCGGGTGCTCAAGGCGTTCACCGTCTACGCGGGCCCGATCGCGCCGTGGTTCTACCAGACCGGCGGCGGCCTGCAGTACCAGCTCAACGGCACGCTCATTCCGGGCGCCCCCGCGACGGTAAACGTGCTCTGGCTGATCGACAACGGATATCTGCAGCGCCTGCGCTGACATTTACCAGACTGCGGACAGCGGGAATCCGGCACGCCGGGTTCCCGCTGTTCGTTTTTCGGACACTTTCCCCGATCGGCATTGTGTTCGACCGCGAATTGGTGACCGCTACCTTCGTCGGATTGGCGACATCCCTGGTCAAACCGGACCTTTCGGGCGTCCATTCGGGTCATAAGGCGTGGCGATAACCGAGGCGAATAGCGGCTCAACTGTGAAAAACCGTCCCAGATAATGGTATCCACGGGCTTGCGCTCAGATCACGGATCGGTGCATATTCGTGGGGCGAAAACGATCGACGTGATTACGACTTGGCTGCGTCGGTATTTCGCTTGCTGTCCCGTTATATGTCCTGTCCTGCCATATGTCCTCGTCCAACCCTGCAAGGCGTGCACAACGCCGATTGGAAGACTCTTATGCGCAGATTTATCGCGGCCCTGGCCGTCGCCGGTGCGGCGGTGCTCTCGATCGTCGGCTCGGCCTCGGCCAGCCAGACCGGTGAGATGCAGCCCAGCATCATCGGCGGGCACAACGCGACCGAGACCTACTCGTGGATGGTCTCGCTGAGCAACGGCTGCGGTGGCAGCCTGGTGGCCCCGCAGTGGATCGTCACCGCCAACCACTGCGGCAGCGCGTCGCAGGGCCGGATCGGCTCGACGAACAAGAACTCCGGTGGTGAGCTGCTGCGCATCGACCGGCGCGTCACCAAGTCGGGCACCGACCTCACCCTGATGCACCTGTCCACCGCCTCGACCAAGGCGCCGGTGAAGCTGGCCACCTCGAACCCCGCCTCCGGCGGCGGCGTGCGGCTGCTGGGCTGGGGCTGCCTGAACTGGCCGTCCTGCAGCACCCCGACCACCCTGCAGGAGATCGACCTGACCCTGCTGCCCGCCAGCCGGTGCTACGCCGGTGGCGGCACGTCCACCGACATCTGCGTCTCCGGCGACCGCACGCACTCGGCCTGCCACGGCGACTCCGGCGGCCCGGCCGTCGTGGGCACCCGCGGCAACTGGACCCTGGTCGGCGAGACCCACGGCCCCGGTGACAACGGCGGCGAGTGCGCCACCACCACGCTCTACACCGGGATCGCGGCCAACGTGACCTGGATCCGCCAGCAGACCGGCAGCTAGCCCGGTCACGCGCTACCGCCGCACCTCGCACGCGGCGACGGCGGTAGTCGGACGCCGGGGGTCCCCACCGGGCCCCCGGCGTCCGGCTCGTCCCAGATCGGCCGCCCGGGGCGGACCCACTCGCAGGACGGTGCGGGCCGGGAGCGCCCCGGGCGGTCACCGCGCCGCCCCGGCCACCACATCCCCGGTGGCCGGGGCGGCGCACTGGTCGCGGCGGCCTACCGGTCGCGCCCCGGTCGCAGGTCGCCGAGGATCGCCTCGCCCTTGGTCAGCCAGGAGACGCCGAAGGCCAGGATCGCGCCCGCCTCCAGCCACAGCGCCGGGCGCAGGTGGGCGGTCTGCGGGTCGAGGAAGAACCCGAGCACGGCCATCAGCGCCAGGCACGCCAGGATCGCGATCCCGCACACCAGGTAGACCGCGTTGCGCTGCCGCTTGCGCCGGTCCGGTGTCGGGTCGTCCGACTTGCGGAACAGCACCAGGCTGAAGAACGCCAGCGTCAGGAAGAACACCGCGGCGAAGGCGATGTGCAGGGCCGCGACCACCCGGTCGCCGCCGGTGGGGTTCGGCGGCAGCGTCGGGAACAGCGCGATGCCCACCGCGGCCACCGCCGCGATGTTGCCCGCCATGTCGTCGACGCGGCCGTAACCCCGGTAGGACAACAGGAACACGCCGACCGCGCACATGGCGCCGACCAGGATGTCGCGCACGTCGCTGTAGTAGTAGCCGCTGATCGAGTTGCGCATGCCGCCGTCGGCGAGCAGGTTCCCGACGACGAGCACGACCGGCAGCGCCAGACCGATCACGCCGATCGCGCGGCGCAGGTAGAGGTAGGAGTGGACGAGGGTGTCCATGCGGCCTCCCGGGGGGACTCGGACTGTGGTGATCGCTTGATCGACCATGGTCGCGGACCACAAGCGGGCCGCGGTCCGCTGTCACCGGATGGTTACGGAAAACAGTCGCCCCGGAGGTGTCCTGGAGCGGGCCGCCCGTTCGTACCTAGGGTGAGGTCCGGCCGACGCGGCCGGACGCGACACCCGAGGAGCACGCCATGCCCACCTACGCGGCCCTGATCTACACCGCCGACGTCGACTGGTCCGACCCCGCGCGCGCCGAGACCACCGCGGCCTACCAGGAGTTCGGCGCGGCCGCGGCCACCGTCATCCGCGGCGGCGCGGCGCTGTACCCGACCGCCACCGCCACCTCGGTGCGGGTCAAGGGCAAGGGCGGCGAGGTCATCACCACCGACGGCCCGTTCGCCGAGACCAAGGAGGTGCTCACCGGGTTCTACCTGCTCGAGTGCGCCGACCTCGACGAGGCGGTCGCGGTCGCGGCGCGGATCCCGTCGGCCTGGTCCGGCACCGTCGAGGTCCGCCCCGTCATCCCGATGTGACCCCGCCCGACCCGGCCGCCACCGCCGCCCTCGTCCGCCTGGTGCGCGACGAGGGCAGGCGGGTGCTGGCCACGCTCGTCCGGGTCCTGGGCGACCTGCGGCTGGCCGAGGACGCCGTGCAGGACGCGGTCCTGCGCGCGCTGGAGACCTGGCCGCGGCTGGGTGTGCCGCCCGAGCCGCGGGCCTGGCTCACGCTGACCGCGCGCCGCCGCGCGGTGGACCTGCTGCGTCGCGAGGCGGCCCGCGGCGGCAAGGAGGCCGCCGCCGTGGACCCGCGCCCGCCCGAGCCGGAGCCCGCCGCCGCCGTCCGCGACGACCTGCTGCGGCTGGTGTTCACCTGCTGCCACCCGAGCCTGGCCGAGGCCACCCAGGTGGCCCTCGCCCTCAAGGTCCTGTGTGGACTGTCGACCGCGGAGGTCGGGCGGGTGCTGCTGGTGCCCGAGGTCGCGATGGCCAAGCGGCTGACCCGGGCCCGGCAGAAGATCACCCTCGCCCGGATCCCCTACCGGGTCCCGGAAGCGCACGAGCTGCCCGACCGGCTGCGCGGCGTCGCGGCCACGGTGTACCTACTGTTCACCACCGGCTACGACGCGGTCGACAACGCCGCCGCGGCCGACGAGGCGCTGCGGCTGGGCAGGCTGCTGCGCGAGCTGATGCCCGACGAGCCCGCCGTGCTCGGCCTGCTGGCGCTGATGCTGCTGCAGCACTCGCGGCGGGCCGCCCGGTGGGACGCCGAGGGCTACCCCGTGCTGCTCGCCGACCAGGACCGGTCGCGGTGGCGCCCGGAGCTGGTGGCGGAGGGGGTTGTCCTGGTGGGGGAGGGGCTGCGGCGCTCGCCCGGGCGCCCGGACCCGTACGTGGTGCAGGCCGCGATCGCCGCCTGCCACGCCTTGGAGCCGACCGACTGGGCCGCGGTCCGCTCCTGGTACGACGTGTTGCTCACCGTGTTGGACACCCCGGTCGTGCGCCTCAACCGGGCGGTGGCCACCGGCGAGCTCGACGGCCCCGCGGCCGGGTTGTCCGAGGTGGAAAGCCTTTCCGGGCTCACTGACTATCCACTGTGGCACGCCGCCCGCGCGGAGTGGTTGGCCCGCTTGGGTCACCCGATCGAGGCAGACGAGGCGTACGCCCGGGCGGTGGGGCTCGCGCACGAGGAAGGCTTGCGGCGTCACCTGATCCGGCGGCGTTCCCGGCTGGGGGGTTGGCCGCGGACCGGACGGGGTACATGATCGATACCTGAGACAGCGCCAAACACGAGCCCGCCCACGGCGGGCGGATGGGAGGTCGACCATGGGAACGCTGCGCAAGACCCTCGGCGTCGCCACGATAATGGCGGCGATCGGCACCGCGGGGGTGCTGACCGCACCCGCGGCGAGCGCTTCGGCGGCACCGTGCGGGAAGCAGGCGAGGGCGTGCGTCTCGCTGGGCGCGAACGCCGCGTGGCTGATGCGGAACGGGGCCGTCACCTACGGCTCGGTCCCGATCACCAGCGGCAGGCCGGGCTACCTGACCCCGCCCGGCACGTTCACCGTGACCTACAAGGACATCGACCACTACAGCCAGGCCTTCAACGGGCCGATGCCGTACTCGGTGTTCTTCACCAGGAGCGGCATCGCCTTCCACGAGGGCAGCCTGACGGTGAAGTCGCACGGCTGCATCCACCTCTCGCACGAGGCGGCGAAGATGTTCTACAACAACCTCGCACCGGGTGATGTGGTGCAGGTAGTGGCCTAGCCACGGCGAAGAGGGCCCCGGACGGCGCGTCCGGGGCCCTTTCCGCGCGCCCACCCCCCGTGCTCCGGACTTCGACCACCCGGGGGTTCCCGTCGCCAGTGGGTGTGCCGGACGTCCGTTGTTCGGCCCGGGCGGGGGCGCTGTTCACTTCCCCCTGGGAACGTCCGGCGATCGGTGTCGGCGTTCGGGAGATCAACAGCATGCGTGGTGCGCTCGTGGTGGGTGTCGGCTTGGCGGTCTTGCTGGGCGCGAGCCCGGCGGGGGCCGAGCCGGTTTCGGTGCGCGCGGCGGGTTCGGTCGAGGTGGCGGGTTCGGTCGAGTCGATCAGTGTGGCGGTCGTGCCGGGAGAGCTGGTGATCTCGGTGGACCTGCGGCCGTTGCGGCTCCCGGCGGTGGCTCGGGAGGGCGGTTGGTACACCGCTTCCGGGGTGCTGAGCCCGGTGACGGTCACCGACACGCGGGCGGGGAATCCGGGGTGGAGCGCGTCCGGGCAGCTCAGCGAGCTGGTCGGGGAGTCGGCGACGGTCGGTGCCGAGTGGCTGTCCTGGTCGCCGGTGGTGGTCGACCAGTCGGCGGTGCAGGTGGTGACGGCCGGGCCGTCGATGGCGGGGCTGGGCTCGAGCCGGGTGCTCGCCCTTGCCGGGCCGGACGCCGGGCGCGGGACGGCGCACTTGACGGCTGGTCTTCACCTGCTGGTGCGCGCCCCCGGCCCCTACGCGGCGACGCTGACGTTGACCGTCATCTAGCGCCGTCCGTCGTTCACCCGCCGTGGGCGGGCCGTTCACCCCTGCGTGCGAGCGTCACGGACAGTCACAACTGGGGAGTGTGCTTTGGTGCGTATCGCGGTCCTGGGTGCCGTCATGTCCGCCGCGCTGGTCGCGGGAGTCCTGCCCGCGGCGGCCGAGGCCTACCCGTCGATCTCCGGGACAGGATCCACGGCGGCGTTCAACCTCGTCGACCAGTGGCGGTTCGAGCTGAACCAGCGCGGTCTGCGGGTGAACTACGTGGGCACCGGTAGCACCGACGGGTTGACCCAGTTCGCGGCGTCCCAGACGCACTTCGCCGCCACGGAGCTGACCTACCCGCAGTCCAGCGTGCCGCCGCCCGCGCGGCCGCTGCGGTACCTGCCGGTCGCCGCGTCGGCCACCGTGCTCGCGGTCAACCTGACCGTCGGCGGCCGCAAGGTCACCGAACTGCGGTTGTCCGACGAGCTGGCGGCCAAGGTCTTCACCCGGGCGGTCACCGACTGGTCGGACCCGGCCATCGCCGCCGAGAACCCCGGTCTCGCGCTGCCGTCGCTGCCGATCGTCCCGGTCGTGCGCGCGGACTCCGCCCCGACCACGCTGGCGTTCACCCGCTGGCTGGCGCAGGCGCCCGGGTGGGACGACCTGTGCCCGTCGTGCGTGCCGAGCACGTCCTTCCCGAGCGTGGGCGGGGTCGTCGCGCAGTCCGGCTCGATCGGGGTCACCAACTACGTCCGCCAGCGACCGGGCGCGATCAGCTACGTCGAGCGGTCCTACGCGCTCAACGCCGCCCTGCCGACCGTTGCCCTGGCCAACGCCTCCGGTGCCTACGCCGCCCCCGACCCCGCGGCGGTCACCGCCGCCCTGGCCTCGGCCACGTCCGGTGTGGACGGATCGGTGGACTACTCGCCAGTCCTGCGCAGCCTCGACCCGGCCGCGTACCCGTTGTCGGGCTACACCTACTTGGTCGTGCCGACCGCTCTCGGCCCGCGCTTCACCGCCGAGGAAGGGCGCGCCCTCGCCGACTTCGTGTCCTACGCGGTGTGCGACGGGCAGCAGAACGTGGCGCGGCTGAGCTTCGCGCCGCTACCCGCCGCGCAGGCCCGAGCCACTCGCGACCAGCTCACCGCGATCCCCGGCGCGACCGCAGGCCCGCGCGACTGCGCCGGGCCACAACCGCCCGCGCGGCAGGACATCACCACCGTGGTCCAGCCGGGGGAGCTGCTGATCTCGGTCACCCCCGGCGCGGTCGTGCTCCCGCCGCCCGCGATGACACCGGACGGCGCCATCCGGCTGACGGCGGGCTCGCTCAACCCGATCACCGTGACCGACACCCGCGCGGGCGACCCGGGCTGGTCGGTGTCCGGCCAGGTCACCGACTTCACCGGCACCGAAGGCACCATCGGCGCGGCCAACCTGACCTGGAAACCCGTGGTGGTCGACCACTCGCCCGTCCAGGTCGTCACCGCGGGCCCGCCCGCGGACCTGTCCACCAGCCGGATCCTGGCCACCGCGACCCGCGGCGCGGGCACCGCGCACCTCACCGCGGACGTCGAGCTGCGGGTGGCCACCTCGGTACCCGCCGGGACCTACTCGGCCACCCTGACCCTTACCGTGATCTGATCCTTACTGGGATCTGACGGCGCCGTCGGCCAGGGTCACAAGCGCGTCAGTGGACGCCAGGTGGCTGGTGTCGTGGGTGACCAGAACGGTCGCGATGCCCTCGGCCCGGGTGTGCGCGGCGAGCAGCTCGACGATCGCGGCACCACGTTCGTGGTCCAGCGCGCTGGTGGGCTCGTCGACCAGCAGCACAGACGGGCTCACCATCAACGCCCGAGCGATGTTGACTCGCTGCCGCTGCCCACCGGAGAGCTGGTGCGGACGCCGGTGCGCCAACTCGCCGATCCCGACGCTTTCCAACAGCAGCAACGCTTTCGCCCGCGCCGCGCGAGTCAACTGGCCGTCCAGGTGGGCCATCACCTGCAACTGCTCGACCGCAGTCAACGCGGGCAGCAGGTTCGGCTGCTGGAACACGATCCCCACCGCGCGCCTGCGCAACGCGCTCAACGCCGCGCGACTCAGACCGGCGGTGGTGGTGCCGCCGATGCTCACCTCCCCGGAGTCCGGTCGGACCAGGGTCGCGGCCACCGCCAACAGGCTCGACTTGCCCGAGCCGGACGGACCGACCACAGCCGTGAGCGACCCGGCGGGCACCTCGAGGGTCACCGCGTCCAACGCCGTCAGCCGCCCGGCGCCGTCGGGGTAGGTCAGCGTGACCTCGTTCAGGGACAGGCTCATCGAGTACTCCCGAGCGCGGTCAGCGGGTCGACAGAGGTGATGCGGCGGATGGACAGCGCGGCACCGAGCAGGCCGAGCACCACGATCACCGCACCGGGCAGAGCAACCGTCGGCAGGTCCAGCACGAACGGCACGGCGGACCCCACCAACGCACCCAGACCCAAGGCGATCGCGGTGCCCACCACCGCACCAATGGCGAGCAGTACCAACGCCTGACCGAGAGCGTCGCGCAGCAGATAGGGCGTCGATGCTCCCAACGCCTTCAGCACCGCGACATCGGCCCCGCGTTGGATGGTCCAGACGGTGAAGAACGCGCCAACGACCAGCGCCGAGATCGCGAAGAGGAACCCACGCATCAGCTGCAGCGAACCATTTTCCGCCGCGAAGGACCCGATCTCGGCCAACGAGTCACCCAGTTCCACCGTGTGCGTACCAAGGGAACGGTCGGCTGCCACGAGGTCGATGTCTGAAGTAGACAGAGCCAACACGGTCGCGGGCGCATCGGCGGGAAGGGTGACCCACACGACCGGGGCATGGCTGTAATAGTCCTCTGTGGATGTTGGGACTGCTTGGTAGGAATCAGCCCCGATACTCAGTGTGCTGCGCCCGCCAACCCCGGACGACACCACCGCCACCCCCTGCCGCAACCTGACCGGCGCCAACGGCGACCCGTCGGGGACAGCGAACACCGCGACCCCGACCGACCGCCCATCGACCTGCGCCCGAGTCATGCTGATCCGCACCGGCGTCGCAGACCGAACCCCGGGCACCCGAGCCCAAGCCTGCGCGACGTCCGCGCCAAGCACCGAATCGGCGAACCCGGCGTCAGCCGCGAACACCAGATGATCGGCAGGCAACCCCGCCACC
Source organism: Actinokineospora sp. NBRC 105648 (assembly GCF_030269645.1). Lineage (GTDB taxonomy): Bacteria > Actinomycetota > Actinomycetes > Mycobacteriales > Pseudonocardiaceae > Actinokineospora. Next base: position 69,097 of record NZ_BSTR01000032.1, on the reverse strand, counting down.
GCCGAGGTGTTGCGCGCCCCCAGCCCGGCGGTCAGCCCCGACAACAGCCCCACCAACACGGTGATCAGCACCACCACCCCACCCATCAACCCGAACCGCCCCCGGGCAAACCACAGCTCACGCCACGCCACGAACACTCGACTTCCCTTCCCTGACCGGACCACCCGGCCCAGACCAAGCCTGTCCGGAAACACCCGCCCAAGGCATCACGCGCGAGATCGAACCCCACCAACCAGACGGTCCACAGGGCACTCAACCTTCCGATTGAGAGGGCGGGTGGAGAGAGAGGGCAGGAGGAGAGAGAGGGGGAGGAGGTACCTCGGAACAAGAAACCCGCCATCGCTGGTACCGCAGCCGAAGGCCGACCCCGCTGGTTCCGGCGGCCCCGCTACGGATGCTCGATCTAGTGGACTCGCTTCGTGTGGGGGAGGAGTGCCGCTAAACTTGCCGTGTGGTGGGGATGCCCTTCACCCGCCCTTTTTTCACCACCGCGGTGCTCTAGGGGCCCCACACGAAGCGAGTTCACTAGATCGAGCCCCGCTTGTAAGCCGGGCAACTCAGGGCAGCAACACCCATCAGGTCAACGCGGGTCCACTTAGACCTTCAACCTTTCGATTGATGCCCACCCCCACAGCCACGTTTACCCTGGTAACCACTGTGACCACGCGCCTACTCACCGCCTGCCCCCACCTACTAGCCCTCGCCCTGCTAGTGCTCCCGGCCGTCCGCGACCTGGCCACCGCAGCCCTGTGCGCCGCCACCGCCATCGCCTACGCGCTCACCACTCGGCACCCGGGCTGGCTGGCGCCGCTGTCCGGCCTCTGGCTCGTCCTGCTCGCGCTCACCCCCGACGGGATCTGGTTCGCCTTCCCGCTCTACTTCGCCCACCTGCGGCTGCTCCCCGCCCGCTGGGCCGTCCCCGCGGTCGTGCTCACCGCTGCCGCCGCGATCGGTGGGTTCGGCTGGCACCGGCACGCGCTCACCCTCGGCATGGTGGTCGGGCCCGCTCTGGGCGCCGCCGTCGCGGTGGCCACCGTGCTGGGCTACCAGCGGTTGCACCGGGAGAGCGAGCGCCGGCGCGAGCTCATCGAGGAGCTCACGGCCACTCGTGGCGACCTGGCTGCCGCGCAGCACGCGGCTGGGGTGCTCGCTGAGCGTGAGCGGCTCGCCCAGGAGATCCACGACACCGTCGCCCAGGGGCTGGCCAGCATCCAGTTGCTGCTCACCGCCGCTGAGCGGACCGCAGTAGGCCCTGCGCTACCGCACGTGCGCGCCGCCCGTCAGGCCGCCGCCGACAACCTGGCCGAGGCCCGTCGGTTCGTCCGCGACTGGAGTCCACCCGACCTCGACGGTGGCTCCCTGCCCGCCGCCCTGGGCAGGCTGTGCGCCACTACGGCCGCCGCGTCCGGGCTCGCCGTGCGCTGCCACGTCTCGGGCACCGAGACCGCGCTGCCGACCACCCACCAGGTCGCGCTGCTGCGGATCGCCCAGTCCGCGTTGGCCAACGTGGTCACCCACGCCCGCGCGGGCTCCGTCGAGCTGACCCTGAGCTACATGGACGACGAGGTCGCCCTCGACGTGGTCGACGACGGCGTCGGCCTGTCCACCCCGCCCGAGTCGGGGAGCGGTTTCGGCCTGGCCGCCATGCGCGCCCGGGCCCGCGCGCTCGCGGGCACGCTGGCCGTGGAGTCGGCCCCGGGCGCGGGCACCGCCGTCGTCGTGACCCTGCCCTGGCGTCCGGCGTGATCCGTGTACTGATCGCCGACGACCACCCGGTGGTCCGCGCGGGCCTGCGCGCGGTCCTGGAGACCGAGCCCGACCTGCTCGTCGTCGGCGCGGCCGGCACCGCGCAGGAGGCGCTCGAGCGGGCGGACGAGGCCGACGTCGTGCTCATGGACCTGCGCTTCGGCCCGGGCATGTCCGGCGCCGAGGCGACCGCCCGGATCACCGCGAGGGGGAGCGCGGTCAAGGTCCTGGTGCTCACCACCTACGACACCGACGCCGACATCCTCACCGCGATCGAGGCGGGCGCCACCGGCTACCTGCTCAAGGACACGCCACCGGAGGAGTTGGCGGCTGCCGTGCGCACGGCAGCCGCAGGTCGCTCCGCCCTGGCGCCCACGGTCGCGGCCCGGCTGATGGACCGGGTACGCACCCCAACCGAGGCACTGAGCCTGCGCGAGATCGAGGTGTTGGGCCTGGTGGCGGCGGGGCTGTCGAACGAGCGGATCGCCCGGGCCCTGCACCTGAGCCAGGCCACCGTGAAGTCCCACCTGGTGCACGTCTACGCCAAGCTCGGCGTCGACTCGCGCACCGCTGCGGTGGCCGTGGCCACGAGTCGTGGGCTGATCGAGCGCTGATCGCGGCATTCGCGGCTAGATGGGCGAATTGTCGGTCTATTGAGGACGCGACGCACTCGTGCGGGCGGTGGTCGCCACATCCATCTGTGGCGGGTCTTTCGCCGATGGCGGCCCCGGCTGGGGCATGCTGTCACCGCCACGCCACTGCGCACCGCGAGGGACCCCGATGACCACGCCGCCCGACTACGCGTTCCCCACCAGGGTCGAGTCCCACTCCAAGGGCGGACCACCGCGCGGGCGGCTCAACCGGTGGCTGATGGAGCACCGGGTCGCGCCCGTCGGCCGGGCGGGGGAAGAGGAGCACGGGCAGCCGCAGGCGTGGTGGAAGGTCATGTGCCTCACCGGCGTCGACTACTTCTCCACCCTGTCCTACCTGCCCGCCATCGCCGCCGTCGCGGCGGGCGCGCTCTCGCCGATCGCCACCCTGCTCATCGTGGTGCTCACCCTGTTCGGCATGCTCCCGATGTACCGGCGGGTGGCCAAGGAGAGCCCCAACGGCCAGGGCTCGGTCGCGATGCTGGAGAAGCTGCTGCCGTTCTGGCGCGGCAAGGTGTTCGTGCTGGTGCTGCTGGGTTTCGTGGCCACCTCGTGGATCATCACCATCACCCTGTCGGCGGCCGACGCCACGGTGCACATGGTGGAGAACCCGTTCTTCCCGTCCTTCCTGCACGGGCGCGAGGTGCTGGTCACCGTGGTGCTGCTGCTGATCCTGGGCGGGGTCTTCCTGCTCGGCTTCAGCGAGGCGGTGATCGTGGCGATCCCGCTGGTCGGGGTGTTCCTGGCGCTCAACGCGGTGATCGTGGTGGCGGGCGTGGTGGAGTTGGTCGCCCACCCCGAGCTGGTGTCGGACTGGTGGGGCGCGCTCACCTCCGGCGGCAACATCGCGGGCCCGGCCATCCTGGCGTTCCCGTTGCTGGTGCTGGGCCTATCCGGCTTCGAGACCGGCGTGAGCATGATGCCCCTGGTCGCCGCCTCCGGCGCGGACGCCAAGGAGCGACTCGCCTCGCGCGTGCGCAACACCCGCAAGCTGCTCACCACGGCCGCGCTGATCATGTCGGTGTACCTGGTGTCCACCAGCCTGATCACCACGGTGCTGATCCCGAAGAAGGAGTTCGAACCGGGCGGCCAGGCCGTCGGCCGCGCCCTGGCGTACCTGGCGCACGCCAAGCTGGGCGAGGTCTTCGGGACGGTCTACGACGTCAGCAGCATCCTGATCCTGTGGTTCGCGGGCGCGTCCGCGATGGCCGGCCTGATCAACATCGTGCCGCGCTACCTGCCGTCCTACGGCATGGCCCCGGAGTGGGGCCGCGCCGTGCGCCCGGTGGTCCTGGTCTACACCGCGATCTGCATCGTCATCACCATCGCCTTCGGCGCCGACGTCAACGCCCAGGCGGGCGCCTACGCCACCGGCATCCTGGCCATGATGGTCTCCGGCGCCTTCGCCGTCACCGTCTCCGCCATCCGCCGCAAGGCCCGCGGCTCGGCCATCGGTTTCACGGTGCTGACCCTGGTGCTGCTCTACGCGCTGGTGGCCAACGTGATCGAGAAGCCGGACGGCATCACCATCTCGGCCATGTTCGTCGCGGGCGTCATCCTGATCTCCCTGGTCTCCCGCGTCACCCGCACCACCGAACTGCGCGCCGACCACATCGAGTTCGACGACGAGGCCCGGCGGTTCATCACCGACTCACTCGACTACGACGGCAAACTGAACCTGATCGCCAACAAGCGCCAGGCGGGCGACGAGGCCGAGTACCGGGCCAAGGAAGCCGAACAACGCGACCTCAACCCGGTCCCCGGCGCCGCTGACGTGATCTTCCTGGAGATCGACGTCATCGACCCGTCCGAGTTCAGCGACATCCTGCGGGTCACCGGCGTCGAGGTGGCGGGATTCCGAATCCTGCGCGCGGCAAGCCCGGCAGCACCGAACGCCATCGCCGCCATCCTGCTGGCCCTGCGCGACGCGACCGGGGTCCGACCGCACTGCCACTTCGAGTGGTCAGAGGGCAATCCGCTGCACCACGTCTTCAGGTACCTGATCCTGGGACAGGGCGACACCGCACCGGTCACCAGGGAAATCATCCGGGCGGCGGAATCGGACCCGACCCGCAGACCAGGCATCCACGTCGGTTGATTGTCGGTTGGTGATGTTAGTGCGGCAAAGATACTTCAGCGGTTGCAGGTATCTTCGCTGTCCAGTTGCAGTTGCAGTCGCGGTGTTAGTTTCAGTTGTAGTTTTGGTAAAGCCGACCTCGCTGGAAGACAGCGCCCGCTACGAATGCTCGATCTAGTGGACTCGCTTCGTGTGGGGGAGGAGTACCGCTAAACTTGCCGGTGGTGGGGAATGCCCTTCACCCGCCCTTTTTTCACCACCGCGGTGCTCTAGGGGCCCCGCGCGAAGTGAGTTCACTAGATCGAGCCCCGTCTTTACTCGGGCAGCCCATGTGTATGTGCTGCGTGCGGGGCGACGTGCCTGGCTCGTGCCGGGGTCGACCCGCGGGTTGGCGCTCCACATGGGCAGCCGGATTAAAGCATGGGTGCTCGATGAGGTGAACCGCCTTCGTGTGGGGCCCCTAGAGCACCGCGGTGGTGAAAAAAGGGCGGGTGAAGGGCATCCCCACCACACGGCAAGTTTAGCGGTGCTCTCCCCCCACACGAAGGCGGTTCACCTCATCGAGCACATTCGTAGCGGGGCCGGCGGTTCCAGCGGGATGGGATTAGAGATTGAGGGACAGAGATAAAGATAGGGATATAGAATAGGGGTGAAGATGAGGGGGTGGGCTGGGCATAGAAATTGTGGCTGGAGTTGGGGGATGAGTGAGCGGGCAAAGTGAGTGAGCTGGTGAGTGAGTGAGTGAGTGAGTGCGGTGTGGCGGTGCGGTGCGGACCGTTCGGTGCGGGAGTTGTCAGTCTTCCAGGATCCAGCGTTGGGTGTTGGTCGGGTATTCGGCATTGGTGAAGACGTAGCCCGCTCGGTCGGTGTCCAGGACGAAGCCGGTGGCCAGGTTCTCGATGCGCCGGGTGCCTGCGCCCGCCTTGTGGATGATCCACTTCTGGTAGGTGTAGACGAACCGTGGACTCGTGTAGACGGTGCCGGTCTCGTTGCTCTCCAGGTAGCGACCGGTGGCGACGTTGCGGATTCGGACCGTGTCGTGGCCCGCGTCCTCCAGGACCCACTTCTGGAACTTGTTGGGCTGCGCCGGGTTGCTGAACACGTTGCCCTGGACGTCGGTGTCCAGGGCGCGGCCGGTGGCGAAGTTCTCGATCCTGACCTTGTCGGCGGCCACGTCGGCCGAGGCGGGTAGTGCCGTTCCCAGCGACACGGCGGTGAACAGCAGCACGATCAACGCGCGCAGTCTCATCTGGACTCCTCGGTGAGATCCTCCGGCGCCCGGGGGAGCGCCGCAGAGGATTCTCGGCCCCGGAACCCGCGCCACGGTCGCGTTCCCGCCCGCCGTCATGCTGCCGCATGTCGGAAGTCACCCGGGTCGGTGGCCTCGTTCGTGGCCCGGTGCGGTGCGTGACGGGAGGTCGGCCAGCTTGCGCAGGGTCGGGATGGTGGCGCGCACCTGGTCGGCCTCCGCCTGCGTCAGCTGGAGCAGGCGGGCGGCCAGTTCGTCGGCCTCGCTGTGGGCCACCGACCGGATCCGGCGCTCGCCCTCCTCGGTGAGCTGGACGCGTACGGCGCGGCCGTCGTCCGGGTCCGGGGTGCGCTCCACGAGGCCCGCCGCGGTCAGCGCGGCCACCACGGTGGTGGCCGTCGGCTGGGAGCTGTGCACGCGCGCGGCCAGTTCGCCGACCCGCAGCGGGCCGTGTTCTACCAGGGTGGAGAGGACTACCAGCTGGGTCGGGGACAGGCCGGCGCCGCCGCGCAGGCTGCGGATCACCCGGTGCAGCGCGACGACCAAGTCGAGCGCGGCCTGGTCGTGCGCACCGTCCGCCGCCATCGTGTGCCTCCCGGGGCCGCCGCGGGCGGCGGGGGCTGTCCCGCCGTCGGGTCAGGACAGTCGCACCCGGGGGCGGTAGATGTCCAGCCACACCGCCAGGTCGAGCACCCGCTCCAGGCCGAACCGGGCCATCTGGCCGATGCTCGCGGGGTCGAGCTGGGCCATCTCCTCGACCGCGCGGTGGTCCACCAGGTCGAACAGCGCGTGGTCGCGGGCGACCACCAGCTCCTTCACCTGCTGCTGCAGCTCCACGGTGTACCTCGGGTCCTGTGTGGACGGGTACGGGCTCTTCACCCGCTCCGCCACCGACCGCGGCAGCACGTCCCGGGTGGCCGCGCGCAGCAGGCTCTTCTCCCGGCCGTCGAAGGTCTTGAGCGACCACGGGGTGTTGTAGACGTACTCGACCAGCCGGTGGTCGCAGAACGGCACCCGTACCTCCAGCCCCACGGCCATGCTCATCCGGTCCTTGCGGTCGAGCAGCGTGCGCACGAACCGGGTCAGGTGCAGGTGGCAGATCTCGCGCATCCGGCGCTCGTGCGGGTCCGCGCCGGGCAGGTGGTCGACCTCGGCAAGCGCCGAGCGGTACTGGTCGGCCACGTAGCCGGGGAGGTCGAGCAGTGCCTCCACCTCGGGCACCAGCCCGCTGCGCGTCGGGATCATCGACTGCGCCGCCAGCCAGGGGAAGGTGTCCGCCCGCTGCACCTCGGGCTGGTGGAACCACTTGTAGCCGCCGAACACCTCGTCGGCCGACTCGCCGGACAGCGCCACCGTGGAGCGCTGCCGGATGGCCTTGAACAGCAGGTAGAGCGAGCTGTCCATGTCGCCCAGCCCCAACGGCAGGTCGCGGGCGGTGACCACCCTGCGGCGCAGCTCCGGGTCGGCCAGCGCGCTCGTGTCCAGCACGATGTCCTCGTGCGCCGACCCGACGTGCTCGGCGACGTCGTGCACGAACGGCCCGTCCGGGGTGGCGCGCAGCTCGTCGGGCACGAAGTTCTCCGCCTGCCCGACGAAGTCCACCGCGAAGCTGCGGACCTGTTCGGCGCCCAGCTGCCCGGCCGCGAGCGCGGTCAGCGCGCTGGAGTCCAGGCCGCCGGAGAGCAGCACGCACCGCGGCACGTCGGCGACCAGCTGCCTGCGCACGATGTCGTCGAGCAGCTCGCGGACGGTGGCCACCGTGGTCTCGGTGTCGTCGGTGTGCTCGCGGGCGTCGAGCCGCCAGTAGGTGTGCTCGCGCACGCCGCCGCGGTCGACGGTGACCACCGTGCCCGGCAGCACCTCCCGCATGCCCGCCCACACCGCGGCGCCGGGGGTCTTGGTGAAGGTGAACAGCTCCCGCAGCCCCGCCGCGTCGACCACCGGCTCGGCCAGCGGGTTCGCCAGGATCGCCTTGGGCTCGGACCCGAACAGCACCCCGTCGGCGGTGGGGTGGTAGTAGAACGGCTTGATGCCCATCCGGTCCCGGATCATCACCAGCCGCTCGGTGCGCGCGTCCCAGATCGCGAACGCGTACATCCCGTTGAGCCGCTCCGCGATGGCCGGGCCCCACTCCAGGTAGCCGCGCAGCACCACCTCGGTGTCGCTGTCGGTGCGGAACCGGTGGCCGCGGCCCGCCAGCTCGGCGCGCAGCTCGGTGAAGTTGTAGGCCTCACCGCTGTAGACCATGGCCAGCGCGCCCTCGGGGGTGTCCACCGCCATCGGCTGCGCGCCGCCGGGCAGGTCGATCACCGCGAGCCTGCGGTGCCCCAGCGCGGCGTGCCGGGCGAGCCAGGTGCCCGAGTCGTCGGGGCCGCGGCAGGCCATCGTCTCGGTCATCGCCGCGAGCACCGGCCGCGCCTGCGTCAGGTCCTGGTCGAAGCCCACCCAGCCGACGATCCCGCACATCGTGCCTCCCCGTGTGTGTCGTGCCTCCAACTACATTGGTAGCCAATATATGTTTTCTGCGCAATCGAACAGCTACTAAAAGTGACTAATGCCCTGGATGTCCGATCCGGGTGGGCCGCCAAAAGAAGCAGGGGTGGGGCGCCGGAGCGCCCCACCCCTGCCTCAGGTGGGTCTAGCTAGTGCTGGTTCAGCTGGTCTGCAGGGACACGTCGTCGATGACGAAGCTGGTCTGCAGGCTGGCGTCCTCGACACCGTTGAACTTGACGGTCACCGTCTGGCCGGCGAACTGGCCGACGTTGACGTTGACCTGCTGGTAGCCACTGTTGGCGTTGGTGTTCGAGTAGCTCGCCACCGTGGTGCCGCCGACCGTGACGGTCAGCTTGTCGTAGGCGACGTTCTCGGTCTCGTCCGTGTCGATGTGCAGCCAGTACGACAGGGTCGAGTTCGAGCAACCGGCCGGGATGGTCACCGACTGCGCGGCGGAGTCGGTCCGGGCGGAGCCCCAACCGTTCAGCCACGCCTTGTAGGAACCGCCGTGCGCCGGCTCCTGCGCCGAGGCGTCGATCACGCCGGAGGTGGTGGTCCACGGCGAGGTGCCGCTCTCGAACCCACCGTTGGCGATCACGTTCGCGCCGGTGCAGTTGCCCGGGTTGGTGCCGCCGACGGTCAGCGTGTAGGTCGCCGACTTGGTCGTGCTGCCCACGCCCGAGATGGTGATCGAGTAGGTGCCCGCGGCGACCGACGAACCGACGTTGATGGTCGCGGTGGAGGAGGCACCGGTCTGCACCGAGCTCGGGTTGAAGGACACGGTCACGCCCGAGGGAGCGCCCGTGGCCGACAGGGTGACGTTCTGCGCCGAACCAGAGGTGGTCTGGGTCGACACCGTGGTGGTGGCCGAGTTGCCCGGCTGAACCGTGCCCGAGGTCGGGCTCAACGACACCGAGAAGTCGTTGGTCGGGTTCGGCGTGCTGGTCACCGCGAGCTTCCAGATCGTGTACGCCACACCGTCAGCGCTGCGGTCGAGAGCCGTGGCGTTGATGTTGCTGGTGGTGTCGCACGAGCTGTGGTAGCAGGCGTCGTACGCCGCGTTCGCGGTGCCGCCCCACTTGGTGGCCTGGGCCGAGGTCTTGCGGGCCGAGGCACCGGTGGCGTAGCCCGAGGACGGGATGCCCGCCTGCTGGAAGGAGTAGTCGTCGGAGCGGCCTGCGCCCTCGACGTTCTCCTCCGGGGACAGGTTCAGGCTGTTCCAGTACTCCTTGAGCGGGGTGGCGACGGCGGTGTTGATGTTGTTGATGAAGTAGCCACCGTTCTTCGACGCGACCATGTCGAAGTTGTAGTAGCCCTTGATCGCCGTCTTCTGCGCCGAGGTCAGCTGGCTGACGTAGAACTTCGAGCCGTTGAGGCCCTGCTCCTCGTCGGTCCACCAGCCGAAGCGGATGTGCTTGGCCAGGGTCGGGTTCTTCGCCGCGAGCTGCAGGGCGACCTCGAGGAGCGTGGCCGAACCGGAGCCGTTGTCGTTGATGCCCGGGCCCGCGGCCACGCCGTCGAGGTGGGAACCGAACATGTAGGTGTTGTTGACGTCGCCACCCGGCCAGTCGGCGATGATGTTGTTCGACCGGTAGGTGCACGTGGTGCAGACCTGCTCCGACACGGTGAAGCCCGCGGCGGTCAGCTTGCTCTTGACGTACGCGACCGACGCGGTGTAGCCCGCGCTACCGGCGCGGCGGTTGCCGCCGTTCTGCGAGGCGATGGTGCCGAGCTGGGACAGGTGCGCCTGAACCGCGGCCACGTCGATGTTCGGCGCGGTCGGGTTCGGGTCGGGGTCGTTGCCACCGGTCACGGTCAGGTTGTACGTCGCGGTGTGGCTGGTCGCACCGGCACCGGTCACGGTGATGGTGTACGAGCCCGCGGTGACGTTCGCGCCCACGGAGACGGTCGCGGTCGAGGAGGCACCGGACTGCACCGAGGACGGGTTGAAGGAGACGGTCACGCCCGAGGGCTGGCCGGTCGCCGACAGCGAGACGTTCTGCGCCGAGCCCGAGGTGGTCTGGGTCGCGACGGAGAAGGTGCCCGAGGCGCCCTTGGCGATCGAACCCGAGGCCGGGCTCAGCGACAGGGAGAACTCGTTGCCGCCCTGCGGGGTGCAGGAGGTCGGCTCACCGGACTGCGCGGGCAGGGTGATGGCGTCCCACGCGGCCTTGGTGCGGTTGTACAGGTTGCAGGTCGCGTCGAGGTTCTTCGCCGCGGTCAGGGTGGCGACGCGGTACTTCTTGTAGGTCATGCCGCTGGTCTTGAGCAGCATGCCGCCGTAGAAGACGCGCCCGGCGTCCTTGATGCCCACGCCGGTGACCGAGGACGGTCCACCCGAGCAGATGGGGCTGGTGGGCTTGCCGCCGCCGGGGTTGTTGCCCTCGGCCAGCAGGTAGAACCAGTGGTTCAGCGGGCCCGCGGCCGCGTGCACCTCGGTGTTGGGGATCGAGGAGCTGTAGCAGTTCGGGTTGTTGCCGACCTGCGACGGGTTGTACATGTTGCGGATCGGGCCGTTGCCGACGAGGTTGATCGTCTCGCCGACCAGGTAGTCCGGGGTGTCCTTGGCGTTGTTGGCGTACGCCTCGGTCAGGGCGCCGAAGATGTCGCCGGTGCCCTCACCCAGGCCGGCCTCCGAGGAGGTGCCACCGGGGGTGTTCTGGTCGAGGCCGTGGCCGTACTCGTGGCCGACGACGTCCATGGACGCGATCCACTTGCCCGCGGAGTTCTTGCCGATGGTGATCTGGGAGCCGTCCCAGTAGGCGTTCTGCTCGTTCAGGCCGACCTTGGCGGGCCAGCTGCGGCCGGAGCCGTTGTGGCTGGTGCGGCCGAGCCAGTCGCGGAGCATGTTCCACTCCTGCTGGGCGGCGTACATGAGCTCGCCACAGCCGGTTTCCTTGCTGGTCTCCGAGCCGGTGCCCCACGAGTCCGAGGACTTCGAGAACACGGTGCCACCGGTGTAGTCGGCGCACTGCAGGCCGGGGCGGTTCGGGTCCACCAGCCGGTAGGTGCCACCGGAGTTGGTGGTGTCGATGTTGACGTTGCCGTTCCACTCACCGTTGACGGTGCCGTGGGCGGCGTCCTCGACCTTGTCCAGGACCGCGCCGGTGTTGGCGTCGACCCAGACGTTGAGGTGGCTCGGGCCACCCTCCTTGGAGCTGCCGACGAGCACGTGCTCCCAGGCGAGCTTCGGCGCGTCGTTGACGACCTTGACGACCAGCCGGCTGGACTCGACCTTGTCGGTCTTGGCCTGCAGGCCCCGGGAGGTCTGCTCGGCGGCGGCCTTGCCGACGCGGGCCGAGGTGGACGGGACGGCCACCTTCGACTTGGTCGCGGCCATGATGGCCTGCACGCGGCCCTGGCCGTCGGCCAGCACGGTGGCGTCGCCGCCGACGACCGGGAGGCCGCGGTAGCTGCGCTGGTAGCTCACCGAGTAGAGGTCGGCGGTGTAGGGCGTGACCAGGTCACGCGAGTAGGTCTCGTCCGGGCCCTTGGCCAGCGCGTCCGCGCCGCTGGCGGCCGCGCGGTCGGCGGCCGAGACGGCCAGGGCCTGGCGGTCCTGGGTCTGGGCTTGCTGCTCTTGGCTGGCGAACACCGGGCTGACGGTCAAGGCGACCGCCGTCCCAGCGAAGACAGCCAGGGCGACCCCGGCTGTCATCGTTCTGCGCTTCATCGAGTGCTCCTTGTGGGCAGGGTGGTGCTCAGTACGGCCGGGCCCCGCCTTGTGGGCAGAGCGCACCGCCGGTGGGAACGCGGACGTCACCGAGCGCAGCGAAGCATTCAGATATGGCCATGTGACAGTCAATGGAATCCATGCTGGGAACGCCCGATTGTCAACTTCCGGCAAATCCCCATACACCGGGGAGTGGGATGCATTTACCCGCGCCGCCGTGAATGGTGAGGTGAAAGCGGGTGTTCGATTTCCGGACGCGCAAAGTAGTTATGGCCAAGTCGTATGGGGTCGCTGCTCCGCGGTGAACGCCCGGACCTCGGGCACCGCGCCCCAACGGCGCCCCAAGCGCGCCCGAAGACCACCCAGCTCGGCGCTGATCGTGGCCCGACCCGCCAGCTCCGCCTCGCGGGCCACCGGCTCGGCCACCGCCACCGCGGCGTCCGGTTCGCCCGCGCAGGCGTGCGCGTCGGCCAGCCGCAGCACCAGCAGCAGGTACGCCGGGCGCATCCGCTCCGGCACGAGGTCGACCGCCTCGGCGGTCACCGCCACCGCGCGCCGAGCCAGCGCCCGGTCGCCGGTGAGCGCGGCCAGGTCGCGCAGCGCGCCACCGGCCGCCGAGTCGACCCGCAGCCTGCCCATCGAGCCCGCCAGCCAGGGCACCTCGAGCCGGTCGCGCTCGTCGAGCCTGCCCAGCCCGCGCTCGGCCCCGGCCAGGTGCCGCAGGCACTCCACGTCGTCACCGGCCAGCGCGTGGCCGCGGGCGAGCGCCAGGTCGGCCAGGGTGGCGGTCCACGCCCGGCCCGGGTCGGCCGCGGCCATCGCCCGCCCGCAGGCCAGCGCGGTGTCCACGTCGCCGTCGAGCCGGGCCAGCGCGGTCAGCTCGGCCAGCAGCCGCACCCGGGCGCCCACGTCGCCGCCCAGGTCGGCGTTGCGCAGGCCGTGGCCGAACCAGGCCATGCTCAGCGCGCGCCTGCCCCGGTGCAGGCGCAGCCTGCCCGCGATGGCGGCGAAGTAGGCGGCCAGCCGGACGTGCGCGGGGGCGGGCTCACCGCGTTCGCCCAGCCTCGCCAGCGCGTGCAGCAGCCACTCCACCGACTCCAGGATCGTGTCCGAGTGGCTCTCCAGGCTCAGCCGGGTGTACTCGGCCAGCAGCGCGGTCAGCGCGTGCGTCAGGTCCGGTTCGGTGCCGCGCGGCGGGGTCCGGCCGGGTCCGATGAGGGCCAGCAGGTCGCGCGCGGTCGCCAGGTCGGGCACCGGGCACTCGACCGGGCCGTGCAGCGGGCAGCCCAGGCCGTCGGCGGGCAGCGTCGTCGGCCAGAACCGGATCGCCAGCTCGGCCCGCTCGGCCGCGGCGCCGGGCAGCACCGACAGCAGTGTCCGTTGTGGAGGGTCGGGCTCGTGCGCGGGCTCGCGGCAGAGCGCGACCAGTTCGCCACCCGCGCCGAGGAAGTCGTCGAGGCGGTCCACCAGACCCGCGGGCGGGACCCGCACACCGCTCTCCAGCTTGGAGATCAGGCTGTGGTGGTAGCCGACCCGCAGGCCGAGCTGGGCCTGGGTGAGGCCCGCGCGCCTGCGCCAGTCGCGCAGCCGCCTGCCGAACTCGTGCCACTGGCGGGGGTCCCGGGTGGTGTCGGTGGCCATGGCCCCTCCCGGTCGCGCGTCCACCGGTGGCGGCCCGAGCCGGTGCCCGGGCCGTGCGAGCGCGGATCGTAACATCGGCCTTTACCTTCGCCATGTGTCCTGGTTCACACTGGATCCCTGGGAAATAAACAGTGCCGGGAAATCTGGCGGCGGCGCGTGTCAATACGGTGTATCAGTTGTCTTTCGTTAGCTTCCGTCACTATCTTTTCGCGATCGGACGGACTTTGTCGGCCCGATTAGCGATGAGTGCGTGCGAATTATGGGCGTTTTGTCGGCCTCACTCAAGGTCACCTTCGCGGGCGCCACGCCGGGCCAGGGTCAGGTGAGTCCGAGTCAGGTCCGGGGCGGGTCGTAGCGGTAGCCCATGCCGCGCGCGGCCCGGATCGGCGAGTCCTGGGCGGTCCAGCCGAGCTTGCGGCGCAGCCGGAGCACGGCGAACTTGACCCGCTCCGCGCCGATGCCGGTCGGGTCGTTCCACACCAGCGCCAGCAGCTGGCGCGGCGAGAGCACCGCGCCCCGGTGCGCGACGAAGGTGGCCAGCAACCGGTACTCGGTGGCGTTGACCTCGGCCTCCACCCCGCACACGTACACCCGGCGGGACCGGTGGTCCATCCGGACCGCGCCGTCGTCGTAGACCTCGACCGGGCCGTCGGACTGCCCGGCGCCGTCGGCGCGGCGCAGCACCGCCTCGATCCTGGCCAGCAGCTCGGCGGTGGAGAACGGCTTGGTCAGGTAGTCGTCGGCGCCGCCGCGCAGGCCGCGGACCTTGTCGGCCTCCATGCCGTGCGCGGTGAGCAGCAGCACCGGCACGTCGCTGACGTCGCGGATGCGCTCGAGCACCGCCCAGCCGTCGAGCACCGGCAGCCCGATGTCCAGCAGCACCAGCGTCGGCCGGGTCTCGTGCAGCGCGCGCAGACCCTCCCGGCCGTCGGGCGCCACCCGCACCTGGTGGCCCGCGCGCTCCAGGATGACCCGCAGCGCCAGCGCGATGTCCGGCTCGTCCTCGACCACCAGCACGGTGCTCATCGCGGCGCCCCCGGCAGGGTGATCCGCACCGTGGTGCCCATGCCCTCGGTGCTCTCGATCCCCATCGACCCCTGGTGCGCGGCCACGATCTGCCTGCAGATCGAGAGCCCCAGCCCGCTGCCCGGGATGCCCGCCTCACTCGCGTTGGACGCCCGGGTGAACGCCTCGAACAGCCTCGGCAGGTCGGCGGCGGGCACGCCGATCCCGGTGTCGCTGACCGCGACCTCCCAGCCCGAGCGGGCCGGGGTGGCGCTGACCCGCACCGCCCCGCCCGCCGGGGTGAACTTGATCGCGTTGGCCAGCACGTTGCCCAGCACCTGGGTGAGCCGGGCCGGGTCGCCGTGGATCGGCGGGCCGGGCCGCACCTCGGCGGTCACCGCGGTGCCGGTGCGCACGGCGACCGCGGCGTGGTCCTCGACCGCCTTGCCCACCAGGTCGGCCACGTCGACCTCGGTGAAGGCCATCGACAGCTGGTTGGTCTCCAGCCGGGAGAGCAGCAGCAGGTCGTCGACCAGCCGCAGCAGCCGCTCGGCGTTGCGGCTGATCACCCGCAGGTGGCCTGCCTGCTCCGCGGTGAGCGGTTCGGGGGAGTCGGCCAGCATCTCCCCGAACGCGAGCACCGCGGTGAGCGGGGTGCGCAGCTCGTGCGAGACGGTGGCCACGAACCGGCCCTTGAGCGCGGCCGCCTCCTCCAGCGCCCGGTTGGTCTCCTCCAGCTCCGAGCGGGCCGCGGACTCCCGGGTCTCCCGGGTGACGTCGCGGAAGTACCAGAGCGTGCCCGCGCGCAGCGGGACCACGTCGCAGGTCGCGATCCGCCCGTCGGCCAGCGCCAGCCGGACGCCGCGGTGCGGCGTGCCCGAGCGCACCAGGCCTGCCAGCAGCTCCTGGGTGGTCGCGCGGTCGGCGGAGGCGGTGGCGACCAGGTCGACGAACTCGGCCACCGCCAGCCCGGTGGCGCCGCCGGTGCCGAGCAGCCTGTCGAAC
This sequence comes from Actinokineospora sp. NBRC 105648, assembly GCF_030269645.1. GTDB lineage: Bacteria > Actinomycetota > Actinomycetes > Mycobacteriales > Pseudonocardiaceae > Actinokineospora. The sequence continues at coordinate 53,558 of NZ_BSTR01000032.1, read as the reverse complement.
GCGGCGTTGTCCATGATCACCCGCAGGCCGTCGTCGACGACCACCGCGCCCGCCAGGTGCAGCACCAGCTCGCGCAGCCGGGACCGCTCGGTGGCCAGCGCCCGCTCGGCGGCGCGCCGCTCGGTGACGTTGTGCGCGTGCGCCACCACCGCGTTGATGCCGGTGATGTCGAGCAGGTTGACCATGCTGATGCCCAGCACCAGCCAGTGGCCGCCCGCGTGCCGGACCCGGGCGTCGACCTCGACCTGGCTGCCCGGCGCGCGCACCATCGACTCGAACGCGCGCTGCACGGCGGGCAGGTCGTTGGGGTGCACCAGGGCCCGCATGCCGTCGGCCGGGACCTCGCCGACCGGGTAGCCGAGCAGGTCGCGCACCGCGTCCGGGGTCGCGGTCATCGTGCCCAGCGCGTCGATGGTCACCACCAGCGCCCGGTCGACCACCGGGAACACCCCGGACCGCGGCGCGGGCACGGCGCCATCCAGGTTGTCGGTTCGGTCGGTCCCCTCGGTGCTGTGTCTCTTGTCGGCGCCCAGGGCGGGGGTGTGCACGGCCCGCAGCAGGGTGAGCACCGAGCGGACCACCGCGGCATCGGCCGCGCCGAGACCCGAGCCGACCGCCTCCTCGAGCAGGGCCGCCGCCAGGGCCGGGTCCTCGGCCGCCGCCCGGCCCGCCTCGTCGAGCAGCCCGGCCAGCGGCGGGCGGGTGCCCGCTCGCCTGCGTGCCTGATCCGACGACATGGGGCTCTCCACTGGCGGTCCGGAGCTGGTCGGCGGTCCGGGGATCGCCGTGGTCCACCGTCGCCAGCCTACGAGCGGCGTGCGCGCATTCGGGGTGATCCGGTGCCAGGGCTGCCTTTTTCACCGAATCGGGTAGTGAAACCGGTGCGGAACGGTTGTCCCGGCGGGCTCGCGCGCCGGTGCCGGGGACACTGGATCACGACTCAGGAGGCCACATGCCGCACACCTCTGCGGACCGCCCGTGGAACCACGCCGCGGCGGTGCGCGCGATCACCAGGGCCGACCGCGCCGGCCAGGCGACCCCGGTCGCCACCGGCCTGCTGCGGGCGCTGCCGGGGGTGCTCGACGCGGTGGTCGGCGACCCGGTGCCGGGCGCCGAGGTGGTCGTGCCGATGGCCTCGGGGCAGACCCTCTCGCTGAGCTGCTCGGGCCCGGCCGACCCCCGGCTGGCCCCGCTGGCGGACACCGTCGCGGCCACCCTTGAGGCCGTCGCCCCGGCGGGCGTCGACTTCCGCGACGCCCTGATCGCGCAGATGCCGACCTTCATCGCCCTGTTCAGCCCGGACGGGCTGCTGCTGTGGACCAACGTGGTCGAGTGGCCCGACGGCACCCGGGTGGCCTACGGCCAGACCCAGATCTCGGCGATCACCGCGCTGGTGCACCCCGGCGACCAGGGCGCGCTGGCCGAGTCGCTGGCCACGCTGCACGAGCGCGACCCCGGCGGCCAGATCCGCAACACCGTCCGGGTGCGCCGCGACGACGGCGGCTGGATCGTGATGGACGTGATCGTGCTGGACCGGGTGGACGACCCCGCCATCGGCGGGCTGATCACCTTCAGCAGCGACGTCACCGCCCTGCACGACACCGAGTACACCCTGGCGCTCACCGCCGCCCGGCTGGACGCGCTGGTCGGCGCGCTGCACGTGGGCGTGCTGCTGCAGGACGCCGACCGCACCGTGCTGATCGCCAACTCGACCGCGGCCACCCTGCTCGACCTACGCAAACCGCCCGCCGAGCTGGCCGGACTGGGTGCCGAGGAGCTGCGCGGGCTGCGCGGCATGCCTGCCGAGCACTACCGCGAGATCGATGAGCTGGGCAGGCGGTGCCTGGCCGACGGGGTCGAGGTGCACGGCGCGGAGGTCGCGCTCGGCGCCCACCGGGTCGTCGAGGTCGACTTCGTGCCGGTGGTCCTCGACGACCGGCGGCTCGGCCAGCTGTGGGTGCTGCGCGACGTCACCGAGCAGGTGGAGCTGCAGCGGGCGCTGGTCGCGCGCAACGACGAGCTGTCCAGGCTGGCGGCGCTCAAGACCGAGTTCATCGCCACCGTCTCGCACGAGCTGCGCACCCCGCTGACCACCCTGACCACGCTCACCCCGATGCTCACCGACGGCGGCGACGGCTTGCTGGCCCAGGCGGTCGAGCGCAACGTGACCAGGCTGGCCGAGCTGGTGGAGACGCTGCTGTTCCTGGCCGCCGTCGAGTCGCGCAGCCGGGAACTGGAGATCGTGCCGACCCGGCTGGAGCCGCTGGTCGGCGCCCAGGTGGCGGCGCTGGCCGCGCACGCCTCGACCCGCTCGGTGCTGGTGGTGCACCAGCAGCCCGGTGCGGTCACCGTCGTGCCCGGCGACCGCGAGCTGCTGGCCAGGATGGTGCACCACGTGCTGGCCGCCGCGATCGGCAGCTCGCCGCCCTCGGCCACGGTCCGGGTGTGCTCGGCGCGCGAGCCCGAGGGCTGGGTGCTGGAGGTGACCGACGAGTGCCCGCTCACCGTCGACGCGGGCAGGCTGTTCACCACGGTGCCGCGCGGGGACCGGGAGGGCGACCCGCTGATCGGGTCCGGGCTGGGTCTCGCGCTCGCCCGGGCCATCGCCGAGCGGCACGGTGGGGCGGTCTACCTCCGGCCCGCGCGCCAGGGCGGCACGACCGTCCGGGTGGAGCTCCCGCTGGCTGTTTGATCCCACAGGGTCCGGTCAGCACCCGCACAGCGTTTCCACAGGGTCTCGGCCGAGGCTGGGTGGTGTCGGAGGGAGCGGGTCATGCGGACGTGGCGAGTGGCGGGGGCACAGGGCGGGCGACGGGTGAACGCGGACGCGGTGGCGTCGGCGCGGTCGGCCTCGGGGGACTTGGTCTTCGCGTTGGCCGACGGGATCGGCGACAACGAGGTGGCGGCCACCGCCGCCCGGGTGGCGGCCTCGGCCGCGGTGTCCGCAGGCGGTGGCGCGGTGGCCGCGGTACTGGCCGCGGGCGTGGCGTTGCGCGCGCTGCCCGCCGGGGACTGCGTGCTGGTGGTGGCGGTACCGGTGGACGACGGGTACGAGGTGGCCTGGGTCGGCGATGCCCGCGCCTACGCCTGGAACGGGGCCGAGGTGCGGCAGGTGACGGTGGATCAGACTGTGGCGCAGTACTTCCGCGACCGCGGGGTGGTGGTGGGGCCGCGCTTGGAGCACGTGGTGACCGCGAGCGCTCGGGCGGTCGAGCGCGCCGGGGTCGGAGTGGTGTCGGTGCCCTCGGTGGCGAGCTTGGTGCTGGCCAGCGACGGGGTGTCGGTGCCGTTGGCGCAACTGGCGAACATCCTGCGGTACGCGGGAGACCCGGCCGCTGCTTTGGTTCGGGCCACTGGGAGTGCGGACAACGCCACGGCGATTGTGGTTGAGGGCGCTGGGGTTGTGGCCCTGGCGGCTTGACGCTGGTTGCTGGGGCTGGCTGGGTCACCGGACGCTAAGACCATCGACCATCGACCATCGACCATCGACCACCGGTCACAGGGAACCGATTGCACCACAACGAAACCGCACCCGGCCGGCGGTCCTGCTCGATTGGGTGGAGTGGCTTTGTTCGGGGAGAAAAGAGGCGCTAGCCTGGCTTCGGCGTGGGTGATCCCTTTCCCACCCGCTTCACCCCGGCGCCTCTTTTCTTAGGGGCCCCGAACAAAGCCACTCCACCCAATCGAGCCCACCCCGCCAACCCAACCCCAACGCAAGCCACTCCACCCGATCGAGCAGCCCACCCGGACATGAGCCATACCAAAGCGACCAACCGAAAGTCCTTAGTGGATGGTCACTGCCATTCCTTGGCCAGCAGCTCGAAGGAGCGGACCCGGTCGGCGTGGGCGTGGGTGACCGTGGTGACCATGATCTCGTCCGCCTGAGTCGCCTTGCGGAGGATGTGCAGCTGCTCGGTGACCTCTTGCGCGGTGCCCACGAACTGGGTTGCCACCCGGTCGGCCACGAGGGCGCGTTGGTCGTCGGTCCAGGGGAACTCCGCCGCCTCCTCGGGGGTGAGGAAGGGGATGGCGCCGTCGCCCGCGCGGATGCTGAGGACCCACCTGGCGTAGGGGGAGGCGAGTTCCTTCGCGGTGGCGGAGTCTTCGGCGACCACCACGTCGGCCGAGACCATCACGTGCGGGTGGGCCAGGTTCGCCGAGGGGACGAATGCCTCGCGGTAGGCGCCCACCGCTTCCAGGACCGTGGAGGGGCTCACGTGGTAGTTGGCGGTGAAGGGCAGGCCGAGCTCGCCCGCCGCCTTGGCGCTGGGGCCCGCGCTGGAGCCCAGGACCCACACCTGGGCGTCGGCGCCCTCCGCGGTCGGTGCGTGGAACTCGGTGCCCTCGGCGTTGGTGTGGCCGGTGGTGAGGAAGTCGAGGATCTGGCGCACCTGCCCGGTGTAGTCGCCGCCGGAGTCCTCGCGGGCGCCCAGCAGGCGTTGGCCCGCCTCCAGGCGGGCCAGGGTCTCGGGCTGGCCGAAGGCGGACTTGGCGGTGCCGGGGATCAGCAGGCCGTCGACCACCCTCGACGGTTCCGGTGGTGCGCTCGGCGCGGCGAAGCGCTTGACCAGGTCCTTGGCCTTGACCAGGCCGGAGCGGCCCAGGCCCAGGTCGACCCGGCCGGGGTGGGCCAGCGCGATGGTGCCGAACTGCTCGGCGACCGACAGCGGGGCGTAGTAGCCCAGCAGCACCGCGCCTGAGCCGACCCGGATCCGCTCGGTGGCGTCGGCGATCAGGGTGATCAGGACGGCGGGGGACGACGACGCGACGCCGGAGGCCAGGTGGTGCTCGGCGACCCAGAAGCGGTGGTAGCCGAACTGCTCGGCCTGTCGGGCCAGGTCGACGCTCTCGCGCAGCGCGTCAGCGGGTGAGCGGCCTTCGGCGACCACTGCTAGGTCCAAAATAGACAGTGGAGTCGACATGGGTTCCCCTTCCCCTTTTCCCTGGTCCAACCCCTGTGACGCTACCCGCGAGGTCGGTCCCGACCAGCGGTTTCCGGGATGTGGGACAGCCGGAATACCCGGCCGCCCGGCGCGGTTGCGGCAAGGTCGACCCGTTCGGCGCAGTATCGGCCCGGGGGGTGCTGACGATCTTCCCGTGGGTGGCGGAATTGCCGGGGGGAGATCGCGGTGTCCGGTTTATCGGAGCGGTGGTTGGTGACTGGCTGCTGCGGGCAGCTGGGCGCGCACGTGACCGCGGAGCTGGCCCGTCGCGGGGTGCCGGTGCTCGGGATCGGTCATCGCGACTGCCCGGGGGACCACGCCTCTGTCGTCGCCCTCGACCTGCGCCGCGGTCAGGACCTCGACGCCGTGTTGCGCCGCTACCGGCCGACGCACATCGCGCACCTTGGCGGGATGTCCTCGCCCGCGCGGGTCGCTAGTGAGCCGTTCGCCGGTTGGGCGCTCAACGCCGGTGTGACCCGTCAGCTCGCGGACTACGCGCGCGAGTCCGATGCGTGGTTGCTCTACCCGTCCAGCGACTTCATCTGGGACGGCGTCGCGGGACGGCGCTACCTGGAGACCGATACACCGTCGCGGCTGACCGCCTACGCCGCGAGCAAGCTCGACGGGGAGCGCGCGGTGCGCGGCGTCGGGTTGGTCGTGCGGCTCTCGTTGCTCTACGGCCTTCCGTTGTGCCCCAGGCAGACCACGTGGACGCGGATCGAAGCCGCGCTGCGGGCGGGTGACGAGGTTCCGGTGTGCGTCGACGAGTACCGCACGCCGGTCTCGCTCGTCGACGCCGCTCGGGTCGTGGTCGGTCTGGGGGAGCGGCGGGTACGTGGACTGGTGCACGTCGCGGGCCCCGAGGTGCTGACCGCGCGGGACATGGTCGTGCGGATCGCCGCCGGACTCGGGGTCGAGCCGTCGCTGCGCGCGGTGTCGCGGCGTGATCTGCCGGGTGGTCTACCCCGGCCGCGGAACATGGCCATGTCCGGTGGTTTGCTGGCACGCCACTGGCCCGCGCTGGCACCGCGGCCGATGCGGTCCGGTCCGGTGTTCGGCGTGGTGATCCCGACCTACCGGGGCGCGGATGTGTTGGGGCGCAGCGTGGACTCGCTCGTGGCGCAGACCTACTCCGGCGAGGTGCACGTCGTGGTGGCGGTCAACGACGGCGAGGCGAGCACCACCGCCGCGGCCGAACGGCTGGCGCCGAGACTCCGTTCGGCCGGGATCGCTTGCACCGTCCTGACTTCCGAGCCCGGGCGGGTGGCCGCGATCGACGCCGCCGAGGCCGTGCTGCCCCCGGGGCCCCGGCTCTACCTCGACCAGGACGCGGTGCTCTCCCCGGACGGCCTGACCCGGCTGGCCGAGGCGCTGGCCCCCGGTGGCGGCGTGCACTTCGCGGTGCCCGCCGTCCGGATCTCGACCGGGAGCCGGGTGTCGCGGGCCTACTTCCGGGCCTGGCGGAGCCTTCCGTACGTGCGGCAGTCGCCGGTGACCATGGGCGCGTACGCGGTCTCGGCGAGCGGCCGCACGCGCTGGGGGCGGTTCGCGCGCGTCCGGTCGGACGACAAGTGGGTGCGCTGGCACTTCGCGCCGTCGGAGCGGGCGGTCGTGTCGGCGTCCTACGAGGTGATCGTCCCGCAGGGCGCCCGGGAACTGGTGCGGGCCCGGTTGCGCTACCAGCGCGGCAACGACGAGCTCGACGGCCTGAACATGGCCCACGGCGACGGCGCCGCCCGCCACCGCGGCGTCATCGGCGCGTTGCTGCGCAGCCCGGCCGCGGCGACGGTGTTCCTGGCCGTGCACGCGGCGGCCGCCGTGGCCGACCGGTGGCGCCGGTGATCGACGTGGTCGTCCCCGCACGCGACGAGGGCGCGCTGATCGGCGCTTGCCTGCGGTCGGTGTCCGCACCCGGCGTGCGAGTGGTCGTGGTGGCCGACGGCTGTTCCGACGACACCGCCGAGCGAGCCGCCGAGGCGGGCGCGGAGGTCGTGGAGACGGCCGCGCGGGGCAAAGCGGCGGCGCTGAACACGGGCCTGAGCCGGTGCCGGGACGGTGCCGCGGTCGTCTTCCTGGACGCCGACACCGTCCTGACCCCCGGCACCACCGAGGCCCTGGCCCGAGTGCTGGACACCCCGCGCCCGCTGCTGGCCGCGCCGCGCCCACTCCTGGTCCGCCCGACCGGACGCCTGGGCCGGGACTTCGCGGCCGTGTGGACACGACTGCCCGGCGTCGAGGGCGACGTGATCGGCGCGGGCTGCTACGCGGTGTCCGCGGCCGGCCGGGAGCGCTGGTCGGAGTTCCCCCCGATCGTCGCCGACGACGCCTTCGTCCGGACGCTGTTCGCCCCGGACGAACGCGTGGTGGTGCGGGAGGGAGCGTTCTTGCTGGTGTTGCCAGAGGGACGCGAGCTGGTGGATGTTGTGCGACGGTGGAGGTCCGGGAACGCGGCACTGGAGACCTCACCGTCGGTCGATCGGACTGGGAACCTGCGAGTGGTGGCCCGCAGACCTGGGCTCTGGCCGCACCTACCCGGCTTCGCGGCGGTACTCGCGGCCGGGAAACTGCGATCGACCACAGGGTGGGCCCGGGCGTCCCGGCTGCGCGAGGTCGGACGGCCGGCGGCTGAGTACACCTTGGTGGTGGACCCGTCGGTGACCCCAGCAGCCGACGCGCGGGCCCAGTTGGAGACATTGGCCTGGCGATTCCCGGCCGCGTGCGTGTACGGCGCGGGGGAGGGAACGGTGGTCCGCCGCGGCAAGCCGGCGGGTTTGGCCCTGGCCGAGACCCGGTTGTGGGAACGAGCGGGCAAGCCGGACCGGGTGGCGACTCTGTGTGAGCGAGCTGCGGCCCTTGGCGCACGCCCTCTGATCACGCCGCTGGCCACCTACCTGGGCTCACGCGCTAAACACTGACCAATCCAGGCCACACCAACGAATTCTTTCACTCCCTGAGCCCATGCCCGCTGGGACCGGCGGCCCCGCTACGGATGTGCTCGATTGGGTGGACTGCCTTCGTGTGGGGGGAGAGCACCGCTAAACTGGCCGTGTGTGGGGATGCCCTTCACCCCACGCTTTTTCCCCACCGCGGTGCTCTAGGGGCCCCGCGCGAAGGCAGTCCACCCAATCGAGCACCACCGCTTTTGTCCGGGCACGTCATCGGGGTCATCCACCAGCGGGCCCACCGCACCCAGTCATCTAGCGGCCCGGGCGTCTAGCGGCCCGGGCGTCTAGCGGCCCCACTGCGCCCAGGCGTCCTCGACCATGGCCTCGACCGAATCAGCAGCGGCGTCCAGGTCACGCTCGGTGAACATTTCCACCTGGTTCTCCCGAAACCGCTCCACCCGCTCGGCCAACGCCGCCCACTGCGGGAACAGCGCTGCCAGGTACCGTCCCGCCGCCGCTTTGGAGATCACGTCGGACTTCGCCCGCGTGTAGTGCAGCCGTGCCGGTCCCTGCACCAGCCAGGCGATCGCGTCGCCGTCGGCGGGCCAGGTGCGTCGGGCGCGTTCGGCCAGGGGTGCCCAGTACTCCCGCAGGTTCACCAGGTTGTAGTTCCACAGCTCGGCCAGTGAGACCTGGTAGTCCGGCAGTTCACCCCGCACCGCGATCCCGTAGCGGCGCAGCGTCAGCCACTGCACCGGGTTCAGGTTGCCGCACGGCCGGTCCGTCACGATCTTGCCGTCGACGCTGAACGGGACCACTCGCCCATCCGCGGGCTGGGTCGCGAAGGTCTCCTCGTCGAGGTAGACGCACTCCAGGAGCGCGGGCACCCGGGCGTGCACCGCCGCGAGCTCCACCGCGTCGGCGGGGCGGCTGGTGACCACGACCGCGTCGATGTCGCTGTGCGGTGGTCGCCACGCTCCCAGCGCCACCGAGCCGGTCAGGTGCAGGCCGGTGACCAGGCCGGGGGCGACCTCGTCGGCCACGCGCAGGTAATGGTCGGTGATCTCGGTGACGGCAGGCAGCACGGCGCCTGAGGATAACCACCCGGAAGAGTGATCCACGGGCAGTTGGCTGATGTCAGCGCGCAGCCCGGGTTGCCTGGTCGAGCACGGTCGCCGCCGTGTCGGGCCGTTCCCTGCCGGTCAACCGCTGTACGTCGCAGGGCAAGACCCCGCGCGCCGGTCGGCCGATACTCGCGGAATGACGGCGACGACACCCCTGGTCCGGCATCCTCTCGACCCGCTCTCCGGCGAGGAGATCGCGCGCGTGCGCGCGGTGCTCGTCGAGGCCGGTCGGGTAGGGGAGAGCACGCGGTTTCCCAGCGTGCTGCTGCTGGAGCCGCCGAAGTCGGAGGTGCGCGCCTTCACCGACGGCGCGCTCATCAGCCGCCGCGCGCAGGCCGTCCTGCTCGACACGGCCACCGGTGCCGCCGCCGAGGCCGTCGTCGACCTGGTCGCCGGTGCGCTCGTGGACTGGCGCGAGCTGGCGCCCGGCACCGGGCAGCCCGCCGTGCTGTTCGAGGAGTACGACCGCAGCGCCGACCTGGTGCGCGCCGACCCGCGCTGGCAGGCCGCCCTGCGCCGCCGCGGCGTCGAGGACTTCTCCCTCGCCTTCGTCGCGCCGCTCTCGCCCGGTTTCTTCGACCACCCCGAGGAACGCGGCCGCCGCGTTCTCCGGGCGTTGACGTTCCTGCGCGACCACGTGGAGGACAGCCCGTGGGCGCACCCGGTCGAGGGGCTGCTGGCCAAGGTGGACCTCATCTCCGGTGAGGTCATCTCGGTGGTCGACGAGGGCGACGTCCCGGTCCCGCACGAGCACGGCAACTTCGACGCCGAGCACGTCGGCCCCGCCCGCACCACGCTCAAGCCGATCGAGATCACCCAGCCCGACGGGGTCAGCTTCACCGTCGAGGGCAACGAGGTGACCTGGGAGAACTGGCGCTTCCGGGTCGGTTTCAACGCCCGCGAGGGCCTGACGCTGCACCGGGTCGAGTTCGCCGAGAACAGCGGCGAGCACCGGCCGGTCATCAACCGCGCGTCGATGGCGGAGATGGTCGTGCCCTACGGCGACCCGGCGCCGTGGCGCTATTGGATCAGCTACTTCGACGCGGGCGAGTACCTGCTCGGCAAGAACGCGAACTCGCTGAAACTAGGCTGCGACTGCCTCGGCGTGATCCATTACTTCGACGCCGTCGTCGCCGACGACCACTCGAACCCGGTCACGATCCCGCAGGCGATCTGCATGCACGAGGAGGACTACGGAATCCTCTGGAAACACACCAACATCCTCACCGGCGCCACCGAGGTCCGGCGTTCCCGGCGGCTGGTGGTCTCGTTCTTCGCCACGATCGGGAACTACGACTACGGCTTCTTCTGGTACTTCTACCTCGACGGCACGATCCAGCTGGAGGCCAAGGCCACCGGGATCGTGTTCTGCGGGTCCGCCGAGCCGGGCACGGTCTCGCCGTACGCCGCGGAGATCGCCCCGGGCCTGATGGCCCCGGTGCACCAGCACCTGTTCTGCGCCCGGCTGGACATGGAGGTCGCGGGCGAGCGCAACACCGTCGACGAGGTCGACGTGGTCGGGATCCCGATCGGTCCGGACAACCCCTACGGCAACGCCTTCACCACCACCGTCACCCCGCTGACCAGGGAGTCGCAGGCCCAGCGGCTGGCCGACCCGGCGCGCGGGCGGTCCTGGCTCATCCGCAACGAGGACAGCCGCAACCGGCTCGGCAAGCCGCGCGCCTACCAGCTGGTGCCGAACCCCGGCCCCACCCTGCTGGCCCAGCCGGAGGCCACCGTGGCCACCCGTGCGGCCTTCGCCACCAAGCACCTGTGGGTGACCCGGCACGACGACGCCGAGCGCTTCCCGGCGGGCGACTACCCGAACCAGAACCCCGGCAACGACGGTTTGGCGGTCTGGACGAGGGCCGATCGGGAACTGACCGAGGAGGACCTCGTCCTCTGGCACGTATTCGGCCCGACGCACGTGCCCAGGCCGGAGGACTGGCCGGTCATGCCGGTCGACTACAGCGGATTCATGCTCCGCCCGCACGGGTTCTGCGACCGCAACCCGGCGCTGGACCTGCCCGACGGAACCGCTTCCCGCGCACACTGCCCGCCGGGTCAGTGCGCGTGCAATCACTGACAACCGGGTATAAGTTGCCGAGCTAGCGAAATAGCGACGAGAATGATACCCGCCCTGGACATTTCAGGGCGGGTATCTCGTGTGTCCGGGTACGGCCGTGCGGATCTTGTCCAGCCGTCCCACCGTATTTCGGTATTTCTACGGACACCGTGGCCCAGAGCACAGGCGCACGCTGTTCGACACACCGCCACCCCCCGTTATCCCAAGGATGGTGTTCACCCGTGAGTGTTCTGTCCATTGAGGACGTCAGCGTCGAGCGATCCGGTCTCCCGATCGTGCGCGGCGCTACGGTCTCGGTCGCCGAGGGCGAGGTGACCGTCCTGCTCGGCGCCAACGGCGCGGGCAAGACCACCCTGCTGGAGGGCGTCTCCGGCGCCATCCCGGTCTCGGGCGGGTCCATCACCCTCGGGGGTGCGCGGATCGAGAGGCTGCGGGCCTGGCGCCGGGCGCGCGCCGGGCTCGCTCACGTCGAGCAGAACCGCACCGTGTTCCGCGACATGTCCACTGAGGACAACCTGCGCGCGGCCTGCCGCCCCGGTGGCTCCATCGACGCGGTGCTGGACCTGTTCCCCGAGCTGCGCAAGCAGATCGCCGCGCCCGCGGGCCTGCTCTCCGGCGGTGAGCAGCAGATGCTCGTGGTCGGCCGGGCGCTGCTGGGCGAGCCCCGGGTGCTGCTCATCGACGAGATGTCGCTGGGCCTGGCCCCGATCGTGGTGGAGCGGCTGGCGCGCGCGGTGCGCAGGCTCGCCGACACCGGCGTCGGCGTGCTGCTGGTCGAGCAGTTCGCCACCCTCGCGCTCGGGATCTCCGACCGCGCCTACGTCATGGCCAAGGGCGAGATGGTCTTCGCGGGCGACGGGGCAGCCCTGCTGGCCGACGAGTCGCTGCTGCGGGCGCTCTACCTCGGCGACACCCACAACTGACGGCGACTGGAGTCGAAGAAAGTGGAGACTTTGCGCAAGCCCGGACAGCGCGGTGGGCTCCTGGCCGCCGCGGGCCCGCTGGGCAAGCCGCTGCCGCTGACCCTGATCGCCGCCGCGGTGGTGGTCATCGTGCTCTCGTCGGTGTCGAGCAGCTCGATGCTGTTCAACCTCACCGCCGCGGCCGTGGCGGTCGTGTTCATGCAGAGCTACGGCCTGATCACCGGTCGGGCCGGGGTCATCTCGCTGTGCCAGCTCTCCTTCGCCGCCATCGGCGCGTGGACGGTCGGCTGGGCCAACGTGCACGAGGTGCCCGGCGGCCTGTACGTGTGGCTGCTGCTCGGCGGGCTGGTCGCGGTGCTGGCCGGTCTGCTCATCGGCCTGCCCGCGCTGCGCCTGCGCGGGGTGAACCTGGCGGTGGCCACCTTCGCCTTCGCCATCGCGCTCGACGTCGTCTTCGGCGGGCTGAGCTTCCCCGGCCAGAACGACTACAACTTCGTCCGCAGGCCGGAGCTGTTCGACACCGACGCCGCCTACTTCGTCTTCACCGCCATCGTCGTCGCGGTGATCTTCGTCGGCCTCTACTTCCTCGACCGCAGCAGGCTGGGCGGCGCGCTGGTGGAGATCCGGCACTCCGAGCGGGCCGCGGCCGCGCACGGCATCAGCGTGACCAAGGGCAAGCTGGCCGCGTTCGCGCTCAGCGCGTTCGTCGCGGGCGTCGGCGGCGGTCTGATGGCGGGCCAGCTGGGCATCGTCACCGCGGGCAACTTCTCCTCCTTCGCCTCGGTCGCGATGTTCGCCATCGCGCTGTTCGTGGGCACCAACAACATCGAGGGCGCGATCGCGGGCGGGGTGATGGGCGCCTTCGTCCCGGTGCTGATGGACGCGATCGGCATCCCGCAGGACCTCGCCTCGCTGCTCTTCGGCGTCGGCGCGATCCAGGTGCTGCGGCTGGGCATGAGCCAGACCGACCTGCTGCGCACCCAGCGCCGCCGCAAGCGGGCCGAGCGCAACCCGCTGCCGCCGATCCAGGCGCCCCCGGTCCAGGTCTTCCCCCGGCAGCGCCCCGCCCGGATCGTCCGCCGGGGCGCCCCCGCGCTGGAGGTGCGCGACCTGCGGGTCACCTTCGGCAACCTGGTCGCGGTCAACGACGTCAACCTGGTGCTCCCGCGCGGGCAGGTCGTCGGCCTGGTCGGCCCCAACGGCGCGGGCAAGTCGACGCTGATCAACACCGTCACCGGGTTCACCGGCCGCTACACCGGCCAGGTGCTGCTCGACGGCAAGCCGGTCGACGACCTCTCCGCGCACCGCCGGGCCCGGGCGGGCGTGCGCCGCAGCTTCCAGCAGCTGCGCGTGCCCACCTCGATCTCGGTCGGGATGTTCCTGCAGGTCGCCGCGGGTGCGACGCTGACGAGGCAGGCGATCGACGAGCAGCTCGCGCTGTTCGGCTGCCCGCCCGCGGACACCCCGGTTGAGGTCGTGGACGTGGCCACCCGGCGCCTGCTCGAGGTCGCGGGCCTGGCCGTCGGGCGGCCGCGGGTCCTGCTGCTCGACGAGCCCGCCGCGGGCCACTCCAGTGACGAGACCCGGCTGCTGGTCGACCGGCTCGCCGAGATCCCGGAGCGGTTCGACACCTCGCTGCTGCTGGTGGAGCACGACATCGAGCTGGTCAGGGCCGTCTGCGACCAGATCGTGGTGCTCGACTTCGGCAGCGTGATCGCCTCCGGGCCGCCGGAGCAGGTGCTCTCCGACCCCGCCGTCATCGCCGCCTACCTCGGCGACAGCACGCGCTGAGCCCGCTGGCCGCCCACGTCCGCCCGCCCCACCGACGCCTTCCGAGCCACTTCCCGTCCCAGGAGAGACACATGCGAGCGATCACCAAGATAGGCGGGGTGGCCACAGCCGCCCTGTTGGCCACCACCGTCCTCGCGGGCTGCGGCAGCTCGGACAGCGGCGAGATCAAGATCGGGGCCATCGCGGGCCTCACCGGCGCCTTTATCACCGATGACGTCATCAAGACCGCCAAGCGCGTCTTCGACGACGTCAACGACCAGGGCGGGATCAACGGCAAGAAGATCGACTACATCGTCAAGGACGACGCGGGCAACCCGCAGCGCACCGCCCAGGTGGCGCGCGAGCTCGCCGACGCCGACGTGGTGGCGATGACCGGCTCGGCCAGCTTCACCGACTGCGACGTCAACGACGCCTTCTACCGGCAGCAGAAGATCAGCTCGATCATGGCCGTCGCGGCCACCCCCAAGTGCTTCCAGAGCCCGAACATCGCGCCGGTCAACGTCGGCCCGTTCACCCTGATGACCGCCGAGCTGCTCTACGCCTCGCAGACGCTCAAGGACGACAAGCTCTGCAACTTCACCGTCGTGCTGCCCGGCTCCGAGGACGCGGTCAAGAACGCCCTCGAGCAGTGGACGAAGATCACCGGCAAGCAGCTCGCGGTCAACGACATGACCGTCCAGCAGAGCGGTGACCTGACCCCGTACCTGCTCAAGGCCAAGCAGGCGGGCTGCGACGCGATCATGTTCAACCCGAGCGAGCAGCTCGTGGTGCCCTTCCTCAAGGCGGCCCAGACCCAGGGCATGTCCGATGTGGACTTCCTGCTGCTGGCCCCGGCCTACACCGACAGCGTCGCCAAGGCCGTCGGCGGCCTCGGGCTGAAGATCTACGCGGGCAGCGAGTTCGAGCCGTTCACCGCCGACAGCCCGGCCAACGCGCCGTGGAAGGACGCGGTCACCCGCGCGGGCGCCCCGGCCAGCGCGTTCTCCCAGGGCGGCTTCCTGGCCGCGACGTTCATGGTGCAGGTGCTCAAGGGCATCAAGGGCGACATCACCCGGGACTCGGTGAACCAGGCGCTCAAGACCATGCAGCCGATCAGCAACCCGATGGTGGGCAGCCCGTTCCTCTTCGGCCCCGGCGACCGGCACGCGCCGAACCAGGCTTCCAAGATCGTGGAGCTCAAGGACTCCAAGTGGAACCCGATCGGCGACTTCATCACCGTCCCGTCCTCCTGATTCCCCCGCCAGAGCTGAGAAACTCCTGATCCGGAGGCTGTCGTGCTCCAACTGTCCGCGGCCATCGCGGGACTGGTCACCGGCGGGGCCTACGCCCTGATGGGGCTGTCCACGCTGCTGACCTACCGCCTGGTGTCGGTGGTGAACTTCGCCCAGGCCGCCGTCGGCGCGTTCGGCGCGTTCTCCATGGTCGTCCTCTACGAGGAGGGCCTGCCGCTGATCCTCGCGGTGCCCGCGGGCATGGCCGTCGGCGCGCTGCTGCACTGCGGTCTCGGCGCGATCATGGTCCGCTGGTTCTCGGAGTCCGGCGAGGGCGTGAAGGCCGCGGTCACCATCGCGATCTACACCGGCCTGGCCGCGGTGGGGCTGCGCCTGTTCGGGGCGCAGCACCCGCACCGCTTCCCCAGCCCGTTCGACTCGCCCGCGTTCACCGCGGGCGGCGTGGTGGTCACCTGGACCGCCATCGTCACCATGGTGCTGGCCGTGCTGTTCGCCATCGCCCCGGCGGTCCTGCTGCGCCGCACCAGGATCGGCCTGCTGCTGCGCGCCCAGGCCGAGCGGCCGACCACCGCCGAGCTGATCGGCATCCGGGTGCCGCGGCTGTCCATGGTGGTCTGGGCGATCGCGGGCGCGGCCAGCGCGCTGGCCATCATGATCATCGCCCCGCAGCTGGCCAGCGACTTCGGCTCGCAGGCCGCGCTGATCACCCCGGCGCTGGCCGCGGTGCTCATCGGCGGGTTCCGCAGCTTCCCGGTCACCCTGGTCGGCGGCCTCGCCCTCGGCGTGCTGCAGGGCCTGGCCAGCACCTGGCAGTCCTTCCAGCAGTACCGCGGTGTGCTGCCGTTCGTGGTGATCCTGGTCGTGCTGGTCTGGACCCGGCGCGGGGACCGCTGGGACGAGCCCTCCTAGGTCCGCCGCCGGACCACACCGTCCACTGTGGACTGATGAGGCACCGGCCAACACGCTCGAGAGGAGTCCGCATGCGCCCCAAGACGACGATGGCCGCGGTGCTGCGCGAGTTCGGCGCACCGCTGGAGATCGAGGAGCTGCCGCTGCCCGCGGACCTGCCGCCGGGTTCGGCGCTGGTCCGGGTGACCCGCACGACCCTGTGCGGCACCGACGCGCACCTGTGGCAGGGCGTCATGCCCTTCGTCGGGCTGCCGATGGTGCTGGGCCACGAGATGGTCGGCGAGGTCGTCGCGCTCGGCCCGTACGCCGAGCAGGACGCGCTGGGGCGGCCGGTGGTGGTCGGGACCAAGCTGGTGTGGTCGGAGTCGGTCTGCGGGCGCTGCCACCCCTGCACGGTGCTGCGCGTGCCGGTGCTCTGCGTCAACCGCGGCTACGGGTTCCGCCAGCGCGCGGACAAGTGGCCGTTCGTCATCGGCGGCCTCTCGCAGTACACCTACCTGCCCCCGGGCGCGCACCGGCTGGTGGTGCCCGAGGAGATGCCCGACACCTGGGCCGCCTCGGCGGGCTGCGCGGTCAAGACCGTGCTGCGCGCGTTCGCCAACGCGGGCGGCGTGCGCCCGGAGTCCACTGTGGTCATCCAGGGCGCGGGCCCGCTCGGCCTGGTGGGCACCGCGTTCGCCCGGGCCTCCGGCGCGGGCCAGGTGATCACCATCGGCGGGCCGGACAACCGGCTCGCCGTGGCCGCCAAGTTCGGCGCGGACGTCACCATCGCGGTCGAGGAGGTCCCCGACCCGGACGAGCGGGTGGCCCGGGTCGAGGAGCTGACTGAGGCCCGCGGCGCCGACCTGGTGTTCGACTTCGCGGGCTCGCCCTCGGCCAACCGCGAGGGCGTGCTGATGTGCGGGCACCGCGGCAAGCACGTCGTGGTCGGACTGGCGGGCCCGCGGGCGCTGCCGGTGCCGATGGACGTGGTGATGATGCGCGAGATCCAGGTCATCGGCTCGCTCAACGGCGACGTGTCCGACCTGGACCGCTCGCTGCGCTTCCTGAACTCCTTCGCCCACCGCTTCGACTGGGACGCCATGTTCGGCGAACCGGTCGGCCTGGCGGGCGCGGACCAGGCCATCAAGGACATGGCCTCCATGGCGGCCGTCAAGGCCGTCGTCAACCCAGCACTCGATCTTGAGGAGATATCCGCATGACCACCACCCCCGCCGCCGACCCGAGCCGACTCGCGGCTGTCGCGAGCGGCTTCATGGCGGCCAAGCAGCTGTTCGCCGCGAGCGAGCTGGGTCTGTTCGCCGCCATCGGCACCGGCTCGGCCACCACGGCGCAGATCGCCGCCACCACGGGCGCGCCCGAGCGCTCGGTGCGCATCCTGGCCGACGCCATGGTCGGCCTGGAGCTGCTGTCCTACGCCGAGGGCCAGTACACCAACACCGAGGCCACCGCGGCCTACCTCGCCGGTGGCGAGGGCCTGGACCTGCGCCCGTGGCTGGGCTTCTGGGACGGCCTGAGCTACCCGCACTGGCTCTCCTACACCGAGTCCATGCGCACCGCCGAGCCCGCGCCGTTCGACATGGGCGGCGAGCGGATGGAGGTCTTCATGGGCGGTGTGCAGACCTACAACTCGCTGCACGCGCTGATGCTGGCCGAGAACTACGACTTCACCCAGCACGAGAACCTGCTCGACCTCGCGGGCCTGTCGACGGCGTTCCTGGACGAGGCGCACAAGCGCAACCCCAAGCTGCGCGGCGCGTTCGTCAGCACCGACATGATGCTGCAGATGGCCAAGGGCGGCGCCCCCGCGGGCTTCGGCGACTTCGTCGAGTTCCACGAGGCCGACCCGCTGACCACCGCGGTCCCCGGGCACTACGACTCGGTGCTGCTCGAGCACGTGCTGCACCGCTTCACCCCGGAGGAGAACAAGACCATCTTGACCCGGGCGCGCGAGGCCGTCGACGTCGGCGCCGCGCTGCTGGTGCTCGACTTCCTGCTCGACGCCTCCGACGGCCGCCGCCTCGACGCGGTGCTCGCCGGCGAGTACCTGGTCATCGACGGCACCGTGGTCTACCCCGAGGACGAGGTCAAGGGCTGGCTCGAGGCCACCGGCTGGCGCTGGGTCGAGACCCGTCCGCTGCCCGGTTCGCCGCGCGTGATCATCGCGGAAGCGGTGTGACCGCGGTGGGCTCCTTCGACGGCGTCGTCGCCTTCGTGACCGGCGGGGCGGGTGGCATCGGCGGCGCCGTGGCCACCGCCCTGGCCGAGCGGGGCGCCAAGGTCGCGGTCGCCGACCTCAACGAGGAGGCGGCCAAGGCGCACGCGGACAAGATCGGCGGGCTGGCGGTCGGCCTCGACGTCGGCGACGCCGACAGCGTGGCGGCCGCGGTCAAGACCGCCACGGACGCCTTGGGCCCCATCGGGGTCCTGGTGCACACCGCCGGGATCGTCGGTGGCGGCGGCCCGCTCAACGGGCTGCCGGTGGAGGTGTTCGACACGGTCAGCCGGGTCAACTTCCGCGGCACGTTCCTGATCACCCAGGCCGTCGCGAACGCGATGATCGCCGCGGGCACCAAGGGCGCGATGGTGCACATCAGCTCCGCGGGCGCGTTCTCGCCCACCCCCGGCCTCGGGCACTACGAGGCCACCAAGGCGGGCATGAACGCGCTCATCCGCTCCGCGGCGCTGGAGCTGGCCGAGCACGGCATCCGGGTCAACGCGGTGGCCCCCGGCCCGGTCGACACCCCGATGACCAACTTCTCGGCCGCGCCGCCCGAGGCGCTGGCGTTCTGGACCGAGCGGATCCCGCTCGGCCGGATCGCCACCCCGGCCGACCTGGTCCCGCAGATCCTGCTGCTCGCCTCGGCGGATGCCCGGCACATCACCGGCACCATCCTCCCGGTCGACGGCGGCCAACTCCTGAAGGGATGACCACGGCGTGACTCGTCGCCCGGTCGACCACACCGACGCGCCCGTAGTGGGCTACACCGACCGGCTCTCGGTCCGGCCGGGCGAGCGCGTGCGCGTGCACGCCAGCTCGACCGACCCGGATGTGCGGGTGCGGCTGCTGCTGATCGACCACGACGGGACCGCCGCCGTGCGGGTGCCGGTCGCCGCCGGGCTGCCGGAGCGGGTCACCGTGCCGCACCAGGAGCTGGCCCTGGGCTCCTACGGCCTGGTGCCCACCCCGCCGGTGTTCGACGGGGCGGTGACCTTCGCGGTCTGGGTGTGGCCGACCGCGCTGCCGGAGGGCCGCGCGGGTCTGCTCACCCAGGCCGGGGTCGCCGAGCTGGTGCTCGACGCGGACGGCCGGGTCGGCTTCACCGCGCACACCGGGCAGGGCGCGGTCACGGTGACCGCGTCGGCGCCGCTGCGGGTGCGCCGCTGGTACCTGCTCACCGGCTCGTACTCCGAGCGCGGCGTCCGGCTGGAGGTCCGGCCGGGCGCCCCGCTGGGGGACGAGCGGCCCGCCACCGTGGTCGTCTCCCCGGCCCGCGGTGATCTGTCCACTTCGGACGCTCCGCTGGTGTTCGCGGCGCGGTCGGTCGACCGGGTGGTCACCGACCACTACGACGGCAAGCTCAGCGCGCCGTGCGTGTTCGACCGGGCGCTCGACGCCGCCCAGGTCACCGAGCTCGCCGCCGACACCACCGGGGCCTGGCACCGCGGCGCCCGCGCGCAGTGGGACCTGGCCCAGGACATCGGCGGCGACCGGTTGCTCGACCTGGTCGACGGCCTGCACGGCACCCTCCACAACGGACCGCTGCGCGGGGTCACCGCGCACGACTGGACCGGCGAGGTGCTCGACTGGCGCTTCGCCGACACCGGCTACGGCGCCGTGCACTTCCACTCCGACGACCTCGAGGACGCGGGCTGGGACCCGGTGCTCACCGTCGAGCTGCCCGCGGACCTGCCCGGCGGCTGCTACGCCGTCGAGCTTGCGAGCCCGCTGGGCGTCGACCGGTTGCCGCTGTTCGTCCGCCCCCCGGAGGACGCCCCCCGCGCGCCGATCGCCTTCCTCGTGCCCACCTTGAGCTACCTGGCGTACGCGCTGGAGCACGTGCACATGGCGTTCCTGCCGGAGGACCCGGCCGAGGTCGCCGCGCCGTTCGCCCGGCGCAACAGCCTGCACAGCCTCTACGACCGCCACCGCGACGGCAGCGGCGCGGCCACCGCCTCGCTGCGCAGGCCGCTGCTTGGGGTGCGCGACGACCACGTTTTCCGGCACGCGAGCGGCCCGCACCAGTACAGCGAGGACCTGCACCTGGTCGGCTGGCTCGGCCGCCAGGGGTTCCAGTTCGACCTGGTCACCGACCACGACCTCGACCGCGAGGGCGCCGCGGCGCTCGACGGCTACTCGACCGTGGTCACCGGCAGCCACCCCGAGTACTGGACCGGGTCGATGCTCGACGCCGCCACCGCGCATCTGCACGGCGGCGGCAAGCTCGCCTACCTCGGCGGCAACGGCGCGTACTGGGTCACCGCGGTGCACCCGGAGAAGCCGCACGTCGCCGAGCTGCGCCGCGGTTACGCGGGCGTGCGGATGTGGGAGAGCGAACCGGGCGAGCTGGTGCTCGCGAGCACCGGTGAGCCCGGCGGCCTGTGGTCCGAGCGCGGCCGGTCGCCGCACCGCCTCTTCGGCATCGGCACCACCGCCGCGGGTCTGACGACCGGCGGCTCGTACGAGGTCCTGGCCCGCTTCGGGGACCCGGTCATCGACCGGTTGCTGCGCGGTGTGGACCGGAATGCCCCCTTGGGCGCGTTCGGCGCGCTGCTCGGCGGCGCGGCCTCCTTCGAGACCGACGGTTTCGACCTCCTGCAGGGGAGTCCGCCGAACACCAGGCTCATCGCCCGCGCGCTGCTCGGCGAGTCCTACATGTCCGCCGACACCGGGCCCACCACCCGGCACCCGATGGCCGACCCGGTGGACCACCGCCGGTCCGACCTGACCCTGCTGGACACCCCCGGCGGCGGCACCGTGTTCGCCACCGGGTCGATCGGCTGGTGCGCCGCGCTCTCGCACGCCGGGGACGCCAACGACGTCTCGAAGCTCACCGCCGCCGTCTTACGGTCCTTCACCGGAAAGGAGTTCTGAGTGGCACTGCACCCCGAGGCCAAGGCCGTCATCGAGGCGACCGCCGCCCAGGGCGGGCTCATCCCCGAGGGCGTCTCCGCGGCCGAGATGCGCGCGGCGTTCGCGGCGAGCTGGCGGATGCCGGAGAACCCGGTTCCGGTCGGCCGGGTCTACGAGCGCACCATCCCCGGTCCGGCGGCTGACTTGCGCGTGCGCGTGTACGAGCCGCGCGGCGACGGTCCCTTCCCGGCGGTGGTGTGGTTCCACGGCGGTGGCTGGGTCATCGGCTCCCTGGCGGAGAACGAGCAGACCTGCCGGACGCTGTGCGCCGAGGCCGAGGCCGTCGTGGTGTCGGTGGAGTACCGGCTGGCCCCCGAGGACCCGTTCCCGGCCGCGGCCGAGGATGCCCACGCCGCGCTGACCTGGGTCACCGAGCACGGCGCCGAGGTGGGTGTGGACACCACCCGGATCGCGGTGGCCGGGGAGAGCGCGGGCGCCAACCTCGCAGCCGTGGCGTGCCTGATGGTCCGCGACCGCGGCGGTCGGCTGCCGCTGGTGCAGGTCCTCGCCTGCCCGGTGATCGCCCCGCCGGGCGACCGTCCGTCCTATGTGGACTACGGGGTGGGTCACTTCCTGACCCGCGCGAACATGGACTTCTTCTTCGCCCAGTACGCGCGCGACGCCGCGGACCTGAACAACCCCTACCTCGACCCGCTGGCGGCCACCGACCTCACCGGGCTCCCGGCGGCCTTGGTGATGACCGCCGAGTACGACCCGCTGCGCGACGAGGGCGAGGAGTTCGCCCACCGGCTGATGGACGCGGGCGTGCCCACCGAGCTGGTGCGCTACCACGGCCAGGTCCACGGCTTCTTCGCGCTGCTGGTCGACCGGCTCAGCATCGCCGAGATCGCCCACCAGCGCGCGATCGACACCCTGCGCAAGGCCTTCACCCGGGGGTTGACCCCGTACTCCAGCACCGAGAGGAAGTCATGACGGTTCCACGCCGCAAGATCGGGGCGGACGGTCCCGAGGTGTCCGTGCTCTCCATGGGCTCGTGGCACATCTACGACCGGATGCCGTTCCAAGAGGCCGTCCAGATGGTGCGCCGCGCCGTGGACGCGGGCGTCAACCTGTTCGACGTCGGCTACTACGGCGGTTTCACCATCGACGGCAAGACCGTCCAGGAGTCCTACACCGACATCATCTTCGGCCGGGCCGTGGCCGTCGCGGGCATCCCGCGCGCGGACTGGCTGCTCTCGGTCAAGCTCTGGATCCAGGCGTTCCCGGAGGTCTCGTTCGCCGACCAGCTCGACCCGCTGCTGGCCAGGGTCGGGGTCGAGCACGCCGACTACACCGTGCTCGGCGACCTGTTCGGCACCACCCCGGACATGACCGCGCTGACCCGCGGGCTCGGCGACCTGATCGAGTCCGGCAAGCTCGGCGGCTGGGGCGTGAACAACTGGTCGGTCGACGACATCCGGGCCGCGCACGACGCGGCCGCGGCCCAGGGCATCCCGGGGCCGTCGATGGCCCAGCTCAAGTACAGCGTGGTGCGCCGGTCCATCCCCGACGGTGAGCCGTTCCGCCGGCTGGCCGACGACATCGGCATCACCATCCAGGCCTCGGACGTGTTCGAGGGCGGCATCCTGGCGGGCAACCTGGTGCCCGACCGGATGGTCGGCCGCGACCCCGGCGGCATCCGCGAGCAGGTCGCCGACGCGGCGGTCAAGCTGGCCGCCATCGCCGAGGGCTTCGACGCCACCGCGGCCCAGGCGGGCATCGCCTTCTGCCTGGCCGACCCGCTGGTCAGCACCGTCCTGTTCGGAACCTCCCGACTGGCCCAGCTGGAGGCCAACCTGGGCGCGGTCGAACTCGCCGAGAAGCACGGCGCCGAGATCCGCGCGGCCGTCGCCGACCTGTGGCTCGACCGCGACGTCGTGGATCCGACTGGTCACTGACCGTCACCCCACCTTGTCCGGTGGGGAACGCGGGGTTGACCCGGAGCGCACGGTGCGCGTGTGCTCCGGGTCTGCTCGGCCCGCGGTGTTGCCCCGTTCGGCTCAATGGCCGTAGGTTTTCCAGGCTGGCGGCCGGGCTGAGGGAGGGCGCGATGGATCCCACGATGGTGGCCGCCGCGGTGCGGATCGGCGCCGCCCTGGGCACCAGCGCCGACGTCGAGTGGGACGAGGTCTTCGACGCCATCGTCGGGGCCGTGCCCACGCTGTGCGCCGCCCAGGTCGTCGGCTGGGACCCGGTCGCCCGGCGGTTCGTGATCCTGGCCGAGCGCGGCTACACCCGGTCGATCTCCCAGGACCTCGCGCACGAGCTGCCGCGCACCCGCTGGGGCGGCCAGCTCTTCGACTCCGACGTCCCGCTGCTGATGGACGACGCCCCGCACAACTTCCGCGACTCCCCGCACTACCAGGAGATGCTGCGCCCCGCGGGCCTGGAGGACGGCCTCTCGGCGGCGCTGCGCCTCGGTCCGCAGCGGGTGGTCGGCATGCTGCACATCAACGCCTCGGTCCGCGACTCCTTCGGCGAGCGCACCCGGGGTTTCGTCCACGAGCTGGAGACCGCGCTGGCCCGCCGGGTCGACCCGCTGCGCTCGCCGCGCTTCGAGGCCTGGTTCGGTCCCGAGTGGACCGCGAGCAGGCTGGTCCCGGGCGGCTCGCCGCTGCCGCTGGCCGACCGCGCGCCGTCCCCGCTCGCCGACGACCCCACCATCCAGGCCCTCGGCGCGGTCTTCGCCGACCTGTCGGTGGGCACGGTGGCGTTCCTCTGGCCGGGCCGCGAGGGCTGGTACCGGGTCCGGTTGCTCCGCGTGACTGACGGCGTCCGCACGGGGGTCATCCTGGCGAGCGCCCCGTACGCGAACGCGCTGGGCCTGACCGCCCGCGAGGTCGACGTCGCCACCGGCATCGTGGCGGGCCTGTCGAACCAGGCGATCGCCGAGGGGCTGGTCGTCAGCCGCCGCACGGTGGAGACCTACGTCGAGCGCCTGCTGGGCAAGCTCGACTGCCAGTCCCGCGGCGAGGCGGCCGGGGTGGCGGCCCGCGCGGGCATCGTCCGGCCGACCCCGGGCCCCGGCGGCGTCGGCGACCTGCACCGCCTCACCCGGGGTGCGGAACCGCACTGGCCGTGAAGCCGGTCGCGGTGCTCCCCGCTGCGGGCTCTGTCGCCTAGAGCGCCCGGATGCGGTCGAGCAGCACGGGGCTCCAGTGGTCGCCGTAGACCCTGCGCAGCTCCGGCGACCGCCAGTCCGCGCCGGTGATCGTGCCCCGGCAGCCCGCGGCCGCGCAGCGGCACACCATCGACCACGACTCGACCCCGGTGTGCGTCGCGTAGTCGATGGTCAGCTCCTCGCCCGCGGCGATGTCGCGGCGGGCGACGACCGTGGTGGCGTCGGCGTGCCACAGGTTCGGCGCGCAGGAGTGGTTGCCGTAGCGGACCGGGTGCGCCGGGTCGATCAGCAGGTGCACCCCGGGGGCCACGGTGAGACTGCTGTACGGCGGGGTGAGCGCGGCCAGCTCGGCGTCATCGATCACCTGACCACCGAGCCGCTCCACCACCTCACCCGTCGCGATCGGGGCGCGGGCGAAGAGCCCGAGCCCCTCGATCGCCGAGTCCCCGACGCGGACGGCGGGGGAGAGCTCGCAGTGGTCCGCGGTCGAACGATGATCCACAGCTCCGAAGCTACACCGCGGTCGGCACCCCGGGTTCGAGCCAGCGGAACCGGTCGCGCACGTCGGCCGTCGCGTTCGCCAGGGCCGCCTCGACGCCCGGGCGGCCCTCCCGGAAGTGCTGCCACCCCTCGTAGTGCACGGGCACCGCGACGCGCGGCTTGAGCAGCGCGGTCAGCTCCACGGCCTGCGCGCCGGTCATCGTGTAGCGCAGGGGACCGCTGACGGGGAACCGCACCCCGCCCAGGTGCAGCAGCGCGACGTCCACATCCAGCCGGGACGCCACCTCGCGCACGCCCGGGTAGAGCACCGTGTCGCCGGACACCCACACCACGCCGGTGCTGGTGTGCAGGGCGAAGCCGGCCACCTCGCCGGTGATGGGGCGGCTCAGCGGGGGCCCGTGCCGCGCCGGGGTCGCGGTGATCTCCAACGGCGGCAGCCCGGGCTTGTCCAACCGGGTGGTCGCCCACGGCGCCAGCCCGCGCCCGGTGCCCAGCCTGCGGGCGCCCGCGACGGTGGTGACCACCTCCGGGACGCCTGCCAGCAGAGCCCGGCCCGCGGTGTCCAGGTTGTCGCCGTGGTGGTCGTGGGTGAGCAGGACCGCGTCGATCGGGGGCAGCCCCGCCACCGCGACCGCGGGCCCCGCGACCTTCACCGACGAGGTCCCCCAACCGAACGCGTAGCGCTTCCCGGGCGGGTCGAACGTGGGGTCGGTCAGCAGCCGCCAGCCGTCCACCTCGATCAGGACCGTGGGGCCGCCGATGTGGGTCAGGGTGGTCGTCATCCGCGGTCCTCCGGCCTGGGCTGGGTATCCTGACGATCATGCCCGGTACCCACTGGTCTGGACAGGGTGCGCTTCCGATCCCACTCTTTCCTGGCAGGTGTGACGTCGCGCAGTCCGGCTCGCGATGTTCGCGCGCCATCGGGTGATCGACTTTCGAATGTCTGTGCCACGTCTCCAATGCCTCTAAGCTGATGGCCTGAACGACGCCGTGCTGGAGGTGAGGGAGATGGCCACGTCACTCGATGGCGGCCTGACCGTGCGGGCGGCGGGCCCGGCCACCGCGGGCAACCGCATCTCGCTGACCGAGTTGGCCCGCATCGCGTCCAACCTCCAGGCCACACTTGAGCGAATCGCGATGTCGATCACTGGGGCCCGCCCGCGATCGGGCAGGCGCCCGGTGGAGATCGCCGAGTCGGTGCGGATGGACTTCGTGGGGTTCTCCCACGGGTCCGCGGTGCTGGCCCTGCGCCCGGCGGAGAAGGCCTCGCTCGACGGGCTCCTCGACGCCTCGTTCACCACGCTGGTGGAGGGGATCCGGCAGATCCGAGCCAGCGGGGAACGCCCGTCAGGCGAGGTGGAGAGCCATTTCAGCACATCGGTGCTCAACGGGTTGGTCACGTTGTGCGGCGGTATCGGTGAATCGAACCTGACCGCGATCGAGTTCAAGACCGGGGCGGACGTCCACTTCACCTTGGACGGGGAGATCCAGCGGCACCTCAGGCGCATTCAGAGATCGAACCTGGAAGCCGAGACCACCATTGTCGGCCGGTTGCACATGGGTGACTTCGAGCCCTTGTCACTGAGATGTCGAGTCGACACGAACCTGGGCAGCATCTGGTGTGATTTCGACATCGACCTGCGAGATGACGTGCTGAACAGCTTGGATCACCTGGTCATGGCGACTGGGTCCGCCGAATTGCACTCCGACGGTTCCGTTCGGCTTCTGCACCTGACCGGCCTTTCCGTCATCGAGAGTTCCCGTTCGGCCTCGTTGCGCGAACTGGCCGCAGAGCAGGGTGTGACTCCGTTGCGCTGGATCGGCGAGTTGCGCGGTGTTGAAACGGACGACGTCGACGTCTTCCTCGAAGGCATCCGCATCGCCCGCGGCTCTGATGAGTAGTTTCGTCGTCGTCGACACGGATGTCTTCTCCCGTCTTTGGCAGAACAGGAAGGTTGCGCCCGCGTATGTGAGCGCCCTGCGCGGCGTTACCCCAGTGCTCTCGTTCACCTCAGTAGCGGAGGCGTATTTTGGCGCCAGCTATGCCAACTGGGGGCAGAGACGACGGGCCGAACTGGAAGCGGCGATCCGCCGCTATGTCATCGCGCCCTACACTCCCGAGATCGCGGTTCTCTGGGCCGACTTGAAGAGTCGTGCGCGCAAGACCGGGCATTCCCTCGGGCAGGCCCAGCACACCAATGACCTGTGGATCTGCGCCACGGCGATCTTTCATGATTCCCCGTTGATGACGGACAACGTGCGACATTTCGACGGTATGCCGGGTTTGACGCTGATCAGGCCCTGATCTCAGGTTTCGCGTACTGCATCCCGGGTCATCCGGCCCGTCGATCTCGTTGGCCTTCACCTCGATGGGGCAAGTACTGTAGATCATCGGGGGAACTTCGAGGGGAGTCGGCGCGGCTCCGCTACCTTGGTTTCCAGGCTTGAAACCGGGAGGAATTGTGCGAGGTCGTGTGTTGGCGCTGCTCGTGGCCGTTGGGCTGGTCGTGCCGCCTGCGGTGGCCGCGGCCGCGCCCGGCGGTGGGCCAACGCTGCCCTCGGCCCGGGTGGACCAGTTGCCGTTGGTGTACACCGGTGACGCCGGCCAGTTGATCACCGTGGTCGCCAAGACGGCGGGGTCGCAGTCCGCGGTGCTCACCGGGTGGCGGCGCAGTGAGGGTGGGTGGGTCGCCGAGATCGGGCCGGTCAGCGCCTTCGTCGGGTCGGCGGGTATCGGTATCGCCAGTGAGGGGTCGACCAGGACGCCGGTCGGTGTGCACACCCTGACCGAGGCGTTCGGGCACAAGCCGTCGAATGGGACGCGGTTGCCTTATCGGCGGGTGGACGACTCGGACTGGTGGGTGTCGGACGTGCACTCGCCGCTCTACAACACCTACCAGCGGTGCGCCCCGGGCACCTGCCCGTTCAACGAGGCCGCGGGGGAGGACCTCGGCAAGGTGGGCTACGCCTACGACCGCGCGGTGGTCATCGACTACAACCGCAACCCGGCGGTGTCCGGGCGGGGGTCGGCGTTCTTCCTGCACGTCAGCACCGGCGGGCCGACCGCGGGCTGCGTCAGCATCCCGGCGGCAGCGCTCGACTCAGTGCTCACCTGGCTCGACCCGAACGCCCACCCGGTGATCGACATCGGCGTCGGCGGCTTCCGGAACTGACCCAGGCACCTCACCGGTGCTCGGTCGCGCCCAAGTCCCGGCTCAGACGATGAACCCGGACCCGGTTGGAGCGCGTCGGGAAAAGCAGGGCCTGCGGTGGGACAGCGCCCACCGCAGGCCTCTATCAGCACGAGGCGGCACTAGGCGACGAACTCGGTCAGCACCATGACCTTCGGCTCGGTGAGGTCCAGCATCGCCGAGTACACGCCCTCGCGGCCGACGCCGGAGTCCTTGATGCCGCCGTAGGGCATCTGGTCGGCCCGGTAGGTCGGCACGTCGCCGATCACCACACCGCCGACCTGGAGCTTGGCGGTGGCGTAGGCGGCCACCCGCAGGTCGTGGGTGAACACCCCGGCCTGCAGGCCGTAGCGGGAGCTGTTGGCCAGCGCGATCGCCTCGTCCACCGACTCGACCCGCACCACCACGACGACCGGGCCGAAGACCTCCTCGGTCACCACCGCGCAGTCCGCCGGGACGTCGGTGAGCACGATCGGGGCCAGGGCGTTGCCCTCCCGGGGGCCACCGGTCCGCAGGTTCGCCCCGCGCGCGACCGCGTCGGTGACCCAGTCGGTGACCCGGCGGGCGGCGTCGGCGTTGATCAGCGGGCCGACGTGGGTCTCGGGCGAGGCCGGGTCGCCGGTGCCCAGCTCGCGCACGTGCCGCACCAGCGCGGGCACGAACGCGTCGTAGACGTCGGTGTGCGCGTAGACCCGCTGCACCGACACGCACGACTGGCCCGCCTGGTGCGTCCCGAAGGCCGCCACCCGGGCGGCCGCGCCCTCCACGTCGGTCCAGTCCGGGCACAGCAGCACCGGGGCGTTGCCGCCCAGCTCCAGCAGCACGTGCTTGCGGGGGTTGGCGTCGTTGATCCGCCAGCCCACCGCGTCGGAGCCGGTGAAGGAGATGACCGGCAGGCGCGGGTCGCCGACCAGCCCGGCGATCTGCTCGTTGGTCATCGGCAGCACCGACCAGCTGCCCGCGGGCAAGTCCGTCTCACTGAGCAACTCACCGAGCAGCAGCGCGGAGAGCGGGGTGGCGGGGGCGGGCTTGATGATCACCGGGCAGCCCGCGGCGATGGCCGGGGCCAGCTTGTGCGCGACCAGGTTCACCGGGAAGTTGAACGGGGTGATGCCCAGCACCGGCCCGCGGGGGACCTGGCGCACCAGTGCCACCCGGTCCTCGGAGCCGGGTTCGGTGTCCAGCCGCTGCACGGTGCCGGAGAAGCGGCGGGCCTCCTCGGCGCCCCAGCGGAACGTGCCGATGGCGCGGCTGACCTCGGTGCGCGCCCAGGTGATCGGCTTGCCGGACTCGGCGGTGATCAGTGCGGCCACCTCGTCGAACCGCTCGGCCAGCCGCCGGGACACGTGGTCGAGGGCGTCGGCGCGCACGTGCGCGGGCAGCGCGGCCACCTCGTCGCGGCAGGCGGCGGCCGCGGCCACCGCCTCCTCGATGTCGGCGGCGGTCGCGTTGCTGGTGACCCCGGTGACCGCGGCGTCATACGGGCTGCGCACGGTCACCGGGGAGTCGGAGGTGCGGGGCTTGCCCGCGACCCAGTACGGAGTGCTCACAGGCCTGCCCCGTAGTGCATCCACACGCCCTTGACCTCGGTGTAGGCCTCGATGGCGTACGGGCCCATCTCGCGGCCCCAGCCGCTGGACTTGAACCCGCCCCACGGCGCCACCGCGTCGGGGATGCACGGCATGTTGACGAACACCGCGCCCGCGCGGATGCCGTCGGCGAGCCGGTGGGCGGTGCGCACGTCGTCGGTCCACACCGAGGCGGCCAGGCCGTAGGGGGAGTCGTTGACCCGGTGCAGCAGCTCGTCCTCGTCACCGTAGCCCAGCACGGTGAGCACCGGGCCGAAGATCTCCTCGCGGACGATCGCCATGTCGTCGGACACGCCGGAGAAGACGGTCGGCCGGTAGAAGTTGCCCGCCGCCAGGTCGCCGTCGACCCGCGAGCCGCCCGCGACCAGCTGCGCGCCCGCGTCGACGCCACCGCGCACGTAGGAGTCGACCTTGGCCAGGTGCTCGGCGGTGACCAGCGGGCCGAGCTGGGTGTCGGCGGCGTTGCCGGGACCGATCTTGAGGCCGTCGACGGCCTTGCCCAGCTTGGTGGCGAACTCGTCCACCCGGCTCGAGTCGACGTAGAGGCGGGCGAACGCGGCGCACACCTGGCCGCTGTTGAGCAGCCCGCCCGCGACGGCGCCGTTGACCGCGGCGTCGATGTCGGCGTCCCGGGCGATCACGGTCGGCGTCTTGCCGCCGAGCTCGAGGGTGACCCGCTTGAGGTCGTGCGCGGAGGCGGCGACGATGTCCTTGCCGACGTCGGTGGACCCGGTGAAGGAGACCTTGTCCACGCCGGGGTGGCGCACGAGCGCCTTGCCCGCGGCAGGCCCGCCGGTGATCAGGTTGACCACACCCTTGGGCACGCCCGCCTGCTCGCACAGGCGCACCAGGTAGGCCGCGCTCAGCGAGGTCTGCTCAGCGGGCTTGAGCACCACGGTGTTCCCGCAGGCCAGCGCCGGTGCCAGCTTCCACACCATGATCATCAACGGGAAGTTCCACGGCGCGATGAGCGCGCAGACCCCGACCGGCTCCCGCTTGTCGAACTGCAGCGTGTCCGGGAAGGAGACCGACCGGACGGCACCGTCGATCTTGGTGGTGAACCCGGCGAAGTAGCGGAAGTGCTCCACCGCGCCGGTCACGCTGACCGCCTTGGCGACGCCGAGCGGCTGCCCCTGGTCCAGCGTCTCCAGGGCGGCGATCTCGTCGCCGTGCGCCTCGATCAGGTCGGCGATCTTCCACAGCAGCCGGGCCCGCTCGGTCGCCGGGAACCTCGTCCACCCGGGCAGCGCCGCCCGCGCGGCGGCCACGGCCGCGTCGACCTCGGCGTCCCCCGCGTCGACCAGGGTCGCGATCGCCTCGCCGGTGGCCGGGTCGTGCGTGGTGAACTCGCCCGCCCCCGACGGCCGAACCCACTCCCCATCGATGTACAGACTCTCGGTGCGCATCGGCTCCCCTTCCTTGCCGCCACTGGACGAACGCGGTAGCCAGTGTCGGCCGGGGAGACCCTTCCGTGATTGCCTGTCAGCGCATGGCCGTTGATCCGCCGTGCCCGGTGACCTGGCGGTGTGGCGGGCGACACCGAACCCCGGCCGCCGCCGCGATGGTCGTCACGCCAAGTGACGAACTGGCCTGGACGGGCGCTGCGCGCACTCACCACGGCGGGCGAACCCGAGATCCCCGCTACGCGGCCAGTTCCGTGGTCAACTGCTCCTTGGCCGACCACGGTCGAGCCTTGACGTCGTAGGTGTCGAAGGCCTGGAGCACCTCGGACGAGATCCCGACCTCCCCGTTGTTGACCACGGCGAAGTACTCGGTGTCGCGTCCGCGGAGGGCGCGCGCGTCGTTGATCGCGAAGAGGACGTTCTCCACCCGATCGCGCCTGGTCGAGTTCACGACTTGGACGACGCGCTCGGGTGCCCGGGTCGACTTGGGGACCACGAAGTCCATCATGTGGTCCAAACCGCTCTTCCCGGGGAACTTGATCCTCGGCGTGTAGCGGATGTCGCGCAGGTCGAGGTAGCGGGCCACATCCTCGGCGAAGATCGTTCCGACGGTGTTCTGCGCCAGGACGAACCGGTCGTCGACACTGAGCATCGCCTGCACCAGGCTGTGCAACCGGTGCCCGAGCTGGTCGAGCGTGGCGGTGGCCCGCAACTCCGAGTCGCGCATCTCGATCCCGTAGCCGCCGAGGATCTGCTCCAGCAGCGCCTGCCTGCGCGGACCACGGCTGTCGACGCCGCTCGACTTGAGCTCGGCGATGATGTAGCCGTCGTCGGTCAGCAGGATCAGGTCTTGCGCGTGCTGCTCAGCGTAGATCTGCAGGTGGTCGTTGTGCCGGTCCAGGAACGGGGTCGTCAGCTCGTGCACCCCGGAGTCCAGTTCTCGCGCCGATACCGAACGCTGAATCCACGACAGGTAGGAGTCGACAAGGAGGTCCACGCGGGTGCTCACCGAAGGCATCCTTGACGACTGGATTTGAACACTCGGGCTTCGGCGCGGCTCCCGGACGTCCAGGACGACATGCTTGGTTTCGTCATGCTTTCCACTGGGCCGTGCGCGTCACAGTAGGTCGCCGAGGGGCGGCGGGTGGGTGGTGAGGCTGGTCAGTCGCCGCGGTGGACGACGCTGCGTTGGCGGTATTCGCTGGGGCTTAGGCCGTATTCGGTCTTGAAGGCTCGGCTCAGGTAAGAGGCGTCGACCAGGCCCCAGCGGGCGCCGATGGCGCCGATGGCCAGTTGCTGCTTGCTCGGGTCCGCCAGGTCCTGTCCGCACCTCTCCAACCGTCGTTGGCGGATCCAGCCGGAGACCGTGACGCCCGCGTCGCTGAAGAGCTTGTGCAGGTAGCGGGTGGAGATGTGGTGGGCGGCCGCGATCTCGGTCGGGCTCAGCGACGGGTCGTTCAGGTGGGTTTCCACATAGGACTTGATCTTCACCAGCAGGGCGCCGCGGGTGGACTCGGTGGGGACGCCGGAGTAGTCCACCCGGTCCGCCAGGGCCGTGCCCAGCAGATCGACCACGTTGCGCGCCAACCGAACGCTGCCGTAGACCTGCGGGTCGTCGAGGTTCCTGGCCAGCTGCACCAGGATCGAGCTCACGATCCCGCTGACCCCGGACCCGCCGCTGAACCGCGTGGCGGTCAGCTGTTCCACGTGGCCCGACGGCAGGCACAGCATGTCGCGCGGGAACATCAAGACCAAAGTGGACGACACGTCGTCGAAGGCCAGTGTGTACGGTCGGGTCGTGTCGTAGATGGCGAAGTCGCCCGGGTCCAGCGCCGCCTGGCGGCCGTCCTGGCTCAGCCGCGCGGTTCCGTGCAGCTGCAGGCCCAGCTTGTAGAGCTCCGGGTTGGACCGCGCGATCGCGCGCTGCGTGCGGCGCACGGTGTGCGCGTCGGCGGTGGCCTCGTACACCGCGACGCTGCCCAGGTTCTGCCCGCGCAGCCTGCCGCGGAATGCCGCGCGCTCACCGGGCGCGGCCTCGAGCGGGACGAACGTCTGCGACACCGCGGACTCCCACAGGTCGAACTGCTGCGCCGCAGGCGCGCCCGCCGTAGTCACCGAGTACGTCAACGCTGACCTCCATCACCAGATGACCGTGCGTGACTGTGAACACTGTGCCCCGCGCCTCATCCCCGTCAAGGGTACGCCCGGCTCCGAGACCCGCCCGCAACACTCGATGCGCTCGCAGTCAACCGCTGTGCGCGGCCGGCCAAGGAAGTAACGCCGGGAGTGGGTAGACCTGTTCCCATGACGGCCGTCCGCCGCCGTCCGCGTGGGAATCATATGCGATCCGGTACACGATTCCCGCGGTGAAAGCCGATGCAGGAGGTCACCATGGGTGAACTGGTGCTAGCCGCGAAGATCACGCACGTGCCGTCGATCTGGCTGTCCATCCAGCCCGGCAAGAACCACGGCATCCGCAAGCCCGCCGAGCAGGGGCTGGCCGAGGTCGGCCGCCGGGCGCGCGAGCGCGGCGCGGACACGTTCCTGGTCGCGGACTCGCACTGGATGAACAGCATGAGCTTCCACCTCAACGGCAAGGCCCGCCACCACGGCAGCTACGCCAGCCACGAGCTGCCGCACTTCATCGCCGACCTCGAGTACGACTACGAGGGCGGCCCCGAGCTGGCGACCCTCATCGGCGAGGAGATCAACGCCGGCGGGCAGAAGGCCATGGTGCACGACGTCAAGGACCTCGGCCTCGAGTACGCCACGCTGGTCCCGATGCACTTCATGAACCGCCCGGAGAACACCGAGGGCGCGCGGCAGCTCGCGGTCGTCCCGATCGGCTGCAACATCTACTCCACCATCGACGAGAACCGCCGGGTCGGCGAGGCCATGCTGCGCGCCATCAAGCGCTCCGACCGCAAGGTCGCCTTCCTGGCCAGCGGGTCGCTCTCGCACCAGTTCCCCACCAACGAGATCTCCTCGCAGTACCTCAACAAGATCAGCAACCCGCTCAACGAGCAGGCCGACCGGGTCGTGCTGGAGCAGTGGACCGGCGGCAGGGTCCCGGAGTTCCTGGCCACCCTGCCCACCTACAACGAGCGCTTCACCGGCGAGGCCGCGATGGCCGACACCGCCATGCTCTTCGGCCTGCTCGGTTGGGACGCCTACACCGGCAGCGGCGAGCAGCTCTGCGACTACTTCCCCAGCAGCGGCACCGGCCAGGTCATCGTCGACTTCCCGGTCCCGGCATGAGCGCGCACCCGCTCGGCCTGGCGCCGACCAAGATCATCGCGGTGCACCTGAACTACCGCAGCCGGGCCGCCGAGCGCGGCCGGTTCCCGGACGAGCCGTCCTACTTCGTCAAGCCGCCGTCCTCGCTGTCCTGGTCCGGGCGCGACCTCGTCCGTCCCAAGGGCACTGTCCTCTCCGCGTTCGAGGGCGAGATCGCCGTGGTGATCGGGAAAACGGCCTACCAGGTGCCGCGGTCCGAGGCGTTGGACCACGTCGCGGGTGTCACCGCGGCCAACGACTTCGGCGTGCACGACCTGCGCTACGCCGACCGCGGCTCGAACCTGCGCAGCAAGGGCGCCGACGGCTACACCCCGGTCGGGCCCGCGCTGCTCGACCCGCGCACCGCCGACCTGACCCTGCGCACCTGGGTCAACGGCACCCTGGTCCAGGAGGCCAAGGTCGACGAGCTGCTCTTCGACTTCGCCTACCTGATCGCCGACCTCAGCCGCACCATCACGCTGGAGCCGGGCGACCTCATCCTGTGCGGCACCCCCACCGGCGCGACCGTGGTCGAACCCGGCGACGTGGTCGAGGTGGCCCTCGGCGACACCGAGCGGCTGGTCAACACCGTGGTCGAGGCCGACGCCGAGCTGCCCAAGCCGGGTGCGCGCCCGCAGGTCAGCGCGGTCGACCGGGCCGCGGCCTACGGCAACGACGTGCCCGCGATCCGCCCGGAGACCGCGGCGGCGCTCAACGCGGTGTCCACCGCGACGATCTCCAGCCAGCTGCGCAAGCGCGGTCTGAACCACACCTTCCTGACCGGGCTCGCCCCGGCGCGGCCGGACCTGCGGCTGCTCGGCACCGCGCACACGCTGCGCTACCTGCCGCTGCGCGAGGACATGTTCGACCAGCGCGGCGGCGGCATGAACGCCCAGAAGCGCGCCGTCGAGGCGATCGGCCCGGGCCAGGTGCTGGTCATCGACTGCCGCGACGAGCACGGCGCGGGCACCATCGGCGACATCCTGGCGCTGCGCGCGGCCCGCCGCGGCGCGGTCGGCATCGTCACCGACGGTTGCCTGCGCGACAGCCCCTCGTTCGGCTCGCTGGAGATCCCGACCTACTCGGCGGGCGCGCACGCCGCGGTCCTGGGCCGCAAGCACGTGCCCTGGGAGATCGGCGTGGACGTGGCCTGCGCGGGCGTGCTGGTCCGCCCGGGCGACGTGCTGGTCGGCGACGGCGAGGGCGTCATCCTGATCCCGCCCGCCATCGTCGACGAGGTCGCCGCCGACTCGCTGGAGATGGAGCGGCAGGAGAAGTTCATCCTGGCCCGGGTCGACGACGGCGAGTCCGTCGACGGCCTCTACCCGCTGGGTCCGCGCTGGCGCGCGGAGTACGAGAAGTGGGACGGGGAGTGAACGCCCCGGCGCTCGAGGGGCGGTCGAAGACCCAGTACGCCTACGAGACGCTCAAGCAGCGCATCGTCGAGGGCTGGTACGGCCCCGGCACCCGGCTGGTGTTCGACCGGATCGCCCGCGACCTCGGGGTCAGCCCGGTGCCGGTGCGCGAGGCGGTGCGGCGGCTGGAGGCCGAGGGCTGGGTCGTCTTCGAGCGCAACGTCGGCGCGCAGGTGGCCGGGGTCGACCCGGACCAGTACCGGCACGCCATGCACACCCTCGCGCTGCTGGAGGGGCACGCCATGGGCACCGCGAGGGTGACCCCGGCGCTGCTGGCCAAGGCCCAGCGGCTCAACGACCGGATGCGCGACACGCTGGCCGAGTTCGACCCGCTCGGCTTCACCCGGCTCAACCGGGAGTTCCACCTGCTGCTCTGCGGCGGCTGCCCCAACCCGCACCTGCGCGACCTGATCACCCGCGAGTGGAACCTGCTCGACGTGCTCCGCCGCTCCACCTTCGCCCTGGTGCCCGGTCGGGCCAGGGAGTCGGTCGAGGAGCACGACGAGCTGCTGCGGCTGCTGCGCACCGGCGCGCCCGCCGCCGAGGTCGAGGCGTTCGCCCGCCAGCACAAGCTCAACACCGTGTCCGCCGTGTCCTCGGCGTCCGGTCCCGCCGTGAAGTTCCACTGACACCGCCCGAGTCGGCGTCCCAAGCCTGGAGACCCAGATGAAGTTCCGTTCCGACCCCGCCCAGATCAAGGGCTCGATCGCCCCGGTCGTCACCCCGTTCACCGCCGAGGGGGCGGTGGACCTCGACGGCCTGCGCAGGCTCGTGCGCTGGCAGCTCGACTCCGGCTCGCACGGCATCTCCATCGGCGGCTCGACCGGCGAGCCCAGCGCGCAGACCGTGGCCGAGCGGATCGCCGCGATGACCGCGGTGTCCGAGGTCATCGGCGACCGGGTGCCGTTCCTGCCCGGCACCGGCTCCACCAAGCTGGACGAGACCCTGGAGCTGACCGAGGCCGCGATCAAGCTCGGCGCCGACCTGGCCCTGGTCATCACCCCGTACTACAGCAGGCCCACCCAGGACGGCCTGGTCGCCTGGTACGGCGCGGTCGCCCGGGAGTTCCCCGACCAGCCCATCGTGATCTACAACGTGCCCTCGCGCACCGCGGTGGACATCGCCCCGGAGACCGTCGCCCGGCTGCGCCGCGCGCACGACAACATCGTGGGCATCAAGGAGACCACCAAGGACTTCGAGCACTTCTCGCACGTGCTGGCCCAGTGCGGGCGCGACTTCCTGATGTGGTCGGGCATCGAGCTGCTCTGCCTGCCGCTGCTGGCCATCGGCGGCATCGGCTTCGTCAGCGCGCTGGCCAACATCGCCCCGGCCGCGGTCGCCCGGATGTACGAGCTCTACGTCTCCGGCGACCAGGACGCCGCCATCGACCTGCACTACCAGTTGGCCCCGCTGGTGGAGCTGCTCTTCGTCGAGACCAACCCGGCGCCTGCCAAGCACGTGCTCAAGGACCTGGGCCTGATCGAGAGCGGTTTCGTCCGCGCCCCGCTGATCGAGCCGACCGCCAAGGGCCTGGAGCGGATCAACGCCCTGCGCGCCCAGGCCGAGCACCTGCTCGTCAAGCCCGCCTGAGCACCCAGCCCCACCAGCACCCCCGTTCCCCACCGCCGCCAGCTCACCCTCCGACACGCCCGTGTCATTCCGACGAGGAGCACCACCATGACCGAGTCAGCCGTCCCCCGTCCGGCCGATCTGCCCAGCGACCTGCGGCACTTCATCGACGGCAAGCCCGCGTCCAGTGTGGACGGGGCGACCTTCCCGGTCGCCGACCCGGTCACCAACGAGGTCTACGGCCGGGTCGCCGCCGGTGACACCGCCGACATCGACCTGGCGGTCGCGGCCGCCAAGCGCGCGTTCACCGACGGCCCGTGGCCGCGGCTGACCGCCCGCGAGCGCGCCAAGGTGCTGAACAAGATCGCCGACGGCATCGAGGTCCGGGCCGAGCGGCTCGCCGAGCTGGAGACCTTCGACACCGGCCTGCCGGTGACCCAGGCCCGCGGCCAGGCGCACCGCGCCGCGGAGAACTTCCGCTACTTCGCCGACGTGATCGTGGCCCTGCACGAGGAGGCCTACATCGTCGGCGACAAGCAGGTGAACTACGCGATCCGCCAGCCCGCGGGCGTGGCGGGCCTGATCACGCCGTGGAACACCCCGTTCATGCTGGAGACCTGGAAGCTGGCGCCCAGCCTGGCCTCGGGCTGCACCGTGGTGCTCAAGCCCGCCGAGTGGTCCCCGCTCTCGGCCAGCCTGCTGCCGGAGATCATGGCCGAGGCGGGCGTGCCCGACGGCGTGTTCAACCTGGTGCACGGCATCGGCGAGCAGGCGGGCGCCGCCCTGGTCGCGCACCCCGACGTGCCGCGGATCTCCTTCACCGGCGAGAGCGGCACCGGGCAGATCATCATGCGGTCCTCGGCGGAGAACCTCAAGGAGGTGTCGATGGAGCTCGGTGGCAAGTCCCCGTGCGTGGTCTTCGACGACGCCGACTTCGAGCGCGCCGTCGACGCGGCCGTGTTCGGCGTGTTCTCCCTCAACGGCGAGCGCTGCACGGCCAGCTCGCGGGTCATCGTCCAGCGCGGGATCTACGACCGGTTCGTCGCCGCGCTGGCCGAGCGCGCCTCGGCCGTGCGGGTCGGCATGCCCGCCGACCCGACCACCGAGGTCGGCGCGCTCATCCACCCCGAGCACTACGCCCGGGTGCTGGAGTACGTCGAGATCGGCAAGCGCGAGGCCCGCCTGGTCGCCGGTGGCGGCCGCCCGGAGCACCTGCCGCAGGGCAACTTCCTGCAGCCGACGGTGTTCGCCGACGTCCGCCCGGACGCCCGGATCTTCCAGGAGGAGATCTTCGGCCCGGTCGTCGCGGTGACCCCGTTCGACACCGAGGAGGAGGGCGTCGAGCTGGCCAACGCCACCAAGTACGGCCTGGCGGGCTACGTCTGGACCAGCGACCTCGCCCGCGGCCACCGGGTCGCCCGCGCGGTGCAGTCGGGCATGGTGTGGATCAACTCGCACAACGTGCGGGACCTGCGCACCCCGTTCGGCGGCATCAAGGCCAGCGGTGTCGGCCAGGAGGGCGGCGTGCACAGCATCGACTTCTACAGCGACGTGCGCGCCGTGCACGTGGCCGTCGGGGACCTCGCGGCACCGCGCTTCGGCAGGTAATCGCTGTAGTTGCCCGACGGCGAACATTCGTTGTACGGCTGCGCACAGTGGACTTCGCCGCGTCGGAAACCGGCCAACGGCGAATTAGCGTGCGCGGCTATGGGCAGCATGGACGGCAGGGTGGCACTGGTCACCGGGGCGGGCTCGGGCGTCGGGGCCGCGATCGCGCGGCGCTTCGACGACGAGGGCGCCACGGTGGCCGTGCTCGACGGGGACTCCACGGCGGCCGAGCTGGCCTCCCGGGTGCTGCGGCACGGCATGGTCGTGCGGGCCGACGTGGCCGACCCGACCCAGGTCGACGCCGCGGTCGCCGCGGTGGTCGAGCACTTCGGGCGGTTGGACGTGCTGGTGAACAACGCGGGCGGCTGGGACTGCGGTCCGGCCGCCCCGGGGTCCACAATGGACATCACGGACGAGCAGTGGCACTCGGCGCTCGGGCTGCGGCTGGACGGGACCTTCTACGGCACCCGGGCCGCGCTGCGGGCGATGCGCGGCCAGCGGAGCGGGGTCATCGTGTCGATCTCGGCCGACTGCGCGCACCTGGCCCACCACAGCGCGGTCGAGGGCGCGATGCGCGCGTTCACCGCGTCGGTGGCGCGCGACGTCGCGCCGTTGGGGATCGTGGTCGGTGCGGTCGCCCCGGAGTGCGCGGACTTCCTGGTGCCCGAGGACATCGCCGCGGCCGTGCACTGGCTGGCGGGTCCGGAGGGCGCCCACCTGAGTGGACAGACGATCAAGACGAGAGGAACTGGCGCATGAGGTTCGCGGACACGGTCACCCTGATCACCGGGGCGGGCACGGGAATCGGCGCGGCCACGGCCCGTCGGCTGGTCGCCGAGGGCGGCCGGGTCGTGCTCACCGGGAGGCGCGAGGCCCCGCTGCGCGAGGTGGCCGAGTCACTGGGCGAGTTGGCCCTGGTGCTCCCCGGCGACGCAGCGGACTCGACCGCGGTGCGCGGGATCGTGGCGGCGCTGCTGGAGCGGTTCGGCAGGCTGGACAACGTGGTCGCCAACGCGGGCGGCCACGGCCTGGGCACAGCTACCGACACTGACGACGCGGGCTGGCAGAAGGCCATCGAGGTCAACCTGACCAGCGCGTTCGTCACCATCCGCGAGTCGCTGCCCGCGCTGTCGGTGCGCGGCGGCTCGGTGGTGCTGGTGTCCTCGCTCGCCGGCCTGTTCTCCGGGCCCGCGGTGGCGGGCTACGTGACCACCAAGCACGGGCTGATCGGCCTCACCCGCTCGATCGCCCGCGACTACGGCAAGCACGGCGTGCGCGCGAACGCGGTGTGCCCGGGCTGGGTGCGCACCCCGATGGCCGACGAGCAGATGGACGAGCTCGGCTCGGGCAAGGGCATCGACCGGGCGGCCGCCTACGAGCTCGTCACCGAGAACACCCCGCTGGGCCGCCCGGCCGAGCCCGAGGAGATCGCCTCGGTGATCGCCTTCCTGGCCTCCTCCGACGCCGCGATCGTCAGCGGCGCGGTGGTGACCGCGGACGCGGGCGCCAGCGCGGTCGACCTGCCCACCATCGCCTTCGACTGATCGCCTTGGACTAGCTGTTCGGCGCGAACAGGTCCGGGCGCAGGGTCCGCGCCCTGGGGAGCAGGTCGGGTTCGGTGGACACGGCGGTCACGGTGGTCAGCTTGTCGATGGCCGCCGCGGCCCGGTTCTCGGCCTGCTCCACCTGGACGGCCGCCGAGGCGCGCACCCGGTCCTGGTCCCGGGTGCCGAACCAGAAGCCGAGCACGGTGGTCACCAGCGGCATCACCACCAGCAGCAGGTCCTTCGCCCGTTGGTGGGGATCGACGGTGTTGCCCGCGCTGTCGGTGAACGCGCCCGCGAACAGCTGGTTGGAGACCAGGATCAGGCACCACATCACCACGCCCACCAGGGCCAGCGTGATCAGGGCGCGGATGCCGGTGTTGAGCCATTCCATGTCGCACTCCGCTCGCTCGGTCAGCCCCTTGCGAGTGACGTCCGAATGGGTGTGACCCGCGTTACGTCCGCCCGGGGTCCCTTCACCCGATCGTGGGTGATCGACTCGGCGATACGCTCATCGCATGGCTACGTGGGCTGATCTCGCGCGGTTCGTGCGCGGCGAGTACGAGGTGATCTCCGAGAACGACGAGGAGATCCGCATCCAGGTCAACTTCGAGGACGTCAACGAGGAGGACGAGCGCACCCAGATCATCATCCTGGCCCGCGAGATCCTCGACGCCAAGCACGAGTGGGTGCAGCTGGCCACCCCGGTCGGCCTGGTCGAGCGCGCCGACCTCAAGGCGCTGCTCACCGAGATCGGCCTGTCCTCGATCGCCTGCGGCGCGGCGATCATGGGCGAGCACGTCGTGCTGCGGCACTCGCTGCCGCTCAAGGACCTCGACATCCACGAGTTCACCGACCCGCTGGAGCTGCTGGCGGGCACGGCGGACCAGATCGAGGAGATGTTCTTCGGCGGGGACCAGTACTAGTCGGGGTTGACCTTGTTCGGGTGAGCGGGGAACCGGCGCCGAGCTGTGGCGGTCCCCCGAGGCGGTGACCGTCCAGGAGGGCACCCTCGTGCGGGAGGGCGGCGACCGGCTCGACGACACCACCGCGGTGGTCGTGGCGGACAACGAGACCGGCGGTGAGTTCCACGTCATCGATCTCCGCGACGGGTCCGTGCTCTGGGACGGGACCGGGACCTGCACGGCCGTGCGCCTCAACGGCGAGGTGCACATGCTCGTCACCTGGGGCCACTCGGCCGCCCTGCACTCACCCCGCGACCCCACCCCCTCCGCCCACCGCGATTCGCTGCCCTCGGAGTACTTCGAGCACGCGTCGGGGCTCGCCTACGCCACCAGCGACGCCACGATCACCGCGATCCGGCACGACGACCTGCAGACCCAGTGGGCGACCCCGGCGCCCGTCACGGCGTCTTCGTCCCCGTGACGGGCGGCTACCTCGCGCGGCCCCTGAGCCGGGAGGTCTCCGTCGCCGCTTTCCCCGACTGAGCACAGCGGCGCGCCCGTCCGCCGGTCGGACGCGCCAGTCGGAGTGCCGCTCGGAGCCGTGGAATGCCGCCGTACCAACAGTTCTCGCCGTCCACTGTAGTCGGAACGCGTGACCGCTCCCGGTCACCGGCGGCTCCCACTACCCTGATCCGGTGAGATCGTCGCTGCTGCTCGCCCTGGCCCTCGTCGCGGGCTGCACCGCCGCGCCCGAGGGCCCGCGGGCGCCGAGCGACGACCGCCCGCTCTCCGCCGTCACCGCCGCCCTGCGGCCCCTCGACCCGTGCCTCCTCGGCGCCACCGCGGGCCTGAACCAGGTCGCGCTCGGCCCGCACCGCTGCCGGTTCGAGGGCCAGGGCGGCGCCGACTACCTCTTCCTCGTCGTCGGTGCCCAGTTCGACCAGGCCACCCGCGACGCCCACGAGGAGATCGCGCTCGACGGGGCCCGCGGCTACCGCCGGTCCCTCGACACCGGGTGCCAGGTCGCCATCCCGGTCGGCGCCGACCTGGCGATCCGCGTTACCAGCGAGACCGGTCGCACGTCGCAGCGCACCCAGCGGAACCGCTGCGACGACGCCACCGCCGCGGCCAAGACCGTCGTGGGCAGGCTCGCCCGGCCGGAGAGCGTGAGCACCGACTCCCGCCGGGACGCCTGCGACCTGCTCCACCGCGCCGCGGGCAACCGGCTCGACGGGCTCGAGCTGCGGTTCGACGAGGCCAACTACGGGCTGGACAACTGCCAAGCCCGCCGCGCGGTCCCCGGCGGTTGGGAGCAGGTCTACCTCGTGCAGCTCCGCTACGGCCGCCCCGCGCCCAGCCAGGACCGGCTGAACGGCCGGGAGGTCACGATCACCAGGGCCCGCGACTGCGAGTACGCGTGGACCGCCGGGCCGTCCGGCTCGCCGTTCCCCGACCTCGGCGACCTCGTCATCCGCGTGCGCGCCCCCGACTGCGGCACCGCCGCCGAGCTCGCGCCCGCGGTGCTGGACACCTACCGGACCGACCCGCCGCAGGTGGCGCCGCAGCGGCCCATCGCGGTGCCCGGCAGCTAGGCGCGGCCCAGCGCGGTGCCCAGCGCCTATGG
This sequence comes from Actinokineospora sp. NBRC 105648, assembly GCF_030269645.1. GTDB lineage: Bacteria > Actinomycetota > Actinomycetes > Mycobacteriales > Pseudonocardiaceae > Actinokineospora. Next base: position 10,785 of record NZ_BSTR01000032.1, on the reverse strand, counting down.
TGGCGGGCATGGACGACACGCAGATCCACACCCGAATCAGCGCCCTGGTGGCCGAGGAGCACTCCCTGCGCGAGCGCGCCCAGCACGGCGCGGTGACCCCGCAGGAGGAGCAGGCCCGGCTCGACGCCCTGGAGGTCGCGCTGGACCAGTGCTGGGACCTGCTGCGCCAGCGGCGGGCCCGTCGGGAGGCCGGGCAGAACCCCGATGAGGCCAGTGCCCGGCCCGCGGCCGAGGTCGAGGGATACCGACAGTAGTAGTCCACTATTCGACGGGTCGGCACCTGCTGGTGTCGACCCGTCGCATTTTCGCGAGACTGCACAATTTCCCGCCCACGGCGCCCGAGGCATCTTCGCGCATCCAGTGCCGGTGCGCACTTCGACGGTGCGCGGTGTCCACAATTCGGGCAGATCCTCTAGTGTCGACCCGCTAATACGCCGAATTATGGGCAGACGGCTGACCGAGTTGGTTCATTCGGGCCGATACGTCCGGCCGGTCGGACGTGGGTATCACCGCGCGCTATGCCGCCATGTTATGTAGCTGTCCATTCGACGAACAAGATTTCGTATGCGGACATTGGTGCCGGTGGTCCGGAATGGTCGCTTCCCGGTTGGACTACTCCCTTCGGGTGTCCGGTTGTGAATTCTTCTACCTCGACTGGCCTACCTCTCATTGCTTAACAACAGCTATCTTTCCGGTATCGCCGACATCCGCGTAACTGTGAATCGCTGTGAATGTCGAGTGGTGAACCTGGTAATTCCCGGTCGAGGAAGGGAACATTATTCATGATCAAGCCGGAGTCGGTGGCGGTCGCCCAGGTCCGCGCCGACGACACCGGGACCGTCCTGGTCGACCCGGGGGCCAGCCACCGCGCCCGGTGGCGGCCGGGGGAGCGGCTGGAGCACTTATTCAGCGACCGGTGCGCCGCGGCGGGCGACCGGCTCGCCGTGGACGCCGGTCCGGTCCGGCTGACCTACGCGCAGCTCGACGCGCGTGCCAACCAGCTCGCGCGGCACCTGCTGCGCCGCGGCGTGCGGTCCGGCGACCGGGTCGGCCTGCTCTTCGACCAGGCCTGGCGGTCCTACGTGGCGATGCTGGCGGTGCTCAAGGTCAACGCCGCCTACGTGCCGCTGGACGTGGCCTTCCCGGCCGACCGGATCGGCTACATCGCCCAGGACGCCGACGTGCGCCTGGTGCTGACCCAGGCGCACCTGGCGGGCGGGCTGCCCGGGCTGGCCGCGTCGAGTGTGGACACCGAACCCGTCGACGAGCTCAGCGAGCTGCCGCTGAGCCCCGGTGAGCGCGGCGAACCGGTGGACGACCTGTGCTACATCGTCTACACCTCCGGCTCCACCGGCCGCCCCAAGGGCGTCGCGGTCGAGCACGCGGGCATCTGCAACTTCGTCCGGGTCGCGGGCGAGGTCTACGGGCTCGACCAGGACGACCGGGTCTACCAGGGCATGACGATCGCCTTCGACTTCTCCGTCGAGGAGATCTGGGTGCCGTGGCTGGTCGGCGCGACCCTGGTGCCGCGGCCCAGCGGGACCGCGCTGGTCGGGCACGAGCTCTGGGAGTTCTTGCACACCAACGGGATCACCGCGCTGTGCTGCGTGCCGACCCTGCTGGCCACCGTCGAGGACGACCTGCCCGACCTGCGCTTCCTGCTGGTCTCGGGGGAGGCGTGCCCGCAGGACCTGATCTCCCGGTGGCACCGGCCGGGCAGGCGGTTCCTCAACGTCTACGGCCCCACCGAGGCCACCGTCACCGCCACCTGGACCACACTGGACCCGGACCGGCCGGTGACGATCGGCCTGCCGCTGCCGACCTACTCGGTCGTGATCCTCGACCCCGAGCGGGCGCACGCGCTGCCGCGCGGGGAGACCGGGGAGATCGGCATCGCGGGCATCGGGCTGGCCCGCGGCTACCTCAACCGCGACGACCTCACCGGGCGCGCGTTCATCGACGACTTCCTCAGCCTGGACAACAACCCGTCGGGCCGGATCTACCGCACCGGCGACCTGGGCCGGGTCGGCGTCGACGGCAACATCCACTACCTGGGCCGGATCGACACCCAGGTCAAGGTGCGCGGCTACCGGATCGAGCTGACCGAGATCGAGTCGGTGCTACTGCGCGTGCCCGGGATCGCCCAGGCGGTGGTGGACACCCACCGCCCGGACCCGGACACCGTCGAGCTGGTCGCCTTCTACACGCTGCGCGAGGACGCCGATCCGCTCGACCACGACGAGCTGCTGGGCGTGCTGCGCGAACGCTTGCCCGCCTACATGGTCCCGGCCTACCTCGAGCGGCTCGACCTGATCCCGATGACGCCGAGCAACAAGGCCGACCGCAAGAACCTGCCCGCGCCCAGCGGTCCGCGCCGCGCCGCGAGCGCCCACCACGTCGCGCCCGAGACCCCCGCCGAACAGGCACTGGCGGCGGAGCTGGCGCGGGTGCTGGGCCTGGACCAGGTGTCGGTCGAGGGGCACTTCTTCGACGAGCTCGCGGTCGACTCGCTGCTGATGTCCCGGTTCTGCGCCCGGGTGCGCAGGCGCGACGACCTGCCCGCGCTGTCGATGCGCCAGGTCTACGACCACCCGACGGTCCGGTCGCTCGCCGCTGCGCTGCCCGCCCGCGTCGAGCAGGTGCAAACGGTTGCGGTGGAACAGGTCGAGCCCGTGCGCGGGTGGCGCTACCTGTTGTGCGGGGCGGCGCAGGCGGCGTTCTTCCTGGCGTACCTGTACTTCTCGGCCCTGGTGCTCGACATCGGGATCGGGTGGGTGGTCGGCGCCTCGGGCGTCGTGGCGACCTACCTGCGGGCCGTGGCCTTCGGCGGCGTGGGCTTCCTGGTCGCCTGCACGGTGCCGGTGATCCTCAAATGGGTCCTGATAGGACGGTGGCGGGCGACCGAGTTCCCGCTGTGGGGCCTGGCCTACTTCCGGTTCTGGGTGGTGCGCTCGCTCACCCGGTTCAACCCGATCCGGCTGTTCGTCGGCTCGCCGCTCTACGTGCTCTACCTGCGCTCACTGGGCGCCAAGGTCGGCCCGGGGGTGATCGTCCTGTCGTCGAACGTGCCGGTGTGCACCGACCTGCTCACCATCGGCGCGGGCTCGGTGGTGCGCAAGGACACCCTCCTCAGCTGCTACCGGGCGCACGCCGGTCGCGTCGTCACCGGTCCGGTCACCCTGGGCCGCGAGGTGTTCGTCGGTGAGCTGAGCACCCTGGACATCGACACCGAGCTGGGTGACCACGCGCAGCTCGGGCACGCGTCCTGCCTGCCCGCGGGCGCCTCGGTCCCCGCCGGGCAGAGCTGGCACGGCTCGCCCGCCGAACCGGCCACAGTGGACTACCGCGCGGACATCTCGGCCCCGCCGAGCCGGTGGCGGCGGTTCGTCTACTGCCTCACCCAACTGCTCAACACGGCGGCGATCTACCTCCCGCTGGGACTGCTCGTCGGCGACGTGGTGACCGAGCTGCTGCGCGGCGCGATGCCGGTCGACCCGGGCAGCCCGCTGTTCTACGCCGTCCAGCTCGGTGGGGTGGCGGTGCTCTACCTCGGCGGTCTGCTGGCCGGACTCGTGCTGGCGTTCACCGTGCCGCGACTGCTCAGCGCCTTCCTCGTCCCCGACGCGGTGTACCCGCTCTACGGCGTTCGGTACTCGTTGCAGCGCACGGTGACCCGGCTGAGCAACCTGCGGACCTACACCCAGCTCTTCGGCGACAGCTCCTACATCGTGCACTACCTGCGGCTGCTCGGGTACGACCTGGGCACCATCGTGCAGACCGGGTCCAACTTCGGCATCGACGTCAAGCACGACTCGCCGCTGCTCACCACGATCGGCAGCGGCACCATGGTCTCGGACGGACTGTCCACGGTGAACGCCGACTACTCCGGCACCGCGTTCCGGGTGCGGCGCACGGAACTCGGCCCGCGCAACTTCCTCGGCAACAACATCGTCTACCCGCCGGGCGGCCGCACCGGCGACAACGTTCTGCTGGCCACCAAGGTGATGGTGCCGCTCGACGGGGAGGTGCGCGCCGACACCGGTCTGCTCGGCTCGCCCGCGTTCGCCATCCCGCGCTCGGTGCGGCGCGACGCCTCGTTCGACCACCTCAAGACCGGCGCGGAGTTCCGGCGGCTGCTCCGGGCGAAGAACCGGCACAACACCGCCACGGTGGCGCTGTTCCTGCTCACCCGGTGCGTCGACCTGTGGGCGGTCGTGGTGATCAACCTGATCGCGGCGAGCCTGTACCCGCGGCTGGGCACCCTCGCCACGGCGGCCGGGCTGCTGGCCACCTACCTGTTCGTGGTCGCCTTCGGCGTGTTCGTCGAGCGCGCGGTGACCGGGTTCCGCGCGCTGCGGCCGAGGTTCTGCTCCATCTACGACCCGGTGTTCTGGCGGCACGAGCGCTTCTGGAAGCTCAGCGCGGGCCGCTACCTGGCGGTGTTCAACGGGACCCCGTTCAAGGTGCTGATCTGGCGGCTGCTCGGCGTCCGGATGGGCCCGCGGGTCTTCGACGACGGCTGCGGCATCCCGGAGAAGTCCCTGGTGGCCGTCGGCGCCGACGCCGTCCTGAACGCGAGCAGCGTGATCCAGGGGCACTCGCTGGAGGACGGCACCTTCAAGTCCGACCGCGTCCAGGTCGGCGCGGGGGTGACCCTCGGCGTCGCCGCGTTCGCCCACTACGGGGTGCGGGTGGGCGACCGGGCGGTGCTCGAGGCCGACTCGTTCCTGATGAAGGGCGGCGAGGTCGACCCGGGCGCCCGCTGGGCGGGCAACCCGGCGGTCGAGCTGACCCCGGGCCACGCCGCCCTCGCCCCGGCCGACTCCCCGGCGCTCGAGCCCGCGGGTTCGACCGAGCCCGCGCCACCCGGTCCCGTCCCACCCGAGCACCGCACAACCGGGTCCACCGCGGTCGATCCCGCGGCGTCCCCGTCGTCCCTGTCCACCCTGCCGTGACCCACGGGAGCCACCACATGTCCGACATGATCGTCGAGCTGAGCAGGCCGCACGTCGACGGGAACCTGCCCGGCGAGCAGTCCGCGCGCTACCTCGCCCGCCAGGAGCGCACCGAGTCCAACGCCCGCAGCTACCCGCGCAACCTCCCGATCGCCATCGAGCGCGGCCAGGGCAGCTTCGTCCGCGACGTCGACGGCAACGTCTTCATCGACTTCCTGGCCGGGGCCGGGGTGCTCTCCCTGGGGCACAACCACCCCGAGCTGGTCGCGGCCGTGGTCGAGCAGCTCGGCGTGCTCACCCACGGCCTGGACTTCCCGACCCCGGCCAAGGACGCCTTCCTCGAGGCCCAGCTGTCCATGCTGCCCGCCACCATGCGCGAGCGGACCCGGGTGCACTTCTGCGGCCCGACCGGCGCCAACGCCGTGGACGCGGCCATCAAGCTGTGCAAGACCGCCACCGGGCGCGGCGACATCGTCTCGTTCCAGGGCGGCTTCCACGGCGCCACGCACGCCGCGATGGCGCTGACCGGGCTGGTGTCGCAGAAGGCCCCGGTGGCCAACCCGATGCCCGGCGTGCACTTCTTCCCGTTCTCCTCGTGCGCCGCCTGCCCGCTGGGCCTGCGCCCGGACACCTGCTCGACCAACTGCGTCGAGTACCTGGAGCGCTCGCTGCGCGACCCCAACGGCGGCCTGCCCAGGCCCGCCGCGGTGATCATGGAGCTGGTCCAGGGCGAGGGCGGCGTGGTGCCCGCCCGGCCGGAGTTCGTCCGCCGGATCCGGGCGGTGACCGCCGAGCTGGACATCCCGCTGATCGTCGACGAGGTGCAGACCGGCTGCGGGCGCACCGGCACCTGGTTCGCCTTCGAGCAGTACGGCATCGAGCCGGACGTCGTCGTCGCGTCCAAGGCGCTCAGCGGCGTCGGCGCGCCGGTCGCGCTGATCCTCTACGACAAGAGACTCGACACCTGGCAGCCCGGCGCGCACACCGGGACCTTCCGCGGCAACCAGCTCGCCTTCGCCGCGGGCACCGAGGCGATCCGGGTGATCCGCCGCGACGACGTGCTCACCAACGTCCGCCTGCGCGGCGAGCAGGTCGCGCGCAGGCTCTCGGTCGTCGCCGGCCACCCGCTGGTGCACGACGTGCGCGGGCTGGGCCTGATGTGCGGGGTGGAGCTGGTGCACCCCGCGGACGCCGCCACGGTGCGCGACCGCGCGCTGCGCCAGGGCCTCATCATCGAGCTCGGTGGCCGCGACGACCGGGTGGTGCGGCTGCTGCCGCCGCTCAACGTCACCGCCGAGGTCGTCGACCTGGCCTGCGACATCATCGTGGCCGAGATCGAGCGGCTGCCGCACCCGGGACGCGGTTGACATGGCCCTCGTGGTGCAGAAGTACGGCGGGTCCTCGGTGGGTGGCGCCGAGCGGATCCTGCGGGTGGCCCGGCGGGTCGCCGAGACCCGGGCGGCCGGGCACGACGTGGTGGTGGTCGCCTCGGCCATCGGCGACACCACCGACGAGCTGCTCGACCTGGCGAACCGGGTGTCCCGCGCGCCCGGCCCGCCCCGCGAGCTGGACATGCTGCTGTCCTCGGGCGAGCGCGTCGCCAACGCCCTGCTGGCGATCGCGCTCACCGACCTCGGCCTGCCCGCCTGCTCGCTGTCCGGCCCGCAGGCGGGGGTGTTCACCACCGGTGACCACGGCCGGGCCCGCATCGTCGACGTGCTGCCGACCCGGGTCCGCCAGGAGCTCGACCGCGGCCAGGTCGTGCTGGTCGCCGGTTTCCAGGGCCTGTCCAAGGACACCGACGACGTCACGACGCTGGGCCGCGGCGGCTCGGACACCACCGCGGTGGCGCTGGCCTGCGCCCTGCGCGCCGACGTGTGCGAGATTTACACCGACGTCGACGGCGTCTGCTCGGCCGACCCGCGGATCGTCCCCACCGCGCGGCTGCTCGAGCGGGTGTCCTACGCGGAGATGCTGGAGCTGGCGGCCAACGGCGCCAAGGTGCTGATGCCGCGCTCGGTCGAGTACGCCCGCAGGCACGGCGTGGCGCTGCACGTGCGCTCGTCGTTCACCACCGACCCCGGCACCCTGGTGGCCGGCGACCCGGAGGAGTCCACAGTGGAGAAGCCGGCCGTCACCGCCATCGCGCACGACCGCGGCGCCGCCCTGGTCACCGTCGCCGGGCTGCCCGGGCACGTCGCGGGCGTGCTGCGGGTGCTCGCCGACACCGAGGTCGAGGTGGACATGCCGGTGCGCGGCGGCGCGGACCTGTCGTTCACCGTGCCCAGGGCGATGGCGGAGGCGGCGGTGTCCGCCCTGCGCGCGCACCGCGCCGACCTCGGTTTCACCAGCGTCACGGCGGACGCCGGGATAGGCAAGATCTCGGTGGTCGGCGCGGGCGTCAAGGCGGGGGTCGCGGCCACCTTCTGCGCGGTCCTCGCCGACCACGGCGTGGCGATCGACCTGCTCACCACCTCTGAGCTGCGGATCTCCGCGCTGTGCCGCGAGGTCGACCTCGACCGGGCGGTCCGCGCCCTGCACGAGGCGTTCGAGCTGGGCAGCTCCGACCCGGCCGTGGTGTACGCGGGCAGCGGCCGCGGGTGGTGATGGGAAATCCCGGTTAAGACGGGCGTGTAACAGCACGACCGCGTGGTGCGACCTGCTGGGTAGCGGCCCCGGCCAAGTCTTCTGACAGCCCCCCGATCAGCTGGACGGGGCCGCTCCCTCTTCCCCGGCGCCGGTGGCGCCGAAGACGTGATCGTCGTCGGGCCGCGCGCGTACACGGCGCGCGGTCGTCGAGACCGAGCCGCGTGCCGCCGCTCTCGCCGTGCGACCGGTCGGTCGTTGTTGGTCCGAGTAGGACGGTCCGCGCATCTGCCCGCCCACTCCCCGGGTCTGGCCGCGACACCCCCGGCACAAGACCACGAAGTCACTTGGCCGCGGGCCCCGGGCGGCGCTCGGGTTGCCCGTTGGGTCCGTCGCCCACGGTAGCGGGGTTCGGCGGCTAACGGCGGTGACCGTTGGGTGCTGGTTCACCGGGTCGGTGCGCGAACTTGACCCGTGCGGGGGTGGAAGGGCGATTCCCCTTATCCCACAATGACAACTGTCCCGCAATGACAACCTGTCCGGCGGCGATCTGCCCCCGGCACGCGGTCCGGTGACGAGGAGTTCGCTGATGCGCGCAACGTTCCGCCGGGGCTTGGCCGTCGTGGCGGCGGTCGTGCTCATGGCCGTACCCGCGGGCGCCGACCCGCCGGGGAGTCCGTTCCCCGACGCGGACGACGCCGTCGGTACCGGTGCCCGGTCCGCGCAGGGGGCGCTGAACGCCCTCGCGATCGCTTACAACGCAGGCAATCCCGTCGTCCGGGTCGCCTCGTGGGACGCCGATGGTCCGTCGCCCATCACGCCGAGGCAGGGCGCCGCGCCGATTCCGCGGCCGCGGAACTCCGACCAGGGGATCGCCGAGCTCAAGCGCGCGGGTACCGCGACGAACTTCGCGCGGTCGTCGCGCAAGCGGGTCGACGCCGCCGAACCGGTGCTGTACCTGCCGTTCGCGAGCGATGTCGTCCGGTACGCCGTCGCCAACACCACGAACGCCCCGGTGAACCTCAGCTCCACCGAGCTGTTCTCGATCTACAACTGCACGGCCACGACGTGGAGCGCCGTGCGCCCGGGTGGGTCGTCGGCGACCATCGCACCGGTGCTGCCGGTGGGCTCGGACAGCGCCCGCCCGGTCTTCCTCACCGCGATCGGCCTCACCACCCCGGGGGCGTGCGTGGTCGACGTGGCCGCGGACGACCCGACGCCGATCTCGGGCAACCCCAACCGCATCGGCCCGTTCACCGAGCACGCCCACGCGCTGTTGCCGTCACCGAAACCCGTTCAGCTCAACACCACGGGTTTCTCCGCTCTGTACAAGGTCTTCACCGTGGTCCGTGACGTCAACGGCGGCGGCCCGACCAACGGTGGTGTCGAGGCTTCCCTGCAACCGTTCCTCGGCAACGGTCTTCCCACCCCCACCGGCGTGGGCGCGGGGTGGATCTGCGGTTCGACCGCTCTCGCGCCCATCGCCAGCAACGCCTTCACCCAGCTGACCGCCGCGCAGTCCTGCGGCCGGGCCCAGTGAACCCTGACGAACCAGTGAACCTCTGACGAAGGAGCCGTCCCCGTGCGTTCCCTGTTGCGCAGAGCCGCTTTGCTGTCGGTGTGCGCGTTCGCGTTCGCCGTCCCCGCCGCGGCTGACCCGGTCGCGCTCCCTGACGCCGACGACGTGGTCGGTGTCGGGGGTGGGCAGGCCCAACCGCTGTTCGACGCGCTGGCCCTCGCCTACAACGGCGGTGCGCCTGCCGCCCTCCTCGCCAACTGGGACGCCGCGGGGCCCTCGCCCATCGTCCCGCGCGACGGGGCCGACCCGATCGACCGCCCGGGTGGCACCGCGGCGGGGGTCGCCGAGCTCAACCGAGCAGGCAGCACGGTCGACTTCGTCCGCAGGGTGGACTCGTTGAGCGTGGCCGATCCGGGGTTCGGCGTGCTGCACCTGCCGTTCGCCTCCGACTGGGTGGGCTACGTGACGGCCCCCACCACGAACTCGCCGGGCCTGCTGTTGGCCGCCGACCTCAAACGCGTCTTCGAGTGCACGGCGACCACCTGGCACCAGCTGCGGGCCGGGCAGTCCGGTCAGACCATCGAACCGGTCCTGCCCCGCGCCGACACCGGGACCAGGCGGGCGTTCCTGGCCCAGATCAACGTGACCACGCCCGGCGCGTGCGTCACCGAGGTAGCGGAGAACGACCCGGCGCCGTTCGCGGGCGCCCCCAACCGGATAGGGCCGTTCGCGCAGAGCGCGTACAAGCTGCTGCCCCCGGCGAAACCGGTCCGCCTGTGGGACCTGGTGCGGGCACCGCTTCGGGTCTACGTGGTCGTCCGCGACACCAACGGCGGACCGCGCGGCAACGGCGGCGTCCCGGCGGCGCTCCAGCCGCTCTTCGGCACCGGCATCCCGGGCCCGGACGGCACGGACGTCGGGTGGGTCTGCGGGCCCCAGGCCCGACCCGCCATCACCGCGCGGGGCCTCAACCAACTGCCCGTCGGCCAATGCGGCAAGGCGGTCTAGGCCGTGTTTCAGATGTGGATCTTGGGTGTGTCGGTGCCCGGGACGTGGCGAGGTCTCCGGTAGACGGGTAAGCGACCAAGCGAACCCCAATACCGGAGACCTCGTGGCCAGCGTAGCGGCGACGGGCCGGGCCGATCTGACCGACGCGCAGTGGGCTGTGCTGCAGCCACTCCTGCCTGCCGGTCGCAAGCCCGGGCGCCCGCCGAAGTGGAGCAGAAGACAGTTGATCGACGGGATCCGATGGCGGGTCCGCGTGGGTGCCCCGTGGCGGGACGTTCCGCCCGAGTATGGCCCGTGGCAGACCGTCTACGGGTTGTTCCGTCGGTGGCAGCGGGCCGGGGTGTGGCGGGTGATCCTGACCGCGTTGCAGGCCCGTGCCGACGCCGACGGGCAGGTTGTCTGGGACGTCCGCGTGGATTCCACGATCACCCGCGCCCACCAGCATGCCGCGGGGGCCAGGAAAAGGGGGATCTGCGGGTCGAACCACCCGATACCCCGGCCGGTGGGGACGAGCCGGCCGATCATGGCCTGGGCCGGTCGCGGGGTGGGTGGACCAGCAAGCTGCATCTGGCGTGCGAGCAGGGGCGCAGGCCGTTGTCGTTGCTGCTCACCGCGGGGCAGCGGGGTGACAGTCCGCGGTTCGTGGCGGTGATCGAGGGAATCCGGGTGCCCCGCCCCGGCGGCGGTCGCCCCCGGACACGACCGGACCGGGTGCTG
>NZ_BSTR01000031.1:49784-90801 GCF_030269645.1 Actinokineospora sp. NBRC 105648 | reverse complement strand
GCTTTCGTGGATGCATTGGGTGTGGCGGGGTGGCGATGCGGGGGGTGGGGTGGGCGGGTTGACTGGTGGGGACGGTTGATTCGTGGTGGAGGAGAACGGGCAATGACTGATCGCAAGGCGACGACGGTGTGGACTGGGGACCTGGCTCGGGGGAAGGGTGAGGTCAGCCTGGACACCTCGGGGGCGGGGGCGTTCACCGTCTCGTTCCCGTCGCGGGCGCAGGAGGCCAATGGGCAGACCAGCCCGGAGGAACTGATCGCGGCGGCGCACTCGTCCTGCTACTCGATGCAGCTCTCGGGGTTGCTCGGGGCCAACGGGACGCCGCCGGAGCGGATCGAGACGAACGCCGTGGTGACCTTCGGGAAGAAGGGGGAGGGGTTCGGGATCCTCGGGATCGTGCTCACCGCACGGGCTTCGGTGCCGGGGCTGGCGGCGGAGAAGTTCGCCGAGCTCGCCGAGACGGCCAAGCAGATCTGCCCGGTCTCGGCTGCCCTGACCGGTACCGAGATCACCCTGGACGCGGCCCTCGCCTGATCCTCGCCTGAGCTGCGGCGGTGTGGCGGGGGCGCTGGACGAGAGCGCCTGCCCGCCACACCATGCGAGTCGGCGCCACCCTCGCTGGTGTGCGGCGCCGGAAGAGCTGAACCGTCTCCCGTTCGGGGGAGGGGACGGTCACGGTTCACCGGTCTGGCTCAGGCGGCCAGGCCGGCCCGCTCCTCGCGGACCCCGGTCTCCTGCTTGCCGCGGGAGAACACCGCGTCGACGGCCCACTTGCCGGGGCCGGTGAACGCGAGCAGCAGGAACGCCCAGGCGAACAGGGCCGCGGTCTCGCCGCCGTTCTGCAGCGGGAGTGTGCCGATCTCCTGGTGCACGGTGAAGTACGCGTACGCCATGGAGCCCGAGCACACGATCGCCGCGACCCGGGTGCCCAGGCCGAGGGCGACGAGCACGCCGCCCACCAGCTGGATCGCCGCGGCCCACCAGCCCGGCCACGCGGCGAACGCGGGAACCTGGCCGCCCTTGGGGCCGCCCAGCACGTTGAACAGCGTTGCCGCGCCGTGCGTGGCGAACAGGAAGCCGATGACGATCCGGAACAGGGCTAGTACGTGGTCCCGTGTTCTGTCGAACAGGTCCATGTCTGGCTCTCTTTCATTCGGAACAACAGGGGTGTCATCCATCCGTGGCCGTGGCCACACTGTGAGTAATGCCGTGCAGCGCCATCGGGTTCAATGAGTGGCAGGGACCACACTTTGCGTGATCTGGTTGACTTGCCCCGCCATGAAACGAGTCGTGATCATCGCCGCGCCCCTGCTGGCTCTCGCGGCCTGCGCCACCGAGCAGCCCGCGGCCGCGCCGCGGCCCAGCTCGCCCGCCGCGTCCATCGCGCCGTCGCCCGGCGGGAGCGGGTCGGCCCCGGTCGCGGTGCCCGCCGCGCCCGAGCCGGTCGCCGACGGACCGTGCCCCTACCTGACCAGCTCGGTGGTGGCCGAGGCCAACGGCCAGCACGTGACCAAGGTGCGCACGTCGGCGGACAAGCCCCAGCCCGCGTGCTTCTTCTACCGGCCGGACGGCAGCGTCCAGCTGACCGTGCGGATCTACGTGGGGGAGGCCGCGGTGGCCAAGGCGCTCGTCGACGAGGCCGCGCCGATCGCCACTTCCAGTCCCGCGTCGTCACCCAGCGGGTGGAAAGGTGGCTCTCTTTCGGGGGATGGCAAAGCCGTCTACGCGGTCGCCAAGGCGGGGACGGCGGTGGTGGTGACCTCGAACCAGGAGCAGACCATCAAGGCGCGCCGGATCACCGAGACGGTGATCAAGAACCTGAAGCTCTAGACACGCCGGTGGCCGCGTCCCACTTCAGGGACGCGGCCACCGGCCGTACTGCGCTCAGTTCTTCTCGGAGGAGATCGGCTTGGCGGGCTTCGCCTGGCCGTTGCGCTCCGCCGCCGGGGCCTCCGGCTTGGGCTTCTCGACCGACTCGGCACCAGTGCTCTTGGCGGTGGTCGCCGCGGTCTCGGTGGTCTTGGCCACCGGCGGCTTCGGTGCCGCGGGCTGCGGCTCGACGCGCGCCGGCTTCGCCTGCGACTTGCCGCGCAGCGCGACGGCCGCACCGGCGCCGACGCCGAGCAGCGCGAGCAGCCACGGCCACCGGCGACGCTTGTTCGCCGGGTCCTTGGCGGCTTCCTTCGCCGCGGCGCGAGCTGCCTTGATCTGCTCCTGAAGCTCACCGCGGTACTGCTTCACCTGCGGCTTCAGGTCCTTCTTCAGCTGCTTGACCTGCGCCTTCACCGGTCCGGCCGCCTTGGTGGCGCGCTTGGCCGCGGGCGACTTCGCCGCGTTCTTGCGCGCCTGCTTGGCCGCCTTGGCCAGGTCCTTGCGGGTCTGCGCCGCGGTCTTGGCCAGCCGCTTGCGGGTGCGGCGGGTGGTCTCGAGGACCTCCTGCCGGGCCACCTGCGCGGTCTCGGCCAGCGCCTCGGCCACCTGCTGCGGCGCGACGCCCTTGGCGGCGAGCCGCTGCTCGGCGACGTGCGCCGCCTCGGCACCGGCCTGTCCGGCCCGTACTGCACCTTGGCGCACCGCGCGCCAGCCGGTGCCGACGGCCTTGCCCACCGTCTCTCCGGCCCGGGTCATGGCTTCACCTCGTCCATCGTGTGTGCTCCAGGGACTTGCCGACCCGCTCAATCCTGCCCCTTCCGGACGGATCCCGCCGAAGATGGCACGATGATGGGCGTGGCAGACAGCAACGAATCCCTCGTCGGGACCAAGGTGACCGCCACCCTGCACACCTCGCAGGGTGACATCCGGATCAACCTCTTCCCCGACCACGCTCCCAAGACCGTGGCCAACTTCGTCGGTTTGGCCGAAGGCACCAAGCAGTACAGCGAGAACAACGCACAGGGCGCCACGTCGGGCCCGTTCTACGACGGCTCGATCTTCCACCGGGTGATCGAGGGCTTCATGCTCCAGGGCGGCGACCCCACGGGCACCGGCCGCGGCGGCCCGGGCTACCAGTTCGCCGACGAGTTCCACCCGGAACTGCAGTTCAACAAGCCGTACCTGCTGGCCATGGCCAACGCGGGCGCCAACACCAACGGCTCGCAGTTCTTCATCACGGTGGGCCCGACGACGTGGCTGAACTTCAAGCACACGATCTTCGGCGAGGTGGCCGACCAGGAGTCGCGGACCGTGGTCGACGCCATCGGCCGCACCCCGACCGGCCCGAACGACAAGCCGGTCACCGATGTCGTGATCACCAAGGTCGGCATCGAGCGCTAGGTGAGCACACCACCGCACCAGCCTGAGGACCGGACGCGGGCGGGCCTGCCCGCCTGCGTCCGGCACCCGGACCGGCCGACCGCGCTCAGCTGCACCAGGTGCGACCGGCCCGCCTGTCCCGAGTGCCTGGTGCCCGCCTCCGTCGGGTTCCACTGCGTCGACTGCGTCAACGAGGGCCGCCGGTCGGTGCGCCAACCGACCACGGTCGCCGGGGCCCGGCTGGCCGAGAAGCCGGTGCTGGTGCCGGTGCTGATCGCGATCAACGTCGCGATGTTCGCCATCACCGCGGCGCTGGCGAAGGACCTGTTCAACAACGAGCGGTCCGAGCTGTTCCACCGGCTCAGCGAGTACCCGCCGCTGGTGGCCGACGGCGAGTGGTGGCGGGTGCTGACCAGCGGCTTCCTGCACTTCGGGCCGATCCACCTGGTGGTGAACATGATCGCGCTGTGGTTCCTGCGCGACATGGAGATGCTGCTGGGCAAGGTCCGCTTCGCCGTGGTCTACCTGCTGGCCCTGCTCGGCGGCAGCGCGGCGCCGTACCTGTTCGGCGGTTTGAACGTCGAGGGCGCGGGGGCTTCCGGGGCTATCTACGGCTTGCTCGGTGGGCTGGTCGTGGCGGTCATCCGGCTCAAGCAGGACAAGCACGTGCTGATGAACGTCATCGGCGTGCTCGCGGTGAACCTGGCGATCAGCGTGTCCATCCCGAACATCTCGCTGCTCGCCCACCTGGGCGGGCTGGTGATCGGCGCGCTGGTCACCGCGGCGATGGTCTACGCGCCCGCCAACGGGCGGATCGCGTGGCAGGCGGGCACCGCGATCGCGGTGCTGGTGCTGCTGGTGACGGCGTTCATCGTGCGGACCCCGGCGGTCGAGGACCTCTACCAGGTCTGCGCGCTGGTCAACTTCCGCGCGCCGGACTGCTGAGCTGGTTTCAGGTCCGCAGTCGCAGGAGGTCGTTGACGACCTCCTGCGGGTCGACGCCGAGGTCGAGCCTGCCGAGCAGCACCAGGGTGGGTTCGGCCGCGTTGTCGGCGTCGATCTCGACGGCGGTGGAGTCGCGGCCGAACCTGCGGGTGCGGACCAGCCGCACGTTGACCTCGCCCCAGGTCCAGTGCCTGCCCCGGGTCAACCCCCGGACGGTTATCCCGGTCGAGTCAGCGGCGAGCCGAGGGCGCGCGAGGGTGCCGAACAGCGCCAAGAGCCCGAGCAGCAGCGCGGCGACGGCGAGCAGCAGACTGCCCCGAAGATCGCCGATGAGCACCGCGACCAGGGCGGCGACGGCGGCCAGTAGCCAGCCGACGACCACGACCTTGGGCTCGGCGGCCCACGTGCGAGAGCTGTCCCCAGGCGTCACGGGCATTCATCCACAGTAGTTATCCACAATGGGGATGACTTACATCCATGTGGTTCAGTCACTGCCCGCTGATTGGCGTAGCGGCGGTGACCCTGCGCGGTGAACGGCACGGGTACCTCGGTCCGGTGCTGGGTGACCAACCGCAGGTCAGCGCCACCGCATGGTCATCAGCAGGCCCGCGATCATCAGCGAGAAGCCGATGGCGAAGTTCCAGTTCCCCAGGTCGGCCATGAAGCCGATCTTCTCGCCCGCGATGTAGTTGACGACCAGCCAGGCGAGGCCGATCAGCATCACCCCGAGCATCACCGCGATGTAGATCGGGTGTGACGGCCCAGCCGGCTTCACCTTCACAGGCGTGCGGCGGTCGGCCGGCGGGGTGTACGCGGCCTTCTTGCGGACCTTGGACTTCGGCATGCTGTCCTCGCCTGACGTGATGCGTTGGATGCGGTCGTGCTGGCATGGGCGCAACTCCCGCCGATGCAACACGTTAACGTAGCTGAGCAGGTCGGCGAATCACCAGTCGCCAACGATGCGGAAATAACATGCGGAGAGGAGCCCGCGTGACCACTCCCGACCCGGGCGGCCCGACGCCCAGTGGCCTCGTCGGCCCAGGTGAGCGGCCTGAACGGCCTGACACGCTGCGCTCCGTCATCCGCACCATCGGTGAAGTGTTAATGACCGCCGGCCTGGTGGTGCTGCTCTTCGTGGTCTACGAGGTGTACGTCACCGACCTCGTCTCCGCGGGCAAGCAGCGCGAGGCGACGACCGCCCTGGACGACCGGTGGAAGTCCGACCCGGCCGCCGCCCCCGAGGACCCGGAGCGGGTCGAGCGGTTCCAGGGGCTCGCCGAGGGCTCGGGCTTCGCGAAGATGTACGTGCCCGCCTTCGGCACTGACTACTCGTTCACCATCATCGAGGGCACCACGGAGAAGACCCTCGAGATCGGCCCCGGCCACTACACCGGCACCGCCTACCCCGGTGAACCCGGCAACTTCGCGGTCGCCGGGCACCGGGTGGGCAAGGGTGCCCCGTTCAACGACGTCGACCTGCTGAACTCCTGCGACGCGATCGTGGTGGAGACGCACTACAGCTGGTTCGTCTACCGGGTGCTGCCCAAGTCCGAAGAGGTCGCGGGCTGGGCGGCGGGCAAGGGCGCCGACCCGCGCTGCCGCGGCGTCTCCCCGCTCGGCGGGCCGTACGCCCAGGTGGTGGGGCAGGAGATCGTGGCCCCCTCGCAGGGTGCGGTGATCGCGCCGGTGCCCGGGCAGCTGGGTGCCGAGGCCAGTGTGGGCGAGCAGGCGACGCTGATGACGCTGACCACCTGCCACCCGCGCTTCTCCGACCGCGAGCGGCTCATCGTGCACGCGGTGATGGTGCAGCAGTGGGCCAAGGACCCGGCCAAGCCCGGCGAGACCCCGCCCGAGTTGAAGGAGACCAGCTGATGTACGGGTGGATCTGGCGGCACCTGCCCGGCCCCACTGCGGTGCGGGTCGTGACCGCGGTGGTGCTGGTGCTCGGTGTGGTGGCGCTGCTGATGTTCGTGGTGTTCCCGTGGGTGGAGCCGAAGCTGCCGTTCAACCAGGTGACGACCCAGTAGCGCTGATCAACCAGTAGGTCCTGCCCAAGCAGTAGCCCAGGTGCGCAGCAGCAGTCCGATGCCCAGCACGCCGGCGCCCGCCAGCGCGGAGACCGGTGGGAGGGTTGCGGCGAGGACGGCGCAGCCTGTGAAGCCCGCGAGGTTGAGCGCGCGTGGCCAGCGGCGTTGTTCGGGCGGCTGGCGGTAGGCGCACGCGTTGGTGATCGCGTAGTAGGTGAGCACGCCGAAGGACGAGAACCCGATCACCCCGCGCAGGTCGCCCAGCAGCACCAGGCCGCAGACGACCGCGCCGACGGTGATCTCCGCGCGCGCCGGGACCTGCCGGGTGCTGGTCGTGGCGAGGAAGCGCGGGAGGTCGCGGTTGCGGGCCATCGCCATGCTCGTGCGGCCGATGCCGGTGATCAGCGCCAGCAGCGCCCCGAGGCTCGCGGCCGCGGCCCCGACCCGGACGGCGGGGGTCAGGCTCGGGTAGCCGGCTGTGGTGAGGAGGTCGGTGAGCGGTGCGCTGGAGGTGGCCAGGCGATCCGGGCCCAGGACGAGCAACAGCGTCACGCCGATGAGCAGGTAGAGCGCGATCGCGCCGGTCAGCGCCGCTAGGACCGCGCGCGGGATGGTGCGGCCCGGATCGCGGACCTCCTCGGCGAGGGTGGCGATGCGGGCGTAGCCGGCGAAGGCGAAGAACAGCAGGCCGGCGGCTTGGAGGATGTCCAGGGGGCTGCCGGTGGTCCACTGCGGGTGGTGGGCGGCGGGTAGCGCGAGTGCCGTTGTGGTCAGCAGGACAACGAGGACTACCGCCAAGAGGACCTTGGTGGCCAACGCCGTGCGCGTGATGCCCGCGCAGTTGACCGCGGTCAGCACCACCACGGCGGCCAGGGCCACCGGCCGCTCGAAGCCGGGTGCGGCGTAAGCGGCGAAGGTCAGGGCCATGGCGGCACAGCTGGCCGTCTTCCCGATCACGAAACCCCAGCCCGCGGTGAAACCCCACCACGGGCCGAGGACCTCCCGGCCGAAGAGGTAGGTACCGCCGGAGGCCGGGTAGGCCGCGGCGAGCTGGGCGGAGGCGGTCGCGTTGCAGTAGGCCACGAAACCGGCCACGGCCAGCGCGATGAGCAGTCCGCTGCCCGCGGTGGCCGCGGCCGGGGCGAAGGCGGCGAACACCCCGGCGCCCAGCATCGAGCCCAGGCCGATGGCGGTGGCGTCGAGCGGTCCCAAGCGCCGGGCGAGCGTCACCTGGGCGATGGTGTCAGCCGCAGCGCCAGCCGGGGGCAGAGGGTCACCGCCCGCCTGGCGTGTTTGCGCAGGTGGTCGGGTACGGCGCTGTCGGCGACGATCGGGTAGCCCCACTCGTCGAGGTCGACCAGCTCGGGGACCAGTTCCGCGCACACGCCGTGGCCGTCGCACTCGATCATGTCGACGGTGAGCCTGTCGGTCATCGCCAGCCCTCGCTCGGGTCGGGTGGGGTGGGCAGGGGGAGCGCGCCGGGGTGGCGCAGGCCCGGACAGCCGGGGCCGCCCAGGTGCGCGCGCACGTCGGCGGCGAACACGCGCAGCGCGGTGGCCACCAGCTTCACCACCCCGTCGGGGTGCGCGCAGGCGCCGCGCTTGTCGACCACGCCGAGGCGGAAGCGGAGGCGGTCGAACGCGGTCTGGTCCCGGCCCCAGGTGAGCCGGGCCAGGTCGTCGGCGATGGCGGGCAGGCCGTTGAAGCAGGGTCCGCACTGGCGGGCGTTCTGCGCGGCCAACCAGGACGCGACCCGCGCGGTCTCGGCCAGTCCGCAGGCGCCGCGCGGCAGCGCGAAGACGACACCCGCGCCGGGGGACGCGTCGACCTGGCGCAGGGCCTCCGGGGTGAACGGCAGCGCGAGTGCGTCCGCCGGAACCCAGTTGCCGCCGTAGCCGCCGACCAGGATCGCCTGGAGCGGGGCGGTTTGGCCGCCCGCGGCGTTGAGGATGTCCCAGCCGGTGGCGCCGGTCGGGAGCTCGTACACGCCGGGAGCGCGGACGGCGCCGCTGACGGTGTGCAGCGCGGTACCCGGCGCGTCGCCGGTGCCGGTGCGGCGGAACCACTCCGGGCCGTTGCGGGCGATCGTCGCCAGGTGCGCCAGAGTCTCCACATTGGACACCAGGGTTGGTTTGCCGCGCACGCCGGACTTGTAGGTGGATACCGAGCGGGGTTTGCCCGGCCCGCCCTCGACGAACTGCGCCAGCGCCGTCGACTCGCTCGAGACGTACCACCGGGGTGGTTCGACGACGGTGACGATGAGCCTGCTGCCCCACGCCGCCGCCGCGCGTTCGGCGACCAGGCGCCGGAGACCGTCGGCCAGGCCCGCGCCGCGGTGCACGCACACGGTGATCTCCTTGGCGCCTACAGCGAGGGCGGCGAGTTCGGCGCCGTCCAGCACAAGATGCGGCACCGTGCGCAGGAGCAGCTTGTCCTTGCCTGCGGCGGGTTCGCTCTCCGCGCCGTTGACGATCACGTGGGCGCCGCCTGCCGCGCGGCCGTTCTCCGCGACCGCGGCGAGCTTGCGGCCGGTGGGGAACCACGCGCCACCCCGGCCGCGCAGACCGGCGGCTCCGACCATGTCGATGAGGTGTGGCACCGCCTGAGCGGGGAAGGGACCGCGCCTGCGAGCGTGCTCGGCCAGTCCAGCGGTACTGCCCGCCAGCAGGCGCGGGCCGTCGAAGCGGGTGATCAGGGGTGCGCTCACATCGGCCTCCGCAAAGCCACTCTCCGCCAACCCGCCAGCCGGTAGCCGCCGGAGACAACCACGGCGAGCACGCTCACCGCGACGACCACGAGCACCCACAACCGATCCGTGCCGATGCCGACCGTGTGCGCGACGGCGACCGGCCACGACACGTAGGCCAGCCAGTGCACGTACCGCCAGACGCGCAAGCTCAACCGGGTGCGCAGCAGGCTGGTGACGATCAGCGCCAGCAGCAGGTCGAGCGCGATCGCGCCGAGCCCGACCCACAGCGGCCGGTAGTCCGAGGTGAACGGGACCAGCGCGTCGACCAGCGTGATCGGCACGAACGAGTCGAGCAGGATCGCGGTCACGTGCAGCAGCACCAGGACGATGGCCACCATGGACACGCTGCGGTGCAACGACTCCGTGACGAACCGCGGCCAGCGCGGCGAGTGCACCCGGCCCGCGGTGAGCAGGCCGAGGGCGACGGCCGCGGTGAACAGGGCCAGCGAGACGAACCCGCTCGCCCGGGACAGGTACCAGTAGCTGCTCTCCGAGAGCAACGGTGCGGCGATAGTCACGCTGCCACCTGCAGTTCGCTCGGCCAGTCACCGATGTGGATGACGGCGCCGGAAGCGGCTACAAGCCGGGCCGACAGCCCGTGTGCGTCCAGCCACCCAGGCGCTCGCGGGCCGAGCACGACCGCCGCGGTGGCCGCGGTGTTGGCCTGCGCGCACGTGCGTGCGGCGACGGACACCGCGCGCCAGGTCCGCGGTGCCGGGAGGCCGGTCGCCGGGTCGAGGATGTGGTGCAGCACCTGATCGGCGCGGCGCCAGGTGCGCAGCGTGGTGCTCGACGTGGCGAGACCGCCGGAGCGCAGGGTGACGACCTGGCCGCCGTAGGCCGCGGTGTGGTCCTCGGTCACCCGGACCCGCCAGGGCTGGGTGGTCCCGGCGATGGCGAGGTCACCACCGAGGTTGACCAGCACGCCGCCACCGGACTCGGCGGCGATCCGCGCGGCGGCGGCGTCGGCGGCCCAGGCCTTCGCGGTGGCGCCCAGGTCGAGCCGGACGCCGCGGGGGAGCCGGACCGACCGGGCGGCCACGTCGAGCTCGATGTCCCGCCAAGCCTGGCCGGGCACCGCGGTGGGTGGGGTCGGAACCGTCGCGAGATCGGCGAAGGTGCGGTCATAGCCGACCGCGGTCATGGCGATGCCGAGGGTCGGGTCGACCAGGCCCCCGGTCGCCTCGGCCGCGTCTAGGGCGGTCGCCAGGGCCGCGATGAAGATAGGGTCGAGGTCGGTGCCGCCGCCCACCCTGTTCACTGTGGACAGTGTGGAGTCCGGGCGGAAGCGGCTGCACGCACTGTCCAGTTCGGACAGGAAGGCGCGCAGCGCGGCCTCGGCGGGCGCCAGGGCGCCGGTGACCAGCAGGTGCGCCGTGGTCCCGATGGCGGTGAAGCGGGTGCTGTTCACGATCCCCCCGAGGTGGTCTGCTCGTCACCGCTGGAGCTCTCCGGGCGGTCTTCAGCGGGTGCGAGGGTGGGCTTCTCCTTGGCGGACTTGCCTGTGTAGTCGGCTTTCTCGGACTTCGGCATCGGGGCGGTGGCGGCGATCGCGGCCCCGATGCCGAGCGTCCCGGCCACGCTGAGGGCGACCACGCCGACGGTGACCTTGACGACCTTGGCCGCGGCGGCGTCGCGGTGGGCCGGGTGCAGTGGGCGGACCATGGGCTGTGCTCCTCAGCTCGCGTCGGTCGGGGTGGGCAACCCGGCGCTCGCCGCCTGGCGGGCGGCGGCGAACTGGGCGTTCGTGGTGGCGCCGCGCAGCAGCGCCTCGGCCTCGGCGTACCTGGCCGGGTCGTCGGTCTCGCGGCCGAGCCGTTCGACCAGCTCGCGGGCCTCGTCGCGGGTGGCCCGCGCGCTCGCCTTGGCGCGCCTGCGGGACAACCCGACCCAGGCCGCGCCCGCGAGCACGCCCGCACCGAGGCCGAGCGCCACCCAGGGCAGCACGTTCGCGGTGTCGTCCTGGTCGCGCGCGGTGGCGGCGGCGCAGGTCGGCGCGGCCTTGACGGCGCTGACGAAGTCGGTGAGCGCCCGGGTGAGGTCGCTGTTGCCCCCGGTGTCCAATGTGGACTTGTTGGCCGCGATCGCGCCGGACGCGGCGAGACCGGCCGCGCCCGCGCACAGCACCTGCGAACCCGCGTAGAAGTAGCGGCCCGCGACCACCGCGATGGTCTGCCCGGGCAGGTCGGCGGCCAGCCGCCGGGGCAGCGCGCTGACCTCGCCGACCCCGGGCCCGGCGGGCAGCACGGCGATCTTGATCGGCCGGTCGCCGATGGCCGCCTCGACGGCGGCGACGTCGAGCTGCCTGCCCGCGGCCGGGTCGAGCCAGACCGCCCGGTCGCGCAGCCGGGCGACGGCGTCGTCGACCGGGGCAGCGGTGACGTCGAGTAGGACACCGGTGACAGGTGTGGCCGCGGTGGCGGTTGGCGTGGCCGCGGTCGCTGGGACGGCGAGCAGCGCCAGGGCGGCCGCCGAGCGGAGGATCGACCGGACCACGTGCACCTCCCGGTAGTGGGTATCGGTGCACACACGGACCAGATCCGGGCGCGGTTCAACCCGGCGGCTATTTTTCGGGCGTCCGGGTAAGTTGGCCCCATGCGCGTCTTGGTCGTCGACAACTACGACAGCTTCGTCTACAACCTCGTCCAGTACCTGGCGCAGCTCGGCGCCGAGTGCGAGGTGTGGCGCAACGACGCGCCCGAGCTCGCGGGCCCGCTCGACGGTTTCGACGGCGTCCTGGTCAGCCCCGGCCCCAGCACCCCCGAACGCGCGGGCCAGAGCGTCGACGTGGTCCGCCGCTGCGCCGAGGCGGGGGTGCCGGTGCTCGGCGTGTGCCTCGGCCACCAGGCCATCGGTATCGCCTGGGGGGCGACGGTCGACCGCGCGCCGGAACTGCTGCACGGCAAGACCAGCAAGGTCCACCACACCGGCGCGGGTGTCCTCGCCGGACTCCCCGACCCGTTCACCGCGACCCGCTACCACTCGCTCACCATCGTCCCGACCACCATCCCGGACGACGAGTTCGAGGTCACCGGCCGCACCGAGTCCGGCATCGTGATGGCGATGCGGCACCGCACGCTGCCGATCGAGGGCGTCCAGTTCCACCCGGAGTCGGTGCTGACCGACGGCGGCCACCGCATGCTGGCGAACTGGATGGCCACCGCTGGGCACCCGGTCGAGGAGCGCCGGGTCGCCGAGCTGGAGCGGACGATGCGGGAGCTCACCCGCGCCCTGGCCTGACCGCGAGAACCCGATGACCGCGAGAACCTGAAGACGAGAGCGGCCCCTCCCGAGTGGATCGGGAGGGGCCGCTCTCGTGCTCGACCAGCTCGACTAGCTCGTTTACCTCGTCGGTGTGGACGGTCCGGTCGGGAACCTGGACTTGCCGATCGCGATCCCGATGGTCTCGTCCTTGTCGATCTTGGAGCCGGGCTGCTGGTCCTGCTCCAGGATCTTGCCGATCTTGTCGAAGTCGTTGGTGGTCTGGTCGAGGGCGTTGAACACACCCGTCCAGCCGCGCTGGCGCAGCAGGGCGTCGGCCTCGGCCCGGGTCTTGCCCTCCAGGTTGGGCATCTCGATCTGCAGCTTGTCCGCCTTCGACACGCTCAGCACGATCGTGGTGCCCTTGGGCGCCTTGCCGCTCTTCGGGCTCTGGTCGACGACCTCGCCCTGCGGGCGGTCGGAGGACACGTCCTTGCGCTGGACCTTGAAGCCCGCCGCCACCAGGTTCTTCGACGCGGTGTCGTAGTCCTGGCCGACGAGGCTGGTCACGTCCTGGGAGTCCGGCTCCTTGCCGATGATCAGCTTGATCTGGGTGCCCGGGTTGACCTGGGCACCGGCGGCCGGGTTGGAGTCGACGACCTTGCCGATCTGCTTGTCGTCGGTGACCTCGACCTGGTCGGTGGCCGGGGCGGCCTGCAGCTTGGCCTCCTGCAGGATCTTCGCGGCCTCCTGCGGTGACTTGCCGTTGAGGTCGGGGACCGAGACCTTGCCCGGCGCGACGCCGACCTTGAGGGTGACCCGGTCGCCCTTGCGCACGTCGGTGTTCGCGGTGGGGGTGGTGTCGATGACCTTGCCGATGGCGTCCGCGCCGCACGGGCCGGGCTGGCCGTCGGCGGTCTGCTCGCAGGCCACGGTCTCCCGGGCGACCTGCAGGCCCTGGGCGGTCAGCTTCGACTGGGCCTCGGCCTCGACCTGGTTGCGCACGTCCGGGAGCTTGAAGGTGTCGCTGCCGGTCGGCTTCTCGTCCTTGCTGCCCAGCAGCACGAACAGCAGTCCGATGAGCGCGGCCACGATCAGCGCGACCAGGACGACGAGCCAGGTGCGGTTCCGCTTGCGCCTGCGTTCCTCGTCGTCGTTGCTGTAACCGTTGTAGTCGTCGTAGTCGTCGGAGAGGACCTCGGGGCGGTGCCTGCCGCGGACCTCCTGCTGGCGGTTCTGGCCCAGCACCGCGGTGCGGTCCTCGTCGGTCATCACCATCGGGGCGGCCGGGCGCTGGCCGGAGAGCACCCGGACGATGTCGGTGCGCATCTCGGCGGCCGACTGGTAGCGGTTGGCCGCGCCCTTGGACATCGCCTTGAGCACGATCGCGTCCAGCTGCGGGCTGACCCGCGGGTTCAGCGCGGACGGCGCCCTCGGGTCCTCCCGCACGTGCTGGTAGGCCACCGCGACCGGGGAGTCACCGGTGAACGGGGGCTCGCCTGTGAGCAGTTCGAACAGCACGCACCCGGTGGCGTAGACGTCGCTGCGGGCGTCGACGGCCTCGCCGCGGGCCTGCTCGGGCGAGAGGTACTGGGCGGTGCCGATGACGGCCGCGGTCTGGGTGACCGCCACCTGGCCGTCGGCGACCGCGCGGGCGATGCCGAAGTCCATCACCTTGACCGCGCCGGTCTTGGTGATCATCACGTTGGCGGGCTTGACGTCGCGGTGCACGATGCCGTGCCGGTGGCTGAAGTCCAGCGCGGCGCAGACGTCGGCCATGATCTCCATCGCGCGCTGGCCGGGGAGCGGGCCCTCGGTCTTGACGATGTCGCGCAGCGTCCGCCCGTCGACGTACTCCATCACGATGTAGGGCAGCGGGCCGGTCTCGATGCGGGTCTCGCCGGTGTCGTAGACGGCGACGATCGCGGGGTGGTTCAGCGCGGCGGCGTTCTGCGCCTCGCGGCGGAAGCGCTCCTGGAACTGCGGGTCCCTGGCCAGGTCCTGACGCAGCACCTTCACCGCGACCTCGCGACTGAGCCGGACGTCACGCCCGAGGTGCACCTCGGACATGCCGCCGTAGCCGATCGTCTCGCCGATCTCGTAGCGGTTGGAGAGCAGTCGCGGTGTGGTCATCGGTGCGTAGTCCCGCTCCTAGTCAAGTCCTGTCCCATCATGCCTGCTGTCCTCCGGCGTGCCGGGCAGGTTCCCTCGCTTGGCCCGCGCGGGGGCGGGAAGACGTCCTCATCCCGCGGGCCCGTTCTGCGGCCTGCACCTGATTGTGACGGGCGCACCCAGTTTGACCTTGCCCACTGGCGAGACTTCGACAACGACGCACGTCACCGGGTCCTCGGGCGGCATCCCGGTGTCGGTCAACGTGATCGGGGTGACGCCCAGCTGGGACAGGTCGAACCCGACCTGCGCCGCGGAGCGCCTCAGGTAGGGCGCCTCGACGACGGTGACCATGTTGTCATCGTCGGGCAGCGGGCTCGTCGGCCGGATCGGCCGCGACGTGGGCTGCGACGTCGGCTGCCCGGCGGGCGGGCCACCGGGCTCCACGGACTCGTTCTCGGCGGGCTTGGTCGTCGTCTGCTGCGGCTGGTTGTCCGGCGGCCGCTCGTCCTGGGACCGGAAGATCGCGGGCAGGCCGAACGCCAGCGCCGCGATCAGCGCCACGGTGAGCACCGCGATGGCGACCCACAGACCGGTGCGGCCCTGCCGCGGCGGTTGCGGGGGCAGGCCCATCGGGAAGGCGCCGGAGCCGACGTGCCCGGGTGGCGGCACCGGGAGGAGGCCGGGGTGGGTGCCGGTGGCCATCGACTGCGCCCGGTGGGCGGCGGCCATGGCCAGGCCGGACGGCGCGGGCAGCGGGCGGCCGGCCCGGACCGCGGCGACCGCGGCGGCGAACTCGCCACCGTTGCCGTAGCGCTGCCGGGGGTCCTTCACCAGGGTGGTCTCGATGACCGCGCGGGCGCCCGGCGGCACGTCCGGCGGCAGCGGCGGGGCCAGGTCGCGGATGTGCATCATCGCCACCGTGACCGCGTTCTCCGAGAGGAACGGCCTGCGGCCGACCAGGCACTCGTAGCCGACCACGGCGAGGGAGTACACGTCGCTGGCGGGCTCGGCCTCGTGCCCGAGGGCCTGCTCCGGGGCGATGTAGTGCGCGGTGCCCATGACCATCCCGGACCGGGTGACCGGGGCGGCGTCGGCGGCCTTGGCGATGCCGAAGTCGGTCAGCTTCACCACCCCCGCCGGGGTGATCAGGATGTTGCCCGGCTTGACGTCGCGGTGGACGTAGCCGCGCTCGTGCGCGGCCTGCAGCGCGTGCCCGGCCTGCTCGAGGATGTCCAGCGTCCGGTCGGCGCCGATCCGGCCCTCCTTGGCCAGGATCGCGGCCAGCGGGTCGCCCTCGACCAGCTCCATCACCAGGTAGGCGGTGTCCTGCGGGCCGTCGACGATGGACGCGGTCTCGCCGTAGTCGTGCACCGCGGCGATGCCGGGGTGGTTGATCGAGGCGGTGGTGCGCGCCTCGTTGCGGAAGCGGTGCAGGAACTCGGCGTCACCGCAGAGCTCCGGCTTGAGCACCTTCACCGCGACCAGCCGGTCGAGCCGGGTGTCGGCGGCCTCCCACACCTCGCCCATGCCGCCGACCGCCAGCCGGCGGGCGAGCCGGTAGCGGTCGGCGAGCAGCTGGCCCGAGGTGAGCATCAGCCACCCCCGCCGAGCACGGCGTTGATCGTGGCCCGGCCGATCGCGGCGGACAGCTTGCCGCCGGTCGCCGCGACGTCCTGGCTCTCCACCACCACGGCGACGGCCACCTTGGGGTCATCGGCCGGTGCGAACGCGACGTACCAGGCGAAGGGGGGCGTGTTCTTCGGGTCGTTGCCGGTCTCGGCGGTGCCGGTCTTGGACGCCACGGTCAGCCCGTCGCGCTTGCCGTCGCCACCGGTCTTGGCCTCGGACTGGATCATCATGTCGCGCAGCTGGTCGGCCGAGCCGCGCGACATCACCCGGCCGAGGCTGTCCTCGTCGAACCTGGAGATCTCCGAGAGGTCCGGCGCGAGGACCGACTTGACCAGCTGCGGGCGCATCCGCTCGCCGCCGTTGGCGATCGAGGCGACGATCTCGGCGTTCTGCATCGGCGAGAGGCGCACGTCGCGCTGGCCGATGCCGCTCTGGTAGAGCGCGGCGTTGTCGGCGATGGTCAGGCAGTTCGCCCGCGGCCCGATGCAGGACTGCACGACCGTCATCGGCACCGTCAGGCTGTCCTCGCCGATGCCGAACTTGGCCGCCTGCTTGCCCAGCTTGTCCGCGCCCATGTCGTGCGCGAGCTGGGCGAACGCGGTGTTGCAGGACAGCGACAGCGCGGTCTCCATGGTGACGCCGTTGGGCTGGCCCGCGCAGAAGCCGCGGTTGTAGTTGCGCAGCTCCGAGCCGCCGACGGTGATCTTGTCCGCCGAGGTGACCAGGTCGTCCTTGCTCTTGCCGTCCTCGAGCGCGGCCGCGGCCACCACCAGCTTGAACGTCGAGCCGGGCGCGTAGGTCTCGGAGATCGCCCGGTTGAGCATGGGCTTGCGCTTGTCGGCGTTGTTGGCCGACCACGCCTTCTCCTGGGCGCTGCCGTCGTGCGCGGAGAGCGGGTTCGGGTCGTAGGACGGCGTGCTGACCATGGCCAGGATCTCGCCGGTCTTCGGGTTCAGCGCGACGACCGAACCGGCGTAGCCCGCCTTCTCCATCGCCTGGTAGGCCGCCTGCTGGGCGGCCGGGTTCACGGTCAGCTCGATGTTGCCGCCGCGCGGGTCGCGACCGGTGATCAGGTCGGACAGGCGGCGGACGAAGAGCCGGTCGTCGGAGCCGTTGAGGATCTCGTCCTCGGTGCGCTCCAGGCCGTTGGCGCCGTAGCGGACCGAGTAGTAGCCGGTGACCGGCGCGTACATCGGGCCGTTGTTGTACTGGCGCAGGTAGCGCAACCGGTCGTTGGTCGGGCTGACCGTGGCCAGGATCTGCACCTGGTTGCCGACCCTGGCGAGGATCTTGCCGCGCTCGCGGGAGTACTCCTCGAGCAGCACCCGCTGGTTGCGCGAGTCCTTGCGGTAGTCGTCGGCCTTGATGATCTGGATGTAGGTGGCGTTGGCCAGCAGCAGCACGATCATGCCGAGCATGGCGAGGCCGACCCGGCGCAGCGGGGTGTTCATGTCGGCCGCTCCACCATGACCGTGTGCGCCTCGGCGATCGGCGCCTGGGGGACCGGCCGCGGCCGCGAGCTGGTCTGCGGCCTGCGGGCGGCGTCGGAGATCCGCAGCAGCAGGGCCACCAGGACGTAGTTGGCCAGCAGCGAGGAACCCCCGTAGGACAGGAACGGCGCGGTGATGCCGGTTTCCGGGATGAGCTTGGTGACCCCGCCGACGACCACGAAGACCTGCATGACCAGCAGGAACGACAGGCCGCCGCCGAGCAGCTTGCCGAAGGTGTCACGCACCGCGAGCGCGCTGCGCATGCCGCGCAGGGCGAGCACGGTGTAGATCATCAGCAGCGCGGCCAGGCCGATGAAGCCCAACTCCTCGCCGATGGCCGCGGTGATGAAGTCGCTGTTGGCCAGCGGGACGAGCTCGGGGCGGCCCGCGCCCAGGCCGGTGCCGCCGACCCCGCCGGTGCCCAGCCCGAACAGCGCCTGCGCGATCTGGTAGCCGCCGCCCACGTCGTAGTAGGTGGCCAGCGGGTCGATCCAGTTCGCCACCCGCTGCTGGACGTGGGTGAACAGGTTGAAGGCGATGACGCAGCCGCCGACGAAGAGCGCGAGGCCGACCACCACCCAGACGACCCGCTCGGTGGCGACGTAGAGCATCACCAGGATCGTGCCGAAGAACAGCAGTGAGGTGCCGAGGTCCTTCTGGAAGACCAGGACGCCGACCGAGACGCCCCAGGCGAACAGGATCGGCCCGAGGTCGCGCGCGCGGGGCAGGTCGATGCCCAGGACCCGCTTGCCTGCGGCCATGAACAGGTCCCGCTTGGAGACCAGGAAGCCGGCGAAGAAGACCATCAAAAGGATCTTCGCGAACTCGCCCGGCTGCAACGAGAACGGTCCGACCTTCAGCCAGATCTTGGCGCCGTTGATCGTCGGGGCGAGGAAGCCGGGCAGCAGCGCGGGCAGCGCCAGCAGGACCAGGCCGACCAGGCCGAAGGTGTAGCCGTACTTGGTCAGCGTGCGGTGGTCCTTGACCACGATCAGCACGACCAGGAACAGCGCCAGCGCGACCGTGGTCCACAGGATCTGCTTGGGCACGTCGTTGTTGATCTCACGGCCCGCGCGCAGCGCCCGCTCGGTCATCGCCAGGTCGATCCGGTAGATCATCACCAGGCCCAGGCCGTTGAGCAGCGCGACGCAGGGCAGGATCAGCGGGTCGGCGTAGGGCGCGTACTTGCGCACCGCGGCGTGGGCGACGCCGAAGAGGGCGAGGAACGCCAGGCCGTACCAGACGATGCGCAGCGTGAGCTGCTGCTCCTGGTTGGCCTCGACGAGCATCAGCGCGGCGGAGACCACGAACGCGGCGAACCCGAGGAGTAGCAGCTCGGTGCCGCGGCGGGTGGGGGCCGCGTTGTCGGTGCTCGCGCTGCTCTGCCCGGTCGCCGGACCAACCGCGCCCTGGACCGGAGATCCCATCAGCCGCCGCCCTTGTCCTCGCGCGGGTTGCGGCAGTTCACGCCCGCCTGCGGCACGACCTGGGAGCTGGTCGGCGCGGCCGTGCCGGTGGGCACGATCTCGGAGGTGGCGGTGGGCAGACCCGCCGTCGGGCTGGTCGTGGCGCCCGCCGACGGGTCGAGCTGACCGGGCGGGGTGCCCGGCTGCTCGGTCGTCGTCGCTGTCGTCGCTGTCGTCGTGGTCGGGGTGGCCGTGGCGGTGGTGCTGCTCTGCTGCGCGGCCAAGTCGGCGCAGTCGGGCAGGCCGAACCGGCTGCGCAACCCGCGGACGAACTCGCGCGCGTCGACGATGTTGCCGAAGGTGTTGCTGCCCGAGCGGACCTCGTCCTTGCCGAACTGGTCCAGGTCGTTGACGTAGAACCGGTCGCAGGTCGTGGTCGCCGGATCGCACGAGCCCTGCAGCTGGCTGTTGAGCGAGAGGCCCAGCACGCTGCCGCGCACGCCCTGGAAGATCGCGATCTCGCCGTTGTCGCCCTCGCCGACGAAGTACTGGTTGTTGACCCAGATCCGGGCCGCCACCGCACCGGCGGCGAGCAGCACCAGGACCAGCGCCAGCCCGATCAGCACCCGCACCCGCTTGCGCCGCTTGACCTTGGGGTCCGGCGGCGGGGGCTGCTCGACCTTGCGCGGCTCGGGCCGCGGCGTGGTCATCGCGCTGGCCCGGGAGGCGGGCGAGTCCGGCGGCGGCGTCTCGTCCGAGCCGTTGCCCGCCGCGCCGCCGACGATGGTGTGGGTGTCGCCGTAGTCGACGTCGACCACGTCGGCCACGATCACCGTCACGTTGTCCGGGCCGCCGCCGCGCAGCGCCAGCTCGATCATCCGGTCCGCGCACTCCTGCGGGTCGGGGATCTGGATGGCCTCGCTCAGCGTCTCGTGGCTCACCGGGCCGGACAGCCCGTCCGAGCACAGCAGGTAGCGGTCGCCCGGGCGCGCCTCGCGCACCGTCAGGCTCGGCTCGACCTCGTGCCCGGTCAGCGCCTTGAGCAGCAGCGAGCGCTGCGGGTGGGTGGCCGCCTCGTCCTCGGTGATCCGACCCTCGTCGATCAGCGACTGGACGAAGGTGTCGTCGTGGGTGATCTGGCTGAACTGGCCGTTGCGCCGCAGGTAGACGCGCGAGTCGCCGACGTGCACCAGGCCCAGCCGGTTCCCGGCGAACAGGATCGCCGAGAGCGTGGTGCCCATGCCGTCGAGGTCGGGGTCGCCCGCGACCAGCTCGGCGATGGCGCCGTTGCCCGCGAGGGTGGCCTCCCGGAGCTGTCCGAGCAGGTCCTCGCCGGGCTCGTCGTCGTCGAGCGGCGCGAGCGCGGCGATGACCACCTTGCTCGCGACCTCACCGGCGACGTGGCCGCCCATGCCGTCGGCCAGGGAGAGCAGGCGGGGGCCCGCGTACACGGAGTCCTGGTTGTTCGAGCGAACCAGGCCCCGGTCGCTGCGGGCCGCGTAACGAAGAACAAGGGTCATGAGCGCAGCTCGATCACCGTCTTGCCGATGCGGATCGGGACACCAAGTGGGACCCGGAGGGGTTGGGTGACCTTAGCCCGGTCCAGGTAGGTGCCGTTCGTCGAGCCCAGGTCTTCCACGTACCAGTCGGTCCCGCGCAGCGACAGCCGCGCGTGCCGGGTCGAGGCGTAGTCGTCGTCGAGCACCAGCGTGGAGTCGTCCGCGCGACCCATCAGGATCGGTCTGCCGTCCAGCGTGATCCGCGTCCCGGACAGCGCGCCGTGGGTCACCACCAACTGGCGCGGCGCCTTCCCGCGCACCTTGCCCGCCGCCGAACGGCGGAATCCCGGCACCGCGACGCGCAGGCCGGACGCCGCGTAGAGGTCCGAGCGGACCACCCGCAACGCGGCCAGCACGAACAACCAGAGCAGGGCCAGGAAGCCCGCCCTGGTCAGCTGCATCACCAACTCAGGCACTTGTTGTGACCGCTCCCGCTTCTCACGGTGTCCAACTCGACATGAGGACTGCCCGGGCGTGCACCCCGGACAGCCCTCAGGACGTCTGGTCGACCTCGTCCGTTGCTTCTGCGTGTATCTCGAGCTTCCCCGACCCGAGGACACCCGACCAGATGGTCCCCGCTAGCCCTGCGTGCGGAACACCAGGGACGAGTGGCCGATCCGGACGACGTCGCCGTCGGCGAGCTGCCAGGTCTGCACCGGCGTGCCGTTGACGGTCGTGCCGTTGGTCGACCCCAGGTCCGCCAGCGTCGCGCTCTGCCCGTCCCAGGTGATCTCCAGGTGGCGCCGGGAGACACCGGTGTCGGGGAGGCGGAAGTCAGCGTCCTGGCCGCGACCGACAACGTTCCCACCCTGCTTGAGCGAGTAGTTGCGGTTCGAGCCGTCGTCGAGCTGCAGGCTCGCCGAGAGCTGCCGCGGCCCGGACTGCACCGCGGGCGGGGCGTAGCCCTGCTGGCCGTACGGGTCCTGCCCGTAGCCCTGCTGGCCGTACCCCTGCTGGTCGTAGCCGCCCTGCTGCTGGCCGTAACCCTGCTGCTGCTGACCGTAGCCCTGGTCGTAACCGCCCTGCTGCTGGCCATAGCCCTGGTCGTAGCCACCCTGCTGCTGGCCGTAGCCCTGCTGCTGCTGGCCGTAACCCTGGTCGTAGCCGCCACCCTGCTGCTGGGCGTAACCCTGGTCATAGCCGCCCTGCTGCTGCTGGCCGTAACCCTGGTCGTAGCCGCCCTGCTGCGGGGGCTGCTGCTGGCCGTAGCCCTGACCGTAGTTGGGATCGTTGCCGTACTGGCCCTGGCCGTACCCGTACTGCTGCTGTCCGTACGGGTCGCCTTCAGGCGCCTGGCCGTAGCCGGGAGGCTGGCTCATGGATCGGTCTCCTGCGTTGCGGGGTTGTGCCTGCCGTCTGCCTGCCGGTTGGCCTGCACCGCCGCCGTGAGGTTGGGCCTTCACGTCGGGGTCGACGGACGAGCGGGTTCGGAACTGTCCGGTGTGCAGCGCGTCGGAGCGCTCCAAGGAGACTACGACGTCGCCGTAGGTATCCCAGCCGTGCTCGGCGAGATGTTCCGCCACGCAGTCGGCGAGCAGCGCTTTCATGCGGTCTACGTCACCGGCGAAGTTGTCGTGGTCGGCCGGCCCCAGTTGCACCACGTAGTGGTTGGGCGCCAACTGCCTGCCACCAGCCAGTTCGCGGACGTTGTCCTCACCTTCGCGCTGCAGCGCCTGCGCCACTTCCTGGGGCACTACGTTGCCACCGAACACGCGTGCGAAGGTGTTGCCAACGACGTCCTCCAGCTTGCGGTTGAGCCGCTGTCCGATGCCCATGGGTCCTCCTTCCGCCGCGTGGTCCTGGTCCGATCGTATCCGGGCGCGCCGTGCAGGACACGGGTATGTGCGAACCGGGTTTTCGCCCGTGCTAGTGTTCCCCTCGTCCCGCAGAGGGACGACCCACTCGGGCGAGTGGCGGAATGGCAGACGCGCACGGTTCAGGTCCGTGTGTCCGAAAGGACGTGGGGGTTCAACTCCCCCCTCGCCCACGCAAATGGCCGGTGAGTGCTCGCGGAGAGCGCTCGCCGGT
Organism: Actinokineospora sp. NBRC 105648; assembly: GCF_030269645.1. GTDB lineage: Bacteria > Actinomycetota > Actinomycetes > Mycobacteriales > Pseudonocardiaceae > Actinokineospora. Next base: position 68,403 of record NZ_BSTR01000031.1, on the reverse strand, counting down.
TTTTGCGTGTCAGTGCCTTCCCGGGGGGCCGAGCCCCCCGGACCCCCCACGGTGCGGCAAGCCCCTGAACCAGCGTGGTCGGGGATGGCTTCGCTTCGCTCGCCGAGAGGCATCGCTTCGCTTGCCGAGGGAATTGGGGTCGTTCGCTTCGCTTCGCTCGCTGGGTGGGGATCTCGCGGGGCGGTTTCTGTGGACGTTCATCTCTCTGTGTTGGTGGGGTTGCCCGCTGTGTGGGGTGGGGAGTGGGGTTTCAGCCTGTTTGGCCTCGCGGGTTGGTGGTCGGCTGTCTTCCTGCTGGTGCCGGGGCTCGTTTGGGGTTGTTCTCTTGTACCTGTTCGGTGTTCGTGGGGTTGGGTGGGTTTGCTTTGGGTGGGTGGGGGGTTACTTAGGGTGTTGGGGTAGGGGAATGGTGTGGGGTGGGACACCTTTTCCCGGTGAAATCGCTGAGGGGGAGGGCACTGGGGGTGGGTGGGCTGGATGGGGGACGCGGTGGTCTAGGTGGGGGATCGCTGAAATGGGCCTCTTGCTGGGGAACTCTTTACCGTTGATCTTCGTTGTCGCACTGTCGGTAGTTTTGGTGTCAACCGCCTGCCCCCGGTCTCACCCAGACGGCAGCACAGTCGGGCCGAAGTCCGATTACCGGTCGTCGACCGGTCACCGACCGCTCGGCGCCGCCGGTCGCATGGGGGCGTTCGTACCCTCTTAATCGCCCGTCTCTCCCTGGTACTCAATTGAAGTACCAATCGACACCGCGTCGATCGGCAGGCAACGCGATGCGGCCGGCGATCGGTGGAAGAGAAGGGCGGAAGTTCGTGACCGGCATTCCAGGGCGCACAGCGGTAACCGAGAGTCTGAAGGCACTGCCTGCGCAGCTCACCCCGCCGGTCGAGCTCCCCGCGGGGGTGCACGAGTTGGCCGTCGCCGCGGCGGCGTCGCTCGGGTGGTCGGGCACCGTGCTGCCCGAGATGACCCTGCACGGCCGTCGGGTCTGCCTGGTCGCCGACCTGCGGGCCGACGTGCACGCCGAGCGGATCTGCCTGGGCCAAGAGCCGGTCACCGACCGGGCCAGTGTGTCCACCTGGGCTTGGCCCGAGCTGCACGGCCGGGTTCCCGAGCCCGCGGTGCGGATCGTCGGCGCGATCGCGGTCGCGCGGCACTGGCGCACCGGGCTGGCCAACGCGGTCCCCTTCCTGCGCTACGGCGACGCCGCGATGGTGCTGCCCACCTCGGCCGTGCTCACCCACGACTACCTGGCCAACTGCCTGCCCCGCTCGCGGGCCTACGGCGTGGCCATCCTCAGCGCCGAGCCGGACGCGCGCGTCGACCTCGACCTGCCGGGTCGCCAGGACCGCGCCTGCCCGGACGTGGACGCCCGCTACCGCTGGGTGAGCGAGCTCGCCTACGACCAGATCCTCGACACTGCGCCGATCCCCTCGTAGCCGTAGGTTTTCCCCATGCGTCTAGTGATCGCGGGCGGCCACGGGAAGATCGCGCTGCTGCTCACCCGGCTCGCCGCCGACCGCGGCGACACCGTGGTCGGGCTGGTGCGCAACCCCGACCACGTCGAGGACGTGCGCGCCCGCGGCGGTGACGCCGTCGTGCTGGATCTCGAAGCGGCGCAAGCGGAACAGGTCGCGGCCGCGCTGGCGGGTGCCGACGCCGTGGTCTTCGCCGCCGGCGCGGGCCCGGGCAGTGGTGTCGCGCGGAAGGACACAGTCGACCGTGCCGCCGCCGAGCTGGTCGCCGACGGCGCGGAGATCGCCCAGGTGCGGCGGTTCCTCCAGGTGAGCGCGATGGGCCTCGATCGAGTGACCGGGGACGCCGCTGGAGACGAGGTGTTCTCCGCTTACCTGCGCGCGAAGGACGCCGCGGAGCGCGACCTGCGGACGCGTGATCTCGATTGGACGATCTTGCGACCGGGCAGGCTGACCGACGACCCGCCCACCGGCGGGGTCGAGCTGGCCGAGTCGGTCCGCGGCGCCGCGGTGAGCCGCGCGGACGTCGCGGCCGTGCTGCTCGCGCTGCTCGACACCCCGGACACCGCCGGGCTGACCCTCGAACTGGTCGGCGGCCAGGTGCCGGTCGAGGTCGCGGTTCAGTCCGCGATCGGACCCAGAACCCGGTCGCAGTAAGGGTTCCGGAAGCGCCCCTCAGGGTCCACTTCGGACCGAACGCGGGCGAAGTCGGTGAACCTCGGGTACCGCGCCGCCAGTTCCCGGGCGTCCAGGGTGTGCATCTTCCCCCAGTGCGGCCGACCACCCACCGCACCGGCGATCGACTCGAACAGGTCGAAGTACGCCCGGTAGGGCAGGCCGCGGTACTGGTGGACGGCGATGTAGGCCGACTCGCGGTCGTACGCGGTGGACAGCCAGATGTCGTCGCGCGCGGCCACCCGCACCTCCACCGGGAACATCACCGGATCGGGTAGTGCCGGCACCCGGACGCGCAGCTCGGCCAACACGTCGCCGAGTGCGGCGCGCGGGATCGCGTACTCCGATTCCACGAATCGCACGCGCCTGTTGGTGACGAACACTTTGTGCGAGACATCGCTGTAAGAGCGCGGCGTTAGCACTGACGACGACAGTTTGTTCAGCGATCGAACCAGTCGCGGTGCGGTGCGGCCGAGCTTGCACAGTGCGCCGAACGCGCCGTTTTCCATGACCTCGTACTCGAAAAATCGGCGCGCCGCGCCAAGCGGTCGCGCGGCGGTACCCGCGGGGAGGCGATTGTTGCGCTTGGTGAGCGCTCGTTCTCCGTAGGGGAACCAGTAGAACTCGAAGTGGTCGTTGCCCGCGCAGTGCTCATCGAGCCGGTCGAGCACGTCGTCGAGCGGCTCCGGGCGCTCTTCGGCGGCCAGCACGAACGATGGTTCGGTGCGCAAGGTCACCGTGCTGATCACGCCCAGCGCGCCCAGCCCCACCCGGGCGGCGGCGAACAGGTCGGGGCGCTCGGTCGTCGAGCAGCGCGTCACCGAGCCGTCGGCCAGGACCAGTTCCAGGGCGCTGACCTGGGTGGCGATCCCGCCGAGGCGGGCGCCGGTGCCGTGCGTGCCGGTGGCGATCGCGCCCGCGACCGTCTGCGCGTCGATGTCACCGAGGTTGGCCAGGGCGCGGCCGAGCCGGTCCAAGCCGGTGTTGAGCGCGGCGAGGGTGGTCCCGGACCGGACGGTGACCTCGCCGGTGTCCAGGTCGGCCGCGGTGATCCCGGTCCAGGCGGACAGGTCGAGCGCGACCCCGTGGGCCGCGCCGACCGCGGTGAACGAGTGGCCGCTGCCGCGAGCGCGGACCGTGAGCCCGCGCTCGGCGGCCGAGGTGATCGCCGTGCTGATCTCCTCGACGTGCCGCGGGGTGCGGACCTCGGTGGCGACCGCGGTCTCGGTTCCCGCCCAGTTCCGCCAGGCCTGCGGGGGTGTGCGTGTCATCGGGACCTCCCAGCCGGGAACATTAAGTGAATCGCCTTCACTTCTCAAGACCGGATGCCGTACGGTGGACCGGTGTCCACCCCACGCGACCGGTTCGACAGCGCGACCGAGCACCTCGACCCGCCCACCGCCGTGGTCGACCTCGACGCCTTCGACCGCAACGCCGCCGACCTCGTCCGCCGCGCCGACGGCAGGCCGATCCGGGTGGCGAGCAAGTCGGTCCGCTGCCGCTACCTCCTCGAACGGGTGCTGCGCAGGCCCGGCTTCACCGGCGTGATGAGCTACGCGCTGCGCGAGGCGCTCTGGCTGACCCGCGCCTGGGTGGACACGGATCTGGCCGACACCGACATCCTGGTCGCCTATCCCACCGTGGACCAGCGGGCGCTGCGCGACCTGGCCGCCGACGAGCACGCCCGGCGCGTCATCTCGGTGGTCGTCGACTCCGTCGAGCACCTCGACCTGGTCGACGCCGCGCTCGGTGCCGACCACCCCGAGATCCGGGTCTGCCTCGAACTCGACGTGTCCTGGCGCCCGCTGCTCGGCAGCCGGAAGGTGCACATCGGCACGCTGCGCTCACCGGTGTTCAGCCCGGCGCAGGCGAGCGACCTGGCCGCGGTGATCGCCGCCCGGCCGGGGTTCCGGCTGGTCGGGCTGATGGGCTACGAGGGGCAGATCGCCGGGCTCGGCGACGCGCCCGCGCGCAACCCGCCGCTCGGCGCGCTGCGCCGGTGGATGCAGCAGGGGTCAGGCCGCGAACTCGTGCGCAGGCGCGGGAAGGTGGTGCGCGCGGTGCAGTCGGTGCACCCGTTGGAGTTCGTCAACGGCGGTGGGACGGGCAGCATCGAGCTGACTCGCCGGGACCGCTCGGTCACCGAGATCGCCGCGGGGTCCGGGTTGGTCGGACCGACGCTGTTCGACAACTACAGCCGGTTCACCCCGAGCCCGGCGGTGCTCTTCGCCGTACCGGTCGTGCGCAGGCCCGCGCCCGGTGTCGCGACCCTGCTCGGCGGCGGCTACCCGGCGTCCGGCCCGCCGAACCGCGCGCGGCTGCCGCGGCCGTACCTGCCCGAGGGCCTGAAGCTGACCGCGATGGAGGGTGCGGGCGAGGTGCAGACCCCGGTGACCGGTCCGGCCGCCGACAGCCTCCGCATCGGGGACCGGGTGTGGTTCCGCCACGCGAAAGCGGGTGAAGTCGCCGAACGGTTCGCCGAGTACCACGTGATCGAGGGCGGCACGGTGACCCGCACCGTGCCCACCTACCGCGGCGAGGGCCACAGCTTCGGCTAGCGCGCCGCCTCCATCTGGCCGGTGAGGTAGCCGCGCACCACCATCTTCGCCTCGGCGATCACCGTTTCCTCGGGGAAGAGCTTGCGGCGGAAGGCGAGGTTCAGTATCCCGTCGGCGATCTCGTTGGCCACCGCGACCGGCAGCCGGATGTCCTCGAAGGCGATGTCGAACCGGTCGGCGAGGAACGAGGCCATGTTCTCCGCGATCACCGTGTTGTTGTCCCGCTCGCCATCGATCAGCCGCAGGTCGACCACGTCGCCGAAGCGGATCCGGCTGAAGCCCGGGACCTCCCGGTACATCCGCACGTAGCTGTCGAAGATCAGGTCGGCGCCGTCCCACCAGTGCTCGAGGTGCGCCTCGTCGAGCCTGCGGGCGATCTCGGTCATGAACTGGTCGAGGTTGCGCTGGGTCAGCGCCTGCACCACGGCGCGCTTGTCCGGGAAGAACTGGTACAGCGAACCGACCGCCACCCCCGCCCGCTCGGCGATGAGCGTGGTGGTCACACCGTCGTAGCCGAGTTCGTCGACCAGCTCCGCGCACGCCTCGAGCATCTTCTGCACGCGCTTGGCACTGCGCTGCTGCACGGGCTGACGGCGGAGTGGGGTAGGGCTGGCCACTGCGTCTCCTCCTGATCGCGGACTGGGTCTTGCCGGTCCAACGACTGAGAGAGACGCGCGAAGCGGTCCGATGACCACTTAAGGGAACCAGTTTCACAAATTACCAACTGGTAACCGAGGAGTGGTACCGCGGACCGGCGCCGGTCGGGGAACAAGAGCACACAGCACCGGCCCGCGGAGCATCACAACCTGACACAAAGCCAGGTCAAATCTACGAGGTGAGGAATCAAACCCCACACAACAACAAGATCAAACCCAAACCCACACCCCGCCACCCCAGACGAAGGTCCAGTCCCCACTACACAAAACCACCCCAATGGGCGCACGTCCCAACAGGACCCACACCCCTCCAGGTAACGCCCCCACCTACGCCCCCCGCCCCCGCACACCACTCAAACCCACAGCCCCACCCGCCAGCGCCCCAGAACCACCAACGGCCCCAGCGGGCCGACCATCAGAAACCGCGCCACAAGCACGTCCCGAACAACCGAACCCGCCAGCAGGTCCCCAAACATCCGAACCCACCTCACCCACCCTCAGTGAGTGGTCCCCTCAACGCAACCACCCCCGTGTGGGGGTTCGGGGGCAAAGCCCGCCGACCGGGGCGTGGGGGCTGGGCCCCCACAAGACACAGAGGTCCAGTCCCACCGGCTCACGCTCTCCGTGAGCACACCCCACCCAGGACTGGACCGACCCCGGCCCCACGGGACTCCGCGGCGTCCGGGGGAACGGCGGAGTCCCGTGGGACCCGGTTAGCGCGCGGTCGCGGTCAACCGACGCGGCGGCGTGGCCTTGGCCTTCGCGCCTGCGTCGTTCGCGTGCCGCGCGGTGTGTTGTGGCGCGAGGCCACCCGCGACGAGGTGCTCGTAGGCGGCCCGCCAGACCGAGCACGGCGCCTTCTGCTGGCGCCAGCGGCTGGAGCAGACCGGGCAGTTCCCCCGCTCGTCCGGCTCGTGCGCGGCGAGCATGGCCCGCCAGCCCTCGGTCAGCCGGGGCAGTTCGGATCGGGCTACGGACAGCAGCGACGGGGCGTCCGCGCGGTTGGCCAGTTCGGTGAGCATGTCCAGTCGTTCCCACACGGCGCTGCGCAGGACCTGGCCGAGTATCTCGTCCACCTCAACGTCACCGTCACCTTTCCGCCTGTTCGGCGGCTTCTTGGAGGGCTGTCCGCAACTGGCCGAGTTGCCCGGAGGTCAGGACCGCCGTCTCACCGGGGGGCCCGACCAGGACCACCTTGTTCTTCTCCACGAGCACGGTGAGGCACCGGTCGCGGTTGATCACGTCACCGCAGCTGATCCGCCAGACGCGGCGTTCACCCACTGAGCCGTGCAGGTCACCGTGGAAGGGCGCGTGGCGCTCGCCGCGATCGTCGGCCCGGCGAGCGGGCTGTGCCGCCACCGGGCTGGTGGCCGACCGGAGCAGTTCCACGGTTCTCGGTTTCCCTCCGTGCTCGTACGCTTACAACGAACTACATTGAGGCGTGAGGAACGAGATTGGAGCGTCGCAGCGCCGATCGGCGGTCGTTTCACGGTAAGCGGTCACGGAAGTTCGGCCCGACCGATCAGGTTCGCCGATCCGCTCTTCTCGCCGCCCGTGAAGTGCGCTTACTCTGCGTTTGACGCCCAGCGGACTGTGAGGGGCCGGAATGAACTCGATCGGATCGACGGGTTCTCCCATTACTCCGGACACGTGGGAGGAACCCGAGATGCGGGCCGCGCTCGCCGCGCGGGAGGTCAGTTCCGTGTACCGGCTGCTTCGCCGGACCGGCGTGTCGCAGCGCCAGATCGCGGCGATGACCGGCCAGTCGCAGTCCGAGGTGTCGGAGATCCTCAAGGGTCGTCAGGTGATGGCCTACGACGTGCTCGCCAGGATCGCCGACGGGCTGGGCGTCCCCAGGGGATATATGGGCCTGGCCTACGACGAGGTCACCGCTGTTCGTGTCGCGGTGACGCGCGAGGCCTCACAGCCTGAGGAGAGCGAAGAGGTGAAGCGTCGGGAGTTCCTGGCACACGCGGCCGCCGTCACGGTGGGCGCGAACGTGCTGGGCACCAACTCCGGGTCGTGGGTCGCCAACCCAGTCCAAACCCCCGCACCCGGCCGGATCGGCATGACCGATGTCCGCCAGGTGGAGGCCGCCACCAGGGCACTGCGCTCGCTGGACTACCAGTACGGCGGCGGCTTCTGCCGCGACGCCGTGGTCGCGCAGCTGTCCTGGGGCCAGCAGATGCTGGGGGCGTCCGGCCCCGAGCACGTCAAGCAACGCCTGCACGTGGCCCTGGCCGACCTGCACAACCTGGCCGGGTGGACCTCGTTCGACATCGGACTGACCGACTCCGCCCGCAACCACTTCGGCAAGGCGCTGGAGCTGGCCAAGGCGGGCAAGAGCGAACCACTGGTCGCGAACATCCTCTACCGGATGGGCCGGGTCTACCTGCACAAGGAGTCCCCGGACGACGCGTTGAAGATGTTCCAGCTGGGCCAGATCGCCGCCCAGGAGTCCGGTTCGGAGCTGGCCGTGGCGGTCATCTGCGCGAACCAGGCGTGGGCGTACGCGCTGATGGGCCACAAGGACCAGACGATGAAGCTCATCGGCCGGACCCGCGACGAGTTCGCCCGGGCGGACCACTCCAAGGCCGAGGACTGGGTCAAGTTCTTCAACGAGACCGACGTCTACGCCATGATCGGCACCGTCCACACGGTGCTGGCGCAGACCTCGGACCCCACGCACACCAAGTTCGCCATCCCGGCGCTGGCCAAGGCCATCGACTCCTACGGTGACGAGTTCACCCGCAGCAAGGCGTTCAACCTCAGCGCGCTGGCGACCAACCACATGCTCGAGGGCGACATCGACCACGGCGCCCGGATCGGGCGGGCCGCGGTCGAGCTGGCGGAGAACCTCAAGTCGACCCGGGTCAAGGACCGGCTCAAGCCGCTGCTGACCGAGGCGAACAAGCGGCGCAACAACGCCGACGCGCGTGACCTCGCCGACCAGATAACCAATTTGAGCGTGGCCTGACCGGGATCCCGGCGGCCGAGGCGCAGTGGGCACCGGTGGCCACGGACGGGTTGTTCACCAGGGAGAACCTGCGCGGCGCGCTGGCCGAGATCTGCGCCCTGATCGGCCTGGACCACACCGGCGCGCGGCTGCTGCGGTTCACCAACAACGCCGTCTTCCGACTGGCGAACGAGCCGGTCGTGGTGCGGATCGTGGGGTCGGTGGCGCTGCGCCACCGGGTGCGCAAGGTCGTCCGGGTGGCGCGGTGGTTCGCCGACAACGAGGTCCCCGCGGTGCGCTTGGTGGACGGGTTCGACCAGCCGGTGTTCGTGGGGGAGTACGCGGCGACCGTCTGGGACGCGGTCCCGGACTTCGACCGCGTCCCGCACGCCGCTGACCTGGCCAGACTGCTGCACACGGTGCACTCGCTGCCGCCGCCCACCCTGCCCGCCTGGGACCCGCTCGACGACGTGCGCAGGCGCCTGGGCGAGGCCGAGGGCCTCGACGGCGAGGAGCTGGCGTTCCTGCGCGACCGCTGCGACCAGGTCGGCGAGCGGCTCGACGGGCTGGACTTCGCCCTGCCCAGGGGGTTCGTGCACGGCGACGCCCACCTGGGCAACCTCATCCCGGCCGCGGCGGGCCCGGTGCTGTGCGACTTCGACTCCAGCTGCGTCGGCCCACCCGAGTGGGACCTCACCCCGCTGGCGGTCGGCGTGCGCCGCTTCGGCGAACCGGCCGCCCGCTACCGGGAGCTGGCCGAGGGCTACGGCTTCGACGTCGCCGGGTGGGCGGGCTTCCCGGTGCTGCGCGAGGTCCGCGAGCTGAAGCTGATCACCAGCGTGCTGCCGATCATGAACAGCAGCCCGGAAGTGCGCCCTGAGCTGCTCAGACGCCTCCGGGACTTCCGCACGGGTGACACGTCGGCACGGTGGTCGCGCTACACGTGAACCGGTTTGTTAGGCCGGATGGCGGTATGTAACTGGTAACGGCGTGCGCATTGTGAACGACGCCAGGGGCAGTGCGACAGCACTACCGCGTGTTTACGTCCCATGGGGTGGCCAGTGAGCGGGTTCCTGCGTACCGCGATCCGGGGTAAGCGCACCGAGCGCGCCTTGGCGTCCGCTCGTGTCCTCGACCGAGCTGTGGACAACCAACTCGCCTGCGTCGCGGGCCTGCCCGCCGACGCCCGCGAACGCGCGGCGGATCACTTGGCCGAGCTGGTCCTGCTGGCCCAGGCCTACCGGCACTACGCCAACGGCTGGATCAGCCACCGCGAACTCGACCACCGCGGCAGGCGCGCGACCGCGCGGTTGACCGAACTCCGCGCCGCCCGCCCCACCGCCGCGCACCTCACCGAGCGGGACTGACCACTTGGCGTTGGCCCGTTCGGGCTATCCGCCCTCCGATTTTGGTTGCCCACTCACCAGGTCGAACGCCGAGCGGTCGCCCACCGCGCCGAACGCCCCGGTTAACGCACTTTCAGCCGAAAACCTGTGGATAACTCGGCAGAATTGTCCACAGCTGTGGACAACTCCTTGTGGATCAGCGCCCCGACCACCACCGCGGTTGGACCTGGCGAGGGTGGCAGTGCCTCGGGTGCGACCCCCGGCTGCAGGACCGGTGTCCAGCCGTCGTGGAAGAACGGCAACACCAGCAGCGCGACCAACCCGGCGACCAGGACGGGCAGCCCCTGGGTTGAGCGCCGCCGGGGTGCCGCGTCCATGGCCACCGACCGTTGGGGCGGAATCGTGGGGCAGGCGATCGCGGCGAGACCAACCTCGACGTCGAGTGCGCAGGCGAGGTCGGCGACCAGGGTCGCGTGCGGGTCGGCGCCGGTGATCGCGTGCAGCCCGGTGCCCAGGTCGAGGTGCTCGGCGACGTCGGCGACCAGGCGCTCGTGCGGGTCGCGGGTCATGACTCGTCCCCGAGCAAGCCGGTCAGGGCCCGGCGGGCCTTGTGCAGGTTGGCGCGCACGTTGTCCTCCCGCAGGTCCAGCACCGCAGCGATCTCCTCGGGGTGGTAGCCGTCCGCCGCCCAGGCGATCACCTGGCGCTGCCGGGGCGGGAGCGCGCGGTGCGGACGAGGGCCCGCAACCCGTTCACCCGTGCGCGTTCACGGGCCCGCCGGTCGCGGGCGACCGCCCGCCAGATGATCAGTCCGTGGCTCAGGACCGCTACCACCACGCCGAGCAGCCCGACTGTCTCGTTCACGGTGCACCTCACTGGTCGACAGGACGCTGTCGATCACTAAGAGGCGGCCGGGGGCCGGAGCGTGAACTCAGGAGACCGGGGCCCGGCTCAGGATCACCGCGAAGCCGAAGGCCAGGCCCATGATGCCCAGCTCCATCGTCGCCCAGCCGAGCAGCGCCGTGCGCTGGTGCGCTGCGATCGCGGGCATCAGCCGCCAGCGGATGGTGGCGCCGAGGGCGGCCAGGCCGATCAGGCAAGCCGTCTTCAGCACCAGCAGGACGCCGTAGCTGGTGGTGAACAGCGCCGTCCACAGCGAGTGGGTGGGGTTCACCAGCAGCTCCACCGCACCGTTGAACACCCCGGTCGCGGTGACCACCAGCAGGCAGATCGTGGCGAGCCTGGAGAAGCGCGGCAGGGCCAGGGCCAGCAGGGTCCGGTTGGCCGACAGCAGGACCACCACCGCGCCGAGTCCGCCGGTCCACGCCGCCGCGCTCAGCACGTGCAGTTCCATCGAGATCATCGTGAAGTCGTGCCAGCGCCAGTTGGTCGCGTGGCCGGTGACCGGCAGCGGGAGCAGCGCGAACATCGCGACCGCCGCCCGCAGCTCGGCCGGGACCAACTCGCCGACCCGGACCGACCACAGCGACAGGGCGAAGCTGATCAGGGCGAAGATCGCCACGAACAGCAGGGCCTTGCCCGCGCCGACGGTGTCGACGTACTCCAGCACCGCCGCCGCCGAGACGTTCTGACCCGGCTTCAGCTCCGCGGTCTGCAGGACCAGGGCGACCAGCGCGGCGGTGGCCCAGACCAGGGCGGCCACCATCGCCACCCGGCGGGCGACCGCCAGCACCGGTTCGGCCAGCTTCGGCCGGTCGAAGCCGATGACCAGCGGCAGCAGGCACAGCCCGACGGTGATCACCGCCGACATGTCCAGCAGCACCCGCACCACCGGCAGGCCGACCCGGACCACCGCCCCCGGCTCCGGCAGCCCGGGGACCGGCTCGGTCGCCACGATCGTCAGCCCGATGAGGACGCCGACGACCGAGCAGGCGACGAGCACGGCCACCAGGTGCGGGCGCGCGGTGGCGGTGGTCCGGGTCTGGCTCACGGCGTCGAACCGCCGAGTCGCATGGCCAGCACGATGCCCGCGCCGAGCAGCAGCACGGCGCCGCCGATCCACACCCACACCGGCACGCCGCCGTCGTCCGGCGTCGAGGCCGCGGGGGTGCCCGTGTCCTGCGCGACCTCCTCGGCGGGCGCCGGGGTGCCGTTGCCCGCCTTGGTGAGGGTGAACTTGATCTCGCCGGTCACCGGGTGGCCGTCGGCGGACAGGATCCGGTAGCCGACGCGGTACTCCCCGGCCGGGCCGAGCGGGCGGAGCGGGGCGGAGACGACGTTGCCGCGCACCGCCGCCTTTCCGGCCTGCCACTGGTCCTTGCCCGCCGGACCCACGACCACGAGCGTGTTGAGGTTCTCACCGGCCTGCACCGGCTGGTCGAAGGTCAACTCGATCGTGCCGGGCCCGGTCTCCAGGCTCGCCTTGTCGGCCGGGTTGCTGGAGACCAGTTGGTTGTGCGCCAGCGCCGGACCGGCCAGGCCGACCACGGCGAACAGGGCCACCACCAGCGCGCCGACGGCTCGGCCGAGGGTCCGCATCCGCTACTCGCCCGCCTTCGCCGCGGCCACCGCGCGCCGCGCCCGCAGCGTGGCGCCCGCGCCGAGCCCCAGGCCGAGCGCGCCGACGGCCAAGCCCGCGCCGCCGAGCCAGCGGGCGGTGTTGTCCGCGCCCGAGGAGGCCGCCGCGGCCTCCTTGTGCGTGTCGGTGGCGTTGGCGGCGGGCGCGACCGCGTCGTGCGAGTCGCCCGCGTCCGCCTTGGTCAGCTTGATCACCGGTGCCGGGTGCTCCGGCTCCTCGGCGCCCGCGGCGGGCGGCGGGGCGTCCCAGGCCACGACCTTGCCGCTGTCGTAGGTCTGGGTGGTGGGCAGCACGAGCTGCTCGGTGTTGGTCGGCAGCGCGCCGCCGGAGACCTCGAACTCGGCGAACTCGCCGGGGCCGATCCGGGTGCCCGGGGCGGCGGTCCAGGTGACCGTGCTGACCGCCTCGGTGATCTCGGTGCCGTGCGAGGTGATCGGCTTGTCCAGCTTGGCCTTGACGATCGCCGCGGTCCAGCCCGCCAGCGGCTTGGTGCGCAGCGAGGCCAACGGGTACTCGGCCGGGAACTTGACCTCGAGCTTGACGGTGCCCGCGCTCGCGTCCTCGTTCGGCACCCGGAAGGTGATCTTGGTGTATCCGCCCTGGGCGGCGGTCTCGCCGATGACCTTGGCGGTGACGTGCGCGGAGGCGACGCCGGTGCCGAACAACACGGCGGTGCCCGCGACGGCGAGCAGGACGCCCGCGCGCGCGACGAAACGATGAGTCGACATGGGGATGGTTCTCCTGATGTGCACGAGAGGGCGGGCCCAGTGTCGGACCCGTTCGGGGGTGTCGGGGATCAGGAGGGGAGCGGGGGGCCGCGGCGGCCGCAGACCACGCGGAGGACCACGGTGAGCAGATGCCCGGGCGCGACGGCGATGGGCGCGGTCGTGGCCGCGGGCGCGGGCGCGATCGGCGGCGCGGTGATCGCGATGGCCCGCACCAGCCCCGCCAGCGCGGCAGCGATTGCGGTCAACGCCTGGGACGCGCCGGTGAGCAAGACCGCGCTGAGCACGGTGGCGACCACGTGCGTGGTCACCATCAGGGAGTCGCTGACGCCCGCGGCGTGCAGGTGCCCCGCGTGCGGGTCGGTGATATCGGTGAGCAACACGTGCAGGCTCAGCTGGCTGACACCCAGCAGCGCCAGCGTCGCGACCAGGCCGCCGCGGCGGTCGGCCAGCGCTGTGCCCGCCCAGGCCACCAGCGCGGTGAGCGCCAGGGTGACCGCGGTGTCCGGCACGCCACCACCGGCCATGCCGTGCGCGGCGACGGCCAACGTCGAGGTCGACAGCCCCAAGAGGACGCCGCGCAGCGCGCGGAAAGCGCGAGGCGGTGTCACTCGACCGGGGGGCACAACCCCATAGCGTATTCGGCGGTGTCCAGTGGCCTGTACCACCCCGCCGCCAAGTCCCACCTGATCAGACGCCGAGGGCGTGCAGCAACCGCTCCTCGATGGCGTCCAGCTCGGTGCCCACCGCCCGGTGCGCGGCCCGCCTGCGCGGCGTCGGCATCCGCTCGGCGGCCCGCACGGCGGCGGCCAGCTGCCGGAGCTTGCCCTCGGCCTCGTCGGCGAACGCCACGTCCTCGGGCTTGGCGTCGCGCTTGGTGCGCAGCTCGGTCAGCCCGCTCGCCGCGCCCGCGATCCGCGCGTGCAGCGACCCGCCGCGACCGCTGTACTGGCCGAGGTCGTCGACCGCGACGCCCAGCCGCCGCGCCTTCCGCCGGTCCCAGCGGTCGCGCACCGCCGCGGCGGTCTTGACCACGTACGGGGTGACGACCGGCAGCACGACGGGTCCGAGCACCTTCGCCACCGCGATCGCGTTCTTGGCCTTGCCCGGGGTGACCCGCGGCGAGCCCGCTGCCTTCTTCCGCGCCATGGGGAGAACCTACTGGCGGTGATCCGGCTGGGCACGCCGGCCGTCTCGGGTTCGTCGCCCACCGCAACTAAGCTGCGGTGTGTGACTACAACGGTGCTCCTCGACGCCGGCGTGGTGAGCCGCTGCAGGCGTCGTGTGCACCTGGAGCACGACCCGGCCATGCGCGATGCCCCCCGCGGTGCCCCCGACCCCACCGCTGAGCTGCGCAAAGCCGACGCCACCGCGCACCGGCGGGCGGTCGCCGACCAGCTCGCCGCGCGGTTCGGCGACCGTTGGCACGAGATCCCGACCGGGCCCGAGCTGCGCGCCGCCGAGCGCGAGGCCGCCACGGTCGAGGCGCTGCGCGCGGGCCGCGACTTCATCTGGGCCCCGCAGCTCCCGCGCGACCAGGCCACCAGCAGGCGCGGCGCGATCGACCTGCTGGTGCGCACCGCCGGTGGGTACGTGCCGGTCCTGGTGGTCCGGCACAAGACCATCGATCCCGGTTCCGGCGCGCGCACGTCCGTGCTCACCGACCTCGCCGAGGTGGGTGGCAGTCCCGATCCCAAGCACAAGGTCCGCCCGCAGCCGCGCGACCAGCTGCGCCTCGCGCACACCCGCAGGCTCCTGCAGGCCGGTGGCTTCGCCGACGAGCGGCACGCGCTCGCGGGCGTCGTGGGCCTCGAGGGCGACATCGTCGTCTGGCACGACCTGGAGGCGCCCACCTGGCCGGGTGGGCGCACCGCGCTGGCCGAGTACGACTCCCGGTTCGCAGACCGGGTGGCGGTCGCGACCGCGGCGGCGACCGGCGCGCACCCGCTGGCCGAGCCGTCGCGGATCGTGGAGTGCCGCAGCTGCCCGTGGTGGCAGGTGTGCGAGGCGGCCCTGCTGGACGCGCGCGACGTCAGCCTGGTCGTGCGCGGCGAGGACGCCGGGATGCTGCGGGCCGCCGGGGTCACCACCGTCGACGAGCTCGCCCTGGTCGACCCGGGCGACCGCGACCTGCCGCCGCTGGTGGGCATGCCGCTCGACGACGCGGTCGGCCTGGCCCGGGCGTGGCTGGCCGACCTCACCGTGGTGCGGCGCACCGTCTCGGTCGGGGTGCCGCGCGCCGACGTCGAGGTCGACGTGGACATGGAGAGCTTCGGCGACGCGGGCGCGTACCTGTGGGGCGCGCTGCTCAGCGGGGCCGACGTCGGCGAACCGCACGGCTACCGCGCGTTCGTCAGCTGGGAGCCGCTGCCCACCGACGACGAGGCCCGCTCGTTCGCCGAGTTCTGGCAGTGGCTCAGCGGGATCCGGCGCGCCGCCGCCGAGCGCGGGCTGACCTTCCGCGCCTACTGCTACAACGAGCTCGCCGAGAACCGCTGGCTGCTGGCCTCGGTGAAGCGGTTCGGCCAGTACCCCGGCATGCCCTCGCGGCGCGAGGTGCTCAACTTCATCGAGTCCGACCAGTGGTTCGACCTGTTCGGCAGCGTCCGCGAGTACTTCCTGTGCTCGCACGGCAAGGGGCTCAAGACGATCGCCCCGGTCGCCGGGTTCAAGTGGCGCGACCCCGAGGCGGGCGGCGAGAACTCGATGCGTTGGTACCGCGACGCGGTCGGGTTGGACGGTGGCGTGCCCGAACTGCCGCAGCGCAAGCGGTTGCTGGAGTACAACGAGGACGACGTGCGGGCCACGTTCGCGCTGCGCGCCTGGATGACCTCGCCCGCGGTCATGGAGATCCCGTACGTGGGGGACATCTAGCCCCGGGGCATCTGGCGCGCAGGCGGATGGGGCCTCGAATACCGTTGGCACCGAGCCGACTCGATGAGGAGCATGCATGCCGCAGCAGGTACGGGGCGTCGTCGCCCGCGCCAAGGGACAACCGGTCAGCGTCGAGACGATCGTGGTGCCCGACCCCGGGCCGGGTGAGGCCGTGGTCCGCGTGCAGTCGTGCGGGGTCTGCCACACCGACCTGCACTACCGCGAGGGCGGGATCAACGACGAGTTCCCGTTCCTGCTCGGGCACGAGGCGGCCGGGATCGTGGAGACCGTGGGCGAGGGCGTCACCGACGTCGCGCCCGGCGACTTCGTGATCCTCAACTGGCGCGCGGTGTGCGGGAAGTGCCGCGCCTGCGTCAAGGGCAAGCCGTGGTACTGCTTCAACACCCACAACGCCGCCCAGCCGATGACGCTGGCCGACGGCACGCCGCTCTCGCCCGCGCTGGGCATCGGGGCCTTCGCGGAGAAGACGCTCGTCCACAGTGGACAGTGCACGAAGGTCGACCCGACGGCGTCCCCGGCCGCGGTCGGGCTGCTCGGCTGCGGTGTGATGGCGGGTATCGGCGCGGCGATCAACACCGGCGGCGTCGGCCGCGGCGACAGCGTCGCGGTGATCGGCTGCGGCGGGGTGGGCGACGCGGCGATCGCGGGCGCGCGGCTGGCGGGGGCGACCACGATCATCGGCGTGGACGTCGACGACCGGAAACTGGAGTGGGCCAAGGGGATCGGCGCCACGCACACCGTCAACGCCAAGTCCGGTGACCCGGTGGCGGCCATCCAGGAGCTCACCGGCGGCTTCGGCGCGGACGTGGTGATCGACGCGGTAGGGCGCCCGGAGACCTGGAAGCAGGCGTTCTACGCGCGCGACCTGGCGGGCACCGTGGTGCTGGTCGGCGTGCCGACGCCGGAGCTGGCGGTCGAGCTGCCGCTGATCGACTTCTTCTCCCGCGGCGGCGCGCTCAAGTCCAGTTGGTACGGCGACTGCCTGCCCTCGCGCGACTTCCCGTACCTGGTCGACCTCTACCAGCAGGGCCGCCTGGACCTCGACGCGTTCGTCTCCGAGACGATCGACCTCGACGGCGTGGAGCAGGCGTTCGAGCGCATGCACCGCGGCGACGTCCTGCGCTCGGTGGTGGTGCTCTGATGTCGCACCGCGTCGAGCACGTGGTCACCTCCGGCACGTTCAGCCTCGACGGCGGCACGTGGGAGGTCGACAACAACGTGTGGCTGGTCGGCGACGACTCCGAGGTGGTGATCATCGACGCGGCGCACGACCCGGACGAGATCCTCGCCGCCGTCGACGACCGGCGGGTGGTGGCGATCATCTGCACGCACGCCCACGACGACCACATCAACGCCGCCCAGGACCTCGCCGAGGCGACCGACGCCCTCGTCCACCTGCACCCCGCCGACGAGGAGCTGTGGCGCCGCGTCTACCCCGACGCCGACTACGAGCCGCTGCACGACGGCCAGCAGTTCGAGGTCGGCGGTGTCTTCCTCGAGGTCATGCACACGCCGGGCCACGCGCCGGGCGCGGTGTGCGTCTACGCGCCGCAGCTGGGCGTGGTGTTCAGCGGCGACACCCTGTTCGAGGGCGGGCCGGGCGCGACCGGGCGCTCGTTCAGCGACTTCCCGACGATCATCGACTCGATCTCCGAGCGGCTGCTGGCGCTGCCGGGGGAGACGATCGTGCACACCGGCCACGGTCACTCGACCACGATCGCGGCCGAGTCACCGCACCTGCAGGAGTGGATCGACCGGGGGCACTAGGGGCTAGCGGGGGGCCATCCGCAGGGATCCGTCCAGGCGGATGACCTCGCCGTTGAGGTAGTCCTGATCGATGATCGACAGGGCCAGCCCGGCGTACTCCTCGGGCTTGCCCAGGCGCTTGGGGAACGGCACCCCCTCGGCCAGGGCCGCGCGGAACTCCTCGCTGACCGTGGCCAGCATCGGGGTGTCGATGATGCCGGGGGCGATCGTCACCACCCGGATCCCGGAACTGGCCAGGTCCCGCGCGGCGGGCAGGGTCAGCCCGACGACCCCACCCTTGGACGCGGCGTACGCGGCCTGCCCGATCTGCCCGTCGAACGCGGCGATCGAGGCGGTATTGATCACCACGCCGCGCTGCCCGTGCTCGAGCGCCTCGGTCCGCGCGATCGCGGCGGCGGCGAGGGTGACGACGTTGAAGGTGCCGATCAGGTTGACCTCGATGACCTTCCGGAACAACCCGAGGTCGTGCGGCCCCTTCTTCGACAGGATCCGCGCCGACGGCCCGATCCCCGCGCAGTTCACCACGATCCGCAACGGCGCCGCGGCCCCCGACGCCTCGGCCACGGACGCCTGGACCTGCTCGGGGTCGGTCACATCGGTGGCCAGGTAGGTGACCCCAGCCACCTCGGGCGCGTTCGCCACGGCGGCGGGCAGATCGAAGGCGAACACCGACGCGCCCTTGGCCGCGAGCGCCTGCGCGGTCGCCCCACCGAGCCCGGAGGCACCCCCGGTGACGATGGCCGCGGTCCCGTCGATCTGCATGTGCGTTCCCTTCGCCCTGTACCTGTGTCGCGGGTGAGGTTAACGCTCGTTCAACCCCGCCCCCACTCCGATGTGTTGGACTTCGCTCCCTGTCGGGGGAGGCACGTGGGTGACCGAGGTGGTCGATGGGCGCCGGTTGTCTCTTATGGCGTCGGGGTGGTGGAGGTCGGTGGGCATCGCGGTGATCGGTGGGACGCCGCCCTGCTCGCGCACGGAACGGGTGTGCTGACCATCTTGGCGGTGGTTCGCCTATGGGTGATCTGCT
>NZ_BSTR01000031.1:0-49688 GCF_030269645.1 Actinokineospora sp. NBRC 105648 | reverse complement strand
ACCTTGGGTGATCTGCTTGGGTGATCTGCTTGGGTGATCTGCTTGGGTGATCTGCTTGGGTGATCTGCTTGGGTGATCTGCTTGGGTGATCTGCTTGGGTGATCTGCTTGGGTGATCTGCTTGGGTGATCTGCTTGGGTGATCCGCTTGGGTGATCCGCTCGGCTGATCCGCTCGGCTGATCCGCTCGGCTGATCCGCTCGGCTGATCCGCTCGGCTGATCCGCCGCAGTGTCTTCTGACCACACCCCGGTCACCCTGTCAATCCCGGTTCGACCCGAGCGCCCTGCGGCCGGTCGCCCACCTCGCCCGGCACCGCACCACGGCACCCATCGGACACCGCCACCCGGACCTCGATCCAAGTTCACCCGTCTGAGACCCCGAGTTGTCCACAGCCAAGATCAACACCTGCCGTTCCCCCGCCTCCACCAGGTAAAATGGCTGCGGGGCCTGCCCCCTGGGACGGGTGGGGCATGTTCTGAGGGGGGTGGGGTGTCCCTATGTGGTTGTCAAGCTGCGGTGGGGACTGGTGCTGGTTCGGGGTGTCGGTGGTGGGTGTTGGTGCGGAGGATGGCGTAGGGGACGTCGCGGCGGCGGGCGAGGCGGATGAGGGCGGGTTGGGTTCTTGCCCTCGGCTCGTTTGCAGTTGTGGTGGGCGCGGCTGACCGGGTCGGTGTGGGGCGGGCGCGGCGGGGGAGAGCGCGCGGGTAAGTGTGCGGCTGTGGGTCCGGGCCGGGGTGCTCGCCCTTGACGCTGGTGCCGGAGGCGCGGTTGACCGGGGCGATGCCCGCGTAGGCGGCGCGGTGTCCGGAGGGGGCGGGGTTCGAGGCGTCGCTGATCTTGTGGAGGATGCGGGCTGCGGGCTTGACGCCGGTGCCGGGCATCGGGGTCAGGACTCCGGCGAGTAGGTGGGCATCGAGTCCCCCTTGACTTGGTCGGCGGCCTGTTTGTGTTGCTGGAGGACCGTTTTCAGGCTGTCCGCCTTGCGGGGCGGGCCGGTGTCTGCGGCGGTGGTGTCTGGGACCGCAGCGGTTGTTCGTCCAGGGTGGGTTTGTCGCCCGTGTGTGGTGCGTGGAACTTCGTGATCGTGGCGGTCGTGTCCCGATTCGGCGGTCCCTCGATGCCACCAGACCCGGCGACACCACCCCCCCGGATCACGGGTTCGACTGGGGGCGCAAGTCATGCGGACCTGGCGACCACCACTCCCAGCCGGGAGCCACAAAGAAGTAATGGAGGGTGTTGAAAGGCTGGCTGGCTCAGGGGGCTTGTCAGCTGCCGGGGGTGGGTCAGCGGCGGGGTGGGCAGATCTCGTCGATGGCGGCGAGGTCGTCGGGGGTGGGGCGCCAGGTGGGGGCTTTCGCGTTGGCGGTCACCTGTTCCGCGGTGGTGGCGCCCGCGATGACCGAGCCGACGGTCGGTCTGCTGGCCAGCCAGCCGATGGCGAGGGTGGTCATGGTGATGTCGCGTTCGTCGGCGAAGGCCCTGAGCTTCTCGATCCGGGTCCACGGGGCGTCGGCGAGCAGTCGGTGCCTGCCCGCCAGCCTGCTGCCCTCCGGGGGTGGGGTGTCGCGGGCGTACTTGCCGGTGAGCAGGCCGTTGGCCAGCGGGAAGTACGGCAGCAGGCTCACCGCGAAGCGGTGGCAGGCGGGGACGACCTCGCGTTCGGTTTCGCGTTCCAGCAGGGAGTAGTGGTTCTGGGTGGACACGACCGGGCCGACCCGTTCGGTCTGGGCGGTCCAGCTGACGTCGGCGATCTGCCAGGCGGCCAGGTTGCAGACGCCGGTGTAGCGGACCAGGCCGTCGCGGACCAGGTCGTCGAGGGCGGACAGGGTTTCCGCGAGCGGGGTGCGCGGGTCCGGGCGGTGCACCTGGTAGAGGTCGATCCAGTCCGTGTCGAGTCGGCGGAGGGAGGCCTCGGCGGCGCGGCGGACGTAGCGGCGGGAGCCGCGGGCGCCGAAGTCG
Source organism: Actinokineospora sp. NBRC 105648 (assembly GCF_030269645.1). Lineage (GTDB taxonomy): Bacteria > Actinomycetota > Actinomycetes > Mycobacteriales > Pseudonocardiaceae > Actinokineospora. The sequence goes on along the minus strand of NZ_BSTR01000031.1, from coordinate 47,729 downwards.
GGGCCGTTGCTGCCCTGCATGTCGAGGCCGAACTTGGTGGCGATGACCGCCTTCTCCCGCTTGCCCGCCAGCGCCAGGCCGAGCAGCTCCTCGCTGCGGCCGCGCGGTGCCCCGTACACATCCGCCACGTCGAAGAAGGTCACACCGGCCTCCAGGGCGGCCTCGACCAGGGCGCGGGAGCCCGCCAACGACTCGGCGGCCGTGCCCGGCCTGCCGAGGTTGTTGCAGCCCAGGCCCACCGAACTGACGACCAGTCCGGACTCGCCCAGGTGACGGAGCTCCACAACGCTGACCATAGGGTGGCGCACTCGTGTGATCCAGACGTTGTGGCCACACCCTGTGTGGGTGACGTCGGTAGGGCAGGCTAGGGCCCATGAGCAGACCTGACGGTGATCCGGGGGCCGCGGCCACCGGGTGGACCGCCGCTGACATCCCCGCCCTGGGCGGCCGGACCTACATCGTGACCGGCGGCAACAGCGGCCTCGGCTTCGAGACGGCCCGCGAGCTCGCCGGGCACGGCGCCGAGGTGATCCTCACCGCCCGCGACCCCGAGAAGGGGCGGGCCGCGGTCGAGCGGATCCAGGCCGCGCACCCCGACGCGCGGGTGGAGTCCCGGCTGTTGGACCTCGCCGACCTGGACACCGTCGAGGTGTTCGCCAACGGCATCCAGCAGGTCGACGTGCTGATCAACAACGCCGGAGTGATGATGCCGCCGCGCACGGAGAGTGCGCAGGGGTATGAGTTGCAGTTCGCCGTCAACCACCTGGGGCACTTCGCGTTGACCGGGCGGTTGCTGGACGTGCTGAAGGAGAGCGCGGACCCGCGCGTGGTCACGGTCAGCTCCTTCCTGCACAAGCGCGGCCGCATCCACTTCGACGACCTGCACGGCGAGCACAAGTACTCGCGCGCCGGCTACTACTCCCAGTCCAAGCTGGCCAACGTGGTGTTCGGGCTCGAGCTGCACCGGCGGCTGCGGGCCAACGGTTTCGCGGTGTCCAGCCTGCTGGCGCACCCGGGCTACTCGGCGACCAACCTGCAGTCCAGCGGCCCGACCGGGGTGGCGAAGCTGGCGATGAAGGTGTCCAACCGGTTCATGGCGCAGGAGGCGTCGATGGGCGCGCTGCCGCAGCTGTTCGCCGCGACGTCCCCGGACGTGGAGAGCGGCCAGTTCATCGGTCCGGACGGGCGCAAGGAGCAGAAGGGCTACCCGCGGGTGGTCGAGCCGCTGGAGGCGGCGCGCGACCGCGAGCTGGCCAAGCGGCTCTGGGACACCAGTGAGGAGCTGACCGGGGTGGCGTTCGGCCTGGCCGCCCGCTGAGCCTGCCGGGAGTAGCTACTTCCCAGTAGCATCCCGGTGCATGGATGCGACGGAGCAGTCGGCGGCCACCCGGGTCCGGGTGGGGGACCTGGCTCGGGCGCTGCCCGGGCTCGCCTTCGAGGGACCGCGGCTGGCGCTCGGCGGCCTTCGGCTGCTCACCATGCGGCCCGCGATGCGCGAGTCGATCGGGCACATCTTCCAGCGGGCCGCGGCCCGGCACCCGGACCGCCCGTTCGTGCGGTTCGAGGACCGGGAGATCAGCTACGGCGCGGCGAACACAATCGTCAACAAGTTCGCCTCGGTGCTCGCCGCACACGGCGTGCACCCGGGTCGCACGGTGGCCATCCTGGCGGGCAACCGGCCGGAGACGCTGTTCGCCGCGCTGGCCGCGGTGAAGCTCGGCGCGGCCGCCGGGATGGTCAACACCAACCAGCGCGGCGACGTGCTCGACCACAGCCTGCGACTCCTCGACGCCACGGTCCTCGTGGTGGGCAAGGAATGCCGCGACGCCCTGGCGGGTATCGAGGTCCGCGAACCGCTCGACCTGGACACCCTCGGCGACGCCGCGACCACCGAGGACAACCCGGCGGGCACCGAGCGGATCATGGCGGGCAGCAACGCTTTCTACATCTTCACCTCCGGGACCACCGGGCTGCCCAAGGCAAGCGCGATGTCGCACTACCGGTGGCTCAAGAGCATGACCGGCATCGGCGGCTTGGGCGTCCGGCTGCGCGGTGCGGACACGCTCTACTGCTGCCTGCCGCTCTACCACAACAATGCGCTCACCGTTTCGCTCTCGTCCGTGCTCTCGGCGGGGGCGACGCTGGCGCTGGGCCGCTCGTTCTCCGCCTCGCGGTTCTGGGACGAGGTGGTCCGGCAGCGCGCCACGGCGTTCTGCTACATCGGCGAACTGTGCCGCTACCTGCTCAACCAGCCCGTCCGCGAGGCGGAGCGCGGGCACCAGGTGCGCGTGGTGGTCGGCAACGGCCTGCGCCCGGAGATCTGGGACGAGTTCGCCCGCCGCTTCCGCATCCCGCGGATCGCCGAGTTCTACGGCGCCAGTGAGTGCAACCTGGCCTTCGTCAACGCGCTGAACCTCGACCGCACCGCGGGCATCTGCCCGCTGCCGTTCGCCGTCGTCGAGTACGACGCGGAGACCGGCAGGCCGAAGCGCACCGGGGACCGGCTCCGGAAGGTCCGCGCGGGCGCGGTCGGCCTGCTGCTGACCAAGGTCACCGACCGGGCGCCGTTCGACGGCTACACCGACCCCGAGGCCACCGAGCGCAAGCTGGTCCGGGACGGCTTCACCGACGGCGACTGCTGGTTCGACACCGGCGACCTGGTGCGCCACCAGGGGTTCAAGCACGTCGCGTTCGTCGACCGGCTGGGGGACACGTTCCGCTGGAAGGGCGAGAACGTGGCCACCACCGAGGTCGAGGGCGCGCTCGGCGAGCACCCGGACGTCGAGCAGGCCGTGGTCTACGGCGTGCCCGTCGCGGGCGCCGACGGCAAGGCGGGCATGGCCGCGGTGAAGCTGCGCGCTGGCGCTCGGTTCGACGGGCGGGGTCTCGCCGCGCACCTCGCGGCGCGGCTGCCCCCGTACGCGGTGCCGCTCTTCGTCCGGGTGGTCGACGAGGTCGAGCAGACCTCGACGTTCAAGTCGCGCAAGGTGGACCTGCGCGACCAGGGCTACTCCGACGAGGTCACCGACCCGCTGTACGTGCTCGACGACGGTGCGTACATCGCCTCCTATCCCGACTATCCGCGCGAGGTGGCGGCGGGCAAGATCCGGGTGTGAGCGCATATGTGGCCCTGCTGCGCGGGGTGAACGTCGGCGGTCGGGCGAAGATCGCCATGGCTGACCTGCGGTCGGTCCTCGCCGGCCTCGGGTACGGGGACGTGCGGACGCTGCTGCAGAGCGGGAACGCGGTCTTCACCGCCGCCGCGAAGCCCGCGGCCGTGGCGGCCGCGGTCGAGTCGGCGCTGGAGACCGAGCTGGGTCTCACGACCCGCTGCCTAATTCGCACCGGCGACGAGCTGCGGGCGGTGATCGCGGCTCACCCGTTCGCCGAGGTGGCCGACAACGGGTCGAGGATGGTGGCCGCGTTCCTGTCCGAGCTGCCTGCCGCCGCGGTGCGGGCCGAGCACGACCCGGTGGCACTCGACCCGGAGCGGATCCGGCTGGGCGACCGGGTGATCTACCAGTGGTGCCCGGACGGGATCTCCGAGGCGCCGCTGATGGGGCCGTACGTCGAGCGGAAGTGGAAGGTCGTGGTGACGGCTCGGAACTGGAACACCGTGACCAAGCTCGCCGACATGGCAGGACCCGGCTGACCGTCCGCGCGACCCGGCTCAGGAAGCCGCCGAGCGCCCCGGATACACATGACCACAGGGCGCGCGCGGTGCCGGTGAGCTGCGGCCGGATGGTGAACACGCAGGCAAGATAGCCGAATCCGGCGGATGCGTTCGAACACTTGTGCACACTGTGGACAAGACCTGTGGATAACTCAGGCGGGCACCTCCGCCGGCGCGGGCGAGGTGCGTGCGGCACGGCGGGTGAGCACGGTGAACAGGACCACGACACCGGCGATCATCGCGCCCATCAGCCACAGCGACAGGTGCAGCGAGTCGGTGTAGCCGGGCCCGGCCAGCGTGCCGCCGGTGCCGGTGGCCAGGATCGAGCCGATCACCGCGATGCCGATCGTCTCGAAGGCGAGCCGGGACGTGCCGAACATGCCGGAGGCGGTACCGGCCCGGCTCGGGCCCGCGCTGGCCAGCGCCATGTTGTCGACCAGGCCGGTGGACAGGCCGATGCCCGCGCCGAGCGTGAGCAGCGGTGCGGCCAGGGACAGGGCGGTGCTGTCCGGGCCGATCGTGGTGAGCCAGAGCGTGCCCGCGCCGACCAGGACGAGCGCGACCAGCAGCACCGAGTTCTCCGCGACCCGCCGGACCAGGATGCCCGCGAGCAGCGGCAGCACGAGGATGGGCGCGGTCAGCAGGATCAGCGTCGCGCCCGCCTGCTGCGCGCTCTGGCCCATCACCGCGGTCAGGTACGACGGCAGGTAGACGATCAACGGCACCAGCACCGCGACGAACGCCGCGGCGGCGAGCGCGGCCGCGAGGAAGCGGGGCGTGCGCAGCAGGTCGAAGTGGAACATCGGGTTCGCCACCCGGCGCTCGATCACCACGAAGGCGACCAGCAGCGCCACGCCGCCCGCGAACGCCACGAGCACCAGCGGGCTCGCCCAGCCGAGCGCGGGGCCCTCGATGAACCCGGTGATCACCAGCAGCAGGCCCGCGGTGAAGGTGGCCGTGCCCGGCCAGTCCACCCCGAGCGCGTCCGGGTTGCGCGACTCCGGCAGCACCGGCACCAGCGCGAGCGCGGCCACGCCGACGGCCGCGGGCAGCCAGAACACCGCCTGCCACCCCAGCGCGCCCATCAGCACACTCGCAACCGACGGCCCGAACGCCAGGCCGAACCCGATCACCGTGCCGAACAGGCTGAACGCCCTGGCCCGCTTCGGTCCGTCGAACGCACTCGCCAGGATCGCCACCGCACTGGTCGCCGCCGCCGACGCGCCGATCCCGGACAGGCCGCGCAGCACGTCGAGCACGAGCAGGTTCGGGGCGACCGCACTGAGCAGACCACCGGCGGCGAAGATGCCGGTCCCGAAGGCGAACACCCGCCGCCTGCCGAGGATGTCGGCCAACCCACCGGCGGCGAGCATGAAGCCCGCGAAGGTCGTGTTGTAGGCGTTGACCACCCACTGCACCGAGGCGAGGTCGCCGTGCAGCGCCTCCCGGATGTCGGGCAGCGCGATGGCCGCCCCGGTCAACGTGATCGGGAACATCAAGACGGCGAGCAAGACCGTGGCCAGCGTGACGGCTTGGTTGTTGCGCACCCCAGCATGTTCGTCGCTTACCGAACTATTGGGAAGCGGGTATCTGGGATGGGGCCGGGGCAGTGGGGAGGGAAGGCCAGGTCAGCGGTGGGGAGGTGCTGGTGGACGTGGTGCGTTCCACATCTGGCTCGCTCTGGGCTTGCTTTGGGGCTGGCTGCGCCCGGGGTTGCCGCGTCGGGGTTTGCTCAGGTGGGGTGCTGGATTGGGTGGAGTGGCTTTGCCCGGGGCCCCTAGGGGCGATCGTCGTGGGAAAAGCGGGTGGGGAAGGGCATCCCACGACCACAGCAAGTTTACGATCGCCCCTCCCCCCAGACAAAGCCACTCCACCCAATCCAGCAGGCGAGTTGTCCAGGTGCGGTTGGGGCTGGGGTCGGTCAGTGAGCCGGGCGGGCAGTAGTGCTCAGTGGCGACTGCGGAGCAGGCAGAAGGCGCGTTCGTCTCGGTCCGGGGTGCTCGGGTCTGAGCCCGAGGTCCGGCCGACTGTCGTGTAGTCCACGATGTCCCAACCGGTGCGCGACAAGAGTCGGCGCAGGCCCTGGTCGGAGAAGATCCAGAAGTTGGTCGCGTCGCCGTTCGTCTCGTCCGGGCCCACCAGGTAGGCCAGCGGCAGGTCTCGCAACGTGGTCGCGTGGTCCGGGGAGAGTTCGGCGATGCGGGTCGACAGGAAGCAGTACTCGGCGCGCTTGGCCAGGTGTTCCAAGGCGTAGTAGGGGTTCTTCAGGTGGTAGAGCAGACCCATGAAGAAGACCACGTCGTAGCGGTCGGCGGGCAGGGTGAACTGCGAGTCGAGGTCCACGTCGACCACGCGGGCGCCCGAGTCGAGGGACTTGCGGATGCGGTCGGCCGCGCGCAGGCCGTTGTAGTTGGTCGGGGCGTAGTCGACGAGGTCGACCGTGCAGCCGAGCTCCTGCTCCAAGAAGAACCCGAAGTCGCCGTCGGCGCAGCCGATGTCGGCGATGTGCTTGCCCTTGACCGCGCCGAAGATGTCGCGGTTGTCGCCGGTGAGCAGGCCGCGCAGGTGCACGATGTTGCTCATCGTGTCGTACGGGTACCAGGGGAAGTCCGGGTCGATCTCCTGTTTCCTGGTGGCCAGTTCCGCGCGGAAGCGCAGCGCTAGCTCTGACACCGCATCGAAGTCCACGTCGCCTCCGCGCTCGCAGGAAACCCGCGACAGCTTATCGGCGACGATCCGATCGACCAGGGCCAGATCGCACCTGGTTCACTTTTACCGGCGAAGCCTCACGCGACTGGGAGACGATGCATGACCGACGGCGCACCCGAGCTGCGGATCGAGCGGGCCCCGGCTCCTGAGGGCACGCTGGCCTCCCACCTGCACCGACACCGGTACGCGCTGGCGGCGGGCCTGAGCGCGGGCAAACGGGTCCTCGACCTCGGCTGCGGGCGCGGCGCAGGCGCGGCCGTGCTGGCCGAGCACGCCGCCGAGGTCGTCGGGGTGGACGCGGACCGGTCCCTGGTCGACGCGGCCCGGTCGGCGCACCGGCGGTCGAACCTGCGGTTCGAGTCCGGCTCGGTCGGCGACACCGGTCTGCTGGCCGACCACGGCACCTTCGACGTGATCACCTGCTTCGGTGCGGCGGGCGAGCGCGACCGGCTGCTGCGCGTGGTGCGCGGCTGGCTGGCCGAGGACGGACTGCTGCTGGTGGACGTCGAGGGCCTGTCCAAGGCCGCGTTCACCGAGCTGCTCACCGACCGGTTCGCCGCTGTCGCCGTGCTCCGGCAAGCCGCGGCCGTCGGCTCCGTGATCGCCTCCGCTGACCGCGACACCGTCGGCGGCGCGGTCGGCCGAACCCTCCGCCGGGATGGGCAGGAGTGGACGGTCGAGGCGGATTTGCCCTGGGAGTACACCATTGTGGCCGCGTCCAATGTGGACCTGCCGGTCTTCCCGTCGGTCGACCTGCTGGTCGACCCGGAGTGCTCGCCGGTCGCGGGCGCCGAGACCGACCGGCTGCGCGACGAGCTCACCCGGGTCGCCACCACCCTCGCGCACGAGGCGCGCACCGCCTCCCGGCAGGCCGCGCGCATCGAGTGGCTCAGTTCCTCGCTGGCGGAGATGGAGCGCCGCGCGGTTCGCGCTGAGCGACAGGTGAGCCAGCTCAGCGAAGAGGTGCAGAAGCAGTCCGCGCTCATCCAGCGTGCGCTCGGCCGCTACCGGCACACCGTTGAACGGGTCGCCCCCCGCGGCACGCTTCGGCGTGACGTCTACGAGCGCGCACTCGGCCGTACGGCCGGGGTTCCCGCGCCCGCGCCCGCCGAACTGTCGCCGGTCGCCGTGCACACCGACGAGTCGCCGCTGGTCAGCGTGATCATCCCGACCTACGGCAAGTGGTCCTACACCCGCCAGTGCCTGCTCACCCTGGCCGCGGCCAACTCCACCGTCCCGTTCGAGGTGATCGTGGTCGACGACGCCTCGCCCGACGACGCCGCCGACCAGGTCGCCCGCTGCCCCGGCGTCCGGCTGGTGCGCGCCGAGCGCAACCGCGGCTTCATCGGCGCCTGCAACCTCGGCGCCGAGCACGCCCGCTCGGACCTGCTGGTGTTCCTCAACAACGACACCGAGGTCCGCCCCGGCTGGCTCGACGAGCTCTACGAGACGATGACCTCCGACGACCGCATCGGCCTGGTCGGCGCCAAGCTGGTCTACCCGGACGGCTCGCTGCAGGAGTGCGGCGGCATCATCTGGTCCGACGCCACCGGCTGGAACTACGGCCGCGGCGGCGACCCGGGCGAGCCCGCGGTGAACGTCACCCGCGACGTCGACTACTGCTCCGGCGCCGCGATCATGGTCCGCCGGGACCTGTTCGAGCAGGTCGGCGGCTTCGACACCCGCTACGCGCCCGCCTACTACGAGGACACCGACCTCGCCTTCGCGATCCGCGCGAGCGGGCACCGCGTGGTCGTGCAGCCCAACTCGGTCGTGGTGCACCACGAGGGTGTCTCGCACGGCACCGACATCGCCCAGGGCGTCAAGCGCCACCAGGAGCTCAACCGGGTCGTCTTCGCCCAGAAGTGGGCCGACGAGCTGGCCAGGCAGCGCCCGGAGCCGACCCCGGCGAACCTGTGGCTGGCCAGCAGGCGCGACCCGCTCGACCGCGACGGCGGCCTGGTGCTGGTGATGGACCACAAGATCCCCACCCCGGACCAGGACGCCGGGTCGATCCGGATCTACCGGCTCATCGAGGAGCTGCTGGCCCTGGGCTGCCGGGTCGTCTACTTCCCGGCCGACTACGCCGAGACCCAGCCCTACACCGCCGACCTGCGCCGCAAGGGCGTCACCGTGCTGTCCGACCCCGGGCGGCAGCAGACCTTCGTGCGCGAGGTCGGCCCCGAGCTGGCGCTGGTGCTGCTGGCCCGGCCGTCGGTGGCCTGGCTGCTGCTCGAGCAGCTGCGCGAGCACGCGCCGCAGTGCACCATCGCCTACGACACCGTCGACCTGCACTTCCTCCGGCTGGAGCGGCAGGCCGCGCTGGCCGAGCAGGAGGGCGAGCTCGCCGAGGCGCTCGGGCTGCGCCGCAAGGCCGACGCCTCCCGCGAGCTGGAACTGGGCCTGATGCGGGCGTGCGACCTGTCGCTGGTGGTCTCGCCGGTCGAGCTGGAGCTGCTCGCCAAGCTCGTCCCCGAGGCCGACGTGCGCATCCTGTCCCTGGTGCAGGACGTCGACTGGGCGCCGTCGAGCCCGGACGGCCGCGCGGGCGTGCTGTTCGTCGGCGGCTACGACCACCTGCCCAACCGCGACGCCGCGGCCTGGCTGGCCGAGGAGATCATGCCGCTGGTCCGCCGCGAGCGGCCCGGCACCGTGCTGCACCTGGTCGGCAGCAGGCCCACCCGCGAGGTGCTCGACCTGGCGAGCGAGCACGTCGAGGTGCACGGCTTCGTGCACGACCTGACCTCGCTCTACGCGCGCGCCCGGGTCGTCGCCGCGCCCCTGCGGTTCGGCGCCGGGGTGAAGGGCAAGATCGCCGAGAGCGCCGCCCTGGGGGTCCCCACGGTGGCCACCACGATCGGTGCCGAGGGCATGAACCTGACTCCTGAGCAGGACATCCTCGTCGGCGACGACGCCGAGGAACTGGCCGCGGCGATCATCCGCCTGCTCGACGACGACCGCCTCTGGCTGCGCCTCTCGGCGGGCGGCAAGATCAAGGTCGACGAGGTCTTCGGCCGCGCCGTCGCCCGCCGCTTCCTCGAGGGCGTGCTGGCCGGGCACTGATCACCGCGTGGAGTCGGTGCGCTCCAGCCACAGGCTGCCGCCGCCGAACGAGTGCCCGCCGGGCAGCGCCATCGCCCGGCGGACCTCCTCCTCGAACCGCCAGTGCGCGTAGGCGGAGCCGAACAGCACCCGGAAGCCGTGGCTGTACATCAGCAGCGCGCGCACCAGGTACTGCTCGTTCCAGCTGCGGTTCTCGCCGAGCACCCAGTCCTTCGGGTACTCGTGCGGCAGGAAGATGTCGTGGATGTGCACCCGGACCCCGGCCCGCAGCCGCGGCAGCACCTCGAAGTAGAGGTAGTTGACGTCGCTGCCGGTCTTGGCCACGTGCGAGGAGTCGATGAACAGCATGTCGCCCGCGCCCAGCCGGTCGAACTCGGCCAGCGGGACGTCCTGCACCTTCTGCTCCAGCACCCGGGACAGCCCGGCCACCCCCGAGTGCAGGAACGCCCGCGGGTAGGGCTCGACGCAGGTGATCTCGACCGCGTCGTCGAGGAAGCGGCGGTTCACATCGGCCATCAGCAGCGACGAGAAGCCGGAGCCGACCTCGATCACCCGGGCGGGCCGCCAGTGCCGCAGCAGGACGAACAGCGACCGCGCGTCCAGCCAGCTGAACTGGGAGTTCTGGGTGAAGAACCGGTCCAGGTCGGGGGTCTCGGGCAGCACCTCGGGGTAGTCGTAGTCGCCGAAGTAGCGCGGGAACAGCTCGGTGAGCACGTGCCGGTGGTGCTCGTCGTCGAAGTCGATGCCCAGGATCTCCGGCCGCGCGGGCCAGAGCCGCGTGGACTGCGCCGCCAGCTCGCCCGGGTCGGTCACCGGTGAGTAGAAGTGACCGTTGGGGTGTGAGGCCTCGATCGTCATCGACGAACTACCTCCCGGTCGGCGGGGCGAACTCGACCTGGTTCTTCAGCAGGTCGACGAAGGCCTCCCGGACGCCCTCCGGCGGCTTGGACTGGGTGAACGCGTCGACCACGACCACCCGGTTGTAGAGCACGTACACCCCGCGGTGGACCGAGCCGGTGCTGTCGGTGAACACCTTGACGCCCTTGTAACCCACATCGGTGAGCTCGCGCAGGGCCGCCTGGTCCTTGACGTAGGCCGCCGCTACCGCCTTCGCCGCGTCGGCGTCCTTCACGTCGAACACCACGAGGCTCAGGATGTTCGCGCCGTCGGTGTTGGTGGCCAACCAGCCGTCGGTCATGCCGTTGGCGTCGAGGGCGGCGATCGTCTCGGGCCCGAACGGCTTCTCCGCCTTCATCTTCTCCAGGCTCAGCGCGCCGCCGCCGGGGCGGGTCGTGCCGGGCAGCGGGGAGAACAGGGACGCGCGGCCCGGCCCGGGGTCGGGCTTGGCCGCGGGCGGGTCGGGCAGCTCCGGCGCCCGGGACGCGGTGGTGGTCGCGCTGGTCGTCGGCAGGCTGTTGGGCGGGGTGACCGGGCCGCTGCCGGTCTCGCTGCCGTTGTCCTTGGTGAAGTAGAAGTAGGCCGCCACGCCGAGGCCGAGGACCAGCACGACCACGATGAGGATGCCCAGGCCGCGCTTGCCGCGCTTGGGGGCCTTGGTGGTCTCGAACACCTCCGGGCCCTGGTGCAGCCACGGCGTGTTGCCCAGCTCCGGCATCGGCTCGTCCGGGTGGCCCCACGGCGGCACGCTCTCCATCGGCCGCTGCTGGCTCCAGCCGCCGGAGTTCATCGGGCGGGGCGGGGCCGGGTAGCCACCGGAGAGGTGCGGCGGCGGCTGCTGCTGGTGCGGCGGCTGCTGGGCGTTGCGCAGCTGGCTGTCGGACACGACCTGGGTGCGTTCGCCCTGGTCAGCGGCGATCGGGTTGCGGACGATCTGGGTGCGCTCGGGCTGGTCGTCCTGGCGCACCGTCTGGGTGCGGTCGGCGCCCAGGTCCGCGGGCGGCGGGGTGTTCGCCGTGATCGGCGCGATGATGCTGGTCGCCTCGTTGGCCGGGGTGCTGTCCTGCCAGCGGAACGCGGGCGGGAACGGCCCGTTCTCCGCCGGGTTCGACTCGGCGGGCGGCGTCGGGGCGGGCGGTGGCACCGGGGCGGGCGGCAGCGGCGCGGGCTGGGCCAGGGGGGTGGCGGCGGGGGCGGGGGTGACCGGGGTGAACGGCGTGGCCGACCCCGTGTCCCCGCTGGCCGCCTTGGCCAGGACCGCGTCGCGGCGCACCCGGTAGTCGTCGGATGAGAGCCGACCGGCCGCCAACTCGGCGTCCAGCTGCCTCAACTCTTCTTGCCACGTCATCGGCGAGCCCCTCACCCTTACCACCGCGTTCGCGCACCGGCAAAAGTCGGCATCGACCTCGGTGCGCGGCGAAGAAGCCATGCCCTCCACCGTGAGTCGGTACCCTACCCAATGTCACCTGCCGCCGAGGGAATCGGGTAATACCGGTGGACTTAGCGAACACTCGGCGGTACGCACCGGCGAGCCACGGGTTCGCCTGGTTGCGGATCGTGTGCGCGCTCCTGGTCATCTTCGACCACACCGCCCCGATCTCCGGCCAACGGCCGATCATGCTCCCGGCCAGTTGGCACCTGCTGCCCTCGCACTTCGGCCTGATGGCGTTCTTCGCGATGAGCGGCTACCAGGTCACCAGCAGCTGGGTGCACGACCCGTCCGCGCTGCGGTTCGTGGTCAAGCGGGTCACCCGGATCTGGCCGCCGCTGCTGGCGACCCTGCTGCTCACCGCCGTGGTCATCGGCCCGCTGTTCACCACGCTGAGCCTGGGGGACTACTTCAACGACCAGTCCACCTGGGGCTACGTGGTCAACGGCGCCTCGGTGCTGAACCTGCAGCACACGCTGCCCGGGGTGTTCGTGGACAACCCCTACCCGGACTCGGTCAACGGTTCGCTGTGGACGCTGCCGATGGAGCTGTTCGCCTACGCGATCGTGCTGCTGCTCGGGGTGACCACCCTGTTGCGGCGGTTCCCGTTCGCCGCGGTGCTCGTCCTCGTGGCGCTGGTCGCGGTCGACACCCGGCTGATGACCACCGGCGGCGGCAGCTTCCTGAGCGTGCCGGTCGGCGCCACGGTCACCTTCCTGGTGCCGTTCGTCTGCGGGGTGGTGCTCTACCTCTACCGCGACAGGCTCCCGCTGTCGCCCGCGTTCGCCTTCGCGCTGGTCCTCGTGCAGGTGGCGGTGCACTTCACGCCGGTCAGCGCGTTCTGGCTGAGCTTCGCGGTCAGCTACGGCGCCATCACCCTCGTGCACCACTGGCCGCGGTGGCTGGTGGTCGACGAGAAGTGGGTGCGCAACAGCTACGGCACCTACCTGTGGGGGTTCCCGGTCACCCAGATGCTCGCCCAGCTGGGCCTGCGCGCGGCGTGGCCGCTGGCGGGCGCCGCAATGGTGCTCTCCTACGGTCTGGGGCTGCTCTCCCGCCGGTACGTCGAGCTCCCCACCATGCGCCTGCGCGACGTGCTGCTGACCGACCGGCGGACCGTGGACACCGTGGTGATCAGCCGCTCGGTGATCGAGTCAGCCGACCGGCAGGGTGGCGCGGGTCCGGTCGAGGACCGATTCGAAGTACGCCCGGAACCCCTCGTCGTCCGCGGCCCCGGTGGCGGTGACCAGCACGGTCCACCGCGTTGAGCGGTAGATCCCCCGGTAGAGCTGCACGGTCGGGTGAACGGTGCGCACGACCTCGACACCGCTGGTGCCCTCGGGCGCGGGCGCGACGACCCAGCCGGAGGCCTTCGCGTAGCCCAGCGCCTGCGCGGTGCGATCTTGGCCCGCGCCGTTGTCCAGGACGTTGACCACCAGCGAACGGGGGCCGTCCGCGGTGGCGGTGTTGACCAGGCCCGAGCTGTCCTCGGGCGCGACGCCGCGGGCGTAGAGGCCCAGCTGCGGCCCCAGCGTGGCGGGCAGCACCGCGGGCTGGGACACGACCGTGCCGGGCAGCGCGGGCAGCTTCACGACCAGCTCGGCCGCCGGTGACACGGCGACCGGCGCCGCCGCCTCGGGCTTGTCGCCCCTGCTCACGGCCCACCACACGGCGGCCCCGACGGCGATGGCGGCGACCACCGCGACCACCACCAGCCGCCCCGGCCCGCGCTGCGGCGTGGCGGTGGTGAACACCGCCTCACCGTCGAAGTGCGGCTGCGGTACGGGTAAGGCCTGCGGCACGTCGTTCGGGGGCGGCCACCCCGGCTGCGGGGGCACGGCGGACTGGAACGCCGAGCCCGGGATCCGGCCGGTGGTGCTGGAGGCCTCGGCCAGCACCTCGTCGCGCCGCCTGCGGTGCTCACCCGCGCTCATCCGCCCGGCGGCCAGCCGGGCGTCGAGCTCGCGAAGGTCGTCCTGCCACTGCATCCGCTCGCGTCTCCTCGCTAGGGGGTTGCGCCGTGGTGGTCCATCCTGGCCGAGATCACCCCGCGCGTTCCGCGAAGGTCTCTACAGTGGGGCTATGACGCTGTTCAGGCGGGACAAGAGTCGCACCGTGGCGGCCGACCGGGCACTACCCGGCCGCCCCGACCCGCTGCGGGTCTCGCCGCACCACGCCGTGCACACCGACCGGCGGATCGTCCCACCGTTCCCCGAGGGCACCCGGACCGCGGTGTTCGCCATGGGCTGCTTCTGGGGCCCCGAGCGGGTGTTCTGGCAGGTCCCCGGCGTCTACTCCACCGCGGTCGGCTACATCGGCGGATACACCCCGAACCCGACGTACGAGGAGGTCTGCTCGGGGCTCACCGGGCACACCGAGGCCGTGCTGGTGGTCTACGACCCGGCGGCAGTCGGCTACGCGGACCTGCTAAAGATCTTCTGGGAAGGCCACGACCCCACCCAGGGCATGCGCCAGGGCAACGACCTAGGCACCCAATACCGCTCCGGCGCCTACTACGCGGACGACGAGCAGAAGACCGCCATCGAGGCCACCCTGACCACCTACCAACAGGCGATCACCGCGGCAGGCCACGGCACCATCACCACCGAGATCGCCCCCGTCGGCCAGTTCTACTACGCCGAGGATTACCACCGGCAGTACCTCTCACCAGCCAAGAACCCGAACGGCTACTGCGGCATGGGCGGCACCGGCGTGGCATGCGCCATCGGCCTCGGCGTCCGTGAGGGCTGAGGGCTCTACTTGCCGTAGTCGTAGCGGCAAGCGGCGATGCGGACCTCGTCCCCTGCCAGTTTGTAGATCAAGCGATGTTCGTCGGTGATGCGGCGGGACCAGTAGCCCTGGAAGCCGTGCTTCAACGGCTCTGGTTTGCCGATCCCCTCGTTGCCGTTGCGGGTGACGTCCTTGATCAGCTCGTTGATGCGCCTGAGGATCTTGCGATCCTCGGACTGCCACCAGACGTAGTCTTCCCAGGCGAGTTCGTCCCAGGTCAGCTTCATTCGGCCAAGTCGTGCTGTGCGCCGCCGCCGGACTCCAGTCGCTCGATGGCCGTGATCAGTCGCCGGGCGTTCTCCGGGCTGCGGAGCAGGTAGGCGGTCTCCTTGAGTGACTGGTAGTCATCCAGCGACACGATGACGACCGGTTCGTGGCCTGCCCGCGTGATCACGACCTCTTCGCGGTCATTGACCACGGAGTCGAGGGTCTCGGCGTACTTCGCGCGAGACTCGGAGTAGCTCATGGTCTTCACTAGCACCCTCCCTTCGACGTACAAGATAATGTACGTCCGCTGGCGTGCTGGCGCAAGGGCGCGCTGCCCGGTGTCAGCCATGATCAAGCTTCGGGTCGGCGTATTGCCTGCGGCATGGGCGGTACCGGCGTGGCCTGCGCCATCGGCCTCGTTGTCCGCGAGGGCTAGTCGGTCTGCTTGGGGCGGCCCGTGCCCGCATGGGTCACCCACGTTCTGGGCAGTACCAGATCCGGCCGCCCGCTGTGACCTCGTATGGCCATTGGTCCAACACTGTGCCCGCGAGCTCGCGAGCGCCCAGGGTGCCCCGGAGGCGGTGCTGCCGAGCGGGATTCTCTGGCGCGGTCGGTCGTTCGGTCAGCACGATCCAGGCCTCCCAGGTGTTGGCTCGGGCGGCTTGGCAGAGCTGTTCCCAGCCCTTGGCTGCTTCGGTGGTGGCGAACCGGGCTTCCCAGCCGCCGGGGCGTTGGGGTGGGGCGACGCCGCGTTCGGCGGGCATGGGTCAGTGGTTCACCGGGGTGGGGACCTCGCCGAAGTCGTCGCCGAGGGGGCCGCTGAGGGCGGTCCGGAGTTCGGGGTCGGCGTGGACGGCTGCGGTGCTGCGCCATTCCGTCACGGCTTGTTCGAGGACCGACCAGTGGCCCAGTTCGGCGGAGGCTTGGAAGGCGCGGACGAAATCACGCGCGAACTGGAGTTGGTCTTCCTGTGGGAGTACGTCCGCCCAAGGGAATTCCTCCAGCAGGGCGACGGTCACGATGTCCGGCGGCAGGTGCGCCAAGACGTTGCGCAACGCCCGTGCGGCAGTGACCGATCCCGCCGCGGCCGAGCGCGTGCGGTCCTCCCGGACGAGCAGCAGCGCCGCCCCGTCGCGACGGCGGACGAGCACGTCGCCCTGGTCGGCGAGTGCGGCGACGCCCTTGGGGTCGCGTTGCAGCTCGCTCCACTGCACCTCGGTGGTCATGACGCCAATTCTGAACTTTTTCAGAAGTCTCGCAAGTGGTCCCGCGCCGACCGGGAGACGGCGGCCGTTGGACTGCCTGCTGGTGGTGGCCAGGGGCACCACCAGCAGGCGGGGGTCAGAACTTCGGCAGGGCGAGCAGGTTGTTGGACCACTGTCCATCAGCCTGGGTCTGGATGTACGGCTTGCCCGTGCTGGGGCGGCGCACGTGGATCTCGGCGCGCTCACCGTTCTCCAGGGTGTGGGCTCGGTTGCCGTTGTCGAGGTAGGTGACCATCTCGGCGACGGTGACGGATTCGGGGGTTCCGTTCGGGATCACCCGCTTGACGTGCGTGATGTGCTTGTGCTCGTTGCCGCCGTCCGGGCGGATGTGTGTTACTCGTGCGGACACGGTGATACCTGCCAATCCGGATTGGCCCCTGTGGGGCGTTGTGATGTCCGAGTGTTGGCTGTTCTTCGTGTTTAGCGCAAACAGCGTTTGCGGTGTCGGCTCATTTTTGTCAATGAATTCCCTGTGGGTAGTCAACAGGCGACTGCAGTGGCTACCTGGGCATTTACTTCGACCTGGCCACTATTTGTCCAAATAGATGCCCGCAACCCGGCAGTGACCTGATTCACTCGTCCGGGGAAACTGGGTTGCGGTGCCGTTCTACGCTGGGCGGACCATGAACACTCCAGCCGAGGTGCCCGACGGCGTCGTCGCGGTGGTGCGCAAGCTGCTGCCGGACAACGACTTGGGTGCCGCCCTCGCGAAGCAGCTCCCGTACGCCCGCGTGGCGTCAGGTTGTCGGTGTGGGTGTGCGACCGTTGATCTCGTGGTCGATCGCTCCGCCGTCGGGCCCGCGCCGCAGGAGCCTGGGAATCCCGTTGTGGGTGAGGGATCGATCCGCGGTGTCGACGGCCAGACCGTCGGTGGCGTGATCCTCTTCGCCGGTGGTGGTTACTTGTCGTGCCTGGAGGTGTATTCGTTCGGGGACGAGCCCATTGCCGAACTCCCCGATCCCGCGGTGGTCGATCCCTAGCAGTAGCCCAGCTGGGAAAGGGTGCTGGCGATGAGCTCGCTGGGGTGGTACTTGTCCACCAGCGACACCGCGCGCCTGGTTGGGTAGTCGGTCAGGAACTCCTGGAGTTTGGTTCCGCTCATCTCGGTGAGCAGGATGTTCTGGCCGATGCCCACGTGCCGTTCGGTGCGCTGCCGGTGGATGGCGCACGGCGTCCCCAGGTAACCGCACTCCTCCTGGAGGCCGCCGGAGTCGGTGACGACGTACTCCGCCCGGGCGATCAGCGGCAGGAAGCGCAGGTAGCGCTGCTTGGGGTGGATCTGGAAGCGGTCGTCGAACAGGTCTCGCAGGCCGAGCCGCTCGATCTTCTCGCGCTCCGGGGCGCCCGCCATGTACAGCACCGGCAGGTCGCGGCTCGCCGCGCGCAGGATCTCCAGGGCCTCGCGGTACTTGTCCGGGCGGGACAGCAGCTCGAAGCGGTGCAGGGTGGCCAGGCCGAAGCGCTCGGGCACGCCGTCCATCACCGGCTCGTCGATCGCACGGCGCATCGAGTCGATCGCGGTGTTGGCCTCGGTGTCGACGACCACTCCACGCGCGCCGCGCAGGTTGGCGACCTCGCGGGGGGTGGGGGCGAAGTGGATGTCCACCAGCCGGGCCGCGATCTTGCGGTTCAGCTCCTCCGGGAGCGGGCTGAGCAGGCTGCCCGAGCGGGTGCCCGCCTCGACGTGGGCCACGCGGGCCCCGAGGAGGCGCTTGCCGATCAGCGAGCCGTACGGGGTGGTGAAGGTGTCGCCGTGCACCACGACGAGCGGGGGTCGGCCGTCCTCGGTGAGCGCCGCCCTCAGCTCCGCGCGCCTGGCCCACGCCGTGCGGGCGACGGTGGCGGCCCAGGCCGGGACCTGGCCGGGGGTCTCCAGGTTGTCGGCGCGCTCGCGCGGCACCAGCCACACGTCCGGGTCGGGGAGCCGCAGGTCGGTGAGGACGTCGGCCACCTCGGCCACGTGCTGGGCGGTGAACCAGATCTTTGGGCGGGTACCGCGGTCCACGATCGCCTGGTACACCGGCGCGATCTTGATCAGTTCCGCCGTGGTGCCGACGATGAAGGAGATCAACGGGTCGCCTCTTCTGCGTTCGGGATCGGCGAGGGGCCTGCGGCCACGCGGACCCGGCCGGCCGAACGTACCACCGGCCTGGAACCGCGTTTTCCCTCGCCCGCCACCAGGCATGATGACCCGCATGGGTGAACGGGTACGCGCGCGGGCCGCTGTCGCGCTGGGGCACTGGGTCGAGCCGAGCGAGGTCTACGCGCGCGGGCGGGCGTTGCGGGAGGAGGTCGCGCACGCCGAGCACCGGGTGGTCCGGCTGGCCGCCGACCGGCCCGCAGTGCCGGACTTCGTCGACGAGAGCAACACCGGCCGGGTGCCCGACCTCGTCCCGCTGCGGGTGGGCCGGATGCTGGTCTCGCCGTTCGCCTTCTTCCGGGGCAGCGCCGGGCTGATGGCCGCCGATCTCGCGCTCACCCCGGGCAACGGCCTCGAGGCCCAGCTCTGCGGCGACGCGCACGCGGCCAACTTCGGGCTCTACGGCACGCCCGAGGGCCGGATCGTGATGGACATCAACGACTTCGACGAGACCGTCCCCGGCCCCTGGGAGTGGGACCTCAAGCGGCTGGCCACCAGCATCGTGCTGGCCGGGCGCGAGGGCGGGGTGTCGGAGAAGGGCTGCCGGGAGGCCGCCGAGGACGTGGTGCGCTCCTACCGCAAGGCGCTCGACCACCTGGCCGAGCAGCCGTTCCTGGAGTCCTGGTCGGCGCTGGGCGACGAGTCCGTGCTGACCAAGGTCGACGCCGCCGCCCTGCTCGACGACTTCGCCAAGGCGGCCAAGAAGGCGCGCAAGAACACCAGCGCGCGGGTCGCGGCCAAGTGGACCCAGCGCGGGGCGGACCAGCGGTGGCGGTTCGTCACCGACCCGCCGGTGCTGACCCCGGTCGACGCCCGGGTGGCCGACGCGGTGGTCGCCGCGCTGCCCGCCTACGTCGACACGCTGCGCGAGTCCCGGCGCAACCTGATCATGCGCTACAGCGTGTCCGACGTGGCGTTCCGCGTGGTCGGTACCGGCAGCGTGGGCCTGCGCAACTACCTGGTGCTGCTGCACGGCAACGGCGACGAGGCACTGGTGCTGCAGGTCAAGGAGGCGCAGCCCTCGGCGCTGGCCGCGCACCTCGGCCTGGGCGCGGCCAAGCACGAGGGCAAGCGGATCGTGCACGGCGCCCGCCTGGTGCAGGCCGAGACCGACATCCTGCTCGGCTGGACCACCGTCGAGGGCAGGCACTACATCGTCCGCCAGTTCCGCAACCGCAAGGGCGAGATCGACCCCACCACCCTGGAGCGCGACCACCTCGACGACTACGGCCGCTTCGCCGGTGCCCTGCTCGCCCGCGCGCACACCCGGTCGGTGGACCCGCGGCTGCTCGCCGGCTACTGCGGCGCCGGCTCGGGCGGCGAGGAGCTGGACACCGCGTTCGGCCGCTTCGCCGTCGACTACGCCGACCAGACCGAGGCCGACCACGCCGCCCTGGTCGCAGCGGTGGGGTCCGGGCGGCTGGCCGCGCTGGTCGAGGACTGATCGGCGACCGGCCGCCGGGCGGTGTGACACCCTCCTGCGATGCCCATCGACCACCGCAAACGCCTCGGCGCGCACTACACGCCCGCGGCCCTGGCGGGGTTCCTGGCCGGGCGCGTGCGGCGGGTGCTGCCGGCGACCGACGGGCCGATCCGGGTGCTCGACCCGGCCTGCGGTGACGGCGAGCTGCTGGCCGCGGTCGCCGCGCACTGGCCGGACGCCGAGCTGGTGGGCTTCGACCTGGACGCCGACGCGGTGGCCACGGCCAAGGCGCGGCTGCCGCACGCCGAGCTGACCCAGGCGGACTTCACCGAGGCCACGCCCGGGCCCGGCTCGTTCGACCTGGTGATCACCAACCCGCCCTACGTGCGCACCCAGGTGCTCGGCGGGGCGGCGGCCGCGCGGCTGGCGGCCCGCTACGGGCTGCGCGGCCGGATCGACCTGACCCACCCGTTCGTCGCGGTCGTGCCGGAGCTGTTGCGGCCCGGCGGGGTGCTCGGGCTGCTGTGCTCCAACCGCTTCCTCACCACGCGCGCGGGGGCTAACGTCCGGGCCCTCTTAGGGAAGCAGTTGGCCGTACGGGAGGTTTTCGACCTCGGGGACACCCGGCTGTTCGAGGCGGCAGTCCTGCCTGCCATTGTGATCGCGGTTAAGGGGGAGCAAGCGGAAGCCCGCTACGCCAGTGCGTACCAGGTAGATCAAGAGGCGCCTGAAGGTGACCTCTACGCCGCTCTTACCGCCGACGAGGACCGGGTCATCCGCGTTGGTGCGCGGACGTTCGCGGTCTCCACCGGCACGCTCGTCCGGGGCACACCCGAGCAGCCCTGGCGGCTGACGACCCCCGCGCGCGAACGCAGGCACGCCGACGTGCGCAGTCGCACCTGGCGGTCGCTGGGCGAGCTGGCCAAGATCCGGGTGGGGATCAAGACCACCGCCGACCCGGTGTTCATCAGCGAGGACTGGGACGGTCTGCCTCCCGAGCACTCACCCGAGGCGCAGCTGTTGCGCCCGCTGCTCACCCACCACGACGTCCGCGCGTGGCTGCCGCCCGGTCCGCCGCGCGCACGGGTCCTCTACCCGTACCTCGACCTGCCGACCCGCGCGGTCGTCGACCTCAAGGACCACCCGCGCGCGGCGGCCTACCTGGAGTCGCACCGCGCCCGGCTGGAGTCCCGCGGCTACCTGACCGCCGCCGGGCGGGAGTGGTTCGAGATCTGGGTTCCGCAGCGGCCCGCGCTGTGGCGCGAGCCGAAGATCGTCTTCCCGGACATCAGCCCGGAGCCGCGGTTCACCGTCGACCGCAGCGGCGCGGTCGTCAACGGCGACTGCTACTGGATAAGCGTCCCCGAGCTCGGGGGTGACGAACTGGCCCACCTGGTGCTCGGCATCGCCAACTCGACTTTCGGGGCCCGCTTCTACGACGAGGTCTGCGGCAACCGCCTCTACGCGGGGAGGCGTCGGTGGATCACGCAGTACGTCGGTCTCCTACCGCTACCGGATCCGGTGACCCCGGCAGCACAAGAGGTCATCCGAGTGGCGCGGGAGCTGACAACCACGGGCGACCTCGCCGCGCTACCGCTGCTCGAGCGCGCAGTGCGTAGTGCGTTCGGTGAAGTCGAGTAGAGCTACGCATGACGGCGGCGCCGCCGTTGCCGATGCTCATTCCCATGACCTCTCAGCCCAAGACCCCGTCGTCGCCGACCACCTCGGCCTTCTTCGCCCAGGCGGCGCTGTCGTTCGGAATCTCGCTGGTGGCGATCAGCGTCGGCATCGCGGTCTTACCCGTCGACCCGTGGGTGCGCGCGTTCCTCGCGATCGGCGCGCTGTACACGATCACCTCGGCGTTCACCCTCGCCAAGGTGATCCGGGACCGCCAGGAGGACTCCGCCGTGGCCTCGCGGATCGACCGCGCGCGGGTGGAGAAGCTGCTCGCCGAGCACGACCCGTTCCGCCCCGACATGGTCTGAGCCGAGTCCGACCGGACGGGGGGCTGACCGGAACATGACGAAGGCCCCCTTGACAACAAGGGGGCCTTCGGCTGAGCGGACGACGAGACTCGAACTCGCGACCCTCACCTTGGCAAGGTGATGCGCTACCAACTGCGCTACGTCCGCCTGCGCCGGATCACCGGTGCGGAGCAGACTATAACCAGCGGCCCGCGTCGCCGTCACATCGGGGCCGCCGCGGCGTCCCACCAGCGTCCTGCCGACAGCCTTGTCGTGCTGATGGCGGATGGGTGCTCGTGCGTCTGGCCTAGTACAGATGATGGGGTCCCCTTACCGTTATTCACGTTTATCGACCGCGAGACAACCGCGTGTGGCATCTTGTTCACCACTGTCTCGACGGGTCAGGAGGAGGTACCGGGCCGGATGACCGGGAATCACCGGCCTGCTTCCGGGGGGTGTCGTGACGGCGAGGACGACCCGTCGTCCGCCGCCACCGAGGACCTCGCAATCCTGCAGCGCCTGCGCTCGGGGGACGACGCCGCCTTCGGCGAGCTGTTCTCCCGGCACTGCGACGCCGTCCGCAGGCTCGCGCTCGGCCTGGTCAACGACCGCGCCGAGGCCGAGGACCTGGCCGCCGAGGCGTTCTTCCGCGTGCTGCAGGCGATCCGCCGCGGCTCGGGCCCGGTGGACAACGTCCGCGGCTACCTGCTGATCGTGACCCGCCGGGTGGCCTGGGAGTGGAACGCGCGCAAGCGCGACGTCCCGGTCAGCGACGAGGAGCTCAGCCACCGCGTCGGCGCGGGCCCGGACAACACCGGGGCGGCCACCGAGCGCACCCTGATCACCCGGGCGTTCACCAGCCTGCCCGAGCGCTGGCGCAGCGTGCTGTGGAAGGTCGAGGTCGAGGGGGAGCGGCCCGCGGTCGTCGCGGGCAACTTCGGGCTCAGCCCGAACGCCACCGCGGCGCTGGCCCGGCGCGCCCGGCAGGGGCTGCGCGCGGCCTACCTGCAGGCGCACCTGACCGTCGACCGCGGCTCCACCGGCTGCCGGTCGGTGCTGGAGAAGCTGGGCGCCTACACCGCGGGCAGCATCAAGGGCACCGAGCGGCGCAAGGTCCGCGCCCACCTGTCCATCTGCCCCTCTTGTACCGCTATGCAGGCAGAGCTGCAGGACGTCTGCTCCGGTCTGCGCGCGCACGCCGCCTACCTCGCCGCCCCGGTCGCGGCACTGGCCATCTGGCAGCAGATCGGCACCACCGCCACCGCGGCCACCACGGCGGGTGCGGTCAAGGGCCTGCTCGCCAGCGCGAAGCTCCAGGTCACCCTCGCGGCGACCTCGGCGGCCGCGGTCGGTGTATTCGGCCTGGCGCTGGTGCCGTGGGGGACCGGCGGCCAGCCGTCCGCCTTCGACGACTTCGACGGGGCGGGGCCGACCGAGTTGGTGGTCAGCCCGGAGCCCGCCACCGAGGGCGACGTGGCGCCGGTGTCCGGCACCCCGACCACCGCGCCGCGGCCCCGGCGCACCGGCGCGCCCGACCCGCACACCCCGGCACCCGGGCGCGACGACGACGGTGTCGCCCGCACCAGCGCCCCGCCGCCGGAGGTGCGGTTGCCCGCGCAGACCGCGGGCGACGTCGTCCGGATCCCGGCGGGCGCGGGGGCGCCCAACACCGCCACCAGCGGTGTGCCGCCGCAGCGCAGCAAGGCCACGACCACGACGACCACCCGGCGCGCGCCCGAGCAGCGGGTGGGCACGCAGCAGGTCGAGGTCTTCGACGAGTCGCTGCCGATCGTCTACACCCAGACCCGCTACGAGCGGAAGTGGGCCATCTACGACCGCTACGACGTGATCACCGAGACCACCGTCACCACCAAGGTCAACTCCGCCCGGCAGACCACGGTCAGCAGCAGGCAGACCGAGTACACCCGCAGGCACGAGCCCCGGCGGACCAGCGGGACCAGGGTCGAGACCGGGTCGTCGGTGTCGGTGTCGGTGACCGGGGGCTCGGTCCCCAGGTAGCGACACTAGTTGATCAACCTGGGTGGCCGGTGCGAGAATCGTGGGCGTGAGGCCAGGTCGGGCATTTCACCCGTTGGGCGCATCGCGGAGGCGGTAACGTTGTCCCCCGGTGTAGCAACGTGGGTGTGATGTCCCGGATCACGCACGCACCGCGCCGGAGGGCAGGAGATGACGCGTCAGGTACGCGACGTGAACGGCCGACTGTGGACCGTGCACGGCACGCTCGAGTGGCGCACCCCGGCCACCGAGGACGACTTCGAGCACGACGTGGCCGCGGGCTACGTGCCCGGCGTGGTGATGCTCGCGGTGATCGGTGTGCTGGCGATCGTGCTGCTCTACTGGACGCCCGCGGCGGTGGTCGTCCCCGCCTGGTTGGTCTTCCTGCTGTTCCTGCTCGCGCTGTTCTTCCCGGCGCGCTGGGCCGCGCGCCGACCGTGGACGCTGGTCGCCGAGACCGGCGACGACGGCGACGGCGAGGCCACCGAGCGCTGGATGGGCACCGTGCGCGGGTACTTCACCGCCCGCGGCGAGATCGCCCGGATCGCCAAGGAGATCGGCCAGGACACCCAGCCCAGCTACGAGGGCGTGCTCAAGCCGATCACCTAGTCGATCACCCGCTCGGCCACCCGGCCCGCGGGGTGGTGGCGACCGCTCGACCGCCAGGCATGACATCCGGGCCCGCAGCGGCGACACTGTGCTCGTGCCGGAACTCCCCGAGGTCGAGGCCCTGGCCCACCACCTGCGCGAACACGCCGTCGGCCGGACGGTCGCCCGGGTCGACGTGGCCTCGCTCAGCGTGCTCAAGACCGCCAGCCCACCGTGGACCGCGCTGCACGGGCGCACCGTCACGGCCGCGAACCGGTACGGCAAGTACCTGGACCTCGACGCCGACGGTGTGCACCTGGTCACCCACCTCGCCCGCGCGGGCTGGCTGCGCTGGGCCGACACCATGTCGGCCGCGCCGCCGCGCCCGGGCAAGGGGCCGCTCGCGCTGCGGGTGCACCTCGGGCCGCCCGGCCAGGGCCCCGGGTTCGACCTGACCGAGGCGGGCACCAAGAAGGGCCTGGCGGTGTGGATCACCGAGGACCCGGCGGCGATCGAGCAGATCGCCACCCTGGGCCCGGACGCGCTGGCGCTGACCAGGGACGAGTTCGCCGAGCTGCTCGCGGGCCACACCGAGCGGCTCAAGACCCTGCTCACCAGCCAGCGGGTGATCGCCGGCATCGGCAACGCCTACTCCGACGAGATCATGCACGTGGCGCGCCTGTCGCCCTACGCGACGCCCGCCCGGCTGGACGAGGAGTCGGTCGACCGGCTCTACGCCGCCGCCCGCACGGTGCTCACCGACGCGGTCGCCCGCTCGGTGGGCCAGGACGCCGCCCGGCTCAAGGGCGAGAAGCGCTCCGGTCTGCGGGTGCACGCCCGCACCGGCCTGCCGTGCCCGGTGTGCGGCGACACCGTCCGCGAGGTGTCCTTCGCCGACAAGTCCTTCCAGTACTGCCCGACCTGCCAGACCGGGGGGAAGCCGCTCGCCGACCGGCGGATGTCTCGCTTGCTGAAGTAACCCCGTGACGCAGCGGTACCGTGAGCCCGTCCTTGTCACACTTGCCGGTGAACAGGAGCCTGACCAGGTGGTCCAGTTATTGACCCAGCGCGCGTTCGTGGGTGTGCTCGCCACGCTCGTCGTGCTCGGTCTGTTCGTCGTGCTGTGCAGGCCCCGCAAGTCCGGGTCGTTCCACGACGCCGTGCTGGACACCGTGCAGCGCCTGTCCAAGGCCGCCCCGGAGCTGCGCAACGGGCTCACCGAGCAGGCCGCCGACCAGGCCGCCCAGCAGCTGCTGCAGATGCTCAAGTGCGTGGCCATCGGCATCTCCGACGCCGACGGGCGGCTGCTGTCCTGGGACGGTGCCGCCAACGACCACTACGTCGACCTGGAGGACCAGATCCTCGACGCGGTCCGGCACGGGCACCGCGCGCACGTCCAGCACGAGAACCTGCAGTGCCGCAGGCGGGGCAGCTGCCCGATGCGGGTGGCGGTGATCGTGCCGCTGATCACCGACGGCCAGCCGGAGGGCGCGCTGGTCGTGGTCGGCGGGCTGAACAACCACCGGCTCATCCGCGCCGCCGACGAGGTCGCCCGCTTCCTGTGCATCCAGCTGGAGCTGGCGAAGCTCGACGAGTCCAAGCAGCAGCTGGCCAGGGCCGAGACCAGGGCGCTGCGCGCGCAGATCTCGCCGCACTTCATCTACAACACGCTCAACACGATCTCCTCGCTGATCCGCACCGACCCGGAGCAGTCGCGCGAGCTGCTGCAGGACTTCGCCGCGTTCACCCGCTACTCCTTCCGCACCTCCGGGCTCTTCGCCACGCTGGCCGACGAGCTGAGCAACATCGACCGCTACCTGACCATCGAGTGCGCCCGCTACGGCGACCGGCTCAGCGTGCGGCTGCGGATCGCGCCCGAGGTGCAGTCGGTGGTGGTGCCGTTCCTGGTGCTGCAGCCGCTGGTGGAGAACGCGGTGCGGCACGGCATCGCCAAGAAGCCCGGCGGCGGCACGGTCAGCGTGTTCGCCCACGACAACGGCAACGAGGCGCTGATCACCGTCGAGGACGACGGGGTCGGCATGGACGCCGACCGGCTGTTCGAGGACCTGCGCGACGCGCACAAGACCGGGTCGCACGTCGGCGTGGGCAACATCAACCACCGGATGCGCCAGGTCTTCGGCGACGACTACGCGCTGATGGTCGAGACCGCCCCCGGCGCGGGCATGAAGATCACCCTGCGGGTGCCCAAGTACTTCCCCGGCGTGCGCCCCGACCTGCCGGACTTCTCCGGCGGCGACGACGAGGAGATGGACGGCCCGGGTGGCCCGGTGCCCCCGCAGGCCACCGCGCACGCGGGGTCCTGAGCCGGGTTCACCCGTCGCCCCGCGCTACCCGCACGTAATGTGGGCAGGTATGAGCGTGACCGAGAAGCTGGCCGCCCGGCTCCCCAGGATCGGCGAGCGGGGCGACCGCTCCCCGGTCGTCTCCGTCGTCCGGCTGCACGGGGTGATCACCCCGACGCCGTCCCCGCTGGCCCGCGGCGCCATCAACATCAACACCGTGGAGTCCGCCCTGACCAGGGCCTTCGACCACGACCGGCTGGTCGGGGTGGCGCTGGCGATCAACTCCCCGGGCGGCGCGCCGACCCAGTCCGCGCTGGTGGCCGAGCGGGTCCGCGAGCTGGCCGAGCGCAAGAGCGTCCCGGTGCTCGCCTTCTGCGAGGACGTCGCGGCCTCCGGCGGGTACTGGCTGGCCTGCGCGGGCGACGAGATCCACGCGCACGCCTCCTCGCTGGTCGGCTCGATCGGCGTGGTCTCCGCCGGGTTCGGCCTGTCCGGGCTGCTGGAGCGCTTCGGCGTCGAGCGCCGGGTGCACACCGCGGGCACCCGCAAGGTCCGGCTCGACCCGTTCCAGCCGGAGAACCCCGAGGACGTGGCCTGGCTGACCGGCCTGCAGTCGCAGCTGCACGACCAGTTCACCGGCTGGGTCCGCGACCGGCGCGGCGACAAGCTCGTCGGCGCGCCCGAGGACCTGTTCTCCGGGGAGGTCTGGACCGGGGCCAGGGCGCTGGAGCTCGGTCTGGTCGACGGGCTGGGCAGCCTACGCGCGGTGGTGGCCAAGCGCTTCCCGGACGCCGAGGTCGCGGTCGCCGAGCCCAAGCGGCCGCTGCTGGCCCGGCTGGGCATCGCGGGCGGCCCCGGGTTCGGCCTGTCCACTTCGGACCGGGTACTCGCCGCTGTCGAGGCCGTGGAGAACCGCGCAACGTGGTCCCGATTCGGGTTGTAGGGGACACGGGGGTGCGGAAAAGGTAAACGGGCTGTCACAATCTGTCGGAATGCTTCACCCTCTGGGCTGGACCTGGGTCGACCCGGAATTGCCCATGGACAGGCGACCGCACCAATCGGCAAGATTGCGCTCACCGTGAGTACAGCGAACAACACCCCCGGTCTCGTCGTTCTCGCCGTCGACGACGAGAAGGCTGGCATGGACGTGCTGGTCGAACGGCTGAACGGCAACCGCCACGTGCGCCGGATCCTCTCCGCCTTCGACGCCACCGAGGCGCTCCTCGTGCTGGCCGGGGACGACGAGGAGCTCGCCGCGCGCAAGGAGGCGGGCCAGTCCGTGGTCGACGCGGTCTTCGCCGACCTGGACATGCCCGGGCTCACCGGGATGGAGCTGGCCAAGGTGCTGGCCGGGTTCAAGCCCGCGCCGGTGCTGGTCTTCGTCACCGCGCACAGCCACGAGGCGGTCGCCGCCTTCGAGCTGGGCGCGGTGGACTACCTGCTCAAGCCCGCCGAGCAACCGCGGATGGACAAGGCCATGGAGCGGGTGCTGGCCAAGATCCACCAGAACGGCGGCGGGGGCGCCGCCGCGGTGCCGGAGCAGCGCGACGACGAGGTGATCCCGGTCGAGCTGGCGGGCACCACGAAGCTGGTGTCCCGCGCGGCCGTGCGCTGGGTGGAGGCCCAGGGCGACTACGCCCGGCTCTACACCTCCGACGGCTCGCACCTGGTCCGCATCCCGCTCGCGCAGCTCGAGGAGCGCTGGGAGAAGGCCGGGTTCGTCCGCATCCACCGCTCCTACCTGGTGCCGATCTCGCTGATCACCGAGCTGCGGATGGGCGGTTCCGGCTACTCGGTGGTGATCGGGCACGAGGAGAAGGTGCTGCCGGTCAGCCGCAGGCACACCCGCGAGCTCAAGGACCGCCTGGTCCGCGGCGGCGGGCCGTGAGCAGGTACCCGGCCGAGGGCGAGTCCACGCCCGCCCGGCCCCGGCGCAAGCGGGTGGTGCTGGCCGACTCGCGCGCCCCGGTCACCGTGCTGCGCACGGTGGTCGAGCTGGAGGAGCAGACGAGCTGGGCCGAGGAGGTCGTGCGCGGGTTCATCCGCACCCAGTTCTGGACCGCGGTCCGGCTCGCCCTGATCATCGCCGTCGTCTTCGGCAGCCTGCCGCTGGTGTTCTTCCTGGCCCCGGGCCTGTCCGGGGTGACCGTCGCCGGGGTGTCGCTGCCCTGGCTGCTGCTCGGCGTGCTGCCCTTCCCCCTGTTGTTCGGGATCGGCTATTGGTACAACGTGCTGGCCGAGCGGCACGAGCGGGACTTCGTCGACATGGTCGAGAAGTAGCCGCTTCCCCACGACTGGAATCCTGGTGCGTTGGAACTGAACCTGTGGGCAGTGGCGGCGATCCTGCTCGTCGGCCTGGCGACGTTCTCCCTCGGGTTCCGCAGCTCCCGGCTCGCCAGCACCACCCAGGACTTCCTGGTCGCCCGGCGCACCGTGCGCTCGCAGCGCAACGCCGCCGCGGTCTCCGGCGAGTACCTGTCCGCGGCGTCCTTCCTCGGTGTGGCCGGGCTGGTGCTCAAGGACGGCGCCGACGCGCTCTGGTACCCGATCGGCTTCACCGCGGGCTACCTGGCGCTGATGCTGTTCGTCGCCGCGCCGCTGCGCCGGTCCGGGGCCTACACGCTGCCCGACTTCGCCGAGGCGCGGCTGGGCTCGCGCGGCCTGCGCAGGCTCTCCACGGCGTTCGTGGTGTTCATCGGGATCCTCTACCTGGTCCCGCAGTTCCAGGGCGCGGGCCTGACCGTGCACCAGATCCTGCCCACCCTGCCCACCTGGGTCGGCGGCGCGCTGGTGGCGGTGGTGGTGATCGTCAACGTCTTCGGCGGCGGCATGCGCGCGGTCACCGTCGTGCAGGCGTTCCAGTACTGGCTCAAGCTCTTCGCGATCGCCGCGCCCACCTTCGTGCTGTGCGTGCTGTTCGTCGGCGACGGCGGGGTGCGCGGGCTGGGCGCCACCGGGCTCTCCGAGGCGGCGCCGCCCCGGTTCACCGCCGACACCGCGGTGAACGTCGAGACCGATGTGGTGCTGCACGTCGAGGAGCCGGTGTGGCTGACGATCACCGGCCGCGCCGACTCGGCCAACGCCGACGGCGTGGCGTTCTGGGGGCCGGGCACGCACACCGTGGACGAGGGCACCGAGCTGCGCTTCACCGCGGGCTCGGCCACCCCGGTCGTGCAGGGCGCGCCGAGTGACAACCGGACCTGGCTGAGCCCGGTCACCGGTTCCGGCGACCTGTTCACCACCTACTCGCTGATCATCGCGCTGTTCCTGGGCACCATGGGCCTGCCGCACGTGCTGGTGCGCTTCTACACCAACCCCGACGGCAAGGCGGCCCGCCGCACCACGCTGCACGTGCTGCTGCTGCTGGGCCTGTTCTACGTCTTCCCGATGCTGCTCGGCGCGCTGTCGCGGATCTACGCGCCGGAGCTGCTGGTGTCCGGCCGCACCGACGCGGCCGTGCTGGCGCTGCCGATGAAGATCGCGCCCAACACGCTGGGCGAGATCCTCGGCGCGATCACCGCGGCGGGCGCGTTCGCGGCGTTCCTGTCGACCTCATCCGGGCTGGTCGTCAGCGTCGCCGGGGTGCTCTCCACCGACGTGCTCAAGGGCCGGGTGCGCGACTTCCGGTTCGGCACCGCGCTGGCGGGCAGCGTGCCGCTGCTGCTGGCGCTGGTGCTGCGGCCCAGCGACATCTCGCTCAGCGTCGGCATGTCCTTCGCGCTGGCCGCCTCCACCTTCTGCCCGGTGCTGCTGCTGGGCATCTGGTGGCGCAAGATCACCTGGGTCGGCGCGGCGGCCGGGATGCTGGTCGGTGGGGTGCTGGTGCTGGTCTCGCTGACGATCACCACGATCAGCGGCTACACCGGCGGCTGGGCGCCCGCCTTCTTCCAGCAGCCCGCGCTGGCCACCGTGCCGATCGCGTTCCTGGTGGTGATCGTGATGAGCAAGGCCACCCAGGGCAAGATCCCGCCGGACACCAACCGGATCCGGATGCGCATGCACGCGCCGGACCGGCTCGGGTTCATCCGCGACCGCGACGTCGCCCGGTTCGGCACCGCCGAGGAGCGCTCCCGGCTCGCCAACGGCCGCCACCGCCGCTGATCCCGCCGCTGATCTCGCCGCGCGCGCAACCCCGGGCGCCCGTCGTGCGTAGACACCACGACAACTGGGGAGGTGTCGGGGTTGGCGCGGGCACGGGACACGGAGTTCGCCGAGTTCTTCTCGGCCCGCTTCGACACCTACCGGCGGATCGCGCACGCGCTGTGCGGGGACTGGGCGGAGGCCGAGGAGATCGCGCAGGAGTCGTTCGTGAAGGTCTACGCGCGCTGGTCGAAGATCCGCCGGGAGACCGCCGACGCGTACCTGCGCACCGTGGTGACCAGGGCGTTCCTGGACACCCGGCGCCGTGGCCGGGCCCGCGAGCACAGCGTCCCCGAGGTCCCGGACACCGCGGTCGACGGCGAGTCGGACGTGCCCGAGCAGCAGGTTCTCCGGGCGGCCCTGCTGGGGGTGCCACCCGGACAACGAGCCGTGCTCGTGCTGCGCTTCGTCGCGGACCTGTCCGTTGACGACGTGGCCAGTGCGCTCGGGTGTTCCCCGGGCACGGTCAAGAGCCAGACCGCGCGCGGGCTCGTCGCGCTGCGGGCGGCGTACCCGGCGAGTGCGAGGAGCGTGTGATGTCGGCCGACGAGCAGCAGGCGTTGCGCGCGCTGATCGAGGTACCCGCTCCCGCGCCGACCACCACCCTGGAGGTGGTGCTGCGCCGAGGCCGTGCGCGGGTCCGGGTCCGGCAGGCCGGTTCGGTGCTGGCCGTCGTGGTGGTCGTCGGCTTGCTCGGCGCGCTGGTCGCCTGGATCCAGGTCCCGGCGCACCGGCTGCCCGCGGCCACCCCGCACCTGGCGGGCGAGGAGGTCGGCTGGCCGCGAGCCGCGCTGCCCGCGAAGACCGGTGCCACGCCGTGGCAGCGGGTCGGGCCGCACCCGGCCACGTTGTCGGTGTGTCCCAGCAGCCAGGTGGGCGCGGTGCCGACCGGGATCGGGGACACCGCCGAGGCGACCCTGCAATCGGTGCGCGACCTGCTGGTGGCCACCGTCCGCGACGCGCGGATCGGCTACTGGACCGACCTCGACCCGGCCGTGCACCGCTACAGCCTCGACATCACCGACGCCGACGGGGTCGGCAGCGTCGACCTGATGACCAGCGCGTACTCCACCGACCCGGGTACCGCCGCCGACACGCTGGCCTTCACCGAGCGCAACTGCCTGCCCCCCAAGCGCGCGGTGCTGACCGACAGCTCGGTGGCGCAGGTCTACCCGGTCGCGCCCGACGGCGACCAGTCGATCCGGTTGACCGCGCGGCTGTTCCGCCCGGACGGCCGGATGCTCGTGGTGGTGGTGCGCAGCCGCGCGGGGGTGCCCTTCGGCAGTTGGGACCGCGGCACGCTGCCGCTCTCGGAGCAGCAGCTGGCGCAGACCGCGCTGCGGCTCGCGGCCGTCGGGTAGGCCCTTCACCCGCGTTCTACGGGCGCACGTGGCAGCATCGATGCCGTGATGCCCAACAGCGTGCCCACCGTGTCCGTCGCCGACCTCACCGGGCAGCCACCGGCCGAGGTCGTCCTGCTCGACGTGCGCGAGCAGGACGAGTGGGACGCCGGGCACGCGCCCGACGCCGTGCACATCCCGATGGGTGAGCTCAGCGCCCGGTTGGGCGAGCTGCCCGACGACGCGCCGGTCTACGTGATCTGCCGGTCCGGCGGCCGGTCGGCGCGGGTCACCCAGTACCTCACGGTGAACGGGTGGGACGCCAGCAACGTCGAGGGCGGCATGCAGTCCTGGGCGGCCGCCGGTCACCCGGTGGTCACCGACTCCGGTACCGCGCCGCAGGTCATCTGAGGTGCGACCAGGACTCCGGTACGACTGGGTGGCGACGCCGCCGCCCGGGGTGAGCGCGCCCGCGCCCCGCCGGGTCCAGGTCCGCTACCTCGGTCCACCGGCCTACCGCACCCCGCCGAGGTGGGGTTTCCCGGTCCTGGCCTGGCGGTGGCAGTCGACCGCGGCCGACGCCGAGTCGCCCGAGGTCACCGCGGCCGCGGGGGTCGAGCGGGTGCGGGTTCGCGCGCGGGCGGCCGTGTCGGCGTTGTGGCTGCTCGCCGTGCTGGCGCTGGTCGCCGCGGGCGCCGAGGCCTGGCGCTACGCCCTGCTGGTGCAGAGCCGGACCGGCGCGCTGCCCAGGGGCACCGTGCGGTTCTCCGACACGCTGGTGCTCACCGGCTCGATCTTGTCGCTGGTCCTGGGCGTGCTGGCCGCGGGCGCGACGCTGTGGTGGCTCTACGCCGCCCGCCGCGCCGCCGCCGAGCGGGCCGGGTTCGCCCCCGCCCGGCCGGACTGGGAGGTCGGGCCGAGCCTGCTGATCCCCGGCTACAACCTGGTCGTGCCCGGCGCGATCATGGCCGAGCTCGAGCACGCGGTGTTGCGCAGGCCCGCGGAGGAGCGGCCGCGGCCGACCCCGCTGCTGCGCGCCTGGTGGATCGCGTGGGCGGCGAGCGGGCTGTTGTTCGCCGTCACGGTGGTGTGGCGGCTGCGCGACTCGGTCCAGGCGCAGGCCGACGGCGTGCTGCTGACCGCGGCGACCGACCTGGCCGCCGTGGTGGTCGCCGTGCTCACCGCGCGGGTGGTCACGCGGCTGTCGTCGTTGATCTCCCCGGTGAACCCGGCGAGCGTCCGCCTGATGCGGGTGGTGCGGGTCGATGGCGCACCCGCGGTCGAGCGGGCCGTGCGTCCCGCGACCGCGACTCGCTGATCGGCCTGCGGTGTGCGCTGGTCAGCAGACCGGCAGTGTCCGCAGGCCCCTGATCACGAACTCCGGCCGCCGCTCCGGTTCGGCGGCCGGCCGCAGCCCGGGTAGCCGGGTGGTGAGCGCGCGCAGTGCGCCCGCCACCTCGAGCCGGGCCAGCGGGGCGCCGACGCAGTAGTGGATGCCCGCGCCGAACCCGAGGTGCGGGTTGGGCGCGCGGCCGAGGTCGAGCCGGTCCGGGTCGTCGAACACCAGCGGGTCGCGGGCCGCCGCGCCGAGCAGGGCGGCGATCTTGTCCCCGGGCTCGACCAGGTGGCCCGCGACGCGCACCGGCTCGGTCGCGGTGCGCTCGAAGAGCTGCAGCGGCGCGTCGAAGCGGATCAGCTCCTCCACCGCGGTGGGCAGCAGTGCCGGGTCGGCCACCAGCCGGTCCCACTGGTCGCGGTGGCGCAGCAGGGCCAGCACGCCGTTGCCGACCACGTTGACCGTCGCCTCGTGGCCCGCCATCAGCAGCAGCACCCCGGTCGCCACGAGTTCGTCGGTGGTGAGCCGGTCCGTGCCGTCGCGCACCGCCACCAGGTCGCTGACCAGGTCGTCGCCCGGTTCGACCGCCCGGCGTTCGGCGAGTTCGCGTAGGTAGTCGGCGAACTCCCGGGCGGCCCGCTCGGCCGCCGCGGCCTGCTCGGCGGGGAGGCCGTACTCGTACATCTTCACGATCGCGTTCGACCACGGTCGCAGCCGGTGCCGGTCCTCGGCGGGCACGCCCAGCAGCTCGCCGATCACCTCGATCGGCAACGGCGCGGCCAAGCCGGTCAACAGGTCGGCGTGGCCGTCGGCGGCGATCCGGTCCGCCAAGTCGGCCACCATCCGGTCGGCGAGGGCGTCCACGGTCGACCGCAGCCGCTCGGTGTGCCCGCGCCCGAACGCCGCGGCGATGAGCCTGCGCAACCGGGTGTGCGTCGGGGGTTCGTTCTCCAGCAAGGAGTTCCGGTGCAGCAGGTTGAACGCGGCGAACTCGGCCACCGGCTCCTTGTCCGTCCACAAGCGACCGAGCGAGCGCTCCCGCAGCACCGCCGAGCAGGCCGCGTGCGAGACCGCGACGGCGAGGCCGAGCCGCTCGTTCCAGTGCACCTCGCCCCGGGCGCGCAGTGCGGCGAACACCGGGTACGGGTCGGCGACGAACGCCGGGTCGGCGGGGTCGAAGCTCACCCGGCCACGTTACTGCCTGCGGTGTCACTACCTGCGGTGTCGCGTGCTCCTTGCTAGCTTCGGGGCACCAATCGCCAGGGAGTCCGAAGTGGTCGTCTCAATCGAACTGTTGACATTGGACGAACCGCCG
This sequence comes from Actinokineospora sp. NBRC 105648, assembly GCF_030269645.1. Taxonomy (GTDB): domain Bacteria; phylum Actinomycetota; class Actinomycetes; order Mycobacteriales; family Pseudonocardiaceae; genus Actinokineospora. The sequence continues at coordinate 13,131 of NZ_BSTR01000031.1, read as the reverse complement.
CCCGAGCCCGCCGTGCGCCTGCGCCCGCGGGCGGTGGCCGCGCGGGTCCTGGTGCACGCCGCGTGGGTCACGCTGCTCTCGGTGGCCGTCGTGGCCAGGGTGGGCCGCTTCGGGTTCAACCCCACCGACCAGGGGTTCATCCTGGGCGCGAGCTGGCGGGTCCTGCACGGCGAGGTCCCGCACCTGGACGTCATCTCGGCCCGGCCGCTGGGCTCGGCGGTGCTGCACACGATCGACTTCGCGCTGCCCGCCCCGCTGTTCCTGGCCTCCTCGTTCGTGATGATGGTGGAACTGGCGGTGGCCACCATCGCCTGCGCGGCGCTGCTCACCCGCAGCTCACCGCTGACCTGGGGGCCGCTGCGCACCGGGCTGGTGGCCGCGGCCGCGCTGGTCAACCTGCACGGGTTCCCGCTGATGGCCTGGCACACCGTCGACGGGATCTTCCTCGTCTCGGTCGGCTGGTGGCTGCTCGACATCGGACTGCGGTCGGACTCCGCGTGGCCCCGGCGGATCGGGCTGTTCCTGCTCGGGTTCGCGGTGATGTGCAAGCAGAGCTTCATGTTCGGTGTGCCCGTGGGGGTCCTGCTGGTGTTCCTGCACCCGGCCCGGCGCGCAGACCCGCGCGGTGGCCGGTGGTGGGGCCGGTTGCTCGTCGACCTGGTGTGCCTGGGCGCCTTCCCGCTCGGCTACCTCGGGGTCGTCGCGGCCGCGGGTGGCCTGCGGCAGGCGGTCGACCAGCTGACCGGCGGCGCGGGTGCCTGGGGCGGCAACCTCCTGGACTTCTGGGACTCTGCCGTAGGCCCCGACCAGAAGGCCGTCTACCTGCTGCTGGCGTGCCTGGTGCTCGCCGGCGCGGCGTGGTCGCTGCGGTCGAGGCTCGGCGGCGCGGGGGTGTGGGTGCGCTTGGTGCCGACCCTGGTGGCCGCCGCGGTGCCGCTGTACCTGCTCCACCACGCCACACTCGGGTACCCGCTGCTCGTGGCGGTACCGCTGCTGTGGGTGTTCCTCGTGACGGTGGTGGTCACCGCGATCGCGTACCGCGAGGTGCCGTGGTGGCCGCTGGCGATCGGCCTGCTGGCGTACATGGCGTCCCTGTCGTGGGGGTACAACGTCCCGGCGCTGCTCGCGGGCACGCTCGTGCTCGGCACCCTGGACCTGCTGGTCCGCCACTTCCCCGACCTGCCCGCCCGGCTGCCCCGGATCGCCTGGCGCGTGGTCGGCTCGGTGCTGGGCGCCGCGGCCCTGGTGGTCGCCGGGCTGTCGGTCGCCGCGGCGCACGACCGGGCTCCGTACGCGGACCTGCCGCAGGGCAGCCTCACCGCGGACCTCGGCGACGTCACGCCGACCTTGCGCGGTGTGCGGTCGAACCCCAGCGTGCACACCTACGTGCGGCAGATCGGCGACTGCCTGCGCCGCTACCCCGCGGCGAGGGTCGCGGTGCTGCCGGAGAACGCGTTCGTCTACCCGGCTTTCGGGGTGCGCAACCCGTTGCCGATGGACTGGCCGGTGCCCTTGGAGCTGATCGGCGACGCCACCAGCAGGGTGGTCGCCGCCGCGGGTGACCTCGACCGGGCCGGTGACTACCTGGTGCTGTTCGAGACCGTCTCCGGGCGCGCCCTGGCCACCGGCGCCCCGGTACCCGCCCAGGTGGCGTCGGACGCCCCGATCGTGCGCTACTCGGGCGTGGAGGACGCCATCCGCGCCGAGCTCACCGGGCGCCCGGTCACCTGCGGCAGCTTCGTCGGCGTGTGGTCCCCCCGACCGTGAGCCCGCGCGCGGTTGGGTAGCGTCCGGCCCACTCGGTTCACCGGTCTCGATGAGGAGCTCGCAGATGTCCAGGCGATCCGCCGTGAAGAACGTGCGCAAGGCCAAGACCCCGGACGCCTCTGGCATCGGCCCCCGCCAGCCCTGCCCCTGCGGCTCCGGCAAGCGCTACAAGGCCTGCCACGGTTCGGCCGGTGGCGCCGTGGACGTCCCGGTGGCCCGCCCGTTCGAGGGGCTGGCGGCCGAGGGTGAGCTGATCGCGCTGCGCGAGTTCGTGCCGTCGGGCACCGCCGCGCTGACCCTGCTCGACGGCGGCGACCGCCAGGTCACCCTGGCCACCGTGCTGCCGATGGCCGCGGCCGCGCTGGTGCGCGCCGACGGTGTGGCCTACGTGGGCCTGCAGGTGCAGACCCGGTCCAGCGACATCAGCCGCGACCTGGCCCGCGCGGTGCGCTGGGTGCTCGACGCCGCGCCCGGTGACGTGCTCGGCGTGGTCGGCCCGGAGACCGCCGAACCGGGTGAGCGGCCGGAGCGGCTGCAGGACCTGCTCGACCCGGCCGCCGCGCTGGACCCGGTGGTGCACACCGACTTCACCTGGTGGATGCCCGAGGGCAGCGAGCCGACCGGTGAGGTCGCGCTGTCGCTGGAGCGGGCCAACAGCGCCATCCTGCCCACCGAGCGGATCGGTCCGTCGGCCTACTGGGTCGACGCGGGCGAGAAGGCGCACCTGCGCTGGGTCCGCCCGGAGCCGGAGGAGGACCTGCTGGCCGCGCTGGCCCGGTTGCACGCCTGCGGTGAGCTCGGCCTGGGCGAGGGCTCGCGCTACGCGGGCTCGTTCCGGGCGCACGGCCTGCTGGTGCCGGTGTGGGACCTCGACCGCGAGCTGCACGCCCGCGAGTGGACCGAGGGCGTCGACGCCCTGGGCACCCGGCTGGACGCGGCGCTGGCCTCGCTGGCCGACGAGCCGCTGACCGGCGACGAGCGCCGGGCCCGCGACGGCCTGCTCGGCAGGCAGATCACGATCCGGTGATCCTGCACATCACCACCCGCGAGCAGTGGCCCGCCGCCGAGGTGGCGCCACTGCCCGGCGAGGACTTCGTGCACTGCTCGGACCCGGGCACCGTGCACCTGCCCGCCACCCGGCTGTTCGCGGGCCGGACCGACCTGCTGCTGCTGGAGATCGATCCGGCCCGCCTGGGTGTGCCGCTGCGGTGGGAGGCAGGCGCGCCGCCGATCCCGGGTGGCCCGTGGTTCCCGCACGTGTACGGCCCGATCCCGGCCGCCGCCGTGGTGGCCGTGCACGAGTTCCCGCCCGGCCCGGACGGCGCTTTCGACCTGCCGCCGTCGCTCGCGCTGCGCTAGCTCGAGCCGGGGATCGAGCCGGGGGCCTAGAGGCAGGTAACGGTCGGGACTCGCCCGGCAACGGGACCGCTCGGTCGGGCGTGCTCAAGGTGCCGGGGCCAAGGGGGTCCCGACGTCACGGGGAAGGCCCACGGCGGGGATGGACGACTTCGCTGAGTTCGCGGGCAGCGCCATGCCCGGGTTGCTGCGCTACGGCCACGCGCTGACCGGCAACCCGCACGACGCGGCGGACCTCGTGCAAGGGGTGCTGGAGAAGGTCGGCTCGCGCTGGCCCGCGGTCGTGCGCCGCTCGGGCGACCCGCTGGCCTACACGCGCCGGGCGATGGCCAACGCGCACGTGAGCCGCTGGCGGCGGTCGCGGCGGGAGAACCTGGTCGCCGACGTGCCGGACTGCCCGGCCGCCCGGGCGCGCTACGCCTTCGAGGACGAGCCGCTGTGGCGGGCCCTGCGCACGCTGCCGCCGCGCCAGCGCGCGGTGATCGTGCTGCGCTACTACGAGGGACTGTCCGAAGTGGAGATCGCCAACACCCTGGGCGTCACGGCGGGAACGGTGAAGAGCCAGGCCAGCAAGGCGATGTCGGCCCTGCGCTGCGCGCTGGCCGACGCCGTCGACGGGAGGTGCGAGGCGTGAACGTCGACCAGGAGCTGCGCAGGCTGTTCGCCGACGACCGGCTGGACGTGCCCGCGAAGGCGGGTGCCGCCGAGGCGGTCGTGGCGGGTGCGCACCGGGTGCGCAGGCGGCGGGTGGCGGCGGGCGCCGCGGGCGGGGCGGTGCTGGCGGCGCTGCTGGTCACCGGTGGTGTGGTGCTGGCCGGGATGGGGTCGGCGAGCCAGTTGCCGCCCGCGGGACCCGGGCTGCCCACGGCGACGCCGACCGCGCAGACCACCATCGCCCCGACCGAACCCTCGGACGCCCTGCGGTACCCGACCGCGGGGGCGACGGATCCGCCCAGCATCCCCGCGAGCCGCTAGGGCGGGCCGCTGGACAGCACGGACGCGGGGACGGTGTCCGTCCCCGCGTCGTCGTCCGGTTAGCGTGTCCCAGTCAGAGCGCCCCGCCCGCGGCGCGGGGAGCCAGCGGGTCGTGGCCGCCTTCGCCGACGACCTCGCGGGCGAGGTAGTTCTCCACGTCGAACAGGTTGCCGTTGGCCCGCTTGACGACGTTGAGCAAGGTCGACATCGAGGCCACCTCCTCGACCTGTTCCTTGAGGAACCACTGCATGAACTGCTCGCCCTTGTAGTCGTCCTCGTCCCGCGCGACCTTGGCCAGCGTGATGATGTCGTCGGTGACGCCGCGTTCCTGCTGCAGCGCCAACGTGATCAGCTCGGCCGGGTCGGAGAAGTCGTTGCGGACGTCGTCGATTCCCGGGATGGCGACCGGGATGTCGGTGTCCAGCAGGTACTGCGTGATCATCATGGCGTGGTTGCGCTCCTCGAGCGCCTGCCGGTAGAAGTGCTTGGCCAGCCGCGGGAGGTCCTGTCCGTCGAACCAGACCGCCAGCGCCGTGTACTGCTGCGAGGCGGTGAACTCGTTGCGGATCTGGGCCTGCAGGAGCTGGTGGAACTTCGTGGTCATGGCCCTGACAATACGCTGACGGCCCCGCGCGGAGCCAATTGTTCTGGCCATTCCGGCGGAATATTGATCACGTTAGGCAAGGCTTAGGAATGATATTTCAGGTTAGGCATTCCTAAGCTTTTCGGCGGGATTCACCATATCGGGCGAGCCCGTTCGACCGGCGCGCCGCGGCGGGCGGTGCCAGGATCTCCCCGACCCCGACCGGTACCCGAGGAGCACGATGCAGACCGAACGCAGGTGGCAGGCCGCGGCCGCCACCGCCCTGTTGACCGTGTTCGGCCTGCTCGCCTACCTCGCCCTGCGCTGGATGCTCGCTTAGCCGCGATCAGAGCGCGTCGCGGGTCACCGGGCAGGACATGCAGCGCGGCCCGCCGCGGCCGGTGCCCAGCTCGGAGCCGCTGATCCGGAGCACCTCTATCCCGGCGTCCTCCAGCCGCGAGTTCGTCTCCACGTTGCGCTCGTAGGCCACGACCACACCCGGCGCGACCGCCAGGGTGTTGTTGCCGTCGTCCCACTGCTCGCGCTCGGCGGTCACCGGGTCCAGGCCGGTGTCGATCACCCGCAGCCGGTCGATGCCCATCGCGGTGGACGCGGCGTCGAGGAACGGCGTCGGGCCCTCGACCCGCACCCCGCCCGCCCCGTCCGGGCGCAGGCTGTAGGCGCGCAGGGTGTCGCGCACCGCCGGGTACATCACCACGGCGTCCCGGTCGACCATGGTGCACACGGTGTCCAGGTGCATCGTGGCCCGGTCCTGCGCGATCGGCACCGCCAGCACGGTGTGCGCGAGCCCGTCGCGGAAGGCCGAGCGGGCCAGCGACTCCGCGCCCGCCGGGGTGGTGCGCTCGCCGACCCCGATGGCGATCACGCCGGGCGCCAGCAGCAGCACGTCGCCGCCCTCGACGGGGGCCGAGTGCGCGCCGTACGCGCGGCCCGCGGTGCGGAAGCGCGGGTGGTAGGCGTAGATCAGGTCGAGCAGCGCGGTCTCCCGGGCCCGGGCGGGCATCGCCAGCGACGCGATGGCCACCCGGTCGCCGATCCAGACCGACGAGTCGCGGGTGAACAGCAGGTTGGGCAGCGGGTCGACGACGAAGTCGTGCGGGTGGTGCATCTTGCGCACCAGCGAGGCGCCCTCGGCGGCGGGCAGCTCCTCGAAGGTCATGCCCGCCATCAGCACGTCGGCCAGGCCCTTGGCGTCCACCGTGGCCAGGTAGCCCGCCAGCGCGTCGGCCAGCTCGTTGCCCAGCCGCCGCCGGTCGACCGCGGTGGTGGCCGCGGCGGCGTGCGCGCGCTCGTCGGCCAGCGCGACGACCAGGCTGTCCGAGAGCAGCATGACCTCGACCCCGCGCCCGGTGAGCACGTCGGCGAAGGCGTCGTGCTCGTCCTGGGCGCGGTCGACCCAGGGGATGCTGTCGAAGAGGAGCTGGTCGTTGTTCCTCGGCGTGAGGCGCTTGAGCTCGTTGCCCGGGCGGTGCAACAGCACCGTGCGCAGCGGGCCGACCTCGCTGTCCACGCGCGGGGAGGGGGCGGGCTGCTCGGCGTCGGGGACGTCCGGGATGTCAGCGGTCACGAAACGAGCGTAACCACTCAGTAAGGAAAACGCTGCCTGCGACCGGGCATAATGGCGAAGAACGCCACAGATCGCCATGCTTGTTTGCGAATCGTTAAGTGAAGGGCCGGTTTTATGCGCGGATCGTTGCGTCGCAGGGTGGTCTGGGGTGGCGTTATCACCGCCCTGGCCCTGTTGATCGTCGGATTGTGGTTGTTCCAGCCCTGGAAGCTGGTCACGCACAACTCGGTGGACGAGGCCGTCCCCGCCGCGTTCGAGGCCCCGACGGCCACCGCCACGACTCCCGAGACCGCCGCGACCGCCGCGCCTTCAGTGACTTCGACTCCGCCGGTGCTCACCACCGCGCCCGCGGGGCCGAAGGTGCTGGGTGAGGGCGCGTTCGTGAGCCAGGAGCACCCCACCCGAGGGACCGCCCGGGTGCTCGAGCAGGGTGGCGCCCGGCTGCTGCGGCTGACCGGGTTCTCCACCTCGGACGGCCCGGACGTGCACGTCTGGCTCTCGGCCGCCCCCGCGGGCGCGGACTGGCACGCCTACGACGACGGCCGCTACGTCCGGCTGGGCAAGCTCAAGGCCACCGACGGCAACATCAACTACCCGATCCCCGCCGACGCCGACCTGACCGGCATGCGCAGCGTCGTCATCTGGTGCGACCGGTTCAACGTGGCCTTCGGGTCCGCCCCGGTCGACCTCTAGCGCGGCAGCCGCGGCGCCTTGCCCGCCAGCAGCGGCGCGAACAGGTCGCCGTGCTCCTCGACCCGGTCCAGCACGTCGTCGGCGGTGAACACCAGGTCCTCGGGGGCGCGGCAGGCGGCGACCTCGGCCCAGGTGAGCGGGGTCGAGGCGGTGGGCAGCGGGCGGGCGCGCAGCGAGTACGGCGCGACCGTGGTCTTGTTCGGGTTGTTCTGGCTCCAGTCTATGAACACCTTGCGGGGGCGCAGGTTCTTCGCCATCCGGGACACCACCAGGTCGGGCAGCTCCTTCTCCAGCCGCTCGGCCATGGCCTTGGCGTAGTCGGAGGTGCGGGTGTCGGAGGCGGTGGTCACCGCCGCGTAGAGCTGCATCCCCTTGGAGCCGCTGGTCTTCGCGACGACGTCGAGGCCGTCGTCGGTGAGCAGCTCGCGCAGCCGCAGCGCCACCCGGGCGCACTCGACGATGGTGGCGGGCGGGCCGGGGTCGAGGTCGAACACCAGCCGGTCGGGGTGCCGCTTGCCGCCCCGGGCGCCCACCGTCCACTGCGGGACGTGCAGCTCCAGGCCGGCCAGGTTCGCCGCCCACACCAGCGACGGCAGGTCGCACAGCAGCGCGAAGTCCAGCGACTCCGCGCCGGTCGAGCTGCCCGGGGTCTCGATGGTGACGGTGCGGATCCACTCGGGGGAGTGCCGCGAGGCGTTCTTCTCGAAGAACCCCGGTTTGGCCACGCCGTCGGGGAAGCGGCGGAAGGTGACCGGCCGGTCGAGCAGGTGCGGTGCCAGCACCGGCGCGACCCGGCTGTAGTAGTCGATCACGTCGCCCTTGGTGAACCCGTCCTCGGGGTAGAGCACCTTGTCCAAGTTGGACAGTCGCAACCGCCTGCCGTCGACCTCGACCAGCACCTCACCGGCCACCGCCCGACCACCCCTCGACGTCCTCGGGACCCTTGTCCGGCCGCAGCCCGCGCCAGGCGGGCGCGCGCATCCGGCCGTCGGCCGTCCAGTCCCGGAACACGACCTCGCCCACCAGTGTGGGCCGCACCCAGCGCGCGTGCCGGGCGCGCTCGCGCGGCACCTCGTTGCAGAACGGCGGTGTCTTGCGCTCCAGGCGCAGCAGCTTCGCGGTGAGCTCGCGCAGCGCCTCGTCGGTGAACCCGGTGCCGACCTGGCCGACGTAGCGCAGCCCGTCGGGGGAGGGCACGCCCAGCATCAGCGAGCCGAACACGTCGCCGCGCCTGCCCTCGCCGGGGCGCCAGCCGCCGATGACCACCTCGACGGCCCGCAGGTCGGTGATCTTGCGCCAGTCCGGGGTGCGCCTGCCCGGGTGGTACCGGGAGGCCAGCCGCTTGGCGATGATGCCCTCGAGCTGCTGGTCGCGGGCGGTCTCCAGCACCGCGGGCCCCTCGCCGGGGTAGCTCGGCGAGGTGTTCCAGTGCGGGCCGCGCAGGCCGAGGCCGAGCAGCAGCTCGCGGCGCTCGGTGTAGGGCAGGGCGGCGCACGGGCGGCCGTCGAGGTGCAGCACGTCGAAGACCACGTAGGTCACCGGCAGGTCGACGGCCAGCTTGCGGGTGAGGCGCTCGTCGTCGACGTGCATGCGCTTCTGCAGGGCGGCGAACGAGGGCTTGCCGTCGGCGAAGGCCACCACCTCGCCGTCGAGCCACACCTGGGTGCTGCCCAGCTCCTCGCCGAGCGCGCGCAGCTCGGGGTAGGTGGCGGTGATGTCGTTTCCCTTGCGGGAGAACAGCCGCAGCCTGCCACCGTCCACTCGGGCCAGTGCGCGGACACCGTCCCACTTGAACTCGTAGGCCCAGTCCTCGTCCTCCTCGGCGGTGGGCAGCGCGCCGGGGGAGGCGAGCATCGGCTCGAGGGTCTGCGGCAGCGGCACCCAGTCGGGGCGCTGCGGCGGTTCGGAGCGGCGGACCATCCAGTCGCGGTCGGACTTGCCGCCGTGGAAGAAGGTGTACCTGCCCTGCACGCGGCCGCCGGCGAAGACGACCGCCACCTCGCGCTCGCTCCACTTGACTGTCTCGTAGGTGCCGCGGTCCCAGATGACCATCCGACCGCCGCCGTACTCGCCCTTGGGGATCTCGCCCTCGAAGGTCGCGTACTCCATCGGGTGGTCCTCGGTGTGCACGGCCAGCCGGATGTCGCCGGGTTCGGTGGGCAGGCCCCTGGGGACCGCCCAGCTCACCAGCACGCCGCCGCGTTCCAGCCGGACGTCCCAGTGCAGCCTGCTGGCGTGGTGCTCCTGGATGACGAACGCCAGGGTGTCGCCGTCCGCGCCGGTTTCGAGCACGGCGCTGTCGAGCACGGCGTCCTCGGCCGGGACGGGTTCGGGGGTGCGCCCGGCGTCCCGCTTCCGGCGGTACTCGCCCAGGCCAGCCATGGCCCCATTGGTACCCGGAGCTGCGTCGATCCGCTAGCGGAAAGGTATTGAAACGCTGTTACGTAACACTGTAATCTTTCCGGCATGACCACTTTCGCACTCTCCGACGCCAGCCGGGTGCTGGCGGGCACCGTCCTGCTCTCCATCGTCGGCATCGAGTTCGGCGGCTGGTACCTGATGCGGCTCGCCCGCGGCCAGGCCCCGGCGACTCCGTTCCAGCAGCGGTTCGCCCGCGCGGGTCACGCGCACGCGGGCGTGCTCGTCACCCTCGGGCTCGTCTGCCTGGTGTTAGCCGACGGCGCGGCCCTCACGGGCGCGCTCGGCTGGCTCGCACGACTCGGCGTGCCACTCGCCGCGGCCCTGATCCCGGCGGGGTTCTTCTTCTCGTCCATGGGACGGGGCGAGGTCGTGCGGCCCAACCGGTTGATCGGCCTGGTCTGGGCGGGTGCCGTCGCGCTGGCGGTGGGGGTGGTGTCGATCGGGGTCGGGCTGTTGGTGGCCTAGGGCAGCCAGGACACCTTGCCGCGCAACAGCGAATATCCCACGAAGGCCACGAAGTCGAGCAGCGTGTGCGCGATGACCAACGGCCACAACCGGTTCGTCCGCTGCCACACGCGGCCGAACACCAGTCCCATGACCAGGTTGCCCACGAAGCCGCCGAACCCCTGGTAGAGGTGGTACGAACCGCGCAGCACTGCGGCGAACACGAGCGAGGAGTTCTCCCGGAACCCGAGGTGGCGCAACCGGCTGATCAGGTACCCGACCACCAGCACCTCCTCGGCCCACGCGTTGCCCGCGGCCAGGAGGGTCAGCACGACCGGTCGCCACCAGGTGTCGTCCAGAGTGGACGGAGCCACCGCGAGGTTGATCCCGAGGGCGTGGCTGACCAGGTAGAACCCGAGCCCGGGGAGCCCGATCAGCGTGGCCAACCCGACCCCGGCCGCAGCGTCGGACCCCTTGCGGCGCCCGTCGAGCCCGACCTGCGCCAACCGCATGCCCGCGCGGTAGAGCAGGTAGAGACCGAGGGTCCCCCAGGCGACGAGCCGCACGACGCCGAGGAGTTGTTTGAGCAGGTCGATCAGGCCGAGGTCGGCCTGCGGGACGTTGATGGCGACGGTCTGCCTGCTGAGCGCGACGGGTTGCAGCAGGGCGTCCACAAGGGACAGCAGACTGCTCAGCCCGGAGAGGCCGAGGGTGATCGAGAAGACGATGACCAGCTCGATCCGCACCAGCCGCCGCTGCTCGGGATCGTCGATGAAGTCGGAGCCGTCGCGCACCGGCGCCAGCCACTCCCGCAGTCTCCCCACCCTGCGGGAAGCTACTCGCCCCCGTGTGTGGACGCCCTACAACGCCGGGTGGTCGGCGGGGGGCTAGCCCGCGCTGCGGGCGGCCAGGAACGGACAGCCGACGAGTCGCCGGAGTTCGGCGCTGAGTTCCGTCGGGGTGCTGACCGGGTGGGAGAAGGCGAGGCGGACGTCGTGGTCGGCGTCGGCGGCCTCCACGCGCAGGCGCAGACCGAAGCGGTCCAGGCCGAGCGGGCGCACGTGGCCGCCGCGCAGGTCTTCGGGGAGGTGGCGGACGAGGGCGCCCACGACGTCGGTGTGCGTGACCTCCAGGTGGCGCAGCCACCCGGCCTCGAACGCGGCGAACGGGTCCGGTTCGGCGGCGGTGAACGCGGCCAGGGCCACCGAGTGCGAGCCCTCGGCGTCGGCCAGGACCAGGGAGGCGGGGATGAGCCGGAGCAGCGCGGCGCCGTGACCGAGATCGAGCAGCCGCGGGTCGGGCCTGCGCTCGGCGACCACGAGGGCCTGGGCGCGCGACTCCTCCTCGGACAGCGCGCGGAGCCACCCGGTGATCCACAGCAGCCCGCGGATCGGCTCGCGCAGGGGCACCGGGGCCGCGTCGGCGAGCTCCACCATCGTGGCCAACTCCCCGCGCGGCGCCTGCCAAGCGGCGGCGACCAGTTCGTGGTCGTCGGGCAGCAGGACACTGACGGTGCCGTCGTCGTGCACGTGGTGCAGCAGCGGCGAGATCCGGTCGGACCCGCTCGGGTCGGTCGCCGGGACCAGCGTCGCCCGACCACCCAGGGCCGCGATGGTGCGCGCCCGCTCGGCCGGATGCGGTGCCGGCGGACGCGGCGCGTCGCTTCGGGTCACTGCCACACCTCCTGACTTAGGCCACCCTAACTTGTGTCGGGTCCGCTGGGAAGTCGTCTACCACGAACTGGCTACGCTGCCCAGGTCAACCGCCACCGGGAGGGCACATGAGCAAGGTCACCCAGCGCGAGGCAGCCGCCGTGGAACCACCGGTCGAGGGACCCGCCATCGAGGACCTGGCCACCGCCCGCGCCCTGACCTCGATCCGGCTCCCGCTGATCGGGCTGCCGTTCGCGGTACTCCTCTTCGGTGTCCCGGCGGTCTGGCTGATCGCGGCGGGCGGGGGTTGGATCGGCATAGCGATCCTGACAGTAGCGGCGCTGGCCTTCCTGGTCACCCTCGTGCTCGCGGTGCTGATCAGCGGCCGGTGGATAGGTCCCGCCACCCGCCTGCTGCGCACCTCCCCGTGGCGCCCCGCGACGGTCAAGGTCTTCCGCCCCACCCGGGGCCTGCCCAAGGCCCGCCTCCTGGCCCGGTTCCCGGACGGCTCGACCCTGAACCTGCTCGCACCCGCGCTCCCGTGGGCGGCACAGCAGGTCCTGGCCCGCACCGGCAAGATCTGGCTCGTCGGCCCGGACGACAAGGGCTGGACCGCGATCCGCTCGACCGGCCTCGCCCTGCCGTTGGGCCAGGCGAGGGTGAGCACGGCGGAGTTCACCAGCGCCTACGAGATCTCGGTGGAACAGCCCGCCCCCGTCCGCGCCTCGCTGGCCTCGGCAGATGCGGTACTGGCGAGGGTGATCGCCGCACCACGCAAGCGCGCCCGCACCGACCTGGTCGCCCCGGCCCTGCTGACGATCTTCGCCGGCTTCATCGTCGTGGACCTGCTGCGTCGTGGGATTCGAGCGGACCAGGTGTGGCTGTCCATCGGCGTCTTCGTGGGAACCCTGGCGATCCTGGCACTGCTGGGATGGCGCATCCACCGGATGCTGCACTGGTCGAAGATCGACCGACTCCTGGCAGCCGGGCCGTGGACGCAGGTGCCAGTCGACCTACCGGCCCCGACCCGAGTCACCCGCAAGACAGTGACCGGCCAGGCAACGCTGCCAGACGGCCGAGTCGTGCCGGTTGTCCTGCCACGGGCTGGATCGTCGTTGCGGACGAACGTTGCGGCTACGGGGGTGCTGTGGGTGGCGGGGAAGCCAGAGGCAGGACTAACGGCGGCCGCAGGCTTGCCCGGTTACCCATTCCTGAACCTGGCACACTTCGGGGAGTAATTCGGCGGGAATGCAGACCCGCTGCAAAACCACGGCAGAGTCTCGCCTCGCCACCACCCAATGGCAGCGGATAGGCCAATCCCGCTGGCACACAATAGGATCCTGACCCCGCCGATACCGCAGCGGATAGGCCGACCCCGCCCGCACCCAAGTGAATCCCGTCCCCCAGCAAACCGCAGCGGTGAGGCCGACCCCGCCCGCACCCAAGTGAATCCCGTCCCCCAGCAAACCGCAGCGGTGAGGCCGACCCGGCTGGTACGCAAGTCCCGTTACGGATGCTCGATCTGGTGGACTCGCTTCGTGTGGGGGGAGAGTGCCGCTAAACTTGCCGTGGGTGGGGATGCCCTTACCTGCCCTTTTCTCTCCACCGCGGTGCTCTAGGGGCCCCGCACGAAGCGAGTTCACTAGATCGAG
>NZ_BSTR01000030.1 GCF_030269645.1 Actinokineospora sp. NBRC 105648 | reverse complement strand
ACCCACTGGGTGAACTGGCGACGCACCCACCAAGCACGCTCACGCTGGTTCCACAAACGCACCAGACTCGCCCGCGACATCGAGAACACCCAGGTCAGCTAACAAATGGCGGCTGCCGTACTAGGGGGATTGTCGGTAGCGCTATGGGCACACCTCTTGGCGACAGGTGTTGGCAGCGTGCTCGCGGTTCTCGTTGACCCGTGGCGCATTCCGACTAAGAGGGAGTCGGTAGCCCTCTTAGTAGTGGCAGTGCTAACGGTTGTGGCGTTCGTGATTTGGTACCTAGCGGTGAATGTGCTGGGCGCCGACCGGGCCGGGGTGCTGATCGGCGTGATGCCGGTGGCGGGCCTGGTGGTGTCGGTGGCGATGGGGGCACAAGAGTTGACGGTGGTCGCACTCGCCGGGGTGGCGGTGGTCGGGATCGGTTGTGCTGTCGGACTTCTCAGACCTTCTCCTCGAACTCCTCGAACCAGTCCGTCACATCGCTCATGTGCCGGATCACCAGCAGGCACTGGCGCAGGCTCAGGGTGATGCTGCTGCCGTCGGCGTCGGTGATGACGAGGTCGGGCATCCGCATCGAGATGATCGCGGGGCCGGTCTCGTCGGTCTGCTCGATGGTCCAGGTCTTGACCTCCGGGATGCGCTCCACAACCTGGCGGTGCAGCTCGGCGAGGTTCGGTTGGTCCATTGTGTCCTCCAGTTGGAACGGTTAGGACCACTCTTTCTCGTTGCAACTGCTGCACGCCATGGCCCGATCGTGTGATTGTGTTGCGGGACTGTTTCCGAAAGCATGCCCCCATGCCTGGAAACCCGCACACTTCGGTCCGGTCTAGGACTGTGGCCGCCGAACTACGCAAACTCCGTGAGGTCAAAGGACTTACCTGCGCCGAGGTAGGCGAGCAACTTGGAGTTTCAGCGAGCAAGATCAGCAGGATGGAGACCGGTGTCAGTGGGTTGCAACATGAGGATGTCGCTGTCCTGCTGGGATTCTACAAGGTCCCGGCCGCTCGCCGCACCGAACTGCTGGACCTGCTGCGGCGGGGCGACCAGAAGGGCTGGTGGGAGCGCCAAGCCAACCTCCCGAGCATCTGGCGCGCCGTGATCGACTTCGAGAACAAGGCAAGACGCATCCAGAACTACGAGAACATGGTTGTCCCGGGGCTTTTGCAAACCGGAGAGTATGCGGCTGCGATGCTCCAGGGCTTGGACTCGACCCTCTCCCCGGTGGAGTTGGACAACCTGGTGGCTTCGCGGATCGCTCGGCAGACACTCCTGACCAGGTCCAACGCACCTCAGTTCCTGGCTGTGATCCACGAAGCGGCGCTCCGCGTGCCGATTGGGGGAGCGGGCGTCATGGTCCGCCAGTTGCGCCGCCTGATGGAGCTAGGCGAGTACCGGAACATCAGCGTCCGGATGCTGCCCACCTCGGCGGGAGCGACTGCGGGCCTCAGAGGCCCCTTCATGATCCTGGAGTTTGCTGAGGAACCAGCCTTGGTCTACGCCGAGAACCAGGACACGGCGATGTTCCAAGAGGAAGAGGTAGATCTCGCCGGGTATCGCCTTGCGCTCCGCAATATTCTGAACGTGTCCCTTGCACCCGATGCAACGGCCGAGTGGCTCTCGGCCACCGTGGCCGAGATGACCGCCTAGGAAGAGGAACGCAGCATGTCCGCGCTGGACCTGAAAACCGCCCGCTGGCGCAAGAGTTCCCGCAGCACCAACCAGGCCAACTGTGTGGAGGTGGCACACATCGATGCTCCGGCGCAGTGGCGCAAGAGTTCTCGCAGCACCAACACCGGCAACTGCGTTGAGTTGGCGCATGGCTCGACCGTCGCGGGCATCCGCGACTCCAAGAACGTGTCCGGGCCGGTTCTGCTCCTGCCCGCCACCGCCCTGGAGTCCCTGCTCACCGCCGTCAGGTAGCGACCGGTGTCGTGACCTGCGACGACACCCCCGTCGTGGGTCGCGACACTTCCTCCGGCTTCGCCGAGCGCGTACACTTGAATCACTGAGTGGGGGAGTGATTCAGATGATGACCTCGGGTGACCGGGTGCGAGCCGCCCGGGAGCGGGTCGGGTTGAGCCAGCGGGCGCTCGCCGACCGGGCGGAGCTGAGCCAAGCGACGCTGAACCGCGTCGAGCTCGGGGCTCGCAAGCCGAAGATGCCGGAACTGGTCGCACTGGCTCGTGCGCTCGGGTGCTCGCTCTCGGAGATCTCTGAGCACTCCCCCGTGCGCGACCGCGTCGTCTGCTTCGCCCGGGCCGAGAACCGCAACGCCGAGAACCAGATGGCCGGCCTTCGTCGGGAGCTGGTTCACTTCCTCGAACTCGACGCCTACCTGGAAGAGCAGGGCGTCCCGCGACCGTGACCGAGTACGAGAAGTCCGCCATGGTCGCGGCTCGGGAGTTCCGTTCCGAGAACGGACTCGGCATCGCCCCGATCGCGGACGTCGTGACGCTGATCGAGCAGACCCGCGATGTCGACGTCGCTGTCCTCGACGTCGAGGACAGCGACGAACACGGGCTGACGATGATCGACCCAGCGCGCGGGGTCACCATCGTCGGGGTGGCTCGTTCCCTCCATCCCATGCGCTGGCGCAGCACACTTGGCCACGAGCTGGGGCACCTCGTCTTCGACGACCACCACGCGGGCGAGTCCGGGTCCCTGGTCTTCAACGCCACCGTCGAGAGCCGCGCCCAGGCCTTCGCCCGGCACCTGCTGCTCCCCGTCGAGGCCGTCGGCCAGTTCATGGCCGATCGGCGCGCGCTCGACCTCGCCACGTTCTCGGACCTGGTGCAGCGCTTCCAGATCTCGCCCAAGATCGCCGCGATCCAGTTGCGCGACAGCGGGTACCGCGACCAAGGCGACCTCAACCTGTTCGCAGGCACCTTCACGCCATCGCTGGCGGCCCGGTTCGGGTGGATGGACCAGTACCGCGCCCTGCAGGTGGAGTCCAGTCAGCGGCGATCACCACAGCGCCTTCTCGCCCGCGCGGTCGCGGGCTACGCGGCGGGCGTGGTGACGATCGAGACCCTCGCCGGTGTCCGCGGGATCCCAGCGGCCGACCTCGCCACCGAACTCACCGAAGCAGGCGTCCGAGTCCGCGGCGCTGTCGCACATCCGGCTGACCGGGACGTCCGGGACGCAGGTGAGTTCATCGACCTCTCTTGGCTGGACGAGTGACCACCTGCACCGGGACTGTCGTCGACGCGGGACCCGCCCTCACGTTCCTGGCCAGGAAGGACACCACGCGTGTCCTCTTCCAGGGGCTGCGTGGGGGCTTTGCCGCGCCGGAGATCGTGCGTACCGAGGTGATGCGCAAGAGCCGTGAGAAGCAACGCTTGTTGGGCTCGGCCGCGAACCAGTGGCAGATGCTGGAGAACGCTGGTCGCATCGAGGTGCTCTCCGACGATGAGTCCGTGGAACTCTCAGTCGCCGTCCAGCGCCTCTGCCACCTCCCGATGAGTCAACGGATGCAGCAAGGCAAGGATCTTGGCGAGCTGATGGTGATCGCGCACGCCGTCGTGCTCGCCGATGCGGGCAGGGATGTCACGGTCCTCATCCAGGAGCGGGACGGCACGGCCATGGCTCAGCAGGAAGCCGCCAGATTCGCCCGCATGGCTCCGCGGCGCGGTTCCATCCGCGTGTGGAACTCGGAGACTGTCCTTCTGCGCGCCGCTGGAAGTCCGCAGCTGCCTGACAAGAGCACCATGAGGCGCATCTACGGAGCCATGCGTCCGCTAGACGCAGCCCTACCACCCATTGACCAGACCGACCTGCTCACTTCGTCGGTGTGGAATCAGATCGAGCAGCGGTGAGTCTTGCTCGGCACTGGTGGCTGCGACCGAAACCGTCGCAGCCACCACCATCTCTACTCCGCCGCGCTCGAGTGGCCCGGGAACAGGTGGGCCTCCGGGTTCAGCGCCACCGCGATGTTGTTCACCGCTGTCGCCGCCTCCCCGAAGCCCGTCGCGATCAGCTTCACCTTGCCCGGGTAGGCCGCCACGTCCCCGGCCGCGTAGACCAGCGGCCGCGCGGTCTGCATCGTCGAGTCCACCGAGATCGACCGGTGGTCGATCTCCAGGCCCCACGCCTCGATCGGTCCCAGGTCGGCCGTGAACCCCAGCGCCGCTACCACTGCCTGTGCGGGTAGCACTACCGGCGCGTCTTCGCCCTTCACGCTAAGAGTCACCTGTCGGAGGCTCTCGTCGTCGCCGATCATCTCCGTCACTTCCGCGTCCGTGATGATCCGGACGCCCAGGTTCGTCACCTGGCGGACTGTCGCGGGCATGGCGCGGAACTTGGCCCGGCGGTGCACGATCGTGACGCTGGTGGCGATCGGGTGCAGTGCCAGCGCCCAGTCGAAGGCCGAGTCACCGCCACCCACGATGACCACGTCCTGGTCGCGGTGCACGTCCAGCGCGGGCACGAAGTGCACCATCCCGCGCCCGAGCCAGCCGTCGCCCGCGGTCAGCGGGCGGGGCGTGAACTCGCCGATGCCCGCGCTGATCAGCACCGCGCCCGCGCTGACCGTGACCCCGCCGTCCAGGTCGACGATGAACCGTCCGTCCACTTGGGACAGAGTCTGGGCGCGCCTGCCCAGCAGGTAGGTCGGCTTCCACTGGTCGGCCTGCTCCACCAGCGCGGAGACCAGGTCGCGGCCCTTCACCGCGGGGAAGCCCGCGACGTCGAAAATCATCTTCTCCGGGTACATCGCGGTGACCTGACCGCCGGGCTCGGGCAGCGAGTCGACGATGGCGGTGGTCAGGTCGCGGAATCCGGCGTAGTAGGCGGCGTACAGGCCCGTGGGGCCAGCGCCGACGATGAGTAGGTCGACCTCGGTCATCGGTACCTGCTCTCACGCATGTGGTGGGCGTCCATGAACCACCCTATGTGGGGAACCTGACCATGCCCAGGTCCCCGAACGGGGTGAGACTGGTGCACATGGGCGACTTCCGCATCGAACACGACACCATGGGCGAGGTCCGCGTGCCCGCCGCCGCGCTGTGGCGGGCGCAGACGCAGCGCGCCGTGGAGAACTTCCCGATCTCGGGCCGGGGCCTCGAGCGCGCCCAGATCCGGGCGCTGGGCCTGCTCAAGGCGGCCGCCGCCCGGGTCAACGCCCGACTGGGGGTGCTGCCCGCCGAGGTCGCCGAGGCCATCGCCACGGCCGCCGACGCCGTGGCCGCGGGCGACCACGACGCGGAGTTCCCGATCGACGTGTTCCAGACCGGGTCGGGCACCTCGTCGAACATGAACGCCAACGAGGTCATCGCGACCCTGGCGTCCCGCGCGCTCGGTCGGGACGTGCACCCGAACGACCACGTGAACGCGTCGCAGTCGTCCAACGACACGTTCCCGACCACGCTGCACCTGGCGGCCACCGAGGCCCTGGTGTCCGACCTCGTCCCGGCGCTCGAGGCGTTGGCCTCGGCGATCGAGGTTCGCGCGGGGGAGTGGGCGGACATCGTGAAGTCCGGACGCACCCATTTGATGGATGCCGTCCCGGTGACGCTGGGACAAGAAGCGGGCGCGTGGGCCGCGCAGGTGCGGTACGGCATAGAGCGCGTGCAGTCCGTCTTGCCGCGTCTTGGGGAATTGCCTATCGGCGGTACCGCAGTGGGCACGGGTCTTAACGCACCTATCGGTTTTGGTGCTGCCGTGTCCTCAGAACTCGCTAGCGCTACCGGCCTCCCCTTGACCGAAGCCCGCGACCACTTCGAGGCCCAGGCAACTCAGGACTCCGTGGTGGAGGCCTCCGGCCAACTGCGCACCGTGGCCGTCTCCCTGTTCAAGATCGCCAACGACCTGCGCTGGCTCGGCTCGGGCCCGCGCACCGGCCTGGCGGAGCTGGCGCTGCCGGACCTGCAGCCGGGGTCGTCGATCATGCCCGGCAAGGTCAACCCGGTCATCCCCGAGGCCACGATGATGGTGGTCGCCCAGGTCATCGGCAACGACGCCGCCGTGGCGTTCGCCGGGACGCAGGGCAACTTCCAGCTCAACGTGATGCTGCCGGTGATCGCCCGCAACATCCTCGAGTCCGCCCGCCTCCTGTCGGCGGTGGCCCGACTGCTGGCGTCGAAGGTCATCGAGGGCGTCGAACCGGACGTGGACCGCCTGCGCGAGCACGCGGAGTCGTCACCGTCGATCGTGACGCCGCTGAACTCGGTCCTGGGGTACGAGGAGGCGGCGTCGATCGCGAAGCAGTCGCTCAAGGAGCGCAAGACGATCCGCGAGGTCGTGATCGAACGGGGCCACGTGTCGTCCGGGAAACTCACCGAAGAACAGCTCGACCAGGCCCTCGACGTCCTCCGCATGGCCCGCGGCGGACACTGACCCCGGTCGTCACCGACCGGCCCCACCATCCGCGCCCGGGCCTAGTCAGTTGCCTTGGGATGGCCCCCCGCGTACTGAACCCAGACCGTGTGTCCGTCCACGTCCAGCAGATACCAGATCCGGTCGCCCCCGGTGACCTCGATCTGCCAGCGCGGCAACTCCCGCCCGCCGTGGGTGCCAGAGGCCAAACAGCCCTTCAGTTGGCTATGACGACTGCAGGGCTTGCCTGATCCCGGGCCTGGACTGTCGCGCATGACCTCCCAGGCCTTGCGCAAGTTCCCTCCGGCGCGGGTTTCCAGGTCGTGCCAACCCTTGATCGCTTCATTCGTGCAGTAGCGAATGTGCCACTCCTCAGCGATGGTCGGCGGGGCGACCGGGTCTCCTTTCTTCGGGCTCACGAGATGGCTTCCTCCGGGGCCGGAACGTCACCGAGGTCCTCGCCGTCCTGCTGGAGGATCGCGAGAAGTCGTGGATCCGCGTGGACCTCGGCAGTGTGCCGCCACGCCGCGATAAGTCGGGTGACCGGAGCCGGACTGCCCAGCGAGTCGGCGGCTTCCAGGGTCTGCACGAGGTCGACGACGAACGCGCGCAGGTCTTCCCGTGGCAGGAACCGAACCCACGGAAAGGCTGTCGGCATGACGTCGGTCACCAGGTCCCGAACGCTGTCGCTGTGCTGCATCAGAGCCACGAAGAGCGCCGTTGTGGTCGAGACGACCTCGCGCACCTCCTGCGCCCTGCCCGCGGTGGTGAGTACTAAGTCCTCCTCGTCACCACGGCGGTGCACGAGCAGAGTCCGGCTGGGCGACTCCTGGAGCTTGCGGACGGAGTCCGCGGGCTTGTTCGACAGGTCGCTGAAGTTGATCTCGGACGCGGCGCTGGACATAGTTGCAAGGTACCTTGAAACTCGATCCGCTGTCATCCGAACTCCCCGGCGAGCAAACTGGGCAGGTAGGCGTTCGGGGCAGTCCACCCAAGTCGTCAGGTCATGGCCCTCCTGAAACGGCGCCGGCTCGGACATCAGCCTTGCGATGTCCGAGCCGGGGAGTTGAGCCGCCGCTGGTGGTTACGGCACGACCTGCACGACGTCGCCGACGGCGAGTGCGTTGTAGTAGGTCTTCGCCGCGGCGGCCGACAGGTGGATGCAGCCGTGCGACTTGGCACTGAGGCTGCCCTGGTGGAAGGCGATGCCGCCGTTGAAGAAGACCGAGAACGGCATCGGCGCGTCGTTGAACTCGCGGCTCTTGTGGTCGATGTCCTTCCACTGCACGCGGAAGGTTCCCGGCGGGGTCAGGTAGCCGGGGCGGCCGCTGGTGATCGGGGCCGGGCCGTAGACGACCTTGCCGTCCTTGAGCAGCCACGTCTTGTTCGCCGACAGGTCGATGCACGCGTCCACCGTGCTCGCGCACGGGACACCGGCGATGGCCGGGGGCGGCGGGGGCTTGGGTGTCGCGGTCGTCGGCTTGGGCTTCGGCTTCGTGGTGGTCGTGGTCGGCTTGGGCTTCGTCGTGGTGGTCGTCGGCCGCGTGGTGGTGGGGGCGACCGTGGTGGTTGTCGTGGTCGGCTCGACCGTGGTGGTCGTGGGCTGGACCATGGTCGTGGGGGCCGCGCTGGTGGTCGTCGTCGTGGTGGACGTCGCGGGTTGCGCCGCGGGGGCGCCCTCGCTCGTGCCACACGCGGACAGCAGCGCGGTCGCGGCCACCGCCGCGCCCAGGATCAGCCTGTTGACCTGCATATACGGCTCCTCGCCTGCCCCAGGGGAATACCCGTCGATGGCTGTGACGCCCCTGGGGCGAGCGAGGTTGTCCCGCGCGACCCAACCGTTACCTACGGCAGCGGCGGGATGCCGTCGTCCTCGGTGTCGCCCTGGCGGTCGAAGTCGACCGAGGAGTACTCGCGCAGCTTGGTGAGGCGGTGGAAGCCATCGATCATGCGCACTGTGCCGGACTTGGACCGCATCACGATGGACTGCGTCGTACAACCACCCGATCGGTAGTGCACGCCGCGCAGGAGGTCACCGTCGGTGATGCCGGTGGCGCAGAAGAAGACGTTGTCGCCGCGGACCAGGTCGTCGGTGAGCAGGACCCGGTCGAGGTCGTGGCCCGCGTCGATGGCCCGGCCGCGCTCGGCGTCGTCCTTGGGCCACAGCTTGCCCTGGATGGCCCCGCCCATGCACTTGAGCGCCGCCGCGGCGATGATGCCCTCCGGGGTGCCGCCGATGCCCAGCAGCAGGTCGACACCGGTGTTCGGGCGGGCGGCGGAGATCGCGCCCGCGACGTCGCCGTCGGAGATGAAGTGGATCCGCGCGCCCGCCTCGCGGACCTCCTTGACCAGGCCGTCGTGCCGGGGGCGGTCGAGGATGCAGACCGTCACGTCGGAGACGTCGGTGCTCTTGGCCCTGGCGACCCGGCGGATGTTCTCCGCGACCGGGACGGTGATGTCGACGACGTCGGCGGCCTCCGGGCCGACGGCGAGCTTCTCCATGTAGAACACCGCGGACGGGTCGAACATCGCGCCCCGCTCGGCCACCGCCAGCACCGCGATCGCGTTGGGCATGCCCTTGGACATCAGCGTGGTGCCGTCGATCGGGTCGACCGCGACGTCGCAGTCCGGCCCGTCGCCGTTGCCGACCTCCTCGCCGTTGTAGAGCATGGGCGCCTCGTCCTTCTCGCCCTCCCCGATGACCACCACGCCGCGCATCGACACGGTGCCGACCAGCTTGCGCATGGCGTCGACGGCGGCTTGGTCGCCGCCGTTCTTGTCGCCCCGGCCGACCCAGCGGCCCGCGGCCATCGCGGCGGCCTCGGTGACGCGTACCAGTTCCAGCGCGAGGTTGCGGTCGGGTGCTTCCCGGCGGCGCGCGGCGTTGGCGCTGGTGGACGTGCTCATAAAGCCTCCCGGATCGGCGGGCGGCCTGCCTTGGTGGCAGACCAATCCGCATCCTCCCAGATCAGGCCGTATACCTGGGTACGACCGCGGCCGTGCCGCTCGTCACGGCGGGGCATTTGCGACGATGGGTGGCGTGGCTGCCAAATCCCGGCTCAACCAGGGCCCGCGCGACATGGTCCTCTCGCTGGTCGCGCTGCTCCTGATCATCGGCGCGCTGATGTTCGCCAACCGCGGCTGCGCGTTCAGCCCCGGGACGCCGACGGCGGACCCGTCGACCGCCCCGTCGGTGGACGCGGCGGACTCGCTCCAGCGCGCGGCGGCGGTGGTGGACTTCCCGGTCCGGGTGCCCGCGGTGCCCGCCCCGTGGCGAGCGAACTCGTCCTCCACGGGCCGGGTCGAACCGGTATCGGTGGTGGTCCGAGCCGGTTGGCTGACCCCGGGGCGGTTCGTGCAGCTGAGCCAGTCGGCGGCCTCGGTACCGGAACTGGTGGCGGCGGAGACGGGTGCCTCGTCGGGGTCCAGCGGGGTGGTGGACGTCGACGGTACACAGTGGACTGTTTACCCGGGTCGGCGCTCGGAGCTCGCGTGGGCGACGTCGGTGTCGGGGGCGACGGTGTTGATCACCGGGACCGGGGACGAGGAGGAGTTCCGGGCGCTGGCGCGGGCGTATCTGGCTGCCGCGCCTGTGAAGCGGTAAACCTGAATGGCGCAACCCGTTGGCGTGTCGCGGTTTGGCCCTTGGGGGTGAGCTGTGGCGTGTGCTTGGTGTGCGCTGGTGCTGGCGCTCAGTCCGCCCGCGTGAGCTCGGATTGGCACGTCGTTGACCGCAGGGAAGCCTCTGTGCGCTCGGGAACGGTAGCCGCGCCGCGATAGGTGCTGCCGTTGGGAGTCGCCAACGGCCTGTGGCGGGCGTGCCGCAGTTACGAGGTCAGGATGCGCGGTTGAGGCAGTCCGGGGCCGGCATGCGAGCCCGCGGCATAGGTGTTGGCTGGGCTCGACGACCTCAGGGCCTGCACCAGGACAGCGAGGGACTCGGTCCGGATGTGGTGCTTCGCGGCTAGTTCGTCCAGCGGCACGGAGATGTTCAGATCGAGGACCTCGATACCCACGGCCACATCGTGCTCGTCCAGGTCGACGACGATGCTGTCACTGAACTCAACGCTCCGGGTGACCGCGGAGTCAAGGAACTGAAGGTATGCGGCACCAGCCTCTTGATCGATCTCCAGCGAGATGCGCTGGCTAGTTGTCATCGTCGCCCCTCCACGCGGTCGTGATGATGAATCTCTCGGTGTCGCCATCCCTGTCCGCTGCAACAACGACCTTCAGACTACGTGTTCCAGCGTCGGCAATGCAGACCGAACTGGTGACTCCCACGATGCGAGTCCGATAGTCGGTCAGACAGGCCCTTACTTCACCCTCTGTGATATTCCGTTGGCGCATGCGTCTGCGTGCGTGCTGCGAGAACAACAGGTGCATCTCAACCCACACCCCCAGCCGCGACACGAACATCGAATGGCACTGAGCCGACGGTGTGGCCGTCGAGCTCGACATCGATGCTGCACGAGCCAGAGACTGAGACCTGAAATCCGAGGGGGAGGACCGTCGGGGCGTACCGTTTGCCCGGGTTCTCGGTCTCGAGCAGCCCGGTCGTGGCCAGGCCAGAGATCTCCACCTTCAGATCGTCATCACTCGGGGTGACGACACGCACCCCGAAGCTGACCTATGTCTTACCCTGTCCCAGTTCGAAACGCATGACCAAGTGCACCTGCTGGACCAGGCCGGGCGACCTGACCTCGATGCGATCGAAGCCGCCGCCGACGACTGTGAGCAGACCGGCGGAGTCCAACTCGGCGAATTCCGCCAACATCGCGAAGTCGAGGCTTGCCACGGCTGTCCCTCTCTCAGGCGTACTGCGTATTGTCTTCGCCGGGATGGTGTTACCCAGAGCGCACACCCCGTGACCAACGCGCTGTGATCGCGCGACGGTGATCGACTCTGTGGCGTGTTCACCAATCACGACGCGCCCGGCCGCCGACTCTGCCGAGTCTTCGGGCGATCAACAAGGGTGTTGTCCGCAGCGCATCGGGCCAACGGCGGATGCGACTAGTGCCGGTAGGCGGGGTCAGTCCTCGGCTTCGGCGGCGGCTAGGGCCGTCTCGACTCGTTCGCGGGCGCCTGCCAGGTGGCGGTCGCAGATCTTGGCCAGGGCCTCGCCGCGTTCCCACAGGGTTAGGGAGTCCTCAAGGGACAGTCCGCCCGCCTCCAGCTTCGCGACCACCGCGGCCAGTTCGTCGCGGGCCTGTTCGTATCCGGGTTCGCTCACCGGGTCGGGCTCCCAAGTCGGTTGTGGGCTCGGACCAGGGCGGTGGCGACCGCCTGGTCGTAGCCGATGAAGGCCTCGGCGAAGTCGGCGCCGTCGCGTTCGGCGACCGCTTCCTCGATCTCGGTGCGGGCGCCGTCGATGCGGGCCGGGTGGCAGGTCGTCTGCCACCACTGCTCGCCCGCGAACGCCGCCGTCGCTCGGGACAGCTCGCGCAGCCGGTTCGGCAGTTGGTGCCTGCCCGGGGCGTCGCAGCCCGCGAGCAGCGCCGCCCAGCACTCGGCCGCCGCCGCGTCCGCTCGGCGGGCAATGGCCTGGACCATTTCGGCGCCGCCGGTCTGGCGGCACACGGTGCCGACGGTGGACAGGGTCAGCGGGAGGAACGTGGGTTCCCTGGCGGGCCTGGCCACGCTAACTCCCTTCGGCAGCCGGTTCCCGGTCGCCGGTGACGACCGCGTGCAGGGCGCCGTCGGTGAGCCGGATGCGCAGGCGGGCACCCTCCGGCGCGTCCTCGGTGGAGCGGAGAACGCGGGGAGTCCCATCGGCATCGGTGTGCTGTACGACCGCATACCCACGGGCAAGAGTGGCGGCTGGCCCGAGGGTCGTCAAGCGGGCTCGCGTGGCGGTGAGCGCCGCCTTCTCCTCGGCGAGCCTGCCGAGCAGCGCCCGACGGCTCCGTTCGACCAGTGAATCCACCTGTTCGCCCCGGCGCAGCAGCGGCGTCAGCGGGTCGGCCAGGACCGGGCGGCTGCGCAGCTGCGCGAGCAGCCGGACCTCGCGGTCCACCCATCCGTGCAGTGCCCGCCGGGCCCGGTCGCGCAGCTGCCGCACCCGCGCGGACTCCTCGGCGACGTCGGGGACCACGCGCTTGCCCGCGTCGGTCGGGGTGGAGCAGCGCAGGTCGGCGACGTGGTCGAGCAGCGGGGTGTCCGGCTCGTGGCCGATCGCGCTGAGCACCGGGGTGCGGCAGTCGGACACCGCGCGGCACAGCGCCTCGTCGGAGAACGGGAGGAGGTCCTCGACGCTGCCGCCGCCGCGGGCGATCACGATGACCTCGACGGCGGGGTCGCGGTCCAAAGCGGACAGCGCGTCCAAGATCTGCGGCACCGCCAGCGCGCCCTGCACCGCGACGTTCTCCACCCGGAAGTCCACCGCGGGCCAGCGCGCCTTGGCGTTGACCAGCACGTCGCGCTCGGCGGCCGAGGCGCGGCCGGTGATCAGGCCGATCTTGGCGGGCAGGAACGGCGGGCGGCGCTTGCGGCGCGGGTCGAACAGGCCCTCGGCGGCCAGCAGCCTGCGCAGCCGTTCGATGCGGGCGAGCAGTTCGCCGATGCCGACCGCGCGGATCTCGTCGGCGCGCAGGCTCAGCGTGCCGCGGTTGAGGAAGAACGTCGGCTTCGCGTGCACGACGACCCGGGTGCCGTCGGTGAGCGGCGGCTCGTGGCTGCGGAGCATCTGCGTCGAGCAGGTGACCGTCATCGACACGTCAGCGGCCGGGTCGCGCAGCGTCAGGAACGCCGTGCCGGTGCCCGGGCGGGCGGAGATCTGGGTGAGCTGGCCCTCGACCCACACGGTGCCGAGCCGGTTGACCCAGTCGGCGATCTTGCGGGCGACGGTGCGGACGGGCCAGGGTTCCTCGGCGGTCGGTCCGGTCACGTCTGGTCGCGCACCGTGGCGATGCGGCGGGTCAGCATTCCCACGAACGAGGGGCGGTTGGCGCCCGCGCGCTCGTAGGCGAGCAGGTCCTCGAGGGTGTCCGCGGAGAACGAGCGCAGCCGAGCGCGCAGCTGGGCCAGGGAGAGCTCGTCGTAGTTGGGCACGGAGTCCGGCGCGGTGCTCGCTTCGCCCTCCTGCTCCCACGGGTCGGCGACGTCGACTACGACCTCGGTCACGCCACCCTCGGTGACGGGCTCACTCAATCGCGCGATCTCGTCTGTGTCATCAGCATCATCGGTGTCGTCGAAGACAGCGGTCTCGCCTGCCGGGTCGGTCTCGTCCTCGAGGTCCTCGTCGAAGTCGGCCAGGTCGTCCTCGGTGACCCGGTCGAACGCCGGGCGGGACGCGTCGTAGCCGGCGGCGGTGGTCTCGGTGTCCTCGGAGTCCTCGTCGAAGGTGGCCCACTCCGGGCTCTCGTCGGCCGGTCGCAGCGCCGCCAGCGCCTCGTCGCCCTTGATGGCCAGCTCGGTGACGTGCTGCTGCACCCGCATCGACACCTGCAGGGCTTGGCTGGCCACGGTCACCGGCAGCCCCGCGATCCGGGTCGGCAGGTCGCGCGCGCGTTCGACCGCGGTGACGGCGAGCCCAGCCGCCACGCGCAGCGGCAGGGGGAGAGACTTCATGCCCCTAGCCTGCCTGAGTCCGGGCGTTCTGCACAGCGAGGCCCGGGCCACACCGGGCCGCGCCGTACCCTGGACGGCATGAGTGCCCCCACCAAGCGCGTCCTGCTGGCCAAGCCGCGTGGCTACTGCGCCGGTGTCGACCGGGCGGTCATCACCGTCGAGAAGGCGCTGGAGACCTACGGCCCGCCGGTCTACGTGCGCAAGGAGATCGTCCACAACCGCCACGTCGTCGAGACCCTGCGCGAACGCGGCGCGATCTTCGTCGAGGAGGCCGACGAGGTCCCCGAGGGCGCGCTGGTGGTGTTCTCCGCGCACGGGGTGGCCCCGGTCGTGCACGAGCAGGCGGCGGCGCGCAACCTGCGCACGATCGACGCGACCTGCCCGCTGGTCACCAAGGTCCACTTCGAGGCGAAGCGGTTCGCCAAGGACGACTACGACATCCTGCTGATCGGGCACGAGGGCCACGAGGAGGTCGAGGGCACCGCGGGCGAGGCACCCGAGCACGTCCAGCTGGTCGACAAGGCCGAGGACGTGGACAAGGTCGTGGTGCGCGACCCGGCCAAGGTCATCTGGCTGTCGCAGACGACGCTGTCGGTCGACGAGACGATGGAGCGCGTCGACCAGCTGCGCGAGCGGTTCCCGGGGCTGCAGAACCCGCCGTCGGACGACATCTGCTACGCCACGCAGAACCGGCAGGTGGCGGTGAAGGCGATGGCGCCCGCGTGCGAGCTGGTGCTGGTGGTGGGCTCGCAGAACTCGTCGAACTCCAAGCGGCTGGTCGAGGTGGCGGTGCAGGCCGGCGCCCGGGCGTCGTACCTGGTGGACTACGCGCACGAGGTGTCCGAGTCCTGGTTGGAGGGTGTGACCACGGTCGGGGTGACCAGTGGGGCCTCGGTGCCGGACACGCTGGTGATGGACCTGCTGGCCTGGCTGGCCGAGCGCGGGTACGCCGATGTGGACGAGGTGACCACGGCGAACGAGAAGATCGCCTTCGCCCTCCCGCCCGAGCTCCGCAGGGACCTGAAGGCGAGCAAGGAGAACCCGGCCTGAGCTGGAACGCCGAGACCGGCCCCCGTCCCTGGTGGACGGGGGCCGGTCTCGTGTAGAACGCCCGGCCAGTCCGCCTCAGCGGGCGCGTTCTGGGGCGGATCAGAATCAGGGAGGTGGGCGATCACTGCTCCGAGGGCGGGAGTGGACGCCGAGTTCCCGGAGGGCGGTGGCCACGTGCTGCTCCCCTGTCCGCGCTGAGAGGACGAGGCGGTGCGGCGTCGTGATCACGCGGCCTGCGTGATCACCGGTCGGCCTGGGTTGTCGCTATCGGTGCGCTCCACTGCGGGAGCGGTCCGAAGGGGCGCACCCGGGCCAGCCGGCAAGGTCCTTGGCGCAGAGCCACTTTCGCGTGGTGACATCGGTATCGGCGGGAGTCTTGACGGTGGCGACACTGTTTGGGCCAGCGGTCGGCTGCGGCGCGATGGTGTCCGTTTGCGCCTGACATGCCGTCGCGTGGGGGGCTCGGGCCGCTCGTCGGGGCTGCACGGGCACATGTCCGCGGTGATCGAGTTCAGCTGCCTGTGGCGTGATCGGGTCGCGCAGCGGCCGTTCTGGGGGGCCTCAGCGGTCGTCGGGGCGTGGTCGGCGCACCGGGGGTTTGCGGTTGGGGTCGCGGGGCTTGCGGTCGCCCGTCCGGGGCTCGCGGTCCGCGGGACCGCCCTCGCGAGAACGCGCGGGGTCGCGGGGCTTGGCCGGGCGGTCGGAGCTCACGCGCTCCTTGGGCGGGCGCTCGCCCGCCGGGCGGTCCTTGGCGGGGGCGCGGTCCTTCGCGGCGGCCGTCCCCTCCCTGCCCGCCCGGTCGGCCGCGGGGCGGCGGGCGGCGGGCTTGTGCTCGCCGACCGGGCGCTTGCGGACAGCCGGGTTCGGGTCGCGCTGGATGAACAGCCGCACGACGCCGAGCACGACCGTGATGCCGGTGGCCAGGGCCATGGTCGGGAAGTTGCTGGTCAGCGGGAAGGCGACCGAGAAGATCAGCTGCTTGAGCCCGCTGCCGGACTTGCCCGGCGCCAGCAGGACCAGCGACCCGATCGCGGTCACCGCGAACACCAGCGGCGGCTGCACCATCGGGCCGAACAGGTTCCGCCTGCGCACCAGGCAGATCGCCGCGACGCAACCGACCAGGTACGAGCCCTGGTAGATGGTGCCGAGGGTGTCCTTCAGCTGGATGTCGATCACGGCCGCGACGGCGGCCAACCCGAACGCCAGCAGTACCGCGCCCCACCAAGGCAGTCCACGCGACCTGCCGAGGATCGGGCGCTCGTCCCACGCGGGATCGGCGTGGTCATCGTCAAGATCGCTCCGGCGATCGCGTGTCGCGGTCACGCCGGTACACGTTAGTCCGTCACCTGGCCTGGCCCGCCACCGTTGTCCCCAACCCGCGGTCGGGTCCACCCGTTGGCCTGACATCGACGACGGATTGTTGGGGTGTTTGTCCGGATCTAGCCCGATCGTGGGATGCTCCCGGGTTGATCAAACGCCGTAGGTGGGCTACCGGTTGCCCGTGGTGAGATTCGCGTCTTCCCCGGTGACGGCGTGGCGGGGCAGCTTGCGGGCCAGCCACGGCAGGGCGGCGGCAGCCGCGGCGGCGGTCGCGGCGACGATGATCCACGGCAACCACGTCGCGACCGCGAAGAGGGCGACCACACCGGGAGCGGCTATCCCGGCGGCGGTGAACGCGTACTGGAACGCGGCGAGGTGACGCCCGCGCGTTGCGCGCGGGGCGGCAGCTTCAGCAAGTGCGTTGGCTCTCGCGCTGATCACGTTGGCCGCGACCAGCACCAAGGTGGCGGCTAGGAGATACGGGGGACGCCACGCGGCCGGTAGCGCAAGAGCCGCTAGGGAGGCCAACGCCCATAAGAGGTAGAGGGCAGCCCCGATGGCCATGGACGTCGTACGCCAGAGCTTGCGGGTCAACCGGATCGCTAGCGTCGCGGTAAGAGTGCCGACGGCGGTGAGCAACGTGAGCATGGCGCCAGGCAGCCAGGCGGGTCCGTGCAAGATCTCGACAACGTAGACGGGGATGCCGACCAGGAAGAAGTCCACGGTCAGTCCGAAGAGGGCCGTGACACCGATCAAGGCAAGGAACGGCCGGTTGCGCCAGACACTCACCGGCACGTCTGTCGAGGGGTGCGGGGGAGTTTCCGGCAGGAAGAGGAGCAACGCGCCTGCGGCGAGGAACGTGATCCCGTCGATCGCGATAGCGAGGCTGTAGTTGGTGAGCAGGCTCGCGCTGAACGCGCCGAGGCCGAACGACGCGCCGCGGACGATGCTCGCGACGGCGAAGGTCCGGTCCTTCGGCCCAGGACCCGCGCTGTCGGCGATCAAGGCGAACACAGCGCTGTAGAACGTCTGCTGCCCCATCGCCAGGAGTGCCGCGGCTAAGAGGACGTGGATAGCGCTACCAGCGATCAGGTAGGTCCCCGCGCCCGCGGCTTGGAGGAGCTGGGCGCCGATCACCACCCGACGCGGACCAACGCGGTCGACCAGCCTGCCTGCGAGAGGTGGGGCGCAGACACCGAGGAAGGTGCCGATGGTGATCGCGGTGCCCGCGGTGGCCAGGGGCAGGCCGATCACCTGGATGGCGTAGAGGATCGGGAGCGGCAGGAACAGACCCGAGCCGAAGTTGTCGACGCCGAGGGCGACCAACAGCAGTGGCGACGAGCGGCGGGGTCGGGGATCGGCTGGGCTCATGGCTTCCTCGAGTGGTGGACGTGCTCTCGATCTTGGCGGATTGACGGCTGGGCGGGGTGGAAGGGGATCGGCCAGGCGGCGCGGAAGATCGTGGGTGGGTTGACCGGTGGTGGTGGTGCGGGGCAGGCGGGCAAGACGAGGGCAGGGCGAGGTGGCCTTGGCGCGGCAAGCTGGCTAGCGGGGAAGAGCGGGATTGGGTGGGCGGCCGGCGGGCCTGGGCCGGTCAGGCGGCGGGGTAAGGCTGGCTTGGCGACCGGCGGGGCAGTGGGCGGGCAAGCTGAGGGCAGGGCGAGACGGCTTTGGCATGGCAAGCCGGGTTGGTGGGGAAAGGCGGATTGGTTGAGCAGCGAGTGGGCCCGAGCTGGCCGGGCGGCCATGTAGGCCGAAGTGTTGGTCGGCCGGGTAAGGCTGTCGGGCGGGGACGCTGAGCTGATCGGGTGGACAGGTCGAGCCAGACACGGCTGGTCGGCTGGAGCTGGCCGGAAGCGGCGGGGAGGCAGGAGCCGGCTGAGCTAGGCCGAGCCGCGCAAGGCCCCGGCGCGGCTGGGACGGGTCTGCGCCGCACAGAGTTGATTGGTAGAGCTGGAGCTGGCCCGGCAGAGCTTGCCCAACCGGGTCGGCGCCCGGCACTGGGTGCTGGTCGAGGTCGAGGATGCCTACCTCGCCGCCGCACGGCAGCCCACGCACGCTCCCGCGGGCTAGAACACCGGTGGGGTGGGCTTCCCCTTGCCGGGATGTCCGCCCGACCGGGTCGGCGGAGATGGTTGGTGGTGTTGGAGTTGGGGTGGGCGTCAGGTCTCGCGGGCCGGGCTAGGAGCTCGCAGGGCTGGCCGAGCTTGGCAGCCAGGGGGATAGAGGCAGAGCCGGCTGGCACGGCTGGGGCGAGTCGAGGTGGTCCGGCGGGACTGGTCAAGGTGTTGGCCGGGTGGAGATGGTTGGAGTTGGGTGGGCGTCTGGTCTGGCGGGTGGGGCTGGAGGACCGTCCTGGTCGGGTAGAAGTGGCTGGCGGCGAGGGGCAGCCCAGGCGGAGCTGGTTGGCCGGGCTGGAAGCGAGTCGAGGTGCCTGGCAGGGCTGGCCGGGTGGAGGTTATTGGTGAGCTGGGCGGCGTCGACCTGGCCGGCCGGGGGTGGGGCTCGGTGAGGTGGTCCTGATCAAGCCCCGGTCGGCTACTCGAAGGGGATTTGGTCGTGGCCGTTGGGGGATACGGCTGTCTCCTCCGCTCGGCGCAACGCGGGCAACGGGGCTGGTGTGGCGGCGGCCTCGCTGAGGGGGGACACGTTGGAGCGGAACTGTTCCAGCGCGTCCAGTTCACGGCGGCGGGCGGAGAGGAAGCGTTGGAGGTGGGTGCTGGAGAGGTTGACCGCGTCGATCGCTGAGGAGGCGGCGCGGTGGGCTGATTCCGCCGTGGAGCGGACAGCGGCTACGTCGGCGACGATGGTGCGTTCGGTGGCCGCGAACATCGCCGCCGAGGCGATCACGGCGAAGCCGGTTGGGCCGCAGAGGAAGATCCGGCGGTCCAGCAACCACGTGAGCAGGGTGGGGTCGGTGTCCAGGGCGGCGACCACGGCGGCGTCGGAGGGGACGAACATGACCGTCCCGTAGATCGCGTCTGCCCAGCGCTGGTAGCCCTTTCCGGCTAGCTCGGCCGCTCTTGAGCGGATGTTGCGGACGTGCACGCGCAGGGCGTCCAGGCGTTCGTCGGCGTCGTCGGTCTCCACGGCCTCCGCCCAGGTGGCCATGCTCATCTTGGCGTCGACCGGGACGCGGCGGTCGTCGCCGACGACCAGGAGGAGGTCGGGGCGCACCGAGCCGCCGCCCGCAACGTCGGTTTGGAGGGTGTAGTGCAGGCCCTCGCGCAGCCCCAGTGCCCGGGCGGTCTCCACCAGGACCTGTTCGCCCAGCTCACCGCGGCCGCTGATCGAGGCGAACGCCACCTCGTAGCGCCGCAGCGCCAGCTGGCTCGCGTCCGAGCGACCGCGTTCGGCGGCGACCTCCGCGCGCGCGGTGTCGGCGCGGCGCAGCGCGTCGGTGTAGAGGCGCCAGAACAGGCCCGCCGCCGCTACCAGCAGCAGTACGAGCACCGCGACGATCGTGCCGAGCACGGCGGTCACCGGCAGCCTCCAACCACGGGGGAGTCCCCCATCACGAAACGGAACCCTGCGCGGACAGATCGTAAACGCCCGGCCCGACAAGATCAGTCAATCCGGTGACGTGGCGCGCGTGATCAGGGCCGATGTGATGGGCTCGCCGCGTGTCGAGCATCGGTCGCTACGAGCCGTTCTGCCTCGCCGACCGGTTGTTCTACGACCGGCCCGCGGTCCCCGTCGCGGCCGAGTTCGTCGTCCCGCTGCCCGCGGGCTGGCTCGAACACCGCACGGGCGACTGGCGGATGGTGCTACCACCGCGAGCGGAACTTCCTGATCAGGGCTGGAAAATCCACGTGTCGGCGACCTTGGGCAACGCGCCCAGGGTGTTGCGCGCGGTGGCGCGCTACTGCGTCGACAACGCCATCCCGTTCAAGCACCTGCGTTCCGCGGCGGTCCAGCACCGGCGAAACGCCAAGTACGCCGCCCGCGCCGCCAGCGGCAAACTGATCGCCATCTACCCCGCCGACGAGCGCCAGCTGGCCGACACCCTCGCCGCGCTGGGCGAGGTTCTCGTCGGTGAGCCGGGTCCGCACGTCCTCAGCGACCTCCGCGTCGGCGACGGCCCGCTGTACGTGCGCTACGGCGGTTTCACCGAGAAGTGGATCACCCACGAGGGCGCCCGGGTGCTCGCGGTGACCACGCCCGACGGAAGCCTGGTACCGGACGTGCGCGCACCGATTTTCTGCCTTCCCGAATGGGTGGATCTTCCGGACTGCCTGCGCCCGCACTACGCGGAGCGCGGCGGGCCGCCATTCCCGTACACAGTGGACAGAGCGCTGCACTTCTCCAACGGTGGTGGCGTCTACCTGGCCACCCGCGACGGCAGGCAGGTTGTGCTCAAGGAGGGTCGTCCGCACTGCGGACTTGACCGCGACCGCGTAGACGCCGTCACCCGCCTGCGCCACGAGTACGAGGTGCTCACCCGGCTCGCGGGCATCGAGGGTGTTCCTGAGGTGTACGAACACTTCCACGTCTGGGAGCACCACTATGTCGCCATGGAGCACCGCCCGGGTATCCCCCTGGGGAAGTGGTTGGCGCGCAACTACCCGCTTACCAGGAAGTCGACAGCGCAAGAGGTCGCTGATTACACAATCCGCGCGGTAGCACTGCTCGACCGCATAGAGGCGCTTGTGGCGAAGGTGCACGAACGCGGCATCGTTTGTGCTGACCTGCATCCCCGCAACATCCTGGTAGACGGCGATACGGTCAGCCTCATCGATTTTGAGCTAGCACTCCCGACCGACCACGACGGCAGGCCCGCGCTCGGCGCACCGGGGTTCCAGGCTCCTGCCGACCGGCGCGGCATCGCCATCGACCAGCACGCGCTCGCCGCGCTCCGGCTGTGGATCTTCCTGCCGCTGACGACACTGCTCGACCTCGCCCCCGGTAAATTGCCCGGCCACGTCACGGCGATCGAGCGCCGATTCCCACTGCCCCCAGACTATGGCGACCGCATTCGCCGAGCGATACCAGCAACGGCTATAGAGCCGGACATGGACGATCTGGCTAAGAGCATGGCGGTGGCCATCTTGGCTAGCGCGACTCCTGATCGCGCGGACCGCTTGTTCCCCGGCGACATAGAGCAGTTCGTAACCGGTGGCGCTACCTTCGCGCACGGTGCTGCCGGGGTCCTCTATGCGCTGGATGCCGCAGGTGCCGGGCGCTACCCCGAGCACGAACGATGGCTCCTGGACTACCTGAAGCGCCACCCACCACAACGTCCGGGCTTCTTCGACGGCGCGCACGGCATCGCGCACGTCCTGCACCGTTTCGGCTACCGCGAAGAGGCAGCCGAGTTGATCGCGCGCGCCGTGCCGCCGATGGACGACCACACCCTGGGCAGCGGCTTGGCGGGCATCGGCCTCAATCTGCTGCACTTCGGCGACCTCGCGGGCGCGATCGCCCTGGCTGATCACTTGGCCACCGCGCTTCCCGCGGCCGACCCGCCCGGCAGAAAGGGCCGAGCGG
This sequence comes from Actinokineospora sp. NBRC 105648, assembly GCF_030269645.1. Lineage (GTDB taxonomy): Bacteria > Actinomycetota > Actinomycetes > Mycobacteriales > Pseudonocardiaceae > Actinokineospora. Next base: position 71,060 of record NZ_BSTR01000030.1, on the reverse strand, counting down.
GGCTGCTGCACGGCTGGTCCGGCCCCGCGCTGCTCTTCATCCACCTCTTCGAGCGAACCGGGGACAGCGGCTGGCTCGATCTCGCGGACACCGCCCTCAACCGCGACCTGGACGAGTGCGTGCCCACCCCCGGCGGCGCGCTCCAAGTGCGCGACGGCACCCGCACCCTGCCCTACCTGGCCATCGGTAGCGCCGGTATCGCGGTCGTGCTCACCAGACTGGCCAGGCACGCACCGGTCACCCGGCTCGACCCCCTCCTCGACGCCTGCGCGGCCGAGTTCGTTGTCCAGTCCGGCCTGCACCTCGGCCGGGCGGGGCTGGTCACCGCGCTGGCCTTGGCGGGTCGGCCCGTCGACCTGACGAGCCTGGCCTGGCACGCCGTGGCGCACGCGGGCGGCACGGCCTTCCCCGGTGATCAGCTGCACCGCCTGTCCATGGACCTGGCCACCGGCACCGCGGGCGTGCTGCTGGCCACCGCCACAGCCATATCCATATCCACAGCCACCGCGCTCGACGCGGGCCGCCCCGGTCTCCCGTTCCTCACCTGATCACCAACACCGAAGGAGAATCCTCATGGAAGCCGTCCTCGCCCTCCAGGCGCTCGATCTCGACCCGGACCTCGACGCGCTCACCGCGGCCGAGGGGAGCCAGCTCAGCCTGCTCGTCAGCTGCGACGCGAGCGGTGTGTCCCTGCTGCTCTGCTAGCGGCCGCCCGGACGTCGACCCGCCCGAACGGGCGTTCGAACGGCGTGCCTCCCCCGATCGGGGGCAAGATCGGCCTACCGTGGCCCGCCATGCGGGTGCTGCACACCTCCGACTGGCACGTGGGGCGCACGTTCCACGGCCGCGACCTGCTCGCCGAGCAGGAGGCGGTGCTCGGGGGCCTGGCCAACCTGGTCTCCGACGAGCGGGTCGACGTCCTCGTGGTGTCCGGCGACCTCTACGACCGCGCGGTCCCGTCCGCGGAGGCCGTCGAGGCGTGCGCGTGGATCCTCGCCCAGATCGCCGAGGCGGGCGCGCAGATCATCATCACCCCCGGCAACCACGACTCCGCCCCCCGGCTCGGGGCGTTCGCGGGGTTCGCGCAGGCAGGCGGGTTGCACCTGCGGACCACCATCGCCGAACTGCACAAGCCGGTAGTGCTACCGGACGAGCACGGGCCGGTCGCCTTCTATGGCATCCCCTACCTCGAACCAGAGCCTGCTCGGCACGTCCTGGGTGACCTGGAGCTGCGCGGCCATGCGGCCGTCCTCGGTGAAGCCATGCGGCGGGTCAAAGAGGACCTCCAGACACGTAAGAGCCGGTCGGTAGTGCTAGCGCACGCGTTCGTCATCGGTGGCGAAACGAGCGATTCCGAGCGCACGATCGCCGTGGGCGGTGTGCCGCACGTGCCAGGGTCGCTGTTCGACGGCATCGACTATGCCGCTCTAGGGCACCTGCACGGCCCGCAGGTCCTCGCCGAGCACTTGCGCTACTCGGGCAGCCCGCTCGCCTACTCGTTCTCCGAAGCGCGTCACCGCAAGTCCGTGTGGTTGGTCGAGCTGGACGAGTCCGGTCTCGCGGGGGTCGAACGCCGCGAGTTGCCCGTGCCGCGGGCTCTTGCCACCGCGCGGGGCGATCTACAAGAGCTGCTTACCGAGCCGCGGTACGAAGACCTCGTCGAGAAGTTCCTCTCAGTCGAATTGACCGATCCGGTGCGCCCGATAGACGCCATGCGCAGGTTGCAGGAGCGTTTCCCGCACGCGGTTCACCTCGACTGGCGTCCGGAGGGCGGTAGGCCTGTCGCTCGCCGGTACACCGAGGCGGTGCGCGGTCGTTCCGACGAGCAGGTCGCGTGCTGCTTCGTTGAGGACGCCCGCAAGAGCGCACCCACCAACGCGGAGCGTGCCCTCTTGCGGGAAGCGCTGGCTGCTGTCGCCGGGAAGGAGCCGGAGTGAGGCTGCACCACCTCGAGCTGTCCGCGTTCGGACCGTTCGCTGGGCACGAGACGGTCGACTTCGACCGCTTGGCCGCTGAGGGCCTCTTCCTCCTCCACGGCGACACCGGCGCCGGTAAGACCACCGTGCTCGACGCCGTGGCGTTTGCCCTCTTCGGCGCTGTCCCGGGAGCGCGCGCCGAGGCTAAGAGGCTTCGTTGCGACTACGCGGACCCGGATACGCATACCGAGGTCACCCTTGAGCTGACCGTGCAGGGGCACCGGCTGCGGCTGACCCGGAGTCCCGAGTACGAACGTCCCAAGCGCCGCGGCGGCGGTACCACCAAGCAGAACGCCAAGGCGTCGCTCACCTGGGTCGGGACCCCGCCCAGCGGCCACCGGTCCGAGGGCGTCACCCGCATCGACGAGGTGGCCCGCACGGTCGAGCGGCTGCTCGGCATGACCAAGGACCAGTTCTTCCAGGTGGTCCTGCTGCCGCAGGGTGAGTTCGCCCGCTTCCTCCGGGCGTCCACCGAGGAGCGCGAGCACCTGCTGGAGAAGTTGTTCGGCACCCAGCACTTCGAGCGCGTGGAGAAGTGGTTCCGCGAGCGCCGGGTGGAGTGCAGGCGCGTGCTCGAGGAGACCCGCTACGACAGCCGGGAGCTGCTGGCCCGGTTCGTCCAGGCCGCCGGGGTGGAGGCGCCTGAGGACTCGGACCTGTTGTGGCTCAACGGGATCGTCCAGTCCGCTGAGAAGGCGGACCAGGACGCGGCCAACGCCGAGGCGGACACGAGGGTGCGGCTGAGCAAGGCGACGGCGGCGTTCGACGACGGCCGCGACCTGGTCAAGCGGGTCGACCGGGTGCACCGGGCGGTCAACGGGCTCGCCGAGCTGGCCACGCAGGCGGGTGAGCGGGCGCTGTGGCGCGACGAGCTCTTGGCCGCCCAGCAGGCGATCCCCGTAGTGGCGGCCGAAGATCTGCTCCGCAAGTTCGAGCAGGCGGAGGAGCGGGCCGAGCAGGCAGTGCGTGAGCGCGTGGACGCGGCTGCCGCCAAGGGGTTCGAGTCCGCGGACGTTCCGTTGCCCTTGCTGCGCCAGCAGGTTGGGCAGCTGCGTGAAGAGGCGGGCGGGTTGGCTGCCCTGGTCGCTGAGGCTGAGCGGCAGTCGGCCGACAAGCGGCGGCTATCTGTGCTGGTCGAGCGGGCGGAAACTGTTGCCGCACAGGCGGAACAGGCGTCCGGTCGGATGCGGTTGTTCCCGGATCGCGTGGCGGACGCGCGGGAGCAGTTGGCGCGGGCGGCCACCGCGCGGGCTGCCCTGGACGGGTTGCGGGTGCGGCGGGACGAACTCGACAGCGCGTTGAAGGACCAGCGCGCGCTGCCTGGCAAGGCCGAGGCGCTGCGAGGCGCGGAGGCCGAGCACCGGCGGGCGGTCGACGCGCACCAAGCGGCCCGGGATCTGTTGCAGGAGTTGCGGCAGCGGCGGCTTGATGGGATGGCGGCCGAGCTGGCAGCCGGGTTGGTCGACGACGCGGCCTGTCCGGTGTGCGGGTCGGTGGAGCACCCGGCGCCCGCGCACGCGGTGTCGGCCGCGGCGACCGAGGCGGACGAACGCACGGCCCTGGCGTCTGAGCAGCGGGCGTTGCGAGCGCGGAACTTGGCTCTGGAGAAGGAGAATCAGGCTCGAACCGCCGTTTCAGTGGTGACCGAGCGGTTGGTGGCCTGGGATGGCCAGGACTTGGCGGTTGTGCACGCGCGGGCGTTGGCGGAGTTCCGGGCGGCGCACGATCTCGCGGCTCGGCACGACGCGTTGGCCAGTGGGCTGGCCGGGATCGAGCGCGAGCTCGAGGCGTTGCGGGACTCGCACGCGAAACTGGAGCGGGAGACCGTGGGGCTGGGTTCGGAGGCCGCCGAACTGCGCGCGACCATCGAGCTTCGGCAGTCCACTTTGGACGCTGCGCGGGGCGGTCATGCCGATGTGGCTGCTCGGCGGGTGCACCTGTTGACGGTCGTCACCGCTGTTGATGCCTTGATCGACAGGCACCAGGCCGCGCGGGTGGCTCGGGAGCGGGTGCTGGAGCAGCGGGACGCGTTGGCGGACGCGGTTTCCACCGCGGGGTTCGGTGATCTGGCGGAGGCGTTGGGGGCGGCGCGGGCGGACACGGTGATCGAGAAGCTGCGGGAGCGACTGGACGAGGCCGACACGGCTTCGCAGCAGCACCGCGCGACGTTGGCCGATCCGGAGCTGTTCGGCATCGAGGCTGATCTCGAGGTCGACCTGGCGCCGCTGTCCGAGGCGGTGCTGGTGGCGCAGGAAGCTTCTCGGCGGGCCGCGGGCGTGGCCCACGAGGCCGGACGGCGGGTGCGGGAGGTCGTCGAGCTGGGTGGGCGGCTGCGGGCGGCCTGGGAGTCGTTGGCGCCGCTGGAGGCCGAGTTCGCCGAGTTGGACGCGCTGACCGACGTGGTCAACGGGCGGGGGCAGAACAGCACCCGGATGTCGCTGCGGTCGTACGTGCTGGCCGCGCGATTGGAGGAAGTGGCGGTGGCCGCCACGGAGCGGCTGCGGTTGATGACGCAGGGGCGGTACGCGTTCGAACACAGCGCCGAGGCCGGGGCACGGGGGACCCGAGGCGGGCTCGGGCTGGACGTGCTGGACGACTACTCGGGGCAGACCCGGTCGGCGAAGACGCTGTCCGGCGGGGAGTCCTTTGTGGCCTCACTGGCACTGGCCCTCGGGTTGGCTGACGTGGTGGCCGCGGAGAGCGGGGGCGGGGCGCTGCTGGACACGCTGTTCGTGGACGAGGGGTTCGGATCGCTGGACTCGGGGACGCTGGACGAGGTCATGTCCATCTTGGACGACCTGCGGGATGGGGGGCGGGTGGTGGGGCTGGTGTCGCATGTGGACGAGATGCGGCAGCGGATCCCTACTCGGTTGCTGGTTTCGAAGGCTCGGGGTGGGTCCTCGTTGGCTATCAGCGGTTGATTCTTGCTCTTGGTTTGGGTGTGGGCTCGGTGTTGCTGTCTTCGTTGCGCGGGTCGCGAGGGTGGGCTCGGTCTGGTGGGTTTTGCGGCTCTGGGTTGCCCGATTTTCGAGCGGGGCTCGATCTAGTGAACTCGCTTCGTGTGGGGCCCCTAGAGCACCGCGGTGGGAAAGAAGGGCGGGTGAAGGGCATTCCCACCACACGGCGAGTTTAGCGGTGCTCTCCCCCCACACGAAGCGAGTCCACTAGATCGAGCATCCGTAGCGGGGCCGCCGGTACCAGCGTGGTCGGGATCCTGTTGCGTACCAGCCGGGGCCGTGTGTGTGTGGAGGGAGGGGGGCTATCCGCCGTGGTTTGGTGGGTGGATTCAACTTCGGTCTGGGAGCGGGGGTCTGCCCAGGGGTTCGCGAATGCTGTGGTTGTGCCGATGGTGGTTCGTTGATCTTTAGGTTCTCGCTCTGACTCTGAGTTTGCTCTTGATCGTCACTGTGGGATTGCCCGTGCGGCTGCTTGCCAGAGGTGCATTCCGGCGTAGGAGCGCCAGGGTCTCCATGCTCTGGAGTGTTCCGCCAGGGTCTCCATGCCTGAGGGGAGGCCGAGGATCTTGGCGCCGTTTCGCAGTGCCACGTCCTGGGGGAGTAGGACGTCTGGATCGCCCAGTAAGCGCATCACTACGTAGCCCGCGGTCCAGGGGCCGATGCCCGCGTAGGTTTGGAGCTTGCTGCGTAATGCCTCCGCGTCGACTCCCACGTGGAGTTCTATGTCGCCGGACGCGATTGCCGCGCAGACCGACCGGATTGTTTCGACTCTTCTTGCTGGGCCGGTGAGGATTTCCGATGCTCGCTCGGCCACTGCCGCCGCTGAGGGGAAGAGGGTGGTGAGGTCGCCTTCGGGGGTGGGGAGGGGTTCGCCGATGGCGTCGCTGAGGCGGCGGGTGGCTGTTCTGGCGGCGGCGACGCTTACCTGTTGGCCCAGCAGGGCGCGGACCACCGTCTCAGTGCCGTCGACGCTGCCGGGGACCCGGATCCCCGGTGTCAGCGCCACCGCTGAGGTGAGGGCTGGGTCGGTGGCCAGGACGCCGTCGATGGCGGCTGGGTCGGCGTCCAAGTCGAACAGTCGGCGGAGTCTGGACACCGCTGTCGACAGGTCTCGCAGGTCTGCCAGGCGGAGTGTGCATTCGAGGTGGGTGCCTGCCGGGCGCAGGTGCGCGGTCGCGCTGCCGTGCGGGAGGCGCAGCGTTCGGGCGTAGCGGCCGGGGCGGCTCGATTCGACGCCGGGGATGGAGCGGGCGGTGAGGAAGGCGAGTATTCCGGCCGCGTCAAAGGGGGTTCGGACGGGGAGGCGCAGGGTCACGCGGCCCGCCGTCGCGGTTTGGCGGGCTCGGCCCGCTCGTTGGGCGGCCACGCGCAGTTCTGACGGGGTGGTGGCGAAGACGGCGCGGATGGTGTCGTTGAACTGGCGGACGCTGGCGAAGCCGGACGCGATCGCCACATCGGACACCGACATCGTGGTGGTCTCGATCAGCAGTCTGGCCGTGTGCGCGCGGTGCGCCCTGGCCAGCGCCAACGGGCCCGCGCCGAGCTCGGCGGTGAGCACCCGGGTGAGGTGGCGTTCGGAGTAACCGACCCGGCGGGCCAGGCCCGGAACCCCTTCCCGCTCCACGACTCCGTCCATGATCAGGCGCATCGCGCGGCCCGCCAGGTCGCCGCGCAGGTCCCACTCCGGGGAGCCGGGGACGATGTCGGGCAGGCACCGGCGGCACGCGCGGTAGCCCGCCTGCTGCGCCGCGGCGGCCGTCGGGAAGAACTCCGCGTTGCGCCGCCGCGGGGCGATCGACGGGCAGGAAGGCCTGCAGTAGAGCCCGGTTGGTCGAACGGCGAGGAAGAACTGACCGTCGAAGCGCGCGTCGCGGGAGACGACCGCGCGGTATCCCTGCTCCGGGTCGATCAACACCCGACCATGCTGCCGGCGCGCGTCCGGAAGATCTGGCAGGAAAGAGACATGTGGTTCGGGACCGGCAAAAGAGGCGGGGGCCCGCCGCGAACGGCAGGCCCCCGCTACTTCGATGAGCGTGGTGTTCCAGGCGCTACGAGACCGCCTGCACCACCACGTCGCCCGAGCCGACGAGCACGTTGGCGTCGGTGCGGACCTCGACGTTGCCCAGCAGCACGCGGCCGGCGGCCGGTGCGATGTTGGCGGTGACCGAACCCGGCACCGTCCACTGGGCACCCGCGGCGCGGTTGGCGTTGGTGTCGGTCACCGACACCGAGCCGAACGCGCTGTTGGTGAAGACGTCCAGGTAGTCGTAGGTCGTCGTGCCCGCGGGGACCGCGTAGCCCTGGACCAGGACCAGCCAGGTGCCCGCCGCCGGGTTGGCGATGGTCACCTCTTCCTCCGAGTCGCCGTCGGCCGACTGGCCGGCCAGCACGCAGGAGCCGCTGGTGCAGTTGTAGACCGCGAGGTCCAGGTCCGCACCGGCGTCGGAGGTCTTGCCGATCTTCGCGCGCAGCGAGGTCGAACCGGCGGTCACCACGACCGGGTATTGCTGGTTCTCATCCGCGGCGATGCTGAGCTGGCCGCGCTTGGCCGAGCCGAGCGAGGTGCCGGTCGCCTTGCCGGTGAACGGGCCGAAGAGGTTCTTCAGCGTGTACGACCGGGCCACCGGGGTACCGGCGGTCGCCGTGGCGATGGTGTCCGGGTTCGGGCTCACCGAGGCACCCAGGACCGAGGCGGTCAGGGTGTACGGCGCGAACGCGGTGTCCGACGTGCGCCGGGCCTCGACCACGACCTCCCAGACACCCGCCTGCGGGTTGCTCAGCGTGCGGCTGGTCGGGCTGCCCAGGTCGCAACCGGCGACCGGCGGGCTGTAGCAGTTGGTCGAGGCGTTGGCCTCGATGCCCACGCCGTAGGGGTGGAAGCGCAGGAAGCGCAGCTGGCCCGCACCGGCACCGGTGCCGCCGCCCTGCAGGTCCACCTTGAACGCCGGGGTGTTCGCCGGGACGCGGTAGAAGTACTTCACGACCTCGTTGCGGCCCAGCTGGCCACCCTTGCGGACGGTGAAGTTGTTCGCCGCGGTGAAGTCCTCGGCCGCGATGACGGTGTTGAGCGTCTGCGTCTCGATGCCCGAGGTGAGCGGGCTGTCGAGGTTCAGGATCGCCGAGTGCACACCGGTGTCGCGCGGGTTGACGTTCACCGTGTACTTGACCGCGCTGCCCTTGGGCAGCGTGACCACCGGCGGGGAGTTGAACGTACCGTCGTTGCCCACCCAGTTCGCGAAGTAGGTCACCGGGTAGTTCGGGCCCGAGGTGCGGGTGAAGGTGTAGGTGCGGGTGTAGCGGTCGCCCGCCTTGACGCCCTCGCGGTCGTTGATGCCGACGCCGACGCCCGGGGTCTTGAGGAACGACGACAGGGCGGTGTTGACCGGCACCGACGCGGTGATGTCGGTGGTGGCCGGGTTGCTCTTGAGCAGGTTCCAGGCCTTCTTGGTGTCGATCAGGCCGTTGCCCTGCTCGTAGGCGCCCAGACCGCCGATGAAGCGCGCGGTCGACTTGAACGCGGTGCGGATCTGCGCGGCCGAGTGCGAGACGTTCTTCGCCTTGGCTGCGCTTACCAGCAGCGCGGCCGCGCCCGCGGCCTGCGGGGAGGCCATCGAGGTGCCGTTGAACTGCGCGTAGCCGGGGGGCAGGGGGTAGGTGCCCGCCACCGGCTGGCCCAGCTGCCAGGTCGGCACGGTGGAGATGGCCGAACCGGGCGCGACGATCTCGGGCTTGAAGCCGCCGTCCTCACGCGGGCCGCGCGAGGAGAAGCCGTGCAGGCTCTCGTTGCGGCCGAGGTCGGAGCCGTAGTTGCTCTTCCAGGTCTCCTTGGTGATGTAGGAGCCCACGGAGACGACCTTGTTCGCCACCGACGGGTCGCCCACGGTGTTCTCGCCCGCGCCGGAGTTGCCCGCGGAGATGAACATCTGGACGTCGTAGGTGTCGATCAGCTTGTCGTAGAGCTCGGCGCGCGCGTTGTTCGCGTCGTTGAGCGCGGGCAGGCCACCGATCGACATGTTGATCACGTCGACCTTCGCGTCGCGGGCGGCGTAGATCATGCCCTCGAGCAGCGCGTGGTTGGTGCAGCCGGTGATGAACAGGCAGACCCGCACCGAGACCAGCTTGGCGCCGGGCGCCGCGCCGTTGACGGTGCCGCCGAAGAGGCGGTTACCGGCGACGATGCCGCCGACGTGCGAGCCGTGCGCGCCGGAGACGATGCCGATGTTGACCACGTTGTTGGCCACGTCGGTCTGCACGACGAACGGCATGGACTCGCGGACCGGGGTGGCCGGGTTGTCCTTGCCGAAGGTGCCGGTGTCGTACTTGACCTTGTAGTCGGTCATCGGCTTGTCGTCGCCGAAGTTCTTGTTCTGGTTCGTGTCGACCCAGACGGTGCCGGTGGTCGGGTTCCACAGCACGCCGAACAGGCCGCTGCTGCCCGCCGGGTTGCCGTCGCGGTCGACGTCCGAGCCGACCTCGCCGCCGAGGCGGGCGTCGCGCTCGTTGAACACGCCGTAGCGCAGCTCGCCCGACTCGCCCGGCAGGCCGTTGGCCGGGCCGGTGGTCGGGGTGGACATCTGGATCCACGTCGGGTCGTCGTCGTTGTTGACGCCGTTGGTGAAGGTCGGGTCGGTGTAGGTGACCCAGTCGGTGATCTTGCGCTCGCCGGTGCTCGTCTTGTTCAGCGACGGGTGGTCGAGGTCGACGCCGCTGTCCACGATGGCCACGGTGGTGCCGCGGCCGTCCCAGGTCGGGTGCTCGTTGACGAACTGCGCGGCGTTGGTGTCACCGGTCGGCATGTACGGGTTGACCCGCGGCGTCGACGGCCCGGGCGCGGGCTGCGGCGTCGGGTCCACGGCCCCGGTCGGCCGGGGGTCGGGGAGCGGGACGTTCTCATCGAGGTCCAGCGCGGAGACACCGGGCAGCTTGGCGAGCTTCTTGACCTTGTCGACCGGGACCTCGGCGCGCACGTAGCCGATGTCGTCGTCGCGGTACTCGACCTTGGCGCCCGCCTTCGACAGCTCGTCGACGTGCTTGGCGCTGTCCCCCTCCTTGGTGGAGATGAGGACCTTGACGGTCTTCTCGCCTGCCTGCTGCGCCTTCGTCAACAGCTCCAGGTCGTGCTTGCCGATGCCGGGGCCGCCCTCCTCGGAGGGGGCCGCCGGGGCGGGGGCGGCGGTGGCGGACGGGATCGTCGCCAGCATGACGCCTGCCACCGCGGTGGTGAACGCCATGCCGAGGGCGATCCGGCCACGTAAGCGGCGTTGGGGTTGAGTCATCCCACTTCCTTCTTCCTCAGCGGGTGAGCTGGGCGCGCGCCTGGAACCTCCGGTTGGCGGACGACAGCAGGGCGCTCACGGAGTGTTGTTTGCGGGTGACCTGGTGACTAGCGTCCATTTGGGCTAATCCTTGCGGGGAGATCTAGACTCTTTGGCACGGAGTGTGCATGCATCGCCGCAAGGGGTCAGCTTGTTACCAAGCGAATGGGTGCTGTGCTGCGTATGTACAGCCCCCGACATACATCGTTTAGTAATCAAAACTGGGAACGGTGTTGGTAACTATTTCGCACACGTCCGGGTCTAGATCCCGACGATGTGCTGATCCACGGTCACTCGCTGCCGCTAAGGCAGGCAACCGACCCCGGCCGCCGACCGGTCCGTAGACTCGGCAACCGTGAGTTTGACCCTCGGGATCGTCGGCCTGCCCAACGTCGGCAAGTCCACCCTGTTCAACGCCCTGACGAACAACGACGTGCTCGCCGCGAACTACCCGTTCGCGACCATCGAGCCCAACGTCGGCATCGTCGCCCTGCCGGACCCCCGGCTCGACAAGCTGGCCGAGGTGTTCGCCAGCGAGCGGACCGTGCCGGCGGTGGTGTCCTTCGTGGACATCGCGGGCATCGTGAAGGGGGCGTCCGAGGGTGCCGGGCTGGGCAACAAGTTCCTGGCCAACATCCGCGAGGCCAACGCGATCTGCCAGGTCATCCGGGTCTTCGACGACCCGGACGTGGTGCACGTGGACAACCGCGTCGACCCGCTCGCCGACATCGAGACGGTCAACACCGAGCTGATCCTGGCCGACCTGCAGACCCTGGAGAAGGCGGTCACCCGGCTGGAGAAGGAGGCGCGCACCCGCAAGGAGGCCCGCCCCACCCTGGACGCCGCCGTCAAGGCGAAGGACATCCTCGACGGCGGCCGCACCCTGTTCGCCGCCCAGGCCGAGCTCGACCTGTCGCTGCTGCGCGAGCTGAGCCTGCTCACCACCAAGCCCTTCCTCTACGTCTTCAACGCCGACGAGGCAGTGCTGACCAACGACGAGCGCGTCGCCGAACTCGCCAAGATGGTCATGCCCGCCGACGCGGTGTTCCTGGACGCGAAGGTCGAGTCCGAGCTGCTGGAGCTGGACGAGGAGTCGACCCGCGAACTGCTCGAGTCGGTCGGCCAGACCGAACCCGGCCTCAACGCCCTGGCCCGCGCCGGCTTCCACACGCTGGGTCTGCAGACCTACCTGACGGCGGGCCCGAAGGAGGCGCGGGCGTGGACCATCCCGCAAGGCGCCACCGCACCGCAGGCGGCCGGGGTCATCCACTCCGACTTCGAACGCGGCTTCATCAAGGCGGAGGTCGTCTCGTACACCGACCTCATCGAAGCGGGCTCAATGGCGGCGGCGAAGTCGGCGGGCAAGGTCCGCATCGAGGGCAAGGAATACATCATGTCCGACGGCGACGTGGTCGAGTTCCGCTTCAACGTCTGAGCTGGCTCGCGGACCTGGGTCGTTTACCAGGCGCGCTGGTCAGTGGGCATCAACGCCCTTGTCGTTGAGGTACTCGCGGGCTGCTTCGAGTAGTTCACCGTGGTGTTCTTCCAACCGGGCGAGGAAGAGAACCCGAGCGTCCTCCGCGATCACGTAGCGTCCGTCGCGACGGACGAATGGCCGGGCGCTCTTCGGCACGCCCCACGTCCGTGTTGCAGCCTTCCCCAGGGATCCGATCACACTCGGATCTGCTCCGGGCCACGGCCGATGAATGCCCCGAGGGTGGGGGCGGTAAGCGTGCCTGACTTCGCGCAGGCGACAAGGCTGACCAGGCTCCGCGCCTCGGCAGCGAGGTTCGGGAGGTACCTGCGAACCCGGGCGGCAGTCCAGTCGCCTTCAGCCACAATGGGCGGGGTTACCTCGTCGTCGAGTTCCACTGCCGAGTCTTCGGGCGCGGGTACGTCAAACGTTCCCGATACGGCGGTCAGCACCGCGTCCAGGTCGTCTACATCGGGATCGAAGGAGATGGTCACGTTCATGGCGCTCCTTTTGTCTTTGGTGTCACCGAGTCGCTTCACAGTTGCCTTCTGTTACATCGGGACTGGACGATCTAGGCTGACGCGGGGCTAGCTGTCGTCAGGTAGGAGCTGTGGTGACTAACGCGCTGGGCGGGGTCGTGGGTGCCGACGCGATCAGTGGTAGGCAGTTCGTTCGGCATGTGGACTCGGCGGTGGCCGGGCTCGGTGGGCGGGTGGAGTGGCACAGCGGGCACTGGGTGGCCGAGATCTCCCTCGGTCCGGTGCGCCGGTTCGTGATCGGGTACGCGTTCCCGCTCAACAACGTGGCGTCGGCGAAGGTGGCCGACGACAAGGTCGCGACCTCGGTTGTGTTGGGGCGGGCCGGTGTCGAGCGCGTGGAGCACCACCTGTTGCGGCCCGGGTGGGGTGGGTCGCCGGAGGTGGACTGGCTGCGGGAGTTGCCCGTGGTGGTCAAGCCGAATGTCGGGTCGGCGGGGCGCGGCGTCCACCGGGCGCGCACGCTCGATGAACTCGACAAGGCGTTGGCGGAGTTGGTTCCCGACTATCCTGCGTTGGCCTGGTCGCCATTCCTGGATGTCACCGATGAATACCGCACCGTCTTCCTCGATGGGGAGATGTTGCTCGCCTTTCGGAAGGTGCGGACCAATCCGGACGAGTGGCGGCACAACCTGCACCACGGGGCCGTGCCGGTGGTGTGCACCGACCAGTCCGAAGTGGACCGTCTGGCCGCGCTCGGGCGCGGTGCCATGGCGGCGCTGGGACTGCGGTTCGCCACCGTCGACATCGTCGGTACGCCGGGTGGGGATCGCGTGCTGGAGGTCAACAGCGGGGTCTGCCTGGAGCGCTTCGGCAAGCACAGCCCGGACGGGGAGCGGCGCGCCCGGGAGGTCTACGCCCGTGCGGTCGCCGCGAGCCTGGCGTCAACCGAGGGTTGACGCTGAGCGAGCGTCAACCTAGAGTTGACGGCATGACCGCAACCCCCAGGCTCGACGACCTCATCTCCGCCATCGAGAACCGGCACGACGACCCGCTCAGCCAGTTGACCGACGCGGTGGTGCTCGGGCAGCACCTCGACGAGCTCGCCGATCACCTGATCGGCCACTTCGTCGACCGCGCGCGCCGGTCCGGTGCCTCCTGGACGAACATCGGGCAGAGCATGGGCGTGACCAAGCAGGCCGCCCAGAAGCGTTTCGTGCCAAGCGAACCCGCCACCGCCGAGGGGGACCTGCGGGTCTTCGCCCGCTACGACGACGCCGCCCGGTCGGCGATCGTGGAGGCGCAGGAGGTGGCCCGGCGGGCCAAGTCCGGCGACATCAAGCCGGTGCACCTGCTCCTCGCCCTGCTCCGCGACGAGTCGCTGGCTGACCTGCTCGACGTGGCCGCCGCGCGGGCGGCGCTGGAGGGCGGGCTGGAGACCGGCGACGCCGAACTCGTCGGGCACATTCCCTTCGCCGGGGCGAGCAAGAAGGTGCTCGAACTCGCCCACCGCGCGGGGTTGAGCCTGCAGGACGAGCACATCGGGCCCGAGCACCTGCTCCTCGGCGTGCTCGGCGTCCCGGACGAGCCGCAGATCTCCGCGCTGGGGCTCGATCGGGACGGCGTCCAGGCCCGGGTACGCGCCAGGACCGAGTAGTCGCCGGCGTGGGCTCGGCGGCCGGGCGAGCGCGGTGAGGGGCGCCGAGGAAGCTGCGGTGCCCGGAGTCCGCAGGCGTCATGCAGAGCCGAGGCAAACGCGGTGTGGAGCCCGGAGTTCGGACGTCGTGCGGAGCCGAGACTGGGCAGCGCGGTGTGGCGCCCGGAGTTCACGGACGTCGTTCGGAGCTGAGGTTGGGCAGCGCGGTGTGGAGCCCGGAGTTCGGACGTCGTGCGGAGCCGAGGCTGGGCAGCGCGGTGTGGCGCCCGGAATCCGCAGGCGTCGTGCGGAGCTGAGGCCGGCCGCGTGGAGCGGCGGTGCGGCGCCCGGAGGTTCACGGGCGCCGCGACTGCTCACGACCGGATCGCGTCGACCACGCCGTCGATCTCGCGGGCCAGGGACACGTCCAGCGCGGTGATCCCGCCCGCCGAGTGTGTGCTGCACCGCAGCGTCAGGGTTCGCCAGCGGATGTCGATGTCCGGGTGGTGGTTGTCGTTCTCCGCGATCTCGGCGACCCGGTTGACGACCTGGATCGCCTGCGGGAAGTCGGCCAGTTCCACCGTCCGGACCAGGGCGCCCTCGTCCAGGTTCCAGTCCGGGAGGGTGCCCAGTGCCTTGCCGAGGTCTTGTTCGCTCAACAGTTCAGCCATGGTGTCATCCTCCCGCGCGGCGGGCGCGTACGCTCGGCACCGCCACGGGAGTCCGGACACGCGCCGGGCTGAGAGGAGGGCACGCGTGCCCTCGACCGTCCACACCTGATCCGGATCATGCCGGCGCAGGGAGGGCCTCGTGGTGCGCACGCTGCGAGGAAGGGATCTCATGCGCCGTATCGCGATCTTGGCCGGGGCCGCCGTGCTGGCCGCCGGGTGTTCGACCGGCGGTTCGGGCGGCGGTTCGGGCGAGGCGAAAACCGGGGAGCGCACCGTCGTCCTGGTGACCCACGACTCCTTCGACGCCGACGCCGCGGTGCTGGAGAAGTTCCGCGCCGACACCGGGATCAAGATCGATGTCCGGAAGAGCGGCGACGCGGGCGCGCTGACCAACCAGCTGGTGCTCACCAAGGGCGCCCCGCTCGGTGACGCGGCCTTCGGCGTCGACACCACCTTCGCCTCGCGCGCGCTCGACGAGGGCGTCTTCGCCGAGTACCGCAGCCCCGAGGCCGACAAGGGCCCGCAGCGCTACAGCGTCGACGACAAGAACCGCCTCTCCGCGGTCGACGTCGGCGACGTGTGCGTCAACGTCGACCCGGCCGCGCTCACCGCCAAGAACCTGCCGGTGCCCGCCAGCTTCGAGGACCTGGCCGACGCCAAGTACAAGGACCTGCTGGTGGTCGAGGACCCCGCGACGTCCTCGCCCGGGCTCGCGTTCGTGCTCGGCACGGTCGCGCACTACGGCAACCAGGGCTGGGTCAACTACTGGCAGCGCCTCAAGGCCAACGGCGTGAAGGTCGTCAGCGGCTGGGAGGAGGCCTACACCCAGGAGTTCTCGGGTTCCTCGGGCAAGGGCCCGCGGCCGATCGTGGTGTCCTACGCCTCCTCGCCCTCCGCCGAGATCGGCGACGACGGCAAGCCGCGCACCCAGGCGCTGCTCGACACCTGCTTCCGGCAGGTCGAGTACGCGGGCGTGCTCAACGGCGCCAAGAACACCGACGACGCCCGCAAGGTCGTCGACTTCCTGCTCTCGGAGCCCTTCCAGAAGCAGGTTCCGGAGAAGATGTACGTCTACCCGGCCCGCGAGGGCGTCGCGCTGCCGGACGCCTGGCAGAAGGCCGCCCCGCTGCCGCAGAGCCCGGCGACGCTGGCCGCGGGCGACATCCAGGCCAACCGGGAGCGGTGGATCACGCAGTGGCGCACGGCCGTCCGGGGCTGACCGGGGCACTGCTGGCGGCCCTGCCACCGCTGGGTTTCCTGGTCGTCTTCTTCCTCTGGCCGGTCGCCGCGATCATCCGGCTCGGCCTGCTGGGCGACGGGGTCGGCGCGGTGCTGGCCTCGGCGGACACCTGGGGCCTGGTCGGCTTCACCGTCGGCCAGGCGGCCGCGGCGACCGCCGTCGCGGTCGTCGCGGGTCTGCCGGTGGCGTTCCTGCTCGCCCGGACCTCGTTGCGCGGCAACGGTTTCATCCGCGCGGCGGTGCTGGTGCCGTTCGTGCTGCCGACGGTCGTGGTGGGGCTGGCGTTCCGGTCGCTGCTGCCCGAGGGTGGTGTGGTCGCGATCGTGCTGGCCAACGCGTTCTTCAACGTCGCGGTGGTCGCGCGGTCGGTCGCGGGCGTATGGTCGCATGTGGACAGACGAGCCGAGGACGCCGCGCGGGTGCTCGGCGCGTCACGGCTGCGGACGTTCCTGTCGGTGACCTTGCCGGTGCTGCGACCCGCGATCGGGTCGGCCGCGTCGGTGGTGTTCCTGTTCTGCGCCACCAGCTTCGGTGTGGTGCTGTTGCTCGGCGGCGGCGAGTACTCGACGCTGGAGACCGAGATCTACCTGCGCACCGTGCAGCTGCTCGACCTGCCCGGCGCGGCGGCGTTGTCGTTGCTCCAGGTCGCGGCGGTGTTCGCCGTCCTGGTGATCGGTGCGGTGACCCGCCGCAGACAGGCCGCCGCGCGGATGCGCGGCACCGCGGAGACGGCGCGCCGTCCGGTCGGTGGTGAGTGGGCCGTGGTTGCGGTTGCCTACGCCGTGGTGGCGCTGCTCTTGGTGCCGATCGCGGCGTTGGTGGTCCGCTCGCTGTCCACTGTGGATGGTTGGGGGCTGGCGGGTTACCGCGCGCTCGCGGGCACCGGCTACCGGGGCTCGTTGCAGGTATCGGGCTGGGAAGCGGCGGAGAACTCGCTCCGGGCGGCGACCGACGCGACGCTGCTCGCCTTGGTGCTGGGCGTCTTGGCCTCCGTCGCGTTGGTGTCACTGGCGCGGACCAAGGCAAGACCTGGGCTGGTCGACGCCCTGGACACAGCGTTCATGCTGCCCCTGGGTGTTTCCGCCGTCACGGTCGGCTTCGGCTACCTGATCACCCTCGACGCGCTGCCCGGCGACCTGCGCACCTCCGCCACCCTCGTGCCACTGGCCCAGGCGCTCGTGGTCACACCGCTGGTGATCCGCATGCTGCTACCCGTCCTGCGCTCGATCGACGACCGCCTCCGCCAAGCCGCGGCGACCCTGGGCGCCTCGCCGTGGCGGGTCTGGCGGGAGATCGACATCCCGCTCGCGGGCCGGTCGCTGCTGGCCGCGGCGGCCTTCGGCTACGTGGTGGCCCTCGGCGAGTTCGGCGCCACCAGCTTCCTCGCCCGCCCGGACTCGGCCACCCTGCCGGTGGTCATCGGCAGGCTCGTCGCCCGCCCCGGCGAGCTGAACAACCAGATGGCCTACGCCGCGTGCACGCTGCTGATGCTGGTGACCATCGCCGTCGTGGCGCTGATCGAACGGCTGCGCGTCGCCTCGGTGGGGGAGTTCTGATGCGGCTAGCCGACCCGCGCCAGGAACGACTCGACGGCGGTCGCCACCGTGCCGAGCACCCCGGCCGACAGGCCGAGCGGGCCGGGCACCAGCAGGCTGTGGTCAGCCTCGGGGATCTCCAGCACGTCCGGGGTCAGGGACTCGGCGAGCAGGCTGTCCCACAGCTTGTCCGCGGTGCCGCCGACCAGCAGGAACGGCGCGGTGGCCGCGCGCAGGGCGCTGGCGACAGCGGGATCGGTGAGCACCGGGGTCAGCCACACGGCGGGCAGCGACAGCTCAGCGGCCAGCGGCGCGGCGAAACTGCCCAGCGACTTGCCGATCAGCACCGGCCGGTCGGCGCCGATCACCTCCCGGACCACCGCGACCACCTGCTCGGACGTCGTCCCCTCGGGCCAGGTCACGGCCCGCACCTCGGCGCCGTGCCTGCGGGCGGCCTCGCCCGCGTAGGCGAGCAGGGGACCGGTGGCCGGGTACGCACGCCCGGGAAGCAGCACAGTCAGCACAGCACCCAGTATCCAAGGAGCGGCCATGCTGGCTGTTGACGGGCTCACCGTGCGCTACCGCGGGGTGACCGCGGTGTCCGATGTGGACATCCAGGTCGCCGACGGCGAGGTGGTCGCGCTGCTCGGGCCCTCGGGCTGCGGCAAGTCGACCCTGCTGCGCGCGGTCGCGGGCCTGGAGCGACCGGACGCGGGCACGGTGTCCTGGGACGGGCGCGACCTGGGCGACGTGCCGGTGCACAAGCGCGGTTTCGGCCTGGTGTTCCAGGACGGGCAGCTCTTCCCGCACCGGGACGTGCGGGGCAACGTGGCCTTCGGGCTGCGGATGGCGGGCAAGCCGCTCGACCGGGTCGACGAGCTGTTGTCCCTGGTGGGGCTCGCGGGCTACGGCGCCCGGCGGGTCACCGAGCTCTCCGGCGGTGAGCAGCAGCGGGTGGCGTTGGCCCGCGCGCTGGCGCCCAATCCCCGGTTGCTGCTGCTGGACGAGCCACTGTCCGCTTTGGACCGCGCGCTGCGCGAGCAGTTGGCCGTGGACCTGTCCCGGGTGCTGCGCGCGTCCGGGGCCACCGCGCTGGTGGTGACCCACGACCACGACGAGGCGTTCACGCTGGCCGATCGCGTGGCGATCATGTCGGCGGGCAGGATCGTGCAGGTGGGGCGCCCGGAGGAGGTCTGGCGGCGGCCGGTGGACGCCGAGACGGCCCACTTCCTGGGGGCGAGTCTTGTTGTACCGGCCGCGGTGGCCGACGGGGTGGTGACCACGGAGTTCGGTGTCGCCGCACTGCCCTGGGCGCCGGAAGGAGACGTGGTCTTGGCCTTGCGGCCCACCGCGTTGGTCGTCGGGGAGGGGCCGGTGCGCGGGACGGTGGTGGCGCGGGTGCACCGACGGGACCACGTGCGGTTGAGCGTCGAGGTGGACTCCCGAACGGTGGACGCGGTGTCCGGCGTCGGAGACGCACCCGTTGTGGGGGCTGGGGTTTCGCTTCGACTAGACCCCGCTGGCATCGCGGTGGTCGGTCCCACCCCCTGAAACGCCACAACGCCCCCCGACGGCCGTCGGGGGGCGTTGTGCGGATCGGCGGACCTCCCCCAGCCCGCCGACCTGGCTCAGCCGTCCCTGGTCAGGGTGCGGGCCAGCGCGATCGAGTAGCCGATGACCAGGTAGCAGGCGGCCCGCAGTACCCCGTTCACCAACGGGTCCCAGGAGAGCGGGTCCTGGATGACATCGGCCACCGACTCCCAGCTGGTGGTGATCAGCGCGGGCTGCAGCCAGTCCAGCGCCGGGATCACGCTCAGCACGCCGGAGACGATCACCAGGCCGAGTGCGACCACCACGACGATCAGCGGGTGCTCGGTGTAGGCCGAGACCGCCAGCGCGATCGCCGCGAGCGCCCAGATCTGGATCGTCACCAGCAGGACGGTCAGCCCCACCCGGCCCAGTCCATCCACAAAGGACAGCGAGGTGCCGGACGAGGTCAGCATGCCGTCGCCGCCCAGCAGCGCGGTGCCGGTGATGATGCCGGTGACCGCCATCAGCGTCACCGCGATCAGGCTGACCGTGGCCACCCCGAACGCCTTCACCGCCAGCAGCCTGGCCCGGCCGACCGGGGCCATCAGCAGCCCGCGCAGGGTGCCGTGCGAGGCCTCGCCCGCCAGCGCGTCGGCGGCCAGCATCGCCCCGGTGAGCGGGAGCAGCATGTTCAGCGCCACCACCAGCGCGAAGATCGGCAGCAGCAGCCCGTTGCCCGCGACCAGCGCGGCGATGCCCTCGCCGATCGGCTGGCCGTCCGACGAGCTGGTCGCGATCGCGATGCCGATGCCGATGACCACCGGCACCAGGCCCAGCAGGCCCAGGCCGATCAGCGTGCGCGGGCGGCGCAGGACCATCCGCAGCTCCGAGCGCAGCAGCCGGGTCAGCGGCGCGCGCCGGGGGCGGGATGACGTGGTGGTGGTCGCGGGCAGGTCCGCCGTGGTGGTCATCGGGCTTCCTCGGGGATCAGGGTGTCGAGGTCGGGCAGCTCGGTGACCGCGCTGTCCTCGGTGAGCCGGGCGAACAGGTCCTCCAGGCCGGTGCGCTGCCTGCGCACCTCGTGCACCGGCACCCCGGCGCGCACCAGGACCTCCACCACGGCGGGTGCGGTGCTGGCGGTCAGGTCGACCAGCAGGCCGTCGGGCACCGGGCGGGCCGGGATCCGGCGCTCGCGCAGCGCGTCCAGGCCCAGCGTGGTCTCCGGCGTGCTGACCAGCAGGTTCGCCGAACCCGCCTCCAGCAGCGCGGCCAGCTCGCCCTGGGCGACGACGTTGCCCTGGTTGAGCACCGCCACGTGCGTGCAGGTGGCCTCGACCTCGGCCAGCAGGTGGGACGACACCAGGACGGTGGTGCCCGCCGCGTGCAGGTCGGCGATGACGGTGCGGACCTCGCGGGTGCCCGCCGGGTCCAGGCCGTTGGTCGGCTCGTCGAGCACGACGAAGCGGCGGGGCACCAGCAGCGCGGACGCCAGCCCGAGCCGCTGCTTCATCCCCAGCGAGTACCCCCGGTACCGCCGGTTCGCCGCCTTGGTGAGCCCGACCCGTTCGATCGCCTCACCCACGGCTGTCGTGATCGCCGAGGTGGCCAGCAGCGGCTCGGCCGCGGCGAAGCGCATCAGGTTCTCCCGGCCGGAGAGGAACGGGTGGAACCCCGGTCCCTCCACCAGCGCGCCCACGTCGGGCAGCGCCAGCGCCGCGCCGTCGGGCATCTTGTGGCCGAGCAGCTCGACCTCGCCCGCGGTGGGCGTGACCAGGCCGAGCAGCATCCGGATGGTGGTGGTCTTGCCGGATCCGTTGGGGCCGAGCATCCCCAGCACCGAGCCCATCGGCACCTCGAGGTCCACGTTGTCCACCGCGACCGTGCCCCGGTAGACCTTGCGCAGACCCCGCGTGCGGGCCGCGGGCGGGGCGGTCGCGGCTGAGGCCGCGACCGCCCGCTGCTCGGAGAACCCGGTCACTTCTGCCCGAGCGCGTCGACGAGCACCTGCTGCGGCACCGCGCCGACGGCGACCCGGCCGTCGGTGGTGACCAGTGCGGTGCCCACGTTCGTCGAGATGGCGTAGCCGGTGCCGAACGGTCCGCTGACCGGCTTGCCCAGCTGCTTGAGCACGCTGGTGATGTCGACCCCGCCGCGACCCTGGCCCTGCGGGATCTGCTGGTCGAGCGCGCCCGCCGGGATCTTGCCGGTCAGCACGGTGTCCCAGCCCTCGCCGACGACCTTGAGGTCCAGCGCGGCGAACAGGTCGTCGCGCTGCTTCTCGGTCGGCTTGTCGCCGACCTCGGGCTCGGTCACCTTCGCCCCGGCGGGCGGGGTGAAGCTGAACAGCGACGCGTCCTGCGCGCCGGTGCTGAACTCGGTGAAGCCGAGCTTGAGCGCGGGCTCGGACTGGCCGTTGGCCAGCACCTCGACCTGCAGCGGCAGCCGGGTGGCCTCGTCCACCGACACCCGGACCTCGCGCAGCAGCGTGCGCTCGGTGGGCTTGGGGGTCAGCACCAGCTGGTAGACCGGGCGGTTGGCCACCCGGGCCGTGCCGTCGACGGTCACCACGCTGTCCTGCTTGATCGCCTCGATGAAGGTGCGCGAGGCGGTGGCCGGGTCGGCCAGCTTGTCCTCGACCGACTCGTGCTCGGCGCCGCCGGTGTACTTGACCACCGAGCGGTCGGCGGAGTTCCAGAACCAGGTGGTCCCGTTGTCGTGCACGATCGTGCGCTCGCCCGCGGTGCCCTGGCCCAGTGAGAGCCGGGCGCGGCCGGTGCCGTCGCTGTAGACCCGGGCGAAGGCCTCCTTGCCCGAGCTCTGCGGCAGGCCGGGCACCGGCAGGCCGAGGTTGTTCTGCAGCGCCACCGCGCCGGAGAGCGCCGGGACCTTGCTGTCCAGCACCGACTGGACCAGCGCCTCGGAGCTGATCGGCGGCAGTGCGGGCGGCGGCTCGTTGGCCCCCGCCGGACTCGCGATCAGGACCAGCCCGACCACCCCGGTGGCCGTCCCCGCCGCTGCGACGGCCAGTGCCGTCCGCTTCCTGTTCATTGTTCTCCCCTGTGTCACCGTCGTCGTTCCCGCACCGAGAACACTGCTCCCCACGACCTGAGATGGCGCTGAGAGCGGCGCCGCTGCTGAGAGTCGGCTGAGAGTGACCCCCACGGGACTGCCGGTGGCGCCATGATGGCACTCGTGAAGCCTCGGGTGCTGGTGGTCGACGACGAGCTCGGCGTGCGCCGGGCACTGCAGCGCGGGCTGACCGCCGAGGGGATGGACGTCGTGGTCGCCGGTGACGGGCCCAGCGCCCTGCGCATCGCGCTGACCGGCACCTTCGACGTGATCCTGCTCGACATCATGCTGCCCGGCCTGTCCGGCTACCGGGTGCTGGAGCGGCTGCGCGGCGAGGGTGTGCGCACCCCGGTGCTGCTGGTCTCGGCCAAGGACGGCGAGGTCGACCAGGCCGACGGCCTGGACCTGGGCGCCGACGGCTACCTGGTCAAGCCGTTCTCGTTCGTGGTGCTGGTGGCCCAGGTGCGCGCCGTGCTGCGCCGGGGCGCCGACGAGGGCAGCGGCAGGCGGCTGCGGCTCGGTCAGCTGGTGGTCGACCGGGGGACCCGCGAGGTGAGCTTCGGCGGGGTGCCGGTGGCGCTGAGCCCGCGCGAGTTCGCGGTGCTGGACACCCTCGCGGGCCGTGCGGGCGCGGTGGTCACCAAGGACGAGCTGCTGCGCGCGGTGTGGGGCGACGAGCAGGCGGCGACGCGCAACGCCGTCGAGGTCTACGTCGGCTACCTGCGGCGCAAGCTCGACGCGGCCGGCGCCGACGGGATCGTGCGCACCGTGCGGGGGCACGGGTACCTGGCGTCGACCAACGAGATAGACGCCGCGCTCGACCCGGCGGGCGTGCCACCGAGGTGATCCGACCGCGCGGCCTCTGGCTGCGGCGCACGATGCGCTTCCGGATCACCACGATCGCCACCGCCGTGACGCTCGCGGTGCTGCTCGGCATCGCCCTGCTCAGCAGCCGGATGATCGCGGGCCTGCTGGTCCAGTCCGCCGACGACGAGCTGGGCCCGGCCCTCTCCGCCGCGACGGCGCAGGTCACCCGGGGTGTGGTGACCGTGTCCGGCTCACCGAACATCCAGGTGCACGTCCTCGACACGGCGGGCGCCCCAGTCGACGGCGGCCTAGCGCCGCAACTCGCGCCCGCTGACGTGCGGGTCCTGAAGGCGGGCACGCCGGTGCTGCGGGTCGGGGACTCACCACCCGCGCGCTGGCAGGGCACGGTGGTCACCGCCCCGGACGGCTCCCAGCGGCTCGTGGTCGTCGGAACCGGTTTGGCCGGTTACACCGCCGCCCAGGGCCACGCCCTGCGCTGGCTCCTGGTCGCGGCGGGCATCGCCGCGCTGGCGGCGGCCCTGGCCACTTACCTGGCCGTCCGCTCGGCCCTGCGCCCGGTCGAGCGCATGCGCACCGCCGCCGCCCAACTCGGCGCGGGCAAGCGCCTGCCGCTGCCGGAGTCCCACGACGAGCTCCGCTCGCTGGCGGGCGCCCTCAACGCCCTGCTGGCCCGCCGCGACGAGGCCGCCGACCGGCTGCGCCGGTTCACCGGCGACGCCGCCCACGAACTGCGCTCGCCGGTCGCCTCGATCCGGGTGCAGGCCGAGGTCGCCGTCGCCCACCCCGACCCGGACCTGGCCCAGGAGGTCCTCACCGACGTCATGCGCGAGTCGGAGCGGTTGTCCGCCCTGGTGGACGGCCTGCTGACGCTCGCGAGGTCGGACGCCGGAGAGCTGCCGACCGCCGAACCGGTCGACCTCAGCGCCGCCGCCGTGGACGCCGCCGCCCGCTGCCCCGACGACGGCCCGGCGGTCGTGGTGCACGCCCCGGCGGGCTCGTGCTGGGTGCTGGCCGCACCGTCCGAAGTGGACTTGGTGCTGGACAACCTGCTGCGCAACGCCTTCCGGCACACCAGGACCCGGGTGACGGTCACGGTCCTGGCGGGCGGCACCGTCGGCAGGCTCGTGGTCGACGACGACGGCGACGGCATCCCCGCCGAACACCGCGCCAAGGTCTTCGACCGGTTCTACCGGGTCCAGGACGACCGGGCCCGCAGCAGCGGCGGCACCGGCCTGGGCCTGGCCCTGGTCGCCGAGGTGGTCCGCCGCCGGGGCGGCACGGTCCGCGTCGGCGAGTCCCCCGAGGGCGGCGCCCGCCTCCTGGTCGCCTGGCGCACCACGGCGACACCGTCGAGCCTGACCTGAGGCAGGATCCTCCCCGTGATCCCCGCCCCACCACGCGCCGTCACGGCTGCCCTGGTCGAGTCCGCTGTCCTGGGCGTCGACGCCCCCTGCCCACTGCTGGCCATCGGCGACGAGACGTCCTGGGGCATCGTCACCTCAGCGGACGAACACGGTCTGCACATCGGCGACCTGACGATCACTGCCACCCCTCAGGGCCTGGAAACCCTGGTGACCTGCACCGGCCCAGTCCCACCAGGACTCCTGGAACGCCTCGACAAGCGCGCGACCCAACTCGCCAAGGCCCGAGTGGTCGTAGCAGCGGCGATAGTCCGGGACGGCAAGGTACTGGCCCAGGAACGCGCCTATCCGACGGAGGCGGCAGGCCTGTGGGAACTCCCCGGCGGCCGGGTGGAACCGGGGGAGTCCGATGTGGACGCGGTAGCCAGGGAGTGCCAGGAAGAACTCGGCTGCACGGTCATCGCCAAGGAACCAGTCGGTCCGGACGTCCCGCTCTCCGACCACATGGTCCTGCGCACCTACACCGCCACCCTCACCGCAGGCGAACCGGAGGCCAACGACCACCGAACCACCCGCTGGCTGGAGAACGACGCCCTGTCCACAGTCCCGTGGCTCCCAGCAGACCGCATCCTGCTACCCCACCTGAGCAGGATTCTCTAAACGGCCAGGGCTGTTAAGGAAGAGAAAAGCAGTCGCAGTGCAGATAGCGCTGGAAGTGCTGGATTGGGTGAACCTGTTTTGTCTGGGGAGAAAAGAGGCGCTAGCCTAGTCCGGCGGTGGGTATCCCTTTCCCACCCGCCCTACCCACCGCGCCTCTTTTCTTAGGGGTCCCAGACAAAACAGGTTCACCCAATCCAGCCCCGCCCACCCAACCCAGCCAAAGCCGAAGACGAAGCCGAAGCCGAAGACGAAGCCGAAGCCGAAGACGAAGCCGAAGCCGAAGACGTCACCTCACCCCACCCCGGCCATCCGCAGCGCAGAAGCCAACGTGTGCTCAGACCGAGACCGCGCCAACGCGGCCCCAGCAGCACGAACAGCGTCCAGCTCCGCAGGGTCAGCCAGCAACGACAGCGCCCGCGCTCGCAACGGCCGAAGCTCCTCAATCAAAGCCTCCGCCACCGCCTCTTTCACCGCCCCATAAGAATCAAAGGACTCCGCCAGCTCCACCGGCGACTTCCCCGTGCACCCGGCCAATATCTCCAACAGGTTCGCCAATCCAGGCTGCTCCGCAACCCGGTATTCCAACCGGGCATCCCCGTCCGTCACCGCCGACCGGATCTTCCGCCGAACCAGATCCGGATCGTCCAAGACGAACACTGTCCCGGCCGCCCCTTGAGTCGACTTCGACATCTTTCGCGAGGGATCCGAAAGGTCCATCACCCGCGACGCCATCGGTGCCACCACCGCCCGGGGCACCGCGAACACCTCGCCGTAGGTCGAGTTGAACCGCCGGGCCAGGCTCCTGGCCAGTTCCACGTGCTGGGTCTGGTCGTGGCCGACCGGCACCTCGGTCGCCCGCTGCAGCAGGATGTCCGCCGCCATCAGCACCGGGTAGGTCAGCAGCCCGAGCCGGACCACGCCCTGGCCCTCGGCCTTCTGCTTGAACTGGGTCATCCGGGACGCCTCGCCGAACGAGCAGGCGCACTCCAGCAACCAGCTCAGCGCCCCCAGTTCGCGTACGAGGTCGGACTGGACGAACACACGGTCCGGGGCGATGCCCGCGGCGACCAGCACGGCCAGCAGCTCGCGGGAGAGCTTGCGGAGTCTGGTGGGGTTGTAGGAGACCGTCATCGCGTGCAGGTCGCTGACGAAGTACAGGTCCCCCGGGCCGCCCTCGCGCGCCCAGCGCCGGATGGCGCCGAGGTGGTTGCCGATGTGGGCGTGGCCGGACGGGGTGATGGCCGACAGACGGGTCATCGCTGGTGTGCTCCTGGGTTCGGGGCCGCCGTCCCCGGACACAGTGCAGGCCGCCCGGGGTGGGGCGGCCTGTGGACGCGCTACGTCAGGACCGCCGGTCGGCGGCCCACCACTGGGTGACGTTGCGGGTAAGCATCACGGCGAACGGTAGCGCACCGGTCAGGCCGCCTTCAATCGTTTGAAGGCCAGCACCGGGCACTTGCCGCAGAGCGGCTTGGACTTGCAGCACTTCTTCTTGACCTTGCCCTTCTTCATCAGCCGCTGGACCGCCTCGGCAGGTGTCCGCTTCCCCTTGCCGCCCATGCCACCCCGTCCCGCGATCCGGCTGATGAATATTGGACTTAGGGAGGTTAACCTCGCCGAATACCCTGCGTGGTGCTGGTCACACGATGGGTCCAGGTATCCTGAACGAGCCATCAGCAGCGCTTGAGCTGCAATGGGCGCCCCACAGCGTCGACTCCGCCGGGCTGCCCTCACCGACAGAGAAGGAACCGGGAGCACGCGCGTGCCCACAGCGACCGCCACCGCCGAGCAGGCCACGACCCAGCTACGCCGCAACGACCTGCGCAATGTTGCCATCGTCGCGCACGTCGACCACGGCAAGACCACCCTGGTCGACGCCATGCTGCGCCAGTCAGGGGCGTTCGCCGCCCGCGCCGAGCTCGTCGACCGGGTCATGGACTCCGGTGAGCTCGAGCGCGAAAAGGGCATCACCATCCTGGCCAAGAACACCGCCGTCCGCAGGCAGACCCCGGACGGCCCGATCGTCATCAACGTCGTCGACACCCCCGGCCACGCCGACTTCGGCGGCGAGGTCGAGCGCGGCCTGTCCATGGTCGACGGCGTGCTGCTGCTGGTCGACGCCAGCGAGGGCCCGCTCCCGCAGACCCGGTTCGTGCTGCGCAAGGCGCTCGCCTCCGGCCTGCCGGTCGTCCTCGTGGTCAACAAGGTCGACCGCCCGGACGCCCGGATCGCCGAGGTCGTCGAGGAGACCCACGACCTGCTGCTCGACCTGGCCTCCGAGCTCGACGACCTGGACGAGTCGGTGCTCGACCTGCCGGTCGTCTACGCCTCCGCGCGCGCCGGCCGGGCCAGCCTGAACCAGCCCGAGGACGGCGGCCTGCCGGACAGCGAGAACCTCGACCCGCTGTTCGACCTGCTGATGGAGAAGGTCCCGGCGCCGCTGGCCGACGCCTCGGCCCCGCTCGGCGCCCTGGTCACCAACCTCGACGCGTCCAGCTTCCTGGGCCGCATCGCGCTCTGCCGCATCCACACCGGCCGCATCCGCAAGGGCCAGACCGTGGCCTGGATGCGCGAGGACGGCACGGTGTCCAACGTCCGGATCACCGAGCTGCTGGTCACCGAGGCCCTCGACCGCGTCCCCGCCGAGGAGGCGAGCGCGGGCGAGCTGGTCGCCATCGCAGGCATCCCGGAGATCACCATCGGCGACACGCTGGCCGACCTGGAGAATCCGGTCGCGCTGCCCCGGCTCACCGTGGACGAGCCCGCGATCTCGATGACCGTCGGCGTCAACACCGGCCCGCTCGCCGGCCGCAACGGCGGCACGAAGCTGACCGCGCGGATGCTCAAGGGCCGCCTGGACAGCGAGCTGGTCGGCAACGTCAGCGTGCGGGTGCTGCCCACCGAGCGCCCGGACGCCTGGGAGGTGCAGGGCCGCGGTGAGCTGGCGCTGGCCATCCTGGTCGAGCAGATGCGCCGCGAGGGCTTCGAGCTGACCGTCGGCAAGCCCGAGGTCGTCACCCGGCACATCGACGGCAAGCTGTGCGAGCCGTTCGAGCGGCTGACCGTCGACGCCCCGGAGGAGTTCCTCGGCGCGATCACCCAGCTGCTCGCGGGCCGCAAGGGCCGCCTGGAGCACATGGGCGGGCACGGCAGCGGCCGGATCAAGGTCGAGTACATCGTCCCGTCGCGCGGCCTGATCGGCTTCCGCACGGACTTCCTGACCGAGACCCGCGGCACCGGCATCGCCAACGCGATCTTCGAGGGCTACCACCCGTGGGCGGGCGAGATCCGCGGCAGGCACACCGGTTCCCTGGTCGCCGACCGCACCGGTCCGGTCACCGCGTACGCGCTGACCCAGCTGGCCGACCGCGGCACGTTCTTCGTCGACCCGGGCGCGGACGTCTACGAGGGCATGGTCGTGGGCGAGAACCCGCGCGCCGAGGACCTGGACGTGAACGTCACCAAGGAGAAGAAGCTCACGAACATGCGGTCCTCCTCGGCCGACGTGTTCGAGACGCTGGCCAGGCCGCGCAAGCTGAGCCTGGAAGAGGCCCTGGAGTTCTGCGCCAACGACGAGTGCGTCGAGGTGGCCCCGGAGGTCGTCCGGGTCCGCAAGGTGATCCTGGACGCGACCACCCGCGGCCGCCAGCGCTCCCGCGACAAGGCCCGCGACCAGAAGTGAGCTTGAGCTGAACTGAGCTCGAGCTGCACTGGGCTTGAGCTGAACTGAGCTGTGATGGATGGGGCACCGGCCGCGGCCGGTGCCCCATCCGTGTTGCAGGGGTGTTCCAGCGGGCGTTCAGCGGGTGATGGCGGCCATCAGCTGGGACCAGGCGGTGGGGGAGACCGAGAAGCGGGGCCCCGGGTTCTTGGAGTCCCGCACCGCGATGGTGCTCTCGGAGAAGCGCACCTCAACGCAGTCGTCATTGGCGGCACCACTGAAGCTGCTCTTGACCCACCCAACCTCAACGCAGTTGTCGTTGGCGGCACCGCTGAAGGTGCTCTTGGTCCAGCGCACCTCAACGCAGTTGTCGTTGGCCCCGCCACTGAAACTGCTCTTGAACCAGCCGGTATCCCGGGGACCCCTTGTCATGTGCCGAACCCTTCCAGTCGTGCGGCGATCATCGCCAGAGATTCATCTTGAGGCAGAGCGAGGTTGCTGAGTCGATCGAAGGCGCGGGCCATCCGAGCGGTGTCTTCTGGCGTGTCGAGGTAGGTCGAGGGGCCGTAGAGCACCGGCAGGAAGCCGATCGGCCGGATCAGTTCGCCAAAACCGAACAACGCGAGCGCGCCATTCTGCGCAGGGTTGTCCCACGTGGGTGTTGGCACGATCCTGACCTCAAGGTGGGCGAACCGGTTGGCTAGATCGAGCATGTGCAGGCACTGGGTCCACATGACCCGCCGCGTGCCGACCGGCGCGTTGAAGGTGTCCTCGGTGAAGAACAGGCGCACCGTCTTGTGCTCCGCCGACTCGTAGACGTGGCTCTGCCTGCTGAGTCGGAACGCGGCCCGGTTAGTCCGGACGTGATCGTCGAGTGGGTCCTGCCAGATGCCCTCGGTGGCCTTGATCAGGGCCTCCGCGTAGTCCGCGCTCTGGATGAGCGCGGGGAAGACGCCGTTCTCGTACGACTGGATGGTGGTGGCCTTGGCTTCCAGGTAGGCGACGCGGCGCCAGGACTCCGGGCCGAGGTCGGTGTAGGGGTCGCCGGTCGGTGGTTTGCGGGCCTCGGCGCCCAGTGCCTCGAGCTCGCGCAGGCGCTCGCCGCCCGCGCCCAGGAAGGTCGCCACCGAGGTCAGCTCCTCGGCGGTGAGCGTGGCCCGGCCCTCCAGCAGGGTCATCACCCGCTGTCTGGACTTGCCGATGTGGGCCGCCACCACCTCCAGGGAGTGCCCGGAGTCCGCCCGCAGCTGCCGCAGGGCCTCCCCGAGGAACACCCGCGGCATGGTCGCCACGCCCTTGCCCATGCGCGCTCGCCTCCTGAGTTCAGCCGAGTTCCCTCGATCGGGGGACTACTCGGCAGGGATACATGTAAGTCAGAATCTATGACCTACAGGTACCCATTCATTCTTGCTTGCGGTGACAGATTAGTCACTGGGTGGGGTTGGGTGCGCGAAGTTGTCCACAGGGGCTTGACAAGGGTTGGGAGCGAACCATGGCCAGTGACAATCTGCAGGTCGGAGCATGGGTGAACGTCCGCGATGGGGCGTCCGTGCGCGTTCGGAAGGTAGACGACGACAGCGCGGACCTCGAGGTGTTCTTCGACGGGGCCGGTGCCCACGACCTCCTCACCATGCTCTTCTCCCGCGAGGCCCTCACCGAGTTCGTCGAGCTCTGCCAAGCCGAGCTCGCCACCCACCCCTGAACGGGGGAGCAGGATCACACGGGCCGTGTCCGGAACCTTCGGTACGGCCCGTGCGTCATGCGGTTGGGTGTGTCAAACCAGTGCCGCCCGCTCTGACAGCATGTGCCAACCGAATCGCCTGGGGAGGTGTGCGTGAAGGCAAGGCTGGGATGCGCCCTACTCGCGGTCGCCGTCCTCACCGGCTGCACCAACGCCCCGCCGCCACCCCTGGTGACCACGGAGGTCGCCCGGACCGAGTCCACCCGCCCGATGGACCTCGGTGAGGCCGTCGTCGGCGTGGACAGCGTCCTGGGCGGCTACAACCCGCACAAGCTCGCCGACCAGTCGACCATCACCACCGCGCTCGCCGAGGTCCTGCTGCCCTCGGTCTTCCGGCCCGCGCCCGACGGCACCCCCGCGCTCGACCGCACCCTGATGGTCTCCGCCGAGGTCACCAACGCCGAGCCCTACACCGTCACCTACCGGATCCGCCCCGAGGCGTCCTGGTCCGACGGCGCCCCCATCGCCGCCGAGGACTTCGTCTACCTCTGGGAGCAGCTGCGCCAGGAGCCCGGCGTCCTCGACGGCCCCGGCTACCGGCTGATCTCCAAGATCTCCGCCCGCGAGGCGGGCCGGGTCGTCGAGGTGAACTTCAGCAAGCCCTACCCCGGGTGGCGCTCGCTGTTCGCCGACCTGCTGCCCGCGCACCTGCTCAAGGACATCCCCGGCGGCTGGGCCAGCGTCCTGAAGGAGACCTTCCCGGTCACCGGCGGCCCGTTCTCGGTCAAGGGGCTCGACCGCGACCGCGGCGAGGTCGTCCTGGAGCGCAACGACCGCTACTGGGCCGCCCCCGTCCCGCTGGACCGGATCATCCTGCGCCGCGGCGACGCCGACGGCATCGCCGGTGCCCTGCGCTCCGGCCACAACCAGCTCGCGCTCACCGCGCCCGACTCGACCGGTCTCACCGCCCTGACCGCGCTCGGGCAGACGACCACCACCAAGACCGTGCCGCGCCCCACCGTGGCCACCGTCCTGCTGCGCCCGGTCGGCACCGCGATGACCGACCCGCGCATCCGCTCCGCGGTCGCGGCCCTGGTCGACCGGGACTCGCTGGTCAAGGCGGGTACCGGCGGCGGTCCCGGCGCGACGCTGCCCGCCAACGCGCAGGTCCTGGCGCCGAGCGCGCCGGGGTACGCGCCGTCCGCGCCCTCGGGCGTCACGCCGAACCTGCCGCTCGCCGAGAACCTGCTCACCCAGGCCGGCTACACCCGGCCCAACGGCAGCTGGCAGCTCGCCGACGTCCCGCTCAACCTCGTCATCGCCGCCCCCGCGGGCCGCACCGCCTACCTCGAGATGGCCCGCGAGCTGCAGCGCCAGCTCTCCGCGGGGGGCGTGCAGTCGCGCCTGCTCACCCCGGCCGCCGACGAGCTGTTCACCTCGCTGCTCGCGCCCCGCCCGCCCGACGCCGCCGCCCCGGCCGAGCAGATCGACCTGGTGGTCGCCCCCGAGCCCGCCGCGGGCGACCCGGCCACGGTGCTGGCCAGTCGCTTCGGCTGCGCCCAGGAGACCACCGACGGGGCGGTCACCACCGCGGCCAACCCGCTGGGGTTCTGCGACCAGTCGGTCCAGCAGTCGATCGACGCCGCGCTCACCGGGCAGTCCGCGTTCGCCGACGCGCTGACCTCGGTCGAGCCCGCGCTGTGGGGCAAGGCGGTGGCGATCCCGCTCTACCAGGAGGCCGACACCCTGGTGGTGCGGCGCGAGATGTCCGGTGTGTCCGTCGGGCCGCCGTGGGCGGGGCCGTTCGCCGGGGCCACCCAGTGGCGGCGGATGGCCGGGTGAGCTGGATCACTCTCCGTTAGCGATCATCACCGTCGAGTACCTGCTGGTAACAGTCGCGTTGCTTGTGGCTGCCTGCTTGTCACCCTTTGGTCACGATCGACCTGTCAGAGGTGACCGGGACGCCGCTTCGTTCCTAGCGTGCCCACCTAGTGCGCCACCCAACGGTCGTTGGGGGCGTGATGGGTAACGGGTGCAGTCCCAGCCGGATCGGCTGCGGCACGCCCTGTGCTAGGAGGGCACGTGTCAATTAAGAAGAGCTCACTGACGGCAATCGCGGCAATCGCCGGGATGTCGCTCGTGCTGAGCGCCTGTGGCGGCTCCACTGGCGACGGCGGCGGCGGCAGCACGGGTGCCAAGGAGCCCACCGGCGACATCGCGGCCATGGCGATCGCGAAGGGCGAATCGGGCGACAACTACACCTCGCCCGAGGTGACCCAGTCGAACGACACCTTCGTGGTGTCCACCGACAACCCCTTCACCGCGTACAACAACCAGACCTCGGACGCGAACAACTCGTACAACACGTTCGCGCTCGGCCAGGTGCTCTCGGGCGCCTACAAGCTCGACGGCAACAACAAGGTCCTGCTCAACAAGGACGTGATGGACTCCGTCGAGGTGACCAGCAAGTCCCCGCAGGTCGTCACCTGGAACATCAAGCAGGGCATCTCCTGGTCCGACGGCGAGCCGTGGGACTGCGACGACTTCTACCTGGACTGGCTCAGCTCCACCGGCAAGGCCAAGGGCGCCGACGGCAAGGACCTGTTCACCGCCGCGAGCACCACCGGCTACGAGCTCATCGACAAGGTCGAGTGCAAGACCCCGACCCAGGTCGTGACCACCTTCGGCACGCCGTACCCGGACTACAAGGGCCTCTTCGGCGTCTCCAGCGACGTGCTCCCCGCGCACATCCTGGAGAAGGAGACCGGGGTCGCCGACGTCACCAAGCTGACGCCGACCGGTGGTGACCAGGCCGCGCTGGCCAAGGTCGCCGAGTTCTGGAAGACCAAGTGGAACGGCTTCGACGCGAAGCTGATGCCGTCCTCGGCCCAGTACCAGCTCACCGCGTTCGAGCAGAACAACTCGGTGACCCTGGAGCGCAACCCGAAGTGGGCGGGCAAGCCCGGCGGCCCGGCCAAGATCGTGCTGCGCGGCATCTCCGACCAGGTTGCCCAGGCCCAGGCGCTGGAGAACGGCGAGGTCCAGGTCAACTCGATGGCCCAGCCCGACGCCAACGCCGCCGAGCGGCTGCGCGGCCTGTCCTCGCAGGGCGTGACCTTCGGTGCCTCCAACGGCCTGTCCTACGAGCACCTCGACCTGAACTTCAAGAACAAGTTCCTCTCCGACGCCGCGGTCCGCAAGGCGTTCATGCAGTGCGTGAACCGCGACGAGCTCGCCGACAAGCTGATCCGGCCGGTGCTCGACACGGCCAAGCCGCTCGGCTCGCTGGTGTTCTTCCAGGCCGAAGAGGGCTACAACGACAACTACGTCCAGTACAAGGGCGACGCCGCCGAGGCCAAGAAGACCCTCGAGGGCGCCGGCTACACCATCGGTGGCGACGGGTTCGCGACCAAGGGCGGTGCCAAGCTGACCATCAAGATCAGCCACACCGACATCCCGCGGCGCAAGCAGACCGTCGAGCTCATCCAGTCGCAGTGCAAGGGCGCGGGCATCGAGATCGTCGACGACACCGACCCGAACTTCCTCGACACCCGGGTGAGCCAGGGCGACTACGACATCGCGCTGTTCGCCTGGTCCTCGGCGCCGTTCAAGTCCAGCCAGCAGTCGATCTACTCGACCGGTGGCGGCCAGAACTGGTCGAACTACGGCAACCCGAAGGTCGACGCGGCCTACAAGGACGCGGTCAGCAACCTCGACGAGGCGGCGGCCCGCAAGTCCTTCCAGGAGGCCGACAAGCTGATGGCTGAGGACAACTACTCGCTGCCGCTCTACCAGCTGCCCAACATGTGGGCGTTCAAGGGCATCGACAAGGTCTTCTTCCAGTCCTACAACGGCGCACTCTGGAACGCCAACGAGTGGGTCAAGACCTCTTGATCGGCCCTGCCGCGCCAGGCGGCTGACTGGTCGACAAGCGAAGGGGCCGGACCAGGAGTCCGGCCCCTTCGCTTGGGTACCTGAGCACGCCGGAGGCACACTGGCGGGATCAGGGAACACCGCGCCGCCCACCAGGCAGCCTGGGACCCCACCGAGGAGCTCTTCGTGATTCGCTACATCATTCGACGGCTGCTGATCTCGATACCGATCCTGCTGATCGGCAGCATCGCCGCGTTCTTCCTCGTCGCCGCCGCGGGCAACCCGATCGGCGAGCTGCGGGCCAAGCCGGGCGTGACCGCCCAGCAGATCCGCGACCTGGAGATCAGCCTGGGGCTGGACCAGCCCATCATCGTCCGGTACTGGAAGTGGCTGGTCGACTTCCTGCAGGGCGACTGGGGCCAGAGCATCGCGCTCGGCCAGGCCAAGGTGGACATCTTCGACTCGGTCATGCGGGCGCTGTGGATCACCGCCCGGCTGGTCGTCGGCGCCGAGCTGCTGGCCATCGTGCTGGGCGTCTCGGTCGGCGTGCTGGCCGCGGTCAAGCAGTACTCGATCTTCGACTACCTGGCCACCTCGACGGCCTTCCTGATGTTCTCGATGCCCATCGTGTGCGTCGCGGTCATCCTCAAGACCTACGGCATCAAGTTCAACAACCTGCTCGAGAGCATGGGCCTGGACCGGTGGCTGAGCACCGTGAGCCCGGCCGCGGGCGGGTTCAAGGGCTCCTTCGGCGAGCAGGTGTTCCAGTACACCGGGACCTACCTGCTCCCGACGTTGAGCCTCACCCTGATCAGCTTCGCCGCCTACAGCCGCTTCCAGCGCGCCTCGATGCTGGAGACGCTGAACTCCGACTACGTGCGCACCGCGCGGGCCAAGGGCATCTCGCAGCGGCGGGTCATCTTCCGGCACGCGTTCCGCAACGCGCTGATCCCGGTGAGCACGCTGTTCTCGATCAACGCCGCGGCGCTGTTCTCCGGGGCGATCATCACCGAGACGGTCTTCGGCTGGAAGGGCATGGGCAACCTGCTGGTGCAGTCCATCCGCACCTTCGACCCGTACATGCTGATGGGCTGGCTGATGGTCACCGCCTCGCTGGTCGTCGTGTTCAACCTGGTGGCCGACATCATGTACGGCTTCCTCGACCCGAGGATCCGCCTTGCCTAGCGACCCGTCCCCCGTACTGAACCCGCTGCAGCCCACCGGGCTGCCCGCCGCGGGATCCCCCACCGTCGCCAAGGGCAGCGAGTTCGACGCCACCAAGGCCCGCAAGCAGAGCACGCTGATCCTGCGCCGGTTCTTCCGGCACCGGCTCGCCGTCGCCGCGCTGGTCGTGTTCCTGCTGATCTGCGCGTTCGGCTTCCTCGGCCCGCTGTTCTGGACCGTCTCGGTCGAGGACACCCGCAGCCGCGGCTACCTGCCGCCGAGCGGGGCGCACCCGCTGGGCACCATCCAGACCGGCAAGGACATGCTCGCCCAGCTCATCGTGGGCACCCGCCTGTCGGTGCAGATCGCGCTGGTCGTGGCCCTGGGCTCGACCCTGGTCGGGGTCGTGCTGGGCGCGCTCGCGGGCTACCTGCGCGGCGCGGTGGACAGCGTGATCAGCCGGTTCACCGACCTGATGCTGATCATCCCGCAGATCGCGGTGGCCGCCATCCTGGTCCGCGCGCTCAGCGGCAGCTGGTACACCGTGGCGTTCATCCTCGCCGCGTTCGCCTGGATGACCATCGCCCGGATCACCCGCGGCGAGACGCTCTCGCTGGCCCAGCGCGAGTTCATCGAGGCTGCCCGGGCCGCGGGCGCCAAGACCCGGTGGATCATCTTCCGGCACCTGGTGCCCAACATGGTCGGCACGATCACCGTGAACACCACGCTCGCGGTGGCCACCGCGGTGCTCTCGGAGGCCGCGCTCTCGTTCATCGGGCTCGGCGTGCAGTCGCCGGACACCTCGCTCGGGTTGATCATCAACGAGAACTACTCGCAGATCACCAACCGGCCGTGGCTGTTCTGGGGCCCGTTCGTGATCATCGTGCTGCTCTCGCTCGCGGTGAACTTCATCGGTGACGGCCTGCGCGACGCGTTCGACCCGAGGCAGACGAAGGTGCGTGCCTGATGAGCAGTGCGATCCAGCAGCGGCCCGTGCGCACCGACGCCGTGCTCTCGGTCGAGAACCTCTCGGTGACCTTCCCGACCGACGACGGCAACGTGCGCGCCGTCCGCGAGGTCTCCTACGTCCTGCGCCCGCGCGAGGTGCTCGGCATCGTCGGCGAGTCCGGCTCCGGCAAGTCGGTGTCCTCGATGGCGGTGATGGGCCTGCTGCCCGGCAGCGCCAAGGTCACCGGCTCGATCCGCTACCGCGACCGCGAGCTCGTCGGGCTGTCCTACAAGGACATGATGTCGGTGCGCAACAACGGCGTGGCGATGATCTTCCAGGACCCGATGACCTCGCTGAACCCGGTCTACACGATCGGTTGGCAGCTCTCCGAGGCCTACCGGGCGCACCACGCCGTCTCCAAGAAGGCGGCCTGGGCCAAGGCGATCGAGGCCCTCGAGCTGGTCGGCATCCCGCAGCCCGACCGGCGCGCCTCGCAGTACCCGCACGAGTTCTCCGGCGGCATGCGGCAGCGGGTGGTGATCGCGATGGCGATCATCAACGACCCGGACGTGATCATCGCCGACGAGCCGACCACCGCGCTCGACGTCACCGTGCAGGCGCAGATCCTGGAGACCCTGCTGACCATCCGCGACGAGACCGACGCGGGGATCATCATGATCACCCACGACCTCGGCGTGGTGGCGGGCATGGTCGACCGGGTGCAGGTCATGTACGGCGGCACCGTGGTCGAGTCCGGCCCGGTCGAGGAGGTCTTCGACCACCCCCGGATGCCCTACACCGTCGGCCTGCTCGGCTCGCTGCCCAACCCGGCCAGCCTGGGCAAGCGGCTCACCCCGATCACCGGGACGCCGCCGTCGCTGATCAACCTGCCGACCGGCTGCGCGTTCTCCCCGCGCTGCCCGCTGGTGGTCGACCAGTGCCGCACCGCGGAGCCGCCGCTGCTGGCCGCCGAGCGCGGCGACCACACCACCCGGTGCCACCGCTGGCAGCACCTGGCCGGTCTGCGCAGGCCGCAGTCGCTGTTCGAGCACGAGGAGATCGGCGTCATCGAGAACCCGGCCGCGCTGGTCGAGGCGGACCCGGACATGCCGGTCGCCGCCGACGCGCACACGGTCGAGCTGCGTGTGCAGGAAGGCCCCCACTCATGACGAACACCCACACCGCGCCCGAGCCGGGGCGGCACGCCGCCCCCGAGCGGGACGTCCCGCTGCTCGCCGTGGAGGAGCTGGTCAAGGAGTTCCCGGTGCGCGGCGGCGGGATCATCCCGCGGACCGTCGGGCAGGTCCAGGCGGTGTCCGGGGTCAGCTTCGAGCTGCGCCGCGGCGAGACGCTCGGCCTGGTCGGCGAGTCCGGCTGCGGCAAGTCCACCACCGGCCGGGCCATCCTGCAGCTGCACAAGCCCACCTCGGGCTCGGTGCGGTTCGAGGGCCGCGAGCTGACCAAGCTCTCGGCGAACCAGATGCGCCCGCTGCGGCGCGACCTGCAGATCGTCTTCCAGGACCCGTACGCCTCGCTCGACCCGCGCTGGCAGGTCAACGACGTGGTCGCCGAGCCGCTGCGGATCCACGGCGTCGGCGAGAACGACAAGGCCGTGCAGCACCGGGTCGACCAGCTGCTGGAGCTGGTCGGGCTCAACCCCGAGCACCGCAACCGCTACCCGCACGAGTTCTCCGGCGGTCAGCGCCAGCGCATCGGCATCGCCCGGGCGCTCGCGCTGGACCCGAAGATGATCGTGCTCGACGAGCCGGTGTCCGCGCTGGACGTCTCGGTGCAGGCGGGCGTGGTCAACCTGCTCGAGGAGCTGCAGCAGCGGCTGGGTCTGGCGTACCTGTTCGTCGCGCACGACCTGTCGGTGGTGCGGCACATCTCGCACCGGGTCGCGGTGATGTACCTGGGCAAGATCGTCGAGATCGGCGAGCGGGAGGCCATCTACAACCGGCCCAGCCACCCGTACACCCAGGCGCTGCTGTCCGCGGTGCCGGTGCCCGACCCGCGGCAGGAGCGGCAGCGCAAGCGCATCGTGCTGACCGGCGACGTGCCCAGCCCGGTGTCCCCGCCGTCGGGGTGCCGGTTCCGCACGCGGTGCTGGAAGGCGCAGGAGATCTGCGCGGTGCAGGAGCCCCCGCTGGTGCGCCACGGCGCGACGGCCTCGGCGTGCCACTTCGCCGAGGAGCGCAGCGTTCTGCCGTAAAGGTGTGATCCGCGTCGTAGTAGGGTTCGTCCGCCAGGGGCCCGTGCCCCGTCATGGACCTGACGATGCCGGTGCGCGGCCTGGCCCGCGCACCGGCATCGCCCTACTCGTGCTTAGGCTGAACCCGAGATGCTGACAGCCCCACCACGACTGCTGCTCGTGCACGCCCACCCGGACGACGAGAGCCTCTGGACCGGCGGGACGATCGCCCGCTACGCCGCCGCCGGTGTCCAGGTGACCCTGGTCACCTGCACCCTGGGCGAGGAGGGCGAGATCATCCCCGACTCGCTGGCCCAGCTCGGCGCGGCCGCGGCCGACCAGCTCGGCGGCTACCGGGTGGGCGAGCTGCGCGCCGCGTGCGCCGCGCTCGGCGTCTCCGACCACCGCTACCTGGGCGGCATGGGCCGCTGGCGCGACTCCGGCATGGTCGACACCGCCGCCAACGCCCACCCGCGCGCGTTCGCCTCGGGTTCGCTCGCCGAGCAGACCGACGCGCTCGCCGCGATCCTGCACGACGTCCGCCCGCAGGTCGTGGTCACCTACGGCCCCGACGGCGGCTACGGCCACCCCGACCACATCCGCGCGCACGAGATCACCGCCGCCGCGGTCACGCGCGTCCCCGAGGTCGCCCGGCTCTACTACGCCGTGGTCTCCAAGCAGGCCGTCGAGGCGGGCGTCGCCGACCTCGCGCACACCGCCGGGCTGCCCTGGCGGCTGCCCACGCCGGGTGAGCTGCCGGTGGTCGACGACGGCGGGATCACCACCTCGGTCGCCATTGGCGACCACCTGCCCGCCAAGCTGCGGGCGCTGCGCGCGCACGCCACCCAGGTCACCGTCTGGCAGGGCCAGGACGGGCGGCACAGCTACGCGCTGTCCAACGGCATCGCCCAACCGGTGGTCGACCACGAGTACTACGTGCTCGCGGGCGAGCGCCCCGCGGAGTCGATCGAGTCGGACGTCTTCGGCGGCCTCGCCCCGGTCGAGCACGTGGGCGCTGACCGGTGACGCCCAGCGAGCGCCTGCGCTACGCCGGGCTGCTGGCGACGAGCGTGGCGCTCGCCCTGGTCGAGCTGTTCTACCTGCCGCTGCGCCTGGACGGGACGGTGCTGCCCAAGCTCGGCGACATCCAGTTCCCGATCACCGTGCTGCTCGCCGGTTTCACCCTCCCCTGGCTGGTGGTAAGAGCAGGGCGGATCAAGGCCAAGGCCGCCTTCGCGGGCGGACCGCTGTACGTGTGGCTCGCGACGCTGTTCGTCTTCGTCGTGGTCGGGCCCGGCGGGGACGTGGTCGTGATCGCGGACTGGCGCACGCTGCTGCTGCTCGCCGCCGGGGCGTTCCCGGCGA
This sequence comes from Actinokineospora sp. NBRC 105648, assembly GCF_030269645.1. Classification (GTDB taxonomy): domain Bacteria; phylum Actinomycetota; class Actinomycetes; order Mycobacteriales; family Pseudonocardiaceae; genus Actinokineospora. Next base: position 31,448 of record NZ_BSTR01000030.1, on the reverse strand, counting down.
CGGTCAAGATCGGCGACGTGCTGGCCCGCTCGTTGACCGCCGAGGAGGGCCAGGATGGCTGAGTCGATCACCGACCGGCAGGTGGTGACCGTGCTGCGCCCGTTCGTGCGGGCCACCACGCCGATGCTCGGCGCGCTGCGCACGTCCGACCCGTTCGGCCTGGTCCGGCGGGTGCTGCCGGCGCACGCGGACAAGTCGCCCGCCGAGACCGAGGACGCGGTCGAGCTGGCCAAGGTCGACCGGTCGCTGCGCGAGAAGCTGCTCGACGGGCTGGAGAGCGTCAAGGTCCCGGGCACCACGGCGTGGAACTCGATGAGCGTCGCCGCCCGGGACGACTGGTGGGTCAACCGGGTCGGCCGGTTCACCGTGCTGCTGGCCTCGGTGCCCGGCCTCGGCGGCGCGCTCGCCGACCGGCTGCCGATCCAGGACACGCTGGCCACCGCGGGTCAGGGCCTCGTGCTCTCCGCGCTGGCCGCCGAGCACGGTGTCACCGACAACGCCGTTCGGGTGCAGTTGATCGCCAAGGTGCTCTTCGACCGCGACATCGACCTGCGGCTGGCCTCGGGCCACGGCGACGACCTCACCGACGAGCAGGAGGACGCCGCCACCGCGGAGCTGACGGCCGAGCTCGACGAGTCGGAGAAGCGGCACGGGAAGATCACCGTCAAGGCCGCGGGCCGCACGCTGCTGCGCTTCGGCCGCACCCTGTGGGGCCTGGGCGAGGAACTGGACAAGCGGCCGCAGGGTCGCTTCTACCACAAGGCGATCGGTGTGCTGCCGGTCGTCGGGATGGCCGCGGACTACTTCGGCGAGCGCAGCGCGTTGAAGCGCGCAGCCAAGAAGGGCCGCAAGTGGCTGGACGCTCACGGAGCCCAGTAGCGGTACCGGTGCGACTCCGCGTAACCGAGGTCTTGGTAGATCCCTAGCGCTACCTCGTTGTCCACGGACACCTGCAAGACCCTGTCGGTAGCGCCCTCTTGCGCTGCCCAGGTGTCCAGGTCCGAGAGCAGTTGACGGCCAAGACCCCGGCGGCGGTACTCCTGCCGTACTTCCAACACCGCGATGTGCAGCCAGGTACCGACCACGCATCCGCGCGCGACTCCCGCGATCTCACCGCCGCAAGCGATCGACGCGAACCCCACCTTCGGACCTCCGGTGAGGATCTGGCGCTGGTTCTCCGAAACCGGACCGCGCACCGCTACTTCGAGCCAGCCCGGCGGCGGATTGTCGTAGACGGTCGCCCCGCAGCCGTCAGCGCTAAGAGGCGCCGACAGCACTGCCGACTCTGCGCCTTTGGGGTGTGCCAGATTCACCGACCAACCCGCCTGCGACAGCACGCTCTCCCAGGGTGAACCAACGACGACCTGCGCGTACGGCCGGATCTCGTGCCGCCGCGCGAAGTGGATCACCTCGGCCAGCGCCGCCGGGCCGGGCAGACCAGGATCCCCGCTGGTCAGCGCACTGTTCGCGCGACCGGTGTAGCCTCCCGACGCGCGCAACCGCCACCCGCCGAGCGCGCGCTGGACCACTGGCGGCCACGCGTCCGCACACACCTGCTCCAGAACGTCAACACTGCCCACCCCCGGAGTCTGCCGACACCCCCTATCAGGCCGTACCGGTATGTGAGCTATGCGGCACCGGGTGCGTGCCCCCAGAGCGGACGGGCGATACTGGTGGCTGTCGCGCATCTTCCCGAGTGCGCGCCGAACACCATGAAGGAGCAGGAGAGCGCAGTGACCTACGTGATCGCCGAGCCCTGCGTCGATCTTCTCGACAAGGCCTGCATCGAGGAGTGCCCCGTCGACTGCATCTACGAGGGCGACCGGATGCTCTACATCCACCCCGACGAGTGCGTGGACTGCGGTGCCTGCGAACCGGTCTGCCCGGTGGAGGCCATCTACTACGAGGACGACGTCCCCGAGCAGTGGTCGGCCTACACCAAGGCCAACGTGGACTTCTTCAACGACCTCGGTTCGCCCGGTGGCGCGTCGAAGGCGGGCAAGGTCAGCGCCGACCCGGACTGGGTGAAGGCGCTCGACCCGCGGGGCGAATGACCTTCCCCGACCTGCCGGACTTCCCCTGGGACCTGTTGGCCGACCACGCCGCCCGGGCGCGCTCGCACCCGGGCGGCGTCGTCGACCTGTCGGTCGGCACCCCGGTCGACCCGGTGCCGCCGCTCGTCCAGGCGGCCTTGGGGGCGGCCGCGGAGATGCCGGGCTACCCCACCACGCACGGCATCCCGGAGCTGCGCGCCGCCGCGGTGGCGGCGCTGGAGCGGCGCCACGGTGTCGTCGGCATAGACCAGGACGCGGTCTTGCCGACGATCGGCTCCAAGGAGCTGGTGGCCTGGCTGCCGACGCTGCTGGGTGCCACGTCGCTGGTGATCCCGGAGCTGGCGTACCCGACCTACGAGGTCGGCGCCCGGCTGGCCAAGGCCACGCTGGTGCGCTCGGACGGGCTGGTGGCCCTCGGGCCAGCGGCGCCGTCGCTGATCTGGCTCAACTCGCCGTCGAACCCGACCGGGCGCGTGCTCCCCGTGGAACACCTGCGCAAGGTGGTCGAGTGGGCCCGCGAACGCGGCACCATCGTGGTGTCCGACGAGTGCTACCTGACGCTGGGCTGGGAGACCGCCCCGGTGTCGGTGCTGCACCCCTCGGTCAGCGGCGGGGACGTCACCGGGCTGCTGGCGGTGCACTCGCTGTCGAAGTCCTCGAGCCTGGCGGGCTACCGCGCGGGCTACGTGGTGGGCGACCCGGCGCTGGTCCGGGGCCTGCTGGAGGTGCGCAAGCACGCCGGGATGATCGTCCCCCGGCCGGTCCAGGCGGCGATGACCGCGGCGCTGGCCGACGACGCGCACGTGGCCGAGCAGAAGGCCCGTTTCGGGGCCCGGCGCGCGGTCCTGCGCCCGGCGCTGCTGGAGGCGGGGTTCCGGATCGACCACTCCGAGGCGGGGCTGTACCTGTGGGCCACCCGCGACGAGTCGGCGTGGGACACCGTGCGCTGGCTGGCCGAGCGGGGGATCCTGGCCGCTCCGGGGACGTTCTACGGTCCGACGGGCGATCGCCACGTCCGCATCGCGCTCACCGCCACCGACGAGCGGATCGACGCCGCCGTCGAGCGGCTGCGCGACCGCGACGCCCCGGTGCCCGTCAGCTAGGTCCAGGCTGAGCGGGTCCGTGACCGCGCCGGGGTCCTAGCGGGGACTGGTCAACCTGGTGTCGATGTCGAGCAGGTACGGGGCGATGAACCCGGTGTAGTCGGTCTTGCGCTGGGCGGGCAGGTCTTTCCACCCGGTGATCAGGCCGCGGCAGTCGGGGTGACCGCACTGGCACGACTCGGTGAAGTGGTCGACCGTGTGGTTGCGCATCGCGTAGTCGAACGAGATCTGCTCGCCGGGCTCGATGTCGCGCCGGGCCACCAGGTCGTGCGCCCCGGTGAGGTTGACGCTGATCCCGCAGTTGGGCTCGCACGAGTGGTTGACCTTGGAGCTGAGCCCGCCGTGCAGCACGAACCGGTGCTCACCGATCTGGGAGGCGTGCGAGTGGTTGGCGGCGAGCTCGGCCTCGATGTGCCCCCGCACCACCACCTCCCGGAACCGGAAGTGCCGGACGGCCCGTACGCCGTCACCCATGCCCGCGGTGCTCAGTAGTAGTTCCACGCCGTCGTTATGCAATTTTGTGTGCGCCTCTCAGTGGAGGCCCAGCGGTGCGGATGGTCCTGCCGCCGGGTCGTCGCAGGCGCAGTGTCGCACACGCGCGGGACCCGGCGAACAGCCCAGCGACCCCCCTCAGACCAGCCCGGTGTCCGCCGCCATCCGCCGGATGGTCTCGGCGCCCTTGTGGTTGGCGGCCTTGGTGAACTTGCTGTCGAGCAGGTGCGCGAGCTTGTGCGCCGCCCCGGTGAACGCGTCCTCCACCGACCCGGCGTGGTGGGTGACCGCCACCGGCGCCGCCCCAGCCCCCCGAGCCTCCATGACGCAGCGCTTGTCCTCGCCCACCTCGCGATCGGCGTTCTCGTCACTGAGGTGCACCTCGACCCGGGTGAGCCGGTCGCCGAACCGCTCCAGGGCCGAGGAGACCTCGGCCTCGACGTGCTCGACCAGCTTCGCGCTGCCGTGGATGTTGTGATCGGTGTTGACCAGGATCTGCATGCCAGCCACCGTACGTCCACCCGCCCGCCGCTGCCTGTCGACGATCTTCACCCCGGCGCCGCACGACCCGTACACGGTGCGTTGTGCCTGGTGAGTGGGGGTCACATCAATTCTATGGAAACGTCAACGGGCTGCATTGTCCCTTGTGGACTAGGCCGGTAGTTCTGGGCCGACCTCGACAGCCGCGGGCAGGCGGGTGTCGAGGTCGTGCGCGCGGGAATCCTTGACGCCCAAGGCTTCCGCGCTGAAGTGCACCTCGACCCTGGTCAACCACCGCTCGAACCGCGACTGGCCGGAGTCCGGCTCGGGCGTGGCGGGCGGGGCCTGCCGTTCGCCGTCGTCGTGGTCGGTGTTGACCTGGATCCGCATGTGCGCCCTCCAACGATCTTCAACGATGCAGTGGATCACGCACGCTACGCGCGGGCACTCCGGTCGGCCTGTTGAGCGGCTCCGCCCCGTCGGGCGCGAGTCGCTGTATCGGCGAACCGCGTGGCGGTCGGTGGCGGCAGCCGCCGGTGGCCGACAATGTAGCTGGAGGTGACGTCGTGGATCTGCACAGCTGGGTCAACTGGAAGGTGAGGACGACCTGATGAGCGCCGGCCTGGACACCAAGCCCAACGCCGTCACCTTCGACCTGGAGGACTTGGTCGAGCAGGCTTGGGTCGGTCACATCCGGATCCCGCACTTCCAGCGCCCGTTCAGATGGGGACGGGACGATGTGGCCAGGCTGTTCGACAGTGTCCTGAAGGGGTATCCGATCGGCAGCGTGCTGTTGTGGCTGAGATCGGCTCCTGCTCAGCGCCTCGTGTTGGGTAACCTGCACATCGACGCGCCGAAAGTCGAGCGCGCGTTGTGGGTTGTCGACGGCCAGCAGCGCATCACGAGTCTGGCCAATGCCCTGCATCCGAAAGCGGCCACTGATCCCAAGTTCGCGCTCGGGTACGACCTGGAGAACAAGGCTTTCAATCGCCTCACCACGGCCGCTGATCCAGCCGTGGTCCCGCTTCCGGTGCTCTTCGACTTGGAGCGGCTCATCGAGTGGTTTCACGATCGGCCCGAGATGGCTCCACAGCTCAAGCACGCTACGTCCGTCGCCAGGACGATTCGCCAGTTCAAGGTGCCCGCCTACCAGGTCGAGCAGAACGACGTGGCGGTCTTGCAAGACATCTTCGACCGTCTGAACAACTATGGCAAACGGCTGAGTAAAGCTGAGATCTTCACCGCGCTCAACGCGGGCGCTGAGGACACCGCAGATGGAAAGCTAACCATTCCGCTCATCGCCGAAAATGTCAGTGCGGAACGCGCCTTTGGAGTCTTGGATGGGGACTCCATCCTCAAGGCGATTCTCGCTCGTCGAAATTCGGACGTGTTGCGTGACATTCGAAACGAATTCGCTGGCCGGGCTGGTATCGAGTTTCCCGATGAGGATCGCGACACCGCCTACGAGCGAGCTCAGGACGCTCTGTTGCTCGCGGTCGAGTTCCTCCAGGAGCACGCATATGTCCCGCACGTCGCGATGCTGCCGTACCGCAACTTGCTGATCGTGCTCGCTAGGTTCTTCGCACATCACCCGGACCCTGGCCACCACAATCTACGGTTGCTGCGCCGATGGTTCTGGCGCGCTGCGGTCATCGGTCCGGAGAGGTTCAAGGGTGGAACCACAGGTGCGATCCGGGCTTTGTGCGCCGCGGTCATTCCCGGAGCGGTGACCGCGTCTCTGGCTGGGATGCTCGCGTTGGTCGACTCGACCGCACATCCCATCCCGGACCTGCGCCGGTTCCGAGCGAACGAGGCGCGGACGAAGATCACTCTGTGTGCTTGGTGGTATGCGGAACCGCGCTCAGTGGAGACCGGGGATGTGTTCGACCAAGCGGCACTGGCAGATTGCCTCACGGACGCCTGGACCGCGTCCGGGGCCGTACGCAGTGTAATTGTGCGGCGCGACACCCCGGAGGAGCTGCGGCAGTACGCGGCGAACCGCGTGCTGATGCCGCCGCTGTTGACCGCTGACAGTGAGGTTGCCCCAATCTTGTTGGCGCCACCGGACGGCTTGGTTGGACATGAATTGGACAAAGTGCTCGACTCGCACGCCCTGAGCAACCAGATGTTGGCGATGTTGCGCGTTGGGAACTACCGCGAGTTCCTGATCGAGCGACATGGCCTGCTACGTGAGCGGTTGAGAATCTTCCTGGAACTCATGTGTGAGTGGGGCTTCGAAGACACTCCCGCGCTTTCTGAACTCGACCTCGACGACGAGTCGGAAGATCCCGATGACTTCGCCGCGTGAGGCCGCCTACGGCGTCTGGCTCTACGACGATCGAGTCGGCACGCTGAACCAGCGCGGGGACTACACCTGGTTCGAGTTCAGTGAAGACTATAGGCGGGACCCAGACCGCGCTGTTCTTGGATTGTGGTTCGAGGACAGACTGTTGCTGCGTCATGCCTCGCACATGCGCGTGCACCCGTGGTTTTCCAACCTGCTGCTGGAGGGGCGCCTGCGCGAGTGGATCGCCGACGGTAAGGGTGTTTCCGCGGACCGCGAGATGGAGCTGTTGGCCCAGGTCGGGCACGATCTTCCCGGTGCCGTTCGAGTGCTGCCTGCGGATACAGAGCCGGGAGAAACACCGGTAGCGGAAGCGATTTCCGCGGACAGGGGCAAACCGGGTGCACTTGAGTGGCGGTTTTCACTTGCGGGGGTGCAGCTCAAGTTCTCGATGCTCCAGCAAGGTGACCGGTTGACACTCCCCGCATTCGGCAGGGGCGGCGACTGGATCGTCAAGCTGCCCGATCGCCTGCATGCCGGGGTGCCGCACAACGAGTACGCGATGATGTCCCTCGCCGCGAAGGCGGGGATCGACGTACCGGACATCCGGCTTGTCCACCGCGACGAGCTGCCGGACCTGCCCGCCACCGCGTGGCCGGAATCAGAGTCGTGGGCCTTTGCGGTCCGGCGTTTCGATCGAGGTGCCGATCGCGGCCTCATCCACATCGAGGACTTGGCGCAGGTACGTGGCTTCTGGCCTGATGACAAGTACAACGGCACCTACGAGACAGCCGCCGCGCTCGTCTACCGGCGGCGTGACGTGGCGGCCCTGCGCGAGTTCGCCCGGAGGTTGGCCTTCGACGTCCTGATCACCAACGGTGACGCGCACCTGAAGAACTGGTCGCTCATCTACCGCGACCACCGCATCCCCACTCTCGCCCCGGCGTACGACCTGGTGTCCACCGAGGTGTACCGGGAGACCGGCGACCTGGAGACGCTTGGACTTCGGTTCAACGGGACCAAGCGCTTCGACCGTGTCTCCGTTGGTTCGTTCACCCGGTTGCAGGAGCGCCTGGGTGCCACGGGGGCGAGGCTGGACGAGGCGGTGGCCAACACGGTCCGGCGTGCGGTCTCCGCGTGGCCGGAGGTGGCGGACTCGATCGCGGGCCACCCTCACCTGGTCGACGGCATCGACCGGAGCATCCGCGCCCGCGCCGCGACACTGCTCGGATAGTGGGCACGACTGATCCGCAGGCGACGCGGTCCTGAGGGCCGACCTGAGCTAGGCCGTCGTACGCTCGTGGGTCGGACAACCACCCGATCGTGGACCGGCGAACGCGTTTCACCAACTCGACCAAGCTCGGGGTGACCTACCGGATGGCGTAACGTCACGGTGCGCGACCGCGACGTCTGGTTGGTCGGAAAACACCCGCTCGTAGCATGGTTGTCGCTGGAGGTGGCCTAGCAGGCGTGGGAGAGGGGATCGCAGTGTCGGAGAGTGCAGGCAAGCCCGTACCCAAGCCCGCGCCACCGCCGCGCAAGTCCCCGGTCAAACGCTGGTTCCAGGCCGAGGTCTCGGAGTACCCGTGGGAGCAGGCCGGGCTGGACCACGTCCGGGCCCAGCTGCCCGACGTCGAGCCGTTCCGCGCGTGGGCGACCTTCTCGTTCACCGCCAACTCGGGTCGGATCAACGAGTGCGACCTGTTCGTGGCGGTTCCGGCAGGGCTCTACCTGCTGGAGCTCAAGGGACACCCCGGCCACGTCGTCAACAGTGGCGAGACCTGGTCGTTCCGCGACCCGGACAGCGGCCGGGTGCGAACCCTGCGCAACCCGCTGCACCTCACCGACCGCAAGACCAAGGAGCTCAAGTCCAGGCTCGAGCAGGCGGCCCGTGCCGACGGCTACGGGTCCCGCGACCGCCGTTTCCCCTGGATCCAGCCCGCGGTGTTCCTCTCGGCGCCGAACTTGACCTCGGAGCTCGACCACGTGCAAGCCGCGCACGTGTATGGCCGCGACGGGCTCGACACCGGCCTGCCCGCCATCTGGGCCGATCTGCTCGGCAGGCCGCCGCAGCACGACTCGCACCGCATCACCGCCGAGTTCGCTCGTCTGCTGCCGAAGTGGCTGGAGAAGATCGGTGTCCGGGCGTCCACGGCGCACCTGGACTTCGCCGATGACTGGCGGATGCGGGACGACGTACTGGACGAGGGCCCGACCTGGCAGGACCGGCTGGCCCGGCGCACCAGTGGCCCGGTCAAGGAACAAGGTCGGGTCAGGCTCTACCTCACCGAGCGCCAAGCCACGCCGCAGCGGCAGCAGACCGTTGAGCGCGCCGCCCGCCGCGAGTACGAGGTGCTCCAGGGCATCACCCACCGCGGGATCGCACAAGCAGTGCAGATCCGCGACCACCAGAGTGGTCCCGCCATCCTGTTCCGGCACCGAGCGGAAGACCTCCGGCTCGACGACTACCTCGCCGCGCGGGCTGCCGACCTGACCCCGCAGATCAGGCTCGACCTGGTCCGACAGGTCGCCGAAGCCGTGCGCTACGCGCATGACCGTGCGCTCTACCACCGTGCGCTGGCTGCCCGTTCGATCTACGTCTCCCCGGGGGCGGCACCTGAGGCCGCCGAGATCCGGATCATCGACTGGCAGGCCGCAGCCCGTGACTTCGAGACCACGGGTCATACCTCGCTCAATGAACCGCTGACCAACGCCCACATCGAAGCCTCAGCACAGGTCTACCTGGCGCCGGAGTTCCAGGAGTTCGCCGACCCGGTCGCTCTCGACGTCTTCGGTGTCGGGGCGGTCGCGTACCTGATCCTCACCGGTCAGCCGCCTGCGGCGCTGCGCACCGAACTGACTGAGCGAGTGGCTCGGGACGGTGGTCTGCACCCCTCGGTGATCGCGGACGGGATAGTCGACTCACTGGACCACCTCGTCTTCGAGGCGACCCGCTCGGACTGGAACGAGCGGCTCCCCAGCGTCGAGGAGTTCCTGCACGGCCTCGACGAGATCGAGAAGGAACTGACCGAGCCGCTTCGATCGGCGCACGTCATCGATCCCCTGACCGCCACGCCCGGGCAGCTGATCGACGGTGACTGGATGGTCGACCGCGTGCTGGGCACCGGTGCGACCGCTCGTGCCCTGCTGGTCACCCAGCAGGGTGTTGACGACGACGGCGCCGACAGCGTCGAACGCAAGGTCCTCAAGATCGCTCTCGACGCCACGCGCAACGCTCGGCTGACGGCCGAAGCCCGCGCGTTGGAGCAGGTCGGCGGCGGGATCGTGGTGAAGCTGCTCGGCCCGCTCCGCGAACTGGGCGAGCGGATGCTGCTCGACCTGGAGTTCGTCGGCGAACAGTCGCTCGGCATGCAGTTGCGCGCCGAGGGCAGGCTGAGCTACCACGATCTCGAGCGGTTCGGTGGCGACCTGTTCACCGCGCTGGACCAGTTGGCGGGCAAGGGGATCCGGCACCGCGACATCAAGCCGGACAACCTCGGTGTGCTGCGCAGGGCAGACCGCTCCCGGCAGCTCAAGCTCTTCGACTTCTCCCTCGCCGGTGTGTCGGACAAGGACATCAAGGCCGGTACCCACCGCTACCTCGACCCGTTCCTGGGCGACCGGCGCAGGCCGGTCTTCGACGACCACGCCGAGTGGTACGCCGTCGCGGTGACGCTCTACCAGATGGCGGCCGGGGAGCTGCCCCGGTGGGGCGACGACATCGCCGACCCCAAGACCATCGACGACGAGACCCCCAAGATCGTCGACGAGCTGTTCGAGCCCGCGTTGCGCGAAGGCCTGTCGTCGTTCTTCCACCGAGCACTGCACCGCGATGTCAACCGGCGGTTCGACACGCTCAAGCAGATGGAGGAGGCGTGGCGAGGGGTCTTCCGGGTCGCGGATGCCACAGCGCCTGCCTCTTCCCCGGAGACCGATCACGGCTCGGACGAGTCGTTGGAGGAGCAGCGCGACACAGCCGCGCAGGCGGTCACCCCTGGCACACTTCTCGTTGCCGCAGGTCTGTCGCCCCGGGCGCAGTCCGTTGCCGCGACGCTGAACGCCTACACCGTGGGCGAACTGCTCGACGTGCCCCCCTACGAGATTCCGCGGGTTCGAGGTGCGGGCGCCTCGGTACGGCGTGAACTGAATCGCAGGCACAAACAGTGGACGACCATGCTGGGCGGCGGTCGCGGGCGGCAGGAAGTACCGAGTTCCACTGCCGCGATGAGTGTGGACGACATGGCTGCCCAGCTCTTGCCCGAGGCCAAGCGCAGGTCTAAGAAGACGGACGCGGTGCGGCTGACACTGGGGCTGCCCGCGGAGTCCGAAGGCGAGATCCCACCCACGTGGCCGACCCAGGCCGAGGTAGCCAACCGGCTGGGCGTCACCCAGGCGACCGTGTCCACCCACCACCGCGCGGCGGCCAAGGAGTGGGCGGGGACCGACTGGCTCGTGGGCGTGCGCGACGAACTGGTCGGGGTCCTAGAGTCCCGTGGTCGGGTGTGCACCGTGGACGAGTTGGCGGTCGCCATCCGCGTCCGCCACGGCGCCTCCGACGCGGCTCGCGAACTCGTCATGGCGCGAGCCTTGGCCGTGGTCCGAGCCGCGGTGGAAGCGGAGACCGCAGCCGAGGTCAAAGCGAACGCCGACGAGGTGTCCGATCCCCGACTGGCGGTACTGCGCCGAGCGGGTCGGGTGCTGGTCGCCTTGGAATCACTGCACGGTACCGACGTACCTAGCGCTCAGGAGATGGCGGATTACGCCGTCGCGCTCGGCAAGCGCGCGGATCAGTTGGTCGCCGACCAAGACTCGTTGCCAGGTGCGGTGGCCGTGGTTCGGGAACTGCGTGCGGTCGCGCCGCCCGAAGGACTGCCCGCGCTCGCCGACACCAGGCTGGTCGGCCTCGCGGCCCGGATGTCGAAGAACGCGGCCGGGTCGCCGAGGTTGGAGCTCTACCCCCGAGAGCTGGACTTGGCCCGCGCGCTTCGCCTGTCCCAGGCTGCCGCTGGTGTCCGACGTGATCCCGGCATCAGTCCACACGACCTGATCGCCAAGGTGCGAGCCAGGTTCCCGGATCTGAACGTGCCCAGCAGGCTAACCCACGTGGTGCTGGGGGACGCACTGCGCGCCGCCGGGTTCGAACTGGAGTACGACACGGTGTTGCGAGTCTTCCGCGCTCCCGCGCCGGAAGTACCCCGCTCTTCATCATCGCAGTTCAGCAATACCAGCTTGTCCATCATGAGCACCGAGCTGGGTGACGCGTCCTACCGCAAACTCGCGCTGGCCGTCGAACGCGGCGGATTCCGCGCGCTAACCCTGCACGGCCGCCACCTGCCTGGTCTCGCGGCGACCCTGGCGCAGGTCTACGAGGTGTCCCCGGTGGACTTCAACACCCTGTTCCTGACCGAGTTCCGTGCCTTGGCGGCCGAGCAGGGAACTGACTGGGAGAAGGTGCTCACCATCGACGCCCGGTTCACCGAGACCGGTCGCCTCAGCCAGGGCTTGCGGTCCTACGTGGACCACACATGGCAGCGAGTGGAATCCGCGCTGCTCGCCCGCGCGGCCGAGCGCCAGGTCCTGCTCGTGCACGATGCGGGCCTGCTGGCCAGGTACTTCGAGGCAGGCGGCCGGGAACTGCTGGTCCGTCTGCAGAAAGCGGCGCGACGCGCACCCGACCGGCCGCACGGCCTGTGGCTGCTGTGCCCCGGCGAAGCGGCAAACACCACTCCCCGCCTGGACGGTCGGATCGTCGAGATCGAGGACACCGCCGAGCAGGTGGTGCTTGGTCGCGGGTTCATGGATCAGCTCAAGAGCGCGACATCGGCCGCATAGCGGTCGGAGAGGGTGGAACGTGACCGAGGCGGTACCGAGCGGAGTCGACCAGCGGGCGTTGCTGGCGGACCTGCGCAAACAGGTCGTCCTACTGGAGGACGACCTGCGCGGGCGCAGCGAGGAAGCCGAGTTCGCGGAGCCGTTGGTTAAGGAGTACAAGACCGCGTTCGATGCCAAGCGAACGGCGGCGACGTACGAGTCGTGGCGTGATGAGCGGGTGACCCAGGTGGCGGTCGCCTGGGTACTGGGGACGGTGTTCGTCCGGTTCTGCGAGGACAACCGGCTGATCGATGACCCGTACCTCGCTGGGCCGGGGGAGCGGCTGACCGACGCCGAAGACCGGCATGAGGCGTACTTCCGCGCCAACCCAGCCAAGAACGACCGCGACTGGATCGTCGAGGCGTTCAACCACTTGGCAGAGTCCAACGACACCGTCGCAGGTTTGTTTGATGCGCGATACAACCCATTGTGGGAGATCACTCCATCGTTCGAGACCGCCACAGCATTGATCGGCTTCTGGCGCAGGCGCGGTGCCGACGGCGTCATCGTGCACGACTTCACTGACCCGAAGTTGGACACTCGGTTTCTCGGTGACCTCTACCAGGACCTGTCTGAGGCGGCCCGGAAGACGTACGCCCTGCTGCAGACACCGGAGTTCGTCGAGGAGTTCATCCTCGATCTGACGCTGACGCCTGCCATCGAGGAGTTCGGCCTCGACGGCCTGCGCACCATCGACCCTGCCTGCGGCTCGGGCCACTTCTTGTTGGGCATCTTCCACCGCCTGTTCGAAGCCTGGCAGAAGAAGTCCCCGGCGGCGGAACGTTGGGACCTGATCCGACGCTCCCTGGAGTCCGTCCACGGCTGCGACAAGAACCCCTTTGCAGCCTCCATCGCCCGCTTCCGCCTGCTCATCGCGGCCCTCAAGGCTGCTGAGGTCAAGACCCTGCATGCTCAGAAGTTCCCAATCAACGTCGCGGTGGGGGACTCGCTGTTACATGGGCGAGGCGCACCTGTGTGGCAACAGGGCGAACTATTTGCAGACGAAGACCCCTTCACTTATCGCACGGAAGACGTCGATAACTACATCTCCAAATGTGACCTCCTGGGGCGTAGCTCGTACCATGTTGTAGTCGGCAACCCGCCATATATCACGCCTAAGGACAAGCAAGACAACGAGAACTACCGCACTGGCTATGATTCCTGTTCGGGAACCTACGCACTGTCTGTCCCGTTCGTTGAGTGTTCATTCAAACTGGCTCAGCGAAATCAGGGGGAGGATCGCAACTCTGGATTCGTCGGACAGCTCACCGCCAACTCGTTCATGAAGCGTGAGTTTGGCAAGAAGCTTGTGGAAGACTTTTTCCATACAGTTTCTCTGACTCATGTGATCGACACGTCAGGTGTCTATATTCCTGGCCACGGAACTCCGACCGTTATTCTAGCTGGAAGAAACTGTGCAGGGCGAACCGCCGATGTGCTACGGGCCATTCTGGGTGTTCAAGGTGAGCCGTTCGAGCCCGACGTACCGTCGGCTGGTCTCGTGTGGTCGGCTATTGTCGACAACTGGGACAAGAACCCTGTGGATACGCCCTGGGTCTCGGTTAGAGATGTGCAGTCTGCCGACTTTCGACAGCATCCTTGGTCGCTTAGTGGTGGAGAGGCGAGCGCTGTTTTCGAGATCGTTGATACCAAGAGGTGCAAGCTCCGCCAACTTCTGGAAGGTTCGGTTGGGCGAGGAATTCGGGCCGGTGCGGACGAGGCTTTCACGCGTCCAACGCGCTTTCTGGAGAACCGTATTCCGTCCCGCCCCATAATGCCTTTGCTGATTGGCGAGGATGTTAGAGATTGGCAAACCCGGTCGTCGGTTGCAATCTGGTACCCGTATCGCAGTGACCTAGATACCGATCTTCTTGAGAATGAACTATGGGTTTGGCGTACAATGCTCGCGGCTCGTCGAACATTTCAAGGCGATATGAGAGCTTCTGGTCTGCATTGGTGGGAATACATGCAACACACCGCCTCGGCCTATCGTTCTGAGTTGTCTATAGCCTTCCCGTTTGTGGCGACGAGCAATCATTTCGTGTTGGACAGAGGAAATCGGGTCTTCAATCGAACGGCGCCAGTAATCAAATTGGCCGACACGGTGGACGAGGACGAGCATCTCGCGTTGTTGGGGGTGCTCAACTCGTCCACGGCGAGTTTCTGGCTTAAGCAAGTCTGTCACGATAAGGGAAATGGAGGCATTGGAGGCGGGATAGCAAGTGAAGATTGGGAAAAATTCTACGAGTTCACCGGTACCAAGCTGCAAGAGTTTCCGTTGCCTGAAGAATTCCCGTTGAAGTATGGGCGTGCTTTGGACGGCTTAGCGCAAGCTCTGGCGAAGTGTGAGCCTGCTGCAGTTGAAAAACAGGCGGTGCCGACCAGAGCGCGGTTGGACGCGGCCAAGTCTGAGCATGAGCGGATCAGGGCGCGCATGATTGTCCTGCAAGAAGAACTTGACTGGGACACCTACCGGCTCTACGGTCTGATCGCCACTGCTGAGGCTGATCGCCTGGTTGTGAAGGAGCGGGACGAAGTTCCAGGGATCGCGCTTGGCGAGCGGGCGTTTGAGATTGTGCTCGCGCGCAAGATCGCGGCCGGTGATTTGGAGACTACCTGGTTTGCGCGACACGGCTCGACGCCGATTACTGAGATTCCCTCGCACTGGCCGCAGTGGTATCAGGACATCGTTCAAGCGCGGATCGACATCATTGAGAAGCGCAAGGACATCGCGCTGATCGAACGGCCGGAGTGCAAGCGGCGTTGGTCGGCTGAGTCTTGGGAGAAGAAGGAAGAGCGGGCCCTGCGGTCCTGGCTGCTCGACCGCTGTGAGCGTGAAGACCTCTGGTTCGCGCTGCGGGATGGCCTCAAGCAGCCCCGCACGCTGACCGTGAACCAGCTCGCTGACCAGCTCCGCGACGACGAGGACATCAACTCCGTCGCCCAGCTCTACGCGGCCGATCACCTCAACCGGCGCGATGTCACGCTCGCCCAGGTGCTGGAGGTGATCGTCGCCGATCAGCACGTGCCGTACCTGGCCGCTCTCCGCTATAAGGACACTGGCCTGCGCAAGCGGGCGCAGTGGGAGCGTGTTTGGGAGCAGCAGCGCGAGGAAGACCGCACCGGCAAGAGGCTCGCCATCGCGGTGCCGCCTAAGTACACGACCGCGGACTTCCGCAAGGTCAGCTACTGGAGCCACCGCGGCAAGCTCGACGTGCCCAAGGAGCGGTTCATCTCCTACCCCGACGCGGGTCCCGAGTCCGATCCGACGCTGTTGCTCGGTTGGGCAGGGTGGGACCACAAGGACCAGGCCCAGGCCTTGGTCAACACGATCAACGAGCGCACCGAGCAGTCCGGTTGGGACGCCGCGCGGCTGACCCCATTGGTGGCTGGTCTGGCCGAGGTGATGCCCTGGGTGGTGCAGTGGCACTCCGGCTACGACGCGGAGTGGGACGGTGACCCGGCTGAGGAGTACCAGGCGTTCCTGCGCGACCAGCAGGCCCTGCACCGGCTCACCGATGGCGAACTCGCTGGGTGGCGGCCCCAGGTGAGTCGGGGTCGCAAGGCCGCAGTCAGGAGCCGGAAGAGCACGGTCGAAGCCGAGCAGATCGACATGACGGAGGCGGGCTCGTGAGTGAGGTGTTCCTGCGGGATGTCATCCACATCCCGGAATCGGTGCACTCCGGCAACTTCAAGATCGAGTTGTCCGGCGGGTTCACCGACACCGCCGCCCGGGTCTCCGAGTACGTCGTCACTGATCAGATCAAGACCGCCCTGGGCAAGGCCATGCGGTTGGTGCGTGCGGCACTGAAAGACGGCAACTCGCAAGCTGCCTACCTGCACGGTTCGTACGGTGCCGGTAAGAGCCACTTCTTGACCGTTCTGCACGCCATCCTCAACAACGATCCGGCCGCGCGGGCGAAGCCGCGATTGCAACCCGTGATCGCCGAGCACGACGAGTGGTTGCGCAACAAGCGGTTCCTCATGGTTCCGTTTCACCTCGTCGGTGCAGCCGACCTCGACTCGGCACTGCTCGGCGGGTACGTTGCCACCGTTCGCGCGTTGCACCCGGACTCGCCTACGCCGCCTGTCTACCGGGCGGACGCGATGCTGGTCGACGCGCGCCGACAGCGCGAGTTCCTGGGCAGCGATGCCAAGTTCGCCGACTGGCTCGGTACCGGCGCTGACCTTCCCACGGTGCATGATCCAGACGACCTCGCGCCGATCGATGGCGCGGCCGTGTCGGCGTGGACCACGACTGAACTCGACCGCGCGTTCGCCGCGCCTGCCGGGGACCCGGTCCGCGACGCCCTGATCTCGGCGTTGTTGTCCGGACCGATGTCGAGCTACGTGCGCGGTGCGATCGGCGACACGAAGGCATTCCTGCCGCTCGAAGACGGACTGTCGATCATCAGCACCCACGCTCGCGACCTCGGCTATGACGGCGTGGTGTTGTTCCTCGACGAGCTGATCCTGTGGCTGCAGGCCAATATCACCAACCAGCGGTTCGTCAACACGCAGGTCAGCAAGCTGGTCAAGTTGATCGAGTCCGGTGTGGCCGATCGGCCGGTCCCGATCGTGTCGTTCATCTCCCGTCAGCGCGACCTGTCGAAGCTCGTCGGCGAGGACGTCACCGGCGCGGATGTGAAGAACCTCGAGACGCAGGTCAATTACCTCGCGGGTCGGGTCGACGTGATCAGCCTGGAGGACCGCAACCTGCCCGCGATCATCAAGGAGCGGATCCTCAAACCGTTCCCGGGGAAGGAAGATCTGCTCAGGCAAGCGTTTGCGAGCATCGACTCGACCAAGGGTTCGGTCAAGGACGTGCTGCTCGACGCCAATGGTGTGACCGGCGCGGACTGGGATGACTTCCGCTCGGTCTACCCGCTCTCGCCTGCCTTGCTCAACGTGCTGGTCGCGCTCTCCGGCGCGTTGCAGCGCGAGCGCACAGGACTCAAATTGCTGGAGGAGATGCTCTACCGGCGGCGTGCGGACTTCACCCTCGGGCAACTCTTCCCGCTCGGCGACCTGTGGGACGTCCTCGTCGACGGGACCGGTGAGGCCTTCACCGACAAGCTGCGCCGCGAGTCCGAAGCCGCGGCCCGCTTCCACACCAAGGTCCAAGCACACCTGCTGGCCAAGTACGAGAGCGCCGACGACGCTCGGTTCAAGGCTGACGACCGCCTCGTCAAGACACTCATGCTGGCCGCGCTCGCGCCGACCGTCCCCGCACTCGCTCGGCTCACCGGAGCCCGGTTGGCCGCACTCAACTACGGTTCGATCCGCTCGCGCACCACGTCCGAGGGCGCCGTGGTGGTCAGCAGGCTGCGCGAGCTGCAGGCAGAGTTCGGCGAGCTGCGTGCGGACGGTGCCGAGGACCCGGTCTTCGCATTGCACCTGTCCGACCTGGACATCGAGCCGCTGCTCGACGCCGTCGGCGAGATCGACCGGCTCGGTGCGCGGCGGATCTGGGTCAAGAACCAGCTGTGGACCGAGTTGAACGTGACCGACACCGGCTCGTTCGTGTGTGAGCGGGAGATTATCTGGCGGGGGACCCGTCGGGTCGCGGAGTTCGTGTTCGACAACGTGCGCGACTCCCACGCGCTCGCGGACGCGCAGTTCACACCCAGCGTCGAGGGCCGCATCCGGTTCGTCTTGGACTACCCGTTCGATGCTGAGCACGACAGAGGCCCCAGCGACGATGCTAACCGTGTGCGCGGCCTGATGCGTGCCGGTCACCGCGCGGCGACCATCGTTTGGTTGCCGCATTTCCTCAACTCGCGCAAGTCCGCCCAGCTGGGCAGGTTGCTCAAGATTCAGCACCTGCTGGAGCGCGACCGGCTCGACGACTACGGCAGCCACCTGTCCGCGGATGACCGCATCCGGGTGCGCCACCAGTTGGAGGCCCAGCGCGACAACCTGACCTCGCAACTGATCGCGTACCTTCGCCAGCTCTACGGCATCGCCCAGGTCGATGAGGTCGGGCCCGAGGTGCCCGACGGCGAGCACGTCATGTCGCTGCAGCCGGGCCACCGGCCACGGCTGCAAGGCGGTGCGGACTTCGAGTACAACATGCTCTCGCTCGCCGACGAGCTCTACGCGGTGCTCTACCCCAAACACCCTGACTTCGACCCGTCGGGCAGCCGCAAGCCACTCAGCCCGACTGAGCTGCGGGTGGTGTTGAGCTGGATCACCAAGGCTGCGGAGAACAGCAACCGAGAGGTGGTCGACCGCAAGGACTTGGCCCTGGTCAAGCGGGTGGTGCACCCGCTTGAACTCGGCGAGGTGCACGACGGGCCGCTGATCCTGAGCCCGGAATGGCGCAGGCGCATCGACCGGCAGGCCGCGGCACACGACGTCACCGGCGACTACGGCGTGGAGGACATCCGTCGCTGGATCGAGGAACTCGGCTACACCGGTCTCGACAAGTCCATCGGCAATCTCATCATCGCCGTCTACGCGCTGCTCGCGGACCGTGCGTGGCTCTACCAGAGCTCGAACGCCGAGCCGCCCGTGCTGGAAAAGATCGGTACCGGTTGGTCGCTGCGCGCCCAACGTCTGCCTACGCCCCAACGCTACGAGCTGGCCAGGACCCGCGCCGGAGCGATCTTCGGCCTGCACGCGCCTGATGCTCTGCTGGCTCGCAACGTCGCCCGGCTCGCCGATGAAGTGCGCGCCAAAGCGGTGGAGCTGGAGCCCGCCGTGCTCGGGGTGCGCCAGTCCTTGCACAACCACGCGGCGGCGCTGGGTCTCGCTGAGGACGCCGACCGGGTCGCCAGCACCACGGACGCGGCAGACTTGCTCGCTGGCCTGGTCGACCACGCCGACCCCACCGCACTGCTCGACGAGTTGGCCGGTGCCGAGTACGGCTCGTCGGACGCCGAGTTGGCCTCGGCCTCGACCCAGGCACCCGCGGTCCTGGCTGCGCTGGACCGGGTGGAGTGGGCTCTACTCACCACGGTTCGCGGGTACCGCGCCCGAACCGACAGCTTCGGCGACCGCGCGCAGCGCCTCACCGACGAGATCGGTACGGCGGCCAACGCGCACGAGTTCACCCGGGCGCTGGCACCCGTGCTCGATCGCGCCCGGGCGAGCGTCATCGAGCTCATCACCGATGTCGCCAAGACCGCCACCCAAGCCGGTGGCGGGGCCAATCCCCTGCCGCGGAGTCCGGTGGAGGTTGTCGACCCGGTGCCCGCGGCCGAGAATACGCCGGTGCAAGGTGGGCTCGAGAACCTGCCACGATCGCGTGGAACTCGCACGGTTACCGCGTCCGGAGTGGAGAGTGCGGTGATCGATGCCCTGCGCGACTACTCTCGCGACATCGCGACATACACCGCGGCCAACCCGGACTCGCGGATCGAGATCGACGTGCGGTGGCGGCCGGCCGGACCGGCCCATGAGGACTCGGAGGGATGATGGCAGCGCCGCCGTCGGTCAACCGCCGGATGATCGAGGCCCTGCTCGGCGGGCTCCTGCCCGACCGCAGGGGCGCGCGGCTGGCGTTGGTGCACGGTCGTTTCGACGGTGTTGACCCGAAGTTCGCACTCCGCACGACCGCGGGCAAGCGCCAGGTCCGGATCCGCCAGGTGGCATCCGTGCTCGGCGTGGTCGACGCCTGGCGTGAACACGAGCAAGACCCGGACCGGGCCGAGGACCTGCTCGTGATCACCACGCCACTGACCACGGACGACCTCGGCTGGGACGTGCGGGCGCACACCGTCGCGGGTCGGGTCGTCGACATCGACCGGGGTGAGATCGTCCGACAGCGGTTCGGGGCGATCGGCCTCGACCCGCGGGTGCGTGGTGAGGGTTGGTTGCTGGACGCGTTGATCGACGCTGAGCCGGTCGGCGGGTGGCCGGGGGTCGGCGGCGTCCTCACCCGCGACGCGGCCGTGGCCGCGCTCATCGGAGCCAGGCTGAGCACCCGAACGGTTCGTGAGGGCGCGCTCGACCTGCCCGCTCTGCTGGCGTGGACTCGTACCCCGGGTGCGGCAGGCTACGTCGACCTGCCTGAAGCCGAGCGCTCGGGCATCGCGGGTTGGCTCGGCGAGACGGTCGACGGAGCCGCTCCCGCGGTGCTGGCGCTCGCGGCGGCGGGTCGCGCGGAGGACGTGTTGCCGTTGGGCTTGCTCGGTGCGGTGGCGACACGGCCCGGTGTCTCCAGCAACGTCATCATCGACGTCGGCGGCTTGTTCGCCGGAATCGTCAAGTCCACCGACGTGGAACTGCTCGGCAAAGCCGTGGAGGCGACACTGCGGCGATGGGCGACTGAGCCGGCCAATCGAGATGTCGTACTAGCGGTCGCCACCCGCGCCGATGCCATCGCCGCGACCAAACCGGCATTGCCGGAAGCACTGGTGGACAGCGACTTTCTGCTGTCGTCGTTCCAATTCAGACTGCGTGCTCTCGCGGCGAGCTTGGTCGCTCCGCGTCGTGCCAAGTCCGCTGAACGGATGGAAGCGTCACTCGTTCGAGTACGCGAGCACGCCCTGGCACAGTTGCTGCCCCACCGAGTCAGGGTGGCCGACGCGGCAGCGCGGCTCTACCGCTGGCTCGGCGAGGCCCCGGCCCAGGTCACGAGTGTGGCGGAGGGCGTGCGCGATCAGATGGCGCAATGGGGCTGGGTCGATCGGGCTTGCACCCTGCTGTGGGCGGGCGACCCGACACCTGACCCGGTCGTCGCGGACGCGTACCGCAGGGTCCACCAGAGCGCGCGCGATCGCCGGGAGGCCATTGACGAGGCATTCGCGGACCGGCTCAGGGTGTGGACCGTGGGCGCCTCGGCCGCGGCCCCCGCAGGCTGTCTGCTGATCGAAGAGGTCATGCACCAAGTCGTGCAGCCGCTGGCGGACGCGAAACCACTACTCGTCGTGTTGGATGGGATGAGTGCCGCCGTCGCGGTGGAGTTGGGCGCGGAACTCAACCGGGCGGGCTGGATCGAAGCCGCCCCGCAGGGCCAAGGGCGATTGGCCGCCGTGGCGACAGTCCCATCGGTGACCAACGGGAGTCGGGCCAGCCTGCTGAGCGGCGAGCCGACGACGGGGCGCCAGGCGTTCGAGCGAACACAGTTCGAATCGTTCTGGGTTGCGCGTCGGCGTACCGCGCGCCTGCTGCACAGCGCGGACTTGGCAGGTGCGGGCGGGCACCGGCTCTCCACGGACGCGGTGGCAGCACTGGCTGAAGTAGACGTTCTCGGGGTTGTTCTCAACACCATCGACGACGCGCTCGACCACGGCAGGGAAGGCGACCGGGCGGGCTGGCGAGTCGGCGATGTGACCTACCTGACCGAACTCCTCGACTCAGCCAGGATGTACGGGCGGCCGGTGGTGCTGGTCTCCGACCACGGCCACGTGCTCGACCGGTCGACACCAGGAGACGGACCTAGACGGGCCGAGGGCACGGAATCCGCTCGGTGGCGGACGGGCACCGCGGCGGATGGTGAAGTGGAGTTGGCAGGCCCACGAGTGCTCTACGGTGATGGCCGTGTCGTCGTGCCATGGCGTGAAGACATCCGCTACGTGAACCGGCACGCCGGCTACCACGGTGGTGCCGCGCTCGCGGAGATGACCGTGCCGGTCTTGGTCTTGCTGCCTGGATTGGATCTGCTGCCCGCGGGCTGGCGGGTGCTTTCGGTTGATGCCGTCACCCCCCGCTGGTGGAACGCGGAGCAGGTCATCGCGTCCGCTCCGGCCGTTCGCAAACCATCCCGCAGGCGTGAGCAGCCCACGAACGACGCGGTGCCGCTCTTCGAGGACGTAGCCGAAGCCGCGGGTTCCGTGGGCGTCCGGGTGGTCGCGACGGACGGGTACCGCGGACAGCGGGCGTTCGTCCGCAAGCCACCGGAGAACAAGGTCGTGGCGGACATCATCGATGCCCTCCTGTCGAGCGGCGGGACCACTCCGCTAGTCGCCCTGGCCGAGTTCGATAGCCGTGCGCGGCGCAATCCCGAGGGCTACGTCGCGACGCTGCAACGGCTCCTCAACGTAGAGGGCTACCCGGTGCTCAACGTGATCGACGGGGGCCGGACTGTGCAACTCGACAAGGCTCTCCTCGTCGAGCAGTTCGCCTTGAAGATGCCATGACTGCCTCGGTCAGCGCGGTTCGCAGACGCGAGGTGATCGACGCACTACGTCGGGGCACCGTGCCGCACAGCGGCCTGGACCTCTTCGCTGTGGGGTTGGATCGCTTCACCCGGGCCATGGACGACGATATCGCGACCGCCGCGGGTGGCGGTGCCGCCTTCCACGCCATCCGCGGCGACTACGGTTCCGGCAAGACCTTCTTCGCGCGTTGGCTGGCTGAGCGCGCCAAGCGCGCGGGCCTCGCCGTCACCGAGATCCAGATCTCCGAGACCGAGACACCCCTGCACCGGCTGGAGACTGTCTACCGGAGGTTGACCGAGCGGCTCACCACGGCCACGCACCAGCCGAGCGCACTGCGCGCCGTGGTCGATTCCTGGATCTACACCCTTGAGGAGGAAACCCTCGAGGCGGGCGAGGTCGACGAGACCGACCAAGAAGCCCTCGCCGAAGCGGTCGACGTGCTTATGGAGCAGCGCTTGGCGGGCGTCGCCCGCAGCACCCCGGCTTTTTCCGCGGCCCTGCGGGGATACCGGCGCGCGCGAGCCGCTGGGGACGCAGCCAACTCAGAGGGCATAATCGCCTGGTTGGGCGGCCAGAAGTCGGTGGCCGCGAGTGCGCGCCGACTCGCTGGTGTCCGTGGTGACCTCGACCACTTCGGTGCTCTCGGCTTTCTGCAGGGTCTGTTGACGGTGCTGCGCGACTGTGGCCATCCCGGCCTGCTCGTCGTGCTCGACGAGATCGAAACCCTGCAGCGAGTCCGCGGGGATGTGCGCGAGAAAGGGCTCAACGCGCTCCGTCAACTGCTCGACGAGATCGACGCTGGTCGCTTCCCCGGGCTGTTCCTCGTCATCACCGGCACACCGGCGTTCTTCGACGGCCAGCAGGGTGTCCAGCGCCTGCCGCCGCTGGCACAGCGCCTCGCGACCGATCTGTCGACAGATCCGCGGTTCGACTCGCCCAAGGCCGTGCAGCTGCGTCTGACCGGATTCGACCTCGCGAAGCTGGGGGAGCTGGGCCGGGCTGTACGGGATCTCTACGCGGGCGCGGCTCGCCACCCCGACCGGATCAAGTCTGTGGTCGACGACGCTTACATCGCCCAGCTGGCTACCGCGGTCACCGGTGGGCTCGGCGGGAAGGTGGGGATCGCGCCTCGGCTGTTCCTGCGCAAGCTGGTGCAGGACGTACTCGACCGGGTCGACGAGTTCGGTGATTTCGATCCCCGCGTCGACTACGCGCTCACAGTCAACGCGACGGAGATGACTGACGTCGAGCGCAACGCCGCTACCCGTGCCGAGGACGTCGACCTGGATCTGCCGTGAGCATCGACCTGCTCAACCCGGTGCTGGCCCACCACATCGTGAACACCCTGGGGTGGCGCTCGCTGCGCCCCTTGCAGCAGGAGTCCGTAGCCCCCCTGTTGGCCGGTGACGACGCCGTGCTCCTGGCCCCGACCGCGGGTGGCAAGACCGAAGCCGCCGTGTTTCCACTGCTCACGGCCATGGAGGCGAGCCATTCCCGTGGGCTCTCAGTGCTCTATGTCTGCCCGCTCAAGGCACTGCTCAACAACTTGCTTCCCCGGCTGGAGTCGTACGCCGGGTGGACTGGTCGCCGGGTGGCGCTGTGGCATGGCGATGTCAGCCAACCGCGCAGGCAGGCCATCCTGCGCGATCCTCCGGACATCCTGCTCACCACCCCAGAGTCGATCGAGTCCATGCTCGTCTCCACCAAGGTCGACCACCGCAGGCTCTTCGCCGACCTCCGGGCAATCGTCATCGACGAGGTTCACGCGTTCGCGGCCGACGACCGGGGCTGGCACCTGCTCGCGGTGCTCGAGCGGCTCACCGAGATCGCAGGCGGGCCGATCCAGCGGATCGGGCTGTCGGCCACGGTGGGCAACCCCGATGACCTGCTGACGTGGTTGCAGGGCTCGGGCGCTGGGCGTCGCCCGGCCCGCGTCGTCGCTCCAGTGAGCGATGCCGCCGTCGTCGTGCCGGAGATCGACCTCGACTACGTCGGCACGATCGACAACGCAGCCCGTGTGATCTCCGCTCTGCACCGCGGGGAGAAACGGCTTGTGTTCTGCGACTCCCGCGCACGCGTCGAGGAGATCGGCGCGGCACTGCGCGCCTACGGGGTGACGACGTTCCTGTCCCACGCGTCGCTCTCCATCGACGAACGGCGACGTGCCGAGACGGCCTTCGCCGAAGCGCGCGATTGCGTGATCGTGTCCACTTCCACCCTCGAACTCGGCATTGATGTCGGCGATCTCGACCGGGTGATCCAGATCGGTGCGCCAGGCACTGTTGCCTCGTTCCTGCAACGTCTGGGCCGGACCGGGCGCAGGCCAGGTGGCACCCGCAACTGCTTGTTCCTCGCCGTGCGCAAGGACGAGCTCCTTGCTGCCGCGGGCCTGTTGCTGCTGTGGTCGCGGGGCTTTGTCGAGGCGGTCATACCTCCGCCCGATCCACGGCACATCGTCGCCCAGCAGCTGTTGGCCCTGTGCCTCCAGGAAAGCACTATAGGCGATCGGACGTGGCAGGACTGGTGGCACGGGTTGGGGCCGTTCGCGTCGGCGAATCCCATTTTTCGGCACCTCGTCGAGCACGGGTTTCTCGATCAGGATGACGGAATGCTCTTCGTCGGGCCTGAGGCAGAGCGGCGCTATGGCCACCGCCACTTCATGGATCTCACGGCGGTGTTCACCGCACCCCCGCAGTTCGTGGTGATCTCAGGGCGGGCGGAGGTTGGACGGACCGATCCGATGCTGCTCGTCGCACCCTGTGCGGGTCCTCGACTGATCCTGCTGGCCGGTCGTACCTGGCGGGTCACCTGGGTCGACTGGAAACGGCGGCGGTGCTTTGTCGAGCCCGCGGACGGCGTCGGCAAGGCCTTGTGGCTGTCTGCAGGTACCGGTGGGGCGACGTTCGAGTTGTGCCGGTCCATGCGTGCGGTCGTGTTGGGTGAAGAACCACCGGTGTCCATGACCCCGCGAGCGACCGCCGCACTCTCCGACATCCGCGATTTGCGGCGCGGGCAAGTGCACCCGGCTGCGAATGTGGTGGCTGTCGACGGTGCGGACCTGCGATGGTGGACTTGGGCAGGTCACCGCGCCAACGCGACGTTGCTGACCTCCATCGGTGATCTCGGTGATCAGGGCCAACAGGTCGACGACCACTCGATCAGGCTGCGATCCGACCTGACACCGGCGCACTGGTCGAAGGGCATCCGTGCGCTGGAGGGTCGACTGTGCCTGCCTGACGTCGATGACCGCGCTCTGGCGGGGCTCAAGTTCAGTGCCGCTTTGCCCCCGCGACTCGCCGAGGCCACGCTGGCGGCCCGACTTGCGGATCTGCCCGGGGCTGAGCGCGTGCTACGGGAGCCGCACAGCTTCGTCCACGTTCAGCGCCAGGCATAGGCGACCGGGGTCAGCTGTCGCTGAAGAGGACCGCCGCCGCGGAGTCGACATCGGCCAGGGCGGGGCGCCACTGGGCGCGGCACACGACCTTGCGGGCCCGTTCGCGTTCCACCAGCCTGCCCGCGACGAAGACCACGTCGACCTCGACGCCGTCGCCCAGGTCCGCCACGAGTCGGCGGATGGTGTCCTCGGCGAAGCAGGCGTCCTGGTGGTCGCCGAGGATGTCCTGGAAGGCCTTGGTGGCCGTGACCAGGGCGCGGACCTTCTTCTTCGCCGCTACCTCGGCCATCTCCGCGGCGTAGCGCAAGCGCTTGCCGTGGATGCGGAGCTCGTGCAGGTCGTCGTCCGGCGGGTCCTCGCCCAGGGCCGCGGCCGCCTTCATCAACCGGCGGTGCGGCTTGTGCACGACGCTGACCAGGGCGGGCGGTTCCTCGTCCTCGGCCACCTCGATGGTGCCCGATTCCGCAGCCGCCCGCAGGGCGCGCAGTGTGGCCTTGTACCGCTTGCTGCGCAACACACCCAGCATCTTGCGGCGGGCTGTTCGGCGTTCGACCACCAGGGCGTTCAACAGCTTCTCGACCGCGGCCAGCTCCTCGGCGGAGAAGCCCGCCGCGCGCTCGCGCAGGCTGTCGAGCTGGACATCGAGGTCGCGGACCGCGCCGAGGGAGGCGCCGAGCCACTTGAGCTCGGCGTCCAGCTCCGGCAACGGCATCCCGGCCTTGAGCGCCGCCCGCGCCCGCCGCACCGCCACCCGCATCTGGTGCACGTGCTCGGGATCGGTGCCCTCGCGGGCGCCGTCGGTGCGGTCGGCCAGCTCGTCCGCCTGCGCGGCGAGCCGGGCCCGGATGTGTTCGCCGAGGTCAGTCACGCCGGCCATCATATTGGCCCGCGCGCCGCCCCGTCGTCAGTCGTTCGCGTGCAGCGCGGTGTTGAGCTCGATGCCGGAGCCGTCGCGGGAGACGACCTCCACCCGGCCGGTGGCCGAGTTGCGCCGGAACAGCAGGCCGGACTGCCCGGACAGGTCGCGCGCCTTGACCAGCGTGCCGTCGGCCAGGGTCACCTTCGTGCCCGCGGTGACGTAGAGGCCCGCCTCGACCACGCAGTCGTCGCCGAGCGAGATGCCGATGCCCGCGTTCGCCCCCAGCAGGCAGCGCTCGCCGATGCTGATCGTCTCCTTGCCGCCGCCGGAGAGCGTGCCCATGATCGACGCGCCGCCGCCGACGTCGGAGCCGTCGCCGACCGCGACGCCCGCCGAGATGCGACCCTCCACCATGGACGCGCCGAGCGTGCCCGCGTTGAAGTTCACGAAGCCCTCGTGCATCACCGTGGTGCCCGCCGCCAGGTGCGCGCCCAGCCGGACCCGGTCGGCCTCGGCGATCCGGACCCCGGTCGGCAGCACGTAGTCGACCATCCGCGGGAACTTGTCCACACCGAACACGGTGACCTGGCCGCGCGCCCGCAGCCGCAGCCGGGTGACCTCGAAGCCCTCGACCGGGCACGGGCCGTGGTTGGTCCACACGACGTTGGCCAGCAGGCCGAAGACCCCGTCCAGGTTCTGCCCGTGCGGGCGCACCAGCCTGCTGGACAGCAGGTGCAGCCGCAGGTAGACGTCGTGCGCGTCGGCGGGCGGGCTCGCCAGGTCGTCGACGCTGGTGCGCACCGCGATCACCTCGACCCCGCGCGCGGTGTCCGGGCCCAGCAGGGCGGACACGCCCGCGCCGAGCTCCTCGGTCGCCTCGTTCTCCGACAGCCGCCGGGTGCCCGCCGGGGTCGCCGCCGCGCCGAGGCGGGGGCTGGGGAACCAGGTGTCCAGGACGGTGCCGTCGGGGGTCACGGTCGCCAGCCCGACGCCGTGCGCGCCCCGGCTCTGTGTGGTCTCTGCGCTGCTCACAGCCGACACGGTAGCCAATGCGGGCCGAGGGTAGCCTTACGGGCCGTGACCGTTGAGCTCGATCTCACCGCCGATCCCGTCGACCTGACCGCCGTGCTGGTGGACGTGCCCAGCGAGTCCGGCGACGAGGCCGTGCTCGCCGACGCCGTCGAGCGGGCGCTGCGGTCGCAGGCCCCGCACCTGGAGGTGGTGCGCTCGGGCAACTCGGTGCTGGCGCGGACGAACCTGGGGCGTCCCAGCCGGGTCGTGTTCGCCGGGCACCTGGACACCGTGCCGGAGAACCGGAACCTGCCGTCCCGGCGCGCCGACGGCGTGCTGCACGGACTGGGCACAGTGGACATGAAGGGCGGCGACGCGGTCATGCTGCACCTCGCCGCCGCGGTCACCGAACCCCGGCACGACCTCACTTTCCTGTTCTACGACTGCGAAGAGGTCGACGCCGCGCGCAACGGCCTGGGCCGGGTCGAGCGCGAGCTGCCCGACTGGATGCGCGGCGACCTCGCGGTTGTCTGCGAGCCGTCCAACGCGGTGGTCGAGGCGGGCTGCCAGGGCACCATGCGGGTCGAGCTGCGCACCACGGGCAAGCGCGCCCACCCGGCGCGCGCCTGGATGGGCGTCAACGCGATCCACGCCCTGGCCCCGGCGTTGGCGATCTTGGCCGCCTACGAGTCGCGCTCGGTGGACATCGACGGCTGCCACTACCGCGAGAGCCTGCTGGCGGTGCACGTCTCCGGGGGCGTCGCGGGCAACGTCGTCCCGGACGAGGCACTGCTCAAGGTCAACTTCCGGTTCGCCCCGGACCGGTCGCCCGCCGACGCCGAGGCCTACCTGCGCGAGGTGTTCAGCGACTACGACGTGCGGGTGGCCGACGCGAGCGCGGGTGCCCTGCCCGGGCTCGGCGCGCCCGCCGCGCGCGAGCTGGTCGAGGCCGCGGGCGGCGAGCCGGTGGCCAAGCTCGGGTGGACCGACGTGGCCCGCTTCGCCGCGCTGGGCATCCCGGCGGTCAACTTCGGCCCGGGCGACCCGACGCTGGCGCACACCCAGCAGGAGAACGTCCCGATCGCCGACATCCACCGCTGCGTCGAGGTCCTGCGCCGCTTCGTCGGGGCGTAGCCCCCGGTCACGTCCAGTCGACCGGTTTCAGCGTGCGGCCGATGTTCAGGCAGCCCACCAAGACCACCAGGACCAGGCTCACCCAGGCCGCCGTGTCCAGGGTGCCCTCGAACAGGACAGCGTTCAGGTAGAGGATCGGGGCCGTGGTCGCCACGGCGATCCCGCCCATGAGCTGGCGCAGCCCGGTGGCTCTGGCCGGGCTCGCCGCGAGCAGGACCGACCCGAGCGCGACCCCCACCACCAGCACCAGGACCAGCACCGCCTCGAACCCGACGCTGTCCACCATCCCCCACAGCGTGAAGCGCACCTCGCGGGAGTTCTCGCGCCACGTGCCGCAGGTGAGGGCGAGCAGGGCGCCGGACAGGGCGGTGACCAGGAGCGTGCCGCGCAGGCGCCTGGCGGTCTCGGCCCGCTCGGCGTCCATGCGCTCCACCTGGACCTGCAGGGAGCGCAGTCTCGCCTCGACGAGATCGGGGTCGGTCACCGGGTCCTCCTCCGCCAGAAGTGCGAACGAAGATCACCATAGGGGCGCGGCGCGCGGGCCGAGGGGAGTTTGGCGATACCGGGCAACGGTTCAGGCCCAGGCGCGCTTGTCCAGGGTGCGGGCGATGTGCAGGCACCCGATCGCGCCGGCGACCACGAGCGCGGCCCACCCGGCTGGGGCGACCTCCTCGTTCTTGCCCGCGCCGGAGTCCAGCACCCCCACCGCCACGACGACCGCCGCGCTGACGAGGGCCATCGCCCGGTTCGCCCACTTCGACTCCGACGTCGCCAGCCCGATCGTCCCGAACCCGACCGCCAGCACCGACCCCAGCGCGAACAGCGCGGGCCCGCCGACCGGGTCCACCAGCTCCCACAGGGTGTAGGGCGACGCCGAACCCCTGGTGAACCAGGTGGCGCACGTCAGGGTGAGCAGCACCGCGGACAGCGCGACCAGCCAGAGCGTGTTCCCCAGGCTCGACCTGGTCCTGAGCCGGTCGGCCTCCAGGCGCTCGATCCGCCTGCGCAGCCGGTTCAAGGCCGCCTCGGTCGGGTCCGGCTCGGTCATCGACGGCTCCTTCGTCCCGACGCGCGCTCGGCGATCACCCTAGACTCGCGGCGTGACGACCGACCGCACTTTGGACACACCCGACGAGAACCCCCGCGAGCGCCAGCGCGGGCCGGTCACCCTCCGCCGGGAGCGCAGCGACGAGACCAGCACCACCGACCAGCGCCTCCTGGACTCCAGGGGACCGTCCGACTGGGTGCACACCGACCCGTGGCGGGTCCTGCGGATCCAGGCGGAGTTCGTCGAGGGATTCGGTGCCCTGGCCGAGGTACCGCGCGCGGTCACCGTGTTCGGGTCGGCGCGCACCAAGCGCGAGGACGCCGAGTACCAGCTGGGCCGCGACATCGGCGCCGCCCTGGCCAACGCGGGCTTCGCCACCATCACCGGCGGCGGCCCGGGCGCGATGGAGGCGGTCAACCGCGGCGCCTCCGAGGCGGGCGGGCTGTCCATCGGGCTGGGGATCGAGCTGCCGTTCGAGCAGGGCCTGAACCCGTGGGTCGACCTGGGTGTCAACTTCCGCTACTTCTTCGCGCGCAAGACGATGTTCATCAAGTACTCGCAGGCGTTCATCTGCCTCCCCGGCGGCTTCGGAACGCTGGATGAACTCTTCGAGGCGCTGACCCTGGTGCAGACCAAGAAGGTCACGAAGTTCCCGGTCGTCCTGTTCGGCACGTCCTACTGGGGCGGCCTCTACGACTGGCTGCGCAGCTCGGTGCTCGCCGGCGGCAAGATCGGCGAGAAGGACATGAGCCTGCTGCACCTCACCGACGACGTCGACGAGGCGGTCAGCGTCGTGGAGAACGCCTACCAGGCTTGGAGCGACGCACATTGAGCCGGGCCCTGTGTGTCTACTGTGGATCGAACTCGGCCGTCCCACGCGGCTACCTGGACCTGGCGGACGAGGTCGGCGCAGAACTGGCCGCCCGCGACTGGTCCCTGGTCTGGGGCGGCTCAGCGGCGGCGATGATGGGCTCGGTCGCCAGAGCGGCCCGACGCGGGGGAGCCAGGACCCTGGGCGTCATCCCACGTGGACTGGTAGAGCTGGAGCACGCCGACCCAGACGCAGACGAACTCATCGTCGTGGACACGATGCGCGACCGAAAACGCGAGATGGACGACCGCGCGGACGCCTTCCTGGCGCTGCCGGGCGGACTGGGGACCTGCGAGGAACTGTTCGAGGTGTGGACTTCGCGGTACCTGGGCATGCACGCGAAGCCAGTGGTGCTGCTGGACCCGGACGACCACTGGGAGGGGATGTTGAACTGGGTCCGGGAGTTGGCGTCCCGGGGGTTCGCGACCCAGGCCGCTGTGGACAGTCTTGTGGTGGCCCGAACTGTGACTGAGGCCTTGGACGCTTGCGCGGGTTAGGGACCGAGCATAGCGGCGGGGCCCTTCCCTTCCCTTCCCTTCCCTTCCCTTCCCTTCCCTTCCCTTCCCTTCCCTTCCCGCAGCGGATAGGCCGACCCCGCTGGTACGCAACGCCCACTACGGATGCTCGATCTAGTGGACTCGCTTCGTGTGGGGGGAGAGTGCCGCTAAACTTGCCGTGGGTGGGGATGCCCTTACCCTGCCCTTTTCTCTCCACCGCGGTGCTCTAGGGGCCCCGCACGAA
>NZ_BSTR01000029.1 GCF_030269645.1 Actinokineospora sp. NBRC 105648 | reverse complement strand
GTGGTGCTCAGGTTCTTCTTGGTCGACGAACCAACTACCGGAGACCTCACCCATGTCGACCACCGACACGCCCAACAGCACCAACTCCAGCTCAAACAGCCCGAGATGACTTCGATACAGGCCCTAGTCGCCCGGCACCCGACGGACCCGGTCACGACCGCGCTCGGCCGCGTTTCCGGCGGGGCTGGTCGGCCGGGTCGGGGGTCTGGGCGACGAGGTCGTCGGGGGCGGAGAGGCGCCAGGCCTCGAAGACCAGTTCGGAGAGCTCCTGGGTGTCGACGCCCTCCAGGTAGACCACCACCCAGCCGAAGCCGCCCGCGGTGAACTGCTCCTCGAAGACGTCCGGGCGCTCGGCGACCAAGGCCCGCTGCTCGGACAGGGTCTGCTTCAGCCCGACGGTCTGCGTGCGCGGCCAGTAGTAGCCGAAGCGCTTGCCGCGCACCGAGAAGGAGCTGTACTGGCCGCCGTCCGCGCGCTGGGTGTCCGGCAGCGCGGCCACCATGCGTAAGAAGTCGTCACTGTCCACAGTCACTGTCGCCCCCAGGGTGTCACGGTCGAATCGTCGCATAGAGCAGCATGTCCCGGCGCACGCCGTTGATCTCCTGGTAGCTGCGCAGCAGGCCCTCGCGCTCGTACCCCGCGCTCTCCGCGACCCGGACGGACCCGTGGTTCCACGGTTCGATGTTCAGCTCCAGCCGGTGCAGTTCGGGGATGGTCCACGCGAACGCCGTCAACGCCCGCAACGCGCTGCTCGCGACACCACGCCCACGATGGGCGAGGGGGACCGCGTAGCCCGCGTTCGCCCGGCCGGTGGCCATGGTCCGCAGCGATAGCCCGGCTGTCCCGACGGCCCGATCGGTCGCGGCGTCAGCCACCGCGAACGACAGACCGGTCCTCTCGGTGTAGCGCTCCCGCTGCCTGCGCACCCAGTCCGCGGCCTGTTCCCGGGTCGGGTGGGCGGGCAGGGTGCCGATGTGCGGGACGTACGGGTCCGCACCGAGGGCGAGGGCGAGGTGGACGTCGTCGTCGGTGAAGGCGCGCAAGACGATCGACCCGGACGCGGGCGGCGGGCTGGGCCAGGGTGGGAAGGACTCGGCCATCACACACCGGTGGCCCCGTCGAGCCGCTCGCGCAACAGGTCGGCATGGCCGTTGTGCCGGGCGTACTCACCGATCATGTGCGCGTACACCCAGCGCAGCGTGACCTCGGCACCCATGAACGGACTGGTCTGGTCGAGCGCCCGATCGGCGGCGTTGGCCCGGGACACAGCGACTTCGGCCTGCCAACGGGCATGCGCGATCTCCCAGGAGGCGTCCTCGGCGACCTCGAACCCACCGTCGTGGCCGTCGGGGTCCTGGTCCTCGGTGAGCACACCGGTGAACCAGGTCCGCTCGACGTGGGTGAGGTGCTGGACCAGGCCGAGCAGCGTGAGGCTGGACGGCGGGGCCGCCGGCGTGCGCAGCTGCTCGTCGGTGAGACCCTGGCACTTGAGGACGAGGGTGGCCCGGTAGAAGTCGAGCCAACCCACGAGAGTGGTCCGCTCGTCGGCGTTGAGCGGCGGAGTCGGGCGGTCGGTCATGGTCTGATGGTCTCATCGGGGTACGACAATGTCGTGCTGGTGCTCTTGCTGCCGGCTTTGGTGGCCGAGGGCGGGGGCTGGATCTAGGGCTCGTTTGAGCGCTGCCGTCTTCGTTGCGCGAGTTGCGAGCGTGGGCTCGAGGACGTGCGTCGGGGGTTGCCGTCTTCGTTGCCCGGGTTTCGAGCGGGGCTCGATCTAGTGAACTCACTTCGTGTGGGGCCCCTAGAGCACCGCGGTGGTGAAAAAAGGGCGGGTGAAGGGCATTCCCCACCACCGGCAAGTTTAGCGGTGCTCTCCCCCCACACGAAGCGAGTCCACTAGATCGAGCATCCGTAGCGGGGCCGGCGGAACCAGCGGGGTCGGCCTGCCGCTGCGGAACCAGCGGGGTCGGGATCTTGTCATGAACCAGCGTGGTCGGCCTATCAGCTGCGGTTGAGAGGGGGGTGGGCCGGGCGAGCTGGGCTGGGCTGGGTCGAGCTGGTTGGGCTGGGGAAGCACGTTGGCTGGGGGTGGGGCGCGTCAAGGCAGGGCGGGCGGTTGCGGTTTGTTGGGAGCGCTTCGTGGTGCGTGCTGTCAGCGGACCGGGCGGAGGATGCCGTCCCAGGTGGATGTGTTGGCCATTAGGTCGGCCAATTGCACCGGGTAGATTGTTTCCTTTGTTTCTTGCAGTTCTTTGGCTGTCCACCAGCGGTGTTCTGCGATTGTCTCGCGTTCCAGGTCGGTGAATCCTGCCGTGTCCACCGTGGATCCCTGTGGTAGGTGGGCCAGGAAGAACCATTCTTCGCCGTCGTAGCTGCGGTTTGCGAAGCTGAAGACGACGCGTCTGCGCCAGATCGGGCCTACGAGGTCTGTGGCGGGGAGGTCGATTCCTGTTTCTTCCCGGAGTTCGCGGGAGGCGGCTGTGCGCAGGTCCTCGCCCGGTTCGACGCCGCCGCCCGCGGTGAACCAGAAGCTCTCGTCGGAGCGGGCGGGGTCGTGGCCGCGGAAGAGGAGTACTCGGTCTTCGCTGTCCAGGAGGACCACCCTGGCCGAGGGCCGGGGGCGTGGGGATTCCTCGGACAGGTCGGGTTCGGCGATCTCGAGGTACTCCGGTCGCGGCGCGGTGCCTGCCAGTTTGAGCCAGCGGACGGCGCGGCGGCGGCGTAGGGCCAGGGTGTCGCGGACTGCGTCGCCGTGGACGCGGCGGGCGATGACCACTCGCTGTTCGGCGTCGACGAGTTCGGTGACCAGGGCCAGTGCGATCCCTCGTCTGTCCACTGCGGACAGTTCGCGGGTCAGGGCGTTCTCGGCGGTCTCGCGGTCGGGTCGGGCGGCGTGTTCGGCGCGTTCGGCCAGGACGCGCAGGCGGTCGCCCGGGTCGGGGTCGATCACGCCCGCGACCGTGCGGGCCACGACGGCGCGCCTGGCCAGGGCCGCGTCGAGGGCGGCCCAGGCGGCGTCGGTGCGGACGTGCAGGCGGTCCAGGCGGTTGGCAACGCTGACGAGCCAGGTGCCGACCAGTACCAGGAGCCCGAACGCCACCACCACGATCCACATGGTCACGGGACCTCGCTCACGCCGCGTGGGTTGGCCGCCATCGCCTGTTCGTAGACGCGGAGTACCTGGGTCGCCACCACGGACCAGTCGAAAGTGGCTACTCGGCGCTCACCTTCGGCGATCAAGGTCGCGCGCCGTGACGGGTCGGTGAGGACGGTGCGGAGGCCGTCGGCCAGGCCGTCGGGGTCGCCGACCGGGGTGAGCACGCCCGCGCGGCCGTCGTCGAGGACTCGGCGGAAGGCGTCGAGGTCGCTGGCGACCACGGCGGCGCCCGCCGCCATCGCCTCGGTGAGGATGATCCCGAAGCTCTCGCCGCCGAGGTTGGGGGCGCAGTAGGCGTCGACGCTGCTGAGCATGCGGGCCTTCTCCGCGTCGTCGGCCTGGCCGAGGAGATCGATGCGTTCGGCCAGCGCCGGTCCCGCCGCGCGGCGCAGGTCGGTCTCGTCGCCGCGGCCGACCACGAGCAACCGCAGGTCGGGCAGCTCGTCGGCGAGCCGCCGCAGGGCGCCCAGCAGGATCGGCATGCCCTTGCGCGGTTCGTCGTAGCGGCCGACGAACCCCACCGTCCCGCCCGGGCGCGGGTAGCCGTCCAGCGGTGTCGCGTCGCGGAACAGCCCGACGTCGACACCGTTGGGGATCTCGACCGCGTCGCCGCCCAGGTGTTCCACCTGGACGCGCCTGGCCAGCGCGGACACCGCGATCCGCGCGGTCACCTTCTCCAGGAACGGCTGGAGCACGAGCTGGAACGCGCTCAGCGTGCGCGAGCGCGGCGTGGAGGTGTGGAAGGTGGCCACGATCGGCCCGTCGGCGATCATCAGCGCCAGCATGGACAGGCTCGGCGCGGTGGGTTCGTGCAGGTGCAGCACGTCGAAGTCGTGCTCGCGGATCCACCGGCGCACCCGGGTGTAGGAGACCGGGCCGAACGAGAGCCGGGCCACCGAGCCGTTGTACGGGATGCCCAGCGCGCGCCCGGCGGGGTGGACGTAGTCCGGCAGCGGGGTGTCCTCGTCGGCCGGGGCGAGCACCTCGACGTCGTGGCCCAGGCCGCGCAGCGCCCGGGCCAGGTCGAGCACGTGCGCCTGCACCCCGCCCGGGACGTCGAGGGAGTACGGGCAGACGACGCCGACCCTCACCGCCGCCTCCGGGGTTCCTCCCTGGAGGCCAGCGCAGCCTGGCGCTCGGCCGACAGGTCCGAGATCCACAACTTCTGCAGCATGTGCCAGTCGGCCGGGTGGGTGGCGATGTCCGCGGCGAGCACGTCGGCCAGCGCCTGGGTGGCCACCGCGATCCCGCGCACCCCGTCGACCTTGACCGGCGGGTGGATCCGCAGGCCCCAGCCGTCGTCGGTGAACCACAGCCCGGCGGGCAGCAGCGCCGCGCCGGTGCGGGCGGCGAGGTAGGCCGGGCCCGCGGGCATCCGGGTGCGCTCGCCGAAGAAGGTGACCGGGAT
The DNA here is from genome assembly GCF_030269645.1 of Actinokineospora sp. NBRC 105648. Lineage (GTDB taxonomy): Bacteria > Actinomycetota > Actinomycetes > Mycobacteriales > Pseudonocardiaceae > Actinokineospora. The sequence goes on along the minus strand of NZ_BSTR01000029.1, from coordinate 90,129 downwards.
GCCCGCCGGGGTGAGGTCGCGGTCGGCGAGCAGGCAGACCAGGCCGTTGCCGCGCAGCCGCTCGGCCAGCACCACGGCCGGGTTCTTGCCGCCGGTGGCGGGCAGGATCTCGAAGCCCAGTGACTCGCGGTAGGCAACGAACTTCTCGTACACCGACTCGGGCTTCAGCCGTTCGGCGACGGTGGTGAACCGACCGTGTTCGCCGACCAGCCACACACCCGCGGCGTCGTAGTTGCCGGTGTGTGGGAGGGCGAGCACGACGCCGTTGCCCTCGGCGAGGGCGGCGCTGATGTACTCCTTGCCGGTCATCGTCGCGTCGATCTCGGCGTAGACGGCTTTGGCGTCCATAGAGGGCAGTCGGAACGCCTCTAGCCAGTACCTGGCGTAAGAGCGCATGGCTTGGCGCACGAGGTCGTCCAACTCCGCGGGGCCCGCTTGCGGGACCACCCGGGCGAGGTTGGTGCGCAACTGCTGGACGCCGTCGCCCTCGCGCCGCGCGGCGAGGTCGGCGCCCGCGCGGAAGAGGGTGCGCCCGACACCGTGCGGGAGGGCGCGCACGAGTTGCCAGCCCAGCCCGTAGCCGGTCGCGGCCACGCGGTCGCCCCAGTTCACGATAACTCCCGCAGCGCCGAGCGGCGCACCGCGAGCAGGCGCTGGAAGACGGTGATCACAGACCCGACGGCCAGCAGCCACAGCGCCACGGTGAGCGCGGAGGTCACCCCGAGGCCGGTCAGGCCCGAGCCGACCAGGGTGATGATCAGCCGCTCGGCGCGCTCGACCAGGCCGCCGTCCGCGTCGAGCCCGGAGGCCTCGGCGCGGGCCTTGACGTAGGAGATCACCTGGGCGAGCACCAGGCAGATGAGCGCCGCCACGACGGTGCCGCGGTCGGCGGTGTCGAACAGGTACCAGGTGATGCCGCAGAACAGGGCGCCGTCGGCGATCCGGTCGCAGGTGGCGTCGAGGACCGCGCCGTAGCGCGTGCCACCGCCGAGTGCGCGGGCCATGGCGCCGTCGAGCAGGTCGAACATGGCGAAACCCCACACCACGAAGGTGCCCGCGAGCAGGTGACCGGTGGGGAAGAGCCACAGCGCGCCCGCGACAGCGCCCGCCGTGCCGAACACGGTGATGGCGTTGGGGGTGAGGCGCAAGCGGACCAGCCACGCCCCGATCGGGTCGGTGACGCGCGAGACGGAGGCACGGGCGAAGATGTTCAGCATGGGGCTGTGGAACGCACCTAACGGGCGGGACGACCTGGCCCGGGCAGCGTAACCGCTGCCCACGCCGGTCCTGGCGCCAGCACCCCGGCCCGCGGTCCGCACCGGCCGCACCCGCCCTGGTCGCACCACAGTGAACCGGGCGGAGTCCGCTGGTCGGGCGGTGCTCAGCCGAGCTCGCGGGAGCCCGGGAGGCACTGGCCGGGGTCGAGGCCGTCGAGCACGGTGGCGCTGATCCGGCCCAGCTCGCGCACCTGCTCGGGGCTCAACCGGTCGAAGATCGCCTCGCGGACGGCGGTGACGTGGCCGGGGGCGGCCGCGGCCAGCACCTCGAACCCCTTGTCGGTGAGAACCGCCAGCGAGCCGCGCTTGTCCGTGGGACACTCACGACGCTCGACCCAGCCCGCCGACTCCAACCGGGCGACGGCGTGCGACAGCCTGCTGCGTGAGGACCCGCGCAGACCCGCGAGCTCACTCATCCGCAGGGACCGGTCGGGGGCGTGCGAGAGCACGACCAGGATCTCGTAGTAGGTGTAGGGCAGCGCGGAGTCGCGTTGCAGCTGCTTGTCGAGGGTGTCGACCAGGGCGCCCAGCATCGTGATGAAGGTGCGCCACACCTCCTGTTCGGCCTCGGTGAGCCAGCGCGTGTCGTCCATGACCGACAGTCTACCGCTTTGTTGAACTCTCAACCTGATGCGTGTACCTTCGCTGTTGAGCGCGCAATGACCAAGCGCTCAACTACTTGTGAGGAGAGCAGCATGACCGTCGCACTCACCCAGCTCCCCGGCTTCGTGGCGGGCACCTGGGACATCGACCCGGTGCACTCCGAGGTCGGTTTCACCGTGCGCCACATGGTCGTCAGCAAGGTCAAGGGGCGGTTCGACAACGTCACCGGCCACCTGGTGACCACCGAGGACCCGGCCGCGGCGAGCGTCGAGGTCAGCGTCGCCCTGGACTCGATCAACACCCACAACGCCCAGCGCGACGGCCACCTGAAGTCGGCCGACTTCTTCGAGGTGGAGACCTACCCGGCGCTGACCTACACCGCGACCGGCGTGCGCGAGTCCGGTGACGGCTACGTCCTCGACGGCGAGCTCACCCTCAAGGGCGTCACCAAGACCGTGCCGCTGCACTTCGAGCTCAACGGCTTCGGCCCGGACCCCTACGGCGGCACCCGGGTCGGCTTCTCCGGCACCACCGAGATCAACCGCCGGGACTTCGGCGTCAACTTCGAGGGCGTGCAGAACGGCATCGCGGTGGTCGGCGACAAGATCGGCATCCACGTCGAGATCGAGGCCGTGCTGCGCCAGGGCTGAGCACTGGTTGCGCACCAGCCGGGCACTAGTCGGGCACTAGTCGGGGTGCCCCCAGGCGCCCGCGAGCAGTGCCCGGGTCTCGCCGAGGAGCTGGGGAAGCACCTTGGTGTGGCCCACCACGGGCATGAAGTTGGCGTCGCCGCCCCACCGGGGCACCAGGTGCTGGTGCAGGTGGGCGGCGATGCCCGCGCCCGCCACCACGCCCTGGTTCATCCCGATGTTGAACCCGTGCGGCGCGGCCACCTTCCGGGCGACCCGCATCGCGTGCTGGGTGAACCGGGCCAGCTCGTCGGTCTCGGCCACGGTGAGGTCGGTGTAGTCCGCGACGTGCCGGTACGGCACCACCATCAGGTGACCGGGGTTGTACGGGTAGAGGTTGAGCACCGCGTAGACGGTCTCCCCCCGCGCCACGATCAACGCGTCGGCGTCGTCGAGCTCCACCAGCCCGCAGAAGGGGCACCCCTCCTGGTCGTCCCCGTCCGGCTTGCCCTCCCCACGGATGTAGGCCATCCGGTGCGGGGTCCAGAGTCGCTGGAGGGCGTCGGGGATCCCGACCCCGTCCTGCGGGACGAGTTCAGGCTCCTCGGAGCGCACGAAGGCGGCCATGCCGACGATCCTAGTGGCGGCCACCCGGTTCGGATTGGCCCTGGTCGCCGACCTGCGAGGATTCCTAGGATCAGGGCGTGAGCCTGCTGATCAAGGACCCGTCCGACACCGAGACCCTGAGCGCCGTGTCGGGCACCTACCGCGTACTGCTGTCCGGAGCGGACACCGGCGGACGACTGGCGGTGGTCGAGCAGGTCCTACCACCGGGAGCGATCGGCGCGGCACCGCACGTGCACCACGGCCACGAGGAGGACTTCGTGGTCACCAACGGCGTGATCACCTTCGACGCACCGGGCCTGGCACGCGACGTGGCAGCGGGCGGCGTGGTCTCCGTCCCACGCGGCGAAGCACACGGCTTCCGGAATACCTCGGAGCACTCGGCGACCTGCATCGTGACCTTCACACCGGCGGGATACGAGGACTACTTCCGACTGATCGACGAACTGGTCCGCACCGGTGAGACACCGGACGCGGAGACACTGAACAGACTGCGAGCCAAGTTCGCCACCACCCCAGCCTGACCAGGCCCGGCAACACAACACCCGCCCTGCCGCCCTGCCGCCCTGCCGCCCTGCCGCCCTGCCGCCCTGCCGCCCTGCCGCCCTGCCGCCCTGCCGCCCTGCCGCCCTGCCGCCCTGAGCCGATGCTGCTCTCGTTCTTCCGCTTTGCCCACAACCATTCCCGCTGGAACCGCCGGCCCCGCTACGAATGCTCGATCTAGTGGACTCCCTTTGTGTGGGGGAGGAGTACCGCTAAACTTGCCGTGTGGTGGGGATGCCCTTCACCCGCCCTTTTTTCGCCACCGCGGTGCTCTCGGGGCCCCGCGCAAAGGGAGTTCACTAGATCGAGCCCCGCTCTTAACTTGGGCAACCTGTATGGGCTACTTTTATTGGCCGAGCGTAGCCCATACAGGTTGCCCGACTAAGACGCAGGCTCGATTCACTGAACTCACTTCGCGCGGGGCCCCTAGAGCACCGCGGTGGCGAAAAAAGGGCGGGTGAAGGGCATCCCCACCACACGGCAAGTTTAGCGGTACTCCTCCCCCACACGAAGCGAGTCCAGCAAATCGAGCACAAGGGTGGCGGGTGTTGCGTTCCAGCGGGGTTGGGATTCTGTCGCGTTCCAGCGGAGCTTGGGCCCCAGCCTCGAACCAACAGGGCTCTGTGACGTTCCAGCAAGGCTTGGGCTCGGACAAGAATAAGCGGGTCCGGAATTCGCCCACGTTCTTAGCGAGCGCGAGTCCACAGCTTCCCTTCCAGGAAGGCAATGTCGCCTGGCCACTCCCCTGCCCACTTTTCCTGCCCCAGCGCTCCCCTGCCCCAGCCGGACGCGTGGCCATTGACCCGCGCCCGGCTGGCACTCTTCTTCGCCCTACTCCGCCGAGAAGGTTTCCGCGTTCGGGGAGGTGTTGTCGCGACGGGTGATCCAGTTGTGGATGGCGTCGATCGCGGTTGGGACCGGGATGCCGTTGAGCTGGGAGCCGTCGCGGAAGCGGAAGGAGACGGCGTTGGCTTCGACGTCGTTGGCGCCTGCCACCAGGAGGAACGGGACCTTCTGCAGGGTGTGGTTGCGGATCTTCTTCTGCATGCGGTCGTCGGAGGTGTCGACCTCGACCCGGATCGCCTTGGTGCGCAGGGACTTCGCGACCTCGAGCAGGTGGTCGACGTGGTCCTCGGCGATCGGGATGCCGACCACCTGGACCGGGGCGAGCCAGACCGGGAAGGCGCCCGCGTAGTGCTCGGTGAGGACGCCGAAGAAGCGTTCGATGGAACCGAACAGGGCGCGGTGGATCATGACCGGGCGCTGGCGGGAACCGTCGTTGGCGGTGTACTCGAGTTCGAAGCGCTCGGGGAGGTTGAAGTCGACCTGGATGGTCGACATCTGCCAGGTGCGGCCGAGGGCGTCGCGGGCCTGGACCGAGATCTTGGGACCGTAGAAGGCGGCGCCGCCGGGGTCGGGGACCAGGTCGAGGCCGGATTCCTGGGCGGCGACCCGCAACGACTCGGTGGCCTTCTCCCAGACCTCGTCGGAGCCGACGTACTTCTCGTCGTTGCGGGTGGACAGCTCCAGGTAGAAGTCGTCCAGGCCGTAGTCGCGGAGCAGGTTGAGCACGAAGGACAGCAGGGACTTCAGCTCGTCCTGGACCTGCTCCGGGGTGCAGAAGATGTGCGCGTCGTCCTGCGTCATCCCGCGCACGCGGGTCAGGCCGTGCACGACGCCGGACTTCTCGTACCGGTACACCGAGCCGAACTCGAACATGCGCAGCGGGAGCTCGCGGTAGGAGCGGCCGCGGGAGCGGAAGATCAGGTCGTGGAACGGGCAGTTCATCGGCTTGAGGTAGTAGTCCTGGCCCGGCTTGCGGACCTTGCCGTCGGCGTCGTACTCGGCGTCCAGGTGCATCGCCGGGTACATGCCGTCGCGGTACCAGTCTAGGTGGCCCGAGGTCTCGAACAGCGTGCCCTTGGTGATGTGCGGGGAGTAGACGAACTCGTAGCCCTCTTCCTCGTGCCTGCGGCGCGAGTAGTCCTCCATCGCCCGGCGGACGATGCCGCCCTTGGGGTGGAACACCGCGAGGCCGGAGCCGATCTCGTCCGGGAAGCTGAACAGGTCCAGCTCGGTGCCCAGCCGCCGGTGGTCGCGGCGTTCTGCCTCGGCGAGCAGCTCCAGGTGGCGGTCGAGCGCCTCCTGGGACTCCCACGCGGTGCCGTACACGCGCTGGAGCTGCTGGTTGTTCTGGTCGCCGCGCCAGTAGGCGGCGGCCACCCTGGTGAGCTTGAAGGCGGGGATGTGCTTGGTGGTGGGCACGTGCGGGCCCCGGCACAAGTCGCCCCAGACCTGCTCGCCGCTGCGCGGGTCGAGGTTGTCGTAGATGGTCAGCTCGCCGCCGCCGACCTCCATCACCTCGGGGTCGTCGACGTCGCTCTTGATGTCGACCAGCTCCAGCTTGAACGGCTCGGCGGCGAGCTCCTGCTTGGCCGCGTCCACCGAGTCGACCACGCGGCGGGAGAACCGCTGCGCGCCCTTGACGATCTGCTTCATGCGCTTCTCCAGCGCCTGCAGGTCCTCGGGGGTGAACGGGCGCTCGACGGCGAAGTCGTAGTAGAAGCCGTCGCGCACCGGCGGGCCGATGCCGAGCTTGGCCTCGGGGAACTGCTGCTGCACGGCCTGGGCGAGCACGTGCGCGCACGAGTGCCGGATGACCGCGCGGCCGTCCTCGGTGTCGGCGGCGACCGGCTCGACCGTGACGTCGACCGAGGGGGTCCAGGACAGGTCGCGCAGCCTGCCCTCCGGGTCGCGCACGACGACGACCGCGTCCGGGCCCTTGCCGGGCAGCCCCGCCTCGCGGACGGCGGCGCCCGCGGTGGTGCCCGCCTGCACCACCACGTTCGTGGGGGGCGCGACGGCTGCGGGCTGCGGCTGGGACACGGTTGCTCCTCGGTGCTCGGGTGGTCACACCTGCGGTGACCTCGACACCAGGGATGCTATCGAGCCGCCCGCGGCACCCGCTCCCCGGTTTCCCGGCTGTGGACAACCCGGCGGACTGTGGACGGGATCCGACCGCGAACACCGGACCGTGCTAATCGGGCGACGGCCGTTCCCCGACGTCCACCGGGCCACGAGCACCCAGGGCTGTGGACAACCGGGGGCAAGGAGAGGTCAAGCGGCGAGCATCGTGTGCATCCGCTTGATCTCGTCGGTCTGCTCGGCGATGACGTGGTCGGCCATCTCCTGCACCTTGATGTCCGAGCCGTCCTTCTGCACCACGTGCGCCATCTCGACCGCGCCCTCGTGGTGCTTGATCATCAGCTGCAGGAACAGCGCGTCGAACGCGGGCCCGGTCGCCGCCGCCAGGTCGGCCAGCTGCTCCGGGGTGGCGATGCCGGGCATCGTCATGTGCATGTGGTGCCCCGCGTGCGCGGGGTCCACCTTTGCCCGGCCATTACGCTCCAACCAGGTGTTCATCATGTCGATCTCGGGCCGCTGGGTGTCGGCGATCCGGCTGGCCAGCCCCTTGACCGAGGTGTTCACCGCCCGCGTCGCGGCCAGCGCGGTCATCTCGACCGCCTGCTGGTGATGCATGATCATCATTTCCGCGTAGTCGAAGTCGGCGTCGTTCGGCGGCACCACCGGCACCCCGGCCGCCGCCTCCTCCGCGGAGAGGGTCTTGTTCGGCTCCCCCGGTTTCCCGGGTTGCACGACCGGGTTGGGCGTCGGCGTCGGCTCGGCCGAGCAGGCCCCCAGCCCGACCCCCACGACCAGCCCAAACGCCCCGACCAGCGCCCACCGAACCGCCATCCCCGCCACCCCTCACCCGGTCTCTCGCCCACCGAACCTACCCGGCCGGGCCGGGTGGCAACAGAGCGGCGGCAAGTGGTGAAAAGAAGCAACGTAAAGCCCTGGTAGCGGTCGGATCAAGGAGTCATACTGCGAATTCCCGACTCCACGAGAGGGGTACGCAGCGTGCCTTCATCCCGACGTCGCGGGCGTGCGGTCTCGACCGTCGTCCTCGGCGCTGCGGCGATCACCGTCTCCGCGCTCCTGGGGGTGCCCTCGGCGTCCGCGCAGGGCCCGTTCCCCGCACCGGACGAGATCGTCACGAGCCCGAACGTCAAGCACATCGCGAACATCCCGGCCACCGCCCCGCTCAAGGGCACCGGGTCCACCGGAACCGACCTCGCGTTCACCGGCGACTACGCCATCGCGGGCAACTACCTCGGTTTCACCATCTACGACATCGCCAACCCGCGCCAGCCCAAGATCGCCAGCCAGGTGCTCTGCCCCGGCTCGCAGAACGACGTCTCGGTCAGCGGCAACCTGCTCTTCCTGTCCACCGACTCGCGGCGCAGTGACAACTCCTGCTCCTCGGTCGCCCAGAACGACGGCACGCTGCCGTACTGGGAGGGCATGAAGATCTTCGACATCAGCGACAAGAAGAACCCGCGCTACGTCAAGGCCATCGAGACCGCGTGCGGGTCGCACACGCACACGCTCGTGCCGGACAAGCGCGGCAAGGACGTCTACATCTACGTGTCCTCGTACTCCCCGGCGACCAACATCGCCAAGTGCCAGCCGCCGCACGACAAGATCTCGATCATCAAGGTGCCGATCAAGACCCCGGCCGCCGCCGAGCTGATCGCGACGCCGAACCTGTTCCCCGACGGCGGCAACCCGGGCACGCCGGGCACCGTCGACACCGGCTACGTGACCGCCACCAGCGGCTGCCACGACATCACCGTCTACCCGTCGAAGAACCTGGCGGCGGGCGCCTGCATGGGCGACGGCGTGCTGATCGACATCGCCGACCGGGAGAAGCCGCGGGTGATCAGCCGCGTGCAGGACGACGAGCACTTCGCGTTCTGGCACTCGGCGACGTTCAACAACGCGGGCACCAAGGTCATCTTCACCGACGAGCTGGGCGGCGGCGGCGCGGCGACGTGCAACGCCAAGATCGGCCCGACCCGCGGCGCGGACGGCGTCTACGACATCACCGGCCGCGGCGACGGCCGCCTGCTGGAGTTCCGCAGCTTCTTCAAGATCGACCGCTACCAGACCGACGCGGAGAACTGCGTCGCGCACAACGGCTCGCTGCTCCCGCTCGCGGGCCGCGACGTGATGGTGCAGGCCTGGTACATGGGCGGCGTGCAGATCGTCGACTTCACCAACTCGGCGCACCCGGAGACCATCGGGTTCTTCGAGCGCGGCCCGGCGGCCAACTCGGCCGAGAGCGGTGGCGTGTGGTCGTCGTACTACTACAACGGCTTCATCTACGCCTCGGACCTGGGCAAGGGCTTCGACGTCCTGGAGATCAACGACCCGCGGACCGACCCGGCGAAGTCGCACAAGTGGACTGAGCTGAACGTGCAAACCCAGTCGTCTTACACCGGCTGAGTGCTCTAACGGCTTTAACGGCGAAGGCCCCGCTCCGTTCGGAGCGGGGCCTTTGGTCGTCTTAGACCGTGCGCACTACCTGCTCGTACTCAAGGCGCGGGTTGCGCGGGAACGACGAGTCCTCGGCAGGGTTACCGATGTTGACCACCACAAGAGAGCGCAGGCGCCCCTCCGGGAAGAACTCGGCGTCGAGGCCCGCGGCGTCGAACCCGGCCATCGGCCCAGCGGCCAGGCCCGCGGCGCGCACGCCGAGGATGAAGTAGCCGACCTGGAGCAGCGCGTTGAACCGGGCGGTGTCGCCGCGCCGGGTCTCGTCGGCGAAGGAGTCCTTGGCGTTCGGGACGTGCGGGAAGACGGCGGGCAGGTGCTCGTGGAAGTCCACGTCGGCCGCCAGGATCGCGGTCAGCGGGGCGGTGGCCGTCTTGGCCTGGTTGCCCGGCGACAGGTGCTTGACCAGCCGCTCCCGGCCCTCGGCCGAGCGCACGAGCACGACCCGCAGCGGCTGCGAGTTCATCGCCGTGGGCGCCCACTTGACCAGGTCGTAGACGGCGCGCACCTGCTCCTCGGTGACCGGTTCGGCACTGAAGGCGTTGGCGGTGCGGGCCGCGCGGAAGAGCAGGTCCTGGCTCGCCGCGTCGAGGCGGAGGGCGGTGGGCACCTGGGTCGTGGTCATCTGGTGGCTCCCGTGGCGATGTGGCGTTACCTCCCGCTCAACTTGATTGAGGGTTTGACTATTTCGGGCGCGGTCATGGCGTGGGTCACAGCACCCACACCGCCCTCGGCCGCGGGCGGTGTGGGCTTGGCGAGAACTCACCACTCGCAACCGTTGGTGAGGAGCATCAACGAGGAGAAGCAGTGGCTGCAGCAGCTCGAGATGAGCTGCGGCTCGTCGCCGGTCTGCTCCGCGGCGGGCATCAGGTCGAGGTCGCTGACGGTCAGGTCCATGGGGGACACCTCCTTTCCGGGTTCGGGCCGGGACTCGGCGTTCACGCTGGGACGGAGTCCCGGGTGTGGACGGGGAACAGGGGGCGGTCACCGCCGTGGCGCAGGCGCAGCAGGAAGGACAGCGCGCCGACGTGGCCGTTGGCGAAGGAGGCGACCACGTCGCCGGTGTCGTCGGGGGTGAGCAGGCGACCGCGCCTGCGGACGGCCCGGGCGGTGATCACCTCGGCGGTGTCGGCTGCCCAGGACCGGTAGTCCGCTTGCGCCCCAAGGCCCTGTGACCCGGAGCCCAGCAGCTCGGCACAGTCGAGGAGGAAGTCGCCGTCGGTGGCGAGGCCGTGGCACCACAGCGGCGGGGAGGTCCAGTTCGCGCACCGCACGGCGACCGCGGCGGCCTCGGCCAGTTCCCGCGAGCGCGCCTCCCCCGTGACCGCCCAGTGCCGCAGGAAGAAGCCGCCCACGCCGGTCGCGCCGCTGCAGAAGCCGGTCAGGCGGACCGTGTCAGCTGCCTCGTCGTCCTCACCGCTGGGCCAGAACGCCGCGGCTCCGTCGATGATCGCGACCTCGGCGAGCGCCCGGGCGCACTCGTTCGCCACCACCAGGTACCGCTCGTCACCGGTGGCGGACGCGACTTCCAGCATGAACGTGCCGATGCCCGCCGTGCCGTGCGCGAAGCCCCAGTGCGGCTTGCCCGCCAGGGCGAAGTCACCGGTGGCCGTCCACATCGGACCACCGCCGACCAGGCCGTCCGCGCACTCGCGCGCCCGTGCCAGCAAGTCGTCGGCACCCGCGCGCCGCCACAAGTTCAGCAAGGCGAGCCCCGCGCCCGCCACGCCGTGGAACACGTCCGGCACGTTCCACGTCGTGGGTAGTCGGCGGGCCAAGTCCAGCCCCGCGGCACGAACGTCGTCGTCGCCTAAGAGGTCGCCGGCCTCATAGAGACTCACCGCAGTGCCCGCGCGACCGAAGAGCAAGCCGGGTAGCACCCGCGGCTCCTCTGGCAGCCTGCGCACGGTCCACTGCGCGGCCAATTGCACTGTTTCGGCTACCTCGATACCAGCCCTAAGAGCCTGACATAGCACTAAGAGCACCCCAGGCGCGCCCACGTGTACCGAACACGGGTCATAACGGCTGGCGGTCTCCGAGTTGCGCCACAGGAACCGCGCCGACGGATCGGCCGTCTGCACGACCTCGGCGAGCATGTCCTCGACCAGGTTGTCCACAGTGGGCAGTTCGGGCCGCGGCGGCAGCGGTGCGGGCGCGTCCAGGGCCGTGCGCACGGCGTCGAGGCCGGGACGTTGGTCGGGATCTTGGGCGATCAGCTCGGTGATCAGGGGAGCCAGCGCGGCGGCCGCAGGACCGCGGTCGGCCATCAGCCGGATCATCGCGGACAGGCGGGTTCCCTTGCAGGCGGGCGGGTGTTCGCCGGAGGCCAGGTAGAACAGCGTGGCGCCCAGGCCGTAGAGGTCCGCGGCTGGCGCGGGCCCGATGGCGACCGTCCGCGTGCGGCCCTCCTCCTCGGGCGGGGCGTAGCCCGGCGTGAGCAGGCGGGGGGCGACGTCGGTGGGCCGCAGCGCGGACTCCAGGTCGATCAGCACCAGCCGCCGGTCGGGCGTCACCAAGAGGTTGTTCGGGGTGAGGTCGCCGAGTACATAGCCCGCCGCGTGCACCTTGCCGAGCAGCTCGACCAGTTGCCGCGCGAAGTCGAGCGCGAGCGCGGGGTCCAGGCCCAGTCCACCCGCCGCGGTCGGCCGCTGCTCGCGGGCGACGAACCGGCGCAGCGGGATGCCGTCGATCCGTTCCTGCGCGACGAAGATGTCCGTGCCGGAAGTGAAGATGTCGATGAACCGCGGCGAGGCGCCGCTCGGGCCGAGCACGCCGAGCAGCCGGGCCTCGGCCCGCGCGCGGGTGCGGGAGTCACTGCCGTCCACGGCGGCGCCGGTGTGCTCGCGGAAGCGCTTGAGGATGAGGTCGGCTCCGTCGGGGTCGGTGGCTACGTAGACGCCGCCGCGGTTGCTCTGCCGAATGGCCTCGCGCACCCGGAAACGTCCGCCGATCAGCACCGATTGGGGGACAGTTGGTGGCGCTGTGTCGTCATGGAATGGGTCGCTCACCCAATCGGGGGCAACCTGGCCTACTCCGCGTTGGTCGGAAACCGTTGTGCCGTCCGGTTTGCGCAGCACCGCGCGGTACTCGCCGTCGTTGGTGAGTACCTGCTCCGGGGTGAATGCGCCGTAGCGGTAGAAGACCTGCGAGTGCGCGCGGAACCGGCGATCGGTCAGGATCCACTGCCCGGGTAGGCCGAGAGTGGCGTTGTGCAGGTCCTCGGCCACCGCGCGGGCGTGGTCGTCGTCGTTCGGGTAGACGGTGAGGAACTTGCCCGCCGCCTTGCGGTCGGCGTTGGGGCCGACCAGTTCGTGCAGCCTGCGCATCCTGCTGGGGAACTTGAACGCGCACCGGTGCGCGGCAAGGACTTCGATCGAACGGGCGAGCACGAGGAACGCCGAGAGCGGAGTGGCGGGGACGTGCAGCTTCCAGCCCTGCTCCCGGGCTTGGTGCTCGACCGGCAGGACGTAGTGCCAGTGGTCGTCGACGTGGTGCCGCCAGGAGTCCGGCTCGTGCCGCGCGAGCACGGCGCCCGCGCAGTCGGCGAGTAACTCGGCATCCTCTTGGCTCATCACAATCGCCCCAGTCATCGCGAATGGCGTAACCGACGAGTGGCCACCAGGCCTACAAAATAGTCTTGAAACAAGCCGTTAATCAAACGACGCCGAACATAACACCCGGTCGGGCACCACCCAATCCGCCGAAAGGATTGCGCGGTTACCCGGTGCAGGTGGTCGTGGGCAGCCGCCCCGCGCGGAAGGCCGTGGGGGTGACGCGCATCAGCCTGCGGAAGTCAGCCCCCATGTGCGACTGGTCGTAGAAGCCGTTGGCGACGGCCAGATCGGCCAGGGGTTCGCGGTGGAAGGCTGACAGGACACGCCTTATCCGAGAGAGCGAAGCGAACCTCTTAGGCGACAAGCCGACGTTAACTGTGAAGAGGTCCCGGAGACGCCGCTCGCTCACGCCGAGCCCTCGCGCGACCGCCGGCACCTCTGTGTGCCGCGCCAGCGCAGAGGCCGCGCGGTGGACGAGTACAGCGTTCTCTTGCGCGGAATTCGCGCGTGCGCGCAACGCGGCCTCTATACGCGCGCGACCCGAGGTAGCAGACAGACCGCCCAAACCGGTGATGCGATCGCGGCCCCACAACTCCGAGAGTGGGACGACCCGATCCACCAGCTCGACGGCGGGCACGCCCAGGACAGCGACTGTTCGGCCGAGCCGCAGGCGCATCCGGACGCACGGCGGGAGCTCCTTGCCGTGGTGGTAGGTCGCGTGCGTGCGAGGGCCGACCACCAGGACTTCCTCGTCCGCGGTCCGCCAGACCAGCGTGGTCGCCGGGTCGGGGAGGTGGATCAGCGGCCGTCCGGGGTCGAGGAAAACCGTCTCGACGCGGTCAATGGGCACAACGCACGCTAGCCGATTCGCGCGGGGAGCACTGTTGCCGAAATTTCCTATCCGCCGCAAGGGCTTCTCAGGAGGCTAAGACCCATGATCCTGGTTACCGGTGCCACAGGCACCATCGGCGGTGAGGTCGTGCGGCAGCTCAACGAACAGGGTGTGCCCGTGCGCGCCATGGCTCGCAATCCCGAGCACCTGCCCGGCGACAGCGTGCGGGCAGACTTCACCGACCCCGAGTCACTCAAGCACGCAGTGGTGGGCGTCGATGCCGTCTTCCTGGCCACCGCCCCGGGTGCACACATCCCCGCGCACGACTCGGCGATGATCGAAGCAGCTCGCGCGGGCGGGGTGGGGCGGGTGGTGAAGCTGTCGGCGGCAGCCGGGGGCGGGTGGCACGCGCCGGGTGAGCGAGCGCTGGCCGAGAGCGGGCTGGCGTGGTCGGCACTGCGGCCCAGCTGGTACGCGTCGAACGCGCTCGCCTGGGCGGCGAGCGTCCGCACGGGCACACCGGTGCTCAACCTGACCGGCTCGGGGCAACAGGGCGTGGTCGACCCTCGCGACGTGGCCGCCGCGGCCGTCGTGGCGCTGACGCGGACGGACCTCGGGGTGGTCACGCTGACCGGGCCGGAGCTGCTCGACCTGCCCGCCGTGGTGCGCGAGCTGGCGGCGCAGATCGGCAGGCCGATCGGGCTGACGGACGCGCCCGCGGCCGCGGTGGCCGACCGGATGCGGGCGGCGGGTCGCGACCCGGAGACCGTGGCCGCGATCGTCGCCGCCTACGAGCACATCCGCGCGGGCGGCAACGCCCTGCTCAGCGACGACCTCCCGCAGATCCTCGGCAGGCCCGCGCGCCACTTCCGGGAGTGGGCGCGGGACAACCGGTCAGCCTTCCTCGATCACGGCTGACCGGTCACCGCTGATCAGTCACGGCTGATCAGTAACCGCAGATCGGCCACAGCGGACACGGTCACGGCTGGTAGCGCGGCATGGTGGCCCAGTCGTCGGTGGAGCCGACGCGGGGGTCGTAGTTGGGGTCGTCGCTGCCGCGGATCTCGCCTTGCCGGTTGACCCAGTAGAAGCGGTACTGGGTGCTCAGCTCGATCGGGCGGTTGTTGTCGTACGGGTTGACCCGGGTGTCCACGTTGCCCAACGCCTCGCGGAACGCGAACTGGTTGCGCTCGTCGGAGCGCCACCGATCGTCGGTGACCTCTTGCCACCGCCGCTGGCCGTAGTCGTTAACGGCGTGGAACCGCTCCCCTAGCGCTATCGAGTTGTCTAGGTTCTGCCGCGCGACCGTGCCCGCCATGTACGTCTGGCTCCCCGCGGGAGCAACGTGCGAGGCGACCCCGGGCAGCCACTCCCGGTACGCGGGCCACGACGGCGCCTGCGCGGCCGCGAGCGTCATGGAGGCGTTGCACTGTCCATAACCGTGCGTCACGTTCGCGACCGCGACACCGTGGCAGATGACCTGTCCCGCCGCGTAGCTCAGCTCGAAGAAGCCCGCCGCGCTCGCCCCGGGCGGGGGCGGGATCGGCCTACCGGAGTGGAACGCGGTAACCGGGATCCCCTGCATCTGCATGGCGTACGCGACGAACTGGTCCGGGCTGAACGGCTGGAGCATCCCGACCAGACCGACGGTCATGATCGCCGCCTGCTGGTCCGGGGAGTTGAGGCAGAGCAGGTTGGAGTTCTCCTGCACCGTCCAGCCCGCGGGCAGCAGGAAGGTGAAGTAGGTGCCGGTCTGCTGTCGTAGTTCGGGTGTCGCGCTCATGGTTCCTCTGCTCTGCTCCCCGGGGAAGGGCCCCTTCGACACCGGGGTCGCCGCAGGCCCGGTCCCCGTTACCGGCACGCGGTCTCACCGGCTGAAAGGTCGTCCTACCGGGACAAAACACCTGCTGCGGCAAGACGGCAGCCCTCTTAGGACGGCCCGAGCACTTGGCGGGCAAGCGCGCGCAGGGTCGCGGTGATCCGGTCCGCGCTCAGGCCGAGATCCTCTCGCTGGTACCGGAACACCTCCGGCGCCAACGGTGCCAAGAGGACGTCGACCAGCGCGTCCGGGTCCTCGGTGTGGGCCACCAGGGCCCGGACGTGCGCCCGCCAGAACCCGTAGGCCCCGGTGGCGAACCGGGTATGACCCACCTCGACCCCCAGTGCGAGGTGGATGTGCCGGTCCAGCAGGTCGACCATCGCGGCGTAGAACGCGCCGAGGCGGTCGGCCGGGCGCGCGCCCGGGCCCAGGGGCGGGGCGCCGCGCAGGAGTTCCTCCTGCAGCGCCCGCTCGTGGGAGTCCAGCAGCGCGACGGCGATCGACGCGCGGTCCGGGTAACGGCGGTAGAGCGTCCCGCGGCCGACACCGGCGGTCTTGGCGATGTCGTCCATGGTCACGTTCTTGGCGCCGCGGGTGGCGAACAGCTCCTCGGCCGCCGCCAGCACCTTGGCCCGGTTCCTGGACGCGTCGGCCCGCTCACGCGGTGCGTCGTCGTCCAGGAGGTTCACGGCGGTCACGCTACCGATGAAGTGGACAGAGCGTCCAGTTGGCGTTAATGTGGACACAGTGTCCACTTAAGGAGCCCGGTATGCCGCACCTCCTCCAGCTCGACTCCAGCGCCCGCACCAGGTCTTTCTCGCGCGCCCTCACGGCTCGGTTCGCGCGAACCTGGGTCGAAGGCGGAAACACCCACACCTACCGCGATCTCGCTGCCAACCCGGTGCCGCCGATCGGTGAGGGGTGGACCCAGATCTGCGACACGCTCTTACGCGAAGGCATCACCCAGCCCGCGGACTATCCGAGCGCGGTAAGAACTCCCGCGCAGCAAGAAGCGTGGTCGGTCGTCGAGCCGCTCTTAGCCGAACTGCTCGCCGCGGACGCGGTGGTGATCGGCTGCCCGATGTACAACTACTCGGTACCGGGCGCGCTGAAGACCTGGCTGGACCAAGTCACCTTCCCGCGCATGTCCCTCGCAGGACGTTCGTTCTTCGTGATGGGCGCGCGCGGTGGCTCTTACCTGCCGGGTACGCCCCGCGCCCCCTTCGACTACCACGAGCGGTATCTCCGCGACTTCTTCGCGGGCCACTTCGCGGTCGAGGACGTCACCTTCGTCCACGCGGAGCTGACCAACACGCTGGTGGACCCGGTGATCGCGCACCTGGAGGCCGAACACCGCGCCTCCGCCACCGCGGCCGAGGAACGTGCCGTGCAGATGGCTCGCCGATGAACTGGCTGACCCTGGTGGCAGCCGGGATCGTCGAAGTGGCTTGGGCGTTGAGCATCAAACCGACCGAGAACTTCACGCGACCGTTGCCGACCCTCTTGTGCATCGTCCTCTGCCTGGGGGCGGTATATCTGTTGTCGCGCGCGATGAACACCATCCCGGTAGGCACCGCCTACGCGGTGTTCACCGGCATCGGCGCGGTAGGCACGATCACGGTGGGCGTGCTGGTCAACAAGGACCCGCTAACCGCAGGCCGGGTAGCCGCTCTGGCGCTGATCGTCGGCGGCGTGATGCTGGCCCGGGCCACCGCATAGGGCGTGTGACCTGCTTTAATCCGCGCGCATGGGACACGATGAGGTGATCCGCCAGGCGGTCGACGCCGCTCGGCGCACCAATCACGCTGACGTCGCCGCGGCCTGGGTCGGCAGTCTTAGCAAGCGCGACTTGCCCGCGCGCTCGGCGTGGGGCAGCTACGTGGTGCTCAAGAACCTCCCCGCGCACGCGTTCTCCCCCTCGGCGCATTACAGCGCCACCCAGTGCGGGGTCTGCGGTCTTACGGAGGACGCCGAGCTCGACGACCGCGTCGCCACCTACCCGTACCAGGTCCGGCACACCGGGATCGCCTACGCCGCCGCCGACCTGATCACCTTCCCCGACCGCGCGCGCACCGACCCCTCCCACGACGACATCGAGTGCCTGCACGCCATTCTCGCCGCGCTGCGCGCCCTGCCCGACAGCGCGCAGCTCACCGAGCTGCAGAAGTCGCTCATCCGGCTGTTCCCGTCCAACAAGTTCCAGCGGATGATCCTGTTGGAGACCTTCGGCTACGCGGGAATCCTCCGCGTGCCCGACCACCAGGCCCACTGGCGCGAGTTCGTCACCAACGACGACGCCAACAAGCGCCAGCCGCCCGAGTTCTTCAAGCGCGAGTGGGAATACCCCGTGCGCTTCTGGACCGGCGCGGGCGGGGTCGACGACCAAGCCGTCGCGGAACACTTCGGCGGCTGGTGACCGACGGGTTTACTGTGCGGGAGTGGGCCGGGACCTGATCGTCGTCGGTGCCTCCGCCGGTGGCGTCGAGGCGCTGCGCACGCTGGTGGCGGGCCTGCCCGCGACACTCCCCGCCGCTGTCGCGGTCGTGCTGCACGTCCCGGAGGGCGGCGCGAGCGTCCTCGCCCAGATCCTCGACCGCGGCGGTGACCTGCCCGCCGTCGCCGTGCGGCCGGGGATGAACGTGCGCCGCGGCCGGATCCACGTCGCCCCGCCCAGCACCCACCTGGTGGTCGTGGCCGAGCGGTTCGCGCTCACCAAGGGCCCCGCCGAGAACGGCCACCGACCCGCCGTCGACGCGCTGTTCCGCTCAGCCGCCGTCGCCGCGGGCGCGCGCGTCATCGGGGTTCTGCTGTCGGGCGCCGGTAGCGACGGTGTCGCGGGCCTTTCCGCCATCCGCAACGCAGGCGGGGCGATGCTCGTACAAGACCCGGCTGACGCGCAGTTCCCCGCGCTGCCGGAGTACGCCGTGCGCACCATCCCCGGAGTCGAGGTGTTGACGGCCGCGGAAATGGGCGCCCGCCTTGTCGAATTGACGCAAGAGCAATCGGATAGGACTACCCCGCTGCCAACCTCGGCAGCACTGACAGCCGCGCAAGGCGACGCGTTCGAGCGCGCGTTGTGGATCGCCGTGCGCAGTCTGGACGAACGGGCGAACCTGTCACGGCAGATGCAGCGCCGTGCGGAGGAACGCGGCGACGAGCGACGAGCGGGCCTGCACCACCGCGCGCTCGAAGAGTCGACGAGCGCCGCGGGAGTGCTGCGCGAGTTCTTGGTGTCCCCGGCGGAGGACTAGCCTCGGTCAACGTGAACGGGGACCAGGTCGACTCGGACGACCGCTTCGAGGCCGTCCTGGCCTATCTCAAGGAGTCGCGCGGTTTCGACTTCACCGGGTACAAGCGCACCAGCCTCGCCCGCCGGGTGCGCAGGCGGATGAGCCAGGTGGGCATCGCCGACTACGACGCCTACATCGACCTCCTCCAGGTGAACCCGGACGAGTTCGAAGCCCTGTTCAACACCATCCTGATCAACGTCACCAGCTTCTTCCGGGACACCGAGGCCTGGGAGCACCTGCGCGCCGACGCCATCCCGGCCCTGCTCGCCGAGCGCGGTCCGGACGACCCGCTGCGGGTGTGGAGCGCGGGCTGCGCGAGCGGACCGGAGGCCTACAGCCTGGCCATGGTCTTCGCCGACGCGCTCGGCCCCGAGCGGTTCCGGCAGCGGGTCAAGATCTACGCCACCGATGTCGACGACGAGGCGCTCACCCAGGCCCGGCAGGCCGCCTACGCCGACGGCGACCTCGGCGGGCTCAGCGAGGAGCAGCTGGGGACCTACTTCGAGCAGCAGGGCAACCGGTACGTCTTCCGCAAGGACCTGCGCCGCTCGGTGATCTTCGGCCGCAACGACCTGGTGCAGGACGCGCCGATCTCGCGGATCGACCTGCTGGTCTGCCGCAACACGCTGATGTACTTCAACGCCGAGACCCAGGCGCGGATCCTGCGCCGGTTCCACTTCGCGCTCGCCCCGCGCGGTCTGCTGTTCCTCGGCAAGGCCGAGATGCTGCTCTCGCACAGCCGGATCTTCGACGCGGTGGACCTGAAGCGGCGGCTGTTCCGCAAGACGGCGGGAACGCCCACAGGCGCAGGCGCCGAACTGACCCCGACCGCCGCGCACGACCCCGCCGGCGAGGTGAGCGGGGTAGACGAGCTGCGGGAGTCGGCGTTCTCGGTGAGCCCGGTGGCGCAGGTCGTGGTCACCGGCGACGAGGTCCTGGCGCTGGTGAACCAGCAGGCGGAGCACCTGTTCGGGCTGTCGAGCCGGGACATCGGGAAGGCGCTGCGCGACCTGGAGCTCTCCTACCGGCCGGTGGAGCTGCGGGGTTATGTGGAACAGGCGAAGGCCGAGCGCCGCGCGGTGCGGGTGCGCGACGTCGAGTGGACGCGCACGCCCGGCGACTCGCTCTGGCTCGACATCCACGTCAACCCGCTGGTCAACGCCGACAACGGCCTGCTGGGCGTCACCATCGCCTTCCACGACGTCAGCGCCACCCGCGAGCTGCTGGACGAGCTCGAGCACACCAACCGCCAGTTGGAGTCGGCCTACGAGGAACTCCAGTCGACGAACGAGGAACTGGAGACCACGAACGAGGAGCTGCAGTCCACCGTCGAGGAGTTGGAGACCACGAACGAGGAACTCCAGTCCACCAACGAGGAACTGGAGACGATGAACGAAGAACTCCAGTCCACCAACGATGAGCTGCAGGCGATCAACGACACGCTGCGCGACCGCAGCACCGAGCTCGACGAGCTCAACGCGTTCATGGAGTCGATCCTGACCTCGATCCGCTCCGGAGTGGTGGTGGTCAACCCGGAGATGCGCGTGCGGGTGTGGAACCGCGGCACCGAGGACATGTGGGGCCTGCGCCGCGACGAGGCGGTCGGCGAGCACCTGCTCAACCTCGACATCGGGCTACCGGTGGGCGAACTGCGCATGGCGGTGAAGAGCGCCCTGACGGACTCGACGAATGAAGAGGTCTTGTACATAGACGCGGTGGACCGCCGCGGGCGGAACACGCGAGTGCGCGTCGTGGTGGCCACCTTGCGCGGGTCGAACGGTTCGGTCGAGGGCGCGATCCTGGTCATGGAGCCTGCCCGGGTCTAGTCGTAGCGGTCGCCTGGTGCGTCGCGGGCGTCCGACGTCGGGCGCTCAGGCGCCGGTGCGCAGGACGGCCCAGACGACCTTGCGCTCGCCTGCCGGGTCGACCAGGCAACCCCAAGCCTTCGCGAACTCGGCGACCAGCAGCAGCCCCATCCCGCGCGGGACCGGGTCGGCGCCGGGGTCCCGGGCGACCGGGGGTGTGGGGTCGTCGTCGCCGACCGCCACGGTGAACAGACCCCGGCGCAGCTCCAGCCGCAACCGGGCCTCGGAGTTGGTGT
Source organism: Actinokineospora sp. NBRC 105648 (assembly GCF_030269645.1). Lineage (GTDB taxonomy): Bacteria > Actinomycetota > Actinomycetes > Mycobacteriales > Pseudonocardiaceae > Actinokineospora. The sequence goes on along the minus strand of NZ_BSTR01000029.1, from coordinate 69,460 downwards.
GCTGCATGGTGTTGTCGAGCAGCTCGCCCGCGACCTGCTGGATCTCGGCGACGGCGTAGCCGCGAAGGTCCCACTCGGCGCAGATCTCGCCGACGAACGCGCGCGCGTGGGGGAGGCTGGCTACCCCGTGCGGCACGGTGAGGTGGGCGCGGCGGGTGGGCGGCGGCCGGTGGATGTTGGCCACGGCGGTGTCGACGGTGTCGTGGAAGGCCACGTAGCGGTGCAGGGCGGTGCCGTGCAGCTCGGGTGGGCAGGCCGCGAGCAGCAGGGGGACGCCCGGCCAGTCGCAGGTGCGCAGCCAGACGGTGGCGAACACGCTGAGCAGGCTCTCGCCGCTGATCTCCAGCGAACCCAGGTCGACGACCACCGCGCGGGGTTGGTCGATGGCGCACTTGAGCAGGATGTCGCGCAGGGTGGCGTAGGTGCTGATGTCGAGGACACCGGTCGGGCTGACCACGAGCGCGCCCGACCTGGGTCGTACCGGGCAGCGCAGTCGTGCGGACAAGCGCCCTCTCCGTTCAGTGGGGACGGGGTTTACCCTGGCGTGCACGGGAATTCGGGCGCCGACTGATCCGGGCGAGAGGGGCGTGGAATGGCACAGGACCACGGCGGCAGCGGCAACAGTACTCCGCTGCTGGTGAACGCCTCCAAGCCGAGGGCGGACTGGCTGTTGCTCACGGTGATCGGCGAGATCGACCGGAGCCGGGTCGAGCTGCTGCGGGACCCGTTGGTGGCGGCCATGACAGGTTCACACGATCGAGTGATCTTGGACCTGACCCGGGTGGGCTTCCTGGGTGCTTGAGGCCTGGCCGAGATCGCGGCGGCGGCCGATGGCCGGCTGCACCTGGTGCTGCAGGACCCGCACCTGCGGCGGGCCTTGCGGGTGACGGGGGTGGCTCGGCTGGTGACGATGCACGAGCGGCTGGTGGAGGCGATGGTCCCGGTGGCTGGCTGAGCGGGGCCGGCTGCGTGCTTGGTGCTGCGTTGCCGTCTTGGTGTTGGCGTCTTCGTTGCCCGGGTTAAAGACGGGGGCTCGATCTAGTGAACTCGCTTCGTGTGGGGCCCCTAGAGCACCGCGGTGGGGAAAAAGCGTGGGGTGAAGGGCATCCCCACCACAGGTCAAGTTTAGCGGTGCTCTCCCCCCACACGAAGCGAGTCCACTAGATCGAGCATCCGTAGCGGGTGTTGCGTTCCAGCGGGCTTGGGAGCCGGCAGTGCAAAGGAGGGGGCTGCGGGAGCGGAGGCGGCGGTGGGGCGGAGGCGGCGGCGGGGCTGGTGGGCTGTGGGGCTGTGGGGCTGTGGGGCGGAGGCGGCTGTGGGGCTGGTGGGCTGTGGGGCTGGTGGGCTGTGGGGCTGGTGGGCTGTGGGGCTGTGGCTGTGGCGAAGGTGGTCTCGGGGGCGTGGGCGGTTGTGGTGTTGGGGCGGCTGTAGCGGAGGTGAGGGCGGTGGCGGGTGGGCGCCGGTCCTTCGGTGGGGGCCGGCGCCCACTGCGGTTCCGCGTGCCTACGCCTGGAGAGCGGTGGTGAAGGCCGTCCAGCTGGTGGTGGGTAGCTCGAGGAGACCGGAGGTCGGGCTCTTCGAGTCACGCACGCCGACGAGGTCGGTTCGGTGGGCGACCTCGACGCACTCACCACCGTTGGTCTGGCTGAAGCTCGACTTGCGGAAGGTTGCGTCCGCCCAGCCGATCTCCACGCACTGACCACCGTTGGTGTCGCTGAACGAGGACTTGCGGAACGGCACCGTAGTCCAGTCGATGCCGGGCTCGATCATGGGTATCAACCCCTTGGAATCGGTTACGCAGCAGGCTGGTTCGCCAGCCCCAAGATGAAGTTACGCGACTCCACGGGGCCCAAGGCGATGGCTTGCAGCCTGCCGAAGTGCTCGCCGTAGCGGCGCACTGTCTCAGCGGGTTTGTCCAGGTAGGCGGCATCGGAGAACATCTCGATGTAGGCGATGTCGTTCGCCGCCTCGTGTCCGAAGCGGAAAACGATGAAGTCGTACATCTCCGCGAACGACTGTGCGTCAAAGGGGATGACCTGCAAGGTCACGCTCGGCAGGAGCGACACCTCAGCCAGGTATCGGAGCTGCGTCAGCATCACCTCCGGGCCACCGAACTGGCGGCGCAGAGCCGACTCGCTCATGACGAAGGCGAACTTGCCGCCATCTTCGTCGGTGAGCTGCAGGCGGCGCTCGGCGCGGATGCGCAGCGTGTCATCGACCTGTTTCTCGGCGGGATCTACGCCCTGCGCTGCGAACATCGCGCGGATGTAGTCATCGGTTTGCAGGATGCCGGGCACAACCTCGGAGCCAACCAGCAAGATCTCGTCGGCGTCCTTCTCCAGGTCGCGGAATGCGCGGAACCACTTGGGGCCCAGGTAGAGCGTGGTCTCGCCGGTGGGGCGGCCGCGCTTGACGCGTGAGTGCTCCCAGAGGTCTCGGCACCAGACCCGGTCCTTGTCGCCGACCTTGTAGAGGTTCAGCAGGGCGTCCAGGTCGGTCTTGTCGATCCCGATCGCCCCGGTCTCCACCCGGCTGATTTTGTTCCCCCGCTTGCCGAGATGGGCTCCGGCGGCCTCCTGCGTGAGTTCGACAACCTCGCGTAGCCGCAACAGCTCCTTGCCGAGCAGTCGACGCCGCATGCTCACTGAGCGCTTGGGACTTGTCATGGTGGGGATCCTCCCACACTGGTCACCGGGTGTGTCCAGCCCGTGTCACCCATATTGGTGTATAGCCAGATTGGATGTCCGTGTTTACTGTCTTAGCAGATCAGCCGGCTAGTGCGGAGGCATACATGTACCCGATCCGTCAGACCCAACACGGTAGCGCTCACTCGGAGTCATGTCACCGCCGCCCCGTCTCGATGCGTCCGGCGACGGCCGAGCGTGACAGTCGGTAGTCACGCGCAAGATGGGCGCATCCCCATGTCCACGCGGGCCCAGGCCCGCCCCAGCCCTGGGCCTGCGTGGACCCCTCCGATCGACACCAAAGAGTCGCGGTCAATTTTGACCCGCATCCCTCTGGGCGCCCACCGTCAGCACAGAGCGCAGCGGCTTTCACCGGGAAGCCCGCGCGTGGTGACCACAGAAGAGACACGATCATGACCACCTGCACCAAGGCGCTCACCGCGCCTACCCGCACGGTTCTCTGGTTCTTGGCCCTACGCCGGGTCTCGACCGGTCGCGTAGTTCGTCATACCGCGATCCTCTTCACCGATCGCGGTCTACCGCTGCCCGGCTACTTCCGCGAACCGCTCAGCGAGCTCTTAAGGGCCGGGCTCATCACCGACACCCCTCCACTTCAGCTCACCAGTGACGGCGTGGCTCTCTTGGAGCTCTTGCGCAGGAGGCAACCGTGACGCGTTGGGCCTGGGGTGTCAGCACCTACTACACCGGCCGTCTGCACGTCCTGGTCCCGCGGACTCCTAACGGGGTGTGCGGGCTGCCCGTGCAACAGATCTACCCGCACCGCCCACCCGCGCCGCCGCTCTGCCCCGAGTGCGCGCTCGAACTGGTCGCCCGCCTGTTCCCGGCTAGCCAAGGACCCGCATGACCCAGCACCTCAGCCCACCGCGCGGGGTCCCGTTCCTCGCCACCGACCTGCGCGACCTCATCGCCCTGGCCGGTGACCTGCTCAGGTCCCTGGAGGAGCAGACCCTCACCGTCGACCAGGTGGACACCTTCGACGACGTCACCGCGGAGGTGATCACGACCTGCCGGTGGCTGGCCTCGGTGTCGGGGACGTGAGGGCGCTCGGGGAGGTGAAGTAGGCCTGCAGGTCCCGGTGCCGGAACTGGATGGCGTCCCCGGAGTACCGCAGGAGCCCGGCCGCGTAGGCCCAGTCCAGGAACGGCACCACCTCGCGCGGCAACAACCCGCGTCGGGCGAACGCCCGCGTCGTCAGCGCGAACCGCAACCATGTGCGCAGCGGGAGGTACGCGCCGCGCAGCAGCACTGCCCCGAACGGGGCCAGTAGGGCGACCGCGAACACCACACCCGCCGTCGACCGGTCCTGAGTGCCTTCGACGATGTCATCACGGCTGAGGCCGACCAGCGCGGAGTACCCCGCGAAGAGGTACACGCTCACCGGCCCCCAAGGGATCCCGGCCCTCAGGCGTTGCCTGGTGCCCCCGAACACGACCAGCAGCAGCCGCCGCACCACCCGGTAGACGAACCGGAACGCGACTATGAACGACAACGCCACGCACAGCCAGAGGATCGCGTTCAGCAGGGACAGCCACTCATTCCAGAAGCGGACCACCCACCAGAGCAGGCACACCACCAGCGGCAGCGGGGCCAGCGCGATCAGCAGACGGGCCCAGAGCGCGGCTCCCCGCGCGGGGCGGGTCGGGTTGTCCTTGGCCAACCACAGGCCGCTCAGCCAGAAATCCACGCTCGACATGCCCCGAGACCCCAGGAACGCGAGGTGGTCGGCCAGGGCGCCCAGCCACCGCTCGACGTCCGCGGGCGGGTAGTGGCCCCCGTCCGGGCGGGTCTGGTGTTCGGTGACCGCGGGGACCAACAACTCGAACAGGTGGGTGTCCAGGTCAGTCAGGTCGACCAGCTCGGCGGGCTGACTCCCCGGCCGCCGGTAAGCGCTCACCGCCAGGTAGAGCCGCAACGGCGAGCTCAGGCACCGGGCCAGCTCACCAGCCGGGTCGCTCCGCATCGCCTCGGCGACGGGCTGCCAGCGGCGAGCCAGCCCGTCGGGCTCGGCGCGCGCCGGGAAGCGGTGCGCCAGCCACGAGATCACTTGCTCGACGCCAAGTGGTTGCAGGGTGACCACCGTGGCGTCCTCGAGCACGTCCCCTTGCCCGACCAGCCGTTTGTAGTGCTCCGTGCGGCAGGTGAGCACGACCGGCCACTGGTCCGGGCCGGAGGAGATGTTCAGCGCGGCCAGCACCTCGCGGGCACGTACCGGTTGGTCGGGGTCCATCTCGTCCAGGCCGTCGAGCACGAGCAACAGCAGCCCACGCGCGAGTAGTTCGCGCACCACCGCTCGCTCGATCCCGTACGTCGAGGCGATCTGCTCAGCGGCCCAGCTGTCTAATCGCTCGCGCAGCACCCCGGGCGGGGAGTCCCCGGACTCGGGGAGCGACGGCAAGCTAAGACGCACGGGGACCCGAATCAGGCCGTTCGCCCGATGGGCCTCTTGGGCGAGATCGAGTAAGAGCCGCAAAACCAACACGGTCTTACCCGCGCCACCCTCTCCCTGTACCAACAGGCGCCCGCTACGGAGTCCTCGGTAGTACTCGGCGATCGTGTCCAACGAGCCCGAGTCCGCACCGCCGTCGGTGCGCCAGAACAGCTCGTCGGGCTGGGTGAAGCCGACGTCGGCGGGCTGCGGCTTGCCGGTGTCGCCGAGCAGGCGGGCCAGGGTGCGCTCCTCGGCGGTGATCACCGCGACCAGGAGTCGGCGCAGGCGGTCGGCGAGGATCCCGGGGTCGTCGGCGCGGGGCTTGGTCCGCTGGCCGCCGACCAGCGCGAGCACCCCGGCGACCCCGCCGACGATGCTGGCGGGCAGCGCCAGCACGTTGGCGATCCCGGCCCCGTTGTCGCCCTTGCCGAGCAACCACCAGGTCAGCGCGATCACCGGGATCGCCAGCAGGACCCATCCGAGGCCGGAGACCACCCGGGACCGCGTCGACCACACCCGTCTCGCCACCCGGGCATCCTGCCGGGGAGGGCGGTCACCGGGCCAGCCGCCCCTGGGCGACAATCGGGACCATGTGGTTCGGCGTGCTCGGGCCCCTGGTGGTGCGGGTCGCCGCCGGGGCGGGGAGCGGAGTGGAGATCAGCGGGCCCCGACCGCGGGCGCTGCTGGTCCTGCTGCTGCTCGAGGCGGGCCGCGTCGTCCCGGTGGAGCGGTTGGTCGACGGTCAGTACGGCGACGACCCGCCGGCGAACGCCGCCAACGCGGTGCAGGTGCAGGTATCGCGGTTGCGGCGGGTGCTTCCCGACGGGTTGATCGAGTTCCACGGCGGCGGCTACCGGATCGCGGTTGATCCGGACGACGTGGACGTGCACCGGTTCGAGCGGCTCGCGCAAGAGGGGCGTAAGAGCCTCGCGAAGGGCAATACCGCTGAAGCAGCCGACCGGCTAAGAGAAGCTCTGGACCTGTGGCGTGGCCCCGCGCTCATCGATCTACCGCACGGCCGGGCCCAGACAGCACGTCTTGACGAGCTGCGGCTAACCGCCACTGAGGACCTCGTCGACGCCGACCCGGACGCCGTTCCGATTGCCGAGCTGCGCACTCTTGTCGACGCACACCCTCTTCGCGAACGGTTGCGCGCACAGCTGATGCGGGCCTTGCATGCCGACAACCGGCAGGGTGAGGCGTTGCAAGAGTTCGCGAGCGCGCGGCGTCTGCTCGCCGAAGAGCTCGGCGCGGACCCCTCCCCCGAGCTGTCCGCACTCAACCAGGCCATCCTGCGGGCCGAGAAGCCTGCCAAACGCCGTCCCGCCGCGCAGTTGACCAGTTTCATCGGACGTGATCGGGAACTCGCGCGGTTGCGCGCGACCGATCGGCTGACCACCGTCCTCGGTCCCGGTGGCACGGGGAAGACGCGGCTCGCCATCGAGTCGGCGCGGCCCGGCGCCTGTTTCGTCGACCTCTCCACAGTGGACACCGGAGACCAGGTCCCGCACGCCGTGATCGACGCGCTAGGCCTGCGGGAACAGGGTTTCCGCTCCCCTGCCGCCGACCCGGTCCGCCACCTCGTCGGCGTGCTGGGCGACGAGCAGCTGATCTTGGACAACTGCGAGCACGTGGTCGACGCCACCGCCGCTCTCGTGCGGGTGCTCGTGGCCGAGTGTCCTGATCTGACCATTGTCTGCACTAGCCGCGAGCCTCTTGGGCTTACCGGCGAGGTATTGCTTCCCCTGCCGCCCTTGGACATTCCCGAACCAGGCGACCCCAACGCGGCCTCTTACTCTACCGTGCGCCTCTTCCTAGATCGGGCTGCTGCCGTGCGGCCAGGGCTGACACTAGACATCCCCACCGTGGCAAGAGTCTGCGCGGGGCTGGACGGGCTACCGTTGGCTATCGAGCTGGCGGCCGCACGGTTGCGCCAGTTCACGCTGGACGAGATCGCTGCGCGGCTCGTCGAGGGCGGTCGGTTCCGGTTGCTCTCCCGGGGTGACCGCACCGCCGCCGCGCGCCACCGCACCTTGCGCGGGGTGGTCGAGTGGAGCTGGGACCTGCTCACCGCCGAGGAGCGCCTCTTAGCGCAACGGTTCGCGGTGTTCACCGGTGGTGCGCCGCTAAGCGCGGTTGAACCGGTCTGCGGGGTCCCGGTAGAGGTGCTCGCCGATCTAGTGGACAAGTCGCTGGTGGAGACGGACGGCTCGCGCTACCGCATGCTCGACACGATCCGGTTGTTCTGCCTGGAACAGTTGGCCGCTGCGGGCGAACTGGAGTCAACTCGCGCGGGGCATGCCCGGTATCACCTTGATCTCGCACAACGCGCGGACGTGCATCTGCGTCGGGCGGAGCAGTTGGAATGGCTCGCGCTGCTCTCCGCCGAGCACGGCAACCTGATGGCCGCGTTGCGTTGGGCGTCGAGCAGTGATCGGGAAACCGCGTTGCGGATGGTGCCCGCGCTCGCGGCGTACTGGTGGCTAAGTGGTCGGCGCAGCCACGCGGGCGAAATCGCTACCTCGTTGCTGGTGGACGTGCCTGACGGTTTCACGGAGGAGTACGTCTCCTGTGTGGTGCACGCCGTTCCGCGCGCCGAACCCGCGCACTGGGAGCGCGCAGACCGCCTGGTGCGCGTGTCGATCAAGCCGCTGCGGCACCCGTTCGGCGCGGCGCTGTGGGCGATGGCCGCAGGCCCGAGCGGGCAACTCGAGCGCGACACCTCACCGCTGCTGGGCGACGACCCGTGGAACCTGGCCCTGGAGCAGCTGGGCGGCGCGCTGCTGCTGACGCTCACCGGTCGGATCGCCGAGGGTGAGCGCGAGTTGCTCGACGTGCTCGCCCGGTTCCGCGCGCTCGGTGAGCGGTGGGGTGTCGTGCAGGCGTTGGACTCGCTCGCCCAGGTCGCCGGGTGGCGCGGCGAGTGGGCACGGGCGCACGCGCTGTGGGCCGAGGCGCTGGTGCTGCTCGACGAGCTCGGCGCGCTGGAGGACTCTGCCGACACGCTGTGCCACCGGGCCGACTGCCTGCTCCGGCAGGGCGAGCTCGACGCCGCCGAGAGGGACTACCGGCGGGCTGGTGAGCTGCGCGCCACGGCCGGGCACATCGGCGTGGTGGTCGTGGTCGAGGTGGGATTGGCGGAGATCGCGCAAGCGCGCGGCGAGCCGGACACGGCGCGGTTGGAACGGGCGTGGGCGGCGGCGCAGTCGGGCGACTTCGGCACCGAGTCCGCGCGATCGCGCGTGCTAACCGCGCTCGGGCATCACTACCAGGCGGTGGCCGAGGCCCGTGAGTCACCGATGATGGTGGATCTCGCGGCCGCGGTAGAGGGTTTGGCCTGCGTGGTGGAGACGGACGCTGTTGCGTTGTTGTTGGGAGTAGCGGTGGCGCTACGCGGGATAGCGGTCACCGGTGCGCTCAACGTTGCACGCGCGTACGAGCGGATCGGCGAAGAGGTATCCGAGTACGCGCGCGGGGCAGCGATGACGCGCGAAGAGGCGCTGACAGTGGTCGACAGGTACTGCAAGCCTGCTGAAGGCGAACGGTAGGCGCGGCGCGCGAGCGTGGTGGCATGAAGAACACCACGGTCCTGATCTCCGGCGCGAGCATCGCCGGTCCCGCGCTCGCGTTCTGGCTCGCGCGCTACGGCTGCACGGTCACTGTCGTCGAGCGTGCGGCCACCCTGCGCCCGGGTGGGCAGGCTGTCGACTTCAAGGGGGCCACCCACCGCACTGTCTTGACGCGCATGGGCATCTTGGACGAGGTGCGCGAACGGCAAACGGGCGGCACAGACCAAACCATCATCGACGAGAACGGCAAGCGGCTGGCGATGATCCCCCGCGAGTTCACCGGCGGGGAGATCGAGATCCGCCGGGGGGACCTGGCGGAACTGCTGTACTCCCGGACGTCCTCGTCGTGCGAGTACCTCTTCGGCGACACGATCACTTCACTAACCGACACCCAAGAGGGCGTGCACGTCACCTTCGCGCGTACCGCCCCACGCACGTTCGACCTCGTCGTCGGCGCCGACGGCATCCACTCCAACGTCCGGCGGCTGGCGTTCGGACCGGAGTCCGACTACGTCCGCCACCTGGGCCACTACTACGCCCTAGCCGATCTGGGAGACATCGGCGCGGAGTCGGTCATGTACAACGAACCGGGCCGGATGGCAGCTTTGGGCGGCCCCAAGTCCCCAGCGTTCTTCGTCTTCGCGTCTCCTCAGCTCTCTTACGACCGCGAGGACACCTTGCAGCAGAAGGCAATCCTGCAAGAGGCCTACGCCAACGGCGGTTGGCGCATCCCGGAACTGATGGCCGCGGTACCTGACGCGGCGGAGTTCTACCTCGATTCCCTCAGCCGGGTAGAGATGACCAGCTTCACCCGCGGCCGGGTAGCCCTGACGGGCGACGCGGCCTACGGAAACACTCTTGGCGGATTCGGTACCGGCCTCGCGGTAGTGGCCGCGCACGTCTTGGCCGGCGAACTGATGACGGCCGATGGCGACTACCGGGTGGCGTTTGGGGAGTACAACGCGCAGTTCCGGAGTTACGCGAAGATCTCGCACAAGGGGAACGCTGGTCCGTTCTTGGCACCGCCCACGCGGATGCGGATGCGGGCGCGGAACTGGATGTTCAACTCGTCGCTGATGCTGCGGATGATGCTGAAGATGACCGACAAGCTGGCGACTGACATCGACCTGCGCAGCTACCCGGCGTGACCTCGGGCGCTACTGCGGGATCTGGTCCGGATCGGGCGCGAACTCAGGATTGATGTCGATGTCCCCGGGCCGCAGGAGCCGCAGCAGGTGCGGATCGACCCCGACTCGCCGGGTGACGTCGGCGATCGTCTCGCGCAGGAAGGGGAAGACCGTGAAGATCGCCACCGAGCTGACGAAACTCGCCTGGACATCCCTCGGGTACTCAGCGCCCGGCGGAACGGCGTAGTAGACGGCGATGTCCACGTAGACCTCGACGTCCTTGGACTGGATGTCGGTCCGGACCCGGACCCCCAACCTGTCGTCCGCGTGGCGGACCAGGACCCGCATGTCCACCGGATCCCCCTCGGCGACCTCGACGTCGTCCGCCGAGGCGAACCCGTCACGGGCCCTGGCGCGGACCTCGTAGCACCTGACCTGGACGAGTTCGAGGTCGGCGACCATCTCCTGGAGCTGGGCGCGCTGGTCAGGCACTTCGGGGGGCGCTGTCGTTGTCGATCACCTGCAGGCGGACCCGGCGGTTCGGGACGGCCCCCACCCGCGCCGACCGGGGGGTGACGCTGCTGCTCGCCCGGACGTGCGCGGCCTCGGTCCACCCGTCGCGCACGGGAACGGCCACGACCTTGAGCATCGCGCCGACCGCCCGGGCGTACCGCTGCAAGGTGGTGACGTGCGGGTCGCCCGCGGTCCGCTCGAGGTCGGAGACAGCGGACTGGGTCGTCCCCATCCGGCGCGCGACCTCAGCCTGGCTCAGCTTCAGGTCGCGCCGGATCTGGTACAGCGACCGCATCAGGGCCGCGAGGTTCGCGTCGTCCTCGCGGGCCGCCCTGGCCTCGGGGTGGTCCGGATCGAGGCCGAGCAGCTCGAACAAGCCGCTGGACACCATGCCCTCCTCCGTCTGCGTGGGTACCATGATGTATCGGTCCGAACCGATATCGCAAGCCCTCGGGCCGATCGTTACACCCTTCGGTCCCACTCGGCGAGTCGCTTCCGGGCCTGCTTGATCATCCGCGGTATGGTCTGCGACTTTTTGGCGGCGAAGCAGAGAGCCAAAAGCACCAGCCCATCCTCACGAACGGCGTAGAACAACCGCCACTCGTTTCGCTGGACGCTCAGCCTGGCTTCCACCAATCCGTCGCCGAGCGGCGTGCAATCGCGGGGGAGGGTCTCCCCCGACGTGATCCGGTCCTGCAGACCCGCGAGCTTGGCCACCAACCGGACATCGCCACCGAGCTCCTTGGCTATCTCCCGGGCCGCGGTTTGACCACCGCCTGGAGCCTCGTAGTACCTCCAGATGGGTTGTCGCACGCGCATCTCCCAACATCAAGGCACCCCCAGGCCGGATCTTACGACTGCGGACAAGCATGCCGCACTCGCCATGCCGAGACACATTCCACTGCGGTTTCATCAATTATTTGGAACACATTCGGCGGATTTCTGCCACCCAGCCGAAGGAATATTCTCGGTTGGCCAAGAAATGTCCACTTGTCATCGACGCACGCGTATTCGTCACACCCGCCGAGCTTCGCGGCGCGCTTCGACTGCTCCTGGAGTACCGGCAGGCACCGGCCGCACGTGCCAGGCCCCTCGGCGGTGCGGAGTCCGGTATGTGGGAACCGGAATAGCCCGCACGCGGGGACGTTGGTGCTGGTAGGAGCTTCGGCGAAGGGGCAGGGCGATGGGGTTCACGACCGAGTGGCAGGAGTGGAAGGCCGAGCGGGAGCTGCAGTTGGCCGACCCGCACGGATGGCTGGCGTTGGTCTCGCTCGACTGGCTGGGCGAGGAGCCCAAGGCCTACCCGGGGCTGCCGGGTCGGTGGTGGCAGGACGCGGACGCCGCCTACCTCGACCCGGAGGGTGCCGAGCTGTCGCACGAGGGCGAGGTGCTCACCGGGGTGCGGCGGTTCGAGTTGGTGAACAGCGGTCCCGGGACGCGGGTTTCCGCGGGTGACCTGGAGATCGAGGTGGCGCGCCGTAGCGGGTACCTGATCCGGGTGCACGACCCCAAGGCCGAGGCGGTGCGGGCGTTCAGCGGGGTGCCGTCCTACGACCCGAACCCCGACTGGGTCCTGCGTGGCACGTACGAAGCCTTCGACGAGCCTCGGCCGACCACGGTCGGGGCGGTCGTGGCCGGGTTGACGCACGTGTACACCGCTCCGGGTCGGGTGCGGTTCAACCACGGCGGGGTCGAGCACACGCTGACCGCCTTCAACGGGAAGAAGTCCGGGTTCAGCGTCCTGTTCACCGACGAGACCAGCGGTGTGACGACGTACGCGGCGAACCGGTCGCTGGCCGTCGGTGAACCCGACGCCGACGGCAGCGTTGTCCTGGACTTCAACCGGGCGACCAACTTGCCGTGCGCGTTCACGGTTTACGCGACGTGCCCGCTGCCCCCCGAGGGAAACCACCTGCCCTTCGCCGTCGAGGCGGGCGAGCAGACTCCCTAAGGGGGCAGCGGAGGCCCGTCTAGACCGAGGTCAGTTCGCGCACCTCGACCGCTGCCACCTCCTGGTAGCGGTCGGGGCGCGAGCGGCGCACCCACAGCGCGAAGACGAGGCCGAACGCCGCGGTGAGGACCAGCAGCCACGGGAGTGCGGTCACGGCCACGGCGTCGGTGCCGGTCAGGATGGCGAAGTTGTCGACCAGCAGGACGGTGGCCGCGCCCAGCCCCACGGCGCCGAGCAGCGGCGCCACCCCGGTGCGCCACCAGTGCCGGTCGGGCCTGCCGCGGAAGAACGCGATGGTGGCGACCGCCGTGCCCGCCTGCAGGACGATGATCCCGAGGGTGCCCAGGGCGAGCATGCTGGTGGCCAGGTTCAGGTACGGGTCCAGTCCCGCCACCGCGAACGCGCCCACCACGACCACCGCGATCACCGTCTGCACCAGGCTCGCGCGGCTCGGGGACCCGTGGCGCGGGTGCACCCGGCCGAGCCCGTGCGGCAGGACGCGTTCGCGGCCGAGGGCGAAGACGTAGCGGTTGGCGGCGTTGTGCAGGGCGACCATCGCGGCGAACATGCTGGTGCACAACATGACCTGCATGGTGACGGTCAGCGCCTCGCCGACGTGGGCGGTGCTCAGGCCGAAGAACAGGTTGCCCAGCTCCTTGCCCGCGACGTCGCGGACCTGGTCCGGGCCGACCGCGCCGACCGCGGTCCACGCGGTGAAGGCGTAGAACACGGTGATCACCGCGACCGACAGGTAGGTCGCCAGCGGGACGCTGCGGCGCGGGTCGCGGGTCTCCTCGCCGTAGAGGGCGGCGGACTCGAAACCGATGTAGGAGATGAAGGCGAACATCAGCGACACCCCGACACCGCTGCCGAACACCACGCCCGGGTCGAACGAGGCCGCGGGCAGAGCGTCGGCGCCGCGGTCGGCGAGGATGCCGATGTCGAGCACCAGCAGCACGCCGATCTCGCCGATCATCAGCACCGAGAGCACCTTGGCGCTGAGGTCGACCTGCCGGTAGCCCAGCAGCGCGACACCGCCGATGCCGATCGCCGACCACACCGGCCACGGCAGGTCGAGCCCGAGACCCTGGCCGACCAGACCGGCGAAGTACCCGAAGGCACCCGCCATGCCGACCGCCACCGCGCTGTAGGCCACCGTCGCCACCAGGCCGCCCGCGACCGCGACCGGCTTGCCGAGCCCGGCGGAGAGGTAGGCGTAGAAGCCGCCCGCGTTGACGATGCGCCTGCTCATCGCGGCGTAGCCGACCGAGAAGCAGCCCAGCGTCAGGCCGGCGAGGACGAACATGGCCGGGAACCCGGCGCCGTCGCCGATGGCGAACGCGAGCGGCACGGTGCCGACCATCGCCCCCAGCGGCGCGGCGGCCGCGATCACCAGGAACACGATCCTCGGAGTGGTCAGGGTCTTGCGCAACCCGACTTGGGCACTGTCCATTTCATACTCCCGCCACCTGCCGACACACTGGTGGCGCAAGCGTGAGCGGGCGGGCTGACAACCCGTTGACCCGGGCCTGACCTGCGGGAATACCCGACAAAGGGGTCGAATCAGGGCGTGACGCCCTGGCGTTGGGCGGCCGCCTGCGCGGTACACGGCACGGTGGCGGCGGGTCGCCAGGTGCGGATGTCGGTGCGCAGCCGGGAACCCAGCAAGCACGTGCCGTCCGCGCCGTGGAAGGACACGCCGACCTCGTCCGGGGTAGCTACGACGTCCACCGCCGGGTCGCGCGGCACCGGGTTGTCGGTGTCGGCCTGCGGTTCGATGAGGTCGGCCCGGCTCAGCATCGCGATCACGGCCCGCTGGTCGGCGGGGACGGGAAGGGTGCGCAGCACGGTGTCGAGCGCGCGGTCGAAGACCTCCGGCCTCGACCACGCGGGGTACTCCGGCGGGATGATCGGGACGGCGTTCTCCGGGCAGTCGACCCGCTTCGGCTCGCCGATGGCGCCGTAGTAGTTGAAGTCCGCCGCGTAGCAGGCCGTGACCGGGTCGGTCTTGCTCCAACCGGACTCGACGCCGTCGTGGTGGATCCGGAACACCAGGTGCGCCAACGGGTCCTGCGGTGCCCGGGCGTCCAGCTCGCGCATCTCCAGGATCGCGCGCTCCGACGACGGCGCGGGCGGGGACCCGAGCACCGCCCGGGCGAACCCCGCCGCCGAGGACTGGCGCGGGTAGCTGACGGCGAGGGCGATGGTGTCGGCCTCGCGGTCGGTCTGGCTGGTGCCCTCGGCGCAGCCCGCGAGCGCCAACGCCAGCACCAAGGCCCCCACCAGCGGTGATCGGTTCACCCGGTCAGCCTAGCCGGCCGCCGGTGCGTCCCGCATGAGTAATTCCACCTACTCCGCAGGCGTTTACCACGGTGTCGTGGCCGACGTGGGCGATTCAGTATTCTGCGTCGAAAACTCGGGAAAATAGGTGTGCGATTCAGTAGTGATCGATTCTCCGGACGGTCGGGATTCACCGACTGGTACCGTGGATTGCGTGGCGGGGAACAACAGTGCCGTCTTGGAACGGCCGACTGACAAGAAAACCATTGTTCGAGATTCACTGGGGGTTGGGCTGGCGGTAGGCGCCCTGGGGCTTTCCTTCGGGGCGTTGGCGGTGGTCGCGGGCTTCTCCGTGGCGCAGGCCTGCGCATTGTCGCTGCTGATGTTCTCGGGGGCGTCGCAGTTCGCGATCATCGGTGTGGCGGGCGCGGGCGCGTCGCCGCTGGCGGGCGCGGCCACGGCGACGATGTTGGGCGCGCGCAACGGTTTGTACGGGCTGCACCTGTCGCCGTTGCTGGAGGTCAAGGGGCTGCGCAAGCTGCTGGCGGCGCACCTTGTGCTCGACGAGAGCGCCGCGATGTCCATGGGCCGCAAGTCGACCGGCGAGGCGCGGCTGGGCTTCTACGCGACCGGGATCTCGGTGTTCGTGCTGTGGAACATCGCGACGCTGATCGGCGCGCTGGCCACGAAGTCGCTGCCGGACCCGGCGGTGCTCGGGCTGGACGTGGCCGCGCCCGCGGCGTTCCTGGCGCTGCTCGCGCCGCGGATGAACTCGCGGGAACCGTGGATCGCCGCCCTGGCGGCCGTGGGCGTCGCACTGGCGGCGGTGCCGCTGCTGCCAGCGGGGGTGCCGGTGCTGGTCGCCGCGATCCCCGCGCTGCTGCTGGGGTTGTTACTGCGGGAACCCGTTGAGCGCCAAGAGGTGTCGGCCTGATGTGGACCGCGATCCTGCTCGGCTCACTCGGCTGCTACGCGCTCAAGCTGGCGGGGCTGTCGGTGCCGAAGACCTGGCTGGAGAACCCGAAGGTGCGGCGGATGTCGGCGCTGCTGCCGGTGGCGCTGCTCGCGGCGCTGGTGGCGATCCAGACCTTCGGGGACAAGGATAGTTTGACGGTGGACACTCGGACGGTGGGGCTCGCTGTGGCCTTGGGTGCGATCCTGCTGCGACTGCCGTTCTTGGCGGTGGTGGCACTGGCTGCCGCCGTCACCGCGGGGCTGCGGCTGATGATGGGCTGAGCCCGGACCGGCGGACCGCGGTCCGGATGCCGCCACCGAACCGGTGGGCGAAGGTGCCACCGGCGACCGCGGTGCCGGTCGTGGCCGCCGCCAGGGCCTTTGCGGAGCCGGTTCGGGCAGACTGGGCTGTGACGGTGTGGGGTGTGTCGGTGGCTGAGATGGGTGAGGTCTCCGGTGGTTGGTTCGTCGACCAAGCTGCATCCGGGGTGTGAGCAGGGGCAGAGGCCGTTGTCGCTCGTGCTGACCGCCGGGAGGCGCGGCGACAGCCCGCGGTCCGCTCCGGTCCTGACGGCCGCGCACTCGTCCTGATCGGGTGCGCACCGCAAGGCCAAAGGGGTCGAAGGACGGGCGGCCACCGGCCTCCGACCCCTGGGTCTACAAGCGGCGTCCTGCGGTGGAGTGCGGCGCCAACCGGTTCCAACGCCACCGCGCTGTGGCTGCGCGAGATGACAGGCTCGCCGTCCGCCACGAGACCACCGTCCACATCACCGCGATCGACGAATGGCTCTGGCCGACTTCGACACGGGCCCTAGTTGATCGCGATGCGACCGAGGTTGACGTCGACGTCGAGGTAGATGTCGTTGTCACCGGTGCCCACGGACACCGGGACGTCACCGGCAACCGCGGTGCCGGTGGCGGCGGTCGCGGTCAGGACCGGCAGGGCGAGCAGCGGGGCCAGCACGAGCGCCCTGACCAGACGAGCCTTGTTCATGGGAGTCCTTCCGCCCGCGCGCCGGCGCGGCGCGCGGATCTGTCTACTTGGGATTGGCGGGACCAGCCTCACCAAACCCCGCGCCCGCCGCAACATCAACACCGCCCTGACACCCGAACGTGTTCTCGTTGCGCGGGAGCCTAAGAAGCGCGTCCGGCGGCGACGACGTCGGCGCCGAACAGCGCTGCGACGCAGCGCTGGGCGTCGGCGGGTGGACGGGAGAAGGCGCCCGGTGAGGGGACCAGGTGGTTGTAGAACGTGCTGCCCTCGCACAGCGGGCCTAGCACTCGGATGCGCCGTTCTGTCGCGCCATCGGTTCGTATTGGGTGCTGGTCGCGGTCGACCGCGACCCCGGTGGCCCCCGGCACCGACCGCAGCAGCCCGGCCTCGCGGAGGGACACCAGCAGTGGGCTGGCCGACGACCCCACCGCCGGGTACGGCACATGGGCGCGGCAGAGCCAGTCCACGTCCCGCTCGAACGGGACGGCCAACCGGGTCGAGCTGATCCGCCAGCGGTCCGTCGGCAGCCACGTCACCTCGGGTGCTGGGCCAGCCGCCAGGGACACCACGCCCGCCTCCACCAGCGCCAACAGGTCGCGGTGTCGGTCGTGCTGCGGCCCCACGACCGCGCGGTTCATCCTCGGCACTGCCACGGCGAGGAACGACCGCAGGGAATCCGCTGTCAGGCCGCCGAAGTCGACCGCGTAGCGGATCGTGTCGCGCAGGTCGCGCAGGATGTCGATGCCCGCTTTTACCGGGCTGCCCTCGAATCCCAGCACGCCCTCGGCCAGGTCCGCTCGGATGAAGTCCACCGCCCAGTCCTGATAGGACTGTCCTGAAGTTAACGCCATGCCCTCGCTGCCGGTCCACGCGGCGTAGGCGTCGAATCCGCCGTGTGCGGTGTCCAGTGCGTTGAGCAGGACCTCGACCTCGCCTGGCGTGCGCACGTTGGCGAAGGGGTCGGGCTCGCCCGCCATCGTCGCCCGGCGCCGGTGGTAGGCGGCGCGCATTTCGGCTAGTACCAACGGAAGCAGGTCGGTGTCGAAGTCGAGTGGGCCGCGTTCGTGCCGCAGTCGGTCGATGGTCGGTTCGGTGAGGGCGACCGGGACGTAGCCGGGCAGTGGTCGGTTGACCAACGGTCGGGCCCGGAACGGCACGCCCGACGTGCAGAACATCAGCACGGACGGTTCGCGCCCACTGGGCCGGTAGCGCCGGTCGCCCGCGAACGTGCCGCCGCGGCCGACGGTGAGCGCAGCCAGCGCGTCCATCGCCGAGAGGCCCATCCCGCCGATCGCGACGGATTGGCCGGGCTCGACGCGGTCGAGGGTCGCGGGCAGCGGGTAGAGGGCATCGATCACGCGGCCGGGTGCCGCCGGGCGGGTGTTCGGGGTGTGCCCGGTGGTGAGGAACACCGAGTCGACCGATGCGACGGTGTCATCGGAGAGCCGGAAGGCCAAGCCGGGTCCCAGGTGGTCGACCAGCTCCACGACCTGCGCGCGGTGGAAGGTGACGCGCACGTTGGCGGGCGCGGACCGGACCAGTTCGCCGAGGAACCAGCGCAAGTACTCGCCGAGTACGCGGCGCGGCAGGAAGTCGGTGGGTCGGATCGGCCTGCCGACCTCGCCGACGGTCCAGCCGTCGGCGCCAACGCGCAGGTCCCGGCCGGTGGCCCACTCGTAGAGGCTCGGGCCCCGACGCTCCGGGCCCGCGCCGATCATCGCCCGGTCGGGGAACATGGTGACCTGGCCGCAGACGGTGTTGAGCAGCAGGTAGTCCGGCTGGGCCGGGGTGTGCAGGCCGGTGCCGTCGCAGGTCGGGTCGACGACCTGCACCCGGACCGGGGCGGGGTGCGCGGCGGCGATGGCGAGCAGGCGTTCCAGGACGCCCAGCCCGCGCGTGCCGAGTCCGATGATCAGTACCGAAAGCTCGTTCGCCATGCCGCTCCCACACCTGCCGTGTCAGTCCACGATTCGTACCCGGACCCTGCGGTTCTGCTTGCCCTTGTTGTCCACCTTCGTGATCTGCAGCCTGCCGATCTGCTTGGTGGAGGCCACGTGCGTGCCGCCGTCGGCCTGGACGTCGAGGCCGACGATGTCGACGACGCGCAATTCGGGGTCGTCGCCGGGCGGGGCGACATTCTGCGTGCGAATCAGCTCGGGGTCGGTGAGCACCTGCTCCCGCGCCACGAAACGGACGTCGATCGCGCGGTCGCGTTCGATCTCGGCATTCACCGCCTCCTCGAGGATCTGCTTGAAGTTCGGCGGGACGGTGGGCAGGTTGAAGTCCATCCGGGCCTCCCCCGGCTCCATGTTGCCGCCGGTGACCGAGGCGCCGAAGTCGCGGAAGACGGTGCCGCACAACACGTGCAGCCCGGAGTGGGTGCGCATGAGGCTGGACCGGCGGTCGTCGTCCAGCGCGCCCTGGACCACGGTGCCGACCGGCGGGACCGGGTCGCCGGGGGCGGGCAGGAGAAAGTGGTCGTCAGCCTTTCGGGTGCCCACAATTCGAGTGGTGACTCCCTGCCACAGCAACACGCCGTGGTCGGGCGGCTGGCCGCCGCCACCGGGGTAGAAAGCCGACCGGTCGAGCACGACGCCCGCTTCCGGATCCGCCGGGTCCGACCAGAGGACCGTGCACTCCCATTCCCGAATGGTGGAATCCGCCCAGTCGAGGCGATATGTGCGACCGTGATGTGTGATTCCCATTCGCCCACCCTACTGCGCCCCATTCCCGGCGAACCCCCAAGGCCCGGTCAGCCGCCAGCGCAGCAGGCCCGCCGCGCCGTCGGCGGTCGCGCGGGCCTCGGTCGGGTCGGCGCCGACGGCCACGACATAGCCGAGCCGGTCCTGGAACGAGTTCCGCACGCGCACCTCGGTGCCCGGTTGGGCCAGCACGCCGACCCGCTCGACGCCGGGGACGCCCTCGGCCTCCTCGACACCGTCGACGGCGGTGACCGTGCCGGGTCCGGGGGTCAGGACGAACCGGATGGCGGCGGACAGCGCGCGCCGGGGGGTGAGGTCGACCGGCTCGCCGAGCGCGCGCGCCACGACGGCGTCCACCAGGTCGATGCCCAGCGCACCGGAGATCGCGGCCGGGATCATCCCGCCCGCCAGCCGGGGGTTCACCTCCACGACGCGCGGGCCGGCCGCGGTGTCACGCAGCTCTACATGTGCCGCACCCCAACGCAACCCGAGTGCGGAGAGCGCCTCGGCCGCCGCCCGGCCCAGGGCGGACCGGGTCGCCGCGGGCACTGGCGCGGGCAGGTCGTGGCCGGTCTCGACGAAGTGCGGCCGCGGTCCGAGGTGCTTGGCGACCACGACGACCGGCGCGCCGTCGAAGGTCTCCACCGAGTACTCCGGACCATCCAAGTAGGACTCGACCAGCACGGGCCGCGGGTCCAGCTCGGCCGCGGCCGCCTTGACCTCGATCTGGTCGGTGCACAACCGGACGCCCGCGGATCCCGTTCCGTGCACGGGCTTCACCACCACCGGGAAGCCGATGTCCGCCGCCACCCGCACGGCCGCGTCCACCGAGTCGGCCTGCGCGAATCCCGGCCCCGGCAAACCGGCGGACCGCAGGGCGGCGCGCATCGCCGCCTTGTCCCGGGCCAGCGCGACGGCCTCCGGGTCGGGGTGGGGCAGGCCGAGTTCCCGCGCGATGCTCGCCGCTGGGCCGATGAACAGCTCCGAACTGCTGGTGACACCCCGGACGTGGTCGGGCAGCGCGGCCCGCACGGCGACAGCGTCGTTGGTGTCGACCACGACGTGGTCGATGTCGTCTTCGGCGAGATAGGGGTATCGCGCGGGATCGCGGGTCAGCACAACCGGCCGAAGACCGCGCGCGCGGGCTGAGGCGCAGAAAAGCCTTCCGGTACCGGTGGTGTTGCTTTCCAGCAGTACCAACACCTCTGTGCTCACGACCCGGCCGCCAGGGCAGCGGTGCGGGTGGCCTCGTCGAGGGCCGACGCTGCGTCGTCGAGGGCACTGTGCTTCGCGCGGCACCACTCGCGGTGGGCGGACCAGTCGGCGAGAGCTTGGTCGAACGGGAGGTCGAACGCCCCCGGGCCGCCACCGTAGCGCTGGGCCTCGACCAGTTCGGCGGGTGTGCGGCCCTCGTCGAGACCGGGCAGTTCGCTCGAGCCCGAGGCGACCGCCGCGCGGACGGCGTCGCCGACGACCTCGTGCGCGGTGCGGAAAGCCGTGCCCGAGCGGACGAGCCGGTTGGCGATCGAGGTGGCCGCGGTGAAACCGGTGGCGACCCGCTCGGCCATCCGACCGGGGACCGGGACAGCGCCGGCGAGCAGCACCTGGCAGAGCGCGACGGACTCGGCCGTGGCCGCCAAGCCCGCCCGGATCTCGGCCACCGACTCGGTGCCGACCTCGATGGAGTTGGTGAACGGCGCGGACTTCACCGTGGCGGCGGCACCCGCCCACGACCCGATCGCACGGCCCGCCTTGGCCCGCACGTGCTCGAGCAGGAACGCGTTGCGCTTCTGCGGCATGGCCGAACTGCCGCCCACCAAGCGGTCGGGGAAGGTGACGAACCCGAACTCCGCGCTGCTCCACAGTTGCAGGTCGGTTGCCGCGCGGCTGAGCACCACCGCCAGGCTCGCGGCCGCGGCCAGCAGGCGCAGCGGGGTGTCCCGGCTGGCCAACGAGTCCAGTGCGTGCGACGTGGTACCGGAGAAGCCCAGCAGGGCGGCGGTGCGGGCCGGGTCGATGGGCAGGTCGGTTCCGGCCACGGCGGCGGCTCCCAGCGGGCAAGTGTCCAATTCGGACACCGCGGCGCGGAAGGAGCGCAGCTCGCGGCCGACGGCGTGCGCGACGCCCAGCAGGTAGTAGCCGTAGGTGATCGGCATCGCGGCCTGGAAGTGCGTGTGCACCGGCATCACCACCGCGCGGTGGGCGCGGGCCCGGGAGAGCAGCACCCCCTGCAACCGGGCGACCTGCTCGACGAAGTCGAGCGACCAGGCGCGCAGGTCGAGGGCAGTGGTGGTGGCCTTGAGGTCGTTGCGGGAGCGGCCGGTGTGCAGGACCCCGCCGACGTCGGCACCGAGCCGCTCGATGAGGTAGCCCTCGTACATCAGGTACACGCCACGGGGAGCCGGTCGCCCGGCGAGCGCGGCGAACTCGGTCTCGGTCAGCTCGGTGATCAGCTTGAGCAGGGCGCGGGCGGCGTCGGGGTCGACCAGGCCGCGCTCGACGAGCATGACCAGGTGCGCACGGTCGACGCGGGCGGTGAAGGCCAGCTCGGCGGCGACCTCCTCGGGGGGCAGCGCGCCGTAGACGACCCGCCGGGTGCGCGGGCCGAGCCCGCTCAGCGCGGCCATCAGCGCACCGCCAGGCCGACGCCGGCCACGGCGTCGGCGTAGGTGCGCCTGCCCCAGTCGAACGCCGACCACACGGTGCCGGGGACGGTCGCGTCGGCGACCGGTGTCGGCGCGTCCGGCAGCTCGGCGCGGACGTGGCCCTCTGCCGCGAGCCAGGCGTCGTCGTAGACCGTGTCTAGGTAGCGGTATCCCTCGTCAGGTAGCAGGACCACGGTGAGGGCGTCGGGGTGTTCGCGCGCCCACCAGCGCGCGGACAGGTACGCCGCGCCCGAGGTCGGCCCCATGAACAGGGCGTGCCGCTGGTGCAGTTGCCGGGTGGCGAGGAACGCCTCGTCGGCGGTGCACCAGTGCACGCTGTCCAGGACGGTGTGGTCGAGGTTCGGGGGCATCAGGCTGTTCCCCAGGCCGCGCAGCGCCCTTGGACCGTCCGGGTGTCCGAAGAGGACACTGTCGTGCGAGTCGACACCGATCGCGTGGCAGTCGGGCAGCACCGAGCGCAGGAACCGGGTGGTGCCGCACAGCGAGCCGCCGGAGCCGACCGGCCCGACCACGCAGTCGACCTGGCCCAGCGCCTCCACCAGCAGCTCGGCCACCAGCGCGTACGAGCGCGGGTTGTCCGGGTTGCTGTACTGCTCCGGGCAGAACGTCGAGGGCAGCTCGCGGCGGATCTCGGCCAGCCGGGTCAGCCGGGCGGCCTGGTAGCCGCCGACCGCGGCCTTGGCGGCCACCCGCTCGACGACCGCGCCGAGGTCGGTGAGCCTGCGCAGCAGCCGCTCGTCCACGGCCGGGTCGCTGACCAGGATGAGCCGCCTGCCCGCCTGCGCGGTCTGCATCGCCAGCGCCAGGCCGAAGGTGCCGGAGGTGGTCTCCACGACCACCGTCTCCGGCTCCAGCAGCCCGTCGGCCTCGGCCCGGCGCAGGATGTGCCGCGCCGGGATCATCTTCATCAGGGTGAAGCAGACCCCGTAGAGGTTGGGCGCCAGGCGGATCAGCTTGGGGATCCGGTAGGCCTCGGTCGCCTCGCCGTAGGGCCGAGCGGGCATCACGCGCCCACCGGCACGTCGCGCACCAGCGACTCGCCCAGCACGCTGGTGACCGGCAGGCCCGCCGCGCCGATCCGGTCGACCGCGCGGTAGACCCCGTGCGCGGTGTCCGGCCGGGCCGGGTCGAAGATCACCCCGGCGACCGTGCCGCTGTGCGCCACCTGGACCCCGCAGGCCCCCTCCTCCTCGGCCAGCGCGAGCAGGAAGTCCAACGGCTGCTTGGGCAGGAAGCGCTGGTTGATCCGGGCGCTGGCGCTGGCGGCGCGGCCGAGCAGGCCGACGTCACCGGTGGTCAGCGAGCGGCGCAGGGCACTGCGCAGCACGCCGAAGGTGGCCAGCTCGGTGCTGCCGTAGCGCGGCTGCTCGTGCGCCAGGGTGTCGACCGAGACACCGGGGTCGGTGTCGCAGCCGACCACGACCATCGGCGGCAGCCGCGGCGCGAGGGTCTCCACGACGGCGCCCTCGCGCTGGGCGAAGAGCACCACCCGGTCGGCCACCATGATCGAGTCGCAGGCGCCCTCGGCGAGCGCGGCCAGCCGGGCCACCTCGTCGTCGGGCAGCGGCGCGCCGCGGCTGTCGGCCACCGCCCGGATCGCGGCGGTGACGTCGCTGGTGGACGAGCCCATGCCGACCCCGCGCGGGACGTCGCCGGTGACCTCGACCCGGCCGCCGGGCGGCTCGTCGAACAGCGCCCGCAGGGTCAGCTCGACCGCCCGGCCGACCTTCTCGTAGCCCGGACCGGGCAGCACGAGCGCGGCACCGGGCTCGGGGTGGAAGACCACCCGGCTGCCGATCCCGCGGTGCGGCAGGGTGAGCAGGGCGCGGACCAGCGCCCCGCCCGGTCTGCTGAACGCGCCCTGCACCAGCTCGCCGTGGTGGCCGTGCGCGGTGCCGATGCCGACCCGCGGCGCGCCGGGACCCCGGCGCCCCTGTGTCATCGAGATCAATGCTCCCCCAAGCTGGTCCACCGCAGGCCTGCCCGCGCGCCGCGTCTTGGTCAGGCGTTCTTGCGAATGGTGAAGATGAGGCTCTCGTGCTCGTGCTCGTAATCGCGGTAACCGGAGTGCGGCGGCTCCCACCAGCGCTGCGTCTCCACATTCTCCGCGACCATTCCGACCGATTCCAGCAACGCGTCGAGATCCGGGCGCTCGTAGAAGCGGCAGTAGAAGTCGAAGTGGTCGATGTAGATCTTCGGCTCGACCTCGCGGATGTTCGGGTCGGTGACCTGGCAGTCGTTCATGGTCCACATGTTCGCCACCAGGGCGCCGCCCGGGCGCAGGATCCGCCAGAACTCGCGCAGCGCGTCCTCGGGGACGGTGAGGTGGCCGAGCAGGTCCCAGCAGAAGATGCCGTCGACCGAGTTGTCCAGCAGACCGGTGTCGAAAGCGTTGAGCCGCAGGAAAACGGTCTTCGCGCGCACGCCCGCCCGGTCGACCACGGCCTCGGCGATGGCCATGCCGTTGACCGAGGTGTCACCGGCCAGCAGCACCGAGCCGCCCGCGGCCAGCGGGGGCAGGTTGCGGCCGTCGCCGCAGGGCAGGTCGAGCACCACGGCGGCGCCGCGCTCGGCGAACAGCTCGGCCGCGACCTGCGCGTAGGGCACCGGCGGGTCGCCCCAGAGGTTGGCGCCACCGGCCAGGCTGGAGGTGTCGTAGGCGTCGTTCCAGAGCGGGATAGCGGATTCGTCCCGTGCCGACATCGGCGTTACCACAATTTCCCCCGTTATTGTCAGTGCGCCCCGAATAAACCGGTCCTTGGGCGGATGGCAGCCAGGTCGCAAGGCTCGAAGTCGACTAAACGATCTAAGCACGCCGTCGCCTTCCCGCTCAATACTCCATCCCAGGGATCCCCATCCCCCAACCGATCCACCAGCTCCCACATTCAGAGACGACGGCTGTTAGGCGACCATTTCGGCGATCGAGATCACCCAGGCGAACGATGGTTGTCGCGGATTTCGGCCACCAATAGCGCCGAACCGGACCGGCTGGTCAGGGCCGCGTTCGACGGCCGGCCGGAGCGACTTCGGGCCGACCATGGCCGAAGTCCGCTAGATCGAGTGGTGAGCGCCACGTTCAGTCACCCAGCGTGACCGACCGGAATGGGCCATTCACCCCAGGACGACGAGCGCCGCGCACCGAGCCGCGGCGGATGAGGTGCACCGATATCACCCGGGTCGCATTAGCCAATTCGGGTCAATGTCGCTGTACGTGAATGGCACCGACCACCAAAGATTCCATTTGGGTCTGTGCGCCCCGGATAACATGACTCCCGTTGTTCCAGCATGACGTCAGCGAAGACCTCATTGACGACTGGAGATAATCATGTCGGTCCTTTCCCGTATCGCCGCGGTCACCATCGCGGGGGTCGCGGCACTTGGCCTGGGCACGCCCGCGCAGGCGATCCCGTCGGTGTACCTGTTCAACCTGCCCACCTCCGCCGAGTGCACCTCGGCGGGCACCAACGGCGTCAGCGGGGCGGTGTTCGTGACCTACTCGTGCCAGAGCGGGATCGCGGGCTACAGCCTCAGCGCGGACCCGACCTACGGCACCTTCACCGACGCCTACATCGCCACCTTCCCGACCCTGGCCAAGTGCAAGGCCGCGGGCGACGCAGGCATCGCGGCGGGCGCCTGGACCTCGTACAAGTGCCGCCCGGGCATCGCGGGCTGGGACCTGCTCGTCACCAAGTAGTCGCCCGGCGGGACCGGTACGCGAAGATCCACCCACGCGACCACTGCGACACGGGTACCACCGGTGACGGGGTGGTCGTGGAAAAGGACTACGCGGGCCCTGACGCACCAGCGCAGGCGCCGCGAGTACACCGCGCTGCAGCGCTTGTGGGGACGCGTGCCGGTTCCGCCCGTGCACAGGGTGCTTGAGGACGCCAACGGTCCGGTGCCCGCGGTGTGGTGCAGGGCCAGGCTGGCGCGGTTCTCGACGAAGATCGACGTCTGGAGCGTCCACGGCTGGGAACGGCGGTCTCGAAGGTAGCTAGGCCTTCGGCGTAGACACGCCGGACGACGGCCCAGTCGGTGGGCTTCAGCGCAGGGAACGCGATGTCGTCAGGAGTGTTGTCGGGCCGGGCGGCACGTGAGCAGTCTAGGTCGACGCCGAGCGTGGCCCGGCGTCCAGATCGGCCAGCAGTGCCTCGACGAGGGACCTGATCCGGTCGCGGATCCGGCGGACCGCGGCCAGGTCCTGTCCGGCGGGGTCGTCCAGCTCCCAGTCCAGGTAGCGCTTTCCGGGGAAGACCGGGCAGGCGTCACCGCAGCCCATGGTGACGCAGACGTCGGACTCGGTGAGCGCGGTGTGGGTGAGGAGCTTCGGGGTCTCGGTGGTGAGGTCGACTCCGACCTCGCGCATGGCCTCGATGACCGCCGGGTTCACCTGGTCGGCTGGGGCGGAACCGGCGGAGTGGACCTCCACCCGGTCGCCTGCCAGGTGGCGCAGCCAGCCCGCGGCCATCTGTGAGCGGCCGGCGTTGTGCACGCACACGAACAGCACCGATGTCATGGGTCCTCCGTGCTTGCGACAGGTGGGTAGAGGAAACGCAGCAGGGGCACGGAGAGTGCGCCGGCGGCGAGCTGGGCGAGGACGAACGCGGGGACCGAGGATGGGGCGATCCCGGCGAAGGTGTCGCTGAAGACGCGGCCGATGGTGATGGCCGGGTTGGCGAAACTCGTTGAGCTGGTGAAGAAGTAGGCAGCGCCGATGTAGGCACCCACGGCGGCGGGCACCCGTTGGGCGCGGTCGGTGCGGAGTAGCGAGAAGATCACCAGCAACAGCCCCAGGGCGGCCACCACCTCGGACACCCCGTGCGCCCAACTCGCGCGGTCGGTGGTGCTGATGCTGACCGGGGCGGCTTCGAACAGGACGTTGGCGAGGACCGCCCCGACTACGCAGCCGGCTACTTGAACGGGGGCATAGGCCAGGGCGCGGCGTCGGGGCAGGCCGCCGAGTGCGGAGTCTACAAAGGACACGATCGGGTTGAAGTGCGCGCCGCTGACGGGGCCGAAGACCAGGATCAGGGCGTAGAGACCCGCGGCCGTGGCGGCGGCGTTCTCCAACAGTTGGAGCCCCCGGTCGCCGGGCGAGAGGCGTTGGGCGGCGATGCCGGAACCGATCACCAGGGCCGTGAGCAGGAGGCTGCCGAGGAACTCGGCGAGCAGGGCCCGGGACAGTTGGCGGGTCATGGCCGACCACCGCGAGCGCGGGCGAGCGGGCAGAGCCGAACCGCAGGCAGAATCCGGGCGCGGCGACGCGGCGGGAGGTGGCCGATCGGGCTGTCACGTGGCAAGACAACCTGGGCGGCGTGGTCACCGCCGACCTGCTTGCCGTGCGCCGAGGCGAGGTGGGCCAACGGGTCGCCGCGCTCGTCGGCTCGCCGCAGGGCTACGCGGCTTGAGCGAGCGGGATCAGCGCCAGGACCATGAGCCGTCGGGCGCCCGGTCCGCCCTGGTAGGTGCATGGGCTGCTGGTCCGAGACCTGTCCGGCCGACGTCGAACGCGGCGATGTGCCGCCATCCGTTCCAGGTTCCAACCAGCGGGTCACGGCCCATCCCCCTGCGGGGTGCGGACAGCCGGGGCCAGCCGGTCGACTCGGTCGGCCAGGTCCAGGTAGGCATTGTTGAAGGCGGTCTCGGTGCCGGTGGCGGCCGGGTCTGGCACCGACCAGTGCAGGCGGTCGGTCGGGTCCATCTCCTCGTGCGCGTTGTCGCAGACCGCCACCACCAGGTCGTCCAGACGCAGTACCCGTGCCACGTGCTGGGGGTGCGTGAGCGTCAGCCCGTGGGCCCGCGCGGTGATCACCGCGAGCGGGTGCACCGACTCGGCGGGACGGGTGCCCGCGGAGGTCGTCGGGACGGGGCTGCGCTTGGCCCACAGCGCCGCCGCCAGCTGCGATCGGGCCGAGTTGTGACTGCACACGAACACCACGCGGTGGGCTTTTCGGGTTCTTGTGGGCATCAGGTCTGACAGTGCGGACGTGCGCAATCGGAGGTAGGTGCGCCGGTGGTCGCCCTCCGAGCGCGACCGCGTGACCAGGTCCGCGAGTTCGAGCTGCTTGACGTGGTGGGCCAGCAGGTTGCTGGACAGGCCCAGCTCAGCGCCCACCTCGCCCGGGGACGCGTCGCCGAGCAGCAGGCGGTCGACGATCGCCAACCGGGCGGGCTCGCCGAGTGCCGCGTGCACCCGGGCGCGGGCCGCTAGCTCGGCAGACCAGTCAGTACTCATTGAGTCAATGATGACTGAGGCAAGTGTCCGTCGTCAACGGCTGTGCCTGTCTCCCCCCTCAGGGGCATCATGTAACCCGTGGAGTCCTACCGCGTAGACCGCTGGCTGTGGGCGGTCCGACTGGCCAAGACCCGCCCGGACGCCGCGGCGGCCTGCCGGGGCGGCCACGTGCGGGTGAACGACCGACCCGCCAAGCCCGCCACCGTCCTCGTCCCCGGCGACCAGATCCGCGCCCGCGTCGGCGACACGACCAGGGTCGTCGAGGTGGTCCGGGTGATCCAGAAGCGCGTCGGCGCCCCGGAGGCGGCGATGTGCTTCATCGACCGCACGCCGAAGCCGCCGGTCGTCATCCCGATCGCGCACCGCGACCGCGGCACGGGCAGGCCGACGAAGCGGGACCGCCGGACGATCGACCGGCTGCGCGGCACAGAGGCGTAACGGGCGTGGGCGAACGGGCCAACCTGGTGTAGCCCTCGTTGGGAGCGCACTCGCCAAGCGGAGCGACGATCGCACGCAGACGGGCTACTCCGGGTTGACCTGGTGTACGGCCCAGGTGACCTGGTCGGCGAGGATGGCCCACTCGAGCACGGCCGTCGGGGTGCGCAGTTGGATCACTCTGGTGACCGGGCTGGCGGAGATGATCTCGCGGCCGCTCGGCTGCCGTGGGGTGTCCGCGTTGACGCCTTCGACGGTCAGGTGGATGGGTTGGCGCTTGAGGAAGCGGACGCCGCCGATGGTGGCGACGAAGGTGATGTGGTCTACCGCCAGGGTGGCCAGGCCGTGGCGCCAACCCGTGGTGAGTCCGTCCTGGTGGCCCTGCAGCACGCGGAAACCGCATTCGAGTTGGCCGCGTTCGGCGTAGCGGGTGGCTCGTCGGGTGGGCATGGGGCGAACCCTATCCGATCATGTCCGGCTGCCGGAGGGGCGCGGCGCGGGGGTTCACTGGTTGACGGGTCCGCCAAACCATTGCGTGCGAGGTCGTCGGCGAGGTTGTGGTGGCCGCGGTGGTGTGCGGGGTGGAGGGCTTGGTCGTTCGGCGCGCGGTGGTGGTGGCCGTCATGCTCGTCGTGCTTGCGGCAGTTGGTGCGGTGGTTCTCGAGGCCCGCGTTGTGCTTGCGGGGCCGGTGGTCGGGCCGGTGACCTCGTTTCGCACCACGGGGTGGTCCACCACGCGGACAGTGTAAGGCTGGTGATCAACCGAGTTCCAAGGTGGTGACGGCGTAGAGGCCCGCTTGGTCGATCTCGGGGGTGGGGCCGGTGTACATCCGGGCCGCCTCGAACGACGGGGTCAGGCCGAGTCGTTCGACCAGGGTGATCGCCGTCCTGTTGATGTCCGGCACGTCGACGGCGATGGGGAAACCGGGCCTGGTGGCCGAAAGCGCGGTGAGGAGCGACTGCGCGACCTCCTCGGACGCGGCGTACAGCGGGCCGACGCGGGACACCTGGCCCGCCAGGCGAAGGACGCCGAGACCGACGAGGGCGCCGCCCTGGACAGCGGCGAGGGCGGTGTGGCCGGGCAGACTCACCCACCCGGCGAGGAAGGACTCTCGGGGCGCTGGGAAGAAGCGGCGGTCGTAGGCGACCAGCTGGTCGAAGGGGACGGCACGGGCGTCGACGACGGTGACCGACACCGTGCCGCCCGCCGGGACGCCCTGGTACCGCACGTTGTTCCACGCCCGGCGGAAGCCGGACCTCCGGTAGTTGTCCTGCTGGTCGACCACGCCGTCCAAGCCGATGTTGCGGTCGACCAGGTGCGCCATCGCCCTGCGCCACAGCACGATCCCGTGGCCCTGGCCGCGCACGGCGGGGCGGGCGATGTAGAAGCCGATGAAGCCGAAGTCGGTGCCGTAGCGGATGGCGGAGACCGAGGCGACCGCTTGGCCGTTGAGCCTGCCGAAGAAGAAGCCGCCCGGGTCCGCCGGGAAGAACGCCAACGGATCGGAGTCGCCGGGGTTCCACCCCTCCTCGTCCGCCCAGTCCCGCAGTCGGCGCACGTCGGACGCCGACGCGACGGACACCGCGAGCTCGACCATGCGCAACCTCCCCGTGGACCAGAACGCCGCGATCCTCGCACCGCCCCCGGGTCGTGCGCTCGGTCAAGAGCCGGGATTGACCCCATCGAGCCTGCGGCGGATTCCTTCCAGCAGGGTGCGGGCCCGCAGCGAGAGCAGGCTGAACGATCCCGCGTCGCCGAGGCCGTGGGTGTTCTCGCAGAGTCCGTTGAGGAACAGCGCGGGTACCGGCGCGCCCTCGGCACGGGGTGGGACGAAATAGTCCCGTTCGACGGTCACGACGCCGGCGTCATCCCGAGCCAGGTCGTCCACAATGGACTCTAGGAGCCGGGGGAACCGCTCGTTGTGGGGCGCGGGGCCGAGGTCCCGGTAGCCGGTGCCCAGCACGACGGCGTCGGCGGCCAGCTCGGCGGAGACGCCGGTGTTGACCTCCCGCACCAGGAGTTCGACCCGGTCGTCGCCTGCCGTGGCGATGGTGACCTCGTGGTTTGCGTGCAGCACGAGTCGCTCGTCGCCGTCGATGGTGTCCTCGTAGCGGCGGACGTAGAGGTTTTCCAGCACGTCCTGGTCGACCGAGGAGTAGTTGCTCGAGCGCAGCTGCGCGTCCAGGCGCGCCTTCGCCTGCTTCGAACCGTCGAAGTAGTAGTCGGTGAACTCCGGGAAGTAGGACTCCTCGGAGAACGGGCTGGTGTCCTTGAGCCGGTAGCCGAACCCGCGCATCACGGCGAGCACTCGATCACCGGCGGAGTGCAGGTCGAGCGCGATCTCGGCGGCGCTCTGGCTCGCGCCGACGACGGCAACGGTAAGCGGACCCGTTGCGCCGGAACGGAGTTCGGCCAGCCGGAACCCGTATTCGCTGCTGTGGAACACCCGCGCGCCGGGGGTGAACTGTTCCGGCACATACGGCGTGCGACCGGTGCCGACGACCAGCACGCGGCCCCGGTGCTGCTCGCCGCGCGCGGTCTGCACGACGTAGTGCGGCTCGGCGCCCGCGTCGATCTCGACCTTGACGACCTGGCTGTCGTAGCGCACCAGGTGCGCCAGCTCGTCGGCGACCCAGCGCACGTAGCGGGCGTAGTCGCGGCGCAGCGGGAAGTGCGTCGGCACGTTGAGGAACGCCAGCAGCCTGCCGGTCTCGTGCAGGTAGTTGAGGAAGGTGAACCGGCTGCGCGGGTCGCGCAGCGTCGCCAGGTCGCGGCTGGGGTGGTGCTGGGTGTCCACCCCGCGCAGCAGCATGCCGGGTTGCCAGGCCGCCTCGGCGCGCGCCTCCAGGAACAGGCAGCTCAACTCGGGGGCTTCCTCGTGGCAGGCGGCGGCGAGCGCGATGCCACCCGGGCCGAAACCGATGCCCAGCACGTCGTGCACGGTCACCGCGGGTACCTCCATCTTGTCTCCGGACATCGTCTTCAGCTCACCGGGACCGGCACGGCCGAACCGACCGGACCGACCACGGTGCCAACCGCGGTGCCGATCGTGCCCGCCACGGTGGTCCAATCGGCGAGCGGCATCGTCAAGGGCGGCAACAACTTCAGCACCCGCCCGGCACCCGCGGTCTCGGTGATCACGCCCGCGGTGAGCAGCTCCCGCCGGACCTGTTCGGCGAGGTCGGCGGTGGCGAAGCGCAACCCGCTCATCGCACCTCGACCCACCACTTCGGACAGACCAGCGGGCAGCGCGGCCACGATGTCGGCGAGCGCGGCGGGAACGGCCTCGGCCAAAGCCGCGGCCTGCGCGACGAACCGCGGGTCCGCCCAGTGGTCCAGGGCCGCGGTCGCGGCGACGAAAGCGAGGTTGTGGCCGCGGAAGGTCCCGTTGTGCTCACCGGGCGCCCACTGGTCGTGCTCGCGCCGGATCAGCAGCGCGGCCATCGGCAACCCCATGCCGCTCAACGACTTCGACAGGCAGACCAGGTCGGGCCGCAGTTCCGGGAAGCCCTCGAAGCTCAGGAAGGTGCCGGTCCGCCCGCACCCCGCCTGGATGTCGTCGACGACCACCAGCGCGCCGAACGCGTCGGCCAGCCGCCGGACCTCGGCCAACCACCGGCGACTGGCCACCGCCAGGCCGCCCTCGCCCTGCACCGTCTCCAGCAGCACGGCGGCGACTCCCTTGCGCAGGGCCGCTTCCAGGAGGTCGAGCGCACCGTCGAAGGGCAAGATCGTGACATCTCGCAGCGGAACCCCGGCGCCACCGCGGAGCAGCGGCGAGGTGGTCGCGGCGAGCGAACCCAGTGACGCGCCGTGGAACCCACCCGTGAACGCGACGACCTCGGTGCGGCCGGTCACCTTCCGGGCGAGCTTGAGCGCGGCCTCCACGGCCAGCGTGCCCGCCGGTCCGGGGAACTGGAGCACGTGGTCGTCGAGACCACGCGGACCGAGCACGACCTCGGCGAACCGGGCGAGGAAGGCCGCTTTGGCGCTGGTGTGCAGGTCGAGAGACTGGACCGGCCCACCGGAGCGCAGGTAGTCGACAACCCGCTCGACCATCGCGGGCGGGTTGTGGCCGTAGTTGAGCGCGCCCGCGCCGCTGAGCAGGTCGACGTAGCGGCGGCCGTCGACGTCCCACAGGTGGTGGCCCGCGGCGCGCTCGAAGACGATCGGCACGCCACGGCAGTAGCTGCGCACGCCGGACTCCAGGCGCTCGAAGATGTCCACGGTGCTCACTTGGCCAGCACACTCCCGTCGCCGGGGCGGTGGTCGCGCGAGCGGCGCAGGTCGGTGAACGCGAAGGTGCGCTGCAGCCAGCGGTCTTCGCCGTCGTAGCGCGGGGTGAACGCGGACCGGCCGTGCAGGGTGACCCGGTTGTCGACGACCGCGAGGTCACCGGGGCGCAGCCGCACCGCGTCGTAGCGGCGGTGGGCCACGACCCGCAGTTCGGCGAGGGCATCGCGCGCCTGGTCGGTGAGCCCGGTGGTGGCGGCCTCGTCGAAGCACAGGTCGGGGTCCTCGGGATCGCCGGTCAACACGGCGTGCGCGCTGCCGGTGCCGCCCTCGGTGAACGACGGCGGGGCCGCGGTGGCGAACTCCCTGCGGTACAGCGCTTCCCGCGTCCGCTCGGTCAGGTCCGGCACGATCTTGCGGGCGCAGCAGGTCCGCAGCTCGCCGCCGTCATCGCGGTCACCGCGCAGGCACAGGAGCAGCACGTGGTCGGGTCGGTGGGGGTGGAAGGCGTTCTCGGTGTGGAAGGTCAACTCGACCGAACCGACGTTGCCCTGCACCTCCTCCTCACCCGGCACCGGCACGACGTCCTGCACCAGCGCACCGGACTTCTCCGCCGCGAACGCGCCGGGATCGCCTGGCCCGGAGGCGACGAGGAGCAGGAGGGCGGCGGGCAGCGTGGGTGTCAGCTGGGCCGAGCCGGTGACCGCCGGGGTTGGGGGCGGGTCACCGACCGGCAGGCCAGTGAGCAGCAGCCTGCCGTCGGGGCCGGAGTGCCTGCGGAACTCCCGCACCAGCGCGCGGACGCCGCCGGGCAGGTCCTCCCAAGACCGGCGCGCGGCGGCGACCCAGGCCGGGTCGTCGACGCGGGTACCCGCCCGGTCCACAAGGGACCGGGCGACCCAGCGCAGGCCGGTGCGGTCGTCCCCGGTGAGCACGGGTGTCTCGGTGGCCGGTCTCGTCATTCGCCCATCGCCTCGATCAGGCTCTTCGGCCGCAGGTCCGTCCACTCGCGCTCGACGTAGGCCAGGCACGCCGCCCGGTCACCCGGGCCGAACACCACGTCCCAACCGGCGGGGACGGCGACGAACTCGGGCCACAGCGAGTGCTGCCGCTCGGCGTTCGCCAGCACGAGGTACACGCCGTCGGGGTCCTCGAAGGGGTTGGTCATCACAGGCTCCTCTCCCGCGCGCGGAGCCGGTCGGCGATCAGCCGGCCGACGACGGCCGCCGGGGCGGCGGCCAGCACGCCGTTGTGCGTGGCGGGTACCGGGTGGACCTCGATCCGGCCGGTCACGTGCGGGCGCCACAGTTCGGGCGCGCGGCGGGACTCGCCCTCGTCGAGCAGCTCGGCCTGTCCGAAGAGGACATCGCCCCGGTAGACCCGCGGCACGTGGCGACCCGCGAGCACGTTGTTGTTGACGAACACCGCCGTGGCCGAGGTCAGCAGCGCGGGCCCGGCGTCGGCGAGCCCGTCGGGGATCTCCACTCCCGCGAGCAGCTCCGTCGCGGAGCGCTCACGCAGGGAGGGGTCACGCGGGTAGGCGTCGAGCAGGGCGAGCAAGTCGACCTCCTCCCCCGCGTCCTGGAGCCGGACCGCGATCTCGTGCGCCACCAACCCGCCGAAGGACCAGCCGACGAGCCGGTACGGGCCGTGCGGCTGGACCTCGCGGACGCGCTCGAGGTACCGCGCGGCCATCTCGGCCAGGCTCGCGGGCAGCGGCGCGGTCCCGTCGAGACCGGCCGCCTGGAGCGCGTAGACGGGATAGCGGTCGTCCAGGTGCTTGGCGAGCCCGGCGTAGGCCCAGCCCAGGCCACCGAGCGGGTGCGTGCAGAAGATCGGGGTGCCTTCGCCCCCGGTGCGCAGTGGGAGCAGCACCGCCAACGGGTCGGCCTCGGCGGCGTGCAGGCGCAGGGCGAGGGCCGCCGGTGTGGGCGCGTCGAACACGCTGCGCACGGTCACGGTGCCACCCAGCTCGGCGCGGACACGGCCGACCAGGCGGGTCACGGTCAGCGAATGCCCGCCCAGGGCGAAGAAGTCGTCATCCGGACCGACAGCGGGAAGACCGAGGACGTCGGCGAACAGCGCGCAGAGGGCCGCCTCCGCCTCGGACTCCGGCAGCCGGTCGGATACAGTCCACTGTGGAGCTGGGAGGGCCGAGCGGTCCAGTTTGCCTGTGGCAGTCCTCGGTAGCTCGGACAGGACGACGACCGACGACGGCGCCAGGTGGCCGGGCAGGCGAGCGGCGAGCCGGTCGCGCAGCAGCGCCGGGTCGGCGGAACCGGTGACGTAGGCGACGAGGGAGTCACCACGGGCGACGACCACCGCGTCGGCGACACCGGGCTCGGCCGACAGTGCGGACTCGACCTCGCCGGGCTCGACCCGGACACCGCGGATCTTGAGCTGCTGGTCGGCCCGGCCGACGAACTCCAACCGACCGCGCCGGTCCCACCGGGCCAGATCCCCCGTGCGGTACATCCGCGCGCCGGGCTGGAACGGGTCCGCGACGAACCGCTCGGCGGTCAACCCCGGCTGGTTGGCGTAGCCGCGGGCCACGGGCGCGCCCGCGACGTACAGCTCACCCGCGACGCCCGGGGGCACCGGGCGCAGCGCGGCGTCGAGGACGTAGGTCCTGGTGTTGTCGATCGGTCGCCCGATCGGCAGCAGCGGCCGACCGCCCGGGTCCTCCGCCGGGTGCCAGGCGGTGGCGTCACAGGTGATCTCGGTGGCGCCGTACTTGTAGTGCAGCGGGACGCCGAACGCGGCGGTGAACCGGTCGTGCAGGTCCCGGGTCAGGGCCTCGCCGCCGACGAAGACCCGGCGGAGACCGGCCAGGTCAGCGCGGCGGGCGCTCGCCAACAGCACGGCGAGCATGGATGGGACGAAGTGGACGGTGGTGACCGCGCGCCGAGCTATCAGCGCGGCGAGGTACTCGGGATCGCGGTGGCCGTCCGGCTCGGCGACCACCGTGGTCGCGCCCGCGAACGCGGGCCAGAACAGCTCCCACACCGAGACCGTGAAGCCGGTCGGGGTCTTCTGCAACACCCGGTCGTCGGGTGCGAGCGGGTAGGTCCGTTGCAGCCAGCGCAGGTGGTTGACCAGGGACGCGTGGGAGACGACCACGCCCTTCGGTCGGCCGGTGGAGCCGGAGGTGAACATGACGTACGCCGGGTGTTCCGGCCGCAGCGGCGCGGTTCGGTCGGCGTCCGTCGGCGCGTGGTCGGGTCCGACCGCGAGGCGTTCGACGATTCCCGGGTCAGCAAGGTCTACTGTGGACAGCTGATATCCGCCGCCACCAGCGGTGATGACGAGCTGGGCACCGGCGTCGGCGAGCATGGCGGCGGTTCGCCCAGCGGACGCCTCGGGGTCGACCGGGGTGTAGGCCGCTCCCGCCTTGGCGACCGCGTGCGCGGCGACGAGCAGGTCGAGGGAGCGCGGGAGCGCCAGCGTCACAACGGACTCCGGGCCGACCCCCAAGCCGATGAGCAGGTGTGCCAATCGGTTGGCGCGGCGGCCGAACTCCCCGAAGGCCAGCTCGACATCCCCGTCGATCACGGCGAGGGAGTCCGCTGCCCCGCCCTCGATCAGGTCGACGAGCGTCGTGCCGTCAGGGCGCCACGCGGGAGTCAGGTCAGCGTGCTCGTCGGGGAGCAGGACGTCGAATGCGCTGAGCGACGTGTCAGGTGCGGCACCGGCCTGCTCCAGCAGGCGCACCAGCCGAGCGGCGAGCCGGGCGACGGTCTCCCGGTCGAACAGGGCGGTGGCGTACTGGATCTCCCCGGTGATACCACCCGGCTCAGCGCCGGTGTGCCGCTCGGTGAGGCTGACCGACAGGTCGAAGCGGGCTGTCGGCGGCCCGGCCGGGAGCGCCTCGACGGACAGCCCAGGCAGGTCGAGGGCGATGCCGTCGTCGGTGCGGAAGGAGAGCATGACCTGGAACAGCGGGTGCCGTCCGGTCGACCGAGTCGGGTTCAGCGCCTCCACCAGCCACTCGAACGGCGTCTCCTGGTGCGCGTACGCGGCGAGGTCCCCTTGGCGGACGCGGGCGAGCAGGTCGGTGAAGCTGGGGTCGCCGGTGGTGTCGGTGCGCAGCACCAGGGTGTTGAGGAAGAAGCCGACCAGCCGGTCGAGCGCCGCGTCGACCCGACCCGCGACCGGGGTTCCGATCGGGATGTCTTGGCCGGCGCCGAGCCGGGTCAGCAGCGCGGCGAGGCCGGCTTGCACCACCATGAAGACCGTCGTGCCGGACCGCTCGGCGAGATGTGCCAGCAGCCGGTGCGAGGATGCCCCGATCTCCAGCGGCACCGCGGCTCCCGTGCCCGTGGGAGTGGTGGGACGTGGCCGGTCGGTGGGCAGGTCGAGCTCCTGCGGCAGGCCTTCCAGGGCGGTTCGCCAGTGCGCCAGCTGATCGGTGCCGACGTCCGAGGCGAGGAGTTGGTCCTGCCAGGAGGCGAAGTCCGCGTACTGGACGGACAGATCAGTCCACAAGGGACGTTCTCCGCGCAGTCGCGCCCGGTAGGCGGTGGCGAGGTCGTCGGCGAGGGTCGCCATCGACTCGCCGTCGCAGGCGATGTGGTGGACGAGCACGACGAGCACGTGGTCACGCGGGTCCCGGCGGAGCACCCAGGCGCGCACCGGGATCTCGGCGGCGAGGTCGAACGGGTACGCCGAGGCGACCGCGACGTTGTCGGCCAACCGGTCCTCGGTGACGTCGGCGACCTCGACCACGGGCGCGGCGTCCGGAAGCACGACCTGGCGCACGCCCGCGTCGTCCTCGGCGAACACCGTGCGCAGCACCTCGTGCCGCTCGACCACGTCGGCCAGCGCGACGGTCAACGCGTCGGTGTCGAGGTCGCCGCGCAACCGCAGTGCCAGCGGGATGTTGTAGGCGGGCGAGGGTCCGGTGAAGCGGTGCAGGAACCACAGCCGCCGTTGACCGAAGGACAACGGCACCCGGTCGGGCCTGGGCGACGGTTCGACACCGGGCCGGGCGGGTGCCGCGTCGGCGAGCCAGGCCGCCAGGCCCGCGGGGGTCGGCGACTCGAACACCGCGCGCACCGGCAGCTCCACGCCCAACTCCGCCCGCACGCGGCCGACGAGCTTGGTGACGAGCAGGGAATGCCCGCCCAGTGCGAAGAACCCGTCGTCAGCGCCGACCGATGCCCGGCCCAGCACAGCGGCGAACAACGCGCACAGGACCGCCTCGGCACGGTTGCGCGGCGCTCGCCCGGTGGACACGGCACCTGCCGGAGCCGGGAGGGCGTGCTTGTCTACCTTGCCATTGGGAGTCAACGGGAGCGCATCGAGCACGACGAACCGTTGCGGCACCATGTATTCCGGCAAGCGCTTGCTCGCGGCCGTGCGGACGGCTTCCTCAGTCACCTCACCGGCGACGTAGCCGATCAAGCCGTCCGCGTGGACCACCGCAGCCGCGGTGACACCGGGGCACGCCGCCAGCACCGCCTCGACCTCGCCGGTCTCCACCCGCATGCCGCGCACCCGGACCTGTCCGTCGACGCGGCCGATGAAGTCCAGCACGCCCGCCCGGGTCCAGCGCACCAGGTCACCGGTGCGGTACATCCGTTGACCAGTTTCGAAAGGACTCGCGACGAACCGCTCAGCGGTGGCGGCGGGGGCGTTGAGGTAGCCACGGGCGAGCCCGGGCCCCGACAGGTACAGCTCGCCGACCACACCCGGGGCGACGGGGTTGAGCTCGGCGTCGAGCACGTGGGTGCCGGTGTTGTCGATCCCGCGCCCGAGCACCGGGTCCGGGTGGTCGGCGACCCAGGCCAGCGTCGAATCCACTGTGGACTCGGTTGGTCCGTACAGGTTCACCGCCCGCAGTCCCGGGGTCGTGGCCAGGGTGTGCCAGAGCGGGGCGTCGACAGCCTCGCCACCGAGCGCGAGCAGGGCGGGGTGGGTTCGGTCGAGCAGGCCGGCGGCGAGCAGCTGCCGGACGTGCGACGGCGTGGTCTCCACGACGTCGATCCGCTGGTCGGCGAGGTAGCGGACCAGGGCTTGCGGGTCGCGGCGGGTGTCGTCGTCGAGCACGTGCAGCTCGTGTCCGGCGACCAGCCAGAGCACCGGGTCCCAGGACGCGTCGAACGACAGCGGCGCGGTGAGGGCGACCCGCTGCGGGCGCCCGGTGTCGAAAAGCGCGCGCCGGTGGCTGTGGAACAGGTTGGCCAGCGCGCGGTGCTCGACCGCAACGCCCTTGGGCCGCCCGGTGGAGCCCGAGGTGTACAGCACGTAGGCGAGGTCACCCAGCGTCGGGAGCGCGGGCGTGCCCGGTTCGTGAGGCGGCAGACCGTCGAGTACGAGGGTCGGGCGGGCGTCGTCAAGGATGTCGGCCCGGCGGACCGGCGGGGTGCCGGGGTCGATCGGCAGGTAGGCCGCGCCTGTGGTGAGCACCGCCAGGAGTGCGACGATCGCGTCAGCCGAGCGGGGCAGGACCACCGCGACGACATCGCCCCGGCCGATCCCGCGCCCAGCGAGCGTCCCGGTGAGCCGGTCGACTCGGTCGGCTAGTTCGGCGAAGGTCAGGCGCTCATCGCCCGCGACCACGGCAGTCCGAAGTGGACTAATGGCGACCTGGACAGCGAACAGCCCGGGCAGTGTCACCGCGGGCACGGGACGCCGTTCGCCGTGCCACCCGCGCACGAGGTCGTGGCGCAGATCGGCCGACAGGGCGCTCACCAGCCGCACCGGGCTCTCGGGCGCGGCGACCACGCCGGCGAGCAGGCGGGTGAAGGCGGCCGCGAAATCCTCGGCTGTGGCGCGGTCGAACAGGTCGGTGGCGAACTCCAGCGCGCCGCTGATCCCGTCCGCGTGCTCGGCGAGATCCAGCAGGAGATCGAACTTGGCGGCGCCGGTGGCGCTCGGTTCGGTGCGCACGGTGAGCCCGTCGAGCTCGACCGACGGCTCGGCGCCCGCCCGGACGGCGAGCAGCACCTGGAACAGCGGGTTGCGACCGGGCACCCGCACCGGGGCCAACTCCTCGACGAGCTGGTCGACCGGCAGGTCGACGTGCTCGAAGGCGGCCAGGTCAGCGGCGCGGACCCGGGCGAGGACGTCGGCGAAGGTCGGGTCGCCGGACAGGTCGACGCGCAGGACCAGGGTGTTGACGAAGTAGCCGACCAGCTCGGCCAGCCGCTCGTCGCCGCGACCCGCGACCGGCGCGCCGATCACGATGTCGCGCCCACCGCCGAGCTTGCCCAGCAGTACGGCGAGACCGGCGTGCAGCACCATGAACACGCTGGTCCCGGTCCGCTTGGCGACCGCACGCAGGTCGACAGCGAGTTCGACCGGGAGCTCCACCGGTACCCGGTCGGCACGCCCGGTGGGGGCGGCGGGGCGGGGGCGGTCGGTGGGGAGGGTCTGCTCGGCCGGAGCGTCGGCGAGCGTCCGTCGGAAGAACTCCAACTGTGCGCTGACCAGACTGTTCGGGTCGCTCGGCGAGCCGAGGGTGTCCCGTTGCCAGAGCGCGTAGTCGGCGTACTGCACCGGCAGGGGCGGCAGGGCGGGTGCGACCCCGTCGACCCGGGCGCGGTACGCGGCGCCCAGATCGCGGGCCAGCGGACCCAGCGACCAGCCGTCACCGGCGATGTGGTGCAGGACGAGCACGAGCACCCCACCATCCGGAGTGGACTTGAAGCGGGCCCGCAGCGGGGTCTCCCGGGTGAGGTCGAAACCGGTCGCGGTGTCGATGTCCTCGACAAGCTCCAGCCCGGCGCCCGCGGGCAGAACATGCTGGAAGGGTTCGCCGTCGTGCTCGGGGAAGACGGTGCGCAGGATCTCGTGGCGCGTCACCAGGTCGTCGACGGCAGCGCGCAACGCGGGAACGTCGACCGCGCCGGTCAGGCGCAGGACCACGGGCACGGTGTAGTCCGTCGAGTCCGGGTTGAGGCGGTTGAGGAACCACAATCCGCGCTGTGCCAACGACAACGGCACCCGCTCGGGACGCGACCGTGGAGCGAGTACCGGGCGATTTCCCAGGGCGGCGGTGGCGAGCACGTCAGCAAGGCGCGCCGGTGTCGGTGCGTCGAAGAGGGCGGCGACACCGATCTCGGCGCTGGTCGTGGTCCGCACGCGGTTGACCACCTGGGCGGCGAGCAGCGAATGCCCGCCCAGCTCGAAGAAGTCGTCGTCGGCCCCCACCTCGGCCACGCCCAGCGCCTCGGCGAAGAGCCCGCAGACTAGACGCTCACGCTCGTCGGCGGGCGGGCGCGGGACGGCGGAGGTCTGCGACACCGGTGCGGCGAGCCGCGCGCGATCGACCTTCCCGTTGGCGGTCAACGGGATCTCGGACAGCTCGACAAAGGCTGAAGGGACCAGGTGCGCGGGCAACACGGCTGTCAAGCGCTTGCGGGCCAGCTCGACGGAAGCGGTCCCGACCAGGTAGGCGACCAGCCTGCGGTCACCGGGTCGGTCCTCGCGGGCGATCACCACCGCCTGCCGCACCTCGTCCACAGTGGACAGGACAGCCTCGACCTCGCCCGGCTCGACCCGGAAGCCGCGGATCTTGACCTGGTCGTCCACCCGGCCTGCGAACTCCAGCACGCCCGCCGGGGTCCAGCGCGCCCGGTCACCAACCCGGAACATCCGCGTGCCGGGCGGACCGAACGGGTCGGCGACGAACCGGCCGGCGGTCTGCCCCGGCCTGCCGAGGTACCCGCGCGCCAGGCCCGCGCCCGCGAGGTACAGCTCGCCCCACACGCCGTCGGGTACCGGGCGCAGCCGCTCGTCGAGGACGTGGGTCCGGGCGTTGGCGATCGGGCGGCCAATCGGGACAGGTCCGGCGGGCACCTCGGCGCCCGGCTCGACCCGGTGCACCACGCAGCCCACGGTCGCCTCGGTGGGCCCGTACTCGTTGACCACGGTCGCCCGCGGGTTCGCCGCGCGCCAGGCGCTCAGGGCCGAACCGTCGAGGGCCTCCCCGCCGACGACGAGATCGCGCACACCCTGCGGCTCAAGCAGCGCCACGTGGCTCGGG
This sequence comes from Actinokineospora sp. NBRC 105648, assembly GCF_030269645.1. Lineage (GTDB taxonomy): Bacteria > Actinomycetota > Actinomycetes > Mycobacteriales > Pseudonocardiaceae > Actinokineospora. The sequence goes on along the minus strand of NZ_BSTR01000029.1, from coordinate 27,678 downwards.
GTGACCTTGAGCAGGTCAGCGGGCCCGTCAAGATCACCCAGCCGGACCCGGCCGCCCGCCACCAGCGGTGCGAACAGCACGGTGATCGGCAGGTCGAAGGCGAGCGAGGAGTGCACCAGCGACTCCCCCGCCGCCGACGGGTACAGCCGCACAGCCTCGTTCAGGTAGGCGGCCAGGGCCGCGTGCTCGACCACCACGCCCTTCGGACCGCCGGTCGAGCCGGAGGTGTAGATCACGTACGCCGCCGAGCGCGGGTGCGCCCGCACACCGAGCCGGTCGGCCGAGTGCTCGTCCAGATCGGCGAAGGTGTCGCCGGTGATCGTCAGCAGGACACCCGCGTCGGCGCGCAGTTGGTCGATCCGGGCCTGGGGGAACGACTCGTCGAGCGGCAGGTATGCCGCGCCGGCCTTCAGCACGGCCAAGGTGGCGGCGAGGAACTCGACCGACCGCGGGAGCAGCAGAGCGACCACGGTCCCCGGGCCGGCACCGCGCCCGACCAGCTGCCGGGCGAGGCGGTTGGCCAGCGCGTCCAACTCCGCATAGGTCAGTGCCCGTTCGGCCGAGACGACCGCGACGGCGTCCGGCGTCCGGTCCACTTGGGACTCGAAGAGGTCGGGCAGCGAAGCGGACGGCAGGGCACGAGCCGTGTCGTTGCGGACGACCAACTGCTCGTGCTCGGCGGTCGTGAGCAACGGGAGGTCGCCGATGGCGCGTCCGGGATCGGCGACAGCCTCGCTGAGCACCCGCAGGAACCGATGGGCGAACGCGTCGGCGGTGGCGCGGTCGAACAGGTCGGTGGCGTACTCCACGGTGCCCGACCAACCGCCCGCGTGCTCGGTGAGCAGGACGGACAGATCGAACTTGGCGAGATCACCCGCGACCGCTCCCAGCGTGACGGCCAAGCCAGGCAGCACAGGGGGCGCGACCTCGGCGTTGACCGCCAGCAGCACCTGGAACAACGGGTGGCGGGCCCGCGAGCGCACCGGGTTGAGCACCTCGACCAGCTGCTCGAACGGGACCCCGGCGTGGGCGTGCGCGGCCACGTCTCCCGCGCGCACCCTCGACAGGACCTCCGCGAAAGTCGGCTCACCGGACAGGTCGACCCGCAGCGCGAGCGTGTTGGCGAACAGGCCGACCAGATCCTCCACCGCGGTGTCCGGACGACCCTCCACCGGCGCGCCGACGACGACGTCCGTGCCTGCGCCCAGCCGGTGCAGCAGGGTGGACAGGGCGGCGCGCAGCACCATGAACTCGCTCGCGCCGTGGTCACGGCCCAGGTCGGCGACGGCGGACCGGAGGCCCTCAGGGACGGTGAACTCGACCGTGTCGCCGCGGTAGGACAGGACCGCGGGGCGCGGCCGGTCGGTGGGCAGGTCGATCTGCTCGGGGATGCCCGCCAGCGCGTCGGTCCAGAACGCCAGGTCGTCAGGGAGGTCTCGTTGCCACAGGGCGTAGTCCGCGTACTGCACGGGCAGCGGCAACCAGGCGGGGGCGGAGCCGTCGCGGCGGGCGGCGTAGGCGGTGGCGAGGTCGGCGGCGAGCGGGCGCATGGAGGTGCCATCGCCCGCGATGTGGTGCAGCAGCACCAGCAGGACGTGCTCGTGCTCGGCCACGGCGAACAACGTCGCCCGAACCGGGAGCTGCGCCTCCAGCCTGAACGGCTCGCGCGCCGCACCGGCCACCAGTTCATCCACTTCGGACTGTCCGCAGTGGACTATCGAGAAGGGCGCCGGGCGGTCCGTCACGACCTGGTGCGGCCCCTGGTCGTCCTCGCGGATGACCGTGCGCAGCACCTCGTGCCGGGCCACCACGTCGGCGAAGGCGGCTCGCAGGGCGGCCACGTCGAGCGGACCGGACAGCCGGAGCGCGATCGGGATCGTGTAGGTCGCCGACGGACCGTCGAGCCGGTCGAGGAACCACAGCCTGCGCTGCGCCGCCGAGAGCGGGATCCACTCGGGCCGCACGCCCGCGACGAGCGGGGCGGCCGCGGGGGCGGCGGTGCCGAGCAGTCCGGCGACGCCCGCGGCGGTCGGGTGCTCGAAGACGTCGCGCAGGGACAGCTCGGCGCCGAAGCCGTCGCGCAGCCGGTTGACCAGCCGCGCGACCAGCAGCGAGTGCCCGCCGAGCCGGAAGAAGTCCTGGTCGGCGCCGACCTCGGCCACCCCGAGCAACTCTGCGAACAGCGCCGTGACCCGGCTCTCCAGCGCCGAGGACGCCGCGCGGCCCGCGGTGTCGACCTCGGGCGCGGGCAGCGACTTGCGGTCGAGCTTGCCGTTCACCGTGCGCGGCAGGACCTCGAGCAGCACGAACGCCGAGGGCACCATGTAGTCCGGCAACGCACGCTCGGCCGCGGCCCGCAGCGCGGCCACGTCAGCGGCCAGATCCGGCCGGTCGGCCGCGGGGACGAGGTAGGCGACCAGCCGCTTGTCCCCGGGCTGGTCCTCGCGCACCACCACGGCCGCCTGGGTGACACCGGGCGCGGCCGAGAGCACGGCCTCGACCTCGCCCAGCTCGATCCGGAAGCCGCGGATCTTGACCTGGTCGTCGACCCGGCCGACGAACTCCAGCCTGCCCGAGCCGGTCCAGCGCGCCAGGTCGCCGGTGCGGTACATCCGCGAACCGGCCGGGCCGTGCGGGTTGGCCACGAACCGACCGGCGGTCAGCCCCGGCCTGCCGTGGTAGCCCCGGGTGACCAGCGCGCCCGCCACGTAGAGCTCACCCGCGGTGCCGACCGGGGCGGGCCGGAGCCGGGCGTCGAGCACGTGGATCTCGGTGTTCCACACCGGGGTGCCGATGGTGATCACGCCGGACGGGAGCGCGTCGCCGGGCTCGACGCGGAAGACAGTGCAACCGACCGTCGTCTCGGTCGGGCCGTACTCGTTGAGCACGGTCGCGCCCGGGTACCGGGCCCGCCACTCGTCGAGCGCGTCGCCGAGCAGGGACTCGCCGCCGAGCACCAACTGGCCGCTCGGGGAGAACTCCTCGGGCACGGCGGCGAGCAGCTGCAGGTGGCTGGGGGTCGCCTTGACGAAGTCCGGGCGGGTGACGGCCGCGCCCGGCTCGGGGCCGGACCCGGTCCAGCCGACCAGCTCGACGCGGCCGCCGGAGATCAGCGGCCCGAACAGCCCGGTGGCGGTGAGGTCGAAGGCGATCGGCGAGTGGACCAGCACGCGGCCCGCGAGGCTCGCGTACTCGTGGCGCGCCCAGGACAGGTAAGCCACCAGCGAGCGGTGTTCGACCAGGACGGCCTTCGGTGTGCCGGTGGAGCCCGAGGTGAAGATCACGAACGCCGCGTTGCCGGGGGTCGCGATCGCGTCGAGCCCGGTGTCGGGCTGCTCGGCGATGGCCGGATCGTCCAGCAGGACCACGGGAACACGGCCGACACCGGCGGCACGGTCGGGGGTGGTGACCACGGCGACCGGGGCGATGTCGGCGAGCATGAAGGCGAGCCGGTCGGCCGGGTGGGCCGGGTCCAGGGGCAGGTAACCCGCGCCCGACTTGAGCACCGCCAGCAGGGTGACCAACACGTGCTCGGAGATCGGGAGCAGCACGGCCACGAACCGCTCGGGGCCCGCGCCGAGGCTGATCAGGTGGCGCGCCAACCGGTTCGCGCGGGCGTCGAGCTCGGCGTAGCTGAGCGTCGAATGTCCATACGCGACCGCGGGCGCGGTGGGAGTCCGGGCGACCTGGGCCTCGATGAGCGTGGTCAAGGTGCCCTCGGGCAGCTCGTGCGCGGTGGCGTTCCACGCGGCGAGCCTGCGCCGCTCGTCCGGGCCGACGACGTCCAGCGCGCCGACTGGCACGTCCGGCTCGGCGACCACGGCGGCGAGCAGGTCGACGAAGCGCGCGGCGATCCGCTCGGCGGTGGCGCGGTCGAACAGGTCGGTGGCGAACTCCAGCAGCCCGGACACCTCGCCCCCGAAGTGCGCGGCGAGGAAGAACGACAGGTCGAACTTGGCGGTCGGCGCGGTCAGCTCCAGCACCCGGCCCGCGACCCCGGGCAGCTCGGCGACCAGCTCGACCACCGCGCGCTGGTCGGCGTCGACCCAGTTCAGGTTGGTCTGGAACAGCGGGTGCCGGGCCGTGGAGCGCACCGGGTTCACCGCCTCGACGACGCGCTCGAACGGCACGTCCTGGTGGGCGTAGGCGGTCAGGTCAGCAGCCCGCACCCGGGCCAGCACCTCGGTGAAGGTCGGGTCGCCGGACAGGTCGGTGCGCAGCACCAGGTTGTTGACGAAGAACCCGACCAGGTCGGCCACCGCCTCGTCGACCCGGTTGGCGACCGGGGAGCCGATCACGATGTCGTCCCCGGCGCCGAGCCGGTGCAGCAGGGTCACCAGGGCGGCCTGCACCACCATGAACATGGTCGCGTGCCGTGCCCGGGCCAGCTCGACAAGTCCATTGTGGACTTCGGCTGGGACGGTGAACGGCACCATCTCGCCGCGGTAGGAGGCCACCGCGGGGCGGGCCCGGTCCACCGGCAGGTCGAGCTGCTCGGGCAACCCCGCCAGCGCGGTGGTCCAGTGGTCGAGCTGGCGGGACAGCTCGCTGCCGGGGTCGTCCGCGGTGCCCAACAGCGCGCGCTGCCACACGGCGTAGTCGGCGTACTGGACCTCCAGCGGTGCCCAGTCCGGCGCCGCCCCGGCGCACCGCGCGGCGTAGGCGCGGGTGATGTCCTGGGCGAGCGGGACCATCGACACGGCGTCGCCCGCGATGTGGTGCAGCACGACCAGCAGGACGTACTCGCCGCCCCCGAGGTCGAACAGGCTGGGCCGCATCGGCGCCTCGACAGCCAGGTCGAACGGCACCCGCACCGCCTCCGCGAGCGCGGCGTCCACATCGGCGGTCTCGATCACGCGCAAGGCGGGGACCGACGGCAGGAGCATCTGGTGCGGACCGTGCTCGTCCTCGGCGAAGATCGTGCGCAGCGCCTCGTGCCGGGTGGCCAAGTCGTCGAGCGCGGCGGCGAGCGCGGGGACGTCGAGGTCGCCGGACAGCCGCAGCGCCACCGGCAGGTTGTAGGTCGCGGACGGTCCCTCGAAGCGGTAGAGGAACCACAGGCGTTCCTGCGCGTAGGACAGCGGCACGCGGTCCATCGGCGGACGCGGCAGCACACCGGCTCGACGCGGGCGAGCACCGTCCAACAGGGACACCACGCGCGCGGGTGTGGTCGCCTCGAACAGCGCGGCCAGTTCGATCTCCACGCCGAGCACCGTGCGGATCCGGTTGGCCAGGCGGGCCACGGACAGCGAGTGCCCGCCCAGGGCGAAGAAGTCGTCGTCGAGGAACACCTCCGGGACACCGGTCACCTCGGCGAAGAGTCCGCAGAGGAGCTTCTCGCGCTCGTCGCGCGGTGCCCGGCCGGACACCGGGGCGAAGTCCGGCACCGGCAGCGCCGCGGTGTCGAGCTTCCCGCTGGGGGTCAACGGGAACACGTCGAGCTCCAGCACCACCGGCGGCACCATGTACTCCGGGAGCCGCGCGGCCAGCCGGGCCCGCAGCGCGTCGTGGTCGATCGGGCCGGCGGCCACGACGTAGCCCACCAACCGCTGGTCGTGCACCGCGGCGGCGGCCCGGACCACGCCCGGGAACTCGGCCATGGCGGAGGAGACCTCGCCCAGCTCGACCCGCTGACCGCGCAGCTTGACCTGCCCGTCGGCCCGGCCGAAGTACTCCAGCTCGCCGTCCGCGCTCCACCGCACCAGGTCGCCGGTGCGGTACAGGCGGCTGCCGGGCGGGCCGTAGGGGTTGGCCACGAACCGGTCGGCGGTCAGCCCGGCGCGGTCGAGGTAGCCGCGGGCGAGCTGGATCCCGCCGAGGTACAGCTCGCCGCGCACACCCGGGGGCACCGGTGCGAGCCGCGCGTCGAGCACGTAGGCGGTCGTGTTGAGCACCGGGCCGCCGATGAGCACCACACCCGGGTCGGGCGGGGTCATCCAGCGGGTGACGTCGACGGCGGCTTCCGTCGGGCCATAGGCGTTGGTCAGGACCGCGCCGGGGTTGCGCCGGTGGAAGCGGCGGATCAGGTCGGCGGGCATCACCTCGTCGCCGGACTCGACGTGCCGCACCGTCGGCGGCAGGTCGGCCTCGGCGAGGTAGGCCGCCAGCCGGGACGCGCCCAGGTGCAGCACGGTGACGGACTCGGCGTGCATGAGCCGCGACAGGTAGGCCGGGTCGCGGTGCCCGCCCGGCTTCGGCGCCACCAGGGTGGCCCCCCGGGACAGGGTCCAGAACACCTCCCACACCGAGACGTCGAACCCGGTCGGTGTCGCCTGCAGGACCCGGTCGCCGGGGCCGAGTGGGTAGTCGAGCTGCATCCAGTAGAACCGGTTCGCCATCGCGGCGTAGGTGTTGATCGTCCCCTTCGGACGGCCGGTGGAGCCGGAGGTGTAGATGACGTACGACCCGTTGTCGCCGTGCGCGAGCACGCCCAGGCCCTCGGCCGAGACCGACTCGTCGTGCTGCACCGACATGTCTACCCGCTCAAAACCGTCCACATCGGACTCACCAAGCAGCAGCGCGGCGCCGGAGTCGGACAGGATGTAAGCGATCCGCTCGGCCGGGTAGCCGGTGTCGACCGGCACGTACGACGCGCCCGCCTTGATCACCGCCCAGAGCCCCACCACCAGGTCGACCGAGTACGGCAGCATCACCGCCACCCGCGACTCCGGCCCGACGCCGCGGGCCCGCAGCGCCCGCGCCAGCCGGTTCACCCGGGTGTTGAACTCGCCGTAGGTGACCCGCTCCCCCTCGAAGACCACGGCCTCGAGCGACGGGTCCTGCGCCTCCAGCATCGGCACGACGGACCAGCCGTCCAGCTCGCCCGCGGTCTCGTTCCACGCCTCGAGCACCAGCTTGCGCTCGACCTCGCCCATGACGTCCACTTGGGACAGTCGCAGGTCCGGATCGGCGGTGACCGCGGTGAGCACCCGCAGGAACCGCTCGACGACGCTCTCCGCGGTGCGCCGGTCGTAGAGGTCGGTGGCGTACTCCAGGCGGCAGCGGAGGCCGCCGTCCTCGACGACGCAGTCGAAGTGGGCGTCGAACTTGGCCGTGCCGTTGGTGACCGGCGCGGCGTGCGCACGCAGACCGGTGAGGTCGACCTCGGCGTCGGTGAAGTCCAGCCAGGCCACCATGACCTGGAAGAACGCGTGCCTGGAGCGGGACCGCTCCGGGCGCAGCCGCTCGACGAGCCGCTCGAACGGCACGTCCTGGTTGGCGTAGGCGGCCAGCCCGGTCTCGCGCACCCGGGCCACCAGCTCGGTGAACGTGGGGTCGCCTGCGGTGTAGAACCGGTAGACCAGGGTGTTGATGAAGACGCCGACGACCCGGTCGAGCACCGAGTCCGACCGCGCCGCGACGGCACCGCCGATCGGGATGTCCTCGCCCGCGCCCAGCGCGGTCATCAGCAGCGCCACCGAGGCCTGCAACACCATGAACGGCGTACCCCGGGTGCGGCCCGCGACGTCGAGCACCCGTGCGTAGAGCGCAGGCGGGACGGTGAACTCGACGTGGTCGCCACCGTAGGTGGGAACAGCGGAGCGCGGCCGGTCGGCCGGGAAGCTGACCTCCTGCGGGAGCCCGGCCAGGGCGGCGGTCCAGTACTCGACCTGGCGGGCCAGCTCGTCGGTCAACGCGCCCCGCTGCCAGAGCGCGAAGTCCGCGTACTGCAGGGGAAGCGGCGAGTAGTCCGGTGTGGACCCGGCGAGCCGGGCGGCGTAGGCAGCGGAGAGGTCGTCGGCCAGCGGGCGCATCGACGAGCCGTCGGCGGCGATGTGGTGGACCACCAGCAGCAGGACGTGCTCACCCGTGCCGAGGTCGAACAGCGTGGCGCGGACCGGGCGTTCGGTGGTCAGGTCGAACGGGCGCGCGGCCAGGGCCGCCAGGTCGGGCTCGGGATCGCGCACCACGTCGAGCCGGAGACCGCCGGGCGGGAGGACGACCTGGCGGGGGCCGTCGTCGTCCTCGGGGTAGACGGTGCGCAGGGGCTCGTGCCGGTCGACGACGTCGCCGAGCGCCGCGGTCAGCGCCGGGACGTTCAGCTCGCCCGTCAGCCGGATCTCGAGCGGGATGTTGTAGGTCCCGGACGCGCCCTGCAACCGCTGCAGGAACCACATCCGCTCCTGGGTGAACGACAGGGGCAACCGCGCGGGCCGCTCCCCCGCCACGACGGCGGCCGCGCCCGGGGCCAGGTCGGCCAGCCGGGCGGCGAGACCGGCGACGGTGGGCGCGGCGAACACCTCGCGCAGGGTCAGGTGGACGCCGAACTCGTCGCGCACCCGGTGCACCAGGCGGATCATCAGGATGGAGGTGCCGCCGAGGGCGAAGAACTCGTCGTCGACACCGAGCTCGGCGACCTCGAGGACCTCGGCCACGATGGCGAGCAGCCGCCGCTCGTCCGGTGTCGCGGGCGCCCGGCCACCGGGGTGGACCACGACCGCCCGGCTCGTGACCACAGTGGACACCCGGTCGCGGACGACCAGGTCACCGACCGGCGTGTCCAGACCGCTCGCGGCCCGGCGCAGCGACTCGACCAGCCGCTCCGCGAGCGCCTCGACGGCGGGCTGGTCGAGCCGCCCGGTGAGCCAGGCGAACCGCAGCCGCAGCTCGGGGCCGGGGAAGACCGACAGCACCAGCGGGTAGTGCGCCCGCTCCACCAGCTCGGCCGCGGCCACGCGCAGGCCGCCGACGGTCCGGCCGGGGCGCATCGGGTAGTTCTCGAAGGCGACCACGGTGTCGAACAGCTCGCCCAGCCCGGTGGCGCGGGTCAGGTCGGCCAGCCCGACGTGCTGGTGCGCGGCGAGCGCGGCCTGGCGCGCGCGCAGGTCTGACAGCAGCGCGGCCAGCGGCTCGGCCGGGTCCAGCCGGACCCGTACCGGGAGGGTGTTGATGAACAGCCCGATCATCGACTCCACGCCGGGCAGCTCCGGCGGCCTGCCCGCCACCGTGGCGCCGAAGACGACATCGTCGCGGCCGGTGGCACCGGCCAGCAGCACCGCCCAGAGACCCTGGACGACGGTGTTCAGCGTCAGCCCGCGAGCCCGCGCCGCCGCCGTGAGGGCGGAGGTGGTCGCTTCCGGCAACACGGTCTCGTGCACGGCGTGGCCGTCGGGCTTGCCTGTTGGGGCGAGCAGTGTGGGCTCGGCCAGCCCGTCGAGCTCGGTTCGCCACACCCCCAGGGCGTGCTGGGTGTCCTGGGCGATCAGCCAGGCGAGGTAGTCGCGGTAGGGCGTCGGAGGCGGCAGCCGATCGCCGCCGTAGAGCGCGAACAGCTCGTCGACCAGCAGCGGGAGGGACCAGCCGTCGACCAGGAGGTGGTGGTGGGTGATCACCAGCCGGTCGCCGACCGCGCTGAACCGCAGCAGTGGCGGGCGCACGACGCTGAAGCCGCGGGCTCGGTCCTTGGCCAGGAACGACGCCAGGTCGCCCGGCTCGCGCTCGGCCCAGGGGGTCGTGACCTGGGCCGGGATCACCTGCACCGGCTCGCCCGCCGACCGGCCGCGGAAACCCGCCCGCAGGTTCGGGTGCCTGCGCAGCAGCTCGGTGGCGGCCGCCCGCATCCGCTCGCGGTCGAAGCCGCCGTCGACCCGGAGCACGAGCTGGCCGACGTAGGGGTCCTCGGCCTCGTAGAGCGCGAGGAACAGCAAACCCTGCTGGAGCGGGGAAAGCGGGAGGACATCGACGGCACCGGGCAGCTTGTCCAGCTCGTCCTGTCCGATGTGGACCAGGGGGACGTCCGACGGCGCGAGGCCACCGGACTCGGCGTGGACCAGGTCGGCGAGCGCGGCCAGCCAGGAGTCGGCCAGGGCGCTGACCTCGTCGGCGGTCAGGACCTCGCCCGCGAAGGTCCAGACGGCGGTGAGCTGGCCGTCGCGGACGTAGGCGTCGATGTCCAGGGTGTGCGCGAGAGCCAGGTCCGGGTCGGCGAGCGGGTGGAACGCCTCGACCGCCCAGCCGTCGAGGCTGCCCAGGTAGGTGAAACCGATCTGGGGACGTGCGCCCTCGACGCGGTCCGCGAGGAGGCCGTACCCGAGGCCGCCGGACGGGAGGGTGCGCAGGCTCTCGCGGACGTGGCGGATCTGCCGCGGTTCCGGGTCGAGCCGGACGGGGTGCAGCCTGGTCAGCCAGCCGACCGTGGTGGCCAGGTCGAGGTCCGGGAGGTGATCGCGGCCGTGCCGCTCCAGGTCCACCAGTACCGGCCTGCCGACGGCGGTCACCAGCGCGGCCAGCAGCACCTCGTCGACGGTGGCGCGGTGCGCGGCGGGTAACTCGCCCAACAATGTCGCGGTCAGTTCGCGCGGGACGGTGACGGTGACCGAGCGCGTGGTGCGCACGTGGTCGACGGCCGGATCACGTGGCCGAGCGCCGAGTACCGGCTCCGTCGTGGACAAGATCTCCGTCCACAACGGAATCTCTTTGTCCAGCAGTGGGTTCTGTGCGAGTTCTGCGAGGTGCGCGGCCCAGCGGCGGACCGATGTTCCCGGCTCGGACAGGATCGGCTCGCGGTCGTCGGCGACGGCAGCCAACGCCTCGGCCAGGTCGGGCAGCAGAACACGCCAGGACACGCCGTCGACGACGAGGTGGTGCGACACGAGTAGAAGCCGCGCCGGGTTCGCGAACCACACGGCCTGGACGACGATCCCGTCGGCCGGGGACAACCTGCGACGGGCGGCTTCTCGCTCGTGTTCGACATCGGTTCCGATGACCACGCAGTCCGCGGCTCGGACGGCACCGACCGGCTGGATGCTCGTGCCACGCAGGCGCAGGACGTCGTGCCGGTCGAGCACCAGTTGGAGGGCGGGGGCCAGGTGCTCGAACCGGGTAGCAGGGTCGAGCGCGATCAGGACGGCTTGACCAAAACCCGTGGTCGGCCCACCGCGCCCGGCGAGCCATCGCGCCATCGGCGTCTCGGTGACCTCGCCGACCGGGTCGTCCGAAGTGGATTCCGGGACGGCTTCGCGCGCCACCTCGGTCAGTCCGGCGATCGTGGGGTGGTCGAAGACGTCCTGGGTGGTGAGGCGGATCCCGGCCCGGCGGGCCCGGCCGACCAGCTGGATGGCGTGGATGCTGTCGGCGCCGAGGACGAAAAGATCGTCGTCCGGGCCAGGGCCGGGCAGGCCGAGCACCTCGGCGACCAAGTCGCGCAGGATCGTCTCGACACCCGCGCGGGGCGCCCGGTCGGCAGTCTCTCGGGCGGGGGCCGGAAGGGCCGCGCGGTCGAGCTTTCCGTTAGGTGTCAACGGCATCGCGGGTAGCGTCAGCACGACCGCGGGTACCAGGAAAGCGGGCAGCCGGTCGGCCAGCCATCGGCGTGGATCTTCGGTGGGCGCGCCGGTGACGTACCCGACGAGCTGCCGGGTCCCCGCGGCCGTCGCGCGGGCGAGGACCACCGCCAGGTCGACGCCGGGCACGCGGGCCAGCGCGGCCTCGACCTCGCCCGGCTCGACCCGCTGACCGTTGATCTTGACCTGGTCGTCGGCCCGGCCCGCGTACTCCAGCACGCCGTCCGGCCGCCGCCGCGCGAGGTCGCCGGTGCGGTACATGCGCGACCCGGGCCCGCTGTACGGGTCGGCCACGAACCGCTCGGCGGTCAGCGCCGCGCGGTCGAGGTACCCGCGGGCGAGCTGGACGCCGGTGAGGTAGAGCTCCCCCACCAGACCGGGCGGGAGCGGGGACAGGGCGCTGTCGAGCACGTACGCTCCGCCGTTGGACACCGGCGTACCGATGGGGACGACCGGATCGGTCGGGTCGACCGGCCAGGTGGTGGCGTCGATCGCCACTTCGGTTGGGCCGTAGTAGTTGTACAGCCTCGGCCCGGCGGGAAGGCGGCGGACGAGGTCCGCGGGCAGCGCCTCACCGCTGCACACCACCAACCGCAGCGAGTCGGGCACCGATCCGTCGGCCAGGAACGCCGCGAGCATCGACGGGACAAAGTGGACAGTCGTGATCCGCTCCGCGCGCAGCACCTCGGTGAGGTAGGCCGGGTCGCGGTGGCCGTCGGGCCGGGCGACGACGAGCGCCGCGCCCTGGGTGAGCGGCCAGAGCAGCTCCCACACCGACACGTCGAAGCCCACCGGGGTCTTGTGCAGCACGCGGTCCGCGGGCGTGAGCAGGTGTTCCCGCTGCATCCCCCACAGCCGGTTGCCGATGCCCGCGTGCGTGATGACGGTGCCCTTGGGCGTGCCGGTCGACCCGGAGGTGTACACGACATAGGCCGCGTTGTCCCCGCGCACGGCCACATCGGGGTTGTCGGTGCGCCCGCCGTCGAGGGTGTGCACGTTGTCCGTCGAGATCACGAAGGCCGCGCCCGAGTCCTCGAGCACGTGCGCGACCCGCTCGGCGGGGTACCCGGTCTCGACCGGCACGTACACCGCGCCGGCCTTCAGCACCGCCCACACCGCGACGACCAGGTCGATCGAACGCGGCAACAGCACCGCGACCCGCGACTCCACGCCGATCCCGTTGTCGCGCAACGCCCACGCCAACAGGTTCACGCGCTCGTGCAGCTCGCCGTAGGTCAGCCGGGCACCCTCGAACACGACGGCCTCAGCGGCCGGGTCCTGCGCCTCGAACCGCTCGACCAACGAGCCGGTGGGCCGCTCGGCCGCGGTGTCGCCCCACGTGACGAACTCGGTCAGCTCCAGCGCCCCGATGGGAAGCCGCGGCTGGGCGACGGCGGCGGTGAGCAGCCGGGTGTAGCGGTCCAGGTGTGCGGCGGCGGTGGCCGGGGTGAACCGGCCGGGATGGGCGTGCAGGGTCAACCCGACGCCCTCGGTCGCGTCCCGGTCGGCGGCGGCGTCGAGGATCACGTCGCGCACCGGCCCGGACGCGAGGTGGCGAACCACCGCTTCGACTGCGCCCACCCGCAACCGCGGAGTAGCGAACGACAGCACGTTGACCGTCGGACCGGTCGCGACCTCGGCGGTGGCGGGCGCGGGCAGTGCGCGGCGCAGTCGCGAGGCCGGGAACCGTTGGTGGCGCGTCGCTTCCGCCAGCCTGGCGGTGACCTGCTCGACCACCTCGGCGAATACAGTGGCAGGCCGGACCCGCACGCGCAGCGGCACGTCGTTGACCAGCATCGCCGGCGTGGCCAGCGCGGCCGGGCTCTGCCGGGCGGCCATCAGCACCCGCACGACGACGTCCGTGGCGCCGGTCGAGCGGTGTGCGTACGCGGCCATGGCGGCGATCACCGGTATCGCCCAGCGGCCCGTGGACGCGCCCAGTACCTCGCCCGCGAGCACACGGCTCACGGTGGGCAGGCTGGACGAGAGCCCGGAGGCCCCGGAGCCGAGGTCGGTCGCGGCCGGGACGTCGGCGAACTCGCCCAGCCAGTAGGCACTGTCCCGCTCGTACCGGGGCGACGCGGTGTAGGTGGCCTCCTCGGCGAGCACCTCGTCCAGGGTCGCGAACCGCGCGGCGCCGGGCTGCTCCCCCTTGGTCAGGGCGGTGTAGACCTCCAGCAGACGCGTGCAGTAGAGCGACAGCCCGTAGGCGTCCAGCAGGATGTGGTGGTAGCCGAAGTAGAGCTGGTGCTCATCGGGACCGAGCCTGAGCAACAGGTGCCGGAACAGCGGGTCCCGCAGCGGCCGGGCCAGCTCATCGTCCACAACGGACTCGGCGGTGCCGGGGGGTGCACCGGTCAGGTCGTGGAACCCCAGCTCGCCGACGACTCCCGGGTCGACGATCTGCTCGACCGAGGTGTCCGTCGCGGAGAACCGGACCCGCAGCGCCTCGGTCTCGGCCACCGCCAGCCGGACCGCCTCGGCCATCAGGTCGCGGTCGACCGGGCCGGGGATGTCGAGGCAGACCGCGCAGGTGAACAGGGCGCTGTCCGGGTCGAGCTGCTGGGCGACCCAGACCCCGTGCTGCGCCGCGGTCAGCGCGCGGCCGCTCATGCCCGCTCCTTCGCCTCGATGAGGCCGGTCAGCACGGCCGTGAGCGCGTCGATCGTCGGGTGGTCCCAGGCCAGCGCCGGGTCCAGGACCAGGTCGTACTCGTCCTCGATGTCGGTCGAGATGGCCAGCGCGGTCAGCGAGTCCAGCCCGTACTCGGCCAACGGGACGGCGGGGTCGACGTCCTGCGGCGAGCGCCGCAGGTAGGTGGCCACGCGTGCCACCAGCCAGTCGCGGAGGTCTCGGGTCTGCGCGGACATCGGGGTCCCTTCGGTGGTCACGACGCGAGTGGGCGGGCGGTGCCGCCGAACGAACGGTTGCCGCCGTGGCGGTCGAGCAGCTCGGTGACGAGGGCGTCCTCGACCGGGCCCGGCAGCGGCGTGGTCCGGCCGGGCGCGCACCGGTGCAGGGCGGCGAGCGGCCAGGCCGGGTCGGCCAGGAAGTCGCCGGGGGGCGCGTGCCGCCACACCCCGAGGCAGGCGGTGCGGACCAGGAGTAGGACGTAGCGGGTCACCAGGTCGTAGTGCGCGGGCCGCGCGTCCGCGCCCAGCTCGGCGACCGGGAGTCCGGCGCAGACCCGGGCGAGTTCGGCCAGTTCGGCGCGATCCGCCGCGGCGGCGGCGCGCACCGGTCCGGGCGGCAGCGAGTCCAGGAGCGCGCCGTGCCCGGCGGTGAGCGGGTCCCGGCCGGAGGCGTGCAGCGCGAGTCGGTCGTAGCGCAGCGGCGGCAGGTCGGCGTCCAGGTCGAGCAGGTCGACCGGGACGGGGCCGGGGACCGCCCAGGAACGGCGGGCGAGGGTGGGCAGCTGGGGCAGCAGGCTCAGCTGCGCGGTCGCGCGGGCGATGTGCCCGAAACCGACCGGCGCGAGGTCGCGCAGCAGCTTCTGGAACAGCCCGCTGGGGCCTTCGCGCAGGTAGGAGTGCGCACCGAGCAGTTCGGCGAGCCGGTCCATGGCGTCGAGCAGCAGCCGGGACACCTCGATCTTCACCGCCGCCGAGTACACGCTCGCCGAGCCGGGTACCAGGTGCAGCGCCCGCGCGGCCACGGTGGCGAACGCCTCGGCGCGCAGCAGGTCGGCGAACGCGGCGGCCAGCACCGAGCGGACGTGCGGGAGGTCGATGGCCGCGCCGCCGTAGAGGCGCCGGGTCGAGAGGTGGTCGACCGCGATGCGCAGACCGGTGTCGAGCACACCGGTGGCCATGGCGGGCAACGCGGTCCGGGTGACCTGGAACGCCTTGAGCACCGTCTCCAGCCCACCGCCCACTCGGCCGAGCACGGCGGACTCGGGCACAGGGTGTCGGTCAACCGCGACGCCACCGAGCCATACCCCGCGAACCCCGGCCGTGGTGAACCGCGGCAACGGTTCCCCTGGCACCGGCTCGACGAGCAACAGCGAGTGGCTGCGCGGTCCCGGGGATGGGTCAGTGCGCGCGAAGATCACCGCAGCCGATGCGCGCCCAATACCGGCGATGACCTCCTTGCGGCCGCTGAGCAGGAAACCCCCATCAGACGGGGTGGCGGTGAACTCCGCCGCCGCGATGTCGTTGCCGTGCGCCAGCTCGTGGAACGCCGCCGCGATCCGGCCACCGCCCAGGAGCAGCCGCGCGGCGCGGGCCGCCTGCTCGGTGTCGGCGGCCGTCCACACGGCGACACCGGCGATGAGCGACCCGACGGCGTACCCGAGACCGAGTGCCGGGTCGCGTCGGTAGACCGAGCGCAGCACCTCGACCAGGTGGTCCACCCGGTCGAACCGGCCGCCGTGCTCGGGCGGGACCAGTTCGGCGTTGAGGTCGAACGCGGCCAGCACGGCCTCACCCGCGACAAGCGGCTCGGCGCGCTCGTCGGCGTCGAGGATGGCCGCCGAACCCACCGGATTGTCCACATCAGACAGCGAGCCGAGGAGGGCCTCGAGGTGGTCGGCGCGCTTCGGTGTGGCGCTCATGCGCCTGCCCCCGGAAGAGAGAACGCCTGCCCGGACCAGGTGAGCAAGACCTGGGCCATGGCTTCGAACGCGGCGTCGTCCGGCTCGTCGAGCAGGACCGCCAGGCAGGCGCGCAACCACGTGTGGTCCCGGTGGTGGTTCGCCTGCCACAGCAGGACGCAGGCCGCCGCCGCGTAGGTGCGTTCGTAGCGCTCGGCGAGGTCGAACGCGCTGCTCGGCAGGCCGCCCGCGACGGGGACAAACCCCGCCAACTCGGCCTCGAGTGCGGCCAGTCGTGCGGTGAGCGCGTCCGCGAGCGGGGCTATGGCAGCGGGGAGTCGCTTCACCGCCGCGGGGAGTGCTTGCACGAGACTGCTCCCCGTCGCCGACACCAACGCGAGTCTGGAGCGGTCGAACGGGGGCGTTTCGGTACCCAGGTCGACGGCGGCGGCCAGTCCGGGGGCGCTGAGACCCTTGCCGAGCAGGCGGCCGAGCCTGGGCAGCTGACCGGCCAGGGCCACCCGGTTGACCACGGTGCTGCCGTCGAAGATCCCGCAGACCCGGTGGTCGCGCTCCAGCTTGGCGAAGCCCACGCCCGGTGGTGAGGTGAGGAAACCACGTGCTCCCAACAGTTCCGCGAGTTCACTGAGCAACTCCCCCACCACTGCGGGCACGAACGCCTTGGCGATCGCGGACGTCACGCTCAGCTCCCCCGGCAGCGCGCGCACCGACCGGGCGGCCACGGTGCTCACCGCTTCCGCGGCCAGCGCACGCGCCGCCGCGCGGCCGAGGATCCGACGCACGTGCGGCACCTCGGCGAGCGCCCGGCCGTACAGCTCGCGGGTGGTGACGAAGTCGCGGGCCAGCCGCAGCGCGTGGTCGGCCGCACCGAGGGACAGCGCGACGCACGCGATCCTGGTCAGCTGCAACGCCTTGAGCGCCACGGTCAAGCCATCGCCGACCGCGCCGACCAGCGCGTCCTCCCCCACCTCCGCGCCGTGCAGCACGAACCCGCTGATGTCCGCGCCCCGGATGCCGTGGGTGCGGACCTTGGGGAGCGTCTCCCACGCGGTGCTGTGCAGGCGTCGCCGGTCGACCAGGAAGAAGCTGAACCCGCGGCCGCCGCCTGCTGGATCGGTGCGAGCCAGCACGCAGGCCAACCCGGCGCGTGCCGCGTTGTTGATCAGCCACTTCTCGCCGTCCAACCGCCAGCCGGTGTCGAGCGCGGTCGCGGCCAGTTCGCCCGCCAAGAGGTCTGCGCCATGGTTTCGCTCGGTGAGCGCCAGGCACACCGGCTCACCCGCGCGGACCCGGTCGGCGAGCCGGTCGCACTGGGCGGGTGTCCCGGCGACCCAGACGGCGGCGGAACCGAGGAAGGTCTTGCCGTGCGCGATCGCGACGGTCAGATCGCGACGGGCGACCGCGCGCACCAGCGACACCATCTCGTGGAAGTCACTGTCCGGGGTCAGCACGTAGTGCGCCTGCAGCCCAGCCGCGTCGAGGGAGTCCACGGCACCGGCCGGGAACGCGTCCCGCTCGTCGAGGTCGGCGAGCAGGGCCGGCGACCAGGCGTCGCCCACCATCAGCGCTTCCACGGCGTCCACAGGGGTCACACGGACACCTCGCGGAGCGGGCCGAGCGCGGCGGCGACCAGCGGGTCCTCGCTGAGCAGCAGCACGTCCAACTGCCCGGACAGGTACAGGTGGCGCGTCGCCGAGCGCTCGACCTTCCCGCTCGTGGTGCGGCGGACCGCGCCGGGTCGCACGAGCGCGACCGCGCCGACCGGCACGCCGAACTCCCTGGCCACGGTCTGCTTCATCGCGGCGGCGACCGCGGCCAGGTGGTCCGGGCCCCAGTGGCCGCGGATCTCGTGGACCAGGACGACCACCTCGCCGGTGTCCGGGCCGGTGGCGCCGTCGTGGCCGCCGACGGTGAACACCGCGCCGTGCAGGCCGTCGAGCTCGGTGTGCCGCTCGCGCAGCTCGCCCTCGATGTCCTGCGGGTGCAGGTTCCGCCCGTGCAGCACCAGGGTGTCCTTGCGCCTGCCGGTCACGTACAGGTCGCCGTCGAGCAGCCCGCCGAGGTCGCCGGTGCGCAGGAACGGCCCGCGCCCGTCGGCCAGCCGGGCGCCGAAGGTCCGCGCGGTGGCCTCCGGGTCGTCCCAGTACCCGCCCGCGACGCCGGGCCCCCGCAGCCAGATCTCGCCGATTCGCCCCTGCGGCAACGGTTCCGCGTTGTCCGGGTCGACGATGAGGAGTTCCCCGGCGCGCGGGGCGCCGCAGCCGACGAGGTCGCGCGCGGCGCCGCTCGCGGCAGGCCGCAGCTCCCGCTGTTCGAGCGCGGCCCGGTCCAGCGCTGTGCGCACCGGCGCCCGCCGCGCGGTACCGGTGACCATCAACGTCGCCTCGGCCAGGCCGTACATCGGGACCAGGACCTCCGGCCGCAGCCCGGCGGGGGCGAAGCGGGCGAGGAACCGGGCGACGGTGTCGGCGCGCACGGGTTCGGCGCCGCTGACCGCGCCGTGCAGGCGGGACAGGTCGAGCCCGGCGACCTGCTCGTCGGTGACCCGACGGGCGCACAGGTCGTAGCCGAAGTCCGGCGCGGCGGTCGCGTTGACGTCGAAGCGGTCCAGCAGCAGCGGCCAGTGGTGCGGGCGGCGCAGGAACGCGACCGGGTCCATCTGCACGTACCCGCGCCCGCGCAGGACCCCCGGCAGCAGCATGCCGATCAGCCCCATGTCGTGGTGCAGCGGGATCCAGCTGCCGTAGCGCTGCGCCCGGCCGAAGCCGAACGCCGCGCAGATGGCGTCCACATTGGACAGCAGGTTGCGGTGCCGGACCCGCACGCCCCGGGGCCTGCCGGTCGAGCCGGAGGTGTACTGCAGCAGTGCCACCGACTCCGGGGTCACCGCGGGTTCGCGCCAGGCCGCCGGGTCGCCCGCCGCGGAGTCGGACGGGTGGCACACCGCGCTCACGCCCTCCTCGGCCGCCCAGGCCGACACCGCCGCGACCGCGTCTTCGCTGGTCAGCAGCACGCACACGCGGGCGTCGGCGGCGATCCCGGCGAGCCTGCGGCGCTCGTGCCGGTAGCGGCCGGGCACCGGGGCGGGCACCGCGACCAGTCCGGCGTAGACGCAGGCGAAGAAGCCGACGGCGAACTCCACGCCGGGCGGGTAGAGCAGCAGCGCCCGCTCGCCGGGGGCGAACCGCTCGGCCAGCCAGGAGGCGACCCGGCGCGCGCGGGAGTCGAGTTCGGAATAGCTCAGCGCGGAATAGTCCGGCGAATCCACCAGATCGGACACGAATGTCACGGCGGGATCATCCGGGTTGTCGACCACGCGCTTTCGGAAAGTACTGAACAATTGTTCCGCCGAGCCCGATCCGGCCATGACGAATCACCTCCCGCCCTCTGGACCGTACCCGAGGAATTCAGGGCGAGCCGAGTAACGCGGATCACAGCGCATGAATCGGCCACCACCCGGACACCACGTGGCCAGACGCAGTTTTGAAGATCTTTCATATTTTAGGCCATTCGGGCACCGGTTACCACATTCGGCTCAGCCAAGCCGGGCCCGACAACCCGGCGGTACTCGGGAGCCCGATCGGACCGATTCGTCAACCCCTTGTGCCACAGCGGGAAGTTGCTACGGTTCTGCCAGTGCGCGCAGCGAGTGGATCAGCGATCGTCGCCCGGGGACTGGTGAAGCGGTTCGCCAACACCCCCGCATTGCGCGGTATCGACCTCGATATCCCGACCGGTTCCGTGTTCGCGTTGCTCGGACCCAATGGCGCCGGGAAAACAACCATCGTGCGAGTCCTGACCACGCTGCTGCGACCCGATTCCGGCCGCGCTTGGGTGAACGGCTGGGAGGTAGGTGACGAACCGGAGAAAGTGCGCGCCTCGGTCGGCGTCGCCGGCCAGTATTCCACCGTGGACCGCGTGCTCACCGGACATGAGAATGTCCTCCTCATCGCCAAGCTGCGCGGTATCCGCGGCCGCGCGGGCCGCGCGGCCACGGCGGCGCTGCTGAGTCGGTTCCGGCTCACCGACGCCGCGCACCGTCCGGTGGGCACCTACTCCGGCGGCATGCGGCGCAGGCTCGACCTGGCCGCCGCCCTGGTCGGCGCCCCGCCGCTGGTGGTCCTCGACGAGCCGACCACCGGGCTGGACCCGGAGAGCAGGCTCGACACCTGGGACGCGATCGCCGAGCTCACCGCGAGCGGGGCCACCGTGCTGCTGACCACGCAGTACCTGGAGGAGGCCGACCGGCTGGCCGACCTGATCACGGTGATCGACGGCGGCCTGGTCGTCGCGGCGGGCACGGCCGACGAGCTCAAGGCCGCCGCGGGCCGCAGCAGGCTGGTGCTGTGCGTGGCCACCGACGCCGACATCGCCCCGGCCGTGCGCGCGGCCGCCCGCGCCGCCGACGCCACGCCGACGGTCGACCGCCGGGTCCGCCGCGTCGAGGTCGCGGTCGCCGACGGGCAGGACGCGGTCGGCCGCGCGCTGGTCGCGCTGGCCGCGGAGGGCGTGCGGGTGCTGGAGATCGGCCTGACCCGGCCCACCCTCGACGACGTCTTCCTCGGCCTCACCGCGGGCGACCGCCGGGCGGTGGCCGGATGACCACCCGGGCACCGCTCGCGCCGACCGCGGGCGCCCCACCCCGCCGCGCGGGCGCGGGTGGCGCGCTGGTCCGGGTCGCGCGGGAGAGCGCCGACTTCACCTGGCGCAACCTGATCCACCTGCGCCGCACGCCCACCACCCTCGCCTCCAGCCTGCTGGAACCGATCCTGTTCGCGGGCCTGATCGGCTACGTCTTCGGCGGCAGCCTCGGCGGACCGGCCTACCGCGAGTACCTGGTGGCCGGGCTGCTCGGCCAGGCCGTCACCTTCACCGCGTCGTTCACCGCGATCGGGATCGCCCGCGACCTGCAGGAGGGCACCGTCGAGCGGTTCAGCGCGCTGCCCATCGCGCGGGTCTCGCTGCTGCTCGGCCGCACGACCGCCGACCTGGCGACCTGCCTGGCCAGCACCACCGTGACCACCGGGTGCGGCCTGGTCCTGGGCTGGCGCCCGCACACCGGCCCGGCGCAGGTCCTCGGCGGCTACCTGGTGGTGCTGCTGTTCGCCTTCGCGCTGTCCTGGATCGGCGCGTTCATCGGCATCATCGCGCCGAACGTGCAGGTGGCGGCCAGCCTGGGGCTGATCTGGCTGTTCCCGGTCACCTTCGTCTCCTCCGGGTTCATCGCCACCGCCTCGCTGCCCGAACCGCTGGCCACGATCGCCGCCTGGAACCCGATCACCGCGCTGGCGAACGCGCTGCGGGCGCTGTTCGGCAACGCCGCCCCACCGGGTTTCCCGCCGCAGCACGGCTGGGCGACCGCGCACCCGGTGCCCTACGCGGTGGGGTGCGCGGTGCTGCTGGTCATCGTGTTCATCCCGCTGTCCACCTGGCGCTACCGCGTCCGGACCAGTCGCTGACCAGAGAGGGAAGACCCGGATGGATGACGACCCCGCGATCACCCTGGTGTGCCTGCCGTTCGCCGGTGCCGGGGCCTCGTTCTTCCGACCGTGGTCGGACTACACCGACCTGCGGGTGCTGCCGCTGCAGCTGCCCGGCCGGGAGCGGCGCGTGGACGAGGAGCCGCACCGCGACGTGCACGCCGCCGTCGACGGCCTGCGCGCCGACCTCGTGGCCGCGCTCGACCCCGGCACGCCGGTGGCGCTGTTCGGCCACAGCCTGGGCGCGGTGCTGGCCTACGAGCTGGCCCACCGGCTGGTCGACGGGCAGGCGGTCGAGGTGGTGCGGCTGTTCGCCAGCGGGTCGCCGGAACCGCGCGCACCCCGCCGGGAACGGGCCACCGGGCTCTCCGACGCGGACTTCCTGAACCGGGTCAGCGAGTTCGCCGGGTACAACCACACCGCGCTGGACGACCCGGAGATGCGCGAGATGTTCCTACCCGCGCTGCGCGCCGACGTCGAGATGCACGAGAACTACCGGCCCAGCACCGACCAGCCGCTCGCGGTGCCGATCACCGCGCTGCGCGGCGAGGACGACGAGCTGGTCGGGTACCGCGAGTCCGCGTCCTGGTCGGCGGTCGCGGCGGTCGACTTCGAGCACGTCGAGCTACCTGGCGGCCACATGTACCTGACCGAGGCGGCGCCCGCGCTGCTCCGGTTGATCAGCTCGACCGTGCGCTGAGGTGGATGGGGTGCGGCTGACCGGGAAGGTCGTGCTGGTCACCGGCGCGGCCCGGGGGCTGGGCCGGGCGAGCGCCACGGCGTGCGCCGAGCAGGGCGCCGACCTGGTGCTGCTCGACGTGTGCGCGGACCTGCCCGGGGTGCCGTACCCGCTGGGCACGGCGAGCCAGCTCGACCACACCGCCGCGCTGTGCCGGGAGGCGGGCGCGGCGGTGCTCACCACCCACGCGGACGTGCGCGACGCGGACTCGGTGCGCGCGGCGCTGGCCCGGGCGCGGGACCGGTTCGGCGAGCTCGACGTCGTGGTCAACAACGCCGGGATCGCCGCGCCCGCCGGGAAACCGGTGCACGAGATCGACGAGGACGAGTGGTCGCTGATGATCGACGTCGACCTCTCCGGCGCGTGGCGGGTGATCCGCGAGGTGGGCGCGGCGATGTGCGCGCGGCGCTCGGGCAGCATCGTGAACATCGCCTCCACGGCGGGACTGGTCGGCTACCGGCACTTCGCCGGGTACGTCGCCGCCAAGCACGGGATCATCGGGCTCACCAAGGCCGCCGCGCTGGACTTCGCGGGCGCGCGGGTGCGGGTGAACGCCGTGTGCCCGGGTTCGGTGCGCGACGACGAGGCCGCCGAGGGCCGGATGCTCGCCGAGATCGCCCGGGCGTTGGCGGTGCCGGTGGGTGAGCACGAGCAGGCCTTCCTGGCGGGGCAGCCGATGAACGCGCTGGTGGAGCCCGCCGACGTGGCGGCGGCCGTGGTGTACCTGGCCTCGGACGAGTCGCGGCAGGTGACCGGGTCCGTGGTGACCGTCGACGGGGGTTTCAGTGCGCGGTGAGCAGACGCGGTGCCACGGGGTGCGGGTGCGCGGACCGGTGGCGGTACCGCCGAGGTCGGTGGAGGATCTGCCGTACAACGCCGACGACCCGCGCGCGGATCGGTTGCGCGCCCGGGAATTGGCCAGGCCGACCGACGACGTCCGCAGAGTCCTGCTGCGCTACGCGGACGGCACCCAAGACCTGATCGTGGTCGCGGCGCGAGACCGGTACGACGCCGCGGCCCTGCGAGAACTGGCTGCCGGAGCGGGAGTCGCCGCGGTACCGGTGGTTCCGGCCCCGGCCAACCTGTCCATAGTGGACTGGGGGCTCGCCGACGGCGGCGCGCCGGGCACGCACGTGGTGGCGCTGGACGACCTGGGCGAGGAGTCCGACTGGCAAGCCGCGCTGGCGACGACCCTGGACCGCTACCCGCCCGACTCCGGGATCAGGCTGATCTTCGACGGTGCCGAGTTCCCCGGCGAGTACCTTCCCGCGCCGGTGTTCCCGTTGGCATTCCACGTCTTCCGCGACGTACGAGGCGCGATTCTGCGCTGCGACTACCTGCGCACGCACTTCTCCCCCGCCATCGCCGAACAACTCACCCGGCACCTGGTACGGGCGCGGCGGACCGGTGCACCGATCGACGACGCCGAGGTCCTCGCCCTCGGTCGATCCCACGCCCCGGAGCCGAGGCCGGACACCATCCACGCCGCCGTGCGGGTGGTCGCCACCGCCCAGCCGCACGCGGTCGCGATCACCGACGGGGACGACACCCTGACCTACCGCGAACTCGACGAGCGGGCAACCGCACTGGCACAAGGACTTCGCGCGAACGGTGTGGTGGACGGCGACCGCGTCGGGGTGTGCCTGGACCGCTCGGCGGGGCTCGTGGTCGCGCTGCTCGCGGTGCTCAAGGCCGGTGCCGCCTACGTCCCGATCGACCCGACCCACCCGCGTGAACGACTGGCCCGCACCGCCGAGGACGCCGCGCCGCGCGTCGTGCTCACCAATCGGCCGGACTTCCCGTACCCCACCGTTCTGCACCCCGACAACCTCGCCGTTGGGTCCATAAGCGACAGTCTAATCGGACCAGGTGATCCCGCCTACGTCATCTACACCTCCGGTTCGACCGGTCGCCCCAAGGGGGTGGTCGTACCGCACCGCAACGTGATCGGGCTGGTCGAGGCCACTCGCGCGGACTTCGGCCTGGGCGCCGACGACGTGTGGACCTGGTTCCACTCCAGCGCCTTCGACTACTCGGTGTGGGAGATCTGGGGCTGCCTGCTCACCGGCGGGCGGCTCGTGGTGGTGCCGCACTTCGTCGCGCGCGAGCCGGACCGGTTCCGCGACCTGCTGGTGGCCGAGCGGGTCACGGTGCTCAGCCAGACACCGTCGGCCTTCGCCCAGCTGCTCGAGGTCGACCACACCGCCGCCGCGCCCCGGCTGGTGGTCTTCGGCGGCGAACCGCTCGACGCGCGGGCGCTGGTGCCGTGGTTCGACCGGCACCCGGAGTCGGCGTGCCGGGTGGTGAACATGTTCGGCATCACCGAGACCACGGTGCACGTCACCACCCGCACCGTCACCCGGCGCGACGCGCTCAGCGGGTCGCGCTCGGTCGGCAGGCCGTTGCCGGGCTGGCACGTGCGCGTGCTCGACCCGGCCGGGCGGCTCGCGCCGCCGGGGGTGGCGGGCGAGATCGTGGTCGGCGGTGTCGGCGTCGCCCGGGGTTACCTCGGCCGTGAAGAGCTGACCGCGCAACGGTTCCGGCCGGACCCGTTCGGGCCGGGCACCGTCTACCACAGCGGCGACCTGGGCAGGCTCCGGCCCGACGGCGAACTGGAGCACCTGGGCCGGATCGACGACCAGGTCAAGATCCGCGGCTTCCGGATCGAGCCCGGCGAGGTCCGCGCGGTGCTGCTGGCCGACCCGGACGTCCGGGCCGCCGCGGTCGTGGTGGCAGGCGACTCCCCCGCGACGGCTCGGCTCGAGGCCTACGTCGTGCCCGCGACGGCCGACACCGCACAGGTCCGCGCCCGCGCGGCGGCCGTGTTGCCGGAGCACATGGTCCCGGCCCGGGTCGTCGCAGTCGCGACACTTCCGTTGACCAGCAACGGGAAGCTAGACACTGCCGCGCTGCTGGCCACCCCGGCCGCGCCCGAGGAGCCCGTCGGCGACGACCTGGCGGGCGAGCTGCGCGCCGTCTGGAGCGAGGTCCTCGGCACGCCGGTCGACCTCGACGACGACTTCTTCGAGCTGGGCGGCAACTCGCTGCTCGCGGTGCGCATCGGTGCCGCGCTGCGCGCCCGGGGCCTACCGCCGATCCGGCTGCGCGACCTCTACCGGCACCCCACCATCAGGGAGGTCCTCGCCACCCTCGGCGGCTGAGCCGCGCAGCGAGGTGGCCAGACTGGGCGCGATCAGGCCCGCCACCTCGCTGGCCGCGGCCAGGATCTCCTCGTCGGTCAGGTCGAGGCCGTGCGCGGCCATCACCGCCAGGTTGACGCTGATCATGGCCATCCGGATCCGCAGCTGCTCGCTCGGCGGCGCCCCGGCGTCGGCCAGCAGGGCCGAGATCTTCTGCACCCGGTCCAGCGCGCCGTTGCCGCGGTGCGGGGCGAGGTCGCGCAGCGCGGCCTGGTTGGCGATGGCGAAGCGGGCGAACTCCAGGCCGTCGGCGACCAGCAGCCGGAACCAGCCCGCGGCGATCGCCGCCGAGCGCTCGGGCGTGCGCGGCTGCCCCTCGGCCCACTCGACCAGGCCGTCGAGGGCGGCGAGCCGCTCCTCGAAGAGGCTGCGAACGATCGCCTCTTTGCTGTCGAAGTGGTAGTACACCCCCGCCTTGGTGATCCCCAGCTCCTCGGCGATCTCCCGCAGCGAGGTCGTCTCGTAGCCGTGCCGGGTGAACAGGCCGAGCGCCACCCGCTGGATCTCGGCGCGCCGATCGTCGGCGGCCTTGCGCACCCGTGCCATGCCGCGGCTCCCTTCCGGACCTGAATGTCCGGTTCAGCATAGCCGCTTGCTTACCTGCCGTACGGTAGGTAGCGTACTGACCGACCGGCAAGTAAGTAGTGTCTCCCCGCGAAGGACCCGCGAGATGTCAACAGAGACCCCGACCGCCACCGCGGAACCGACCGCGCCCGCGCCGTTCACCCACCGGCAGATCCTGGTCACGATGAGCGGCCTGGTCATCGCGATGCTGCTGGCCATGCTGGACAACATGATCGTGGCCCCGGCGCTGCCCACCATCGTCGGCGACCTCGGCGGGCTGAGCATGCTGGCCTGGGTGACCACCGGCTACATCCTGGCCTCGACGGTGTCCACGCCGATCTGGGGCAAGCTCGGCGACCTGTTCGGCAGGCGGGCCACGTTCCTGAGCTCGGTCGGCGTCTTCCTGGTGGGCTCGGTGCTGGCCGGGCTGTCGCAGAACATGACCGAGCTGATCGCCTTCCGCGCCGTGCAGGGCCTGGGCTCCGGCGGCCTGATGGTCGGCGTCCTGGCCATCATCGGCGAGATGATCCCGCCCCGGGAACGCAGCCGCTACATGGGCCTGATGATGGCGGTCATGCCGGTAGCGATGATCGGCGGCCCGCTCGCCGGCGGCTTCATCACCGACCACCTGTCCTGGCGGTGGGCCTTCTACGTCAACCTCCCGCTCGGCGTGGTCACCATGGTCCTGTGCTGGTTCACCCTGGCCGCCCTCCCCCGCGGCACCGGCAAGGCCAAGATCGACTGGTCCGGCGCAGCACTGCTCACGGTCTGGATCACGGCACTGGTGCTGATCACCAGCTGGGGCGGCACCAAGTACGCCTGGGCCTCACCGCAGATCCTCGGCCTGGCCGCGGTGGTGGTCGCCGGCTTCATCGCCTTCGTCGCCGTCCAGCGCAGGACAGCCGAACCGATCATGCCACTGCGCGTCTTCGGCAACCTGAACTTCACCCTCGCGGGCACCCTGGCCTTCATCTCCGGCTTCGCCCTGTTCGGCGCCGTGACGTTCCTGCCGCAGTACCAGCAGTTCGTCCAGGGCTCCTCGGCCACCAACAGCGGCCTGCTGCTGATGCCGATGATGATCGCGGCCATGGTCGTCTCGCTGGCCAGCGGCACCCTCATCAGCCGAACCGGCAACTACAAGCCGTTCCCCATCATCGGCGGCACCCTGATGGCGGCCGCACTGGCCCTGTTCGCCACCGTCGACGTCGACACCAGCAAGACGGCGACCGCGCTGTACATGGTCCTGCTCGGCATCGGCATGGGCTGCCTCATGCAAACCTCCACCCTGATCGCCCAGAACAGCCTCGAACCCCGCGACATCGGCGCGGGAACGGGCGCTTCGATGTTCCTGCGCAACATGGGCAGCTCACTCGGCGTATCACTGCTGGGCGCGATCTACACGAACTCCCTGGCCGGCTCCCTGTCCGGATTCGGCACGGGACAGGGCACGCAGATGACCCCGGCAGCACTCAAGACCCTCCCGGAAACCGCACGCCAGACCTTCCAACACGCGGTCACCGACGGCGTAGGCACCCTATTCGCGGTAGCGGCCGCAGTGGCGGCGATTGGAGTTGTGGTGGCGGTATTCATCAAGAAGGTCCCACTGCGCGGAGGACCGCAGGCAACGACTGCGACCAGCAACAACACACCCCAGACCCAGGCAGCCCAGGCAGCCCAGACCCACTGAACCGCACCACGTCCCTGCCCCCACCAACCGCAGCGGATAGGCCGACCCCGCTGGAACGCAAGTCCCGCTACGGATGCTCGATCTAGTGGACTCGCTTCGTGTGGGGGGAGAGTGCCGCTAAACTTGCCGTGGGTGGGGATGCCCTTACCCTGCCCTTTTCTCTCCACCGCGGTG
>NZ_BSTR01000028.1 GCF_030269645.1 Actinokineospora sp. NBRC 105648 | reverse complement strand
CTACCTTCGCGCGGGGCCCCTAGAGCACCGCGGTGGTGAAAAAAGGGCGGGTGAAGGGCATCCCCACCACACGGCAAGTTTAGCGGTGCTCTCCCCCCACACGAAGGCAGTCCACCCAATCGAGCACTGGCGTAGCGGGTGTTGCGTGCCAGCGGGCTCGGCATTTAGAGATTAGAGATTAGAGATTAGAGATTAGAGATTTAGAGATTTAGAGATTTAGGGATGCCCGGATGTGGCCGACCGGTGAGCTGTTGACGACCTTGATGATGGGCGTCGATCTCCTCCTGTCGGCCGGGCCATCACATATGCACATCTGGCAATAAAGGGAATGGTCGCCCCTTTCGGACGAACCGGGCGTCAGCGAGGATCGGGGACTGGTTGTCCCTGATCCCTGCTGGAGGCAGCAACCATGGTCATCAAGAACCTTCTCCCCGTCGTGGCGGGGTTGGCGCTGGTGGGAGCGGTGCTGGCCGTGCCAGTGGCCACCGCGGCGCCCGCGCCGGCGGGCACGATCGCCGCGGCGCCGGACATCCCGGTCGCCAACGTGCAGGCGCACCTCAACCAGTTGCAGACGATCGCCACCAACAACGGCGGCAACCGGGCGCACGGCAAGCCCGGCTACAAGGCCTCGATCGACTACGTCAAGGCCAAGCTCGACGCCGCCGGGTGGGTGACCTCGGTCAAGACCTTCACCCAGAGCGGCGCCACCGGCTACAACCTGATCGCCGACTGGCCCGGCGGCGACGAGAACAGCGTCCTGATGGCCGGTTCGCACCTGGACAGCGTCGCCGCCGGACCGGGGATCAACGACAACGGCACCGGTTCGGCCGGTCTGCTCGAGGTCGCGCTGGCCGTCTCGGGCAACCAGCTCAAGCCCGCCAAGCACCTGCGCTTCGGCTGGTGGGGCGCCGAGGAGCTCGGCCTGGTCGGGTCGACCAACTACGTCAACAGCCTCTCCGCCACCGAGAAGTCGAAGATCAAGGGCTACCTGAACTTCGACATGACCGGCTCGCCGAACCCCGGCTACTTCGTCTACTCCGCCAGCGGCCAGCCCACCGGCTCGATCGACCTGCAGCGCGTGCTCGAGGAGCACTTCGCCGCGATCGGCGTGCCGACCGAGCTGACCACCGTCGGCGGCCGCTCCGACCACGCGGCGTTCGCGCAGGCGGGCATCCCGATCGGCGGCCTGTTCACCGGCGCGGAGGGCACCAAGACCGCCGCCCAGGCCCAGAAGTGGGGCGGCACGGCCAACACCGCCTACGACGCCTGCTACCACCGCGCCTGCGACCGGACCACCAACGTCAACGCGACCGCGCTGGACCGCAACACCGACGCCGTCGCCTACTCGATCTGGAAGCTGGCGGGCACCGGCGGCGGCACGCCGGGCAAGCGGTTCGAGAACCAGACCGATGTGGCGATCCCGGACCTGACGACCGTCGAGAGCCCGGTCACCGTCAGCGGCGTGACCGGCAACGCGCCGAGCGCGCTGCAGGTCGGTGTCGACATCCGGCACACCTTCCGCGGTGACCTGCAAATCGACCTGGTCGCCCCGGACGGCACCGCCTACCGGCTCAAGAGCACTTCCTCGAGCGACTCCGCCGACAACGTCAACACCACCTACACGGTCAACGCGTCCAGCGAGGTCGCCAACGGCACCTGGAAGCTGCAAGTGCGCGACACCGCGCGCAACGACACGGGCACGATCAACGGCTGGTTCCTCCAGTTCTGACAACGCCCGGCAATGCGGGCCACCCCGGACGGGGGGTGGCCCGCATTGGCGTCTAACAGGCGGACTTCGCGCTAAGAACCCGCTCCAGCGACTCTTGCACGCGCGCACTGTCGAGTTCCCCTGCTTGAACGGCCTTCTCAAGCCGGTCGAGGACTTCGGTCAACCGCGTCCCGGACGACCAGAACGGCATGTCGACACCCGCGCGCAGCGATAGCAGTACCGCCTCCGGTAGGTCGTACCGCTCGGTGACCGCGCGCATGGCGCCCAGGTCGTCCGTGATCGTCAGCCCGGCGAAACCCAGCTCACCGCGCAACAACTGGTACGCCGCCGGGTCGAGGGAGGCGGGCGCGCCGTTGGTCAGGCCGGGGACATCGAGGTGGCCGATCATGACAGCGACCGGCCCCTGACGCGGGAGTTCCGCGTACGGGCGCAGGTCGGTGCCCCGCAACTCGTCCAGGTTCGGTGTGCTCACCGGTCCCTTGTGTGAGTCCTCGGCACGGCCATGACCAGGGAAGTGCTTGAGAACGGGCAACATCCCGCCCTCCCGCAGCCCCTCGGCGAAGGCCGCGGCGTAGCGGGTGGCGGTGTCCGGATCGGGGCTGAACGAGCGATCGCCGATCACCGCCCGATCGGGCTGGTCACTGATGTCGACCACCGGCGCGAAGTCCAACGTCACCCCGCGCGCGAGCAACCGCTCCGCCCGGGTCTTGGCGGTCTCGCGCACCTGGTCCTCGGTCATGCTGTCGGCCATGACCCGGGCGCTGGGCAGCGGCCCGTCGAGGGACTCGACCCGCTGGACCCGGCCGCCCTCGTCGTCCACCGCGACCGTGAGCGGGAGGGCGGAGGCACCGGTCACCTCGGACAACCGGCCGTCCACCAGCAGGGCGGTGGACTCGCCGCCGAGGAAGATCGCGCCGACCCCCTCCGCCCGCACGGCCGCCAACGCGGCGGCGGGCCCACGCGGATCCACCCCAATCATGATCAACTGTGCCAGGCGCTTGCGCATGGGCAGCGCGGCGACGAGCAGGTCACAGGGCGACGGCTGCTCGGTGTGCGCGGGGGACCGCTGCGGGGTGTGGGCGGGGAAGGCGATGGGGACGCCGCGGACCTCGGCGACGGGGAGGGACAGCAGCGCGGCCATCAGCGCCCCGACCGCGACAGCGGCCAAGGCGCCCACCGTCCGCTGGGAAGCCACGCGCCATTCTGACCCGCCGACGAGCATCTCGCGCGAGTGAGTCCGCTCCGCGCGCGGCCTGTGCCTGGCCCGTGTTTCGATCTAGCGGGCTTTGCTGCCCCTGGTTGCCCAGGTAAGTGCGGGGGCTCGATCTAGTGAACTCGCTTCGTGTGGGGCCCCTAGAGCACCGCGGTGGGGAAAAAGCGTGGGGTGAAGGGCATCCCCACCACAGGTCAAGTTTAGCGGTGCTCTCCCCCCACACGAAGCGAGTCCACTAGATCGAGCATCCGTAGCGGGGCCGCCGGTACCAGCGTGGTCGGCCTACCCGCTGCGGCTGGTGGGGGGCAGGAAATGGCCCGTACCTGTCCCCCGCGCCTCCCATCTACTCACTCTCCCTTCCCTACCCTCTTCCCCTTGTCCTCCTTGCCTCACCTCTACTCACCCCCTCCTCTCGCCTCTCCCCCTCGCGCCCTCGCTCGTCGCCGCCTCTCGCCTTTACCTGCCTCCCTCTGCCCCGCCTACCTCTGCCTACCTCTGCCTACCTCTGCCCCCCTTCTCCTCGCCTCCCCCACTCCTCGCCTCGCCTCTCCTCTCCTCCTCTCGCCCTTCTCGCGTCGCTTCCTCGCCTCCGCCTCCTGACCTCTTCGCCCTCCGCTCCCCTCCACCTCCCCGCCCCGCTCCCTTCCTGCCCCACTTCCTTCCTCACCTCACTCGCCTCCCCTCCTCGCCTACCGGTGATCCACATCCCATCGGCAGGCGGCGACGTTCTCCCCGTTCAGTGCGGCGGAGGGCAGGTCTGGCCGTGCGGTCGGGTGAGTCTCCACAGGACTTCCACCACTCCCCCGCCCGCCAGGCACACTGCGCCGGCATCGTTGGTCGTATGCCCTACACGCTCTCCCACGCCGCGGCGGTGCTTCCGTTGTTGCGGCGTGGGCCGTTGGTGGGGTCCGCGCTGGTCGTCGGGTCCTTCTCCCCCGACCTGCTGTACTTCATCGCCTTGGAGCCGGGGGTCGATGACCGGTCGCACACCTGGCTGGGGCTGCTCTGGATCGACCTGCCGGTGGCGTTGGCGGTGCTGGCCCTCTACCACGCCCTGGTGGTGCCGGCCGTCCTCGCGCTCGTTCCCGGTTGGCTGCGCATTCGGCTGGTTGACCACGTCGCACCGCCGCGGCTGGGGGTCGTGGCGGTGGGGTGGGTTGTGGTGTCCGTGCTGGTCGGTGGGGTTACCCACCTGGTGTGGGATGCCTTCACGCACCACACCGGGTGGGGGGTGGAGCACTGGCCCAGCCTGCGGCTCTGGCTGTGGGAGGGGATGCCCCGCTACAACTTCCTGCAGTACCTGAGCAGTGTGGTCGGCGCGGTCCTGGTCGTGGTGTGGTGGCGGCGGACCCTGCGCCGGGCGGTGCCCGCCACCGAGGTACCTCCGCTGTACGCGCCGCCGCGCAGGCCGGGGCTGGTGGTCGGGGCGGTGGTGGCCAGCGGGGTCGTGCTGGCGGTCTACCGGGCGGTGACGGTGATGGCCGGGGTGGGCGGCCAGTCGGTCATGGGCTTCGCGCACACCCTCGCCGCGGGCGTGCCGCCCACCCACACGCAGTTGGCGGCGGGGCTGGCGCGGGTGTCGATCTGCCTGGTCACCGGGGCATTCGTGGCGTTGTTGGTGGTCGGGCTCCGCCAACGGATCCGAGCGAGACAACCGGCTTGATCAGACGGAGGGCCATTCGACCAGCAGGTAGCCGCGGTGTGGGACCTCGCTGCCCGTCTCGGGGGCGGACAGCGGGGCCAGCACGGTAGTGACCTCGGGCGCGGGCCAGTCCGGCGGCAGGTCCAGGACCGGGACCGCCGGGTCGGCCGAGCCGTTGGCCACCGCGAGGCGCAGGCCCCGGCTGGTCCGGGCGGCGTGCGGGATGAGGTGCGCACCACCGGTGACCAGCGGGAACACGCGGCGTCCGCCTTCCAGGAACCGGATGACCGCGTGCAGGAGGCGTTGCTGGGTGTCGCTGCGCGGTAGGTCTTCCGGCACGGTGGCTGCGAGGACTGCGACACGGCCTCCCGACGGGTTCGTGAAGAGCACCAGTCCGTCACCCCAAGCTTCCTGCCTGGGCGTTCTGACCTCGGTCCACACCGTCGCGCCGGGGAGCGCGGTCATCCTCGCCACTGCGGGCTGTTGGTTGTCCGGGTACAGGGTCCCGGCGGCCACGACTTCCGCTGCCTCGGTTACGCGTTCCATCGCGTAAGGGCCGTGTTCGGTGTGCTCTTCGCGCCCCTGCACGTCGTGCACAAGGACCCCGATCGACGCGGAATGCCCTCGTGCGGCCAAGATCGCCGCCGCGGTGCCGTCAAGCAAGAGGCCGCCGGTTAGGAACTGCGCGAGCTCCTCATCAGGTACTGCCCACGCAAGGTCCCCGAACAACGCCACTACCGGCGACTCCCCCGCGCGCACGGGGACGCCGTAAGACAGTAGGTAGCGCGCCGCGCGAGTCGGGTCGATGTCCAACGCCTCCAGCGACGCGCGCTCAGTCCGCACGTGCGCGGCGGTGTCCGCATACCAGGGGATCCCGACACCAATGGTCTCCACCTCGGTGTCGGCCACCCGGTCCAGCGCGGGACGGGCGCGATCGAGCAGGTCGCCGACCCGTTCGAAGGTCGCGGGCGTGCGCGCGGTGAACGGCAGCACGTTGAGCAGCAGACCGTCCACACCGGACAGTGCGCAGGCGACGAGCTCGGACCAGGTCTGGGTGTCCGACTTCGCCCAGTGCGTGTACGGGTAGTTCTCGACCTCCGGGGCGATCTCGATCCCGTGCGGGCGCAACGGCCGCTGCAGCTCCAACATGGCCACTGACCACGCGAGACTGTGCGCGGGAGCGTCCACATAGGGCGCGTAGTGCGGGCGGTGCACGGCACCGGGGCCAAGCGCGGTGAACAACGCACGCCAATCGCGGCCCTCGACTGAGGCGACACCGAGCGTCGAGCTCATCAACCCGAGCGCGGCCCGCCCGGCGACCGCGGCCCGGACCTGCGCGACGACCTCGAGCTGCGTCTCCCGCCAGGTGCGCTGCAGCAGGGCGCGCCACGGGTGCGGCTCGCCCGGCGCGGTGATGGCGGCGACCAGGTCCGCGCGGTCGACCGGTTCGCCGGCCAACTCGGCGAAGCGGGCCAGCATCCCCGGTTCGAAGCCGCCGCCCCAGATGAGCGGCGCGTGGTTGTGGAAGCGGAAGTCGTCTTCCAGCCACAGGACGCGCAGCCCCAAGTCGGCGAACCGGCCGTAGTGCGCGGCGAGCCACGCCCGCCAGCGCGGGCAGGCGAACGAGGCCTGGGCGGTGGCCACGTCACCGAATGGTCCGACCATTGGCGCGAAGCCGTGCCGGTCGACCCGCCCGCGGTCGGCGTGCCCGGTGGTGACCCACGGGTTCAGGCTCACCCCGACACCCGCCTCGCGAAGAACGTCTACAGCTGTAGCTACCGCCGCGTACCAAGAATCGGCCTCCTCGGCGGTGAGGTGGCCGTCGTGCAGCTCCTCGCCCGCGACGAAGAGGACGGCCTCCCCGATGCCGTGCCGGAGGCAGAACGCGGCGAGCTCGCGCGCGTCGTCCCGAGCTCGCGAGCCGGGCAGCACCTGGAACCGCAACGCGTAGTACACCGCACCCTCCCTGTTCGAAGTTGGACTATATTCGGCAACTTCGAGCAAAAACAAGCAGAACTCGTGCGCCCTGGTCCTAAAGCTTGGCGGATGTGATCGAGCGGCCTAGCTTTGTCACATGGAGCTGGAGCTGCGCCACTTCAAAATCATCTGTGCGGTCGCCGAGGCGGGCAGCATCACCAAGGCCGCGTCGACACTCGGCCTCGCCCAGCCCGCCCTCACCGCCCAGCTGCACCGCATCGAGCGGGCCCTGGGCGGACCGCTGTTCGAAAGGGACCGCAAGGGGGCCAGACCCACGCCCCTGGGCGAGTTGGTCCTGTCCCGGGCGAAGCTGTTGCTGCCCGCGGTCTCCGGGCTGCGCGAGGAGGCCGCGCGGTTCGCCAACAACGCCGCCCTGCCCGGCGACACCCCCTCGCGCCTGCGGCTGGGGTCGGCCACCGGCCCGGTGCTCGGTGGTCTGGTCCACCAGCTCAACGCCGCCTACCCCGACCTGCACGTGACGACGCACGTGTCGTGGTCGTCGGAGGAGCTGGCGGCGATGGTGGCCGACGGCCGCGTGGACTACACCCTCGCGGGCGTGTGCGGCGACGCGCCGCCGCCCTCCCAACCCGGCCTGATCTGGCGGACGGTGGCCACCGACCCGGTGTTCGTGCTGCTGTCCACCCAGCACCCGCTCGCCGGGCGGGACGCGGTCGACCTGAGCGACCTCGCGGGCGTCCAGTGGGGCGCCACCCCCGGCGACGGCTGCTTCGCCGACTGCTTCGCCGCGGCCTGCGCCCGCGCGGGCTTCACTCCGCGCACCCTGTACGAGACTGACGTGGTGAGCTGCATCGACCTGGTGGAGTCCGGCGACGCGGTGGTGCTGTGCCAGCCGATGTTCCGGCAGATGCCCGGGGTCATCGCGGTCCCGATCGCGGGCAACCCGCTGCGCTGGCGCAACCTGATCGGGTGGCACCCGGACGGGGCGACCGCCGCGTTCTCCGATCAGCTGGTCAAGCTGGCCAGCACGGCCTACTCCGACGTCATCGCCCGGAGCCCCCGGTACAGCGCGTTCCTCCAGGACAACCCGGGCTTCGGCCTGGAGCGGGCGGACCACCTGCCCACCTCGTGACCGTCGGTCACCGCTAGTGACCAGATCGATGCTATGGCCAAATCATATGACCCAATCGGTTGTGATCCGGATTACCGTCGCAGGCACCTGCTGACCGATTCGTCCGGTTGATCATTCGACCGTCGTCCCCGTTCCGAAGCGCGTGACCGGCCCAGCCAGCCGGTCTGCTTCGGCGCGCCGGTCGGCAGCCATCCGTAAACCCTTCCCTGCACGAGGAGAACGGCATGGCAAGACGACTCATCGCCGCGCTGGCGGCAGTGGTGGCCACCGGGGGCGTGATCACGGCGGTGACCCTGACCGCCGAGGCCGCCCCGGCCGCCACCGACGCCATGGGCGCCGCGCTACAACGCGACCTGGGCCTCAACGCCGAGCAGGCCCGCACCCGACTGGCCGCCGAGGACCGCGCGGCCCAGGCCGACAAGTCGCTGCGCAAGCAGCTCGCGGGTCGCTTCGGCGGCACCTGGTACGACGCGGGCCGGGGCAAGCTCGTCGTCGCGGTCACCGACTCCGCCGCCGCGGGCACCGCCCGCTCGGCGGGCGCCGACGCGCTCGTGGTCAGCCGCACCGAGGCCCAGCTCGACGCGCTCAAGGCCAAGCTCGACGCCAACGCCGCCACCAGCCCCCGCACCGTGCCCGCCTGGTACGTGGACCTGCCCAGCAACAAGATCGTCCTGAAGTCGCGCGGCAGCGCCCTCGCCGCCGCCCGCTCGTTCGTCGCCGCCAGCGGGGTCCCAGCGGACGCGGTCAGCGTCGAGGCCTCGGACGAGGCCCCGCGCAAGCTGATCGACGTCGTCGGCGGCAACGCCTACTACATCGGCAGCGGCACCCGCTGCTCCGTCGGCTTCTCGGTCGGCGGCGGCTTCATCACCGCGGGCCACTGCGGCCGCAGCGGCGCCACCACCACCCAGCCCAGCGGCTCCTTCGCGGGCTCGAGCTTCCCCGGCAACGACTACGCCTGGGTCCGCGTCGCCGCGGGCAACACCCCGATCGGCGCGGTCAACAACTACTCCGGCGGCCGGGTCACGGTCTCCGGCTCCACCGACGCCCCGGTCGGCTCGTCCATCTGCCGCTCGGGCTCGACCACGGGCTGGCACTGCGGCACGATCGCGGCCCGCAACTCCTCGGTCACCTACCCCGAGGGCACCATCACCGGCCTGATCCGCACCAACGTGTGCGCCGAACCGGGCGACTCCGGCGGCTCGGCCATCTCCGGCAGCCAGGCCCAGGGCGTCACCTCCGGCGGCTCGGGCAACTGCACCTCCGGCGGGACCACGTACTTCCAGCCGGTGAACGAGATCCTGCAGGCGTACGGGCTCACCCTGGTGACCAACGGTGGCGGCACCCCCACCACCCCGCCGACCACGCCGCCGAGCGGCAGCTGCACGGGCCCGGCGTACACCGGGTCCCTGGCCTCCGGCGGCTCGGCCATCCAGCCGAGTAACAGCTACTACCAGTCGACCGTCTCCGGCACGCACCGCGGCTGCCTGAGCGGTCCCGCCGGGACGGACTTCGACCTGGCCCTGCAGAAGTGGAACGGCAGCGCGTGGGCCGCGGTGGCCAGCGGGACCACGCCGTCGAACGTGGAAACCGTGAACTACTCCGGGACGGCCGGCTACTACCGGTGGCAGGTCCAGGCCTACAGCGGCTCTGGCAGCTACACGCTGCGCACCAACCGACCGTAGTCCCTGACGTTTCGCTGACTCGGTCGCGGATTCGGCCGACGGTTGTTCGCTGATTTCGTTCGGAATGTGGCCCGTGTGCGCGATCGCGCACACGGGCCACATTCCGTTGCGGCGGTGATCCATTGTGGATGACCTTCGAGTGCGTCCGGGAAATCAGCGGATCCAGCGAGCCGCGGCGAGTCCGGCGGTCGTACTGTCGAACCGTCTCCGAGGAGGACTTCCGATGCGCAGCGTGACTTGTTCGATGGCCGTCTCACTGGACGGTTACATCGTCGGGCCGGATGGCGGTTTCACCTGGGCGGCGCCCGACGAGGACGTCTTCCGCTTCTGCTTCGACCAGATCCAAGAGGTGGGCGTTCACCTGCTGGGACGGCACCTGTACGAGACGATGCTGTCCTGGGAGACCGCCGCGGCGGACCCGTCGCTCGACGACTCGGAGCGCGAGTGGGCCGCGCTCTGGAACCCGCTCCCGAAGGTGGTGTTCTCCACCACGCTGTCGGCGGTGCGGGGCAACGCCCGCCTGGCTTCCGGCGGCCTGGCGGCGGAGGTCGAGCGGTTGCGGGCCGAGCCCGGGGAGGGCGACATCGCGATCGGCGGCGCGACCCTGGCCGCCGAGGCAGCCGGGTTGGGTCTGGTCGACGAGTACCGGGTCCGGGTGTACCCGGTGCTGGTCGGCGGCGGGATCCCGTTCTTCCCCCGGCACGAGCGGCGGGTGGACCTCGAACTCGTCGAGAGCCGCGCGCTCAGCCCACAGGTCGTCTACCTCCGCCACCGCGTGGTGCGCTAGCGGTTGGGCCGGGCGTGCGAACGGACATCCTGGCGGTTTACAAACCGGAAGGTCGGTATTCGATCAGACTGCGACGTCGGCGGGCGGCTCGGCCAAGCGGACCTGGTTGCGGCCCGCGTTCTTGGCCTCGTAGACCGCCGCGTCGGCCCAGCGGAGGAGCTCGTCGAGGTCCGCTGAGGCGCCCTGGCCCGCCACCACGCCGATGGAGGTGGTGCGGTTGCTGATCACCACGGGTTGGCCGCGCTTGTCGGTGGCGGCCACGTTCATCGCCGCCACGCCCTGGCGAACGCGCTCGGCTACCTGCGTGGCACCGTCGGTGTCGGTGTCGGGCAGCAGGAGCACGAACTCCTCACCGCCGAAGCGGCCCACGACATCGCCCTGGCGGGTGGTCTCACGCAGGACCGCGCCGACCGCGCGCAGCACCGCGTCGCCCGCCGGGTGGCCCCAGGTGTCGTTGACCTGCTTGAAGTAGTCCAGGTCCAGGACCGCGACGGCGAGCGTGGTGTTCTGCCGCCTGGCCCGGGCGATCTCGCGACCCGCCTGCTCGTGCCAGCCGCGCGAGTTGAGCAGCTGGGTCTTGTGGTCGGTGCGGGCGTCGCCGCGCAGGTTCTCGATCTGCAGGGCGCCCCAGTCCAGCGCGCACAGCAGCGGGACCACGAACAGCGGCGCCAGCCACGCGTTGGCGATGGCCAGCGCGGCCAAGGCACCGAGGCAGACCGTCAACGCGGCCATGGCGTTGTCGCGGCGGGAGCCCGCGACCACCGTCCACGTCGGCTGCGGGGTGGACAGGGCGATGACACCGCCGATGGCGATCGCGTTGAGGACGAAGTACGTCAGCCCGGCCAGCGCGAGGATGAACGCCTCGCGGGCGCCGAAGGCCGCCGTGACGTCGACGTGGGTCAGCCGGATGACCGCCCACGAACCCAGCGCGGCCAGCAGGATGCCCGCCGTGCCGAAG
The DNA here is from genome assembly GCF_030269645.1 of Actinokineospora sp. NBRC 105648. Lineage (GTDB taxonomy): Bacteria > Actinomycetota > Actinomycetes > Mycobacteriales > Pseudonocardiaceae > Actinokineospora. The sequence goes on along the minus strand of NZ_BSTR01000028.1, from coordinate 83,786 downwards.
GTGTAGCGGTAGAGCGGGCGGCGGGCCACCGGGTAGAGCTGCACGCGCAGCAGCAACATCGACAGCACGGCCATCCACGCGGGCAGCAGGACCATCGCGGGCAGGATCCACACGACACTGGTGTCCATGTGCGGACCCGGGCCGCTGTCGCGGCGGGTCTCCTCGGTGCGCCGGGACAGCCACAGGTGCACCGCGCCCGCGCCCACCAGGACGCCGAGCCTGCGCCAGTCGAACACCGTCGCCGGGGCGTCGGTCAGGCAGGCGAGTGCGACCGCGACCACGGTGACGAACTCGAACCCGATCACATACCGTCTGGCGGCGGGGGCCAGGTTCCATAGGCCCCAATCCCGCACCGAAGGCCAGGAAATGGACGAAGGGTGTTCACTGCGGAGCGAGTCGGTCACACTTAGCCGTGACCGGAGCCGCCGCAGGCTTCCCCCACGCGCCGTGCCACCGTGGGTTGGAGTCTGCTCAGCAACGGGACGCGTGCCGTCGCGAGGAGGTGTTCCCGGTGCGGAGCCTTGGCTGGAGAACTCCGGGTTGCGATTGGCGCCCGAGGCGTTTCCTTCCGGCCCGCCGAACGTTTCGTCCAGTGTGGATCCCCTTGGAGGTGTGTCCGATGCGCTCTCGCGACTGGTGAGCAAAGCACCCACTGTGTCCACTTCGAGCAAAGGAGTCGCTTCCGATGCGCTCTCGCGATTGGTGAACCCGCCACCGTCCCCGCCCATTCCCGCGGAAGGAGATCCAGATGAGCCGCGACTGGTGACAACCCCCGGACCACCCGACCCGCTCAAGGGAGTAGCCGATGCGCTCGCGCGACTGGTGACCACAGCACCCCCGACCGGATCAATCGAAGGAGCCACAGATGCGTTCTCGCGACTGGTGACCACAGCCCCCACCCCGTCGACCGAAACCGGAGGAACCCATGAGCCGCGACTGGTGACCACCGCAGGAGAAGAAGTGCCAACCACCGGAACACCGACCGGAACAGGAGATCCAGATGAGCCGCGACTGGTGATCACGAAGTCCTCGCCGACACCCGCCCCCAGAGCAGAGACAGGAGAAGCCGTTGAGCCGCGACTGGTGACCGCAGGACCCGCCCCACTCGACTCGACCGAAGGAGCCGCAAGTGCGTTCTCGCGACTGGTGACCTCAGGCAGCACACCGTCCACACCGACCACAGGAGACACAGATGTCCCGCGACTGGTGACCACCGAGCCGACCCCGACCGAATCGACCGAAGGAGCTCCAGGTGCGCTCTCGCGACTGGTGACCACCGCGTTCACGACGTCCACCCCGACCGAATCGACCGAGGGAGCCGCAGATGCGTTCTCGCGACTGGTGAGCACAGGCGCCACACCATCCACACCGACCACAGGAGGCACAGATGCGTTCTCGCGATTGGTGACCACGTGATCCCGTCCACCCGAGACCGGAGGAGCGCTCGATGCGCAGTCGTGACTGGTGACCCCGGCGTCGCCACCGTCCACACCGCCCGACCCGACCAGAGGAGCCGCGGATGCGTTCCCGTGACTGGTGACCAGCCCACCCGCCTGACCGTCCACACCGATTGGAGCACCCGATGCGCAGTCGCGACTGGTGACCGTCCCAGCAGCACTGTCCCCACCGGAGGAGCCGGTCCCGGGAGGCGCGTGCCGAGCGTCCCCGCGATCAGTGAGTCCCAACGGTGGCACCTCCCTCTCTCCAGCTCGTGGCACCCGGATGGACGCCCGCCGCGCCGGGAGGTTGTCAAACCTCCCCACGGCTTCGCACGGGTCGCCGACCCGCTGTCAGTAACATCGCCTGCCGATGTTGCCGCGTATCACGCGCGGCCCCGGACCACACGTTCCACTGTCCCCACGGTACGTCCTGCGCCGACAGTAGTGACCTCGCTACGCCAAGCAGCGCCCGAATGGAGCACGACAGTACTCGGACGTGTCGCCCAACCGGTTGCCACGTCCGCAGCACCGCGCGTGCGCCCGGCCGCCGCACCGCCGATGGTGATCTTCTGAATCGTCCGGCGGCAACGTGAGCGGACTCACGCGGTCAGCACCGGCGCCAGCCACTTGCGCAGCCGGGGCGGCAGCCGCTTCTCCAGCCCGTACGGCTCGAGGTGCCCGCCGAGCACCTCGGCGAACGCCGTGGTCAGGCTGTCGACGTCCCACACCGGGCGGTGCAGGATCGGCGCCTTGAAGTACGGCTGGCCGACGATGTGCAGCTCCGACCCCGTGCACCTGACCACCTGCCCGGTGATCCCCGCCGAACGCTCGTCGAGCAGGAAGTGCACCAGCGGGGCGACCAGCTCCGGGAGCCGGTCCGGTGACGTGTGCCGGGACGCGCGCTCCGAGGAACGCACCATCCGAGTGTAGGCCTTCGGGCAGACCGCGTTCACCCGAATGCCACATTCCTCCAGGTCCAGCGCCCACGAACAGGTGAGCGAGGAGACCGCCCCCTTGCTCGCCGCGTACGCGCCCAGGGTGCGCTGCCCCAGCGACGCGCCCGAGGAGATGTTGACGATGGCGCCGCCCCCCGCGGCCCGCATCCGGCTGATGGCCGCCAACCCGGTGTAGATGACGCCGAGCACGTTCACCTCGACCACCTCGCGCGCCCGCGCGGGCGTGTCCTCCCACGGCAGCGCCTCGTAGTTGAGGCCCGCGTTGTTCACCAGCCCGTCGATGGCGCCGAACTCGGCGACGCACTGCTCGACGATGGCCGCCGCCTGCTCCGGGTCGGCCACCGAGTGCGCGCTCGCCGACACCGCCCCGCCGCCGCGGCGGATCCGCCGGGCGACCCGGTCGGCCTGGTCGCCGTCGATGTCGTTGACCACCACCGCCGCGCCCGCCTGCGCCAGGTGGACCGCGAACGCCTCACCCAGCCCGCGGCCCGCCCCGGTCACCACGATCGCCTTGCCATCCATGTCGATCACCCCAACCCCAGCGCCGGCCCCGATCCCGCGGCGGCCTCGACCCGCCGCGGTGGCGGTCGTCAGACCGCCACCGGCTGTGGCCAGTGTTGGTCAGGGAGCACCGGCCCTGGGCCCGGCAACGCCCAGTGGTGTCAAGCGTGCGCTGAGCGTGGTGGGCCGTTCAGCGCGCGGGTAGGTACGGACCGATCACCCGCGTTGCGCCGGACGGCCGCATCAGCGGGTTTTCCGGGTTTCGGAACGCTTACCACCGCATCCGGCCGGCGTACTTGCCGGTACTCTGTGCGACGCCGTGATGACCGAGCGGCAGGCGTCACCGGGTTCACCGCCCCCAGACCCCGGGTGCGGAGGATGGAGTCAGCCGAACGGGCCACCCGCCCGCCGGACAGGAGCACACGTGAGCGCAGCAGCGCCGAGGATGACCGCGGTACTCGCCGATCGGGAGTTCCGCGCGCTCTGGTTCGCCGAGGCGGTCTCCGTCGGCGGTGACCAACTCACCCGGGTGGCGCTGGCGATCCTGGTCTACGACCGCACCGGCTCGGCGTTCTTCGCGGCGGGCATCTACGCGCTGACCTTCCTGCCTGCGCTCGCGGGCGGGCTCGGGCTCTCCCAGCTGGCCGACCGGTACCGGCGCCGCACGCTGATGGTGGTGTGCTCGGCGCTGCAGGCCGTGGTGGTCGGGCTGATGGCCATCCCGCACATGCCGCTGTGGGTGCTGTTCGTGCTGGTGATCATCATCCCGATGGTGCAGTCACCCGCGATGGCCGCGCAGAACGCCACCACCCGCGAGGTCTTCACCGACGACGCGATGTACCTGCGCAGCCAAGACCTGCGCGGCATCACCACCAACACGATGATGCTGCTCGGCCTCGGCGGCGGCGGCCTGCTGGTCGGCGCCATCGGCACCTCCTGGGCACTGACCATCGACGCGATCACCTTCGCCGTCGCCGCCGCCCTGGTCTGGCGCGACGTGCAGAACCGACCACCGGCGGGCTCCAAGGACGACGGCTGGTTCGACGGCGCCCGCTGGGTCTTCGGCGACCGCAAGCTGCGCGTGCTGCTCACGCTGTCCTGGCTGGTCGGGCTGGCGGTGATCCCGGAGGGCCTGGCCGCGCCGCTGGCCCAGGAGGCGGGCGCGCCCCCGGAGGCCGTCGGCTGGCTGCTGGCGGCGGACCCGCTGGGCTTCATCATCGGCACGTTCGCCATCTCGCACTTCGTCCCGGCCCGCCACCGCCCCAAGCTGATCGGCGTCTTGGCCACGGCCTCGGTCGGGGTGCTGATCTTCTTCGCGCTCAAGCCCAGCCTGGTCCTGGCCCTGCTGCTGCTGGTCCTCGCGGGGGCGGTGGGGGCCTACCAGATCACGGTGATGGCGGTCTTCAACTCGATCGTCCCCAACGAGATCCGCGGCGGCGCCTTCGGCACGGCCCGCACCGGTTTGCGGGTGTCCCAGGGTCTCGGGGTGGCGGCCGGCGGGGCCGTGGCCGAGCTACTGGACTCGGCGATGATCACGGTGGCGCTGGCGGGGCTGTTGGGTGTGCTGATCGCGGTGCCCGCGACGCTGGTGTGGGCACGGCTGAACGCGGACAAGGACTCAGGGTCTGCGCGTGCGGACTCTGATCGTCGGCAGGAAGCTGCCTGATTCTCGCGTTTGGCTGTCTGCTTCCGCGTTTGGCTGCCCGTTGGTGTTGCCGTCGTGGGTTCCCTGCTCCCCCTACGCCAAGTGTGACTACGGGCTGGACTGGTCTGTCAAGGCGGTAAAGATGCCTTGACAGACCAGTCCAGCCCGTGTTTTTGGCTGCGTATGGGATGCAGGGGCGGGAGTGGTCGCGGGGCTCGGTTGGCGGGCGCGATTCGGCTTGAGTGGATGCTCGGTCGCCGGAAGTGCCTGCGGCACAGCTGAGGGCGGTGGTTGTAGATGGGTGCGGTGGGCTCGGTGAGTGGAGTCCGGCGGGCGGGGGCCAACGGGGTGAATCGGTAAGAGGGGCTGGCGCGAGTGGGGCTGGAGGCGGATGAGGCAGGGAGCGGGCGAGGCTGGGGCGCGGGGAGTGTGCGCTCAGTCGGCGGCGAAGGCTGCCAGTAGGGCGCGGACGTGGGCGCCCTCGGGCACGCCCAAGCGCTCGAAGACCGGGAGTGCCGCTGCCCAGTCGGCAACCGCGCCTGGGCGGTCTCCGGTGAGTTGGCGGACCAGGGCGCGCACGTGCCGGGCGCGGGCCTCGGCCAGTGTTTGGCCACTGCGCGCGGCGATGCCCAGGCCGTGGTCGATGTGTTCGGCGGCGCCGTCGACGTCGGCGGCGTCGAGGTGGGCGTGGGCGAGTTCGGTGAGGGCTCGGGCCTCCAGCAGGCGCATCCCGGTGTCGCGCATCAGGGCGAGGGCTCGGGTGCCGTGGTCGATGGCGGCGCGGGGGTCGCCGGTGCGGCGGAAGAGGGCGCACATGCCGGTGAGCACCGAGGCCTCGCCGTAGCCGAAGCGGATCTCGCGGGCCAGGCTGAGGGCTCGGGTGTAGTGCGTGGCCGCTGAGGACCACTCGCCGGTGCGCTGTTGGATTGTGGCGAGGATGTCCAGGCCGCTGACCTCGTGCCTGCGCTCCCCCAGTTGCCTGCCCGCCTCCATGGCCTGTCGGACCTGGGCCGCCGCCGTGGCGTAGTCGCCTGCGTCGCAGCCGGTCTCGGCGAGGCAGATGAGCATGCTGGCTTCACCGTGTCGGTAGCCGTACCGGCGGCAGATGGCCATTCCTTCGCGGTAGCGCTGTGCGGCGCGCGGTAGGTCGCCCATCGCCCACAAAGTCAGACCGATCCCCTGACACGCGGCAGCCTGCACGTGGCGGTTGCCGATACGGGTGCTCAGGTCAAGAGCCTCCGTGTGCCGCTCTATGGCCTCTTGTGGTCTTCCAAGTGACAGCGCTGTCCCGCCGAGGTAGTTCAACGCGCCCGCTTCGCCGAAGCGGTTGCCGATGGTGCGGTTGAGCTCGAGTGCCTGCTCGTAGAACGCCGACGCCTGTGCGGGCTGCCCCAGCTGCGAGTGGGCGCGCCCCAGGTTGTGCAGGGCGGCGGCCTCGACGATCCGGTTGCCGGTGGACTGGCTCAGCTCCAGCGCCCAGCGGTGGCTCTCGATCGCCGCCACGTAGTCGCTGAGGTTGGTGTGGATCAGGCCGAGCAGGTCGTGCACCGAGGCCTCGGCGTCGACGTTGTCGGCCGCGCGCGCGGCGGCCAGGGCGGCCTTGGCGACGACCAGGCCGTCGGCCCCGTGGCCGCGGTTCCAGAAGTACGGCCGCAGCGACTCGGCGAAGCGCCACGCGTAGCGGTGCAGGCCCAGGGACGAGGCGGCGCTGGCCGCCGAGACCAGGTTCGCCCGTTCGGCGTCCAGCCAGGCCAGGGCCCGCTCCTCGGCGCCCTGCTCGGGCAGCGAGCCGACCCGCCAGAGCACGGCGCTGTGCGCCTCGATCTCGCTCAGGTAGTGGTCGAACAGGCCCACCACGGCCCCGGTGCGCTCGGCCTCGCGGTCCTCGGCCGAGGCCCGGCCGAAGGCGTACTCGCGGAGCAGGTCGTGGAAGGTGTAGCGGCCGCGGGTGTGCTCGCGGATGAGGTTGCCGTGGTCGAGCACGCGCAGCAGGCGGGCCGCGTCGCCGATGGGCAGGCCGCTGAGCGCGGCGGCGGCGGCCGGGTCGACGTCGACCCCCGGGACCGCGCCGAGCAGCCGGAACAGCCTGCGCGCGGCCGGGACGAGCTTCTCGTAGGACAGGTCGAAGGCCGCGCGGACCGCGCCCGACTCGTCGCCCGCGACCGCCAGGCCGGTCATCCGGCCGCGGTCGCGCAGCTCCCGGGTGTAGTCGGCGATGCTGATCAACGGCCGGATCGCCAGGTTCGCGCCCGCGATGCGCAGCGCCAGCGGCAGGTGCCCGCAGATCGCGGCCATCTCCGCGGCGGCGGCGGGCTCGCGGCGCATCCGGCCGACACCGACCAGCCTGCCCAGCAGGTCGACCGCCTCCGGGGCCGTGAGCACGTCCAGCGGCAGCTGGTGCGCACCGTCCTGGGCGGTGAGACCGGTGAGCCGGTCGCGGCTGGTGACCAGCACCAGGCAGCCCGACGAGCCCGGCAGCAGCGGGCGTACCTGCTCGGCCGTGGCGGCGTTGTCCAGCAGCACCAAGACGCGCTTGCCGGTGAGCAGCGTGCGGTACAGGCCCGCGGCCTCCTCCAGGTTGATGGGCACCCGCTCGGGCACCACACCGAGGGCGTGCAGGAAGCGGACCAGGACCTCCTGGGAGGTCAACGGCGTCCCCGCCGAGTAGCCCTGCAGGTTGACGCTGAGCTGACCGTCCGGGAAGCGCTCGCGGGCCCGGTGCGCCCAGCGCAGGGCCAGCGCGGTCTTGCCCACCCCGGCGGTGCCCGAGAGCGCCACGATCACCACCCCGGGGCTGCCGTCGACCTGGTGCAGCAGGTCGTCCAGGGACTCCAGCGGGGTGGTCCGGCCGACGAACCCGGGGGTCTCGGCGGGCAGCTGGGCGGGCGCGCGTTGGGTGGCGGGCTGCGGCAGCGGGGGTCGCGGGCGGTCGCGCAGCACCCGCAGGTGCGCGTCCTGGATCTCCAGGCCGGGCTCGACGCCGAGCTCCTCGTCCAGCCGGGCCCGGATGTCGGCGAACACCCGCAGCGCCTCGGCCTGCTCGCCGGTGCCCGCCAGGCCGAGCATCAGCCGGGCGTGCAGGCCCTCGTGCAGCGGCTCCTCGTGGGCCAAGGCGCGGATGCCCACGACCACCCGGGCGGGCCTGCCCAGGGCCAGGGCGACGTCGGCGTGGGCCAGCGCGACCGCCCGCCTGCGCGCGCTCAAGGCGACCGCGTTGGGGTGCTTGCGCAGCCCCGGCGGCAGGTCGGCCAGCACTGGGCCGCGCCAGCAGGCGAGCGCCTCGTCGAACAGGTCGGCGGCGGCGTCCGGGTCGGCTCCGCGCACCGCCTGCGCGCGGGCGGCGAAGTCCTCGAAGCGCAGCGCGTCGAGCTGGTCGGGCTTGATGGTGAGGCGGTAGCCGGTCGGGGTGGCGACGACCGCCCCGGTGTTGCGCTTGCCCGACCCGGCGAGCGCGCGGCGCAGCCGGGAGGCGTAGGTGTGGATCAGACCGAGGCAGCTCTCCGGCGGCTCCTCGCCCCAGAGCACGTCGATGATCTCCTCCCGGCTCACCGGGTGGTTGGCGTGCAGGGCCAGCAACGCGAACAGGCAGCGCTGCTTGAGCGCACCGACCTCGATAGGCCTGCCCCCGTGCGCGGCGGTGAACGGGCCGAGCACACCCAGGGTGAGGTGCGTACCGCGGGTCGGCCGGGCGGGTGGGGCGGCGCCGTCGGTGAGGTCCTGCTCGGTGACCCCCAGCGCGGCGGCGAGCCTGCGCACCGAGTCGGCCCGCGGCATGCCGACGGACCCGCGCTCGATGTAGCGCAGCGCGCGGATGCTGATCCCGGAGCGGTCGGCGAGCTGCTGCTGGGTGAGCCCCACCCGGGTCCGGTGCGAGCGCAGGAGCTCGCCGAACTTCCCGGGCGGGTCGGCCATCCTGCCCCCTCCTTGGCGGTCCGGTACGCGCGCGAGACTTGCCGCCTCTACTGCAAGAGACTTGCCGGTTGCCCATCGTAGTGCATACGACACGGCGATACCCGCAGGTGGGCAGGGCCAAGCGGGCTACCGGCGGTACCCCGACGCAGTACAGGTGGGCTGCCAGGACCACGCCGTAGCGTGTCAACTCGGGGGAACCGGGGTCCTTCAGGGGGACCAGACGTGGCGCGGCGTCCTGGGGGTGCGCCGTGCCACGGCCCCGGTTCGCCCGTGGCGCGCGCCGGTGCACCGGTAGCCTCCCCAGGAGTGGGGGCACAGCGCACACGATGACGGCCGCGGCTACGCGAACGCACCAGGACCCGCCGGACCGGCGGGTCCGGCTCCGCCTGCGCGGACGGCTGGGCTGGCTGCTGCTGGTGATCTTCGCCGCGGCCGGCTACGGGGTGGTCGCCTCCCGGTCGCCGAACGAGCCCGCGAACCCGCCCACCGGGCGGGCGGCCGAGGCGGCCGCGGCCATCGACGCGCTGCTCGACCCGACCGGCGGCCTCGACCCGATCGCGCTGCTGCCCGACGACTTCACCCAGGAGACCGGCGTGCGCCCGGCCCACCTGCGCGCCCCCGACGGCACGACCCGCGCGGTGCACGTGGACGGCGGCTGCTCGACGCCGTGGGGCGAGGACAACTCGCGCTGGGACTACTCGGTCGGCTGCAAGGCGCACGACCTGGGCTACGACCTGCTCCGCTACGCCTCGGCGAAGGGCCAGCCGCTGGGCCCGGGGCCGCGCCGCGCGCTCGACGCCAGGCTCTCGGAGGACATGCACGCGCAGTGCGACACCAACCCGCGCGGTTCGGCGGGGACCTGCCGGTTGGTGGCCTCGCTGTACTCCGCAGGCCTGGTGGCCAACTCGTGGCACCAGCGCTGGGGGCCGCCGCGCGCGGAGCCGATCGGCGCGTGGGCGGTGGCGCTGCTGGTCGTGATCGTGCTGCTCGCGGTCCGGGTGCCCGCGTTCGCGCGGCGGCGCACGGGTGTTCCGCGCGGGGCGGTACCGCTGGACGAGCGGTCCGGTGACCGGGCCGCCTACCTGGGGTTCCTCCGGGTGGTGAGCCTGAGCGCGGTGGTGCTGGCCGAGTCGGTGCTGGCCTTCGGGCCGCTCCTCGCCGCCCGGCCGGGCGCGCTGTGGCCGCTGACCTGGGTGTTGCAGCTGGTGCCGCTGTTCTTCTTCGCCGGTGGCGACTCGAACCTGCTGGCCTGGCGGGCCGCGCTGGCCGACGGCTCCGGCTACGGCGGCTACCTGGCCGCTCGGGTGTGCTGGCTGATCCGCCCGGTGCTGGCGTTCGTCACGGCCTGGTTGGTGGTGCCGCTGTCGCTGGACCTGGTGGACGCCTCCGACGCGTCGGTGGACGCCTTCGGCAGGCTGATCGCCCAGCCGCTGTGGCTGCTGGGGCTCTACCTGCTGGTGGTGGGCGTGACCCCGGTCCTGTACTGGCTGCACCGGCGGTTGCCGGTGGTCACCCCGGTCGCCCAGCTGGTCACCGTGGCCGGGCTCGGGCTCTTCGGCTCCGGGATCGGCGCGGCGTACGCGGGCGGGATCGTGCTCGCCGCGCTGTTCGCGCAGCTCTCGTTCCACTACGCCGACGGCACCTTCGCCGCGCTGCCGCGCCGGGCGCTGCTCGCGGTGGCCGCGGGTGCCGCGGTGTGCCTGGTGCTGCTGACCACGGTCGGCGGCCACGACAAGGAGCTGATGGCCGAGCCCGCCGGTACCGCCAGCTTCGTGCCCTCCGCGCTGGGCGTGCTGCTGATCGGCCTGGTGCAGGTGTGCCTGGTCGTGTTGCCGCGCGCCGATCGGGTGAAATCGATCGCGCACAGTCGACCCGCGGAGGCGGTCCGGTTCGTCCGCGCGGCGCCGATGACGGTCTACCTGGTCTACCTGTGCGCGATGCTGCTGCTGGCCGGGATCATCGGCGCGGCCTCCACGGCCGGGTTGCCGACCACGGCGGGTGACTGGCTGGTGCGGCCGAGCACCCTGCTCGCGCTGGCCCTGCTCGGGGTGCCCGCGGTGCTGGCGTTCGTGCTGTTCGAGTGGCGCGCCCCCGCCCACCCGGGGGCGCTGCGGGCCGGTGAGCCGCGGGCGAGCCGGTGGGACTCGGTGGCCGCGGCCATCGGCACCGGCTACGGCGCGCTGGGGACCATCGGGTTCGCGGTCAGCGGGCTGACCGGCACCCACCACGGCACCGCGCTGTTCGGCCTGCCCACCGACCCGATGGCCAGCATCATCCACCTGCTGCTGGGCTGGTACCTGCTGCACTCGGTGCGGATCGGCACCTCCTCCACGCCGTGGCCGTGGCTGCTGGTCGCGGTCGCCTGCGTGCCGCCGATGACCTCGGCCGAGGGTCCCGCGATCGGGTGTTACGGGGTGACGATCGGGGTCGCCGTGCTCGCGGCGGGCGCCTGCCTGCTGCCCCGGCTGCCGCGCAGGTCAGCGGTGCCGCCGACGGCCGGGGAGACCGCCCGGGGATGACTCGATGGTGGTGCTTGGACGCGTGCCGTGACGAAGCTCGCGAGACCGTGTGCCAGGCTACGGACAACCTCAGAGCGGCCGACCACGTCTTGACATGTGTTCGCGGCGGGCGCCGTGACGCGTGGGAGACAGGCCGCAGCCGACGGGGAGGAGCAGGGCGTGGAGTACCGGCCGCCGAGGTCAGGTAGTCGTGGTGGCCCGGCCGAGAGGTCCGTCCCGCCGCGGGCCCCGGCCCCCGGCAGGCGAGCCCAACCCGGCGACGACCGGCGCGACCTGCCCCGGCCGACCCGGTCCGAGCGCGACGAGCGTCCGCGCCGTGACGAGCCGCCGCGGCGGGCAGCCCACCGCGCCGAGCGCGAGGTGCCCCGGCAGGCGAGCCGCTCGGAGGGCTCCCAACCGCGCCGCCGGGTCTCCGGTGCCGCCCTGACCGAGCGCATCGAGCCCCCACCGCGCCCACGCCCGGCGCGCAAGTCCGCTCCCCCGCCGCGGCGGCACATCGGCGGGAAGGTGTTCCTGAGCCTGCTCTCCGCCGCGATCCTGCTGTCCACCGGCTACTACTGGCGGGTGGCCGACTCCTTCGCCAACGACCTGACCACCGCCGACGTGATCGAGGCCGCGGGCGAGCGGCCCGCCGACGGCGCGGTGGACATCCTGATGGTCGGCATGGACAGCCGCACCGACGCGCAGGGCAACCCGCTGTCGAAGGAGCAGCTGGCGATGCTCAACGCGGGCAAGGCCGACGGTGAGATCAACACCGACACGCTGATCATGATCAGGATCCCGAACGACGGCGGCAAGGCGGTCGGCATCTCGATCCCGCGCGACTCCTACGTGGACATCCCCGGCTTCGGCAAGCACAAGATCAACTCAGCCTACGGCCGGGCGAAGCTGGCCGCGCGGTCGCGGCTGCAGAAGGAGGGCGTCACCGAGGAGTCGAAGCTGGAGGTGGCCTCCAACCAGGAGGGCGCGCGCAGCCTGATCGCCACCATCGGCAAGCTCACCGGCGCCTCGATCGACCACTACGCCGAGGTGAACCTGCTCGGCTTCTACGACATCACCAACGCCATCGGCGGCATCGACGTCTGCCTCAACAAGGCGGTCAAGGACAGCTTCTCCGGCGCGAACTTCCCGGCGGGCCCGCAGAACCTGCAGGGCGCCCCGGCGCTGGCGTTCGTCCGCCAGCGGCACGGCCTGCCCAACGGCGACCTGGACCGGATCGCCCGGCAGCAGGTGTTCATGGGCGGGATGGCCAAGAAGGTGTTCTCCCAGGACGTGTTCACCCCCGGCTCGTCCACCCTGGGCAAGCTGCAGGAGGCGATCACCAAGTCGGTGGTGCTGGACAAGAACTGGAACATCATGCAGTTCGCCCAGCAGATGATGAGCGTCACCGGCGGCAACATCCAGTTCGCCACGGTGCCGCACGGCACCATCGACCTCGACACCCCCGGCGACGGCAAGGCGGTCGAGGTCGACCCGACCGAGGTCAAGTCGTTCGTCGGCGGCCTGCTCGGCGGCCAGACGTCGGTGGCCGCCCAGGCGCCCCCCACCGAGGCCGCCCCGGCCAAGCCGACGGTCACCGTGCTCAACGCCTCCGGCCGCACCGGCCTGGCCGCCGAGGTCTCCGACACGCTGTCCGGCAAGGGCTTCAAGACCACCGAGACCGGCAACGCGACCACCCGCACCAAGTCCGTCGTCCGCTACGCCAAGGGCGAAGAGGCCAACGGCACCGCCGTGGTGAGCGCGATCGGCAAGGACATCCCGGCCGAGCAGGACGCCAACGTGGCCAAGGGGAAGGTGACGGTCCTGATCGGAAAGGACTTCGGCACCAACGCCGCCATCGCGGGCGATCCCCTCGTCGGCACCCCCCCACTGCGCCTCGACGCCCGCCAACAGCCCGGCCCGGTGTGCGTCAACTAAGGACTTTCGGCCCTTTTCCTCACCCGATCGGAGCAACTTCACCCCAACCCGCGTAAGGCGAACGGGGTTGGGCGCTTTCACTGCCGGAAGCAGTGAAAGGGGCGGACGTGCGGATCGATGTGGCGACCTATCAGCGGGTTCTCGGCGACGAGATCCGCAGGCTGCGCAAGCAGCGAGGATGGACTCGCAAGGAGTTGAACACCAGGCTGCAGAGCGACATCTCGCTGCAGACACTGGCCACCTACGAGCTGGGGACCAGGCAGTGCTCGGTGGTGCGCTTCGTCGAGATCTGCGTGGCACTCGACGCCCTGCCGCACGACCTGATGGCCCGGGTGCACGACCGGGTCTTCGCCGACACCCCCATCGGCCGGGTCCGGGTCGACCTCAAGCGCGCGGTGGACGACCGAGCACCGGAGCTGATGCCCCTGCGCCGGTGGGCGGCCGAACTGTTGGCGGAGAACCAGGGCCAGACCGAGGTCCACTTGGACTTGTCAGCCCTCGACCGGCTCGCCGAGCTGTGCGGGATGGACACCGCGGACCTGATCGGCAGACTGCGACAGCTATCGGCCTGACACGCGGACTGGCACCACGGCCGGACATGACGGCCCACACGGATAAGACGAACTGACGGAAAGGACTGCCGGAAGGATGTGATGGCCGATCCACAGCGATCGGCCACCGCTACTCCGCACCCGCCACTCGACACTTCGGCCCCGCCACTCAGCCCAGCACACGGCACTCGGTAGTCGGTACTCGCCACTCCATGTCGAGACGCGAACCACATCAGCCGCATCCTCGGCGAACTCCGCCAACCATGCGAACTCCGCACTGCGCAACCCATGCAACTCCGCGAACCTCTGCGACCTCTGCGAATCGACGCGAACTCTGCGAACCAAGGGTTTCTTGTCGCTTGAGAAGCCGAGCCCCACCTGACGTAACACCCACTACGCAAGCGCTCGATCTAGTGGACTCGCTTCGTGTGGGGGGAGAGCACCGCTAAACTTGACCTGTAGTGGGGATGCCCTTCACCCCACGCTTTTTCCCCACCGCGGTGCTCTAGGGGCCTCGCGCGAAGTGAGTTCGCTAGATCGAGCCCCGCTCTTACTCGGGCAACCTGTACGAGGTTGCCCGCAGCGCACGTCAGGCGGAGATGCTGGATTGGGTGGACTCGCTTTGTTCGGGGCCCCTAAGAGAAGAGGCGCCGGGGTGAAGCGGGTGGGAAAGGGATCACCCACGCCTCAACCAGGCTAGCGCCTCTTCTCTCCCCAAACAAAGCGAGTCCACCCAATCCAGCACTCGGGCAGGCGGGTCACGCTTGGCGCAACTCGGCTTTCTCCCGGAGAAAACAATAGAATGGGGAGAATCCGCCGGGCGGCCGGGTGGCCGGGTGGCCGGGTGGCCGGGTGGCAGGAGCCAGGAGCCAGGAGCCAGGAGCCAGGAGCCAGGAGCCAGGAGCCAGGAGCCAGGATAAATGCTGGTCAGACGCCTGCAGTCTCCCTCGACCGGGCCCGCGTGATCAGTTCGAAGTTCGCCGGGTCCACCTTTCGGGTCTGCATCCAGTACCGCCAGGTGAATCCGGGCCAGATCGTCCGGTTCACGCCCTGGGAGTCCAGGTACCAGCTGGTGCAGCCACCCTTAGTCCAGACGCCGTCCGCCAGTTTTCGCTGGACCTCCGCGTTGAACTTGTCCTGTGCGCTGTGCCGGACGTCGATCGCGTCCGCCTGGTGCTTGTCGGTCAGCCGCAGTGCGTCGGCCACGTAGCGGATTTGGGACTCGATCATGAAGACCACCGAGTTGTGGCCGAGGCCGGTGTTCGGGCCGAGGAGGAAGAACAGGTTCGGGAAGCCCGCGACGTTGATGCCCATGTGCGTGTTGATGCCGTTGTCCCGCCACTGCTTGGCCAGGTCCAGGCCGTCGCGGCCGGTGATGTCGAGGTAGTCGAAGGAGTCGGTCACGTGGAAGCCGGTGCCGTAGATGATGGCGTCGACCTCGTGCTCCCGGCCGTCCTTGCCGACGATCGAGTGCTCCCGGACCTCGGCCACGCCCTCGGTGTCGAGGTGGACGTTGGGGCGGTTGAAGGTCGGGTAGTAGTCGTTGGAGATCAGCACGCGCTTGCAGCCCATGACGTAGTCGGGCGTCAGCTTCGCGGCCAGGACCGGGTCCTGCACCGAGCGCTTGATGTTGTGGGCCGCCAGCTTGGAGGCGTACTTGAGGATGCCCTGGTGGCCGTTGAAACCGACGGCGCGGACCTCGTTGATCCAGTACAGCAGGTGCCGGTAGGCGCGCTGGGCGCCGGGGACCTTGGCGAACGCCTGCTGCGACCACGCGGGCATGGCGTGGTCGGGCTTGGGCATCACCCACGGCGCGGTGCGCTGGAACAGCGTCAGCTCCGCGACCTCGGGGGCGATCTGGGGGACGAACTGGATCGCGCTGGCGCCGGTGCCGATCACCGCGACGCGCTTGCCCTTGAGGTCGTAGCCGTGGTCCCACCGCGCCGAGTGGAACGCCTTGCCCGCGAACTTCTCGATGCCGGGCAGGTCCGGGATCGACGGGAGGTGCAGCGCGCCGATGCCCGCGACCAGGAAGCGGGTCACGTAGGTGTCGCCGCCCCGGGTGCTCACCTGCCAGCGGTTCTGCTCGGCGTCCCAGCGGGCGCCGGTGACCTCGACGCCGAAGCGGGTATAGCGGGACAGGCCCCACTTGGCCGCGACGTCGCGCATGTACTGCCAGATCTCGGGCTGTGGGGCGTAGGAGCGGGTCCAGTCGGCTTTCTGCTCGAAGGAGAACGAGTACATGTGCGACTGGATGTCGCAGGCGCAGCCGGGGTAGGTGTTGTCCCGCCAGGTGCCGCCGAAGTCGTTCGCCTTCTCGAGCACGACGAAGTCCTCGCGGCCCTCCTTGCGCAGTTGGATGGCCATCCCCATGCCGGAGAAACCGGTACCGACGACCACCACACCGGTGTGGATGAGCTTGCCCATCTGGCTGGTCCTCCCTGTCAGGCTTTCCTGTTACCCGCCGTCAACCTTACTTCAAGTAGGTTACTTGCGGTAGAGTCAATCCCGTGACCACGACCGAGGGCAAGGCCGAGCGCAGGCGCCGGATGCCGCGGGCCGAGCGCGAGCGGCAGATGATGACCGTCGCCGAGGACATCTTCGCCGAACGCGGGTTCCTCGCCGCCTCGATGGACGACATCGCCGAGCGGTGCGGGGTCTCCAAGCCGATGATCTACGAGTACTTCGGCTCCAAGGAGGGCCTGCTCGTCGCCTGCATCCGGCAGGCGCGGGCGGAGCTGGCGAAGGTCACCACCGACGCCGTGGTGGGCGCCCAGAGCGCCGAGGACGCGCTGCGTCGGGGGCTGGTGGCCTTCTTCGAGTTCACCGACGCGCGCAGGCGCTCGTGGGCGCTGATGCTGCGCAACGAGGCCGCCGTGGCCGGTCCCGCCGCCGCCGAGGAGATCGAGGCGGGCAGGCAGGAGCAGGTGGAGATCGACATCGCGCTGTTCACGGCGTTCCTGCCGGACGCGCCGCGCCGCGACCTGGAGGCGGCGGCGCAGATCGTGGTCGGCGCCTGCGAGCGGCTGTCCCTCTGGTACGTCAACGAGGACGAGGTCAGCGCGGAGCAAGCGGCCGACTACCTGATGCGGACACTGTGGACCGGGCTCGGTGCGATGATCACCACTGTGGACACCGGGAATCGCCCGCACGGGTAGTGTCCAATTCGGAAGTTCCCTGCTAGCCGCGCCCGCCGACGAGCGGGATCCGGTCCCGTTGGGTTAGCTGCCACACATGCGGGGAGGTGTCGCTCCCCGCGGACCGGAAGTAGGAGGGGCGAACGATGTTCGAACCGATCCTGGCGAACTACACGCCCGACGGCGACGACTGGACAGTCGAGGTCACCGCGAAGGGCAAGACCCTCACCGCCACCGCGCCCGGCCTGATCGCCGCCCGCGACCGGGCGGACCAGCTGGTCGAGAAGCTCACCCCGGGTGAGGAGCTGCGCACCGTGGTGCACACGCTCCAGGGGGACGCGGTGAGCTTCACCGCGGCCTACCTGACCGCCCGGCTGGGCAGGTCCGAGGAGGCCCCGGCACCCGAGCCGGGCCCGGACGGGGCCGCGGACGGCGACAAGAAGGACGCGCCGCCGCCCGTGGCACTCGCCTAGCGGAAGAGCCTGCGCACGACCAGCAGGCCGACCAGCACACCCACGCCGATCAGCGCGTACTTCACCCGCGGATCGTCGAGCTTGGAGCGCGCGCTGGTCTTGGCGTTGTCGACCAGCCGCTTGGGGCTCGCCTTGGTACCGAGCTGGTCCAGCGTCGCGGCCAGCGCGTCGCGCGCCTGCTCGATCTCGCGCTGGATGGTGTCGGGGTCACGGGCCACGTGTCCTCCTAGGAAGCAAGCCGTCGGCGGGCACCACGGTAGATCACGGACCTGGCGCCGCGCGCACGGGCCACGCCGTTAGTCTGGTCGCGTTCGTGGACGGGCCCGTAGCCCAATTGGCAGAGGCACACGGTTTAGGTCCGTGCCAGTGAGAGTTCGAGTCTCTCCGGGCCCACGGACTCGGACGACCCGTGCCCGCGGAGTGCGCGGGCCGGGTCGTCCGTCTTTCGTCCTGGGGACCGAGCCCCCAGACCCCCACGGTGCGGCAGGCGGCTGTTCCAGCGCGGCTGGGTGGGGGCTCGCTCACGGCTTCGCCGATCGCATCGGGGTGGTCGGGGTGCGATCGGCGCCGAACCAGGGGCTCATCGGGCACGGCGGTGTGCTGGGTTGGTGGGGCCTGGGTGAGGGGCTCCGGCCCGGCGGGGGCATCCGCCGGGGCGAAGCGGCCTCCAGGGGGTCAGGCGGGGCAGAAGACCTCGTTGAGCAGCTCTGACAGGCCCGCGAACTGCCCCGGGGTGGGAGCGGTGGTCACCGACACCTCCAGGCGGGTGTGGGTGTCGCGGGTGCTGAGCACCACACTCGCGTACCCGGCGATGCCGCCCGGGTGGCCCCAGGTCTCGACGCCGCAGGGCGACGGGGTGACCGCCAGGCCGAGGCCGTAGCCGTTGGTGAACGGCAGCACCTTCGTCATCTCGGCGAGCTGGGCCGGGGCGAGCAGCCGCCCGTCGAGCAGGGCGTCGATGACCCGGTCGAGGTCGGCGGTGGTGCTGACCAGCGCGCCCGCCGAACCCGCGATGGACGGGCTGAGCCGGGTGATGTCGTTGGGCCTGCCCGCCAGGGCGGTGTAGCCGTGCGCGTGCGGGCCCTGGATGTCCAGCGCGCGGTCCGGCACGCTGGTGTCGCGCAGCCCCAGCGGGCGCAGGACGCGCTGCTCGACGGCGCGCTCGTAGGACTGCCGGGTGACCCTCTCGATGAGCAGGCCCGCGACGATGTAGTTGGTGTTGGAGTACTCGTAGGCCGTCCCGGGCGCGAAGACGGGCGGGTGCGCGTTGGCGATGTCGACGAACTCCCGCGGCTGCCAGTGGCGGTAGCGGATGGCCTCGAACTCGTCGGGCTCCAGTGGCAGGGCGTCGGTGTAGTTGTAGAGGCCGCTGGTGTGCTGGAGCAGCTGCCGCACGGTGATCCGGTCGCCGTCGCGGAGCAGGCCGGGCAGGTAGGCCGACACCGCGGTGTCGAGGCCGACCTTGCCCTCGCCGACGAGCTGGAGCACCACCGTCGAGGTCAGGACCTTGGTGATGCTGCCCGCGCGGAACCGCCCGTCCAGCGGCACCGGCCGGTTGGTGCCGAGCTCGGCGACCCCGGCCCGGGCGGTGAACCGGTCCCGGCCGTCGGTGACCCGCACCTGCACCCCGGCCGCGCCGTCGGTGACCAGCTTGTCCAGGGCGGCCTGGACGACGCGGCGGTCGATCCGGCTGCCGCGCTCGGCGGCCGCCGGGGCCGCCACCCCCACCGCCAGGCTCGCGGCCAGGACGGCCACCAGCCCGATCGTTGTCCCCTTGCGCATTCGGTTTCCCCTCGTTCGGTGAGATCGTGGCCACCGAGTCTCCGGTGGCCGCGGCGCGCGGGCGACCGTCCCGGGGATGGCTCGGCGCTCATCCCGCAGGGGTAGTCGCGATCAGCGGCCAGACCGGCGGAAACCGGACCGAGGAGCCATTTTTCCGTTGTCCCCCAATGGTTTCGCCCGCACACCTCCAGTCATACCCGCGACCGCGGCCCGCGCGCCCGGTAAAGGTCTCGGCGGATCGGGCACCGGGGCGCTACCGTCGCGGGCATGAAGGGCAAGGGCGGGCTGTCGTCGACGATCGCGACCAACCGGCGGGCGCGGCACGACTACGCGGTGCTCGACACGGTCGAGGCCGGGATGGTGCTGGTCGGCACCGAGGTGAAGAGCCTGCGCCTGGGCCGAGTGTCCCTTGTGGACGCTTTCGCAACGATCGACGACGGCGAGGTGTGGTTGCGCGGGCTGCACATCGGCGAGTACGCGCTGGGCACCTGGACCAATCACGCCCCGCTGCGGGTGCGCAAGCTGCTGCTGCACCGCCGCGAGATCGACAAGCTGGACACCCGGGTGCACGAGAGCGGGCTGTCGCTGGTCCCGCTGTCGATGTACTTCTCCGACGGCCGGGCGAAGGTCGAGCTGGGGCTGGTGCGCGGCAAGAAGACCTGGGACAAGCGCCAGGACCTGGCCACCCGCGACGCCAACCGGGAGATCGAGCGGGCCTTCTCCCGGCACGTCAAGGGGCAGCGGCGGGCCGCCGGGCGGGCGTGACACCATCGGCGTGTGCGGGCTCCCCGGGTGTTCACCGCGCTCCTGCGACTGGTCGACCGGTTCGAGGAGCGCGGGGTCTTCGTGCCCGGCGAGGACGACGGCGCGGTCTCCCCGTGGAAGGACTTCGGCTGGCTGATCGCGGCCTGGCTGTTCGCCATCGGGGTGCTGGTCCTGTTCTTCGCGCTGGCCGCCTGAGCACCCCCGACCCGCACCGAGCGCAGTGGCGGCGATCACCGCGGGTGTACCGGTGATCACAGCTCGGCCACAGTGCGACACCAGGTGCGACTCGACGGCCCGTTCGGTTCGCGGCGGGCCCCGATCGCCCGTCATGGTGGACCAGTACCACTCCGAGTCCCCAGTCAGGAAGAGGCACACGACCGTGAAGACCGTCGGACTGGCGGGCGCCCTCTGCGCCCTCCTGGTGGTCCTCACCGGGTGCGGCGGGGGCCCCGCGTACACGGCGTCGGCCGACCAGCCCGCACCGAGCACCGCGAGCGAGGAGCTGGCGCAGTCCGGTGTGCCGCCGCGCAGCGGGGAACGCAGGCCGCTGGGCAACGGGCTGACCATCACGCTGTCCGCGCCCAAGTCGTTCGTCCCGGCCGACTCGGCCTACCCCGAGGCGGTCCGCGCGATCGGCTTCGAGATGACCGTGGTCAACAACGGCACCAGCGCCTACCGACCGACCCTGCTCTCGCTCTCGGCGATGGCCAACGGCGCCAAGACCCAGCAGGTGATCGACTCCACCCAGGGCTACTCCGGGGTGGTCGGCGCCGCCGACGTGCCGCCGGGGCGCAGCACCCGGTTCTCGGTCGCCTTCGCGGTGCCCGAGGAGAAGGCCGAGGTGCAGGTCAGCGCCCAGCCGGACCCGGCGGGCGCGACGATGGTGACCGTGTTCGACGGGCTGGCCTAGCGGCGCGCTAGCGTCACGGCATGACTGAGCAGAACCGGCTCGCCACCGGCGATCAGGCCCCCGAGTTCACCCTGCCCGACAGCACGGGCACCGAGGTGTCGCTCTCCGACTTCCGCGGCCAGTCGGTCGTCCTGTACTTCTACCCGGCCGCCGCGACACCGGGCTGCACCAAGCAGGCGTGCGACTTCCGGGACAACCTCACCGAGCTGAACGACGCGGGCTTCGCGGTGCTGGGTGTCTCGCCGGACAAGCCCGCCAAACTGGCCAAGTTCGTCGCCGACGAGGGCCTGACCTTCCCACTGCTCTCCGACGTCGACCGCGCGGTGCTCACGGCCTATGGCGCGTACGGCGAGAAGCAGCTCTACGGCAAGACGGTGACCGGCGTGATCCGCTCGACGTTCGTGGTCGACCCGGAGGGCAAGATCGCCCACGCGCTGTACAACGTGCGCGCGACCGGACACGTGGCGAAGCTGCGCAAGGACCTCAAGATCTGAGGACAACCCAGCGCGGCAGTGCGCCGTAGGGGGCCGCTGAGCTGGGAAGTTGTCCCACTAACGGGTCAACTTTCCGGTTCGGGCACGGCGTATTCACGCCGTGCGTCGAACACGGGTCTTGGCTCTGTCGAGCTTGTTGGTGCTGTCCTCAACGGCACTGTCCGGGTGCGCCGAGCGCGCGCCTGCGGCGGGGAAAGCGGTTCTCGCGATCGCCCCACAGACTGTCGTGGTGACATCGGTGGCATCAGTGGCGCCGCCTGCGGTGGTGAAGGTGCCCACACCTGCCCCGCCTGCGGCCTTCGACCCGAAGGCCGTCACAGTGGCGGTGCGCGGGGTGGCAAAGCAGGCCACGGTCGGCATCGTGGTCTTCGACCGCACAACCGGGACCGAACTGCTGTCGGTGTTGGCCGACCGGCAGTTCAGATCCGCTTCACTGGTGAAACTGCTGATCGCGATCGACGTACTCGCCGACGGAGCCGACGCAGCCACCCGCAAACGAGTAGCAATGATGCTGCGCCTATCCGACGACGGCACAGCCAGCGCGTTCTGGATGACGCAGGGCGGATCGGCTTTGGTCACACGGACTGCCCGGGTAATTGGACTCCGAGGCACCCGGCCACCGACGAACCCCAGGCAGTGGGGGGATGTCCTGCTGACCGCACGGGATGTCCTGCGGATCTACGAGTACGTGCTGCGATTGCCCACGGCCGACCGAGAACTGGTGGTGGACGCACTCGCATCGGCGCCACGGCAAGCCGCAGACGGATTCGACCAGCACTTCGGCATCCCAGACGGGATTTCTGTCGAATGGGCCATCAAACAGGGATGGTCGAACAGCGCGAGGGACATCGTCGTGCACAGCACCGGGCTGGTGGGACCGGGATGGCGGTACGTAGTGGTATTGCTGACAGAACACCCGCTATCGACACGCTTCGCAGTAGCGACGCGAGCCGTGACCGCGGGGGCGCGGGTCTTGAGCCCTTTACTCGCACCTTGAACTCTCGCCGCTGGGGACCCGTCTTCGTTGCTCGTGCGGGGGTTGCCGTCTTCGTTGCTTGTGCGGGGGTTGCCGTCTTCGTTGCCCGGGTTAGAAGCGGGGCTCGGGGGCGCCGCCTCGGTTGCCCGAGTAGCCGCCTCGGTTGCCCGGGTAAGAGCGTGGGCTCGATCTAGTGAACTCACTTCGCGCGGGGCCCCTAGAGCACCGCGGTGGTGAAAAAAGGGCGGGTGAAGGGCATTCCCCACCACCGGCAAGTTTAGCGGTGCTCTCCCCCCACACGAAGCGAGTCCACCAGATCGAGCATCCGTAGCGGGACTTGCGTTCCAGCGGGGTCGGCCTATCCGCTGCGGTCTGGTGGGGCGGCCGTCGGCTGCGGTCTGGTGGTGGGGGTACCAGCGGGGTAGGGCTACAGAGCCTTCAAGTGCGGCAGGAGCAACGCCAACGCCTGGCCCCGATGTGAGACCGCATCCTTCTCGCCCGGGCTCAGCTCAGCCGAAGTCACCGAATACCCCTCCGGCACGAAGATCGGGTCGTAGCCGAACCCATTGGTGCCGCTGGGTTCCCGGACAACAGTCCCACGCCAGTCGGCACGAAGGGTGATCTCCGCGCCGTCCGGCTGCACGAGTGCGATCGCGCAGACGAACCCGCCGCCCCGGCGCTCATCCGGGACGTCGTTCAGCTGGGCCAGGACCAGGTCCAGGTTCGCCTGGTCGTCGCCGTGCCTGCCGGACCAGCGGGCCGAGAGCACGCCGGGCATCCCGTTGAGGGCGTCGATCGCGATGCCCGAGTCGTCGGCGATCGTGGGCAAGCCGGTCTCCCGGGCGCCGTCGCGGGCCTTGGCGAGGGCGTTCTCCTCGAACGTGGCGCCGGTCTCCGGGGCGTCCGGGAAGGCCGGGACGTCGTCCAGGCCGACGATCTCGACGTTCGACACCGCCGCCGCGGCCAGGATGCGGCGGAGCTCGGCCAGCTTCTTGGCGTTGCGGCTCGCCAGCAGGACCCGGGTCATCACTTGCCCGCCTTGGGTTCGGGCAGGGTGCCGGGGTAGGGCAGGGCCAGGGCGGCGGCCTGGATCCGGTTCAGCTCGGCGCAGCCCGCCATGGCCAGGTCGAGCATGGCGTCGAGGGTGGATCGGGCGAAGGTGGCGCCCTCGCCGGTGCCCTGGACCTCGATCAGGGTGCCCGCGTCGGTCGCCACGACGTTCATGTCGACCTCGGCGCGGGCGTCCTCCTCGTACGGCAGGTCCAGGCGGACCCGGCCGCCGACCACGCCGACGCTGACCGCGGAGACCGCGCAGGACAGCGGCTGGGGGTCGGCCAGCTTGCCCGCCGCGGCCAGGTAGGTCACCGCGTCGGCCAGGGCCACGTAGGCGCCGGTGATGGCCGCGGTGCGGGTGCCGCCGTCGGCCTGGATGACGTCGCAGTCGAGGTGGATGGTGTTCTCGCCCAGGGCGGCCAGGTCGATGCAGGCGCGCAGCGACCGGCCGATCAGCCTGCTGATCTCGTGCGTGCGGCCGCCGACGCGGCCCTTGATGGACTCGCGCTCGCCGCGGGTGTTGGTCGCCGAGGGCAGCATCGCGTACTCGGCGGTCACCCAGCCGAGGCCCGAACCCTTGCGCCACCGGGGCACGCCCTCGGTGACGCTGGCCGCGCAGAGCACCCTGGTGCGGCCGAACTCCACCAGCACCGAGCCCGCTGGCCAGTCCTGGTAGCCGCGGGTGAGCTTGATGTCCCTGAGCTGGCCGTCTGTCCTGCCGTCGCTTCTCGCCACGACGGCCAGCCTAGAGCCCGCCGCTAGACCTCGTAGACCGCGCCCTGCTCGACCAGCACGACCTCGCCGTCGAAGACCGCGCGGGCCTCGGCGAGGACCTCGGCCGGGTCGGTCCACGGCGGAACGTGGGTGAGCAGCAGCCGGGCGGCGGCCGCGGCCGCGGCGAGCTCGCCCGCCTCGCGGCCGGACAGGTGCAGGTCGGGGACGACCGCGGCGTCGTGGGTCCAGGACGCCTCGGCGAGGATGGTCCGCGCGCCCTTCGCCAGTTCGGTCACCGGGGCGCACGCGCCGGTGTCGCCGGTGTAGAGGAAAGTGCTGCCGCCGTGGGTGATCCGGAAGCTGTAGGACTCGCACGGGTGCGCGGCGGTCGTCGCCACCACCTCGAACGGTCCGATGTGGAATGGCCCGGGTGCCAGTGGACGGAAGTCGAACACATCGGACAGATCCGTGACAGCGCGCTCGGCATCGCTGGTCGCGTATGCGCCCGCGAACCGGGTGGGGGCCTCCCGCGGCGCGTACACCGGCAGGCGGTGCAGCCGCGGGTCGCGGGACGGGGCCGGGTGGTAGCGGCGCCACACCGTCAGGGAGGCGAAATCCGCGCAGTGGTCGGCGTGCAGGTGCGAGAACAGCACCGCGTCCAGCGCGAACGGGTCGCGGACCGCCTGCAGCGCCGCGAAGGTGCCGCTGCCGAGCTCGACACCGAGCAGGAAGCCGTCCGCCTCGAGCAGGTAACCGGATGACGGGGCGTTGGGTCCGGGAACGCTTCCGGAACAGCCGAGAACGGTCAACAGCACACCGGACAGCCTGTCACAGCGGGTATCGAGAAGACGATCACCCTAGGGCGGGTGAGGCGAAACTCGACGGGTTGAGGCCGAGGAAGCGGTGCGCCAGCCGGTGGAACGGTTCCGCGGGCCCGGTGGCGCCGAACTCGTGCCGCGGCTCGCCCTCGTCCTCGGCGAGCAGACCGGTCTCGGTGAGCACCCGGTAGACGTCCTTGGCGCACTCCTCCGCACTGGACACCAGCGTGACATCCGGCCCCAGCACGACCTGGATGACACCGGTCAGCAGCGGGTAGTGCGTGCAGCCGAGCACAACCGTGTCCACAGCGGCCTGTTGCAGCGGTTCGAGGTAGGTCTGGGCCAGGCCGAGGATCTGGCGGCCCGAGGTGATCCCGCGCTCCACGAAGTCGACGAACCTCGGGCACGCCGAACCGGTGAGCGTCACCCCGGGCGCCGCCGCCAGGGCGTCGTCGTAGGCGCGCGAGCGGATGGTGCCCGCGGTGCCGATCACCCCAACCCGCCCGGACCGGGTGGCCGACGCGGCCCGGCGGGCGGCGGGCACCACGACCTCGACCACCGGGATGTCGTAGCGCTCACGCGCGTCCCGCAGGCACGCGGCCGACGCGGTGTTGCAGGCCAGCACCAGCATCTTGACGCCGCTGCCGACCAGCTCGTCGGTGATGGCCAGGGTGAGCTCACGGACCTGCGCGATCGGCCTTGGTCCGTAAGGGTTGTTGGCGGTGTCGCCCACGTAGCGCAGCCGCTCGTGCGGGAGCTGGTCGAGGATGGACCGGGCGACGGTCAACCCCCCGACTCCCGAGTCGAAGATCCCGATCGGCGCGTCCGGACTCACAGGATGGGACCGGCACCCGGACTCGGACTCGGCCCGGGCGCGGTGGCGCGGTTGCCGAGCGAGACCAGCCAGGCGGCGAGAACACCACCGAGCGCGCCGAACAGGTGGCCCTGCCAGGAGATGCGCGGGTCGCCGGGGAGCACCCCGAAGAGCATGGTGCCCCAGTACAGGAGCAGGACGACGGCGAGCCCGAGCTGCAGGAGGCTGCGGTTGAACAGGCCGCGCACCAGCAGGAACAGCAACCAGCCGAAGCACAGCCCGGAGGCACCGATGGTGACCGAGCCGCCGTCCCCGGTGAGCCAGACACCGATCCCGCTGACCAGCCAGATGGTCGCGGTCACCGCGACCCACTGGGACAGCCCGTTGGCCATCGCGAGGAACGCGAACACCAGCAGCGGCACCGTGTTGCCGATGAGGTGGTCCCAGCCGCCGTGCAGCAGCGGGGCCCAGAGGATCCCGTCGAGCCCACCCAGGCTGCGCGGCACGATGCCGTTCTGCTCCAGGTTGGCGGGCAGGATCGCGTCGATGATCTCGACCAGGTAGAGCAGACCGGTGAACGCGGCCACCACGATGGCCGCCTGCGCGGGCCTGGGCGGCAGGATCCTGGCCGCGTCACGCTTGACGGGTTGGGTGCTCACGGGTCGAGCGTACGTGGTTGGGGGGTGGGGTGGATCGGGGTTGACCCTGATTCGGCCCTGGTCTGGGGCTTGCGGGCGGGGGTGGCCTCGGGGTGGCTGGGGTGCGGTGGAGCCGGACTTGGTGCCGGTGGGGTGGTTGGGTCGGGGCCTGGGTGCTTGGTGGGCTGGCTGGGTTCCGGCGGAAGCGGACTTGGTCCCGGTGGCGGGGTTGGGTTCTCCCTGGGGCGGGGTCTGGGTGCCCAGTGGGTGGTCCTGGTTCCGGCGGAAGCGGACTTGGCGCTGGTGGAGTGGTTGGGTTTTGGCGGGGATGGGGGTCTGGGTGCCCGGTGGGGTGGCTGGGTTGCGACGGAAGCGGACTTGCGCTGGTGGCGCGGTTGGGTTCTGGCGGGGGCAGGGACTGGGTGCCCGGTGGGGTGGGCGGGTTCCGGCGCAGGGCTGGATTGGGTGGAGTGGCTTTGTTCGGGGCCCCTAAGAAAAGAGGCGCCGGGGTGAAGCGGGTGGGAAAGGGATCACCCACGCCGGAGCCAGGCTAGCGCCTCTTTTCTCCCCAAACAAAGCCACTCCACCCAATCCAGCACGTCAGTGGGGGCCGAGAAAAAGCGATTCGAGAACTTCAACCCACCTGCCTAGCGCCCACCAAACCGCAGCGGTGAGGCCGACCACGCTGGAACGCAACACCCGCTACGGATGCTCGATCTAGTGGACTCGCTTCGTGTGGGGGAGGAGTACCGCTAAACTTGCCGTGTGGTGGGGATGCCCTTCACCCGCCCTTTTTTCGCCACCGCGGTGCTCTAGGGGCCCCGCGCGAAGTGAGTTCACTAGATCGAGCCCCGCTTGTAACTCGGGCAACGAAGACGGCAACCAAAAGACGACAACAAGACGCCAACCACAGCAGCAGCATCAAGAAGAGACAGCGCGAACGAGCCGGATCAGCGACTCCTCCATCCGCCGCGAGATATCCGAGTTCCCGAACACCCGCATGGCGATCCGCTTCAACCCATCAGCGGGCAACTGCTGAGTCCGCAAGTGCACCACCGTCTCCTCACCATCGGCCTCCAGGTCGATCCGGAACACCGATGCCGAGGCGAAGACCGGCGCGGGTTTCCCGTCCATCCGCTCAGCCGTGTGCTTCCAGGCGATCGAGAGCGGGGGCGCGAACTCGATGACCTCTTGGTCGATCTCCGAGGTCCGTCGCCCCCAACGCCCGTACTGGCGGCGCTTCTCGCCCTTGCCCGCGCCGGAGAGCACGTCCGTGCGCTCGGCGAAGCTGAACCAGTCCGATGCGCGTCGGGCGTCCGACACCACCGACCACACCTGTTCGACAGGTGCCGGGATGCGCCCGGTCCGGTGTACCTCGATCACGGGCACAACTTAGCCGCACCAGTCCGGTGGCTACGCCCAGAGGTGGCCGTCCAGCTCCTCCGACGCCTGGTCCAGGGTGCCGCTGTAGGCACCGGTGGACAGGTACTTCCAACCTCCGTCGCAGACGACGAACACGATGTCCGCCGACTCCCCCGTGCCCGCGACCTTCTCGGCCACGGCGAGGGCCGCGTGCAGGATGGCGCCGGTGGAGATGCCCGCGAAGATGCCCTCGGTCTCCAGCAGCTGCCGGGTCCGGCGCAGTGCGTCGTAGGAACCGACCGAGTACCGGCCGGTCAGCACAGACGGGTCGTAGAGCTCCGGTACGAAGCCCTCGTCGAGGTTGCGCAGGCCGTAGACCAGCTCCCCGTAGCGCGGCTCGGCGGCGATGATCTGGACGTCCGGCTTCTGCTCTCGCAGGTACCGGCCCACCCCGACCAGCGTGCCCGTCGTGCCCAGGCCCGCCACGAAGTGGGTGATCTGGGGCAGGTCGCGCAGGATCTCCGGGCCGGTGCCCCGGTAGTGCGCGGCCGCGTTGTCCGGGTTGCCGTACTGGTAGAGCATCACCCAGTCCGGGTGCTGCTCGGCCAGCTCCTTGGCCCGGCGGACGGCCTCGTTGCTGCCGCCCGCCGCCGGGCTGAACACGATCCGGGCGCCGTAGGCCTGCAGCAGCTGCTTGCGCTCCTCGGAGGTGTTCTCCGGCATCACGCAGACCAGGCCGTAGCCCTTGAGCTTGGCGGCCATGGCCAGCGAGATGCCGGTGTTGCCCGAGGTCGGCTCCAGGATCGTCGCCCCGGGCAGCAGCCGACCGTCGCGCTCGGCCGCCTCGACCATGGCCAGGGCCGGGCGGTCCTTGATGGAGCCGGTCGGGTTGCGGTCCTCGAGCTTGGCCCACAGCCGCACCCGGTCCGACGGCGAGAGCGTGGGCAGACCCACCAACGGGGTGTTGCCGAGGGCATCGATGAGCGAGTCGTACCGAGCCACTGGGGATCCCCCTCCAGGGGTTGCTTGGCGCCGGTTGCCTAGCGCGCGCCGCCTGCGACCGCGGGCAGGATGGTGACGTTGTCGCCGTCGGCGACCTTGGCCGCCAGGCCGCCCGCGAAGCGCACGTCCTCGTCGTTGACGTAGATGTTGACGAAGCGGTGCAGGGTGCCGTCCTTGACCAGGCGCGACTTGAGGCCGCCGTGGTTCGCCTCGAGGTCGTCGATCACCTCGGCGACGGTGCTGCCCGCGGCCAGGACGGACTTCTCGCCGCCGGTGTGGGTGCGCAGGATGGTCGGGATCGAGACGGTGACGGCCATGGTTGAACCTCCGGGGTGTGCCAGTGCTACTGGGGATGACGCGCGGGAGCGCGACCGGTATTCCGGTACGCGCGCGAACTCACTGCTCGGGGACGTCGTCCGGACCCGTGTGGGCGAACCGGTAGGACTCGACGACCTCGACCGGCTCCTCGGTGATGACGCCCTCGACGATCCGGAACGAGCGCAGCTCGTGGCTGTCCGGCTCGCGGGTGGAGATCAGCACGTAGTGCGCGTACGGCTCCTGCGCGATCTTCGCGTCGGTGCGCGACGGGTAGGCCTCGGTGGCCGTGTGCGAGTGGTAGATGACCACCGGCACCTCGTCGTTCGCGGCCATCTCGCGGTACAACTTCAACAGGTCCGCGGAGTCGAACTCGTAGAACGTGGGCGACCGCGCGGCGTTGAGCATCGGGATGAAGCGCTCGGGGCGGTCGGACCCCTCGGGGCCCGCGAGCACGCCGCACGCCTCGTCGGGGTGGTCGCGGCGGGCGTGGGCCACCATCGCTTCCACGAGGTCCCGGCGGATCGTCAGCACGGAACCCATCCTACTGGGTGAGTGCGCCCCTCCCAGTCTGTGAGAGGTCGCACGTCAGGACCACGCGTCGCGGTATGAGCGCAGGTCACCCACGGTGGTGGCGGCCAGGACACCGCGCGCGACGGCGCGGGAGAACACGTCCGCGGCGGTCATGTAGAGGGTGTCCAGCTCGCCCAAACCGTTCACCGGACGCGCACCGGTCGCGGCGGCGAAGACGGTGTCACCGTCGAAGAGGGAGTGTGCGGGGCGGATAGCGCGTGCCAGTCCATCTTGGGCGGACATGGCCAACCGCTTGCACTGGGACTTGGTCAAGAGGGCGTCGGTAGCGACAACGCCGATGGTGGTGTTGAGGTCGCTCGACCGCTCGCCCAGCTCTACCGCCCACCCTGGTGGCGGTGGCAGCTCCCCTGGCGTGCCGGTGGCCCAGAAGGCGCCGGTACCCAGGTCGACGGCCTCACCACGGGCGTTGACTGCGGCGATCACCCCGATCGTGACGTCACCCACCCGGGCACTCGCCGTGCCGATCCCCCCTTTGAGTGAACCCGTCCGGGCGCCTGTACCCGCGCCGACGCTGCCCTCGGCGACCGGACCCCCGGTGGCGGCGGCGCACGCGGCATAGCCGAACTCGGCGTCCGGGCGGTTGCCCCAGGCGCCGCGCGGCAGGTCGAACAGGACGGCGGCGGGCACGATCGGCACCACCTCGTGCGGCTCCGGACCGACGCGGTAGCCGCGGTTGTGCTCACCGAGCCACCGCATCACCCCGTCTGCGGCAGCCAACCCGTACGCGCTGCCGCCGGACAGGCAAACAGCATCCACGCGGTCGACGAGGTTCTCCGGCGCCAAGAGATCGGTCTCCCGGGTACCCGGCGCGCCGCCGCGGGCGTCGACCCCGCCGACCGTGCCTTCCGGCAGCAGGACGACCGTGGTGCCGGTCGCCCAGCCGTCACCGACCCGGTGGTGGTGCCCGACGAGCACCCCGCCGACGTCGGTGATCGCGTTCACGGCGCGGACAGCGCCTGGACCAGCGACTCCTGCACCCAGGTGAGCCAGTGGTAGACGGCCAGGTGCGGGCTGCGCGGGTCGTCCTCGGGCAGCTCGTCGGGCATGTCCTCGGTGACCTCGATCGCGGTGCCGAGCGCCAGCCGCACGTCGTTGAGCGCGGAGAGCCACGCGTCGGCCTGCTCCAGGGTGAGCCGGATGCCGCCGCCGTACATCGGGCAGGTGTCGAGCACCACGCCCGCGACGCCGGTCTTGAGGTCGAGCAGCGTCGGCTCGTGCAGCGAGCGCAGCATGGCGGCCGAGTCGAGGTCGGCCTTGCTCGGGTTGTCGTCGTCGAGGCGGTGGAAGTCCGGCAGCAGCCGGGACAGGATCGGGTCGTCGGGCGAGGTGGAGGGACCGGTGCGGATCCCGGTCAGCTCGGCCAGCTCGTCCTGCGGCGCGTCCTCGACCCGGGCCCGCAGCATGTCGTCGATCTGGGAGACCAGGCCGCGCAGGACGGCCGCCTCCTGCTGGTCGATGTCGGCCAGCACCTTCTCGCCCTTGCGCTTCCACGGTTTCACGAGGTGTGTTCCATCGTCGCCCAGAGGCCCGCCGCGTGCAGTCGCGCGACATCGGCCTCGACCTTGTCCTTGCTGCCCGAGGACACGATCGCCTTGCCCTCGTGGTGCACGTCCAGCATCAGCTTGGTCGCCTGGTCCCGGCTGTAGCCGAACAGCTTCTGGAAGACGTAGGTCACATAGGACATCAGGTTGACCGGGTCGTTCCAGACGACGGTCTGCCAGGGCCGGTCCTCGGACACGACCTCCGCACCGGCGGGCGATGCCTGCGTCTGCTCCATGTCGACGGCTGCGGTCATGGGTCAATGGTGGCATGGCCGGTTTCGTCCGGACCGGCGGATCTTCATTCGTTCGGAGTACCCGATCACCGATCGTGCCCGACCGGGCCAATCGATGGCCGCCTAGGCTTCGTGGCATGGGTGTGAGTACCGCGTTGCTGACCGACCACTACGAGCTGACGATGCTGGCCGCCGCGCTGGGCAGCGGCACCGGCGAGCGCCGCTGCGTCTTCGAGGCGTTCGCCCGGCGGCTGCCCACCGGCCGCCGCTACGGCGTGGTCGGTGGGACCGCCCGGGTGGTCGAGGCGATCAGCGAGTTCCGCTTCGGCGACGACGAGCTGCGCCACCTGCGCGAGCACCGGGTGGTCGACGAGGACACGATCGCCTGGCTGGCCGACTACCGCTTCGCCGGTGACGTCGACGGCTACGCCGAGGGCGAGCTGTACTTCCCCGGCTCCCCGATCCTGACCGTCACCGGCACCTTCGCCGACGCGGTGGTGCTCGAGACGCTGGTCCTGTCGATCCTCAACCACGACAGCGCGATCGTCTCGGCGGCGGCGCGGATGGCGGGCGCGGCCAACGGCAGGCCGATCATCGAGATGGGCTCCCGGCGCACCCACGAGCACGCGGCGGTGGCCTCGGCTCGGGCGGCGTACCTGGCGGGCTTCGCCACCACGTCCAACCTGGAGTCCGGGCGCACCTTCGGCATCCCCACCGCCGGGACCTGCGCGCACGCGTTCACGCTGCTGCACGACAGCGAGCGGGCCGCGTTCGAGGCGCAGGTCGCCGCGCTGGGCACCGGGACCACCCTGCTGGTGGACACCTACGACATCACCCGGGGCATCGCGACCGCCGTCGAGGTGGCGGGCACCGGGCTGGGCGCGATCCGGATCGACTCCGGCGACGTGGGCGTGCTGGCCCGCCAGGCCCGCGAGCAGCTCGACGGCCTCGGCGCCCGGGACACCCGGATCGTGGTGTCCGGCGACCTGGACGAGTACGCCATCGCCGCGCTGCGGGCCGAGCCGGTGGACGCCTACGGGGTGGGCACCTCGGTGGTCACCGGGTCCGGCGCGCCGACCGCGGGCATGGTCTACAAGCTGGTCGAGGTGGACGGGCGGCCGGTGGAGAAGCGCAGCTCGCACAAGGAGTCGCGGGGCGGCCGCAAGCTGGCGCTGCGCACGCACAAGCCGACCGGCACGGCGCTGGAGGAGGTCGTCTACCTCGAGCGCGGGGTCGCCCCCGAGCTCGGCGAGCACGACCGGCTGCTGCAGATCCCCCTCCTGCGCGGTGGCAGGCCGGTGGCCGGACTGCCCACCCTGGAGGACAGTAGGAACCGGGTCCGCCAGGGCCTGGTCAGCCTGCCGTGGGAGGGCCTCAAGCTCTCCGCGGGCGAGCCGGCCATCCCCACCGTGTACCCGGTCCAGGAGCAGGCATGACCAAGAAGGCACTGATCGTCGTCGACGTGCAGAACGACTTCTGCGAGGGCGGCTCGCTGGCGGTCGCGGGCGGCGCCGCGGTGGCCGAGGCCGTCAGCGCGCACATGACCGCCACCGGGTACGACCACGTGGTGGCCACCCGGGACTTCCACATCGACCCCGGCCCGCACTTCAGCGACACCCCGGACTACGTCGACAGCTGGCCGGTGCACTGCGTGGTCGGCACCGCGGGCGCGTCGTTCCACCCGTCGCTGGACGTGGCGCCGATCGAGGCGGTGTTCTCCAAGGGCGCCTACGCCGCCGCGTACTCCGGGTTCGAGGGTGTCGGCCCGGCCGAGGTCTCGCTGACCGACTGGCTGCGCGCGCACGGCGTGGACGCGGTGGACGTCGTGGGCATCGCCACCGATCACTGCGTGCGGGCCACCGCGGTGGACGCCACGCGGGCCGGGTTCACCGCGACCGTGCTGCTCGACCTGACCGCGGGCGTGTCACCGACCACCGTCGAGTCGGCGCTGGGCGTCCTCGGCGTCGCGGGTGTGCGGCTCGTGGGGACGCCGAACGTGGGCTGAGTGGCGAGCAGCTGGTCGATCGCCGCGCACGCGCGGCGGGCGGCGTGGCCGTCGCCGAACGGGTTCTGGTCGGCGGGCACGCGGATCCCGGTGGCCAGCACGCGCTCGGCCGCGTCGAGGACGCGCGCCCGGTCGGTGCCCACCAGCCAGGCGCAGCCCGCCCGGACGGCCTCCATCCGCTCGGTCACCGCGCGGGCCACCAGGACCGGCACGCCGAAGCTGGGCGCCTCCTCCTGGATCCCGCCCGAGTCGGTGATCACCAGCTCGGCGCGGCGCAGCACCCGGACGAGGTCGGGGTAGGCCAGCGGACCGGTGACGGTGATCCGCGGGTGGCCGCCGAGCACGTCGCCGACCTGCCTGCGCACCGCGGGGTTCGGGTGCGCGGGCAGCACGACGCGCACTTCCGGGTAGCGGTCGGCCAGGGTGCGCACGGCGCCGAGGACCTCGGTCAGCGGGGCGCCCCAGGACTCGCGGCGGTGCACCGTGACCAGCACGAGCCGCCCGCCGCCCGCGTCCAGGTCGGCCTCAAGGCACGCCAGCGCGGGGTTGACGGCGGGCCGGTCGGCGGCGGCGATGTGGCGCACCGCGTCGACCACGGTGTTGCCGGTGACCACGACCGACGCGGCCGGGATCGCCTCGGCCCGCAGCGCCTCGGCGGCGTCGGCCGTGGGTGCCAGGTGCAGGGACGCGATCCGGGCGACCATCTGCCGGTTGCCCTCCTCGGGGAAGGGGGCGGCGAGGTCGCCGGTGCGCAGCCCCGCCTCCAGGTGCACCACCGGGATGCCGCGCCAGAACGCGGCCAGCGCACCGGTGAGGGTGGTCGTGGTGTCGCCCTGCACCACCAGCGCCGCGGGCGCGCGGCGGGCGAGCACGCCGTCGAGGGCGGGTAGCAGCGCGGCGACCAGCTCGGCCTGCTCGCCCGCGCGGCGCTCGACGGTGAGCACCTCGGCCGGGGTCAGGCCGAACGGCGCGAGCGCCTGCTCGACCATGCCCCGGTGCTGTCCACTGTGGATGATGGCGGGGCGCAGCCGCCGGTGCCTGCCCAGCGCCAGCGCCACCGGGGCGGCCTTGACCGCCTCCGGCCGGGTCCCGACCAGCAACAGGATCTCGTTGTGCATTGCGGCCTTCCAGGTCGCGGTGGGGAAGTGGACCCCCCGGGCGCCGCGGGACGGCGCCCGGGGGTCCACTTCGGACTGGTCGACCTAGTGCGTCGACCGCTGCCTGCGACGGTTCGCGTGCAGCAGGAGTACCCCGGTGACGAGCAGGGCGATCCCGAGGGCGATCCACCAGCCGACGTCGGCACCGGTCATGGCCAGACCGGCGCTGCCGCCGACGGCGCCTCCGGTAGGAGCTCGGTACACGCGCTGACCTCCTCTACCTCAGCCGGTCGCCTGGGCCGAGCGCCTGCGGACCACGCTGATCCCGGCGGGTACGGCGATCAGGCCGAGCAGCCCCACGCCGAGCCACAGTCCCGCGCCCGAGGCCAGCGGCATCGGCGCGGCGGCCGGACCGCAGGTGGCACTGGCCAGGACCAGGTCACCGGTGCCGAGCAGCGCGTTGAGCCGCACGTGCACACCGTTGACGGTCAGGCTGCCGTCGGGGTTGGTGATCTGCTCGTTGAACGTGATCGAGAGCAGCGGCGGCGGGATCGGGCCCGGCGGCACGGCGATCACCGTGTTGGGGGCCGGGTTCACCGGCACCGTGACACCCGCCAGCGCGACGTTGGCCAGCGAGGTGGACCCGGTGTTGCCATCGGTGGCCCCGGTGCAGTCGACGTTGATGGCGCCGATGCTGCCCAGCGCCGCGAGGGTGAGGCCGACGTTGGTGAGGTCGGCGTGCGAGCTCACCACACCGGTGTCCTCGTCCAGGGTGGCACTGCTGTTCACGATGCCCGCCGTCACGACGCCGGGGATGTTGAGCGAGGCCAGTTGCGCACTGGTCGGCCCGCTGGTGTTGCTCGGGGCCAGTGGCCCCACGTCGACAGCCGGGTTCCCGAGCAGCGTCAGGCTCGCGTCGGCGACGAACGCCGACCCGTCACCCGGAGCTGCCGACGCGGGCAGCGCGCCCGCGAGCAACGCGGCGGCGGCGATGACGCCGACCAGCCCGCCGCGACGCACCATTGGCTTGTGCATCAATCCTCCATGGGGTTTTGGCACCGGCTCATCGATTCCGCCAAGGCGGGAGCCGGACCGGGGCTTGCGTTTGCGTATCGCCTCCAACGAGCCTGAATCGACACATGAAACGAGCTCCAACCCGATCGTGTGGCTCATGCCATCGGTACCGACCCAAAGTAGGTATCCGCTAACGGAGTGTGGAGTTATCCACTTTCGACATCACCCTTTTCAGCGATGCAGACTCGGCCGTAGGGGAGCCGATGATGAGTCCGACGCGTCGAGTGAACGGCGCGCGGAACGGACGGAGCAACGGTGGCCCTCGCCGGATCACTGCCGGTACCACGCCGGAGCACGCCCACCGCCCGGCTCGCGGTGGTGGTGCTGGTCGCGCTGGCGGCCGCGCTGGTGATCGGGAACCGGGTCTACCGGACCGCGGAGATGACCCTGGCGAGCGGGATCCTGCGGCTGACGACCGCCGGCGGGGTCTACCTCGCGCCGCAGCGCCAATCCGTCTACTTCGGACTCGGCACGGACCACGCGTTCGGGCTGCGGATGAGCCCGGAGTGCACCTCGGCGTTCCTCGTGCTGCCACTGCTGGTGATCGGCGCGGTGATGATCGCGCTGCGGCCCGCCATCACCGGGCGGGTGCTGGTCGCGCTCGGGATCGCCGCGCTGGCGGTGGTCCTGGTGAACCAGCTGCGGGTGCTGACGCTGGTCGGCCTGATCGACTGGCTGGGCACCGAGCGCGGCTACTACTGGGGCCACACGCTGCTCGGCTCGATGGTCAGCGTGCTCGGCGGCGCCGCGGCGCTCGTGCTGTTCGCGTGGCTGTCCACGCGCAAACCCAGGGACCAGCGGTGAACCTGGGTCTGCTGCTGGGCTTCACCCAGGCGCTGGCGCTCACCATGAGCGTGGCGTTCATGACCTACGTCTGCTTGATCGTGGTGCCCTACCTGCGCCACAAGCGCGCGGTGCCAGGCGATCCGTACCAACTGGAGTGGCACTTCTTCGTGCCCTGCCGCGACGAGGACGCGGTGGTCGGCGACACCGTGCGCTACCTGCGCGGGAACTTCCCGCACGCGCACGTCTGGGTCATCGACGACGACTCCGACGACGGCACGGTCGCGGTCGTCAGCAGGCTGCAGGGCCCCCGGCACGGCGGCGACCGCAACCTGCACCTGGTGCGCCGACACCGACCGCACGCCCGCACCGGCAAGGGCGACGCGCTCAACTCGGCCTACCGCGCGCTCAAGGACTGGATGGGCAGGCACGCCGACACCGACCGCGCGATCATCGTCGTGGTCGACGCCGACGGCAGGCCCGCGCCGGACTGCCTGGCCGTCTGCGCCGCGGACCACCTCTTCGGCGACGCCCGGGTCGGCGCGGTGCAGGTCGACGTGCGGATGAGCAACCGCGGCACTCCCCCGCCGGAAACCGGTCTGTGGAAGCGGAAGTTCGGCAGCGCGCTGGTGCGCATGCAGGACCTGGAGTTCCGCAGCGCCATCGCGGCGATCCAGATGTCGCGCGGGCGCACCGGCACGATCTCCATGGGCGGCAACGGCCAGTTCACCCGGCTGTCCGCACTGGACACCATCAGCACCGGCCACGGGCCGTGGCGGGGCGCGCTGCTGGAGGACTTCGAGCTCGGCGTGCACCTGCTCACCGCGGGCTGGAAGACCGGGTTCACCGTGGACACCCACGTCGACCAGGAGGCGCTCTACAGCCTGCGCCGGTTCCTGGCCCAGCGCACCAGGTGGGGCCAGGGCACCATGCAGTGCGGCCGGTACGTGCGCCGGATCTGGGACTCCACGCACCTGTCCACCCTGGGTGCCGCGGAGATGCTCTACTACCTGGCGCAGCCGTGGATGCAGCTGCTCGGCACGCTGATCTACCCGATCCCGTTCATCCTGCTGTTCACCCGCGCCGCCACCGACCCCGGCGAGGTCTGGGACTGGTTCACCGGCGGCGCCTGGATCCTGTTCGCCACCTACGGCTCGTTCGGGCTGCTGCCGTTCGTCATCTGGGGCCCGATCTACCGCAGGCGGTGCGAGCCGGAGAAGGGCTTCCTGCGCAGCGTCGGCTACGGGTTGGCCTACGCGCTCTACATCTACACCTTCTACATCACCTCATGGCGAGCGGTGTTCCGCCTGGCCCGCGGCCGCAACGGCTGGACCAAGACCAAGCGGAACACCGAGCGCCGCACCGGCGTGGTGGCGCTGGACCACTAGCGGCCCGGCGGGTTGCAGGACACCGACCCGACGGTCAGCGTGCCGCTGGCGGCCCCGCCGCCGCGCGGGTAGAGATGCACCTTGAGCACGTGCACGCTCTCCGACCGGAGGTCGGTCGGGTCGGCCGGGGCGGTGTCGTTGAACACCAGCCGGGCCATCGGCTGGTTCGGGTTCGGGCCCGGGATGATCACCGTGTAGTCCTCCGGCACCTCATCGGGCAGCGCCACCCCGGTGACGCCGCTGAGCGCCACCGACCGCTTGATCCCGGTCTCGGTGGTGGTGCAGCTCGCGGAGAACGAGCTGATCCCGATGGACGGACCGCCGTAGAGCGTCAGGCCGTTGACCTCGAAGTCCTGGCCGGTGACGTTCGCCGAGGCGACCCCGCTTTCCGGGTCGAACGCGCAGGTCCCGCTGCCGCGGCCGTACTTGACCAACCCGAAGTCGGACTCCGCCCCGGTGGTGGTGCCGTTGCCCGGGCCACCGGCGGCGCACGGCGCCAGTGGCCCGATGTCGACGGCCTCGGTGCCGAACAACGCCATGCCGCCGCCGACCGCCCCGCTGCTGTCCGCTCGGACCTGGGCGTGGGCGGGTACCGCGAACGCGAACACCCCCACCGCCGCGAGAGCGGCCACTCGTCGAGCTCGTCGTTGAGCCATCGTCGAATCCCTCCTCGTGTCGTCCTGAACTTCGAGTGGAGCCGACCACGACCAGCGGTGCCAGGCAGGACGCGAGTTCCACCCGCGAGAACCCCGACGCTCACCCGGTCGAGCGACGACACGCCTGACCGCGAGACGGGACTGACAGACCCCACCGGTACCGTCTCCGCCATGCCCGACTCCCTGCCCTCGCTGCGCGAGCTGCTCGCGACCGCGGTGACCGCGGTGGGCGGGGCGGAGCGCCCGGGCCAGGTCGAGATGGCCGAGGCGGTGCACCGGTCCTTCGGCTCCGGCGACCACCTGGCCGTGCAGGCGGGCACCGGCACCGGCAAGTCGCTGGCCTACCTGGTGCCCGCGGTCCGGCACGCGGTGGCCAAGGGCAAGTCGGTCGTGGTGTCCACCGCCACCATCGCGCTGCAGCGCCAGCTGGTCGACCGGGACCTGCCCCGGCTGGCCAAGGCGCTGGCGAAGTCGCTCAAGCGGACGCCGACCTTCGCCATCCTCAAGGGCAGGCGCAACTACCTGTGCCTGCACCGCCTCGACGGCCCCGAGGAGCCCGACGAGCAGGCGCTCTTCGACCCGTTCGCGGTCTCGCGGATGGGCCGGGAGATCACCCGGCTGCGGGAGTGGGCCAGTGACACCGAGGTCGGCGACCGGGACGAGTTGGTCCCCGGCGTGTCCGACCAGGCGTGGCGGCAGGTGTCGGTCTCGGCCCGCGAGTGCCTGGGCGCGTCCCGCTGCCCGATCGGCACCGACTGCTTCGCCGAGAAGGCCCGGGCCGAGGCGGGCCGCGCGGACGTGGTGGTCACCAACCACGCGCTGCTGGCCATCGACGCGCTGGGCACCGCCCAGGTGCTGCCCGAGCACGACGTGGTGATCATCGACGAGGCGCACGACCTGGTCGACCGGGTCACCTCGGCGGCCACCGGCGAGCTCTCCGCCGCTGCCACCTCGATCGCCGCCCGCCGCGCGGGCAGGCTGGTCGAGGACGACGTCGCCGACCGGCTGGTCGAGGCGGGCGAGGGCCTGGGGATGCTGCTCGAGGACGTGCCCACCGGTCGGTTGGACACGCTGCCGGAGCCGCTGGTGGCCACCCTGGCCGCGATCCGCGACGGCGCGCACGCCTGCGTCACCGCGATCGGCCCGGAGCGCAAGGACGACGTCGAGGCGGCCACCGCGCGCAAGCTCGCGCTCTCGGTGCTCGAAGAGGTGCACGACACCGCCGTGCGGGTGCTGGAGGCCTTCGGCCAGGACGACGCGCACCGCCGCGACGTGGTGTGGGTGACCGGCGACTTCGGCGCCACAACCCCGCGCCCGCCGACGCTGCGGGTCGCGCCGCTGGGCGTGGCCGGGCTGC
The DNA here is from genome assembly GCF_030269645.1 of Actinokineospora sp. NBRC 105648. Taxonomy (GTDB): domain Bacteria; phylum Actinomycetota; class Actinomycetes; order Mycobacteriales; family Pseudonocardiaceae; genus Actinokineospora. The sequence continues at coordinate 44,365 of NZ_BSTR01000028.1, read as the reverse complement.
TGCGCGAGAAGCTCTTCGGCGAGAACACCACGGTGCTCACCTCGGCCACGCTGACCCTGGGCGGCACCTTCGACACCCTCGCCCGGCAGTGGGGGCTGCCCAGTGAGCAGCGCGCCGGGGTCAAGGCGGCCGGGACGGCCACCGATAAGGAGCCCGGCGACGAGATCCGCTGGACCGGGATCGACGTCGGCTCCCCGTTCGACCACCCGCGCTCGGGCATCCTCTACACCGCCCGCCACCTGCCGCCGCCGGGCAAGAGCGGCCTGCCGCCCGCCTACCTCGACGAGCTGCGCGAGCTGGTCGAGGCCGCGGGCGGGCGCACGCTCGGCCTGTTCTCCTCGATGCGCGCGGCCAAGCAGGCCGCCGCCGAGCTGCGCGACAAGGTCGCGGTCAACATCCTCTGCCAGGGCGACGACTCGACCGCGCTGCTGGTGAAGAAGTTCGCCGAGGACCCGGCGACCTGCCTGTTCGGCACCCTGTCGCTGTGGCAGGGGGTGGACGTGCCCGGACCGTCGCTCTCCCTGGTAGTGATGGACCGGATCCCGTTCCCGCGCCCGGACGACCCGCTCGCCTCGGCCCGCCAGCGCGCGGTGGAAGCCCGCGGCGGCAACGGTTTCCTGTCGGTGGCCGCCACCCACGCGGCCCTGCTGCTGGCCCAGGGCGCGGGCAGGCTGCTGCGCTCGATGGACGACCGCGGCGTGGTCGCCGTCCTCGACCCGAGGCTGGCCACCGCCCGCTACGGCGGCTTCCTGCGTGCCTCACTGCCGCCGTTCTGGCCGACGACCGACCCCGAGGTCGTCCGCGCCGCTCTGCGCCGCCTGGCCGCGGCGAACTGAAAGTCCTGTTGTGCAGTCACGGATCAGCGGAGGTCGCGTGTCAGGCGAAGGTGGCATCACGGTCGACGACGACGGCGTGCGCAGACTGCTGGCCGACGGCTCCGAGGAGTCGGTGTCGTGGTCGGACCTCGCCGAGGTCGCGATCCGGACCACCCCGGAGGGCCCGTGGAAGGAAGACGTGTTCTTCCTGCTCATGAGCTCGGGCGGCGGCGGCTGCGCGGTGCCCGCCGGGCACCCGTCGGCCGACGACCTGATGAGCAGGCTGCAGTCGATGCCGAACTTCGACAACGACGCGTTCATCGAGGCCATGACCACCACCGAGGACGGCCTGTTCGTGGTCTGGCAGCGCTAGGGCCTGTATCGAGGTCGGGTCCGCAGGTCGGGCTGGGAGTTGGCGGTGTGGGGCGTGTCGGCGGCTGAGCGGGGTGAGATCTCCGGTAGTCGGTTCATGGACCGAGAAGGAACCTGGGCACCGGAGAGCTCGTGGACACCCTGGCGGTGACGGCGCGGTCGACCTGACGCGGGCAGTGGGCGGCGCTGGGGGCCGTCGCTGCCTGGACCGTCGCGGCCGGGTCGGCCGTCGTTGTGGAGTGACCGGCAGCTGATCGACGGGATCCGGTGGCGGTGCGCACCAGTGCCCCGTGGCGGGACATGCCGGTGGGGTGCCGGCCCTGGCCGATCGCCGCGATCAACGAATGGCCCTGACCGATTTCGGCACAGGCGCCAGCCGCGGTCAGACCACACCGGCCTGGTCAGCCGGTCGGCAGGAAGCCGGTGGCACCGTCGATGAGCTCGCGGACGATGTCCATGTGCCCGGCGTGCCGGGCGTTCTCCTCGACCATGTGCACCAGCACCCAGCGCAGCGACACCGTCTCCCCGGTCCACGGGACGGTGCCGGTGGCGTCCAGGTCGAGCTCGGCGATCACCGCGTTGGCGGCGGCCCGGGCCCGGTGGTGGAAGGCGACGATGTCGGCGGTGCTCTCGTGCGGCTCGGGCCGGATGTCGGCCTCCGGGTCGGCCGGGTCGTGCGCCGGGGCGCCGGACGGGCGGCCGAAGGTCTCGCAGAACCAGCCGTACTCCACCGTGGCCAGGTGCTTGACCAGCCCGAGCAGGTTGGTGTTGGTCGGCGTCATCGGCCTGCGCGCCTGCTGCTCGTCGAGCCCCTGGAGCTTCCACAGCACCACGTCGCGGTGCCGCTCCAGGCTCTCCAGCAGGATCACCTTCTCGTCGCCGATGACCGTCCCTCGATTTCCCATGCCCGCACGGTAGCCAGGTCGACCGACACTTTCCCGACGAGCGCGGTCGGAACGACCGGGCTCAGCACCACTGGGCGATGACGGTGACGGTGCCGGGGTCGACCTCGGTGAACCCGGCGTCGCGGACCGCGACCACCGAGCGGGTGCGCCAGGCCAGGTCCGGGTCGTCGCCGGGGTGCGCGGCGGCCCAGGTGGCGGCGTCCGGGGTGCGCACGGCGCAGCGGAAACCGTCCTCGGTCCAGGCCTTGAGGTGCTCGTCCTGGCCGGAGCCGTGCAGCAGGGCGGCGAGCAGCATGGTGGCATGGCCGACTTGAGCGGCGGCCTTGCCCGCGGTCATCGCGACGTGCGGGTTGAGCCAGAGCACCGGCCTGCCCGGTGGGGGCGGGCCGGGCTCGTCGTCGGGCAGTTCGCTACCGGAGATCTGCAGCCGGGACACCTCGCGCGGGGCCTCGGCGACGAGGCCGGGGACCAGTGCCCTGGCCTCGGCACCATCGACCTCGACGGTGGTGCCGGGCAGTTCCAGCACCGCTGCCCAGTGCGCCCCCCTGGCCCGGCGGGACACCTTGCGGATCCGGCCGCGCACCCAGGCGTCGACCTCGGCGTGCCACTCGCCGCCCGGCTCGGCCCGGGGGTCGAGGCAGACGGCGATGGCCGCCGCGGCCGCCGCCTCGAGCAGCGGGGTACGGCCGGGCGCCGGGTCGCGCTCCACGCGCAGCACCACGGGCATGGCGCGGACCGACTCGGGGGTCTCGTCGGCGGTGTCGTTGGTGGCCTCGGCGGGCAGCCGCAGCCAGGTCGCGTACCGCGCGGCCAGGGGGTCGAGGGGGTGGTTCACGGTCGTTCGGGGTCCAGTCCGTCGGCGGCGTCGGCGGCCTCCACCTCGGCCCGGGTGACACCGAGGACGAAGAGCACCACGTCAAGGTACGGGTGCGAGAGCGCGGTGTCCGCGACCTGGCGCAGTGCGGGCTTGGCGTTGAACGCGATGCCCAGGCCCGCGGCGCCGAGCATGTCGATGTCGTTGGCACCGTCGCCGACCGCGACGCACTGGGTCAGCGGGATGCCGTACTCGTCGGCGAACCGGCGCAGCGCGACCGCCTTGCCCGCGCGGTCGACCACCTCACCGGTGACCCGGCCGGTGAGCACGCCGTCGACCACCTCGAGCTGGTTGGCGGCCTGGAAGTCCAGTCCCAGGTCCTCGGCCAGCGGGGTGATGATCTCGGTGAACCCGCCGGACACCACGCCGGTGCGGAAGCCGAGGCGCTTGAGGGTGCGGATGGTGGTGCGGGCACCGGGGGTGAGCTGGAGCTCGCCCGCGACCTCGGCGAGCACGCCCACCGGCAGCCCGGCGAGCAGCGCCACCCGGCGGTGCAGCGACTCGGTGAAGTCCAGCTCACCGCGCATCGCGGCCTCGGTGACCTCGCGGACCTGGTCCTCGCAGCCCGCCTTGGCGGCCAGCATCTCGATGACCTCGCCCTGGATCAGCGTGGAGTCCACATCGAACACGATCAGCCGCTTCGCCCGGCGGGCCAGCACATCGCGCTCGACGGCGATGTCCAACCCGACCCGCACGGACAGCTCGGCCAGCGCCGAGCGCAGCGCGGTGTCGGCCTCGTCGGTGTCCTTGGGGACCGAGACCCGCAGCTCCAGCCCGGTGACCGGGTAGTCGGCGACCCGGCGGATGGCGTCGATGTTGACCTCGAGCGCGGCCAGCCTGCGCGCGACCTCGCCGAACGCGCGGGCCGAGACCGGACTGCCCAGCACCACCAGCACGTGCGAGGAGTTGGCGGTGGGCTGCAACGGGTCGACGCCGATCTCGACGTCCACCCGCATCGAGACGGTGGCCATGGCCTGCTCGACCGACTCCTGCAGGCCCTCGGCGTCGTGGTCGGTGCCGACCAGCGCACCGAGCACGAGCTGACCGCGGATGACGACCTGCTCGACGTCGAGGATGTCGACGCCATGCCGGGTCAGCGCGGCGAACAGGACCGAGGACACGCCCGGCTTGTCGGGACCGGTGACGGTGATGAGGACGGGGGTGTGGTGTGCGGCGGACACAGTTGTACGACTCCCATGCGGCGGGCCGTCAGTATCTCGGCACGAGCTGACGGACGGCTGATACAGCGGGACGGTCACGCCGGGTCGCGACGCGTTGAGACCTTCGGCGCTGAAGGCCGTGTGCGGCAACCATCCCATGGCTTGACGGGTGCCGGAAGGCTTGTGTGGCGTAGGTCTGGTTGCCGTCTTTGTTGCCTGGGTTGCGATCGGGGACGTTTTCGCGCTGCCGTCTTCGTTGCCCGGGTTACAAGCGTGGGCTCGATCTAGTGAACTCGCTTCGTGCGGGGCCCCTAGAGCACCGCGGTGGTGAAAAAAGGGCGGGTGAAGGGCATTCCCCACCACCGGCAAGTTTAGCGGTGCTCTCCCCCACACGAAGCGAGTCCACTAGATCGAGCATCCGTAGCGGGGCCGCCGGTACCAGCGGGCTTGGAAATTTGTTGCGTCTGGTAGGTAGGTGGGTGGGTGGTGGGTGAGGTCTTCGCCTTGGACCGATTGTCCCTGAAGGACAGCTATAGAAAAGACACCGCGAGCGGAACAAGTCCGCTCGCGGTGTCTCGATGGTATCTGACTTATCAGATCAATTGGGCAGTGTTGGGTCGCCCTTGGAGATCTCGTCGGGGTTCATCTTCTCGGCGAGGAGTTCCGAGGGGGCTGCCTTGCCGTGGCCGCGTGCGGTGAGGCCGACGTACTTGTCCGCCTCGGTGACCTCCCGCATGTGCGGGTAGTGCAGGTCGAAGGCCGGGCGCTCGGAGCGGATCCGGGGCAGCTCGGTGAAGTTGTGCCGTGGCGGTGGGGAGCTGGTGGCCCACTCCAGGGAGTTGCCGTAGCCCCACGGGTCGTCGGCGGTGACGATCTCGCCGTAGCGGTAGCTCTTGAAGACGTTGTAGATGAAGGGCAGCGTGGACGCGCCGAGGATGTAGGCGCCGATCGTGGAGATCGTGTTCAGCGTGGTGAAGCCGTCGCTGGCCAGGTAGTCGGCGTAGCGGCGGGGCATGCCCTCGTTGCCCAGCCAGTGCTGGACCAGGAAGGTGCCGTGGAAGCCGATGAACGTGGTCCAGAAGTGCAGCTTGCCCAGTGGCTCGTCGAGGAAGCGGCCGGTGATCTTCGGGAACCAGAAGTAGATGCCCGCGAAGGTCGCGAAGACGATCGTGCCGTAGAGCACGTAGTGGAAGTGCGCCACCACGAAGTACGTGTCGGACACGTGGAAGTCGATCGCCGGGGCGGCGAGCAGCACGCCGGTGAGGCCGCCGAAGAGGAAGGTGACCAGGAAGCCGACGCTGAAGAGCATCGGGGTCTCGAAGGTCAGTTGGCCCTTCCACATGGTGCCGATCCAGTTGAAGAACTTCACGCCCGTCGGGATGGCGATGAGGAACGTCATGAAGGAGAAGAACGGCAGCAGGACGGCGCCGGTGGCGTACATGTGGTGGGCCCACACGGTGACCGACAGGGCGGCGATGCCCAGGGTCGCGTAGATCAGGCCCCGGTAGCCGAAGAGCGGTTTGCGGCTGAAGACCGGGAAGATCTCGGACACGATGCCGAAGAACGGCAGGGCGACGATGTAGACCTCTGGGTGGCCGAAGAACCAGAACAGGTGCTGCCAGAGGATCACGCCGCCGTTGGCGGGGTCGAACACGTGCGCCCCGAGTTGTCGATCCGCGAGCAGGCCGAGCAGCGCGGCGGTGAGGATCGGGAACGCCAGCAGCACCAGCACGCTGGTGATCAGGATGTTCCAGGTGAAGATCGGCATCCGGAACATGGTCATGCCGGGCGCGCGCAGGCAGACGATCGTGGTCAGCATGTTGACCGCGCCGAGGATGGTGCCGAGACCACCGACGACCAGGCCGGTGATCCACAGGTCGGCGCCGACGCCGGGCGAGTGGATCTTGTCCGAGAGCGGCGTGTAGGCGAACCAGCCGAAGTCGGCGGCGCCGCCGGGGGTGAGGAAGCCGGTCATCACGATGATGCCGCCGAAGAGGTAGAGCCAGTACGAGAACGCGTTCAGCCGCGGGAAGGCGACGTCCGGCGAGCCGATCTGCAGCGGCAGCACGAAGTTCGCGAAGCCGAACAGGATCGGGGTCGCGTACAGCAGCAGCATGATCGTGCCGTGCATGGTGAACAGCTGGTTGTACTGCTCCTGGGACAGGAACTGCTGTCCCGGCACGGCCAGCTCGCTGCGGATCAGCATGGCCATCGCGCCGCCCACCATGAAGAAGGCGAACGACGTGACCAGGTACATGATGCCGATTTGCTTGTGGTCCGTCGTGCGGAACAGCCGCAGCAGGTACGAACCCTTGGCCGTCTCGCGAGCCGGATACGGCCGCGTGGCGATCGGCTGCGGGGCTACTGCCGTCACTCCTGCCTCCTGCAACTGATGGGTGGTGGACGTCCATCGTGAGCCGTTGCTGCTGGCTCGGAAGGGATCGTAGCCCGGCGCGACCACCCGGGCGCGCGTGGGCCGGGTGTGCTCTGGCCGACTCCGGGCGCAGTTGCCCAGGTCACACCGGCAGGACGGCGTACTGGCGCAGCACCAGGTCGGTGAAGGTCACCGGGCCGCGCGGGCCGGGGACGCGGTCGATGTTGATGCCGGTCTCGGGCACGCCGAGCAGGCGGAAACCGTCGAGCAGGCGGGTCGGCGCGTTCCAGAACACGCCGGTGCCGGTGTAGGCGGCGATGAACTCCTCGGCGGTGGCCTTGTCCTCGGTGACGATGCCCGCGGCCAGCCCGGAGGTCTCGGTGTTGGCGATCCGGGCGGCGTGCCGCAGGTCGTCGACCGGGGCGACGGTGACGGTGGCCTCGCGGTCGCCGTCGAGCGCCCACTCGTAGCCGATGGCGTGCTCGTGCGGGGGCAACGCGGCGCTGACACCCGCCGCCGCCAGGGCGGTCTGGATGCCGGGCAGCGCGGTGTCGTAGACGTCGCGGTGGACGAGGAGCAGGTTGAGCCGGTTGCACACGCCGAGCCGGTCGAGGCTGCGGGTGATCAGGTCGACGGCGAGCGCCGGGTCGGCCTTGGCGTCGTAGTAGAGGACCCCGCCGCCGTCGGCGTGCGCGAGTGTGCGCACACCGGACACCGCCGCCCGGCGGCCGAGCTCCCGGGTGCTCTCGCCGCTGCCGCGCAGGATGACCAGCGGGATCAGCGCGGGCAGGTCGACCAGGGCGCCCGCGGCCTCGCGGTCGGGGCTGGGGACGAGCTGGACGGCGTCGGGGTCGAGGTCGGCGTCCGAGAGCGCGGGCGCGATCACGTGCTTGACCAGCGCGGTCGCCGAGCGCAGGGCCGCCGCGCCGGTGCGCAGCACGCCCGCGTTGCGCGACTTGACCAGCTGGGAGGCGACGTCGACGGTCACGTTGGGGCGGGCCTCGTAGTTGGCGCCGATCACCCCGACCGGGCGGCTCAGCTCGACCAGGCGCAGGCCGCCCTCCAGCGTGCCGACCTGCCGGGACCGCTGCGGGTGGGCGACGCTCGCGAGCAGGCGCAGCTGCTCGGCCATGCCCTCCAGGCGCTCCCCGGTGATCCGCAGCCGGTCGAGCAGTCCGCCGCTCATGCCGCTCGCCTCGGCCGCGGCCACGTCCTCGGCGTTCGCGGCCAAGATCTTCGCGCGGGACGAGGACAGCCGGGCGGCCATCTCGGCGATGGCGTTGTCGATCGTCTCGTCCGAGGCCGCCGCGAGCGACGGGGCGGCCGCGAACGCCTTGGCCGCGCACGCGGACACGAGGTCGCCGATGGTCTGCTCGTCGGTCACGGTGGGTCCTTCCAGAGGCTGCCGGTTGCGCCCACGAGTCTGCCGCACGCGCGCGCGGGACCCGCGCTAGCCCTCCAGGCCCTCGACCTGCACCGATGTCTCGTAGAAGTGCGCGACGAGCCGCAACCGCCCCTCGTCGAGGTCCGGTCGCGGGTAGACGGCGTTGACGAGGGTCTCAACGTCGAACATGTGCAGTCCGGCGAAGACGGCCGCTTGGCGCGTCTCGTCCGGTTGGGCCGCGATGGCCGGTATGCGGAGCGCGGTGAGGTAGATGTCCTTGGAGTAGGACTCGATCGTCGGAGCCAAGCGGGCACGCAGCTCGGCGTCGGTGCGGGCGGCGAGCAGCAGCTCGAACCAGACGATGTTCAACGGCGAACGGGACGCCTCGCGGATGGCCCGCAGCACGTCGAGGAAGTCGTCACCACCCGCGAAGAACGGGGCGGTGCGCGCCAGGAAGTCGGCGAGCTGGCGGCGGCCGACCTCGGCGGACACCCGGACGACCAGGTCCAGCCGGGTCTCGAAGTGCCGGAAGAGCCCGCCGTGCGAGACCCCGGCCCGGCGGCAGATCTCCTGCACCGAGGCGCGGGCGTAGCCGACCTCGGAGATCGCCTCGATGGTGGCCTCGACCAGCTTGCCGACGGTCGCCTCCCGGCGCTCGCGCTGGGTGCGCCGCCGCGGTGCCGCAGGCTGCGTTGCTGCTGGTAGCTGGGCTGCTGGTAGCTGGGCTGCTGGATGAGGTGCTTGAGGCTGCGGTCCCGAGGGTTGCGGGGACGGGGTGGGCGCCGCGGGTTCGCTCATCGGGTCGACCTTTCGGTGGGGACCGCTCGGTGGTGACCGCCGTGTCAGACCGCTGTGCCGGTGTTCGCGCTGTGCCGGTGTCCGCTGCGGGCCTGTGCGGAGCACAACGCGCGAGGTGCCGGGAGGACGCGCGCCGGGACCGTTGGGTGGATCACGGGCCGGTGGCCGGGCTAGAGCAGCAGCCAGCCCGCCGCTAGCAGCACCGCGCCCAGGTTGACCAGGGCGAAGGTGCCGACCCAGAAGAACCCGGGGGCGCCGGTGAGCCGGGCGAGCTGGTCGGCGTCGGAGTCGCGGGCGTGCCCGCGCCGGCGCTTGGCCTGCAGCTCGGCCACCGGGCGGAGGCCGCCGAGCAGCAGGAACCAGGCGATCAGGTAGGCGAACGCGGCCTGGATCTCCTCGGAGGCCAGCCAAGAGACGCCGAAGAGCACCGCGCCGGTGGCCACGATGGAGAACACGCCGTAGACGTTCCGGATCATGATCAGCACACCGAAGAGCAGGACCGCGCAGACGACAAGCACCGCGGTGACCCGGTCGGTGCCCAGCAGGGCGGCGAACCCGAGGCCGAGCAGCGACGGCGCGACGTAGCCAGCGAGCGCGGTGCACACCATCCCCGGCCCCTCCGGCTTGCCGCGCGAGACGGTGACCCCGGAGGTGTCGGAGTGCAGGCGGATGCCCGCGAGCCGCCTGCCCGCCAGCACCGCGATCAGGGCGTGGCCCGCCTCGTGCACGATGGTGATCACATTGCGGGCGGGCCGCCAGAGCACGTTGACACTGACCAGGACGATCGCGATCGCGGCGGTGACCAGCACCATGGTCGCGGGCGGTTCCCACTGGTCGCCGAAGATCTGCTGCCAGAGGTCTGATTGGGCTGCCTGCACAGCACCGATCTTCCCCTAGGCGCTGTCCGGTGAATCTGGTGCGTGGGATTCATGATCCGCGTGGTTCCTGCCGCGCGGACGGGAAGCCGCTCGTACCTGGTCGTACTTGGGATTTCCGTCCGTGCGGCCAGGGGCCGCGCGGGCGCGGATAGCGCGTGCCGGACTCACCGGACAGCGCCTAGGCGGGTGGGTGCCAGTTCAGCAGTGGCGCGAGTGAGCGCTGGAAGACGGCGTCGGGAAGCAGTCGCAGGATGGTGTTGCGCAGCGGGGCGGCGGCGGAATGGGCGAGCACGCCAGCGGTCCTGGACTGCCGGGCGATGGATTGCGACCGGGGCCTGCGGAGGGCGTCGTACCGGGCGAGGTCGTCGGCGGTGCGGGCGAGCGTGATCGCGTCCTCCAGCGCTTGGCAGGCGCCCTGTCCCAGGTTGGGCGGCATGGCGTGCGCGGCGTCGCCGATTAGCGCTACTGGGCCGTGGACGAAAGAGCGCAGGGGTGGCAGGTAGTACAGGTCGTGCCTGAGCACCTCTTGCGTGGCGGCCAGGATCGCCGGGATCGGATCCGGCCAGTCGGCGAAGCGGCGGCGGAGCTCCTCCAGGTCACCGTGGGCGTAGACGGTGTTGGGCGGAAGGACCGCGGCGGCGTAGCAGTAGATCCGGTCGTCGCCCATCGGGAAGACGCCGACCACCTGCCGGTCGCCCCAGGTCTCGCTGCCGTCGAACGCCGGGATCCCGGCCGCGGGTAAGACCGTGCGCCACGCGGTGTGGCCGGTATAGCGGGGCGCCTGCGCGTCTGGCCAGAAGGCGGCGCGGACGGTGCTGCGCAGGCCGTCAGCGCCGACCAGCAAGTCAAACTCCTCGCCCGCGACGACCGCCTTCCCACCGCGCAGCTCGATGTCGCCAACCTGGGTTCCCGGCTGGAGGGCGTCGGCCGGAACGGCGTCGAGGAGGATCTTCAGCAGGTCTGCCCGGTGCAGTATGACCAGTTCGTCCGCCGACCCGACTCCGCGCGCGATCCACCGGCCGCGGCGGTCCCGGAACCCGCCGCGCCCCGGGTGCGCACCGGCCGCGCGCACCTGTTCCCCAAGGTCGAGTGCGTCGAGCGCGTGCAATGCGTTGCCCCAGATCGAGATCCCGGCCCCGACCTCGTCGAACGTGGCCGCCTGTTCGAAGACCCGCACCCGCCACCCCCGCGCGGTGAGCCCGGTGGCCACCGCGAGACCGGCGATCCCGCCGCCGACCACTGCCGCTGTCCGCATGTCCGCCTCCTCTACATCTGTAGAGGACTCTACCCTTGTAGAGGTGGACCGACGAGACCAGATCACCGACGTGGCGATCGCCACGCTCGCCCGCGAGGGCATGCGCGGGCTGACGCACCGGGCGGTGGATCGCGCGGCGGGCCTGCCGGAGGGGTCGTGCTCCTACTACTTCCGCACCAGGCAGGCGCTCTTGGCCGCGACGGTGGAGCGGTTGGCGGCACTGGACACCGACGAGCTGGCTCCGGTCACCCCGGTGCCCGCGCGGATCGACGCCGAGCGGCTGGCGGCGTTGATGGCGGGCATGGCCGAGCGCGCGGTGACGGTCAACCGGGACCGGATGCTGGCCCGCTACGAGCTCTCCCTGGAAGCGACTCGGCGCCCGGAGCTGCGGGCCGCGCTGGTCGCCGTCGGCGAGCGCTACCGGGAGCTGGCCGCCGCGCTGCTGGCCGCCGCGGGCGCGACCGACCCCGAGCGGCAGGGTCGGGCGCTGGTGGCCTTCCTCGACGGGATGATCTTCGACCGGCTGGCGGGCGCCGGGCGGGTGCCGCTGGCAGGCGCGGATTTCCGCCGCTCGTTCGCCGAGGCGCTTCGAGGGGTGCTCGACGCGCCCGCTGGGTAGCCTCCGGGCATGGCGAAGCTGACCTGGTTCCCGCGAGCCCTCGGGCTCGCCACCGCGGCCTACGGGGTGGCCGTGACCGTGCGACCGGCCCTGATGGCCGGACCCACCGGCCTGACCGACGCGAAGGGCGAGCCCTCGACCGGTGTGGCGCTGCTGACCAGGAGCATCGGGATCCGGGACATCGCGAGCGGGCTGGCGATGGCGTTCGCGCCCGCGGGCACGCCGCTGCGCGCGGCCATCGCGGTGCGGGTGGCCTCCGACGTGGGGGACGCCATCGGGTTCGGTGTCGGCCTGCCCGACGCCGACACCCGGCGCAAGGCGGCGTTGGTCGCCGGGGTGTGGGGCGGGCTGTGCGCGTTGTCCGCGTTGGCTTCCCGGCGGTGAACCCCTCCGCGTGAAGCACGCTTTGGGATCTCGCCCAGTGTCGGCTCCTTGTGGTTGACTGGCTGTGGTCGCCCGGATCGCCTTGGTGAGTCACCACGAGTCACCACTGAGCACGGTGGTTCGCGTGGCCGGGGTGTCCGCACCAGCGGTCGCCTCCAGCAGCATGGCTAGGAGATAAGCATGGCCCAGGGCACCGTCAAGTGGTTCAACTCGGAGAAGGGCTTCGGGTTCATCGCTCCCGATGACGGCGGCTCCGACGTGTTCGTGCACTACTCGGAGATTCAGTCGAACGGCTTCCGCACGCTGGAGGAGAACCAGAAGGTGCGCTACGAGGTCGGCCAGGGCGCGAAGGGCCCGCAGGCGACTGGCGTGACCATCGTCTGAGCATGACCTGAGAAGGGCCCCGCGCCGGTTCGCCTGCGCGGGGCCCTTCTTCTTTCCGGCTGTACTGCTTTCCCGCTGATCAGCGGCGGCAGGGATTGCCCGCCGGGTGGGTCGCGGTGCCGTGCAGGCCGACCTTGACCTCGGCGAGCACCACCCGGGTCAGCGGGGTGTCCAGGACCACGGCCTGGCGGACGAGCTGGCCGTTGACCTCGGTGCTGCTGTTGAGCCGCAGCGAGCCGACCACCAGCGGGATGGTCAGCGGCCGGGTGCCGACGGTGATCGGGGCGCCGTTGATCCGCAGCGTGGCGACGCTGGAACTGCTGTGCGACACCGGGGTCAGGCCGCCCGGTCCTGCCACGCAGGTGAGCCCGGCCTCGGCGTGGATGTCGCCGAGCTGGATGTTCGCCAGGCCGAGCAGGCTGACCGTCGCCGCGTTCACCGACGCCTCGGACTGCGCGCCGTCGCCCGGGCCGGGCGCGGTCTCCTGGTTGGCCGGGAACAGGTCGGTGCTGCCGGAGAGACCGTCGACCCGGACGCCGAGCAGGCTGACCGTCGGGACGAGCTTGCTGTCGGTGGCGCACGGGTTGTTGGGCGGGTTGGCGGCGGCGGCCGTGCTGCCCAGGACCGCCGCGGCCGTGGCCGCGCAGGTGAAGCCGCCGTCGCGGTCCCCGTCGGTGATCGTGCCCGTGCCGGTGGCGCGCAGGATTCCCGCGCCGGTCGCGTTGGCGAGGGTGACGCGGAAGTTCTCGGTGAGCTCGTCGAGGGTGTCGCCGAGGACGGTGACGGCCACGGGCCTGCTCAGCTCGCCGGGGGCGAAGGTGAGGCTGCCGGTGGCGGCGGTGTAGTCGGCGGGGGCGGTCGCGGAGGCGTTGGCCGTGACGAAGTCGACGGTGACCGGGCTCGGCGAGGGGCCGGTGAGCGAGACGGTGAAGGTCGCGGTGGCCGGGCCGGAGTCGGGCTCGACCAGGGTGACGTCGTTGACGGAGAGGCCCAGCACCCGGACGGTGGTGGTCTCGACGAAGCCCTGGGACACGCCGCCGACGAGGTAGTCGACCTGGCAGGTGTAGTCGCCGGGGGCGGCGGAGGGGCTGACCGCGACGGTCTCGGCGAAGGTGGCGGCGTCACCACTGGTGACCGTGACCGACGTCGGGCTGTTGGTGAGGGTCAGTTGCGGGGCGCAGGTGGTGACGACCGGCTCGACCGTGACCTGGATGGCGCGGATGCCGTCGAGGATGGCCTGGGAGACCTGGTTCGACGGGACGTTGTTGAGCAGGACGCCGCCGGTGGCGTTGACCAGCGCGGTGGCCTGACCGGCGGAGTCGAGGTTGCCGACGTTGACCGCGATCACGCGCACGCTCGCGGCGTTGAGGGCGGCGATGGCGGCGGCGAGGGTGTGCCCACCACTGGGGTCGTGCGACGGCGCGTCACCGAAGATGGCGACGATCCGGGTGCTGCCCGGCCGGAACGCGATGTCGCCGGTGGCGATCCGGTAGAGGGCGTTGATCTGGTCCTCGGGGAAGTCGCCGCCACCGCCCGCCGCCCACTGGTTGATGCCCGCCTGGACCGCGCCGGGGTCGCCGGTGAGCTGCTGGTTGACCCGGAACGGGATGGCGTCGGCGATGTCCTTGAACTCGGCGACCCCGAACCGGGCGGTGGGCTGGGCGGCCAGCACGTCGGCGGTGATGGCACCCGCGTTGGCCCGCACGTTGCCGATGGCGCCGCCCATGCTGCCGGTGGTGTCGGCGAGCAGGACGAGGTCGGGGTTCTGCGGGACCTCGGACGTGCGCACGGTCTTGCCCACCGAGGCGGTGGCCCCCGGCGCGAGCGTGAGGTCCACAGTGGACGGTGTGACGCCCGGGTCGGCGGTCGCGGGGGTGGTCAGGGCGAGGGAGCTGAGGATGGCGGCGGTGAGGATCAGGGGTGTTCTTCGGGTTTTCCGCACGGGCACTCCGATCGGGCTGGGATGTCGGGCGGAATGGTTCGCCGTGGACGGGCGGCGGGACAATGGGTGCGGGGCGGGACCACCGGAGAGGGTGGTGGGTGCGATCCGGTTGGTCTAGTGGTGTCCACTGTGGGTGGAGCGGATTGGGCTGAGTGGGGTGCCTGTTGGGGCAGCCTGTTGGGCTTGCGTGTTTCGTGTTGCTGGGCTTCCGTGTTGCTGGGCTGGGTCCCGCTGGGCTTGGGTCGTCTTCGGCTGGCGGCCTGCCCTGGTGGGGGGCGCGGGTGGGTGGGGGTGCTGGATTGGGTGGACCTGCTTTGTTCGGGGCCCCTAAGAAAAGAGGCGCCGGGGTGAAGCGGGTGGGGAAGGGATCACCCACGCCTGGGCCAGGCTAGCGCCTCTTTTCTCCCCGAACAAAGCAGGTCCACCCAATCCAGCAGGTTTGTTGCGCGAGTTCGGTTGGTGGGACCGAGGCTTCGAACCTTTGGTGGTTTGGTGGTGGCGGCTCAGTTCGGGCGACCCACTTCGGGCGGCTCGGTGCGACGGCTCAGTTCGGGCGGTTCAGTGTGGCCGGCTCGGTTCGGGCGGCCCGGTTCGGGCAGCTCAGCGTGGGCGGCTCGGTGCGGGCGGCTAGTCGATGATCAGGATTAGGAGGGTTCTTGGGCCGTGGACTCCTTCTACTCGGTGCAGTTCTATGTCGCTGGTTGCCGAGGGGCCGCTGATCCAGGTCAGCGGAGCGGTTGCATCCACAGTGGACAATGCTTCTGGGACGGTGCCGACTATCTGGTCCGCTCGCACCAGGCAGAGGTGGGTGTCTGGGATGAGGGTCAGGGCTCGGCGGCCCTGTAGTGGACCGGCGTTGAGGATGATGGTGCCGGTTTCGGCTATGGCGGCGGCGCAGCCGGTGAGGACCGCGTCGGTGGTGTCGAGGTCGGCTACTGGGAGCGGTGGGTCGTCTCGCCGGATGACGTAGTTGTCTTGGGGCAGCAAGGCTTCGGGGAAGTCCGCGGGAACGACCAGCGATCGGACGTGGGTTGTCTTGAGCAGGTCGGTGATGGCTGCTGCTACCGGGACCGGGTCGAAGGGGATGAGCGCGGTCGGCCCGCCCGGACCGGCCAGGGTGGGTTGGGCCGTGACTCGGCGGACTCGGGCTTGGTAGTCGGCGGCGCGGGTGGCGAAGAGGGTTGGGATGTCGTCGGTTTCGGGGGTTGTTCGGGTGTAGGTGCGGGGGACGTCGACGGGGGTGCGGTCCGGGCCTAGGGCCGTGCGGATGCGGGAGAGTATTTCCGACTTGGCGTCCACGGGTCAGGGCTCCTCTCGGGTGCGGGACCACCAGTCGCGGAAGGGTTCTGGGGGTGGGGTGGGGGCGTCGCGGGTTTCGGTCCAGCGGGACAGTGGGGGTGGGAGGCGGGTGATGGTTGGTTTGCGGAACAGGAGGCTTGCGACGCGGGCGGTGAGTCGCTGCAGCAGTTCGAGCCTTCGGGTGCGAGCGAAGATCCAGGCGGCCACCTTCATGGCGGTGCGTTCTGGGGATGGGTTGGCGCGGTTGGCGTCCACGACCTTGGCGCGGAGGTGGACGAGGGCCTTCGGTATGTCGATCATGACCGGGCAGACCTCGTAGCAGGCGCCGCAGAGGGTGGAGGCGTAGGGGAGGCTCTTGGCCACCGGGTCGGCGTCCACTCCCCTCAGTTGGGGGGTGAGGATGGCGCCGATGGGGCCGGGGTAGACCGAGCCGTAGGCGTGGCCGCCGGTGCGTTCGTAGACGGGGCAGACGTTCAGGCAGGCCGAGCAGCGGATGCAGCGCAGGGCGTCGCGGCCGATCTCGTCGGCCAGGGCGGCTGTGCGGCCGTTGTCCAGCAGCACCAGGTGGAACTCGCGGGGGCCGTCGCCGGGGGTGGTGCCCCGCCAGATCGTGGTGTAGGGGTTCATGCGCTCGCCGGTGGCCGAGCGCGGGAGGAGTTGGAGCATCACCTCCAGGTCTTGCCAGGTGGGGATGACCTTCTCGATGCCGACGACGCTGATCAGCACCTCCGGCAGGGTGAGGCACATGCGGCCGTTGCCCTCGGACTCCACCACCACGAGCGAGCCCGTCTCGGCCACCGCGAAGTTCGCGCCGGAGATCGCGACGCGGGCGGCGAGGAACTTGCGGCGCAGGTGCTCGCGGGCGGCGCCGGCGAGGGCGACCGGGTCGTCGGTGAGGCCCGGTGGGGCGTCGGGCATCTCGCGCTGGAACAGGTCGCGGATCTGGGACCGGTTGCGGTGGATGGCCGGGACCAGGATGTGCGACGGCCGGTCGTGTCCCAGTTGGACGATCAGCTCGGCCAGGTCGGTCTCGTGCGCGGTGATCCCGGCGGCGGCCAGTGCCTCGTTGAGCTCGATCTCCTGGGTGGCCATGGACTTGACCTTGACCACCTCGTCGGCGGCCGCGGCGCGCACGAGCCCGACCACGATCCGGTTGGCCTCGGCGGCGTCGCGGGCCCAGTGCACGACTCCCCCGGCCGCGGTGACCTGCTCCTCCAGCCTGAGCAGGTGGGTGTCGAGGTCGTGCAGTGCCTGGTCCTTGATGGCGCGGCCCGCCTCGCGCAGCTGCTCCCAGTCAGCGCGCTCGGCGACGACGGCGGCGCGTTTCGCCCGGATCGTGCCCGTCGCCGTGCGCAGGTTGGCGCGCAGCTGCCCGTCGGCCAGCGCGGTGCGCGCGGCCTCGGGGAAGGCGGGCATGCCCATCCACACTCCACTCACGCGTCCGCTCCGTTCGCCAGGATCTCGGCCACGTGCATGACCCGCACCGCCGAGCGGTTGCGGGAGAGGAGGCCGCCGACGTGCATCAGGCAGGAGTTGTCCACCGCGGCCAGCACCTCGGCGCCGGTGTCGACCACGTGCCGGGCCTTGTCCGCGCCCATGGCGACCGAGGTGTCGGCGTTCTTGAGGGCGAAGGTGCCGCCGAAGCCGCAGCACTGCGTCGCCTCCGGTAAGTCCAGCAGGCGCAGGCCGCGGACGGCGCGCAGCAGCGCGGTGGGGCGGTCGGCCAAGCCGAGGACACGCAGGCCGTGGCAGGTCGGGTGGTAGGTGACCCGGTGCGCGAAGGTTGCGCCCACGTCGGTGACGCCCAGGACGTCGACCAGGAACTCGGTGAACTCGCGGACCCGGGGCGCGGTCTCGGCGACGGCCCTGGCCAGGCCCGGGTCGCGGGCGACCTCGGCGACCCGGGGGTGGTGCTCGCGGACCATGGCCACGCAGGACGCCGATGGTGACACCACGTGGTCGAGGTCGGCGAAGTCGGCGGCGAACTTGGCCACCAGCGGGACGCACTCGCGCTGGTAGCCGGTGTTGAAGTGCAGCTGGCCGCAGCAGGTCTGCGACCGGGGGAAGACCACCTCGTGGCCCAACCGCTCCAGCACCCGCACCACGGCGCGCGCCGACGCGGGGAACAGCGTGTCGTTGAAGCAGGTGACGAACAGGCCGATCCGCATCGGTTCCTCCGTTCCGCTCGGGTGGGGACCTTTATCGCACGTCCGGCGGACGCGTGCCGGGAGTTGTCCACAGGGCGAGTTGTCCACAGGGTCGCGGGTCGGGCGCCCACGTGCTCGCCGGTTCCGCCAGAATGGAACGGAAAGTGACCGAGAAGTGGAAGCGGGACCGATGACTGCGCCAGCACAGGGGATCCACCAGCGCATCGCCGAGGAGCTCGGGGTGCGCGAGCGGCAGGTGACCGCGGCCGTCGACCTGCTCGACGGCGGCGCGACGGTGCCGTTCATCGCGCGCTACCGCAAGGAGGCCACCGGCACGCTCGACGACGAGCAGCTGCGCATCCTCGAGGAGCGGTTGCGCTACCTGCGCGAGCTGGAGGAGCGCCGGGCCGCGGTCCTCGACTCGATCCGCGAGCAGGGCAAGCTCGACGACGCGCTCGCCGCGCAGATCATGGCCGCCGACTCCAAGGCGCGGCTGGAGGACATCTACCTGCCGTACAAGCCCAAGCGGCGGACCAAGGCGCAGATCGCCCGCGAGGCGGGCCTGGAGCCGCTCGCCGACCGGCTGATCGGCGACCCGACGCTGGACCCGCGCGCGGTCGCGGCCGGGTTCGTCGACGCCGAGAAGGGCGTCAACGACGCCACCGAGGCCCTCGACGGCGCCCGGTCGATCCTGGTCGAGCGGTTCGCCGAGGACGCCGACCTGATCGGCGAGCTGCGCGAGCGGATGTGGACCAAGGGCGTGCTGGCCGCGAAGGTCCGCGAGGGCAAGGAGACCGACGGCGCGAAGTTCGCCGACTACTTCGACTTCTCCGAGCCGTTCGGCAAGCTGCCCTCGCACCGGATCCTGGCGATGTTCCGCGGCGAGAAGGAGGAGGTCCTCGACCTCACCCTGGACCCCGACCCGGAGGCCGACCCGACCACCCGCGGCGAGTACGAGGCGCGGATCGCCTACCGGTTCGGCGTCGACGACCAGGGCAGGCCCGCCGACCGCTGGCTCTCCGACGTGGTCCGCTGGGCCTGGCGCACCCGCATCGTGGTCCGGCTCGGCATCGACCTGCGCTCCCGGCTGCGCCAGGAGGCCGAGGACGAGGCGGTACGGGTCTTCGCGATGAACCTGCGCGACCTGCTCCTCGCGGCGCCCGCGGGCTCACGCGCGACCATGGGCCTGGACCCGGGCTTCCGCACCGGGGTGAAGGTGGCGGTCGTGGACGCCACCGGCAAGGTGGTCGCCACCGACACGATCTACCCGCACGTGCCCCAGCAGCGCTGGGACGACGCCCTGGTGTCCCTGGCCAGGCTGGCGGCGGCGCACAAGGTCGAGCTGATCGCGATCGGCAACGGCACGGCGTCCCGGGAGACCGACAAGCTCGCCATCGAGCTGATCAAGAAGTGCGCCGACCTCAAGCTCACCAAGATCGTGGTCTCCGAGGCGGGCGCGTCGGTGTACTCGGCATCGGCCTACGCGACCCAGGAACTCCCCGGCCTGGACGTCTCCCTGCGCGGCGCAGTGTCGATCGCCAGGCGCCTGCAGGACCCGCTGGCCGAACTGGTGAAGATCGACCCGAAGTCCATCGGCGTCGGCCAGTACCAGCACGACCTGTCCGAGGTGAAGCTCTCGCGCTCCCTGGACGCGGTCGTCGAGGACTGCGTGAACGGCGTCGGCGTGGACGTGAACACGGCATCGGCACCCCTGCTGACCAGGGTGTCCGGCATCGGCGCGGGCCTGGCGGAGAACATCGTCGCCCACCGCGACGCACACGGCCCCTTCCGCACGCGCAAGGGCCTCAAGGACGTCGCCCGACTCGGCGCCAAGGCCTTCGAACAGTGCGCGGGATTCCTCCGCATCCCGGCGGGCGACGACCCGCTCGACGCCTCCAGCGTGCACCCCGAGGCCTACCCGGTGGTCCGCCGAATCCTCGCCCGCACCGGCGGCGAACTCCCCGCGCTGATCGGCAACTCCGGCAAACTGCGCACCCTGCAAGCCCAGGACTTCGTCGACGAGACCTTCGGCCTCCCCACGGTCACGGATATCCTGACGGAGCTGGAAAAGCCCGGCCGCGACCCCCGCCCAGCGTTCAAGACCGCCACCTTCGCCGACGGCGTCGAGAAGCTGGCAGACCTGCGCCCCGGCATGACACTGGAGGGCGTCGTCACCAACGTCGCCGCCTTCGGGGCCTTCGTGGACATCGGCGTCCACCAGGACGGCCTCGTGCACGTCTCAGCGCTGTCCCGCACATTCGTCAAGGACCCCCGCGACGTCGTGAAGTCGGGCGACGTGGTCAAGGTGAAGGTCCTGGAAATCGACATCCCCCGCAAGCGCATCTCGCTGACCCTGCGCTTGGACGACGAGATCCCCACAGGGACCCCGGGCGAAGGCGGGCAACCGCAGCGGGGTGGCAGGGGTGGTTCCTCGCAGCAGCGCGGTGGTGGTGGTGGTGGACAGCAGCGAGGCGGACAACAGGGGCGCGGCCGCAAGGAGGCACCCGCTAGCGGTTCACTGGCAGATGCCTTGCGAAAGGCTGGATACAAGGAATAGCAACGAATGCGCGGAGACTGCGGGAAGAGCGGGTGACTGAACGCGGGCTGGGCTGGGCTGGGCTGGGCTGGGCTGGGCTGGGCGAGAGTGGCTAACCTGGCTGCTCAGCCGAGCAGCCCGACAGACCGCGCTGAGGGACTGACCGGCGCGGGCTGGGGAGTCGGTGGCCTGGCGAACTGAATGTCGGCTTGGGGACGGCAGGCTGATCGGCTGGCTGGTGGTAGAGCGAGCGTGATCAACTCTGCCTCTGTTGCAGCGCAATGCAATCTCACTCTCGTTGACACCTAACGAATTCCGCGCCCGCTGGAAGGCGACAGGATCCCGGCCCCGCTGGTACGCAACACCCGTTACGTTTGTGCTCGATTGGGTGGACTGCCTTCGTGTGGGGGGAGGCGACCGCTAAACTTGACCTGTGGTGGGGATGCCCTTCTCCCCACGCTTTGTCCCCACGCGGTCGCCTAGGGGCCCCACGCGAAGGCAGTCCAGCCAATCGAGCCCCGCTCTTACTCGGGCAGCTCGTGGGGTGTGCCGCACACCGACCTACGGTCGACCTCGGCGGCGACCCATCGCATGGGCTGCCCGAGGAAAAGATATGGGGCTCGATCTAGTGAACTCGCTTCGTGCGGGGCCCCTAGAGCACCGCGGTGGAGAGAAAAGGGCAGGGTAAGGGCATCCCCACCCACGGCAAGTTTAGCGGCACTCTCCCCCCACACGAAGCGAGTCCACTAGATCGAGCAACCGTAACGGGACTTGCGTTCCAGCCGGGTCGGCCTCACCGCTGCGGTTTGCTGGGGGACGGAACTCGCTTGGGTGACAGCAGGGTTGG
Organism: Actinokineospora sp. NBRC 105648; assembly: GCF_030269645.1. GTDB lineage: Bacteria > Actinomycetota > Actinomycetes > Mycobacteriales > Pseudonocardiaceae > Actinokineospora. The sequence goes on along the minus strand of NZ_BSTR01000028.1, from coordinate 23,392 downwards.
CCTATCTGCTGCGGTACCAGCAGGGTCGGGATTCACTTGGGTGCCAGCGGGGCTGGGGTTCTGTCACCGTTCCAGCGGGGTCGGGAGTCTGGTGCGTCTACTTAGGACCTGCCGTAGATCACTGTCCAGTAGTAGTCGCATGGTCCGCCGTCCGCGCGGGAGGTGCCGATGGACTTGGTGGCGCAGGTGTAGGCCGGGGAGTCGTTGAGCAGTGCCGCCATTTCCTCCGCTGTCTTCCGGTTGGCCGCCACCATCGCGCCGATCATCTGCTTGTAGCCTGCCGCGTCCACCCGGTCTCCCAGGGTCGTGCCGCTGGGGGCGGTGAGGCTGGTGTAGTCGGAGCGCATCATGTCCGTGCTGTGGGTTTGGGCGGCGCTGGTCAGCTTGGGGTCGACGCGGAGTGGGGTGCAGCCCTGGGCGGCTCGGCGGTCGTTGATCTTGGCGATCAGTCTGGCCGGCTCGGTGACCGGGGGTTTGGCCACCGGAGGCGCGGCCGGGCGCGGTTGGAGGGAGACCGAGGTCGGGGCCACTGTGGACGGTGTCGCCGCAGTGGTGGTGACGGCCGGGATCTCGGTCGTGGTGGACACGGTCGGGGTCGGGCGGGCGGTTTCCGGGGGGATGCTGTTGTGCGGGATCAGCGACCAGAGCACCGTGAGGGCGAGAGTGAGTCCGAGGGTCACCGCGGTCTTGCGCACCAGGTGCCTGCTCGGGTCCACCAAGGCCCAGGCCGCGTTGTCCGCGCGTGGCGTTGTCGCTCGGGTGGCCGCCGTCAGCAGCACGGCCAGCACGCCCAGCGGTGCGGTGAGCCTGCCCGCCAGGTCGCGGCAGTCCGGGCAGCGGCGCAGGTGGCGGTCCACACTGGCGCGTTGGGCCCTGGACAGCGTCTTCGGTCGGTCGGGGACCAAGCCCGCCAAGCGCTTGCAGCGGCGTGGGTTGCGGGCCAGCAGCAACATCCGGACCGCGTGGCCCAGGGCGGATCGGGCGCGGTGGGCCAGGACGGCGGCGTGTGAGGTCTGGACGTCGAGGGCGTGGGCGAGCTCCGCTGTGCTCACTTCGTCGCGGACGGTGAGTTCGAGGATCGCCAGTTGCCTCGGCTCCAACGACGCCGCTGCGTCCCAGACCAGTTTGGCCGCCTCGTGGGCGTCGGCGGCGTCCTGTGGGGACTCTCCCGATGCCACTACCTCCGGCATCTCCGCCAGCAGGACTGGGCCACCGCGGCGGATGTGATCCAGGGCACCACGGTGGGCGATGGTGAACAGCCACGGGCGGAAGCGGTCTGCCTCGCGCAGTGACGACAGGTTTCGCAAAGCACTGACGAAAGCCTCTTGCGCCAAGTCCTCGGCCAGGTGTCCGTCACCGACGAGCCTGGTCAGGAAGCTGGTGATCGGGTCGCGGTAGCGGTCGTAGAGCTGCGAGAACGCCTCGTCCTCGCCGGCGCGGGTGCGCTTGACGAGGTCGGCGTCGGGGGGATCGCTGGGCTGCACAGCCGCCTCCGCGGAGATTTTTCGCGTCTGGTTCGGCCTCAGACCGTAATCCCCCGCGCAACCCCTCCGTCCAACTGGCGTAGGCAACAACCGGCCGAAGGGATTCCTGATCGTGAAAGCTCGACGCCGTCTGGCCGTGCTGGCCGCCGCCGCCATCGGTTCCGCGCTCACCGCCGGGGCGTTGACGCTGGGCTCGCCCGGTCCGGCGGACCCGTCCCCCGCGGCGGCGGCGCTCGCCCTGCGTGACCTCGCCGCGCCGGGGACCAGGTCCGCGACCGCGTCGTTGGACCCGGCGAGTGCCACGGCGACGACCACCACGGCGGACTCCATACCCGCCGAGTCGACTCCGGCCGAGCCCATACCCGTGGCGGCGGAGGTGGCGGCCACCTCTACCAAACCGAAGCCCACCACCACGACGACCAAGCCCAAGCCGACGACGACCACCACGACGAAGGTCCCGGGTGCCTCCGCCGAGGAGCAGAAGGTCCTGGAGCTGGTCAACGCCCGGCGGGCCGAGGCTGGGTGCAAGCCGTTGCGGTGGAACGACAAGCTCGGCACCGCGGCGCGCAAGCACAGCGCCGACATGGCCGCCAACAACTACTTCAGCCACACCTCGCAGGACGGGCGCTCGCCGTTCGACCGGATCCGCGCCGAGGGGTACACCAAGGGCGGCGGCGAGAACATCGCCGCCGGTCAGGGCACCCCGGAGGCCGTGATGACCTCGTGGATGAACAGCGCGGGGCACAAGGCGAACATCCTCAACTGCAAGTTCGGCGAGCTCGGCGTCGGCGTGGCCAAGGGCGGCAGCTACCGGATCTACTGGACGCAGACCTTCGGCTACGCCTGAGACCCGCGCAACAGCTCGACGACCTCCGGGTGCCCTCCGTGCTCGGCCCAGCCGAGCGGGGTGGCGCCGTACTCCCCGTCCACTGAGGACGGATCGGCGCCGAGGTCGAGCAAGGCCTGCACCAGCGGTAGGTCCCCCCGTACCGCCGCCTGGTGCAGCGCGGTGTGCCTGGCCGAGGCGTTGACATCCCAACCCGCCTCGACCAGCAGCCGCACCGCCCGCACGCGGCCCCGCCCGGCCGCGTGCAGGACGGCCAGTGGCTCCCGGTCCCGTGCCCGCTGCAGGAGACCGGGAGCCGCGGCCGCCAGGGCGTCGGCGTCACCGCGCAGGGCCGCCGCCACGACCAGCACCTCGTCGTCGAGCTCGACCGCCCGCGCACCTGCGCCGCGCAGGCGGTCCGCGATCTCGGTGTTCCCCGATCGGATGGCCAGTTCCAGCGCACCGCGTCCCGCGTGCGCCGGGTGGCCGGGGAAGTCCGCGTCCGGGTCGACACCGTGGTCGAGCAGGAGCTCGACCCGCGCGCGCTGGTCGTGGGCGGCGGCCCACAGCAGGACGTCGTGCAGCATCCGCGCGGGCGAGCCGCCCCACGGCCCGCCGTCGCCGGTGCCGAGGCCGAACTCGAAGAGCAGCCGCAGGTGGCTGTCGTCGTCGGTGAACATCCGGTTGTACAGCGCTTGGCCGTCGTTGGGGTCGGCGCCCGCGCGCAGCAGCAACCGGGCCAGCGGCTGCTCGTGCGGGTGGCGCGGCTGGTCGCCCTCTCCCCCGCCGAACGCGCCGGTCAGCGCGGTGAACGCCGGGGTCAGGCCCTGCCAGAGGAAGCCGGAGTCCGGGTCGGCGCCCGCGTCGAGCAGCAGCCCGGCGACCACGACCGGGTTGCCGCGGTCGAGGCGCGCGTAAGCCAGGTACAGCAACGGTTCCCAGTCGAACGGCCCACCAGGGCGCACCGCGGCACCCGGGTCGCGGTCGAGCCAGGCGCGCGTCGCCTCGACGTCGCCGAGCACGACCGCGGTGAGCAGCGAAGGGGGTTCGGCGGGCACCAGGTCGGCGGCGCGGGCGCGCCGTTCGGGGCTGTCGGCGCCGTAGGTCAGGCAGGCGTGCGCGAGGAACTCGGCCTCCCGGTCGGCGAACTCGGTGACCAGGTGCGGCGAACGGGCGCGGTCGGCGGCGCGCGGCGTGGGCATGCCGCCAAGCTACCCGCGCTCAGTCGCCGGAGGAGGTGACCCGCAGCCGGGTGTTCATGCCGTTGGCGTCGATCACCCGCGACACCGCCTCGGACACGTCGACCAGCCGCAGCCAGCCGCCGGTGCGCTCGAGCCTGCGCTGGGCGGCGAGCAGCGCGTTGAGCCCGGCGCAGCCGAAGAACTCCGCGTCCGACAGGTCGACGATCAGCCCGGGTCGCGGGGTGCGCTGCTCGGCGACCGCGCCGAGCAGGAAGCGCTCCAGGATGCCCGCGGCGACCAGGTCGACCTCACCGCCGATGGCCACCAGCACCACCCCGGGCGCGGGCGGGGCGTCCAACCGAAGATCCACCACACCCCCACCCGCACGGAACCGACCACCGCACGCTACCCGCGGTGGCCGGTCCGTGACGACCCACGAACGGGTTACTCAGCCGAAGCGGCCGTGCACGTAGTCGGCGGTGCGCGGGTCGACCGGCGCCTCGAAGATCTGCTGGGTCAGCCCGGACTCCACGATCACCCCCGGTATGCCCTGCTCGGCCAGGAAGAACGCGCACTGCTGGGAGACCCGGGCCGCCTGCTGCATGTTGTGCGTGACGATGATGATCGTCACCTCGTGCGCGAGCTCGGCGATGGTCTGCTCGATGCGCCGGGTGGAGGTCGGGTCCAGCGCCGAGCACGGCTCGTCCATCAGCAGCACCTTGGGCCGCACCGCCAGCGAGCGGGCGATGCACAGCCGCTGCTGCTGCCCACCGGAGAGCGCGCCGCCGGGCTGGCGCAGCCGGTCGCGGACCTCGTTCCACAGCCCCGCCTTGGCCAGGCACTGCTCGACCAGGCTGTCCTTCTCCGCGCGGCTCGCCTTGGTGCCGGTCAGCTTCAGGCCCGCGACCACGTTGTCGTAGATGGACATGGCCGGGAACGGGTTCGGCTTCTGGAAGACCATGCCGATCTGCTTGCGCGCGTCGGTCAGCTTGCGCGCGGGGTCGTAGATGTCCTGGCCGGACAGCAGGACCTCACCGGCCAGGCTCGCGCCGGGGATCAGCTCGTGCATCCGGTTGAGGGTGCGCAGGAAGGTCGACTTGCCGCAGCCGGACGGGCCGATCAGCGCGGTGACCGAGCCGCCGGGCATCAGCAGGGAGACCCGGTCGAGCACCTTGCGGTCGCCGAACCAGGCCGAGATCGACCGCGCGTCCAGCTGCGCGAGGTCGGTGGGCACCGGCAGCGCGACGGTGTCGCCGGGCTGGGTGATCTGGGTGGTCATCGCGGCCTCCGGGCTCACATCAGGTTGGGCAGCAGGGCGGCGGCCTGGTCGGCCAGGGTCACACCGAGCACGCCGAGGACCGGGATCCCGATCACCCAGGCGTGCCAGCGGCCGACCCGCTGCCGCACGTAGACCACGGCCACCGCGGCCGCGGCCAGGATCAGCGTCCACAACGCGATCGGCACCAGCGCGGACTCATCGCCCGCCATCGCCCGCTCGTCGTCGGGCACCGCGAACGCGGGCACCGAGCCCGGGCGCTCGCGCACCTCGGTGGTCAGCGTCGCGTCGACCCGGAGCACGTCGGTGGGCAGGAAGAACGAGCCGTCGGCGGTGGCCAGGGTGAGCCTGCCCTTCCCGGCGCCGGGGGCGGGCCGCTCCTTGTCGTTGGCCCGGCGCACCCCCTGCACCGAGTACCGGCTCTCGCCCTGGCCGGTGGTGACGATGATCAGGTCGCCGGAGCGCAGCATGTCGATCATGGCGAACGGTCCGCCGTAGGCCGCCTTGCGGCCGTAGATCACGCTGGTACCCGGCTGCCCGGGCAGCGGGGTGTTGCGCACGTGGCCGGGACCGGACTTGAGCGTGCGCGCGGAGGTCCCCTCGCTCACGACCTCCTGGATCCCGAACCGCGGGATCTCCAGGATGGCCACCGGGGTGCCGCTCGCCAGCAGCCTGCCGTCGGCGAGACCGCCGACCGGCGCGACCGCGTTGGCCAGCCGCGCGCGGAAGTCGGTGTAGGCGGTGTTCTGGTCGCGCTCGTGCTTGAGCGCGCCGAACAGGACCAGCTGCGCGACGAAGCACAGCAGGACCGCGCCCAGGATCCCGAGCATCTGGCCCGCCAGCACCAGACCCGAGCGCTCCGGCGGGGCGGCGGGCGGCGGCAGCGGGTCCGGCGCGAGCGGCGGGGCTGGCTGGTCGAGCACGGTCACCCGGGTGTCCTTTCCCTCGGACGCCGCGTGCGCCGGGGCGGTGCCGCCCCGGCGCACGCGGTCGCGATCAGCTCTCGGTCGGGGTCGCGCCCGCGCGACGGCGACGGGCGGCGATCAGGGCGATGGCGCCGAAGCCGACCAGCGCGGTACCCACCAGCAGTGCCAGCCCGATCGAGGCGCCGGTGCTGGCCAGGCCGCCACCGGTGCCGCTCGAGCCGCTGGTGCCCGAGCTGCCCTGCGGGGCCGGGTCGGTGGTGTCGGTGCCAGTGCCCGGGTCCGTGGTGCCGGTGCCCGAGGTGGTCGTGCTGGCGCCACCGGTGGTCGAGGTGGTGGACGTCGTGGACGTGGTCGGCGTGGTGGTCGACTGGTCCTGCTTGACGATCCACGCCGAGGCGGTGGTGAACTGCAGGTCGAGGGCGAAGTAGCCGACGCTGACCGAGTCGAACTGGACCACGCAGTTCAGGATGACGGTGTAGGTGCCGCCCGGGACGATGGCGGACTCGTCGTGGTCGTCGGCGATGTCCTGGAAGGTGAAGGTCTGCGACACCGAGAACGGGTCGGTGGTCGAGAAGCCGAACTCACCGACCGCGGTGGCCACGTAGCCGCCCGCCCAGTTGCCCGGGCCCTTGATCACCAGCTCGTAGCCGTCGGAGCCGGTCGGGCAGCCGCTCGGGGTCTTCCAGGTGGGGGCGTCGACGGCGAGGCCCTTCTGCTCGTCCTTGACCAGGATCAGCTTGCCGAGCCGCTGCGGGCCACTGGGCGTGGTCGTGGTGGTGCTGGTCGGCTGGACCGAGGTGCTCGACGAGGTGGGCGCGACCGTGGTCGACGACGTGGGCGACGAGCTCGACGACGGGGGCGTCGACGAACTGGTGGGCTTGGTCGTGGTCGATGAGCTGGTGGGCACGACCGTGGTGGTCGAGCTGGTCGGCACCGCGGTCGTCGTGGACGACGTCGTCGACGTCGGCTCGGCGGTCGTGGTCGTCGAGGTCGGCTCCACCGTGGTCGTGGTGGTCGTCGGCTCGACCGTGGTGGTCGTCGTGGTCGGTTCCGCCGTGGTGGTCGTGGTGGTGGGCTCGACCGTGGTGGTGGTCGTGGTCGGCGTGGTGGTCGTGGTCGTCGGCTCCACCGTGGTCGTGGTGGTCGTCGGCTTCGTGGTGGTGGTCGTCGTCGTGGTGGTCGACGTGGTGGTGGTCGTGGTCGGCTCGGCCGGGTCCTTGACCTGCCAGTCCTTGGCGGTGGTGAAGTAGATGGCCTTGGTGAAGGTGCCGCGCACCTCACCGGCGAACTGGTCGACGCAGGTGACCACCAGGGTGAACTTGCCCGGCTGGATGGTGGTGTTGTTGTCGACCGCGATGTCCTTGAAGGTCAGGCCCTGGGTCACCACGATCGGCGAGGTCAGCGAGAAGCCGACCTCCGACGGGGTCGCGCCGACCAGGCCGTTGGCGAACCCGCCCGGCCCGTAGACGTCGAGCTTGTAGGCGTCGGAGCCCTCCGCGCACCCGGCGGTGGTCGTGTAGCTCGGGGCGTCGGTGTCCAGGCCGGACTGCTTGCTGACCGAGAGCGACCCGAGCGTGGCGACCGGCGGCTCGGCGGAGCTGCTGCCCGCGACGACGATCACCGCCGCGGTCGCCGTGGTGAGGACCGCCGCGCCTGCCGCGATCAGTTGGCGCTTACGCATGAAACATTTCCTCCATTGTCGACAGCAGACGTGCAGAGCAGCGGCCGGGGTTCGGCGTCACTCGGTCTCGGTCTCGGGGGTGGCTTTGCCGCGCCTGCGCAACGCGACGGCGGCACCGGTGAGCAGCACGACGGCGGCCACACCGCCTGCCACGTAAAGGAAGGGGCCGTTGCTGCCGCCACCGGGCTCGGCGGCCGCGGGGGCCGCCATGTCGGTCGCGGGCTGCGGGGCGACCTGCCCTTCGGGCAGCGGCGCGCCGGACTCGGCCGGCGGCTGCTGGACCGGCGGCGCACCGGGCTCGGTGCTCTTGCCCAGGTCCGGCGGGATGATCGGGTCGGTGTTGCGCGGCGGGCCCTTGGCCGCGCCGACGGCGGCGTAGCGGGCCGGGCCGGTGAACTCGACCGACGCGGTGAACTCGCCGAACACCTGCTGGGAGAACGAGTCGATGCACCGCAGCGTGATGTCGTAGCGGCCCTGCAGGGTGGTCTTGTTCTCGTCGGCGTAGTCGCGGAAGGTGTTGGCGACCGGGACGACGAAACCCTTGTTGTGCGAGAGGAGCACGTCGGAGGTCGGCACGATCACGACGTCCTCGAGCCCGTGCCCGCGCATCGTGGCCAGGTACCCCGTTGTCCCTTGTGGACAGCCCTTCTCGGTGGTCAGCCGCACCGGCACCTGGTCGACACTCTCACCCGGGGTCACCAGCAGACCGCCGAGGCGGTCGGCCGACGCCGTGCCGGGCAGCACCAGAGTGCCTGCCAGCGCGAGGAAAGCGGCGAGGATCAGGCCAACTCGTTCATACCGTCGCATGTTCCACCTCCGGGAGCGGGTCGGGCTCGGTGGTCGTGGCGGCGCGCCGTCGGCGGCGCCTGCGCCAGAGCAGGAAGAGCACCAGGGCGACCACGAGGAGCAGGATGAGCAGCACCAGCCAGGGCACCGCGACGATCGTGACGCTCGCCTCGGCCACCTCGGCCTGCGGCTGCGGACCGGGCGCGGGCACCGGGTCGATGCGCACCAGGCCGTCCAGCCAGCCCGCGGGCAGCACCCCCGGGACCACGGTGGTCACCCGGAAGCTGTTGCCGGGCAGCAACTCCGGCAGGTCGGGCAGGTTGGGCGCGTCGGTGCCGGAGCCCCAGGGGGTCTCGACGGTCACCTTCTGCTTGCCACCCAACCGGACGTTGCCGACGTTGCGCACGGTGTAGGACACCGTGGTGTCCCCGGTGCCGAAGAACGTGCCGTCGTAGTCCGCGGTCAGCTCGTCGATCGACAGCTTCGGGACCAGGTCACCGGACACCCGCAGGTAGATCCGGGCACCCACCCGCTGCTCCACCGCGACGCGCTGGCCATCCGCGTTGGTGGCCTCGGTGACCAGCGCCGCGACGATGCCGCCGACGTGGTCACCGGGGGTGGCGTTCGCCGGGATGGTCACCGTGAACGGCACGATCGTGGTGGTGCGCCCCGGGATCCGCACCTCGGCCAGGTCCAGCTTGGCCCAGGTGCCCACGTCGACCGAGGCCTTGCCCTGGGCGAGCAGGTCGAACCCGCCCTCGGGGGTGTTGAACGCGTCGTTGGCGTAGAGCTTGAGGCCCAGCGGGTCGTTGGACACGTTGGAGACCGCGACGTAGTCCTTGACCACCGCGCCGGGGGTCGCGCTGTAGCTGAAGTTCGGGCGGTTGTCCGGCGCCTGCGCGGTGGCGGGCCGCACACCGAAGGTGGCGGGCCCGCTGGGGACGGCGGCGTGCGCGGGCACCGGGGCCAGCCCCAGGGCGAGCGCGGCCAGCAGGCCGGAGAGCACCGAACGGCGCCAGATCCGCTTCATCGGGATGTCCTTAGTAGAGGGTCACGGGCGTGGGGGCGGGCCGGGGTACCTGGCCCGACCCGCCCCCACTGGCTTATCCGACTGACTCAGTCGCCGAGGATCAGATGGCGGTGAGGGTCAGGCGCGCCGTGTAGGTGCCCGCCACGGTGGAGGTGGGCACGTTCAGGGCCAGGTCCGCGGAGAGGTTCTCGGTACCGTTGCCGCCCAGCGAGGCGGCGGTGGCCAGGACGCGGGCGGCGGCCAGGCCGAGCCCGTTGGGCGCGGTGGCACCCGGGGCGATGGCGTTGGCCGGGTTGACCGCGGCACCGACGGTGATGTTCTGGACCGCGGCCTTGTCGACCAGCTTGGGGGTCCAGCCCAGGTTCGCGCCGTTGATCGAGTTGGCGCCGTTGACGAAGTCGGTCACCTGGCCGGAGACGTTCCAGCCCGGGTTGCCCGCGCGGGTGTCGGTGACCTTGATGGTGTTGAGCGAGCCCGAGGTGGTCAGCAGCGAACCGTCGGCGGCCATGACCGGGGAGGGCAGGACCACGTTCTCGTTCGCGACGCTGATCAGGAGCTCACCGGCGAGCACGGTGGTGGTGATGTTCTCGCCCGCGGTGACGCCCGCGAACGCGGTGACGTCCAGCGCGACCGCGGCCGAGGTGGAGGTCACGTACGCGGCGGCGTTGGCCGGGATGAAGCGAGCGGTGAAGTTGTGCGCGCCCACCGCGAGGGTGGTCGTGCTCAGCGTCGCCGAACCGGCGGTCACGGCAACCGGGCTGCCCAGGTTGTTCGCGCCGTCGAGGAACTGCACGGTGCCCGCGGCGGCGGCCGGGTTGACCGTCGCGCTCAGGGTGACGGTGCTGTACTGCGCCGCCGTGCCGCTCGGGGTGACCGCGAGGGCGGTCGTGGTCGGGGTCGCGACCGGGGCGTTGACCTGGTAGGCCACGGCCGGGGAGGCCGAGTTGCCGATCAGGGCCGTCGCGCCGGTGAAGGCCGCGGACAGCGAGCGGTTGCCCGCCTGCAGGGCGGTGGTGCTCAGGGTCGCGACACCGTTGACCACGGTGACGGGGGAACCCACGTTGTTCGCGCCGTCCTTGAACTGCACGGTGCCCGTGGCGGTCGCCGGGGTCACGGTGGCGGTCAGGGTGACGTTCGCGCCCACCAGGACGGGGGCGTTGGGCGACACGGCGAGCGCGGTCGTGGTGTTGACCGGCTGGTTCGGGTCGTTGAGCTGCCACGCGGTGGCGGTGGTGAAGTAGACGTTGCGGGTGAAGGTGCCCTTGGTCTCCGCGGCGAACTGGTCGACGCAGTTGACCGCGATGGTGTAGGTGCCCGGGACGATCGTGGTCGAGTTGTCGACCGCGATGTCCTTGAAGGACAGACCCTGCACGACCGGGAAGCCGCCGCTGGTGGAGAAGTTCACGTCGGTGACGGGGGTACCCACCAGGCCGTTGGTGAAGGCGCCCGGGCCGTAGACGAACAGGCTGTAGCCGTCGGAGTCGGCCGAGCAGCCCGCCGAGGTGGTGAAGGTGGGGGCGTCGGTGTCGAGGCCGACCTGCTTGTTGGAGCTCAGGGTGCCCAGGTTGCCCACGGGCGGGGCGGCGGCCGCGAGGCCCGCGGCGCCGATGGTCGCCGCGGTGGCGGCGGCGAGCACGATGGCCCCGCCGACGAGCCTGCGGGTGAAGTTGTTTCCTCGCACTGTTGTGCAAACCTTTCGTGAAGTGGTCACGTGTGGACTAGCGGGGGTGGAGCTAGTGCGAGAGGTCACTGACCGCAGTTGGCGGCGATGCCGAAGCCGTAGCGGGTGATGACCGAGCCCTGCTGGCAGACCAGGGAGTTCTGGCCGACGAAGAGGCTCTTGTACGGCTCGACGTCCACCTTGTCGGCCGGGATGACGTTGTAGACGTCGCGCTTGAGCACCGAGGAGATGTTCAGGTTGGTCGGCTGGACGTTGTCGATCGTGCCCAGCACGGCCTTGCCCTGAGCGGCGGGCGCGTTGCCGTAGACCTGCGAGTTGTAGACCGCGATCGAGTAGGGCAGCAGGTTCTTGGTGTCGGTCAGGTAGGTGCCGACGTGCTCCTGGATGCCCTCGCCCGCGGCGTCCTTGTCGTTGACGCACGGGTAGGTGCCGCCGGGACCGAACAGGCCGGTCGAGTCGGTGGTGCCCGCCGGGAGGATGTTGCGGATGAAGAAGGTGCGGGTGCCGGAGCCGAACTGCGGCGCCAGCGGCTTGAACGCGGTGTTGGTGCAGGTGTAGATCGCGGTCAGCTGGGCCTTGGTGAGCTTCTTGGGCACCGAGCTGTCGCTGCGCACCGCGTAGGTGAGCGCGTCGACGGCGAACGGGATGAACTTCAGGTCCGGGTACGTCGCCGAGGCGTTCGAGGACGACCGGGCGAACTGCACGCAGTTGGTGCCCGCGGTGATGTCGTTCTTCAGCGTCGTGATGCCGGGGGTCGAGCCCTCGGGGCGGTTGAACGTGCAGGCCGGGTTGGCCACCGGGTCCTTGGTGGTGATCTGCGCGCTGCCGCGGGCGTCGTAGGAGCCCAGGACCTTCACGCCGTTGATGGTGATGGCGTCGGAGAGGCCGTTGACCACGGTCTGGGTGGTGTCCGAGCCGGTGCCGACGATCTCCCGGTAGGTGGGGGCGCCGGTCGGGTCCGCCTGGGCGGAGCCGGTGGACAGGCCCACGGCGGCCAGCGCGGCGGTGGCCACGAGGATCATACGCTGCTTCTTGCTCACTACCTGTATCCTTTTCTACGCAGTGGTGCGCGGACTGGTGTCCGAGCACGTCCCGGTCTGGCCGGTGGACTGGCGCCTGGCCGGGTGCACTACCACGCGAGTGGTTCGCCTGGTCTGTGGCGGGAGCTGCAACTCTCGTCACAGGCCGGTCGGCTGCATCACCCCTTCCTCCGCCGTGGTCGGCCCCCGCGCGCCGACGCGGCGTCGCAGTGGCCGTACACCTTGGTGTATCGCGGCGAAGTTTGCTTCCCCGACACCGGCGGGTGGCCGGTCGGCGAACAGGTCGTTGGCAACAGACTGTCCGCAGTGGACAGTCCAATGCGTACGGTCATCGACCGCTCACCCGCCGTCCGAGCTGGGTCAGCAGCGGCCCGCCCGCGGTGGCCAGACCACCGACGACCAGCAGCGCGGCCAGCAGGTAGCGCAGCAGCCAGCCGACCGGGGTCGACGGCGTGGTGCGCGCCTGCGCGACGTTCTGCGCCGGGCTGCTCGCCGCCGAGCTCTCCGGCGCGGCGGGCGCGGGCTGCGGCGCGGGACCCGCCGCCGGTGCCGTGTCGCCGGTGTTCACCGCGGCGTCGGCGGGCGCGGCCGGGGGTTCCGCCGCCGGGCCCGAGGTGCCCTCGACGGGCGCGGGCTCTACCGGCGGCTTGATGCCCGAGTCGCGCTCGATCGCGGTGGCCGCGGCGGTGGTCTGCTCCCGCATCTGCTGGGACAGCGGGACGTAGCCGACGGGCAGCTTGCCGACGCCCTCACCGGTGTCCTGGCCGGGGCCGACGGCGTAGCGCAGGAAGGTGCCGTAGTCCTTGCCCGCGTCCTTGGTCAGCATCGACGGCACCGTCGCGGCGTAGGTCACGCTGGCCAGCGGGTAGGCGTTGGCCCCCTTGGCCGCCGGGTTGGTCCGCTTCACCCCGGGGACGCCGGTGTCGGTCATCTCCGCCAGGCCCGCGCGCACGTTGTCGTCGGTGGGGGCGACGAAGTTGCCCGCGGCGTTGCGCAGCTTGGCCACCTGCAGGCCGTAGCGGGCCGCGGTCGCGGTGTCCACGATGGCCAACTGGGCCCGCCGCCCGATCACCGAGCGGCCGACCTTCTGGGTGCCGGGCCTGGTCAGGTCGTTCGGGTCGCGCAGGCCGTTGGGCTCGCGGCCCAGGCTGTCGCCGCGGTTGACCGCCCGGCCCGCCTCGTGCATGTCCGCGGCCAGCGGGCGCCGGGTCTGCGAGCACAGCTGGGCGATGATCTTGGGGTACTTGACGTCGACGCAGGACAGGTCGGCCTTGGGGAAGTTGTCGACCTGCAGGCTCAGCTCGAGGAACTTCTTGTTGACCTTCATGCCGTGGCCGTCCGGCGTGCCGGTGAGCCACTGCTTGGCCTCCTGGTCGGCCAGCACCCAGGACCAGAGCGCGCCGGTGGCGTCGGAGTCCACTGAGGACGCCAGGGCGTCGACGGTCTGCATCAGCCTGCCGTGCGTGCGGAAGTCCGGGTTCAGGTCGAGGAAGTCCTCGTCCTGGCTCAGCCGCGTCGGGTTGCCCTTGAGGTAGTCCTGCGCACCGGGCACGGCGTCCGAATAGGACTGGGTGAGCAGCTTGGCCACCAGCCGCGGGGTCAGCTTGAGCTCGGTCATCGGCTGGCCGTTGAGGGCGAGCACGTCGGCTGGGGCGTCGGTCGCGGGTTGGCGCTCCATGATGAACGCGACCGTGTACGCCGAGACGGCCACCGGGGCGTAGACGACCTTGCGGTCCGCGGGCAGCGTCGTGGCGTCCGCCGGGTTGTTCAGGAACACCATGCCCGGGTCCTCGGCCCCCAGCAGCTCGCGGGCCTGCCGGTCGGGCACCTGGACGAAGCCGAACACCGGACCGGTGCCCGCGCACAGCGTGGGCTGCCAGCGCAGCACGGCGTCGGAGACGAACTCGTGGCCGGAGAGCGCCCGCTCGGCCACGCCGAGCCTGCACGGCTCGCCCACCGGCTGGAAGTCCAGCCGCACCGAGATGTGGTTGCGCCAGTTGGACTCGCTCAGCGGCGAGGAGTCGAGGTAGTTGTGCAGGTAGCTGTCCGGCAGACCCGGGCTGACCACCTTGCCGTTGGTCTCCCGGTCACCCCGCGGCACGACCACCAGCCAGCAGTGCCGCGGCTTGCCGGTGTCCGGTCCGCTGGTGCGCACCTTCCCGCACTCGAGCGCGGGCGACTCGGCCAGCGTCTGCACCTCGAAGTCGATGTCGCCGGTGCCGTTCTGCTGGGTCGCGGCGACCTGCACCTCGTTGGTCAGGCTGGCGTCGTAGTAGAGCCCGTAGCCGGGTTCGGTCGCCTTCGTCGCCGGGCCGCTGACCGGGGTGAACGGCACGTAGGTCGGCACCTTGCGCTTGCCGCCGCCCGCGCTGTCGACCTGTTCCTCCGGCTGGGTCTCGGCCTTGTCCTGGATGTAGTCCTGGTAGAGCAGCTGGCGCGACCACAGGGCCAGCGAGTCGTAGTTGGCCAGCGGCGAGCCGTACACGCACTGGTCCTTGCGCGGACCGGTCGGGTCGTCGCCCCAGCACTGCATGACCTGCAGGAAGTTGCGGCTGCGGGTGGAGTCGGTCGGGGTGGCGCCCTTCCAGGACAGGTGGATCGTCTGGTTGATCAGGTCCCGGGTCTGGGACACGGTGACCTCCAGCGCGGCGAAGTCCCCCTTGCCCTTGACCGTCGTCGCGGACGCCGTGGGCGGCACCGCGACGGCGCGCGACGGCTCGGGCACCAGGGCCACCCCGGCGACGATCAGCGCCGCGGCCAGGACCAGCCGGAGGAGCCGGGCGGGTACCGCGGTCCGGCCGCTCATGCCTGGCTCCCCTTCGCTCGGATGATCTTGGCTACCAGCGGCGGTCCGACCACCAGGGCCAGCAGCAGCACGGAGGCGACGACGATCAGCAACGTGCCGTCGTTGGCGGGCAGGTCCACCGACACCGGTACCGCGGAGGCGGAATTGACCACGCCGTCGGTGCTTCCCTCCGCAGTGGTCCCCTCACCGCCCTCCGCGGTCTCACCGGCCGCGGCCGGGCCCGCGGCCGCGGGATCACCAGCCGCGGCGGGGCCCGCGGCGCCCGGAGTCGCCGCACCCGGCTTGGCCGCGCCGTTGGTCCCCGCGGTGGAGCCGGTGCCGGAGGTGCCCCCGGGACCCGCGCAGACGACCGGGCCGCCCTTGCGGTCGCAGTCCGGTGGCTGCGGCGCGGTCTTGGCCAGCGTGTTGGTGCCGTCGGTGGAGAAGGTGGGGTTGTTGCACTTGGCGATGTCGGTGGACTTCTTGGTCGAACCGGGGATCCGCGCGACCTGCTGCAGACCCGCCTGCACCAGGTTGATCGGCAGCGGCGAGAACCCGAGCCGGTCGGCCTGCTGCTGGCCCTCGCACAGGAAGTAGTAGGCGAAGTCGGAGAGCGTGCGGCCCTTCTGCTCGTTGAACTTCGCCGTCGGCGCGGTCGGCAGGATCATGTAGCTGTAGCTCGACATCGGGTAGGTGCGCGGGTCGGCGTCGGTGTAGACCTGGTTGAGGTCCTGGGTCAGGTCCGGGTTGATCTTCGCCTTGAGCAGCGCCACGGCGACCGCCTGGGCGGTCGGGGAGACGTAGTACCCCTTGGCGTTGAGCAGCTTGGCGACCGGGAAGCCCGCGTTCTTGGCGTAGGAGTACTCGACGTAGGTGATCGCGCCGTCGCTCTGGCCCTGCCGCACGTAGTTGGCCACGCCGATCGACTTCTCCTGGGCGATGATGCCCTGCATCGACGGGTAGCTGGAGGTGAACCCGCACGGCGTCGCGCGGTTGACCTTGCGGCAGAAGTCGTCCCAGATCCCGCCGTGCTGGGCGGCCATCCAGGCGGTGAACTGCGCGGTGCTGCCCGAGCCGTCACCGCGCACCACCGGGATGATCTGGCGGGCGGGCAGCTTGAGCGAGGGGTTGTCCGCGGCGATGGCCGGGTCGTTCCACATGGTGATGACCCGGGTGAAGATCTTGGTCACCACGTCGCCGGAGAGCCGCAGCGTGGTCACCCGCTTGCCGCCGATGTTCAGGTTGTACATCAGCGACGTGCCGCCCGCGACGATCGGCATGTAGGCGAAGTTGCCGTTCTCCGGCGGCAGGTCCCGCACGCCGCCGTCGACCAGGTTGTACGGGATCTCCGAGACCGCGAAGTCGACCTGGCCGGACTTGAACTGGTTGCGGCCGTCGGTGGAACCGGTGCCCGCGAACGAGATCCGGATGCCGAACTGCTGCACGTTCTTGCGCCACTGGTCGATCGCGTTGTAGCTCCAGGTCGACCCGGAGCCGCTGATCGGCACGTAGCTCTGCGCCGACGCCGCGGGCGCGAACCCGGTCACCACCGCGGTCAGCACGGTGAGCACCGCGAGCAGGCCCACCATCCGGCCGCGCGCGCGTACCTGCGGGGTCATGACTCTCCTCGTTGCGTTGGGGCGGTGAAACGAGCTCGGTCCCGGGTCGACGCCTTGGCCCGGCGGCGCAGCTGACCCGCGGAGAGGTTGCCCGGCTCACGGCCGCCGAGGAGCCGGGCGAGCACGAAGAGCACCAGCACCAGCGTCATCAGCACCGCGGCGGCGCCGAAGGCGCGGGTCTGCATGGTCTCCTCGGAGGAGGAGACCATCTGGTAGGTGGCCAGCGGGAGCGAGACCTGGGCGTCGGCGAAGGGGTTGAGGTTGAGGTACGGGGTGAACCCCGCCGCGATCAGCACCGGCGAGGTCTCGCCGACACCGCGCGCGGTCGCCAGCAGCACGCTGGTGGTGAGCCCGGAGCGGGCGGTGGGCAGCACCACGTGCCACACGGTGCGCAGCTGCCCGGTGCCCAGGGCCAGCGAGGCCTCGCGCAGCGAACTGGGCACCAGCCGGATCACCACGTCGGCGGCCCGGATCATGATCGGCAGCATCATCACGCTGATCGCGCAGCCCGCGGCGAAGCCGGAGCGCTCGACGCCGAGCAGCAGGATCAGCGAGGCGTAGATGAACAGACCCGCCACGATGGAGGGCAGCGCGGTCATCGCCTCGACCACGGTGCGCACCACCCGGGTGAACACGCCCTTGGTCTCGTTGAGGAAGGCCGCGGTGGTCAGTCCCAACGGGACGGTGATGACCAGCGCGATGCTGATCTGCTCCAGGGTGCCGACCATCGCGTGCAGGATGCCGCCGTACTCCAGCGGGTCCAGGGTGCCCGCCTCGGACATGTCGTCGGTGTAGAAGTTGGCGTAGCCCAGCACCTCCCAGCCCTTGACGACCGGGTAGACCACGATCACGACCAGGGCGCCGATCGCCACCACGGCGATGCTGTGCACGATGGCCGAGACCACCTTGTCCCGGACCGTGAGGCTGTTCTCCTCCAGCGAGACCAGCAGCGCGTAGAGCGCCAGGAACAGCGGGTAGGCGATCGCGATGAAGCCGACGACGCCGGAGAAGGGCGCGATCTGGGCGAAGAGCACCCCGGTGAGCGCGACCGCGGCGACCAGGGCGCCGAGCACCGCCACGACGTCGGTCCGCTTGATCGACCGGGTGTCGCGGCGCACCTCGACCGCGCGGGCCGGGCGGGCCGGGGCGGGCGGCGGGGTGACCGGCTGAACCCGCCCGACCAGCTCTTGCTCCACAATGGACATCAGGCGTCACTCCCCTGGCCGGACCGGCTGCGCGCGATCACCGCGGAGGCGGCGAAGTTGACCACCAGGGTCATCAGGAACAGCGCCAGGCCCGCGGCCATCAGCGCGCCCAGGCCGAACGGGCTGGCCGAGCCCCAGCGCTGCGCGATGAGCGCGGAGACCGAGCTGCCGCCCGCGCCCAGGATGTGCGGCTGGATCACGAAGATCGGCGAGATGATCATCGCCACCGCGATGGTCTCGCCCAGCGCGCGGCCCAGGCCGAGCATGGTGCCGCCGATCATGCCGCTGCGCCCGAAGGGCAGCACCACGCTGCGGATCACCCCCCAGCGGGTGGAACCGAGCGCGTAGGCGCCCTCGCGCTCGCCCTGCGGCGCCTGGGTGAACGACTCGCGCATCACCGAGCAGATGAACGGCATGATCATGAACCCGACCACCAGCCCCGCCCAGAACGTCGAGGTGGCGTAGACCCCGGTCGGCGAGAGCGGGTTGTCCGGATCGGCCTGCGGCACGTCCAGGAACGGGATCCAGCCGAACTGGATGGACAGCCAGCGCGGGATGTCGCTGCCCTGCCACTGCAGCAGCGTCGAGCCGAACAGTCCGTACACGACACTGGGCACCGCGGCCATCAGGTCGACCATGCTGGTGAGCACCCGCCGGACCCGGCGCGGGGCGTACTCGGAGATGTAGAGCGCCACCCCCAGCGCCAGCGGGAAGGCGACCACCAGGGCCACCGAGGCGATCAGCAGCGTGCCGACCAGCACCGCGGCGATCCCGAACCGGTGCGAGTCCGGCTCCCAGCTCTCGGTGGTGAAGAAGTCCAGGCCCGCGACCGAGAACGCGTCGAGGCCGCGGACGAACAGGAAGAGCCCGACGGTGCCCATCAGCGCCAGCACGGTCAGGCCCGCGCCGCGCAGCGTGGCGCGGAAGACCCGGTCGACGCCGCCGGAGAGGGCGACCCGCCTGCGCGGGGGATCGACGACCTCGGCGCGCCGGACGTCCTCGGGCGCGCTGGTCAACTGGGTCATCTGGGGGCGCTCCGAGTCGGGAGGGGCGATATCCGCGCAAGCAAAACCCGCGCAGCTGTCCGGGCCTGGATGCGGTCGTGAACAACAGACGAACGCAAGCGCTTTACCCGGCGTTGCTGGGCCGAATGGCCGCGCCGGGAATCGGCGGAAACGACCATCAGAAATGCACCACGCGCGGCAGGTCCGCGACCGTCGCGGTGGCCACGAGCCCGAGGAAACTGCGGCAGGCGTACTGCGCCTGGACTCGGCGGTGGTACTTGCGGCTGGACACCGCGAGGTCGGTCGAACCCAGCCGGACGCGCCACGACCACAGCTGCGAGGGGGTTTCCCTGGCGGTGGTCGCGGCGGTGTCGGTGAGCCGGGCACGCAGCTCCACCAGCGCCTTCGAGCAGTCGTCGAGGTCGTCGAAGAGGCAGGCGGCTTGGCCGAGGCTGCGGTTGTTCGCGGAGAGGAAGCGCCATGTCACACCCGAGTCGGTGGATCTGTAGATCTGGAAGCGGGCGACTGCCATCGGGTTTCTCCCATCAATCTGGTACACCCCGACGTGTTGACGAATCGTCTGGTTCGCGGGTGGACGGGAGAAAAAGGACGGGCAGCCGACAGGTTGCGATCATGCTCACAGCGAACGGCGGCAGACTTATTGTCACGGTATGGAAACCATCGGTAACGCTTTTACGGTTAAGGTCGACCATTGACGGTGGAAAATCACCACCGGGGGTCGGGTAAAAGATGTAAACCGATGCGCTGAGTGCCGATCACGTCACACAGGCGAACTAATCATCGCCCTTTTCGGGGGATCCCCGGTCCGCATTGCCGGAGAAGTACGCCAGCACCTCCGCGGCGAGTGGTTCGACCACCCGGGGCGCGCCACCGGCACGCAGCGAATCCGTTGCTGCACAGCCGGTGGCGACCGCCTGCCGGGCCGCCACCGGCGAGGTCAGCGTCGGCCCGCCGTCGCGGGCGAACCGGAGGAACTCGGCGACGATCGCCGGGTCCGCGCCACCGTGACCGCCCGCACTCGGTCCGATCCGGACGACGTGGTCGGGCTCCGGCGCGTAGGAGCGGTGCCTGCGGTCCCAGACGCGCACCTGCGCGCCCGGACCGTCGCCGAAGTTCTCCAGCCTGCCCGCGGTCCCGATGACGGTGTAGTTGCGCCAGTAGTCCGGTGTGTAGTGGCACTGCTGGTAGGTCGCGAAGGTGCCGTTGCCCAGCGCCATGGTGACCATGGACAGGTCCTCGACGTCGACCACCGGGTTGAGCCCGGTCTGCGCCAGCGGCGGCCAGGTGCCGTGGTCGTAGGTGTCCTTAGGGGCCGGTTCGGCCCGGCGGTCGGTGACCCGGCCGTAGACGGTGAGCCCGCCCATGGCGGTGACGGTGGTGGCGTAGCCGCCCGCGAGCCAGTGGATCACGTCCAGGTCGTGCGCGCCCTTCTGCAACAGCAGCCCGGTCGAGCGGCTGCGGTCGGCGTGCCAGTCGGTGAAGTAGTAGTCGCCGCCGTGGCCGACGAAGTGCCTGCACCACACCGCGGTCACCTCGCCGATGGCGCCCGCGGCGATCAGCTCGCGCATGGCCAGGACCACCGGCAGGTGCCGCATGTTGTGGCCGACGTAGACCCGCCCACCGGTGCGCGCGGCGGCCGCCAGGATCCGGTCGCAGCCCGCGACGGTGATCTCCAGCGGCTTCTCCACATAGGCCGCGCGCCCGGACTCCAGCACCGCGACCGCGTGCTCGGCGTGCAGGTGGTCGGGCGAGAGCACGAAGACCGCGTCGAGGTCGTCGGCCAGCAGCCGCTCGGCGGCGCGGTGGAGAGCGACACCCGGGCCGAAGCGCTCGGCGGCGACGGCCAGCCGCTCGGGCCGCGGGTCGCACACCGCGACCACCCGGGAACCCGCGCCCGGCCGGTGGGCGTGCTCGACCAGGCCCGCGCGCAGTCCGAACCCGATGACACCGATCCGCAGGTCCACCACTCGAACCTAGCCGAACCGGGCCGGAACCCGCTCAGTCCGAGCGGAGCATCCGTACCAACTCGACGGTCGGCAACCCGCACAGCTCGGCCAGCGACTCCAGCGCGCCCAGGTCGAGGTCACGGGTGGCGGCGGCGTGCCGGGCCACCTCGGTGGCCGCCCAGCGGCGGGCCGGGAAGAGCTCGGGCCGCTCGTCGAGGGCGAGGTCGGCGAGGTCGACCTTGAGCGAGGCCGGGTACTCCTCGTGGCTCACCTGGTCGTGCACGCGCTCGAGCAGATCGTGCGGGGACGCCTCGAGCGCGGTGCACAGCTGCACGAAGCGCACCACGGTGCAGGACCTGGTGCCGGTCTCGTAGGAGGCGAGCGCCTGCGCGGACAGCTCGTTGGGGAGCCGCTGGACGAGCTGCGCCCTCGTCCATTTGCGCCGGACCCGCAGCTGCTGCAGCTCCCGGCCCAGCGCGCGCTGGTATGCCACACCGTCCATGCCGTTCCCCCGTCCGAGTCCCGTGGCACTGTCACGCACAGTGCGCTGACCAGCACTTTCCCCGATTGTTGTCACGTTACGCACATTTGCTTTCACCGCACCCATCCCGTGCGGAAGGTGCCACTATCGAGTGAGACCGCAGTGGGTGAATCACACGCTCCGTAGAACTCCGGGCGCCGTCCGATTACCGGCCGGTAGGTCTGGACCGGGGGCCCGGTACGAGCAGATACTGCCTGAGCACCAGGCTCACGGCCCCCGCATCGAGGCCCGTCGCCCCCTCCTTCGACGGGGCGGGCGCCGAGCGAGTGCGCGCCCGGGGCCGGTGGTGCCGCACCGGCCCCGGGTTTCACCGCGACCGGGCGAGCAGTGCCACCACCGCGAGCGCCGCGGGCGCCACCGTCAGCAAGCCGGCCCAGGCGGGCATCGCCGTCGGGACCACACCCGCGTAGGCGCGGCGGTAGCGGATCGTTCCACACAGGACCAGGCCGACCGCGCACAGCAGGGCGAGGCCACCGCACACCAGACCGGTGGCATCGCGCGCGCCGTGCACCAGCAGCGCGCCGACGGCACCGGCCGCCAGCGCGGTCCGCGACCAGGCCAGCCGGGTCCGCTCGGTCTGCAGCCCCGGGTCGAGCAGCTGCGGGCCGAGCTGCCTCATCGGCCGATCAGCACCAGCACCAGGATCCCGACCGCGATCGCGGTGACACCGAAGGCCAGCAGCGGGATCTGCACCCCGCTGCGCAATGGGCGGCCGTGCCGGATCGCGTCCTGGGTCGAGCGCCACCGGTGGTGGCTCAGCGCCGCCAGCACGGTGCCCAGGGCGACCAGGCCGATGCCGATCGCCGAGCGCAGCGCGGGCAGGCCGAGGTCCGGGAGGTACTGCCAGACGGCGACACCACCCGCGACCAGGGCCAGGGCGGTGCGCACCCAGGCGAGGAAGGTCCGTTCGTTGGCGAGGGTGAACCGGTAGTCCGGCTCCCGCCCTGGTTGCTCTGCCATCGCTACGGGATCGTAGGCGACCACCACCCGGATGCCGACCACTCGCACTCCTGGTGACGCGTACATCACCCCACCAGGTAACCCGCTGCGCTCCAACGGCCGCTACCGGTGAATATCCCGCCGCGCGTACCGTCCCAGACGAGGTGTGCACCGTTCGGCCCATTCCCCTGTCTGGAGGCCGCTCGTGACTCGACCGAACCGAATCCCCGTTGTCCTGTTGGCCCTCACCTGCGCGGTGGCACTGACACCACCCGCCGCGGCCCAAGTGGTGTACAGCACGGCCGCGCTCGACCAACTAAAGTCCTCTTTGGATGATCAGGCCCGCAGCGTTCCCGACTCCGTGACCGGTTGGCACGTAGACGAAAACACCAACCGAGTGGTGGTGTCGGTACTGGACAACACCGGAGCCCGGTGGGCGAAGTCGTTCGGCCGAGGCGTGCGGGTCGAGCGGGTCCGGACCGCACCACGTCCACTGTGGAATGTGATCGGCGGGCAAGCCATCTACTTCAGCGGCGGAGGGCGGTGTTCGATCGGTTTCAACGCGCGCAACGCCGCCGGCACGCGTTACCTGATCACTGCCGGGCACTGCACCGAGGTCGTCACGAACGTGTCGGGTACCGGCGGCTCAGTGGGCCCGGTGGCCGGTTCCTCGTTCCCCGGCAACGATTTCGGGATCATCCGAGTGAGCTCGTCCGCGGTCTCCACGCCACTGGTGGACCGGTACTCGAGTGGTTCGGACGTGACCGTGGCGGGCTCGACGCCGGTGCCGGTGGGCGGGCGGATCTGCCGGTCCGGGTCCACGACGGGGTGGCGCTGCGGGAAGGTGTTGGGGGTGAACCAGACGGTCAACTACGGGGGTGGGGACGTGGTGACCGGACTGACCCGGACGAATGCCTGCGCGGAGCCTGGGGATTCCGGTGGGTCGTTCGTGAGCGATCCTGGGAGTGGGGATCGGGTGCAGGCTCAGGGGTTGACCTCGGGTGGGTCGGGGAACTGCACATCCGGCGGGATTGTCTATTTCCAGCCGATCGCTGAGGCGTTGAGCACTTATGGGCTGACTCTGTATACGGGGTGAGGTGTTGTGCACTGTCGCTCTGACTGGCGTCGGGGGTTGCCGTCTTCGTTGCTCGGGTCGTGATCGTGGGCGTCGGTCTGGGGGTTTTGCTGCCCTGCGTTGCCCGGGTAAGTGCGGGGGCTCGATCTAGTGAACTCGCTTCGTGTGGGGCCTTGACCTCAAGGGGTCGATGCGCCGGGTGTGGGATGATCTCGGTGAGCGAGTGATCGGAGATTATGTCTGTGGCGGGTCATGTGGTGTTGGGTTGTGAGGATCGGGAGACGATCTCGCGGGAGTTGGCGGCGCGGCGGTCGTTTCGGTTCATTGGGAAGGTGTTGGGTCGGCA
>NZ_BSTR01000027.1 GCF_030269645.1 Actinokineospora sp. NBRC 105648 | reverse complement strand
CACCGACGACGCCGACAACGGAGCCTCGGGCGACTCACCCCAGTCGAGTTTGAGACCATCTACAAGGCCGCTCAGGCGGCTTGAGAACCATCAACCCCGAGTGTCAACCGAACCCGGGGCAGTCCCGTCGCTCACGCGCTAAACAACCGGCCACGAAAGGTCCTCGGGTGGAAGACACCTGCCGAAGTCTTCGAGGAGCAACTACGCTCGCTTCAACAAACCGGTGTTGCATCGACCAGTTGAACTCGCCCAATACACCTCAAGGCTGCTCCGCCCCGCGCTCGCCGGTCACCGCGTCCGACCGTCGGTGGGACGGACCGAGTCGTGCTTCGACAACGCGGTCGCGGAATCGTTCTTCGCCACCCTCAAAACCGAAATCGGCACCACCGTCTGGGACACCCACGACGACACCCGACGCGACGTCCTCGCATACCACGGCTACTACAACTACAACCGTCTATATTCGACACTCGACTACGCACCCCGCACGAAACCCGCATAGACCATCGTCAACGACTCACTCTCGTGGCACGAAATCCGGTGTCCGGTCATCGGGGACAACCTCAAACCGGGTCCACCCCATCGAGCCACAACGCGACCAAGCACCGGGCCGAGCCACGCACGCAGACGGACCGCAAACCAAACGCTAGCAACGCGACAAGGCATCGGTACCAGCAAGCGAGAAGGCCAGCCACGGCAAGCCCAGAACGCACCAGCGCGCCGGGGGCGCCGGTCGAGGACCGGCGCGCATCCCGGCGCGCTGTACGCCGCCAAGCTCGCGGCTCCAGCTGCTACCGCTACCGGCACGGAATGTGTCGGGGGACGTGTCGACGGGGAGTTCCTCGACCTGCGGTTGGTCGGCACCGGGAGGCGGTCGGTGCCGGGCAGGGGGTCGTCCCGGGGCGGGTTGTCGACTGCGGCCAGGCCGCATGTCCCTGGTTTCCGTGCGTGGTGCGGGAGACCGGAGCCTCCAGCGAACTCGGCTGGCTGCCTGTCCTCCGGGCGACACCTGGGGCGGGAGGTCGGTGTCGCTCGGTCGGACCGGCGGTGTGTGATCGGTCGAGCTCACCGGGCGGCGGTGGCTCGTCGACCACGGGTTGGTCGGTGGAGCTTGGTCAGTGGATCAGGTTGTACGTGGATCAGTTGGTGCGTGGATCAGTTGGTACCGCGTCAATCGGGGACTGCGTCGTGCGAGAACAGGGTCAAGCGGGCACTTCGTCAACTCCGAACCGCGGGGTACTACGCGCCGACGAGGTGGATCGGCGTGGTGGTCGTCGACTCGGCCATCGCGTCGAGCAGGGCGTCCTGGACGACCCGGGAGGACGGGATCTGCCACCCGCACACCTCGGGCTTGACTCGCCAGTGGACGACGCCGTGCTGGAACGGGCTGGGGGGCAAGGTGATCCAGTCGCCCGCGCCGTGCAGGGTGATGTCGGCGTCAGCGGCCAGAGCGGTGGCCAGCGGCTCGTCCGACCGGGTCAGGAAGAACCACCGGCTGTCCGGGGTCGCGATGATCGGCACCGGCAGCCCGATCGAGCGCAGCACCCGAGCCGCCGCGCGACCCAGGCCGTCGCCGACCTCGATCGCGTCGTACCCGAAACCGGTGGCCAGCAGGAGGCTGTACGGGTGGCCGGTCCACCAGGTGGCCACCTGCTCCGGCCGGGTGCCGACCCGCTCGCGCCAGTCGGCGTGCACGGGAACCGGGCCGGTGTCCTCGACGCCCTCGCGCCCGGCCCAGTGGCCCGCCACCGGGTAGGTGCCCGGGAGCACCGGCCAGCCGCGGAACGCCAGACCGATCGCCTCGGCCCGGAGCTCGACCCGGAACGCTCGGCGCCAGCTGTCCGACCTCTCGGTTTCCAACATCTCGGGCAAGGCCTCCTCAGTGTGGGCGTCGGGTTCGGCGCCCTGCACATGACTCAACGGCATGTGGTGTGTCGTGGGTAACCCGCTGTCGACCACTGGTCGGTCTGGCGAGGTAAATGACCGGTCATCCGAACGGCGGGGTGAACCGGTCACCGCTGTCGAATCGATCACCCCGTCGGGTAGCGCCGGGTAGCCGGTCACTGGCCGTCGCGAACCCCGTTCCGGGACCTCTACCAGCGTGAACACCGGATGACACCGTCCGTAACCCGCCATATGTCCGGTGTCGGACAGCCGGTCCACCCCTGCCGTTCACCGTATGGGGCCGACCGTTGAACCGCCGACAACCGGTCCGGCCCGAGCCTGGGACCACGCCCGCCCGGACAGCGGGACTGTCGCCGCCGGACGCACCGACACCCGGACCGTCGCCACCCAACCGTCCAGTCGGCACAGCGCGAGCTCGGCACCCATCCGCTGTGCCACCCACCGCGCCTTGGCACAGGCCCGTTCCTGTCCGGACACCGCGCTCGCCGCGGCGGCGAGCGCGCCGAGATCGGCCGCGGACTCCGCCCGGTGCCGAGCCACCGTCGCCGACCCGAGGGCCGCGACGAGCAGGACGACGCAGAGCAGTGCGGCCATGACTCCCGCCGTCCACACCGAGGCGAAACCTCCGTCCGCCCGGGTCTCAGCCATCGGCGCTCCCCGGCTCGACCACCGCGTGGGCGTCGCCGCGCGGGCGAACCCCGGGCAGCAGCCCACCGTCGGCGCTGACCACGACGGACACCGTGTCGCCGTCGGCGTGGATGTCGATCGCTGCTCCGCTCGGGGCGATCAACGCGGCCAGCGCCCGCCCGCGCTCGGTCTCGCCGCGCGCGACGAGCCGCGCGGCTTCGCGCGCTGCGTCGAGGCAGCGCACCTGGTCGGCCACGGCGGACAACCCGGCCACCGCGAGCCCGAAGACGAGCGTCAGCGCCCCGATGGCCGCGGCGGCCTCGACGGCGACCGCACCCCGGTCCCGCGCGGTCACGGGGACAGCGCTCGTTCGATGAGCGCGGACAGCGCGTCGCTGACCGCCGAGCTGTTCACGATCGCCAGCAAGATGCCGGTCAGGGCGGCGGCGACGATGAAGAGCAGTGCGTACTCGACGGTGCTCGTACCCGAGTCGTCGCCGAAGTCGAGTCGAGAGAACACGGTGACCTCCGATCTGCGAATCTGCATGACTGTCCAATGTGGAGTTTCTGGTGTGGATTGTTGTGGCGCCGGTCAAGGGTGGAACGACTGAGCGGCCGTGCCGATGAGGACAGGAACAACCCCAAGGCACAGGAACGCGGGCAGGAAGCACAGCCCCAGCGGCGCGGTGACCAGCACGGCCACGCGCTGCGCCCGCGCCTCGGCACGGTCGACCGCTTGGTCGCGCACCGTCGCCGCGAGCCCGTTGGCCACGGCCGCCAACGCCGCACCGGACCACGCCGACCGCCGCGCTCCCCTGGCCAACTCGGCGGTCTCCGGGCAGTCGAGGGCACCGGCCCAGGCCTGCACCGGGTCACCACCGAGCGCGAGTTGATCGGCGACATCCCGCAACACCGATCCCGCCCGACCGGGCAGGTCCGCGACCACCACCCGGATGGCGTCGGGCACCGGCATGCCAGACCGAAGGCAGGCCGCGAGCAGGTCCCAGGTCGCCGCGAGCACCGACTCGTCGACCACCGGCCGACGAGGCCGGACCCCCCGGTCGGCAGCCCACCAACAGCCGACACCGATCAAGACACCCGCGGTCACGCCGCCGACCATCCCGACGAACACCCCGACAGCAATGCCAACCACAGCGGGCAAGCCCCTACCAGGCCGCCACTCGGTGGGCGTCTTGACCGCCAAGCGCGGAAGACCGCGGGGATGCGGCACAGCGAGCAAGACAGCAAGTGCAGTCAGGAGGAGCGGCAAGGTCATGACGACACCTCCGGATGTGCGACTGCCACGGGTCCATCCCGACAACCACCCCACGGCGGCCAACCCCGCACGGCGAAACCACAGAGCCCACACACTCGACTCCGCCGAGGTGACACCGCCCGACGTCGAGTCCCACGCCGAGCCGTTGTCCACTGTGGACAAATTGGAACCTGCCGGCGACGCCGCGGCAGCAGTCGTGACCGCTGCCGCGGATTCCCCATCGACTCGATCACCGCCGATCGGCTGCTAGTCGAGGCCGTCATCTGCTCGCACTCCGGATCGAGAGTCACGGTGGAGGTGGCGGTCATCACGTCGGCAGCTGTCGCAGTCATGACCGCGACAACACCTTTTGCAAGGGTGGTAGCGGTAGCCGCCGTCGCGGTAGCGAGGGACATGGCCCGCGGTAGCGGCTTCCGATGGACCGGGGTTGCTGGTGGCCTTCTGGTCAGAACGCGGGGCACCGCTGACTCACGTGTCCACGACGGACATGCCGCAGTTCCGTGCCGCGTTGGCCAGTGAGTTGGTCGCACCCCATCGGCGATCGGCGGCCATTCCGAACGCACGGGGCGATCGGGCGTGCGAGCGATGCGGGCCAGGGTTGTCATCGCGGTACCGCCCGATCGGTGAGACGGGCTGTCCAGACGACTCCAGCGCAGATGAGCGTGACTCCCGCCGCCAGCAGGACTTGGCCCGCCGGTGTGCCCGCCAAGGTCGACAGCGGTCGGGCGCCCATGGCCTCGCCCAGCGCGACACCCAGCACCGGCATGGCTGCGAGTACGGCTCCGCTCGCCCTGGGCCCGGCCATCCGGGCCTGGACCTGCCTGCCGAAGCGCACTCGTTGGTCCAGGTCTCGACTGACCGCGTCGAGGACATCAGCGAGTGGCAGGCCGTGCCGGGTGGCCAACCGCCAGGCCTTCACCAGCTGTCGGCCGGCGGTGCCGGTGGAGGTGATCTCGGGCTCCCCACCCAGCCGGACGGCCGAGGCGATGGAGCGCAACAGCCGACCGCTGGTCGGGTCCGCGTCGGCGGCAACGCGCTCGGCGGCGTCGACCGGATGTGACCCTGCGGCCAGTTCTGCGACCAGGGAACGCAGTGCCTCGGCCAGGTTGGCCATCGAGGCGAGCGCGTCGCGCAGTCCGTACCGAGATCGATGGCGCAGGCACAACGTGGCTCCGGCCAGCGCACCCGCCACCGCTCCACCGGCGCCGATGGTCAACCAGCCTGCGACACCGGCGATCCCGGCGACCACGAGCACTGGCGGTGCCTGCGGCCGCCACCGGAGACGGGGGCGCGCTCGTGTCCGGAGCAGTCTCTTGGTGGTGACCGCGGGCGGCCAGATGATCAGTGCCGCCGCCACGGCCAGCGAGGTCAACACGGCTCGACTCCTCGGTCTGCCAACAGGTCGGACAGTTGATCTCGCGCGGGACCCCATTCGCCGTCGGCCCAGACCGGGCGAACGACCACGCCGTCCGCGGTGCGGGCCAGCAGGCCGATGTGGGTGAGCCTGCGCTCGGGGCGCCGCCGCATGTGCAGCACGACGTGGACCGCCGCCGCGAGTTGGCTGTGCAACGCCTCGCGGCCGAGCCCACCCACCGCCGCCAGGGCCTCGAGTCGGGCGGGGACCTCGGCGGGCGAGTTGGCGTGCACGGTGCCCGCGCCACCGTCGTGCCCGGTGTTCAAGGCCGCCAGCAGCTCGATCACCTCGGCACCCCGCACCTCACCGACGACGACGCGGTCGGGGCGCATGCGCAGTCCCTGGCGGACGAGGTCGCGCAAGGTCACCTCGCCCGCGCCCTCGATGTTCGGCGGCCGGGCGACGAGCCGGGCGAACTGCGGGTGGTGCGGCATGAGCTCGCCCGCGTCCTCCACGCAGACGATGCGCTCGCCAGGGGGAACCTGCCCGAGTAGGGCACTGAGGAGGGTCGTCTTCCCCGTTCCGGTACCGCCGGAGACGAGGAAGGCGAGTCGCGCGGTGACGATGGCGCAGAGCAGGTCGTGCACCTCGTCGCCGAACGTGCCGAGCGCACGCAGGTCTTGGAGACCGTGCGCCGCGGGCCGCAAGATCCGGAGCGACAAGCAGGTGTGCTCGGCGATGGGTGGGAGTACCGCATGCAGCCGCACGTGGGAGTCGGCGGCGGGTAGCCAACCATCCACATAGGGCTGTGCGTCGTCGAGACGTCGCCCGGCCGACATGGCCAGGCGTTGCGCGAGCCTGCGAACGGCGCCTTCATCGGGGAAGCGGACCTCGGTGCGCCGCAGACCCCCGGCGCCGTCGACCCAGACCTGGTGCGGGCCGGTGACCAGGACGTCAGTGGTCGCGGGATCGCGGAGCAGGGGGTCGAGCGGCCCCACACCGACGAACTCCTGACGGAGCAAGGTCAACGCGGACAACACATCCGCGTGCCCGACGACACCGCCCGCCTCCTCACGAACGGCGTTGGCGACGACAGCGGGACTGATGTCCACATCGCCACGCGCCAGGCGCTTGCGCACGCGTTCGACGAGATCGGTGGTCATGGCGGTTCCTGTGGGTGTGCGTACGAAGAGGAGTGAACTGGACACGGCATGCGCCTGCGGAGAGGTCGCGATCAGGGCGGCGGCGCCCGGGAGGGGCTCGGGCCAGAAGACAGCGACGACTCCGACGCGACCGGTGTACCGGGCCGGACGGGGGTTTCGGCGGCCCCCGGGCCGGGCGCGCCGGCCCGAGACGGGCTCTTCGGGCCACTCAGAACCGTTACGGGAGAACGGAATGGAACACCAGTGGCCGGGCCGGACGTGGGGGCATCGATGGGAATCGCAGCGACCCGCGGGAGGTGGGTGACACCTGAGCGGTTGGTGGTCTCGTCGTGGGTTGGAGTCGACGAATGGAGTGGAGCGGCGACAAGGGGTTGAGCCGAGTGGGCGGCCTCGGTAGCGGCGCGGATCTGGGTCGGGAAGCCGGATTGAGCTCCGACCTGGGCCGGGAAGCCGGTGAGGGCGGCATGGGTCGGGGTTGGGGCGTGCAAGACCTTGTGGGCCGCCCTGGCCAGTGGGGACCGGGGGCGCAGCTGGAAGGTGCCCTGGTCCAACGCGGTGGGGAGAGCGGGGTCGGGGCGGAAGGTGGCGAGCAGCGGGAGCTCCACGGCGGCGGCGATGTCGTGGGGGCGCAGGCGAGTGGGAGATCCAGTGCGAACGACCAGGGCGGGGCGGATCCCCCGGGTGGCCAGGTGGGCGGCGACCCGCTTGGTGGCGGCGGTGGCGCGGAGCTCGGCGGGGACGACGAGGACGGTCAGGTCGGCGCGGTCCAGGGCGGTGTTCGACGACGGGTCGGGACACCGGGGGATGTCGCAGATGACGGTCTCGCCCGCGCGGCGGCCCGCTTCCAGGATGGCGGCAACGGCGTCGGGGGCCGGGCCGTCGCCGTCGCGGGCACCGGAGAGCAGGGTCAGGTGCGCGCTTCCCTTGGTGCGGCCGGGGAGCGACGAGTGCAGGCTCGAGACCGGGACCCGGCCCGCCTTCAGGCGCAGGTCGGGCCAGCGCAGGCCGGGCTGGTCCTCGAAGCCCAGGACGAGGTCCAGGCCGCCGCCCATCGGGTCGCAGTCGATCAGCAGGGTGCTGGTGCCCTCGTCCAGGGCGGACAGCGCGAGCGCGGCGGCGA
This sequence comes from Actinokineospora sp. NBRC 105648, assembly GCF_030269645.1. Classification (GTDB taxonomy): domain Bacteria; phylum Actinomycetota; class Actinomycetes; order Mycobacteriales; family Pseudonocardiaceae; genus Actinokineospora. Next base: position 92,762 of record NZ_BSTR01000027.1, on the reverse strand, counting down.
ACACCGACGCACCCGCGCCACCGCGCCCGCCGAGGACGGCGATGACCCGGCCCGCGGTGCCGGCCGGGGCCTCGGTGGCGTCGGCCAGGGCGCCGACCAGCCAGGTCTCGTCGGCGGGCAGCGACAGCACCCGCTCGGCGCCCAGGGCGATCGCGGTCTCCCACAACGCGGTGGGCGGTGGGCCGGTGGACACCACGACCACCCCGGCACGCCGGGGGAGGGCCGCGGCCAGGCAGGCCAGCGCGGACTCGTGGTCCAGCAGGACCAGTGGTGCCGTGTGCCAGCGGGTGCGGACCTCGGTCACGTCGGCGGCGCGGTGCGGTTCGGTGCCCGCCGCCGCGGACAGCCGCAGGACGTCGTCGAGCAGTGCCTCGTCGCGCAGGCACACCGTCGGTCGGGTCATGGTCACCAGCTCCTGGGGGTCGAGAACGGGGTCTCGGTGGTTGCTGTGACCAGGATCTGGTGAAAGTGGGAACGGGTGGAAGAGGGCTGGTCAAACTGTGTACGGCTGGGACGACTGTGGACAGAACGGCGTTTTCGCGCGGCTGTCGAGCCGGAATTGTCGGTGCCGTAGGGCAAGCTGAAAGGGGCAGCCTTGTCCGGACATGGGACGACCCCCGCCAGGGGGGAGGGGCGGGGGTCGTCGAAGGGTTCAGCCCCGGGGGGTCGGACTGAACCGGCCCGGCTCGAGGCCGGGTAGCCATACTGTATCCCCTCCGCCCACTCCCTTGGCTACATACGGGAGAAGACACCCCCGCCGAGTTCACCCGTGCCGCGTACGCCGGCCCGCCTGGTGCGCCCGGCCGCGGACCCCCGCTCTTATGCTGACCGCGTGACCGACCCCGGCAGTACCGTCGAGCAGGCCGCGCCCGGACGGGTCGCCGCCTTCTTCGACCTGGACAAGACGGTCATCGCCAAGTCCAGCACGCTGGCCTTCAGCAGGCCGTTCTTCAACGGCGGCCTGATCAACCGCCGGGGCGTGCTCAAGAGCGCGTACGCGCAGTTCGTCTTCGCCTCCTCCGGCGCCGACGCCGACCAGGTCGAGCGGATGCGCGCGCACCTGACCTCGCTGTGCGAGGGCTGGGACGTCGAGCAGGTCCGCTCGATCGTCGAGGAGACGCTGCACGACATCGTCGACCCGCTGGTCTACGCCGAGGCCGCCGAGCTGGTCGCCGAGCACAAGGCCGACGGGCACGACGTGGTGGTGATCTCCGCCTCCGGCGAGGAGGTCGTCGCCCCGATCGCGGCGATGATCGGCGCGACGCACAGCGTGGGCACCCGGATGGTGTCGGTGGCGGGCCGCTACACCGGCGAGATCGACTTCTACTGCTACGGCCCGAACAAGGCGGTCGCGATCCGGGAGCTGGCCGAGCGGCACGGCTACGACCTCGCGGCCAGCCACGCCTACTCCGACTCGAGCACGGACCTGCCGATGCTGGAGGCCGTGGGGAAGCCGTCGGTGGTCAACCCGGACCGCGGCCTGCGCAAGCTCGCGGCGGAGCGGGAGTGGCCGGTGCTCACCTTCAGCAAGCCCGTGTCGCTGCGCTCCCGCTTCCACGCCCCCTCGGGCACCGCGGTCGCGGTGACCGCCATCGGGCTGGGGGCGGTCGCCACCGCGGGTGCGGCCTGGTACGGGCTGCACCGCCGCAGGCGTCGCTGACCGATTTCCCACCACCGCAAGGGGTTCCGGTGACCCGGGGTTGTCGAGCTTACGCGCGCGGGCTGTCCCGGTCGAGGCTTTCCACGGCCTTGACCGGTGCACTCGAAAGTGCCCTTGAAGTGACCTTGCTCACTCGGTAGAAAGGTGGTGCGGACCTCGAGTCGGCCAGGGACAGGGCGAAGAGAAGCCCCGATCCACCCCGAGCGGGCTCCGTGCGCGGACACCGAGCACCCACGCGCAGCGCGCCGCGGGAGGCATGTCGTCAAGGGACTGCGTACCGGGACGCCGGACGCCGAGTCCAGGTAGGTACGACTGAAGTTGCACGCTTGGTAACCCGAGTGATTCGCGCCGACGCGGTTTGGGCGGCTCCGCTTCTCGAAGCGGAGCCGCCCAATCGCGTTTCCGGCCCCGATGAGCGGTGAATCCGGCGCCTGGAGCGGGTAATAGGGGTGAAGAGGGATGGTGTGCACTCGTTGACCCACCGTCACAACAGTGGGTAACTTCCCCGTGTAATCCCCTTTCTGGTGAACAAATCACCGGACGACGAGGAGGCCTCGGTGCCACCGCCCCGCACGATCCCGCGGAAGCTGACCGCGACCGCGCTGGCCATCACCACCGTGGCCACCGCCGCGGTGGCCGCCCACGCCGTGCCAGAAGAGGACAACCGCACCCCCACCGGCTCGGAAATCGCGATGAACACCTGGACAGACGCCCTGCTGCGCCGGATGCCGCTGGAGCAGAAGGTGGGGCAGCTGTTCGTGGCCACCGTCTGGGGCAAGGCAGCTGACGAGGCGCACCCCGACAACCGCGCGCGTTATGGCGTCGACACGCCCGCCGAGGTCGTCCAGCGCTACCAGGTCGGCGGCGTCATCTACTTCAACAACGCGGGCACCGACAACGTCGACAACCCCGCCCAGCTGGCCAGGTTCTCCAACGGCCTGCAGCGCGCCGCGCTGGCCGCGGGGCCGCATCTGCCGCTGGTGGTCTCCATCGACCAGGAGGGCGGCAACGTCACCCGGATCGAGGCGCCCGCCACGGAGTTCCCCAGCAGCATGGCCATCGGCGCGGGCCGCAGTCCGGCGGACGCGCGGACCGTGGCCACCGTCAACGGGCACGAACTGCGCGCCATGGGGATCAACCAGGCTTTCGCGCCGGTGGCGGATGTGAACTCCAACCCGCTGAACCCGGTCATCGGGGCGCGGTCGTTCGCGGGCAGACCCGCGCTGGCCAGTGAGATGGTGGCCGCCGAGGTCCGCGGCTACCAGTCCAGCGGCAGGCCGACGGAGACCGTGTCGTCGTCGGCGAAGCACTTCCCCGGCCACGGCGACGCGGCCACCGACAGCCACACCGGTCTCCCCGCGATCACCAGGACGGCCGCCGAGTGGCGCGCGGTCGACCTGCCGCCGTTCCGGGCCGCCGTCGACGCGGGCATCGACTCGATCATGACCGCGCACATCCAGTTCCCCAGCCTGGACCCGTCCGGCGTGCCCGCCACGGTGTCCCGCCCGATCATCACCGGTCTGCTGCGCGGCGAGCTCGGCTACCGCGGCGTGGTCGTCACCGACTCGCTGGGCATGCAGGGCGTGCGGGAGATGTTCGGCGACGCCGAGATCCCGGTGCTGGCCCTCGAAGCCGGGGTCGACCAGTTGCTGATGCCGCCCGACCTGCGGCTGGCGGAGGACTCGGTGCTGGCCGCGGTCCGCAGCGGCCGGCTCACCGAGCAGCGCGTCGATGAGAGCGTCCGGCGGATCCTGGACCTCAAGTGGCGGCGCGGGATCCTGGCCCGCCCGATCGTCGACGAGTCCACCGTGGGCAGCCGGGTCGGTGGGCCCGCGCACAAGGCCGCGATCCAGCGGCTCACCGATCGCACGGTGACCGTTCTGCGCAACGCCACCAACACGTTGCCCCTGCGGCAGGCGCCGAAGAAGGTGCTGGTGGCAGGGGTCGGCGACACCGTCACACCCGCCAACTCGCCCAACACGCTGGCCGCGGCGATCGGCGCCAGGGGGTCGACGACCACCTCCCTGCCGACCGGGACCAAACCATCCGACACCGTAATCGGCGATGCGGTCCGCGCGGCCGAGGACGCCGATCTGGTGGTCTTGCTGACCAACAACCTCTCCGCCAACACAGCCCAACGATCACTTCTTACCGCGTTGCTGGGGACTGGCACCCCAGTAGTCGCGGTCGCGTCCCAGGTCCCTTACGACGCGGGCTTCGTGGACGCGCCCACTTGGGTGGCCACCTACTCGTGGCGGGGCGTTTCGCTGGAATCGCTGACCCGGGTGCTCTTCGGCGAAGTCGCACCGCGCGGCAAGCTCCCGGTCGACGTGCCGGTGGGCGCGAACCCCGCCGCGATCCGCTACCCCTTCGACCACGGCATCACCTGGTAGCGGGATGGACAGGCGACGGTTCCTCAGCGCGTCCGCGCTCGCCGCCCCTCTTATCACCGCGGCCGCCGCGCCGGCGTTGACGGAACCGGCTAAGAGGCTCTCGCCTGGAGCCGACGTCCTGGCCGCAGCAAACTGGCGCCGACTCATCGGCCGCAAGATCGGCGTGGTGTCGAACCCGACCGGGACAACCTGGGACGGGACGCACATCGTCGACGCCATGGTGTCCGCCGGGATCCGGCCACTGGCGGTGTTCGGCCCCGAGCACGGCTTCCGCGGCACCGCGCAGGCAGGCGGGTCCGAGGGCGACTACCTCGACCCGCGGACCGGCATCCCGGTCTACGACGCCTACGGCACCGCCGCGCCGAAGCTGGCGGCCCAGTTCACCAAGGCGGGTGTCGACACGGTGCTGTTCGACATCGCCGACGTCGGCGCCCGCTTCTACACCTACATCTGGACCCTCTACACCGCGATGCAGGCCGCCGTCCTCGCCGACGCCGCGTTCATCGTCTTGGACCGCCCGAACCCCGTCGGAGGTGACGCGCGTGGACCGCTCCTCGATCCCGCATACGCCTCGGCTGTAGGGCGCAAGCCGATAGCCCAGCAGCACGGGATGACCGTCGGCGAACTCGCCCGCCTCTTCGACGCCGAGTTCCTCCCCGCGGACACCGGCGGCAAGCGCTTGCGCAGCCTGGAGGTTGTCCAGGTCCAAGGTTGGTGGAGACACAGGGTCTACAGCGAGACCGGTCTTACCTTGATCCTCCCCAGCCCCAACATGCCGACAGCGTTAACAGCACTCTCTTACCCGGGAACTGGCCTCTTCGAGGGGACGGTGCTGTCCGAGGGACGCGGTACGACCCGCCCGTTCGAGATCGTCGGCGCCCCCGACATCGACTGGCACTGGGCTGAGGCTCTTAACAGCCTCTCGCTAAGAGGCGTCCGGTTCCGCGAGGTCTATTTCGCCCCCACCTTCGGCAAGTTCACCGGTCAGACCTGCGGCGGTGTGCAGGCACACCTCACCGACGAGCGCGCCTTCGACGCGATCGGCACTGCCGTGGCCATGATCGTCGCCGCCAAGCGGCTCTACCGGAGGGTCTTCGGCTGGCGGCCGGACAACTACGTCGACAACCTGTCCGGGTCCGACCGGCTGCGCCGCATGGTCGACGCGGGAGCGGACGCGGCCGAGGTCGTCGGCGCCTGGGACACCGAGTTGACCGACTTCCGCAGGCGGCGCGCGCCGTACCTGCTCTACCGGTGAGGCGGGGGCCATGGGGGCACGAGTCCGGTTGGCGGCCGTGCTGCTCGCGGTGGCGACGACAGTCGCGGGCAGTTCCCTGGCCTTGGCGCACGAGGTGAGGCCGCACGGTCGCTTCGACCTGCCGATGCCCGGATTCGCCCCACCGACCACGAGGTTGCACAACGGCTCGCCCGAGTCCGCGGGGCTCGACCCAGACCCGATCCGGGAGGCAGACGCCGCACTGGCCGAGTGGGCAAACCCGAGCACCGGTAGGCCCCTCTTCGCGGGAGCGGTCAGTCTGCTCGCGCACGACGGGGTGGTCGTGGATCGCCAGGCCGTTGGAGGCGCTCTGCGGTACGCCGACGGCGACGGCACCGAATTGCCCGCCGCCGAGCAGGTGCCCATGCGCGTGGACACCATCTTCGACGTGGCGTCGGTCAGCAAGCTGTTCACCTCGCTGGCGGTGATGTGCCTGGTCGAGGACGGCAAGATCGCCGTCGACGAGCGCGCGGTGCGCTACCTGCCGGAGTTCGGCGTCAACGGCAAGGAGTCGGTCACCGTCCGGCAGCTGCTGACGCACACCTCCGGACTCGAGCCCTTCATCCCCCTCTGGCGCGACTGGCCGGACAAGGCGGCGCGCGTCAAGGCGGTCATGGACCGCACCCCGGTCACCCGGCCGGGTACCGCCTACACCTACTCCGACCTCAACCTGATCACGCTCGGCGTGCTGGTCGAGCGGATCAGCGGTAAGCCGCTGGACCAGTTCGTGGCCGACCGGGTAACCGGCCCTCTTGGCCTCGTCGACACCGGCTACAACCCGCCAGCCGCCAAGCTGAGCCGGATAGCGGCTACCGAGTACCAGGTAGCGCCGCCGCGCGGGATGGTCCATGGACAGGTGCACGACGAAAACGCGTGGTCACTCGGCGGCGTCGCGGGTCACGCGGGCGTCTTCTCTACTGCGGCGGACCTAGCCGTGCTCGGACAGGCCATCCTCAACGGCGGCTCTTACGCGGGGAAACGTGTCTTACGCCCGGACACCGTGCAGAAGATGCTGACCAACTACAACGCCGCGTTCCCCGGCAACGCGCACGGCCTCGGCTTCGAACTGGACCAGCGCTGGTACATGGGCGGGCTCGGCGGTCCACGCACCGCGGGCCACACCGGATTCACAGGTACCTCTCTCGTGCTCGATCCGTCCTCTAGGTCTATCGCGATCCTCTTGACGAACCGCGTCCACCCGTCGCGCGGTTGGGGGTCGATCAACGCCGCCCGCGAGACGCTGGCCACCGCTCTCGCGAGAGCGCTGGCCGTCCCACCCAGGCACGGCCGGGCCCTCTGGTACGCGGCGCCGGGCAACGACACCACTGCGACCCTCACCACACCCCCTCTCCCCGGCACCCGTCCGCTCCGGATCAGCTTCGACGCCTTCGTCGACACCGACGGCGGTGACCAATTCGTGATGGAGGCCAGCGCCGACGGAGGCCCATGGCAGAGCGTGCCGGTCCGGGCGCGCGGCGTAGGTGCCCCCATGGGCGAAGTGACCGCTTTGTCGGGTTCGAGGCACCGTAGTTGGTGGACCGTCAACACGATTGCGCCGGTCGCGGACAAGATCACCCTGCGTTGGCGGTTCTCCACGGATAGTCGCTACACCGGGAGGGGGATCTCGATCGACGGGATCGTCGTAACCGATGGTAGTCGAACGCTGCTTAACGGTGAGAAAGAACCCCACTTGATACGTCCGCTCGGGTGGCGGCTCAGAACTCGTTGACGCTCAGACGCTAACAATCTGCGCCCGACCAGCGATTCGGTGGGCAAGCCCCCACCAGGGGCGACGGCGGTCGCGGACACATTTGGGTAGCGTTGCTGCCGGATGTCACGGATCACCTTGTACTACCACATGACTGTTAGTAAGTTTCCCACGTGAGTGCGAGTGACATGACAGCAGAACACAGCGAGTCAAGCCCGTTGGTCCGCATTCGCTCGCTCTTGCCCGGCCTGGCCCGTGCGGAGCAGCGGGTCGCCAAGGTCGTGCTCGAGAGCCCGTCCACGGTGGCGCGGCGCAGCATCACCGAGGTCGCCGAGGCCGCCGGTACCAGTGAGACGACCGTGACCCGGTTCTGCAAGGCGATCGGCGTCGGGGGCTACCCCGAGCTGCGGATCGCCCTTGCCGCCGACACGGCCCGCTCCGAGGCCCGGGCCGACCGGGACCTCGGCGGTGAGATCTCGCCGGACGACGACCTCAAGACCGTCGTCGGCAAGGTCACCTTCGCCGACGCGCGCGCCGTCGAGGAGACCGCCGACCAGCTCGACATCGACGTGCTGGCCAAGGTCGTCGCGGCCGTGGCCACCGCGGGCCGGGTCGACGTCTACGGCGTGGGCGCCAGCGCGTTCGTCGCCGCCGACCTGCAGCAGAAGCTGCACCGCATCGGCCGGGTCAGCTTCGCGTGGAACGACACGCACATCATGCTGACCTCCGCCGCGGTGCTCAGCCCCGGCGACGTCGCGGTCGGCATCTCGCACACCGGCGCCACGGCGGACACCGTCGAGGCGCTGCGCACCGCGCGCGAGCATGGCGCCGTCACGGTGGCGCTGACGAACTACCCCACCTCGCCGATCGCGGAGGTGGCCGACCTCGTGCTCACCACCGCGGCCAGGGAGACCACCTTCCGCTCGGGCGCCACGGCGAGCCGCATCGCCCAGCTCACGGTGGTGGACTGCCTGTTCATCGGGGTCGCCCAGCAGCACCTCGACCAGGCGATCCGGGCGCTGGACTCGACCCGCGACGCGGTCGGTCCGCACCGGCTGGAGACCAGGCACGACGGCAGGCGCAAGCCCCGGGAGACCGGGAAATGAACCGGGGTGCGCGGGTCCGCCACGCCGAGGAGGGGGTTCCCGGGATGACCGTGCCACGCCAGTCGGTGCACGTCGACTCCCCCACCGAGGGGCGAAACCCGCGCACCATGGACATCGACCAGATGTCCACCCTGGACATCCTGCGCACCATCAACACCGAGGACCAGCTCGTCCCCGGCGCGGTCGCCGCGGCCCTGCCGCAGCTCAGCCGCGCGGTGGACGCCGCGACGGAGGCGCTGCGCACCGGCCACCGCGTGCACTACGTCGGCGCGGGTACCTCGGGCAGGCTCGCCACGCTGGACGCGGCCGAGCTGGCTCCCACCTACAACGTCCCAGACGACTGGTTCCTGGTGCACCACGCGGGCGGGGCGGCGGCGTTGCGCGAGGCGGCAGAGGGGGCCGAGGACGACGAGCGGGCGGGTGCGGCGGAGATGACCCGCGACGCCCGCCCCGGTGACTTCGTGCTCGGGCTGACCGCCTCCGGCCGCACGCCCTACGTGCTCGGCGCGCTGGCCGCGGCGCACGACCTCGGCGCCACCACGGCCCTGGTCTCCAACAACCCCGACGCCGTCCGCGCCCCCGGGATCGACCTGGTGATCGCGGTCGACACCGGCCCGGAGGCCATCTCGGGCTCGACCAGGATGAAGGCGGGCACGGCGCAGAAGATCCTGCTGACCGGGTTCTCCACCGCGGTCATGGTGAAGATGGGCCGGACGTACTCCAACCTGATGGTCAGCATGCGCGCGACGAACGCGAAGCTGCGCGGCCGCAGTCTCCGGATACTGCGCGAGGCCACCGGGTCGGGCCAGCAGGAGTGCACGGCGGCGCTGATGGCCGCGCACGGCGACCTCAAGGTCGCACTCGTGCACCTCTTGTCCGGTGTGGACATCCGCGAGGCGGCCAAGGCACTGTCCGAGTCCAGCGGCCACGTGCGACGCGCGCTCGGCCTGCTCAACGCGCACGCGATCTCTTAGGCGCTGTCCGGTAAGGCTGCCACGTGGCTCCTGGCCGCGCGGGCGGGAAGCCGCTCGAACCTGGTTGTACTCGGGTTTCCGTCCGTGCGGTCAGGGGCCGCGCGGACGCGCACAGCGCGTGCCGGACCTACCGGACAGCGCTTACGCGGTGGCGGCGTCCGCGATGCTCTTGGCCTCACGGGCGCCCGCTTCCACTGCCTCGCAACAGAAGATGATCCACGCGCCCACGCCGTCGGGCTCGCCCGACGCGAACGCCTCCGCCGCGGCGCGGTAAGAGTCCTTGCGGCGCATGAACGACACCTCCGGCACGGCGAGCCCCTTGGGGTCGAGGCCCGTGCTGATCGAGGTGAGCCGGGCCGCGGCCCGGGCGACCACGCCGTCGGCCGTCCCGAAGGGAGCGAGGGCGAGGAGTTCACCGTGGACGATCGCGGCGAGCACCGGCCCCGGGGCCTTCGAGCCGCCCGCGACCAGTCCGGCCAGCAGGTCGAGCCTGCTGGTCACACCCAGCCCCGGACGCGGCCTGCCGAGCGTGTCGGTGAGGTCGGCGGCGGCCAGCAGGTGCAGCTTGGCCAACGCCTGCATCGGCGCGCGCTCCCAGGTCGGCAGCAGCGGGCCGAGCGCCTCGGCGACGCGCAGGGCGCCCGCCAGCACCGGGTCGCTGACCTCGCCCGCCGCGGGGATCTCCGGGTCGCCGCCGTCGAGCACGGCGGACGCCCGGGCCGCGCGCACGGACGCCTCGGCGGCGGTGGCGGGCCAGCCGCGGCGGTTGGTGGGGTGGCGGTGGACCTCGGCGACCGACTCGCGGGCGGCGGCCACGGCGGCGGTGACACCGGGCAGGTCGAGCAACGGGGCCAGGGCGTCGGTCACGGGCCGAGGCTACCGGTACCGGTCAGTAGCCACTTCGGACGGCCCAGGCGCCGGCTAGCTCGGGTCGAGCGTGCGCTCCCGCGCGGCCCGCGGGCCGGGCAGTGGCACCGACGGGCTCACCCGCACCTGGTTGCGGCCGCCGTCCTTGGCCTTGGCCAGCGCCTGGTCGGCGAACTCCTGCAGGGTGGCCAGGTCCGTGCCGTGCTCTGGGGACAGTGCGATGCCGCCGGAGATGGTGAAATCCCCCACCAGCTCGGTCCGGCCACCGGCCGCTTTGGTCAGTTCGACCGTCATCGACTCGACGGCGGCCCGGATCCGCTCGGCGATGGTCCAGGCGTCGGCCCTGGTGGTGCTCGGCAGCAGCACCGAGAACTCCTCGCCACCCCAGCGGCAGACCAGGTCGTCGCGCCGGACGCTGCCGCGCAGCACGACCGCGAGCGCCTTGAGCACCTCGTTGGCGCCCAGGTGCCCCAGCCGGGAGTTCACCTGCTTGAACCGGTCCAGGTCGAACATCATCACCGCCGTCGGCCGCCGCCGCGCCTGGTCGGCGACCAGGGCCAGCGCCGCGGCGGGGTTGAACCCGCGCTGGTTGGCCAGGCCGGTCAGCGGGTCGTGCAGGGCGTCGACCTCGAGCCGGTCGCGTTCCTGCTCCAGCTGCTCGATCCGCTGGGTGTGCCGGGTGTAGCCGACCACGACCACCGAGAGCGCCGCCAGCAGCAGTCCGTAGGCGACACCGGCGCCCCACGCCGCGATCAGGCCGAGGCAGAGCGTGATGGCCAGGTCGACGTTCTCCTTGCGGTTGCCCAGGATCGAGATCCACGACCAGTCGCCGCGCAGGCCGCGCGCGACGCCGATGACGACGGTCTGCGCGGCGTAGTAGATCGCGAAGGTGGCCGCCACGGCGAGCGCCGCGCTGAGCACCTGGTCGGACTGGACCGGGGTGCCGCGGATCCAGTTGTGCACCGGGGTCGCGGTGGCCAGGGCTTGCGCGGCCAGGGCCGACGACGTGATCGCGAATGTCGTGAAAACATACCGACCAGGCGGTTTGCGAGCGATGAAATACCTGCGGAGGCGGATGATGAGGACCAGCGCGACCACCAGCGGGATCGGCAGCACGAACGCCCCCGCGCAGGTCCACACACCAGTGTGGTCGATGTGCTCGCCGGAGAGGTGGGCCGCGCGGCGGCGTTCCTCGGCGGGCCGGGTCGCCTCCATGTGGAGGATCGCGAACCCGGTCAGCAGGGCGAACAGCCGCAGCGACAGCGAGTCCGGCCAGCCACCGGTGACGGTGCCCGCCACCGCCCAGACGAAGATCCCGACCTCGGATGCGACGATCCACAGGAAGCCGGACCGGGTCGTGTGCGCGAAAAGATCAAGATCCGCTATCCGGCGCGGTAGGGGTATACCGGCCAGGCGGAGATGTCGGGGACTTGTCAGACTGGGCATTGTCCCCCTTTGCGACAGACGGGACACTGAATGTGCCTCGCGGCGGGCGAGGCACGTCCGGTCCCCCCGGACCCGAGAGGGAGGTAATACCGTGCGGAACCGCGAGTACTGAGCCGAATGGCCGGGGCCATTGCGCCTGTTGTCGTTCCAGCAGTCCGCACCGTCGAGGAGGAAGCCACGATGCGCAACCGCGAGTACTGATCCTGAGTCATGCCACCGCCTCCCTCGGTACCGCCGACCTCCCCTGATGCCGGCGTGCGCCCGTTCTCGCGCAGCCTATGGTCCCGACCACACCGGTCGGTGCGATGGTCGGCGCGGCGGGACCCGATGGCGCGGCGCGCAGGGCGTCCACCAGCGCGAACACGCCCCGACCGGTTGCCGAACCGGCCCGGGACGAGCCCGTCACACGGCCGGTGGCCGCGGCGGGCGAGCACTCCACAGTGGTCGATCGAGCCGGGATCCGGTGGGCGGCACCGGATCCGGTGAGAACAGCCCGGAATGCCGCGCGCACGGGGTGTGAGCGAGCAGCCGAGGAGATCGACACACCCCGGCGGGTGGGCAGCGGCCGCCGCGCCGAATCGGTGCCGAAGAACTGACCGACGCCTGACACAAGATCGAACCGGACCGCGGACCGGTGGCCGATCGTCCAACGTGGAACGGCGGGCTCGCCCGCCGGGGCGGTGAAGCGCCCATCGAGCGCACCCGTTGAGCGGACGACCAACGGGAATGTGGCAACCGCACGACCTCGGCGGGCCGTAAGGAGTATTCCCGCAGCGGCAACGGAACCATTTCTTGCCGCCGGACGGGCGCTCGACGCGAATCCCGGCAATGCGGCGAGCGAACGGAATTCGACGGCTTCCAGGGCCCGTTCCGGCACCACGCCGACGCCGCGGCGGGCTACCCGCCGCCACTGGTCGGGAACGTGGTCAACGCCACCCTCGACCCCCGCGGCGGTCCACAGGGCACGCGCCCGCCGACCCGCCGTTGGTGAGTCCCCTCCCCCACGCCCCATCGTCCCCCCACGCGCTTTCGGCTGATCCCACCCGGTTCACCCGTCGACCACGGTACGTCTCCACCAGGCTACTTTCCGCAGATTCGGATGAGGACAGCCGAACGGAGCAGATGCCCCCCGATCGGACGAACCTCAAGACGGGCGCTACTGGTCTATACCTATGCGGTGTCGGACTGTCGGGTGGCGCGGGATCGCACTAGATTCCTCACCGACAGCCGGCCGCGCCCGCCGAGAAAGCCGGATATTCACCGAGGAGGTCAGGCCCATGGCCGAGCAGTCCGGTCAGAGCCCCACGCTGGACAACTTGTCGACGGAGAGTAGGGTTTTCGCGCCGTCCGACGAGTTCACCAGCGGGGCGAACGTGGGGGCGGGGGCGTACGAGAGCGGCAGCGCGGACCGGGAGGCGTTCTGGGCCGAGCAGGCGGAGCGGCTGAGCTGGGACACCCGCTGGGAGCGCGTGCTCGACTGGGACGACGCGCCGTTCGCGAAGTGGTTCGTCGGCGGCAAGCTCAACGTCGCGGTCAACTGTGTGGACCGTCACGTCGAGGCGGGACTGGGCGAGCGGGTCGCCATCCACTGGGTCGGTGAGCCCGGCGACTCCCGGACCATCACCTACGCCGACCTGCTCCGCGAGGTGAGCAAGACCGCCAACGCGCTCACCGAGCTGGGCCTGAACCCGGGCGACCGGGTGGCCATCCAGCTGCCGATGGTCCCCGAGGCCATCTACTCGATGCTCGCCTGCGCCCGGCTGGGCCTGGTGCACAGCGTGGTGTTCGGCGGGTTCTCCTCGACGGCGCTGCGCTCGCGCATCGACGACGCGCAGGCCCGCCTGCTGATCACCTCCGACGGCCAGTACCGCCGCGGCGCGCCCGCGCCGATGAAGGACAACACCGACGAGGCCACGGCGCACACGCCGTCCATCGAGCACGTGCTGGTCGTGCGCCGCACCGGCGGCGAGGTGGGCTGGACCGAGGGCCGCGACGTGTGGTGGCACGAGCTGGTCGACCGCCAGCCCGAGACGCACACCGCCGAGGCGTTCGACGCCGAGCACCCGCTGTTCATCCTTTACACGAGCGGCACCACGGGTAACCCGAAGGGCATCCTGCACACCTCCGGCGGGTACCTCACCCAGGCCTCCTACACCCACCACGCCGTCTTCGACCTCAAGCCGGAGACCGACGTCTACTGGTGCACCGCCGACATCGGCTGGATCACCGGGCACTCGTACATCGTCTACGGGCCGCTGTCCAACGGCGCCACCCAGGTCGTCTACGAGGGCACGCCGAACACCCCGCACGAGGGGCGGCACTGGGAGATCATCCAGCAGCACCGGGTGTCGATCTACTACACCGCGCCCACGCTGATCCGCACCTTCATGAAGTGGGGCGCGGACATCCCGGCCGGCTACGACCTGTCCAGCCTGCGGGTCCTGGGCAGCGTCGGCGAGCCGATCAACCCCGAGGCCTGGATCTGGTACCGGGAGCACATCGGCGCGAACAAGGCGCCGATCGTGGACACCTGGTGGCAGACCGAGACCGGCGCCATCATGATCAGCCCGCTGCCCGGCGTGACGCACACCAAGCCCGGCTCGGCGCAGCGCCCGCTGCCCGGTATCTCGGCCAAGGTGGTCGACGACCAGGGCGTCGAGGTGCCCGCCGGGGGCGGCGGCTACCTGGTGCTCGACCAGCCGTGGCCGTCGATGCTGCGCGGCATCTGGGGCGACGACGAGCGCTACCGCGACACGTACTGGTCCCGGTTCGCCGACCTGGGCTACTACTTCGCGGGCGACGGCGCCAAGTACGACGCCGACGGCGACATCTGGCTGCTCGGCCGGGTAGACGACGTCATGAACGTCTCCGGCCACCGGATCTCCACCACCGAGGTGGAGTCGGCGCTGGTGTCGCACCCGACGGTGGCCGAGGCCGCGGTCGTCGGCGCCACCGACGCGACCACCGGGCAGGGCATCGTGGCGTTCGTCATCCTGCGCGGGTCGGCGAAGGCCACCCCGGACACGGTGAAGACGCTGCGCGACCACGTCGCCGCGGAGATCGGCCCGATCGCCAAGCCGCGGCAGGTCCTCGTGGTGAACGAGCTGCCGAAGACCCGCAGCGGCAAGATCATGCGCAGGCTGCTGCGCGACGTCGCCGAGAACCGCGACGTGGGTGACACCACCACCCTCGCCGACTCGGCGGTGATGGACCTCATCAGCAGCGGTCTGAAGAGCAACACGACCAGCGAGGACTGAGCACGCGGAAGAGCCTCCCGCCCCTACCGGGCGGGGGGCTCTTCGCCGCGGAGGGTCGCCAACAGCTCGGTGACGGCGTGCATGATCCGTTTGGTCGCCTCTTCGATAGAGGCGCGGTCAGTGCCAGCGAGGTCGGATAGGTCTACCGGCTCTCCCGCGACGATGTCGACCGTCTTGCGCGGGAGTAGGCGGGGGAACTTCGCCGTAGCGGGCAGCAGCAGGTGCGTACCCCAGTTGACCACCGGGATCACCGGCGCACCGGTCTCTAGCGCTACCCGCGCCACACCGTTCTTGACCCGCCGCGACGGCCAGTGATCGCCGTCGTCGGAGAACCCGGCCTCCGGGAAGAACATCACGCACTCCCCCTTCTGGACCGCCCTGACCGCGCCCAGGTAGGCGTCACGCGCCTGCGCGGTGTTGCGCTCTACCGGGATGTGCCCACCGCCCTTGAGGACCTTGCCGACCACCGGCGTGCGCCAGAGCGACGCCTTGGCCAGGTAGCGCGGGATGCGACCGGCGGCCAGGGTGAACGCGGTCACCGTCACCGGGTCGGCGAAGGACAGGTGGTTGGACGCGAGCAGCACCCCCCGGTCCTTGGGGAGCGTGCCGCGGAACCGCAGCCGGGTGAAGACCGCCAGCAGCGGCCAGATCAGGTCGATGGCCAGGCTGAACCAGAAGCCCCGCCCGCGCCGGGGGACCCGGAACATCAGTGTGATGGCCCGCCACGTGCTCATCGGTCGTTCGTCCACACCACCATCTTCGGTCATCACGACCAGCGGTCTTGGTGCGACCACCCCGGTTGAGCGCAAAATGCGCGGGTGGACACCGAACGCGACATCCCGGGGACGCACTCAGGCGAGCCCCACCACGACGACCTGTCCGGCAAGCTCAACTGGCTGCGGGCCGGGGTGCTGGGCGCCAACGACGGCATCATCTCGACCGCGGGCCTGGTCGTCGGCGTCGCCGGTGCCACCGCCGAGCGCACCGCGATCCTCGCCGCCGGGGTGGCCGGGCTGGTCGCGGGCGCGCTGTCGATGGCCGGGGGCGAGTACGTCTCGGTGAGCACCCAGCGCGACACCGAGCGGGCCGCGCTGCGCAAGGAGGAGCGCGAGCTGCGGGAGATGCCCGAGGCCGAGGAGCGCGAGCTCGCGGGCATCTACCAGGACAAGGGCCTGTCCCCCGACCTGGCCGAACAGGTCGCGCACGAGCTGACCGAGAAGGACGCGCTGCACGCGCACGCCGACGCCGAGCTCGGGATCGACCCGGACAACCTGACCAGCCCGTGGCAGGCCGCGTGGGCGTCGTTCGTCTCGTTCGCCTTCGGCGCGCTGATCCCGCTGGTCGCCATCGCACTGCCGCCGGTGAACGCCCGGGTGTGGACGTGCGTGGTCGCCGTCCTGGCGGGCCTGGTGCTCACCGGCGCGGTCAGCGCACGGCTCGGCGGCGCCCCGGCCCGACGCGCGGTCGTGCGGAACGTGCTGGTCGGCGCCCTCGCGATGGTGGTCACGTACTTCGTCGGCGTGCTCTTCGGCGTCACGGTCGGGTGACCTCGGTGCGTTAGGGTTGCGCGGAGGTGCGCCGGGAAGTCTGGTCGGCAACGTTGTCGGCCTACCCAGGAGTAATCCTTGTCACACCGCCGTCGCCCCACCACCCCCCGGGCGCTCACCGAGTTCGCGCGGTTCCTGCGCACCGAGACCGTCGGCGGGATGGTGTTGCTCGCCGCGACCGCGCTCGCGCTGCTGGCGGCCAACTCGCCGCTGTCCGGCGTGTACGAATCAGTCCGCGACGCCCGGCTCGGGCCGCACTTGCTGCACCTCGACCTGACCGTCGGCGACTGGGCCAAGGACGGGTTGCTGGCGATCTTCTTCTTCGTCGCGGGCCTGGAGCTCAAGCGCGAACTGGTCTTGGGCGAGCTGGCGAGCTTCAAGGCCGCCCTGCTGCCGGTGATCGCCGCGCTCGGGGGGATGGTCGTCCCGGCGGTCATCGCCTTTTCAGTCGCGGCGGGTGATCCGCGCGCGGGGGACGTGTGGCCGATCCCAGTCGCTACCGACATCGCGTTCGCGTTGGGCGTGCTCGCGATAACCGGTTCCGGTATGCCCAGCAGCGCCAGGGTGTTCCTGCTCAGCCTCGCGGTGGTGGACGACCTCGGCGCCATCTTGCTCATCGCCATCCTCTTCACCAGCACGATCGATCTAGTCGCGTTCGGCGCTGCCCTGATCCTCTTGGCCCTCTACTGGTACCTGCAACGAAAGAGGATCACATCGCCGTGGATCTATGTCCCGTTGGCGATAGCGGTGTGGGTGGCGGTGCACTCCTCCGGCATCCACGCGACCATCGCGGGGGTGTCCCTCGCCCTGTTGACGCGGGTCAAGAAGGACCCGTACGAACGGGAGGCACCCGCACTGCGTCTTGAACACCGCCTCCAGCCTTGGTCCGCGGGCGTCGCCGTGCCGGTGTTCGCCTTCTTCGCCGCGGGCGTGCCGGTCAACGGCGAGGCGCTGGGCAAGCTGGTCGAGGACCGGATGGCGCTGGCGGTGATCATCGGCTTGGTGGTGGGCAAGCTCGTCGGCATCACCGGCGCCTCGCTCGCCGCGGTCAAGCTGAAGCTGGCAGTCCTACCGCCCGGGATGGGCAAACGGGACCTCTTCGCCGTCTCGATGCTCGGCGGCGTCGGCTTCACGGTCAGCCTCTTGATCGCTGATCTTGCCCTGGACGAGGCCGACGCCGAGCTGGCCAAGGCCGCGGTGCTGGTCGCCTCCGCGGTGGCCGCGCTGCTGGCCGCGGCGTTGCTGATCAAGCGGAGCCGGGCGCGCGCGGGCGACTGAGCCGCGACGAGCGCGAAACGCGGACTGTGCCGCCCGCACGGCCTCCGGCAGGCGAGCATGGCACGATGACGCAGGTGACCAGCGCGCACGGAAACGCAGACGGTTCGGGGCTGCCGCAAGTCCCCTCGATCCCCCTTGCTGACGACCGCGCCCTCGCGGCGGCGGGAGACCAGTCCATCGGAACCCTGGTCAAGGACGCCACGACCCACCTGTCCACGTTGGTCAGGGCCGAGGTCGAGCTGGCCAAGTCCGAGGTCACCGGGGAGATCAAGAAGGGCGTCAAGGGCAGCATCTTCTTCATCGTCGCCCTGGTCGTGCTGCTCTACAGCTCGTTCTTCCTGTTCTTCGCCCTCGCCGAGATGCTGGCCGACTTCGGCCTGTACCGGTCCATCGCCTTCGGCGCGGTGTTCGTCTTCATGCTGGTCGTGGCGGTGCTGTTCGCCCTGCTCGGCTACCGCAAGCTCAGGGCCATCCGCGCGCCGGAACGCACGATCAGCACCGTGAAGGACACCGCGGCCGCGCTGACCCACCGCGGCGAACACAAGTCCTGACGCCGGCCATGCCCCCGCCCGCGCCATCGAGCGTCCGCGTCGACGGTCCGTGGGCACACCGGGACGTGCACGCCAACGGCATCCGGCTGCACGTGGCCGAGACCGGCGAGGGTCCGCTGGTGCTGCTGCTGCACGGCTTCTCCGGGTTCTGGTGGACCTGGCGGCACCAGCTCACCGCGCTGGGCGACGCCGGGTTCCGCGCGGTGGCGGTCGACCTGCGCGGCTACGGCGACTCGGACAAGCCACCCCGCGGCTACGACGGCTGGACCCTCGCGGGCGACGTCGCCGGTTTGGTCAAGTCACTGGGCG
This sequence comes from Actinokineospora sp. NBRC 105648, assembly GCF_030269645.1. Classification (GTDB taxonomy): domain Bacteria; phylum Actinomycetota; class Actinomycetes; order Mycobacteriales; family Pseudonocardiaceae; genus Actinokineospora. Next base: position 74,393 of record NZ_BSTR01000027.1, on the reverse strand, counting down.
AGCCCCGGGCGCACCTGGTCGGCCACGGCTGGGGCGGTTTGCTCGCGTGGACCGTGGCGGCGCTGCACCCGCGCGTCGTCCACTCGGTAAGCGCACTGTCGGCGCCGCACCCTCTCGCCCTGCGCGGACAGATCCGCCGCACGGCTCTTAGGCGCCCACCGCGCAATCAAGCGCGCGCTCTCGGCCACCTCTTCCACGCGCAGCTCCCGATGCTCCCCGAGCGGCAGCTCACCCGTGACAACGCCGCTGTCGTGGAGGCCAGGCTGCGCTCGTGGTCCGGTCAGTCTTGGCGCGAACTCGGTGACGCCGCCGAGCGCTACCGCGCCGCCCTGCTCGTCCCGGGTACCGCGCACAGCGCTCTTGAGTACTACCGCTGGGCCCTCCGCTCGCAGTTGCGCAGCGAAGGTAGGCGGTTCAGCGAGGCCCTCGCGCGGAAGGTGGACGTGCCGGTCTTGCAGCTCTACGGCGCTGACGACCCGTGCATGCTCCCCCGCACGCGCGAAGCGTCCGCGCCCTGGATCGGCGGCGTCAACGAGAAGCACGAACTAGCGCGGGTCGGGCACTTCCCACAGGAAGAGGCACCAGCGGCCACGAACGCGCTGATCACCGCGTTCATCAAGGGCTGACGCTCAGTTCGCGCAACGACCGGTGCCCACGGACTTGGTCAACGAGGGCGCGCGGCCGACCTCTTCGCGCACCTCCGCCGCCGTCAGCGCGAAGCCGGTCTCGGAGTTGTCCACGGCCGCGCCGAACACGACCCCGATGACCTCGCCCTCGGTGTTCACCAACGGCCCACCGGAGTTGCCGCTGAGCACCTCGGCGCGCAAGGTGAAGACGTCGCGGTTGACGGTGTTCGCGTCGTAGATGTCCGGACCGCGCAAGGGGATCCGGTCACGCACGCGCGCGGGGGAGGCGCGGAAAGGACCGTCGAGCGGGTAGCCCAACACGATCCCGTCCTGGCCGCTGACCGCGTCGCCCGGCGCGAACGGCAGCGGCTGGATCTTGAGGCCGGGCACGTCGAGGATCGCGATGTCGGTCTCCGGGTCGTAGAGCACGACCTGGGCCCGCAGCGTGCTGGTGCCGACCTCGACCGCGACCGTGTCGGTCCCGGCGACCACGTGCGCGTTGGTCATCACCCGCTGCGGCGCGATGACGAACCCGCTGCCCTCCAGCTCCCGACCGCACGAGCGCGCCTCGGCGTTGACCTTGAGCACGGCGGGCTCCACCCGCCGCACGACCGCGCTGCCCTGCAGGGCCGGGTCCGGCGGCGGGACCTCCTTGGTCGGGGTCCGGTTGAACGGGTCGACCGCGGCCGGGAAGCCGGAGACGTCCAGCAGCTCGCGCAGCTCGTTGGGGAGCCCCCGGGCGGCCTGCGGCATGACGTCGTTGACGCCGCCGAGCACCGCCGAGTTGTTGATCGCCGAGGCCAGCCCGGGCAGCCCGCCCACGCTGGTCAGCGGCAGCGCGATGAGCCAGGACACCACGAACACGACCGCGCCCTGCACGATCGCGCCCAGCGCGCTGTCCACCCCGGCCAGCTTCGGCGAGGAGATCTTCTGCCGGATGGTCCGGCCAATCCACACGCCGAGGGTCTCGCCCAGCGCGACCAGCAGCACGAAGATGGCCACCGCGAAGGCCACCCTGGTCGGCGTCGAGCTGATCTGCTCCACGACCAGCGGCGCGATCTTGATCCCGGCCACCGCGCCGAGCAGGACGCCGATGAACGCGGGTAGCGCCGTGATCACGCCCTGGCGCGCCCCCGAGACCGCCGCCAGCACCGCGAGCGCGACGACCAGCACGTCCACCCAGTTCACGCCCTAGACCTCCGCGCCTCGCGAGCCGATGGAGCGCCACGCTACGTCAAGGTCGCGCACATCGGCGGTGTCCCACGGCCGTTCCCAGCCGCCCACGGCGAGCACCATGGTCAGCAGCCCGGCCGTGAAGCCCCAGATGAGCATGCCCGGTGCCGCGAAGGCAGGCCCGACGTAACCACCGGGATGACTGACGCGGAACCGGTTGGCGGGATCGGCAAGGTGTGACAGGGGGATCCGTGCGACCGCCTGCGTCTCGGTAGCGCTAACGGCTCGGACAGGGCTAGGGGTGACCCAGTGCGCCAAGACGGGCGCGACATCGAAACCGGACACCGGGACGTGCAACCTCGGTAGCAACGCCACCGGGCGCACACCCGTCGGATCGACCCCGGTCTCCTCCACCGCTTCGCGAACCGCGGTGGCCACCGGGCCGTCGTCCTCCGGCTCGGTGCCCCCTCCGGGAAACGCCACCTGGCCGGAGTGGCTGCCGCCGGTGTCCGCCCGCAGCTGGAAGAGCAGGTCGGGGCCGTGGTCGGGATCCTCGCCAAGCAGGATCAGCACCGCTGCCTCGCGCGAACCCGGACCGGCCGCGGCGAACCGCCGCCACAGGCTCAGGTCGAGGTCCGCGGTGGCCGCGACCAGCGGCCGCAGCCACTCCGGCACCGTCTCCGGGTCCACCAGCGGTCCGTGCGTGCTCATCGGCCCCCTCCGAGGTAGCGGTCCACGGTCGATCGGATCTCCTCGACGCTGTGGAACAACCGCGGCTGCGCCACCATCGTCAGCACACCGTCCTTGACCAGGTACGACGCGGGCAGCGCGGGCGGCACCCGCAACCCCCGCTCCACCGACTCGTCCCGGTCGAGCAGGTTCGGGAACCGCACGCCCAGCGCGGTCAGCAGCTCCAGGGCGTCCTTCGTCGGGCTCTTGACCGCGACCCCGACGACCGGGACCGCCCCCGGCCCGGCCGCGTACTCCGCGAGCAGCGGGAGCTCGTCGCGGCACGGCAGGCACCACGTCGCCCACACGTTGACCAGGACGGCCTTGCCCCCCAGCGCGTTGCCCACCCCGACCACCGAACCGTCGGCCAGGCACTCCGCCCGCACGTCCGCCAGGGCCGCCACCGGACCGGTGCCCGCCGCGCACGGCTGCAACGCCGCAGCCGTCCGGGCGGCGGTCACGTCCGGCTCGGGCTGGACGGCCTGGGGTTGCGGGTCCGACCCGCGCGGCCACACCGCGACCACGCCCGCGACCAGCAGGATCACCGCGACGAGCGCCCAGCGCAGGCGTGGGTTCACGCGGTCGGCTTCCCCGGTCGGTAGCCCTCGCGGGTCTGCTCGGCGAGCGCGAGCAGGTGCGGCGCCTCCTCGCCCTTGACCAGCTTGGCCGCCTGTTCCGGCTCGGTCGGCCCGGCCCCGAAGGACGGGCAGTCGCGGTAGAGCAGGCAGGCGCCGCAGGCGGGCTTGCGGGCGTGGCAGACGCGGCGGCCGTGGAAGATCACCCAGTGCGAGAGCATCGTCCAGTCCTTGCGCGGGACCAGGGCGCCGATCGCGTGCTCGACCTTGACCGGGTCCTCCTCCGCGGTCCACCCCCAGCGCCGCACGAGCCTGCCGAAGTGGGTGTCCACGGTGATCCCGGGGACGCCGAAGGCGTTGCCGAGGATGACGTTGGCGGTCTTGCGCCCGATACCGGGCAGCTTCACCAGCTGGTCGAGCTTGCCGGGCAGCTCCCCGCCGAAGTCCTCGACCAGCGCGGACCCCAGGCCGATGAGCGAGGAGGTCTTGTTCCGGTAGAAGCCGGTCGGCCGGATCATCTCCTCCAGCTCGGCGCGGTCGGCACCGGCGTAGTCGGCGGCCGTGCGGTACTTCGCGAACAGCGCCGGGGTGGTCAGGTTGACCCGGACGTCGGTGCACTGGGCCGAGAGGATCGTGGCGACGGCCAGCTCGAGCGGGGTGGTGAAGTCCAGCTCGCAGTGCGCGTCCGGGTAGCCCTCGGCGAGCGCGCGCGTCATCCTGCGCACCCGCCGGGTCAGGGCGAGACTGGTCCCGCTGTCCGCGGCTGCCTGGGGCGGGCGTCGGGTGGTCGGAGGCACCTCGATAGCCTACGGGCCGTCGGACAACCCGAAATGTGCCCCAGACGTCAACCATGCTGACATCGACAACCGGGACCGGAGGCGGGTCCGGGTCGGCGAGGACGAGTAGCGAGGATCGGCGACACCATGGCTGTCTGGTTCGTGTTCGCGGTACCACTGGTCATCATGTTCTTCGCGCTGTTCATGGAGCGCGTGGAAGCCCGGCTCCGGCACGTCGCGGTCCAGGAGACCGACGTCGAGGAGTTCCTGGAGTCGGCGCGCCCGGACGAGGTCCGCGCGCTCTACGGCCACGGTATCGGCCGGGCGCTGGAGCTGTTCCGCCTGCGCAGGCTGGGCGGTCGCGCGGCCAAGCGCGGTCGCCGGGGCCGCGACTAGGCGATAGGGTCGTGCGGCTGGGGCGGCGGGAACCTACTCGCCGGTCATTCCACACCGGACTGACGGCGAGCCGCTGAGGCTTTTTCAGCTCACGCCCTACACTGTATGTAGTGATCGGCGGCGCGGCCAACGCGTCCGCCGGGTGGAAACAGGAGGACCGAGGTGGATGAGACCCTGGCCCGTGCGGGCATCTTCCAAGGGGTCGAGCCGGCCGCGGCGGAAGCGCTCGCTCAGACGCTCGAGGCCGTGGAGTTCCCGCGCGGGCACGTGATCTTCGCCGAGGGCGAGCCCGGTGACCGGCTGTACATCATCCAGTCCGGCAAGGTGAAACTCGGCCGCAAGTCCCCGGACGGGCGGGAGAACCTGCTCGGGATCTTCGGCCCCTCGGACATGTTCGGCGAGCTGTCGATCTTCGACCCGGGCCCGCGCACCTCGACCGCGACCACGGTCACCGAGGTCCGCGCGGTGACCATGGACCGGCCCGCGCTGCGGCAGTGGATCGCGACCCGCCCGGAGATCGCCGAGCAGTTGCTCCGCGTGATCGCGCGCCGGTTGCGGCGGACGAACGGCATGCTGGCGGACCTGATCTTCACCGATGTGCCCGGCCGGGTGGCCAAGGCGCTGCTGCAGCTCGCGCAGCGCTTCGGCAGCCAGGAGGCGGGCCTGCTGCGGGTCACGCACGACCTGACGCAGGAGGAGATCGCCCAGTACGTGGGTGCTTCCCGCGAGACCGTCAACAAGGCGCTCGCGGACTTCGCCCACCGCGGTTGGCTGCGGCTCGAGGGCAAGAGCGTGTTGATCCTCGACCCGGAGCGGCTCGCGCGGCGCGCCCGCTAGGAATCGAAAACGCCAAGAGGGCCCGGTCTATTCGACCGGGCCCTCTTGGCGTCGAACGCGACGGAAGGCCGGGCGCCACCCCCGACGTGGCGCACCGACCTCCCGCTTCGCGTGGACCATCCCCCGACGATCCACGCTCCCCGCCCTCCGGGCCAGGCCCCGACCTGTGTGCCGGAGGGAACTCGAAGTGCTGGGCCAACGATCGCACGGACCGCCGACCCCAGGTACTTCCACCCTCAAGGACTCATGGGCGACCGGGTTAGTTGCGCCCGCCAACCCGAAATCCGGATCACTGTTATCCAACCGAGACTTACCCCACACCAGGGTGGCCGAAACCACCACAAATTAGTGGTACGTCCGTACCAGAGTGCGGCATACTGGTACGCATGTCCCACTCTGCCGGTCTCGCCGACTACCGCGCCGCCCTCACCGCCCCGGGCGCGCGGGGGCCGGTGCTGGCCGCACTCCTGGGCAAGCTGCCGGTCGCCATGGTGGGCCTGTCCATGCTGCTCTACGTGCAGCGCAGCACCGGGTCCTTCGCCACCGCGGGCCTGGTGTCCGCCGGTGCGCTCATCGGTGTGGCGATCGGTTCGGTCAGCCAGGGTCGGTTGATGGACCGGATCGGCCCCTCTCGCCCGCTCTTGGCCACCTCGGTCCTCTTCGCGGTGATGGTCGTCTTGAGCGTCTTCGCCGTGGAGTCCGGCGCGGCCACCCCGGTGCTGATGGCGCTGGGGCTCGGCGTCGGCCTCTTCGAGCCGATGGTCGGCTCGGCCTCCCGGTCGATGTGGACCCGGCTCACCCCGCCCGGGCCCGCGCGCAACGCCGCGCTCGCCTACGAGGCGATCAGCATGGAGGTCTTCTTCATCCTCGGCCCGGCCATCTCCGGCCTGCTCGTCGCGGCCCCGTGGGCCGGGACCGGCGTCGTGGCGGGTGCGTCCTGCATGGTCGTCGGCGGCGTGTGGTTCGCGCTCACCCCGACGATCCGCCACCACCGGCCCGACGCGGTGGCGCGCACCGGCGGACTGCTCGGGCCGCTCGCCAGCCCTGGCATGCGCACGGTCGCGCTGGCCGCGATGGGGTTCGGCGTGACGATCGGGTTCGTCGAGGTCGCGGTCCCGGCGGCGGCAACGAACGCGGGCAACGCACCTGCGGGTGGCCTGCTGCTCGGGCTGTGGTCAATCAGCTCGGTGATCTTCGGCGTGCTCTACGGGGTGCGGCCGTGGCCGCGCCAGATGAACCTGCGGCTGCCGTTCCTGCTCGCCGGGTTCGCGCTGCTGGTGGCCCTGCTGGCGCTGCCGACCACGCTGCTGTGGCTGGCCCTGGCGCTGCTGCCCGCCGGGATGCTGGTGACGCCGCAGGCGACCACGCACTCGGCGGCGATCGAGCTGGTGGCACCGCAGAACACCGCCACCGAGGCGTTCGGCTGGGTGATCACCTCGGTCACGCTGGGGATCGCGCTCGGCCAGTCGGTCAGCGGACAGCTGGTGGAACGCGTGGGCGTGTGGTCGGCGTACCTGGTCGCCACGGTCGTCGGCGTCGGCTTCGCGCTGGTGGTCTACGCCCGCAGGCGCACCGTGCAGGGGGCGGACCAGCCTGCCGCCGACCTGCAGCCCGCGATGGCTGCCTGACCTGGTTGGTCGCCTGTCCTTGGCGCTGACTCGGTGCTGTCCTGGGTGCTTGTCAAGGGCCTGTGGACAACTTCCGCCGGCTGTCGGTCCACCGCGCTAGCTTTCGCGGCATGGACCTGACCGTCACCACGAACCACCTCGCCGCGGCGGCCGCCGACCTCGTGCGGCTGGTACCCGGCAAGCTCATCGACCCGGTGCTCGGCGGCGTGCTGATCACCGCCGACGCCGACGGGGTGGTGCTGGGCGCCAACGACCGCGAGCGAACAGCCCGCCGGTCGTGCGCGGCCCTGGTGCACGCCGACGGTCAGGTCCTGGTTCCCGGCAAGCCGCTGGCCGACACGCTCCGGGCGCTCACCCAGCCCCAGGTGCGGCTGGTGGTGGAGGGCAGCAGGCTCGCGATCCGAGCCGAGGGCGCCCGCTTCGCCCTGCCGCTGCTCGAGGTGTCCGCGCACCCCGGTGTGGGCGCCGCGGCAGGTGGCGGCGGCAGCGTTCCCGGTGCGCTGCTGGCCGCGGCCCTGGCCACCGTCGCCGCCTCGGCCTCTCGGGACGAGGCCCTGCCGATCTTCACCGGCGTCCGGGTCCGCTCGGAGGACTCGCGGCTGGTCCTGCGCGCCACCGACCGCTACCGGATGACGATCGCGAGCCTGCCGTGGGTGCCGGGCGAGCCCGTTGACGTGATGGTCCCCGCGACGCTGCTGGCGGAGGTGGGCAGGCAGGTGGCCGGCGTCGGCGACGTCCACCTGCTGGCGGCGGAGAACCAGCTCACCCTGTCCTGGCCGGACACCACCGTCACCACCGCGATCCTGGACGGCTCGTTCCTGAGCGAGACCAAGCTGGCGCTGTCCGCCGTCGACACCCACATCGAGCTCGACGCCGACACCCTGGCCGCCGCCACCCGCCGGGTGGCGCTCTACAGCGACTCCTGGGGCGTGATCCGCCTCGAGGTGGGCGACTCGGAGGTCCGCCTCCGCGCCGCCGACCAGCACTCCGGCGAGGCCGAGGAATCGCTCAAGGCCACGGTCACCGACGGCCGCACCAGCCCGTCGTACCGCGCCCGCTACCTGCTGGATGCCTTACGCCCCTTCGCGGGCACCCGGATCCGGCTGGCCATCCAACCCGGTATGCGGGCCACGGTGATCACCTCGGTCGAGCCCGGGGAGGTGGAGATCAGGTACATCCTCATGCCGATGCTCCCGCCTAAGTCCTAACGGGACACCGAGATCCTGTTGGGGCACAGTCAGTTCCGGCGTTGTGGCGTTCTGGACCGCTGTCCACTTTCTACTTTCCGCCGTCCGCTGACGCAGACGAGTTCGATCAACTCGGCCTGCCCTGCGGCCTGGGCTTTCGGGCGCCCGTGGTCGCCCGGCCATGAGCGTGGTCGACCTCCGTGTGGCTGACCAACTGTGGACGTGGGTCCGGGTTGTCAGGACCGCGCGCGCAGGTAGTCCAACTGGGCGCGGACCGACCACTCGGCGGGAGCCCAGAGGGACTGGTCGACGTCGGCGTAGACCACCTCGACGACCTGGCGCGCGGTGGCGTCCGGTCCGAGGTGGACGAGCGCCGCACGGATCTGGTCAAGGCGTTGCTCGCGGTGGGCGAGGTACTGCCGCGCGACCTCAGCGACGTCCGGCAGGTCCGGGCCGTGGCCGGGCAGGACCACCGCTCCGGCGGGTCGACCGGCCAGGGCGCGCAGGGAGTCGAGGTAGGCGCCCAGCGCTCCGTCGGGGGGTGCGATGACCGTCGTGCCGCGGCCGAGAACCGTGTCGCCGGTGAGGACCGCGTGTTGGCCCCCGTGGGCCAGGGCGAGGCAGATCGAGTCGGCCGTGTGGCCGGGGGTGTGCAGGACCTCGACGTCCAGCCCAGCGAGGGTGAGCACCGCGCCATCGGTCAGCGGTGCGCCATCGACGCAAAGCGCCGGGTCGAACGCGCGGACCGGCGCCCCGGTCCGCCGGGACAACCACGGCGCCCCCTGAACGTGGTCCGGGTGGTGGTGGGTGACCAAGATCGCCGCCACCCGCCCAGCCGCCGCGACGACCCGTTCGAGGTGCGGCTCGTCCTCGTAACCGGGGTCCACCACCACGCACGACGTCGCGCCCGGGGCGCGCAGCAGCCAGGTGTTGGTCCCGTCCAGGGTCATCGCCCCGGGGTTGTCCTCCAGCAGCACCCCCGCGAACGGGGTGACCGGACGAACGACGCCATAGGCCGGGTGAGTCATCGGCACTCCCGAAACAGGCCACGCCCGCGGCGCGCGGCAGCTGGATGGATCATCAGCGCTCCAAGCCCGAACACCGGAACCGCCCACCCAGGCCGCCGGACCTGCGGTCGCACCAGCGCGCGAGGCGCTTCCAGAAGCCACCGAATCGGCGGAACAGGCTGAGCAAGTTGGCCAAGCAGATGGCCAACTGGACTGGACGCGAGCGGGTCGTCAGAGCCGACCCGGTCCACCGGGCCCACCAAGTCGGCACGGCTCGACCGGAACAAGCCAAGCAGGTCGACGGGGCCCGACAGGTCAGCGGGGCCGAGCGGGTCAGCAGCAGCCCAGCGAGCGGGGCGGGCCGAGCCGCCGGTCATCGTGGGCCCAGGTCCAGGCTGTCGCCGGGGCGGGCGTCCAGGTGGTTGGCCGCGGTGGCGTAGGCCGGGTCGCCGGGTAGGACCACCCGCAGGTGGGGGCCGTCCCGGACGACCTTGGGGATGATCTTGTCCACGGTCCGGTCAACGGTCATCGCCGCCGTCGCGGTGCCGCACTCGTCGAGTTCGGCGAGGGCCATCCAGGTGGGTGGCAGGAGGCCGCGGCGGCCTTCGCGCCAGTCGGTGAGGGCCGCGGCGGGAGTTTGCCAGGCGACGTCCTGCGCCTCGGTCGTCGCGCCGTCAGCGCGTTGGCCGGTTGGCATGACCGCGAGGAAGAAACGCGTGTCGTAGCGCCGCGGCTCCTCCGCCGGGGTGACCCAGTTGGCCCACGGTCGCAACAGGTCGGCGCGCAACACCAACCCGTGGTCGGACAGGAACTGCGCGAAGGAGAACTCGCGGTCCACGAGCTGCTGCCGCGCCGCGTGGAACGGGCGGGTGTCGGAGACGACACTCGACCCGTCCGGCCCGGCCAACAAGACGCCCGACTCCTCGAACGTCTCGCGCACCGCCGCGCACACCAGGGCCCGCGCCAGTGGTTCCGCGCAGCCGAACCGCTCCGCCCACCACGCCGCAGGCGGACCGTGCCAGGCCACCGACGCGTCCGCGTCGCGGCGGTCCACGCCGCCGCCGGGGAACACCGTCATGCCACCCGCGAACGCCATCCCGACCACCCGGCGCAGCAGGAAGACCTCCAGGTCGTCCGCCCCGCCCCGGACCAGCACCACGGTCGCGGCATCCTTCGGCACGGCGGGGGGACTGGGCGCCACCGCGGGCACGAACCCCGCGGGCAACACCAGTTCCTCAGGCAGCTCCGGCACGCTCCGACCCTACGCGGCGGCCACCACCAGCAGCAGGTGCCACGCACCACACCGCCGACGACAAACACAGGCGGCAAGGCCGCGGCGGGTTACCGGCAGGATGTGCCCATGAGCGATGACGTGCTGCGGGTCGGGTTGGTCGGGGCTGGACCGTGGGCGCGCTCGGTGCACGCGCCTGGTCTCATCGCCCACCCGGGGACCGAGTTGACCGCTGTGTGGGCTCGGCGGCCGGAGGCGGCCGCCGAGTTGGGTGCGCCGGTCGTCGCGGACTTCGACGCGTTGTTGGCAGGCGTGGACGCGGTCGCGTTCGCTGTTCCGCCCGCCGTGCAGGCTGAGCTCGCGGTGCGGGCGGCCGCTGCGGGGAAGCACGTGCTGTTGGAGAAGCCGGTGGCGGCCACGTTGGCCGACGCCGAGCGGGTGGCCGACGCGGTGGAGCGGGCCGGGGTGGCCTCGATCGTGGTGTTCATCCGGCGGTTCGCCCCGGAGACCGTGGCCTGGCTCGACGGCGTCGCCGCGCACCCCGGCTGGGCCGGGGGCAGCGCCCGCTGGCTCTCAGGCGCGCTGCTGGGCGGCGCCTACTCCGGATCGGCCTGGCGGCACGAGGGCGGTGCGCTGGCCGACATCGGGCCGCACGTGCTCGACCTGCTCGACGCAGCCCTCGGCCCGATCACCGACGTGCTGTCCGCGCACAAGTCCGAACCGGACCTGTGGCACCTGGTGCTCGGCCACGACGGCGGCGCGACGAGCACGGCCACGCTGTCCATGCGCTTGCCGATGCGCCCGACCGTCACCGAGGTGTCCGTCTACGGCGACAGCGGCTACCGCGATCTCACCGGCCGCGCGACGCCCGCGGCCGACTCCTACGCGGTGCTGCTCGACGAGTTCACCGCGATGGTCCACTCCGGACAGACCGAGCACCGCGTCGACGTGCGGCGCGGGGTGCACGTCCAGCGGGTGCTGAACCAGGTGCTCAGGGCCGCTGTTCCGGTGGCGGCAGCGGGACGCCGTTGACCATGGTCGAGCTGTTCGCCTCCTGCCAGTCGAACGGCTGGCTGGTCAGGTCGCCCTGCCACCCCGGCTGAGCCGGGTCGGTGTGCTCACGGCGGGCGAGCTCCTCCTGGAGCTGGCGCAGCAGGCCGAGCTCGGAGTCGTTGAGCGACTCGTCGGTCGCCTTGTCCTCGGAGCGCCACGGCTCGACGACCTTGCTCACCACGACCGGTTCCCCTTTGGGCAGCTTGGGGGCGACCACGACCGGCGGCGTGCGCGGCACCTGGACCTCGGTGGCGTAGCGCATGGCGGTGTGGTGGTAGTCGGTCGGCTCGGTGCCGTCGCGCAGGACCTCGACCGAGGCGGTCAGGCCCGCGCGGCGCAGGGCGTGCTCGACGCGGTAGGCGGTGGCCGCCGCGGAGCCGGTGGGGCCGACCCCGATGAGGATCACCCGGTGCGGGACGGCGCCGGTGGCCGCGCCCGCGGGGGTGAGCCGCCAGACGGCCCAGACGGCGCGGATGTCGGGGAGGGCGTCGAGCACCCGGTTGGTGGCCTCGGCCACGCCCTGCTCGGCGCCGACGCCGTCGACCTTGCCGGAGGCGAACCGGTGCCGGGTGACCAGGTCGGGCTCGGCGGTGCGCACCCGCTCGACCACGGCCGGGTCGGCGTTGGCGGCGGTGAACAGCGCGAGCAGCTCCTCGCGCTCCTTCTTGCCGATGCCCACCGGGCCCGCGACCAGGCAGCCCGCGATGAGCTCGAGCGCCCGGTCGACCTCGGCGGAGGCCAGCAGCTCCCGCGCGTCGGCCAGGGCGTCGTCGTCCAGCCTGCCCGCGAGGGCGAGCAGGAGGTCGTGCACCCGGACCGGCACCGTCACCCCGGCCCACGACCCCTTGCCTGCGGCGACCTGCGTCACGATCTGTCCCCTCCCACTCGTCCTGCCTAGCTGGGAACCAGGTGCCCTTCGGCGACCAGTGGTTCCGAGGCCGCTAAGGCGGCCCGGTGGTACTGGGTGAGCTCCACGCCCCGCGGCAGCACCTCGACCGCGGGCTCGTAGGTGCCCAGGGCCCGCAGCACCCGCTGCAGCTCCCCGGTCAGCCTGGCCGCGCCGTCCCCGGTCGTGGTGACCAGGACGACCCGGGCGACCGCCCCGGCGGCCGTGCCGCCGCGCCGCCAGCTCGACCGCGCCTCGACGACCTCGGGGCGACCGCGCAGGATCGCGCCGAGCACCACCGCCACCGAGTCGCCCATGCTCACCCATTCGGGCGACTCTGCGGAGAAGGTGTAGTCCAATTCACCGATTTCGTCTACCCACGGCAGCGCGTTCAGCCGTTCGGCGTCGGCTCCGGCGCTCATCAGGGCGGTGACGGCGAGCCGGTACTCCTCGGGGGTGATGGCCACCCGCTCGCGGAGCAGGGTGAGCGGCAGCGACCGCGCGACGGCGTCGACCGCGTCGGCGGCCAGCCAGTCGCGGAACCGCCAGAGCTGCCGGTCGCTGAGCCTGCCCGCGAACCGGAGCAGCAGCTCGTGGGCGCTCACCCGACCTCCACGATGAGTTCCACCTCGACCGGGACGCCGAGCGGCAGCTCGGCCACGCCGACCGCGGATCGGGCGTGCTTGCCCTGCTCGCCGAACACCTCGGCGAACAGGTCGGAGGCGCCGTTGATCACCGCGGGCTGCCCGGTGAAGCCCTCGGCCGAGGCGACGAAGCCCACGACCTTGACCACCCGGACGACCGAGTCGATGCCCACGAGGCCGTCGACCGCGGCGAGCGCGTTGAGCGCGCACACCCGGGCCAGCCGCTGGCCCTCCTCGGGGCTGACCTCGGCGCCGACCTTGCCGGTGGCGGCGACGACGCCGTTGACGACCGGGACCTGGCCCGCGGTGTAGACCAGCGAGCCGGTGCGCACGGCCGGGACGTAGGAGCCCGCGGGGGTGGCCACGGGCGGCAGCTCGATGCCCAGCTCGGCGAGGCGGTCGCGCCAGCTCATGGTCAGGCTCCCTTGGGGCGCTTGAGGTAGGCGACCAGGTTCTCGCTGTTCGGGCCCGGCAGGACCGTCACCAGCTCCCAGCCGTCGTCGCCCCACTGGTCGAGGATCTGCTTGGTCGCATGGATGAGCAGCGGCACCGTGGCGTACTCCCACTTCGTCATGCGCGCAGCCTAGAACAGCCGCACCCGGCCGGTGGGTACGGTTTCGGATATGGAGACCTGGCGGGTGCTGGCCACCGCGCTGCTCGGCGCGGCGGGCCTGGTCCTGGTGCTGGTCACGATGGCCAAGGTCCGCGACCGGACCAGGTCCGGCGGCACGGTGGCCGTCTCCGGGGCCATCGCCCTCACCCTGCTGCTGTTGCTCTGCGTGCTCACGCTGACCGTCTTCCCACCCGCCCTCGCCTGGGGCGCGGTGGTGGTCACCGGGACGACCGTCACGGTGATGCTGGTCGCGGGCTAGTCCACTCGGGCGGCGGCGGGGGCAACCCGGCAATTACGCTGAAACGGTGACCACCCCCGTCGTCGGCTGGACCGAGCAGATCGCCCGGGCTCGGCTGCACGTGGTGACCGGCAAGGGCGGAACCGGCAAGTCCACGGTGGCGGGCGCGCTGGCGCTCGCGCTGGCCCACGGCGGCAGGCGCGTGCTGCTCATCGAGGTCGAGGGCAGGCAGGGCATCGCCCAGCTGTTCGACACCCCGCCGCTGCCCTACTCCGAGGAGAAGGTGGCCTCCGCGCCCGGTGGGGGCGAGGTGCGGGCGCTGCACGTCGACGTCGAGGCGGCGCTGCTGGAGTACCTGTCGATGTTCTACAACCTGGGCTTCGCGGGCCGCACGCTGCGCAAGATGGGGGCGATCGAGTTCGCCACCACGCTGGCGCCGGGCCTGCGCGACGTGCTGCTCACCGGCAAGATCAAGGAGTGCGTGACGCGCACCGACGACTCCGGGCGGCACGCCTACGACGCGGTGGTGGTCGACGCGCCGCCCACCGGGCGGATCGTGAAGTTCCTCGACGTCACCAAGGCGATGGCCGACCTGGCCAAGGTGGGCCCGATCAAGGGCCAGAGCGACGGCGTGGTGCGGCTGCTGCACTCCGGTGACACCGCGGTGCACCTGGTGACGCTGCTCGAGGAGATGCCGGTGCGCGAGACCGTGGAGGCCGTCGAGGAGCTCGACGGGGCCGACCTGCGCCCCGGGGCGATCCTGCTCAACCGGGTCCGCCCGCCGCGGCTGCCCGCGCGCTCGGTCACCGCCGCCGCCGACGGCCGGGTCGACGCCAGCCGGGTGCGCGCCGGGCTGGAGGCCGCGGGCCTCGCGCTGGCCGCCGACGACCTGGACGGGCTGGTCGAGGAGACCGTGGAGCACGCCATCCGGGTGCAGGCCGAGCAGCGCGCCCGGGTGCAGCTCGCCGAGGTCGACCTGCCCGCGGTGGAGCTGCCCGACCTGGTCGACGGGGTCGACACCGGCGCGCTCTACGAGTTGGCCGAGGTCCTGGTGGACCAGGGGGTCCGATGAGCACGCTCGACGTCGACGCGCTGATCGACGACCCGGCGACGCAGGTGATCGTCTGCTGCGGTTCCGGCGGCGTCGGCAAGACCACCACCGCGGCGGCGCTAGCGGTGCGCGCGGCCGAGCGCGGCCGCAAGACCGTGGTGCTGACCATCGACCCGGCGCGGCGGCTGGCCCAGGCGCTGGGGCTGGCCGAGCTGGGCAACGTGCCCAAGCAGGTCAGCGTCGAGGGCTTCGAGCCCAGCGGCGCGCTCAGCGCGATGATGCTGGACATGCGCCGCACCTTCGACGACATGGTGCTGGCGCACGCGGGCGAGAAGCGGGCCGCGGAGGTGCTGGCCAACCCGTTCTACCGGACGATCTCCTCCTCGTTCTCCGGCACCCAGGAGTACATGGCGATGGAGAAGCTGGGCCAGCTCGCCGCCGAGGGCAGCTGGGACCTGATCGTGGTGGACACCCCGCCCTCGCGCTCGGCGCTGGACTTCCTCGACGCCCCGCAGCGGCTCTCCACCGCGCTCGACGGCCGGATGATCAAGCTGCTGACCGGGCCCGCCCGGGCGGGCGGCTGGGGGCTGCGCAAGGTGGTCAGCGCCGGGTTCGGCCTGTTCGCCAAGGCCGTGTCGACGATCGTGGGCGGGCAGCTGCTGGCCGACGCCTCGGCGTTCGTGCAGGCCTTCGACGGGATGTTCGGCGGTTTCCGGGAGCGCGCGCGCAAGACCTACGAGCTGCTGCGCTCGGACGGCACGGCGTTCGTCGTGGTCGCCGCGCCGGAGCCGGACGCGCTGCGCGAGGCCAGCTACTTCGTCGAGCGGCTGGCCGCCGAGTCGATGCCGCTGTCCGGCCTGGTGGTCAACCGCACGCACCCGGTGCTGGCGAAGCTGCCCGCGGCCAAGGCGCTGGCGGCGGCCGACGCGCTCGAGACCGGGGGCGAGGCACCGCTGGCCGCGGCCGTGCTGCGGCTGCACGCCGACCGGGTGGCGCTGGCCCAGCGCGAGCGCAGGCTGGTCACCCGGTTCACCAAGGCGCACCCGGGCGTCGCGCTCGCGCACGTCCCGGCCATGGCCGCCGACGTGCACGACCTGGCCGGACTGCGCGAGATCGGCGACCGGCTCGCGGGCACATGACGGCCCACCCGCGCGTCGCAACGCCCACGCGGGTCGGCCGTGCGGTCGGTCAGCCGACGCGTTCTTCCACGTCGTCGTAGGTGTCGTAGGAGTGCCTGCGGCGGGCGTCGTCGAGCAGCTCGCGCCACGAGGCCACCTCGGGCCTGCGGCGCAGCAGCGCGCGGCGCTCCCGCTCGGTCATCCCGCCCCACACCCCGAACTCGATCCGGTTGTCCAAGGCCTCCGCGAGGCACTCGGTCCGGACCGGGCACGCGATGCAGACCATCTTGGCCTTGCGCTGCTCGGCACCCCGTACGAACAAGCCGTCCGGGTCCTCGTCCCGGCACGTCGCACGGACACGCCAGTCGGCCATCTGCGCTTCGAGTTGCATATCCCCCACCCCTGTCGTCGTCGCGACCCTGAACCCGGTACCCCCCGGTACCGGTTGCCTCTCAGCTCCACCCCGTGGACCGGTGTAGCTGTTCGGCGCTGTCGTGAGACGTTGACGAACGTTAGTAGGTCCAGGTTCCATCGAGTACCTCGGTGGACGCAGGTGTTACGGAAAGTCAATACGCCAGGTGGTGTCGTCGGAAAGGCACGAGGCGTGACGCTCTTGACAGTGGTCCGACCGGGTCGCGCGTAGGCTGGGCCCCGTGCGCGTGGGAGACAGCCTGCTGAAACTACTCGGACTGTGCCTGCTGGCCGGTGTTCTCGTGGCCGGGATGCTGTTCCCGATCGTGGGTGCGCTGGGGGTGGCGTCCAACCGGGCCAGTGACACGATCGACAGTGTCTCGGCCGACCTGGTGGCGACCCCGCCACCGCTGATCACCACGATCACCGACAGCGCGGGCGCCCCGATCGCCTCGCTGTTCGACCAGTACCGGCTCCCGGTGACCCCCGAGCAGATCTCGCCGACGATGAAGGCGGCGCTGATCTCGGTGGAGGACCGCCGGTTCTACGAGCACCACGGCGTGGACTGGAAGGGCACCATCCGCGCGGCGATCTCCAACCAGGGCGGCGGCGACACCCAGGGCGCCTCGACGCTCACCCAGCAGTACGTGAAGAACTACCTGATCAACGTGGTGAACCGGGGCAACAAGACCGAGCAGTCCAAGGCCCAGGAGCAGACCATCGCGCGCAAGCTGCGCGAGGCGCGGATCGCCATCCAGCTCGAGCAGAAGATGAGCAAGGAAGAGATCCTCACCGGCTACCTCAACGTGGTCGAGTTCGCCTACGAGGTCTACGGCATCGGGGCGGCGTCGAGCGCCTACTTCGGCACGACGCCGGACAAGCTGACCGTCGCCCAGGCGGCGCTGCTGGCGGGCGCGGTGAACAACCCCGTGCTCTACAACCCGTGGCGCAAGCCCACGGAGACGCTGGAGCGGCGCAACTTCGTGATCGAGAAGATGGTGGAGAACCAGAAGCTCTCCCGCGACGTCGCCGACGAGGCCAAGAAGGAACCGCTGGGCACCCTGCCCAAGCCGAGGAAGCCCGCCGCGAACTGCGTCGGCGCGGGCCCGCAGTCCGGCTTCTACTGCCAGTACGTGTTCGAGTACCTGGAGAAGCTGGGCTTCACCGAGGACCAGATCAAGACCGGCGGCTACACGATCAAGACCAGCTTCGACGCCCGGGCCACCGAGCTGGCCAAGCAGGCCGCCGAGGCCGAGGTGCCCAAGACCACCCCGGGCATCGCCAACACGATGGCCATCGTGACCCCGGGCAAGGAGCGCCACCAGGTGCTCGCCCTGGTCGCCAACCGCGACTACGGGCTGGACCCGGCGGCGGGCCAGACCACCTACGGCCTGCCCAGCCGGATCGCCAACAAGTTCGGCGCGGGCTCGATCTTCAAGATCTTCACCTCGGCCGCCTACCTGGAGAAGGGCGGCGGCATCAACAACATCATCGACACCCCGCCCACCTACAACTCCCAGGTGTTCGTCGGCGGCGGCAAGTCCTGCCAGCGCACGTCCAAGCCCAACGACGGCGACACCCGCTCGTACTGCGTGAGCAACGCGGGCACCTACCAGCCCAAGATGACGCTGCAGGACGCGCTGGCGCTCTCGCCGAACACCGGTTTCGTGGCGCTGGAGGAGCGCATCGGGATGGGCCCGGTGGTCGACATGGCCAGCAGGCTCGGCCTGCGCGAGACCATGGCCGCCAACAGCGTGGGCACCGACCCTGACCCTGCCGCGACCCGAGACGAGTACAAGCTCTCCCAGTCCGACTTCTTCAAGCCCACTGCCAACGGCCCGGGCAAGGCGTCGTTCACCCTGGGGCCGGGCCCGGTGAGCACCCTGGAGCTGGCCAACGTCGGCGCCACCCTGATGAGCGGCGGCGTGTGGTGCCCGCCGTCGCCGCTGCTGGAGGTGCTCGACCGCAACGGCAAGAAGGTCGACGTCAACGAGCAGCCGTGCGAGCAGGCCGTGGCCGAGCCGCTGGCCAACACGCTGGTCACCGGGCTGTCCAAGGACGACCAGATCTCGGGCGGCACGTCGCGGGCCGCGGCGACGTCGGTGGGCTGGACCCGGCCGCTGATGGGCAAGACCGGCACCACCCAGGAGCACAAGTCCGCGGGCTTCGTCGGCGCCACCCCGCAGTACTCCGCCGCGGTGCTGACCTTCAACGACAGCCCCAAGCCGCAGGGCATCTGCGTCCGGTCCGACCCGCCCCGGCTGTGCGCCAACGGCGACATCTACGGCGGCAAGGCCCCGGCCCAGACCTGGTTCTCGATGATGTCGAAGTACATGGCGGGCATGCCCGAGGTCCCGCTGCCACCGACCGACCCCCGCTACCTCGACGGCGGCGACGACGCCAAGGTGCCGGACGTGCTGTACCTGAGCCAGGAGGACGCGACCAACCGGTTGCAGCAGGCGGGCTACAAGGTGGTGGCCAAGGACCGCAGCGACGGGCACAAGCGGGGCACCGTGGTCGGCCAGTCCCCCCGTGGCTCCGCGCTGCAGGGCGAGACCGTGACGATCTTCGTGAGCACCGGGTACGTACCGCCGCCGCAGACCTCGAACGCGCCCACCACCGTGAACCCGGGGACCCCACCACCGGACGGTGGCGGCGGGGGAGGCAACGGCCCAGGCCCGGGAAACGGCGGCGGACCGGGCAGGCCCGGCGAGGAGCCGACGTTCACCATCGAACCGCCGATGCCGTAGCCGGCGGCTCCACCGAACGAGGAGAGGTCGCCGTCCCGTGGGACGGCGACCTCTCGTGGTCTTCGACCTAGTCGGCCAGTGCGGCCTTCACTGCGGCGGCGCCCCGGCCGCCCTCGGCGCGGCTCGCGACCTTGGCGCCCCTCATGACCTGCCCCAACTGCGCTGCCCAGGAAGCCGAGCCCAGCGCCGCAGTGACCTCCTCCACGGCCAGGGCGACCAAGCCGACGAGCTCGTCGTCGGCGAACTGCTTGGGCAGGTACTCGGTGAGCACCTCGTGGATTAACGGCCTGGGGGTTGGGCCGTACGGCGACGGCGATTTCCACGCCGGTGACCCCAGCTGCCGTTCTGCATCTGGCAGTCGGCGAGCGACGCCTGCCTGAGCCGGGAGACCTTGCAACCGAACCCGGTCGGGACGCCCGCCTGGGCGTCTTCAATCTCGACGGTGATCAGGTAGGTTCGACTGATATGGACGAGGTACCCGTGCGGTTCCGATCCCGTGGCCCGCACGGGTGCCTCATCCTGGTTGTGGTGGCTGTCGTGGTGGCAGGTGTGTTCATCGCCAAGGCGCGGGACTCGGACGCGGCGAGGGACAGCGCCGTGCAGAACCTGTGGCAGTCGGTCCACCGGGCCGAGGACCACCTCAGGACGGTGCCCCGACCCATCTCCGACACCGATCTGGCCCAAGCGGTCACCGAGCACGGTGGGCAGCGGGTCACGATCTCGCACCCGGCGGGGGCGACGGAGGCGCGCGCGTCCTACTGGGGTTCCGCGGGGTCGACCCTCGGCGGTGTCGACCTGTGGTTGTGCGTCGCCTTCACGCTAACTTCGGCGGGCGACAGGTGGACTGTGAGCAGCCGGGAAGTCCCCGACTGCTGAGGTCAGCCGACTAGTTTGGCCTTGACCGCGGCCGCGACCCGACCGCCGTCCGCGCGACCGGCGACCTTGGCGTTGGCGGCCTTCATGACCTGGCCCATCTGTCGCGGCCCGGGCGCCTCGCCCAGCGCCGCGGTGACCTCCTCGACGGCCTGGGTGACCAGGTCGGCGAGGGTGGCGTCGTCGAGCTGCTTGGGCAGGTACTCGTTGAGCACCTCCGCCTCGTCGAGCTCGAGCTGGGACTGCTCGGCGCGCCCCGCGTCGGCGAAGGCCTCGGCGGCCTCCTTGCGCTTCTTCACCTCGCGGGCGAGGACCTTGAGAACCTCGTCGTCGGCGAGCTCCCTGGCCTCGGTGCCAGCGACCTCGGCGTTGGTCAGCGCGGTGAGCGCCATCCGCAGGGTCGCCACCTTGGTCTTGTCCCGGGCCTTCATCGCGGTCGTGAGATCCGCCCGCAGCCGGTTCTTGAGCTCAGCCATGCGGAGAACCCTACTGACCGTTCAGTGGCCGCGCGCCGAACCCGTAGGCTCAGGGGCGTGAGTGACGCCGTGAGGACCCTCAGTCGCATCGCCATCGGCACGACCGCGCTCGGCGCGGCGACCATCGCCTACGCGGCGGGGTACGAACGAACGCGCTGGACTTTGCGGCAGGCAACGCTACCGGTACTGGCCGAGGGCGCCCGCCCCTTGCGCGTGCTGCACATCTCCGACCTGCACATGCTCCCCGGCCAGAAGTCCAAGCAGCGCTGGGTGGCCGCGCTCGACGAGCTGAACCCGGACCTGGTGGTCAACACCGGCGACAACCTCGCGCACAAGCAGGCTGTGCCCGCCGTGGTCCGCGCGCTCGGCCCGCTGCTCAACCGCCCGGGCGTGTTCGTCTTCGGCAGCAACGACTACTACGCCCCCAAGCCGAAAAACCCGATGCGGTACCTGTTCCCGTCGAACAAGCGCATCCACGGCATCCCGCTCCCCTGGCAGGACCTGCGCGCCGCCATGGTCGAACGCGGCTGGATCGACCTGACCCACAACCGCACCCTGTTCACCGTCGACGGCCGCACCATCGCCGCGGCGGGCGTCGACGACCCGCACCTCAAGCGGGACCGGTACGACGACGTGGCGGGCAAGCCGGACCGCCAGGCCACCCTGCGCCTGGGCGTGACGCACTCCCCCGAGCCCCGCGTCCTCGACCGCTTCGCCGAGGACGGTTACGACCTGGTGATGGCAGGCCACACCCACGGCGGCCAGCTCCGCATCCCCGGCTACGGCGCCCTGGTGACCAACTGCCAGCTGGACCGCGGCCGCGCCCGCGGCTCGTCCCGCTGGGGCGCCCACACCTGGCTGCACGTGTCCGCGGGCCTGGGCACCTCCCCCTACGCCCCGGTCCGCTTCGCCTGCCCCCCGGAGGCCAGCCTGCTGACCCTCGTACCCCGCACCACCAGCGGCGATCCCGTCCAGGAGGGCTCAAGGGGAGCCCGATTCGGTGCTGGGGCCCGCGTCCGATAGACTTCTCCCCGTTCCACCATCGGGGTGTGGCGCAGCTTGGTAGCGCGCTTCGTTCGGGACGAAGAGGTCGCAGGTTCAAATCCTGTCACCCCGACCAGGACCGCCTTACTTGAACCAACGTCCCCCAGGACGTCAGCAAGTGAGTCGGTCCAGGTCAGAACACTGGTAGCCCCGGTCTCCGCAAGGAGGCCGGGGCTACTTGCTGTCTGTGGCTCGTGCAGCCACGCGGGTAGGTCAGACTGCCGGGGGCTGCCCTCCAGTCCGGCAGCGGGACGGTGAGCCCCCTGCCGCCGGTAGATGGTGTAAGCCTCACAGATGATCTTGAACGGCCCGTTCAGGATGTGGTCTGTGACACGTTGCCCGTCCACGAACAGCCGCCCGAAGAAGGCGTTGTTCAGGACGGCTCGCACCGTCTCGTTTCCCCGGGCGTACAGCGCTGCTGGGGTGTCGAGCAGGTCAAGGGCCGTCAGGAATACCTGACGGCCGATCTCCAACTCGTTGGCTGCCTGGTCAAGCTGCCGGGAGATGTTGGCTCGTTCGTCGCGGATGGCATCGAGCCGGGCACGCAACTTGTCCTTGGGCCAACCCTCGTCAGCCGCCAAGTCCAGAAAGTAGTTCTCCTTGCTGTCGAGCTTGGCCAGCCGGTTGGTGAACTGTGCCCGCAGGTCGGTGCTTGGCTCGGTGCGGACAGCCACCGCTTTGTGGACTGCCGCGTGTACCCGCTGGCGCAACTCAGCGGGCAGCACCGGCAACGACTGGTAATGCTGTTCGACCAGCTCTTCCATGACGTCCACCGGCACGTAGGGGTGGTCACACCTTTTTTGCTGCCGTCCCCGACAGAGAAAGTAGAAATATTCTCCACCTCGACCGCGGCCTGGCATGAGGGTAAAGCGGTGACCACAGCGCCCACACCAGACCAACCCTTTGAGGTAGTGCTTGTGTTCGCGCTGCCGGGTGCCGCTACCGCTGTGCGCATTCATGATGCGCTGGACCCGCTCGAATAGCTCCACCGAGATGAGCGGCTCATGTCGCCCGGGGTATTCAAGGCCCTTGTAGGTAATAATCCCAATGTAGTACTTGTCCCGCAAAGCCTTGTGGAGTGTCTGCCGGACAATCGGACCACGCCGTCCAACGGCGGTCAGCCCCGCATCAATCACAATTTCTAGTACGGAGTCCAGCGTGTGCTGCCCCGTGCCGTACAGCTCAAACGCCTGGCGTATTAATGGACCACGCTTCGGGTCAATGACAATAGAGTTGACCTTGCGGTCGTCCTCGATAATGATTTGTCGGTTGAGGTAGCCGATTTTGGCAAGGGTGACCGTCCCGCCATTTTTCACTTTATTGTGCATCTTGACGGACACGTCTTGGCCCTGCATTTTGACCTGTACGTCATTCATGATGTCGGTGACGGCTTTCATGGCCCGTGCCATGTAGCCCTCACCAAAATCCTCACGAGCAGAGATGAGCTGTACGCCCATCTCGTTAAGCTGTCGTTCGGTCACGCCCGCATCCACGTAGTCACGGAAGGCCCGTGAGCGCATATAGATGAACACATATTTTACGTCGGGGTGCGCTTTGAGGTAGGCCAGCATCTCCTTGAATACCTTGCGCTTAGCGATGCCCTGCGCACTGGTACCCGGCTCGACAAACTCTTTTTGCAGTACCACGCGCATAGCGCGGGCTTTGTCCTGCGTGCTGCCCCGTTGGGTGTTGATCGAGTTACCCTCGGGATCAACGTCAGCGGCAGTGTTTAGTTGCTTTTTGGACGACACCCGTAGGTACGAGATGCCAATACCAATGTCAGTCTTAGTCGGTTCCATGGTAGTAGTCTCCTTACGCGGCTGTGCAATAGGTGACAGATTCAGGAGCGGCACGGAAGTAACGGACGACCGAACGATCGGGGAAGTGTCGCGGATGTGGACCAACAAGTCCTAAGTCACTCAAGCGGCGGGACATGGCCGCAGGCGAAACACGAAATCGTCGGGCTAGGTTGTCCACATCCTGTGTGCCGGTCGACCAGGCTTCTTTGACCCATGCACGCGGCATGAGCAGGCAGGCCGCGAAGTAGTCGCAGATATTTTCGACGTACGTCGGGTCAGTCCGGCCGTCACGGTCGGTGTAGAGTACGCGCATAAACGGATGGTCCAGTACATGCTTCAACTCGTGGGCCAGTGTGAATCGTCGCCGTGTGGCGCTGTCGTCCCTGTTAATAGCTATCCGCCATGCCCCTTTGTGCCATTCAGATAGTCCCGACAGTCCACCCATTTGTTTAGACGAACACACCATGACGTTGAGCCGGGGCAGCTCAATAATGCGGCCTATATCAACTGGCGCGACAGTGATGTCTAATAGTTCTAGTAGTTTCGCCGCCTGCCGTTCGGCGATACCCCGTGCTTGGTAATCAGCCAACGGATAGGCTGGCGTCAGACTCCGTACCTCGCGTACGACATTGCTTAGTGGACTACTCATGTTTCCTCCCTTCGCTTATCATTCTTTCTCTCGTTGGTCCAATATCTTCTGTATCGCGGCTTCCGCCGCCGCTTGTTCCTTATCGGTCATGTTGTAGGCTCGCCTAAAGTAGACTTTTGCCGGTGGCAATGGTGCGTCCACACCCACAAACCGCAGTAGGTCGGTCACGTCCAACTCCAACGCACGAGCGATATTTTGCAGCATCACACCGGTAGGCCGGGTCACGTCGCCAGCCTCAATCTTGGCCAGCACCGAATGGTGAGCGCCAACCATGGGCGCCAGTTGTCGTATTGACAAGCCCGCTTCTTGTCGCGCTTGGCGGATGGTACTGCCCAGTGTTGGCAAAGAGTTGTCTACCGAGTTTCGATCCATAACTTATCCTCCTAACACCATTTTACCACGATCGTCTCAATGATGAGACGTAGTTTTTGCAACGCTTTATGACGTCAGCTCCATGAATAAGGACCTCGCTGCGGTCGCCTCTGTCTCTACGATGAAGAGATCGAGATGTCCAGGGTTTGACTCGATCATTCGCTTCAGCGCATCGCGGCGACTGCCGTCGGGTGCCACAAAAAGTACTCGGGGCATTATGCCATGGGGACCGAGCTGCCCACGTCGATAGAAGTCGAGATAGACAGTCACCTTACGACTAATAGTTGATATATGCTCAGTGGCTCGATCGATCTCTACAAAGTAGTTGTCTTCTACGCCGCCGCCTACCAGTCGAATATAGGCATCGGGCTTGAGCCAGCCGCCTAGGCCGTCCGGCTGCCATGACCGAGGTTCAGCACGGTAGTCAGCTAGCTTTCCCGCACCTGTACGCGCCTGTTCCACTAGTCGCACGAACAGCTCGCTACCGGCCAGAATATGCCCCAAAAAGCGTTCACCTGGCAGCGCTGACCGACGCACCTGTTGGTGTGCTCCGATGCCATCCTGAAGCTGGATGAGCCGTAGTCCAACGCTATCGAGGGTGTAGGCCGCACCGGCTGAGCCTCGCTTGCTACCCCCAACGCGGCGGGATAGAGGTGAGATGACCCGCCAGTCGGTCAAACGCTTGAGTACCCGCCAACGCACCACCGAGCGCGAACGGTCGTGGAGGTCAGGGAAGTGGAGCCGTTCGAGCTGTGAGCCTGTCAGTAGGCGTAACCGATCAAGATCAGTCAGGATGGACCAGTCCCGCGGAGTGAGCCGTTCGACTACCCAGTCGACATGAGCTTGTCGCACGCGGCTGACGTCATGCCCGCCCGTCATGAGGATGCTCCTGGTGGAGGACAGACTTTCCATGTCGTTACTGCCGCTCGTAGTGCGATTACCAGCGAAAACGGCCAGTGCAGGTCGCTCCCGACCCCCACACCGATACCAACACCGAACCCAACACCGTTCACGCTGCACCCCCGGGCCAAGTGCGCCGTCCAGGCCGCACCGGGCCGGGTAGATCCAATCGAGCTTCTAAGCCTGCTTCGACCGTGTCCCGAGTTCTACCGTGACGCTGCTGACTGGCAGTGGCCAGCTCGTGCGCACCCCCGGTTGCCTCGCTCAGCGGCAGTGTCACGCCGGTTACCGGCATACCGGTCGCGCCGTTGGTGCTCAGCCGGGCGACGATTTCATAGGCAGATAGCCCTTGAAGGTCAGCGGCCACCAAGGGAGCAAACCGCCGCGCAAGGGCCACGGCGTCATTGTGGTCAGTCTGAAAGGCCACCGTGGAGCGCACCGTGCCAAGCACCGCTTGTTGCATGGTCGCTGAGAGCTGGTTGAGGTATTGATGCGCCAGTCCCAATCCCAGCCCGAGGCCGCGCGCTTGGGCGAGCATGTCAGCCAAATCTGAGGAAGTACCGAACCGCACAATATCCTGGAACTCGTCCAAATACGCGAACACTGGTGCGCGGCGCTCGGGGGGAAATTGTGTCCGTGACAACGTTGCCTGCCACAGTGCTCCAACAAATAGGGAGCCAAGCAGGTGTGCGGATTCGGAACCGAGCGCTCCTTTAGCGAGGGACACCAGCAAGACTGACTTGCGACGGAATTGCGCGTCAAGGCGGATACCATCACTCTGTCCGAGCATGAGCCGGATTGGTGTCCGCATAGTGAACGCCCGCAGCTTGTTGAGCACCGGAGCAATGGCGTTCAACCGTGCCTCTGTACTTTGCGCGTCAAACTGCTGCCAATAGGTCCGCAAGTGTGGCGGTAGAGAAGGCTGCCGCATAACGTATTGCCGCAGCCCGGGGTTAGTAAATAGGTCAGGGATCTCGATCAATGTAAAATCTGAGCCGTCCGGCGCCCGGGTATGGGTCAGCGAAAATAGCGCTGCCCGTAACAGGTCATCGGTCCGCGGTCCCCAAAACTCGCGGTAAATTGAGTGCAGGATAGTCAACACTCGATCGGCCACGAGTTCAGCATTACTACCCCGAGGAACTTGCAGTGGATTGAACCCGACTATACGCCCACTAACGTTACTGGGATCAATGATGACAACGTCATCATGGCGACCGTCCGGGATGCGCTCGGCAATGGAAGCGATCAGATCACCTTTGGGGTCTACCACGATTGTAGCGCGCCCTGCTGCGATATCCTGCAAAGCAAGGCTGGCAATAAGGGTGGATTTTCCGGTACCAGTTTGCCCGATAAGGTGAAGGTGCTGAAGCCGGTCGGTCGCACTAACCCGCAGTGGCATTTTCGTCAGTCCCGGGTAATTACTGTGCCCAATTGTCGCACCATGCAGTGGAGAAGAGGCAAGCGGCGGGAGCTGGCGCGCGGCCCCGGTCTGCACACCGGGCAATCGTGCTCCGTTTAATGGCAATGCCAGTAGTCCGGCGGCCTCGCTGACCGACAGCGTGAGTGGCCAGCGGGTCACCGGCATTGACCGCTCAGCCACTCGCCGTGTCACTATTCGTGAAGGCAGGAGCCGGCGCCGTAGCCTTACTCCAATGGCGTTCAAACCGTGCCAGTGATGCCAAGTCCGTCGCAGCAAGGCATACGCCTGTGCTGATTCCTTGGCCTCAATACCCATACGGGCTACTGCCATGAGCTGTGCACCCTGATGCTTGAGCCGGGCCGCACGCACCGCTTCAGCATCTGCGGGCGGGGTGTCTTCCCAGAACCATGAACCGTTCGGGTGGATATCACTGGGGACCGTGCGCATTGGCTCCGGTGTGCCTGCGCTGGTGAATATCCATTGCACCCGCACGGAGCTACCCGGCGGAACCGGTTGCAAGCTTGCTAGCAAAGCCGTGCTGACCTGGTCAGCTCGATCACTGGCTAGGGGCCGGACGTGACTGGTCATGGTCAGTTCTGCTGCTACCAAAAATCGTTTGCCACTATGTAGGTAATCAGAGGCTTCGGTCAACCGACTACCCGGCATGGCAGCTTGTATCCCTGATAGCAGGGAAGCCCGGTCGCTTCCAGCGACGAGAATGAAATACCGAATACCGTAGGCATCGCTGATAACCTCAAACACCACGGGTGAAACCGGCAGTAGTGTAAACCAACTGGGATGGGTGGCCGCAGCCACCGTAGACAGCCAGGAGGTCACAGCCTCATGAGTCAGCGAGCCTGGCGGAATGAGTTGATAGGCAACAAGCTTCCGTCGCCAACTGTCCGCTTCGAGTACACGAGCCCCCATCACCAACAACGGCATAGCCAGCCCCATACCAAGACACAACAACAGGAAAAGGGTTCCACTCATTTCTGAGCCTCCCTATGCGTACTGCCTTGCGTTGTAGTTGCAGTCTGCTGTTCAGCGGCAAACTGATCGCCAAGGGCAAGTAGTGCCGCGACTAGGAGGTCAAGTTGAGGGAAGTGGCGTCCCGCTTTTGTCACCCGAAAGATCCATTGTTGTCGTGCCATACTTCGTCCAAATGCCTCCCTGGGTAGTTAAGTGTCTCAACTGTGAGACGTACACTATTAGTTATACGTCTCACAGTTGAGACAATCAAGCGCTACAACTATTTCACAACACTACGCCGCAGGTGGACGGATGTGCTCGTTGTGGCAAGTACCGACACTTCTACGCGTTGACCGTTCTGTTCGTAGTGTTTCAGCCAGTTGGCCTAGCAACTTCTCCCGCTCCCGGCGTTCGTGATCTTCGACTTTCCCAACCAGTTGCTTCCGTGACTTTCGTGGCACATGGCGCCTCCTTATATAAGGCAATGAATCGAGAATTAGAACCGCCGTCCGAATACCGCTACCCACAGCCAAGCCACTAGCCCGATCCCAGCCAGGTAGGGCAGGACAGCAATGACAACATCAGCTACGGCGTCTTGCACTTGTCCGGCTGCCCGTGCTCCCGCCGCCAGCACTACTGGTGCGGCCACTAGAGCAGTGACCAGTAGTAGAGTGCGTGCCCGTCGGTTGCCTCGATAAGGGTTCACGGCCCAGCGTCCTGAACCTCGTCACGCTGGGCCTCAGCCTGCATAGCCCGCCGCGCGTGCAGGAACACTGAGCGCACCTGTCCGAGCCGCTCCAATTGCTTCCATTCCACATCGATGGCTTGGCGCTGGAATGCCAGCCGCTCACGCTCCGCAGACAACCGTACGTCCGCCAACATGAATCCCAACCTGAGCAGCGTCCAGACCATGAACACCGCCAGAGAGGCCACCCAACTGAACAGCAACCCGATGGCAAGCCAGCCCGCCAGTCCGAGCAGCACCATCCGCACCCGAGTCTCAATCACGACCGGCCTCCGATACAATATCCGCCAAGGCCATAGCGGCAAGGTCAGCAATGGCTTGGAAGCGGCCCGCTCCCTGCGGCGCGTGTCGCATCCAAAACGCCTCCGACTGGCTCAACCGTCCAGCCGCTTGCATGGCCTCTTCGGCGACATGCTCCACTGCCCGTGCACGAGCTGCCTGCACAATGGCACGGCCGTGCTCCACGGCAACGCCGTAGTTCACGGCTCGCACGACACGAGCTGGCACCGGGCGATATCCGAGTTCGTCTTGGTAGCCGTACTTGCTTAAAGCGCCGGAGAGGCGCTCGGGGAGAGAAGACATAACGATCCCCTTCTACGAATGGTATTGCGATATGAGAGGAGTGTGGTGGCCCTCCGAACCAACTTACCCAGAGAACATGTTCACGCGTCGTTGTCCTGCTGACCGCGGAGCTTGAACCGCAGGTTATCGACCTGTCGCTCTTGTTCGTTTAGGTCCCGCTGCTTTTTGTCCTGCCGCCGCCCACGCTTGTACTGAGCGTGAGTTGTCAGGCCATGGCCCAGGAGAACGCCAAGGGCCATGAAAAATGCAGAGGTAGAGAGGATGGTCTGGAGCATAGGTGCATCACCAATCCTGACCTGCGCCGGGAGGTGCGTAAATCGCAACGCGCCTTCTGCCGTTGTTGCTATGACAGAAATAGCACAACAGATGTGTCGGGAATTACCCAACTAGTGGCTAGTGGCCACGTTGTGGCCATGCCATATGCACAGGTCAGAAGGGCTATGTCCACCAACGTTTGTCCGCCTCTGTGCGCGGATCGGGGCGGCCAAGTAGCTCTTCAAGTGTGTAGTCGGTACCGTGGTGCGCGTTGAATTCCACTAAGGATTCATCGTGATATCGAGTAATGAGTTCCGGCTCATCAGGGTTTTCAAACCTATCACCCCAATACAGCATATAATTTCCCGGATCCTCATCAGAGAACTTAAGATCCGCCCATAATGAGAATTGCTCTCTTCTCATTTCTATGGGAACACTATCATCATGCGTCTGCTCAGGCGTTTCATCGCGTTCAGGTGGGATAGGAAAACCTTCTTGCATAAGAACCTATTAATGACACAAATATTGTGGCTAGTCAAGTCTAATTTCAGGTAAGATACATCAGAGACACAGAAGGGTAGGAAGCAATTGACTACGGAGATACGCGCACGACTACGCGAAGCACTGCATCTGCTTGCTCGTAATGAAGGCATTATGCGTACAGACTCAGACTTTAGGCAACTGCTTGATAATGAACTGGGGGAACTTTGCGCGCTTTTAGCAGTAGACCCCTCTGGTGATCTGCGCGACGTACGAAGGGCGCTGAGAAACATCATCAATGGGCATATCGCTCAATTGGCACCGCGGCCTGCACGGCAGGCGCTTACGGTCGCGCAACGCAAAATACAGTATGTACACATTGCGATGGTTGCTTTCAATTTTCATACTCCCACAGGAGTGCATATGAAACTTGGAGCGCGACGCAAATGGTTCAGCCAACGCTCGGAATACCCTTGCCCGATAAAGACGCAACAGCGCGACTTTGATCACGCAGTTGACCAATTATCCACAGCATTACTAGCCAACCGCAAAACAATTGCTACATCCGGCCAAGCTATAGAACCCGAAAACTCAAACAACTTAGTTGCGCGCGAGGAATACTTTCGCAAAATTACCGACTTTGTAAATCAAGGTGCAAGAATAATCTGGATATGGGGAGAGCCTGGAACAGGGAAATCAACACTGGCTGATCTCATGGCTGCTAAGATTAGCAACGGGAGACCGACCGCAAAGCTAAGACCCGCCAGCAGGAAAGCGCTCGAATCAGATACCATTGGTGCGTTAATTGCTGATGGTGTAGATCCGGCCTTATGGGAGTGCCATACACGTACCGCCATCCTTCGCAAACGGCTTGAAGCACCCAGTATGTTGAGCGCGGTAGTAGTCGACGATATTTTCAATGAAGATCAGCTCTCGACACTTCTTCCTGAGAATCCGGGAATTCCCATCCTCATCACGAGCCGAACGCGTCCCCAAGGAAACTTCGATGCACTTGAACTGATGGAGTTTACGCAGTCAGAGGCTGAGAAACTTATCGGGCGCATGTTGCCCGCTATAACTAAGGCAGACGTGCAGGCTCTTATATCTACCCTCGGGCGCCGCCCGCTCGCACTTGAGCTTGCGGCAAGATTCCTAAAGAAGTCATGGATTACTAGTGTCGCACAATTTGTAGAAAAACTTGTTGAAAATGCACCCGAAACAATCAGCTTCATAGAAACCCTGGCCGCACAAAAAGCTAGAATAGTGCAATTGTATGAGCTAATCCTGGAAGACATTCTACTCAACGAGATTGTCACTGCTGCCCTTGACAGTGTGCTGTCCTCTATGGGAATGGGTGCAATTTCAACAGTAGATACGGCAATCTTTGTCTTTTGGCAGATACTGCCGCAGGAAAAGAATCAAATGAGAATTGAGCTTGCGTACAATAAGCTCGAAGAATATGGATTGATCCGAAGAAACACTAGTAACACGTCGCCGTTTGCAAATATCACTATGCATCCACTCACGTGGCGGATAATGAGAGACTTGCGAAGTGAGGAGCGCCGTAAAACCGACATGAACTTCCTATTGGCGCTCCAAAACGAGGCAAAATATTTCGAGGTAGAGAGAGAACTAGGCCCCAGGAACACCATTAGGTATCTCCAGATCGAGGCCCTTTTGACATACGGGCATATTCCCGGTTGGGAGTGTATAGTCCTTGTGGATCAATCCATGTTCTTGGCCCTACGACGTAGCGTAAGTGTTGATGGTGTTTTGATTGATGACCTCCATGCTGTCTCATACGAAGTCTATCCAAGTAGGACATTTCGCAGAGACATCTTGTCCGGTAGTGTCAACGTTATACAGTTAGCAGAGGCGAAAGAGCTTTACCTATTAGTAAAGCTCTATGGTGTCTTGGTTGAAATGGCACTAAGTCTCGACATACGGCTCGTCCTACACGAAGACTACCGGGTCACTTTCCTAAAGGCACTGCTAGAGCAAGCGCAAGCGAGCGCGGGACGGGAGGACTGGCTTGCTTCTCCTATTCGATTCGCAGAGAACTGGCTCAATTCGGACATTGAAAGCCGGACTAGAGATGAGATATCATACCTGCTTGCCCGGGTCAAAAACCTACTTCCTGGTCCATAAGAATATCAAGCAGCTTCAGCCTCAAGGCGGGGCTGCGCCACTCATCGGGTCACGTGCAGGTTGATCTGCTCCCGGGTATATGACTTGCTTTCCAGCATCCCGATTTTGAGGAACACTGCAACATCGCCTACCCCAGTCTATTTCTCATTCCTCGGTGGCACGTCGAGGGCAGACCGTGCCTCCTCAATGAGGCGTGCCAGTGCCTCCAGTGCTCCCAGTGTACACGTAACATGCAGCGTCTCCCACGGTGCTCCAAAAACCAGGCGGGCCACCGTGAAGTCCAGCTCAAAGGACATCGGGGCGTCATCTGTAAGGTAGACCCAGGATTCCAGTCGAATCGAGCGGTCGTCTTGTTCCGCCTCGGGATTCACCGATAACCTGCCTTGCGTTCGGTGCTGCCAGCCCCCGGTGGCAGGTCACCATCTCGGACCCGCACAGCTACCCCCGCACGGCGCAGTTGCCGCACAAGCTCAGTCGCTACCTCTATACGTGAAGACAGGTGCCCGCTGTCCAGCATTACTACGGCTGTAGTCCGCGGCAGGATCACCGCGTCCAGTAGCCCACGGAAGCCAATGCGATTGTCCACGTCTAGCGGCGAACCAATGTCGGTGAAGACTGCCCCTAGATGCCAGCCCTCGCGGGCACACCAGGCTGCCAGTGCTTCACGGCAGGATCGCACAAACAGTGGGTCGTCCGTAACAACCCGGACGTAGCCGTAGACCAAGGGCGCGGGCACGATAGGACCTCCGATCATATTGAGGGGAAGGGGATTCAACGCACGACCGGTGGCAACTGGGGATGATGCAAGGCCGCTGCCCGGATCTTGCGAAGCGCTCGATCGGCGTTATTGATCACGACCTGTTCGGCGGTCGAAGTCACGACCACGGTGGTGCTGCTGAGCGCCGCGAGCTCTGGAATGGTGAGGGTGACTGTCAATGTCACCTGTTTAGCTCGCTTCTGTTTGCCGTCGGTCATGCCTGGCCTGCTCCACGGTCGCCGGAGAGTGGCGACACCCGGCACCGGGGCCGTCCCTGCACGCGGCGGGGGTGGACGCGGCTCTGGCGTCCCCACGTGTAGGTAGTGGTCTGCCCGGTGCCGGGTGTCTTAACTTTGACTGTCCTGTCCATGGAGCGCCCAGAACACGGCAGTTCCTGGTGGCAACCCGGCAGGAACTTGGCACTTAGCCTGTTGACCTGCGGCAACCGCCCGAACACAAGCCGTGAGCTGTCATGCAAGACTGTCCACATGACGGGCAGACGTACGGAGCTGGCGCGCAGGCGAAAGTCCCAGGGCCTCACCCAGGAACGACTGGCTGAGGCCCTGCACGTGGACCCCACCACGGTCAGCCGGTGGGAGACGGGCAAGTCGCAGCCCCAGCCCTACCTATGGCCAAAGCTGGGGCGGTTGCTGGGAATCGACCAGGCGGAACTGCGGGAACTGCTGGCTCCGTTAGAGCGCTCGCCTGATGCAGCGGGGGGCTGTCAGCATCGTCCGGCATCCGTACCCGTGTGGAGGTCACCGCTTGGTCAGTCCACCGGCCGTACAGTCGATGCGGTAAGCAGTCCACGGTCAGGAGGTCTGCCGATGCACGCTGAACTTCTGAGTCAGTACGAGGCTCTGACGAGCCACTATCGACAGATCGACTACCAGGCCGGGGCCCAGGCTGTCTACGGCGACACCGTCTCCCATCTCAACCGCCTGTGGACTGCGGCTGACCAGGTGCCCTCGACCCTCTACCAGCGCTACGTCAATCTGCTTGGCGACACTGCGCAGCTCGCTGCCTGGCTCGCCATTGACGGCCAGGACTACGCCACTGCAAGGCAGTTTTGCTCCGTTGCCCTGTCCAGTGCCCAGGAGGGCGAAAATCCTGGCGCCCATGCCTACGTGCTGGGCGTCATGAGCTATATCCACCTCCATGCCCAGCGCGGTCACGAAGCGCTCCGCTTGCTGGAGGCCGCGCTCCGGATCGCCAACACCCCACGGTTAGGCGTTAATCCGGCCGTGCGTTCCTGGCTCTACGAAGCGATGGGTGAGGCGTATGCCTTCGCCGGTGACCGTCCGGCCGGTGCCCGTGCCTTGGCGCAAGCCGAACAGCTCTTCGACCAAGTCGAGTCTGACACCGTTCCGGCATGGCTCGGATTCTTTAACGCCCCGGAACATGCGGCTCGCCTGAAAGGTCGCTGCCTGGTACGTCTCGGAGACGGACCGGGTGCTATTGCCGCGTTGCAGAGCGCCTGCGAACTGCTCCCTGAGCACTACGTTCGGGAACGTTCCGGCACCCTCATTGATTTGGCTCAAGCACACCTCATGGAAGCAAACCGGGTAACGAAAACGCCGGAACCAGAAACGGCGGCCTCCATCGCTGGAGACGCGTGGAAGCTGGCAGTACTTACCCAGTCTGGTCGCAACCAACGGCGCATTACCGAGCTACTTCCCAGTTTCGCTCCGTACGCCCACCTTGGGCAGGTCCAGGCATTGACGGCCTCCATTGGCTAAGACCTTCCACCTGCACCGCGGCGTCATTCCCGGCATAGTGCTCCTGTCCTTGTTGTGGGGTGGGGCTTATCTCGTCATCGATGTGGCGCTCCGAGGTTTTCCGCCTGTAGTGGTGGTTCTGGGCCGCGCCACCTTGGCATTTCTCTTCCTGTTGCCGTTCGCGCTACGGCGAAAGGTACTTTCCGGCCTCCGGCAGCAACCCGGTTGGTTGCTATTGACAGTATTCCTGCAAGCCACCGCGCCACTCTTATTGTTGACCCTGGGGCAAGAACTTTCATCTCCGGCGATGGCGGGCATCCTGATTGGGGCACAGCCCTTGTTTGTGGCCGTCTTAGCGCTCAAGTTCGATCCCGCTGAACGGCCGCAAGGAATCCGCGGGTTGTTAGGGCTGTTTCTCGGACTTGCGGGCCTCCTGTTACTGTTTGGCCTTGACCTCAGCGGCGGCAGCCGCGCACTACTTGGTGGTCTGTTCCTTGTAGCTGCGGCTTTCTGCTACGCCTGTGGCGCCCTCCTGATTCACAAGCGCCTGACGTTTGCTGAACCCTTGGGTATTGCCACCGTGGCCATGGGGGTATCCACAGCTGTGCTCCTGGCTCCCGGACTCCTAGCCCTCCCCGAAGCCCGACCCACCACTACTAGCACTGCCGCACTTCTGACCTTGGGCATTATATTTACCGGCGTTACCCTGAACCTGAATTACTGGCTCATCCAGAACGCTGGACCAGCCAGAGCCACCCTGGCGTTTTATTTGTCTCCAGGGGTGGCAGTCCTACTTAGTTGGCTACTCCTAGATGAATACATCTCCTGGAGTACCGTATTAGGTCTCCTGGCCATCGTCGCGGGTTCTGGGTTGGCGGCTCGCAGGGGTCAGCAGTAACCGATAGTCATTCGCGGAAAAGAAGCACTAAAACACTGGTCAAGCGGGAACTACTTTCTACGACTTTCCCGCAAAATCTTAGCCACGCTGCTACGCCCGATGCCGTAGCGCTCCGCAAGCTGCAACCGTGTGGCTTCGCCACCCTCGAACGCGGCCACCAACTCTCCGATCTGCTCAGCCGTAAGGCGCAGCCGCACCGAGCGGCGTTGAGGCTTGCGCGGTGTGGCCTTGACGCTGATGCGCGGGTCGTCTCGCTCCAGTGCTAGGTGCAACTGTCGCACCGCTTCCCGCAGGTCAACCAGCCAATCCGGCTTGTTCAAGTAGTCGGACAAGAGGTCGACGCAGGTCAGGCCCTGTCCACTTAGGTGTGGACAGGGCCTGACTTCGTCTCTGGAGTGACTACGGCGCTCAGAGCCTCCACAGGCCGCCCAGTGAGCGCACCAGGATAGGTTCGCGAGTCACTGGCCAGCCCCAGCAGGGCTGGCATCTCGCGGGCGACGTTCCAGACGCTGCTGCGATCGTGCCTCCAGACCGTGCCGGATAGTCGCTCGCGCGAGCGGGCGACCTACTACTTTTCCAGCCGGTACCGCACCCATTGACAAGCGGCGATGGTGGGTGCGGTCCCCGCGAACTTGCGTTCCCACAGACGGAGTACGGATGCCGAAAAGGCGGTAACACCTTCGGCGTCTGCTTGTCTGAAGCTCGGGATCTCGCCGGCCAACTCTTCCGCTTGTGATGGCGAGTGGCCAGCCGCGATGAATCGGATGATGGCGAAGGCGGGATCTATCCACGCAGCTCCGGTGCGCCACCATGCCCAGTCGATCACTCGCACCGAATCCGACACTAGAACGTTCGCTGGGTTCATGTCGGTGTGGATCAAGGCTGATCCGTCTATGTACTCCGGCGCCCGTGAGGCCCATCGGGTGAGGGTGGCCGCATTCTCGATGGACCACCCGGTTGAGCCATCAGAGGGGGCACTTTCGATCTCGGCACTCAGCGCGCGAGACCACTGAGTGGACATAGCGCGGCGCCCGGCCGAACTGGGCGGCGCTGGCAGCGAAGTCACGGTTCTAATCGCTGCCGTCACCGAGGGAATGTCAGGTGAGTTTGGCGAGAAGTCGGCATGCTGCCCGGGCACATACTCGAACCCGAGCAGCAGCCACCCCCCTTCTTCGACATGCCACAAGAGGCGGGGTGCGAGATCACTAGGCAAGAAGGGGCTCACACCAATCTCGTTGTGATGCATGACGGAAAGAGGCGATGCCGTTGTGACACCCTTGCAGAAGAGCGGTCCCTCTGCCGTCCACAAGGTGCTGGCCAGTTCCGAGTTTCGGCCAGATGTCGCGGATTCCGCCTTGAGGATGGGGCCGGTCCGATCTTCAACCGCACGCCTCACCTGTTCAGGCAGATCGCCCCACTCACGACGGGTCGTCATGCACATCCCTCGATCTAGCGGCAGAAGCTGCCGTCACCGTCGCCTTGGCCGCAGTTGGTGCATCCGGAGTGGCACTGCGAGCAGCTGCCCGCGTCCGTTGCCCATAGGTCGGCGTCCACCTCGAAGCCAGCGGCCGTCAATGTCTCCACCGTAGAGGCCAGCGCGGCGCGCATCGCGGTCCGGGTGGTGGACGGGCGGGTGAACTCGTCGGGAACGTGGTGGAGGAACCCGGCCCCCAGGTGTTCGCAGAACTCGGCGTAGTCGCGGGTGTTGAGGATGAACGTGTGCCAGCCGAGGTCCACCCGCTGGCTCGGGCGGAGGTTTCTCCCGGGGTTCTCCGCGCATACCGCGAGGAACGCGAGGGTGGCGTTGACGATCCGCACTGGCTCGTCCCCTGTCATTCCAGCGTGCTCGCGGATCAGTTGCCCAACCAGGCGGCCGTGCAGGCTCTGTGAGATCGAGTCAGCCGGATTCCGCACGATAGCGAGCGTCATGACTTCCCCTTTGCTTCCACTGTGCACTGGGATCTTCAGCTATACCGGGAGCCTTGCGCCCCAGGAGTAGCGTGACTGTCGCGGAATGTCATCGGTAGGGCTCGGGCGTCCACAACCAGGGGGAGCGGTCCGCGTGCACGAGACTGGGCGAGTGCTTCGAGCAGCGCGACTGAGTGCGGGGCTGAGCCTGGCAGCGCTCGCCGGCCGCGTTCACTACAGCAAGTCAACGCTCGGCATGGTCGAGACTGGGGAGCGCACAGCTACGCCGGACCTGATAGCCGCTTACGAACGAACGCTTGGCGTTCAGGGGTTGGGTGAAGACGTGAATCGACGGGAACTTCTTGCAGCAGCAGCGGCAGTCCTCGCGGGCACCCCAGGCTCGGACCCACTCGCTCGACTCTTGGATGGCTTGACGACAGCCGACCAACCCGGCCAGGTGGGCCGGTCGGAGGTTGCGGCCGTTCAGCAAGCCACAGCGGTCTACACGACGATGGACTTCCGCTTCGGTGGCGCCGTGGCCGCGGACTTGGCCGCAGGTGCCCTCAAATGGGCTGTGGGCCTTCTAGACGGCGACACGCGAGTGGCGCTCTGCGGGGCCGTGGGGGCGCTTGCGGACCGCACGGCGTGGACGCACTTGACGCAGATCGGACCTACTCCGCTCGCCAACTGTCGACCCTGGCACTCCGGACTGCTGACGCAGGTGCCGATGCCGATGCCGATGCCGATCTACGCGCTCATGTCCTGCTGAACATAGCGGCGCAGATCGGGGACGCATTGCCTGCCGCAGCCGTGAAGCTGGTCGAGGGGGAGCCCTCGATGACCGCCGTGTCTGTTCCCTTGAGCGTGCGAACCTGCACGCGGGCCTGGCGGGACACCTCGCTCGGTCTGGCGACCCAAGGCAGGCTTTACGGCACATAAGTGAGGCGGAAACGCTGGCAGCTCGTGGCGGCGACGTACCTGTTTGGGCGGGTTTCCTGACTCAAGACCACCTCAACTCGATCATCACTCAAGCGCTGGCGGCTGCCGGTGAACACGACGAGGCGATCAGGCGGTTCGAGGACTTATTGCCGCGCATAGGCGCCGACCGCCTTAGAGGCCGCGCCGGTCGGATGATCGACCTTGCCGAGGTGTACGCGGCAACCGGGGAACGAGAGCGAGCCAGCGATCTCGCAATGCAAGCAGGTCAGGCACTGCGAGATGTTCGCTCAACGCGGGTGACGGCTAGATTGACCCTGTTGCAGGAACGCGTAGGCGGATCTACCGCGTAGGTAGCCAGCCCTAGCTGGTACAGCTGTTGACGATCAGCGAGCTGCAACAGTGGGGGCGGCGCTGCCAGCGAGGTCCCTAGAACGAGCCGAGGTCAGCGTTCTACAAGGACTCTGACTAACAAGAGCGATAGGTTCCGCCCACTGGTTGCGAGCAGGACCTATCCTCCGGATTAGCTTGCTATACTCGGGAAGTTTCGGTCCATTGCTGTCGCTCCGTCTTCTACCACTGGATCAAGTGGCGCATCCGCCAACTAGCCGAGACCATCCGGTGCAAGATCTCGAGCGGCGTCACACTCGGTTCGTCGAGCAAATGACTGAAATGCACGATGACACCCCGTTCCAACTTGCGGCTTCCGAGCGAAGAGGTCGCAGGTAGGTGCCGCTGGCCACCTTTGCCTGTCCCTGCCCACGACTGCGGTGACATCCTGTTGACGTCGGGTCAGGTCAGCAGACTCGTGTTCTGTGACACTGAGCGGACGTATGGGACACGCGTTGCCCGCCCATCGGCACGCGTAGAGGTGGGAGGTTGTCAGTGGTTGAACAGCCAGACGTGGATCAGAAGCTTGTTGCGCGAGAACATCTGCGGGAGTTCACCAAGCTCGCCTGGCCGGGCGACTGGCCGGAGAACCTGACACCGGAGGAAGCGGAGTACTACGCGGGGATCGTGGTGAATCTGTGCACGATAGGTCGTGAAGTAGCGTCGACTCTCCGCGCTCGCCTGACGGTGCACTCCACTCTAGAAGGAGCTCACCGTGATTCTGAGGGACTCAATGTGCTTGCAGGCTGCGAAAGTGCGCTCGCAGAAGCTCTAACCAGGTCTGTACAGTTCAGGAACTCTCTCACGTAGGCAGGCTGCTCATGCCGTAACACCAGGCTCCCGAATGGCGTTGGCAAGCGGGAGTGGTGTGTCGTCGGCGAGAGGACGCTCGGCCCTAGCCGAGTTGACGGTGTCGGCATGACTCAAGTGGACACTCGACCAGAGAACGACGTCCTGGATGGCTTGTCGCGCCGCATCTTGGTGAGCCATGGGACCCGAGAAGGCAGGTGTGGCAAGGAAGTGCTCGATGGGGTGGAGTGGCTTTGTCTGGGGAGAAAAGAGGCGCTAGCCTGGTTGAGGCGTGGGTGATCCCTTTCCCACCCGCTTCACCCCGGCGCCTCTTTTCTTAGGGGCCCCAGGCAAAGCCGCTCCACCCCATCGAGCATCACCACGGCGCGGGCACCCTGCGGGTGCCGAAACTGCTCTCCCCGAGCAAGGCCCCACCGCAGGACCGAGCACTCGGCGATGGCCGGAGCGAGCGAAGGGTTAGCGGGAGCGGAACAGGTCGGCGGGGGCGGGGGCGGTCAGTACCAAGGCGGCGGCCAAGGCGCCTGCGGCTTCGGACAGGGCCTCTCGGAATCGGGTCCCCACTCCCACGAAGTTCACGTAGCCGTGGATCAGGTCGGACTGGCGGCTCAAGACCACCGGCACTCCTGCGGCGCGGAGTGCGTGGGCGTAGGCCTCGCCTTCGTCCCGCAAGGGATCGAACCCAGCCGTGGCAACGTAAGCGGGGGGAAGGCCGGATAGGTCCGTTGCGCGGAGTACCGAGAAGCGGGGGTCGGCGCGTTGGGTGAAGTCTGGGCAGTAGTGGTCGCAGAACCAGTCGATGTCCGCACTGGTTAGGAAGAAGCCGTCGGCGAATAGGTCGCGGGAGCGGCGGCGGACGGTGGCGTCGGTGCCGGGGTAGAACAGCAGTTGGAAGGCCGGGCGTGGGCCGCCCGCGCGGGTGGCCTGGTACGCCGTGACCGCCGCCAGGTTGCCGCCCGCGGAGTCGCCGCCGACGGCGATCAGGTCCGGGTTCACACCCAGGGACGCAGCGTGGGACGAGGCGTAGTTGAACGCCGTCAGAGCATCGTCGGCCGCTGCTGGGAAGGGGTGTTCGGGGGCCAGTCGGTAGTCGACGGAGAGGACCTTGACTCGGGCGTGGACGGCGAGGAAGCGGCAGGTCTGGTCGTGGCTGTCGAGTGTGCCCAGGACCCAGCCGCCGCCGTGGTAGAAGACCAGGAGTGGGGCTCGGTCGCCCGCGCCCTCCGGGGTGTAGAGGCGGGCCGGGACTCCGTTGGCGTCGATGGCGCGGACCGCGACGGGTTCGATGCGGGGGCCGTTCACCAGGTGGGTGGAACGCTCCAGGTTGAGCCGGGACCGTTCGGGGGTGCGGTCGACGAACGAGTGCCCGGCCATCCGGTCGAGGGCGAGCAGCAGTTGGGCGTCCAGCGCGAGCTCCTGGCCGTCGATGCGGATCGGTTTGCCCGCGATGAGCCGCTTGACCTGCCTCGGCAGGGCGAACACCGCCTGCGCCGCCGCGGCCTGCACGCGGATCGGGACCCGGTTCACCAGCGCTGACATGCGGCCTCCTGAGCTCGTCCTGAGCTGAGGTTACCCGCTAGTAGGCTCGGCGGTCACCTCGGACTGGACCTCCACCGCGATGGAGGTCGTACCGTCGGCGAACCGGTGGAAGGATAGGTCTGGTGACAGTTTCTGTGGTGGGTATCGGCGGGTCGCTGCGCGCGGACTCGCAGTCCGAGCGCGCGTTGCGGATCGCCCTGGCGGGCGCGGCCGAGGCCGGTGCCAAGACGACGGCGCTCACCGGCGCCGACATCGTGCTCCCGTTCTACGACCCGGCCGTGCCCGACCGCACGGACGCCGCGCGCAGGCTGGTGGACGAGCTGCGCGAGGCCGACGGGGTGATCCTGGTCTCCCCCGGCTACCACGGCACGATCTCCGGCCTGGTCAAGAACGCCCTGGACTACGTCGAGGACCTGCGCACCGACGAGCGCGTCTACCTCGAGGGCCGGGCCGTCGGCTGCGTCTCGACGGCCGCGGGCTGGCAGGCCGCAGTCGGAACGTTGACCGCGTTGCGCTCCGTCGTGCACGCCCTGCGCGGGTGGCCGACGCCGCTGGGTGCGGCGGTGAACTCGATCGGGACCACCTTCGACGAGGCGGGCGAGTGCTCGGACCCGGGCGTCTCGACGACGCTGCGGACCATCGGCCTGCAGGTCGTCGAGTTCGCCCTGGCCCGGGCGCGCTAGCTCGGGTCGAGCGCGCCGGCTCGGTCGAGCGCGCGCAGCGCGAAGCTGACCTCGATCAGCGACTGCTTGATCGTCTCGGCCACCACCAGCGAGCCGTGCCCCGCGTCGTAGCGGTACACCTCGTAGGGCAGGCCGCGGGTGGCGAGCCGGTCGAGGTAGTTGTCGATCTGGCGGATCGGGCAGCGCGGGTCGTTCTCGCCCGCGATCACCAGCACCGGCGCGCGCACCTGGTCGACATAGGTGATTGGTGAGCACTCGGTGTACAGGTCGGGCAGGTCGGCCGGGGAGCCGCCGAACAGCGCCCGGTCGAAC
Source organism: Actinokineospora sp. NBRC 105648 (assembly GCF_030269645.1). Taxonomy (GTDB): domain Bacteria; phylum Actinomycetota; class Actinomycetes; order Mycobacteriales; family Pseudonocardiaceae; genus Actinokineospora. Next base: position 32,804 of record NZ_BSTR01000027.1, on the reverse strand, counting down.
GCGCGCAGCGGTTCCATCTCGTCCTCGTAGGCGGCGTGGTAGTCCGCGACCGGGACACCCGCGACGCCCGCGGCCCACAGGTCGGGCTGGGTGCCCAGGGCGAGCAGGGCGAGGTAGCCGCCCCAGGACGCGCCGTTGACCACGCAGCGGGCCGGGTCGGCGAGGCCGGACTCGACGGCCCAGGCGTGCACCGCCCGCACGTCGGCGAGTTCGGTGAGCCCCGGCCTGCCCTCGATCGCGTCGCGCCAGGCCGAGCCGTAGCCGGTGGAGCCGCGGTAGTTGACGTGCACCACGGCGAACCCGGCGTCGACCCACAGCGCGCGGTAGGCGGAGAAGCGGTCCTCGTCGGCGGCGTGCGGGCCGCCGTGCAGGCTGAACACCGTGGGCAGCGGGCCGTCCGGGGCGTCCACCGGACGGGCGACGAGCGCGTGCACCCGACCGTGCTCGGTGTCGACGAACGCGTCGGTGAGCGGCGCGCTGGTCGGGGCCCGCTCGCCCGGCGGGGTGAGCAGGACCCGCTCGGTGCCGTCGGCGAAGCGGGCCCGCACGGCCGAGGGCTCGGCGGCGCTGGACCAGGAGTACTCGACGGTGTCGTCCGGGCGCGCGTGCGCGGAGCCGATGGAGCCCGCCGGTGTGTCCAAAGTGGTCAGTTCACCGGTGGCGATGTCGTAGCGGTGCAGGGTGTCGCGGGCCTCGTGGGTGTGCGCGACCAGCAGCGCGCTGCCGTCGGTGTACCAGTCGGCGGCCACCTCGCCGGGCAGGTCGAGCGCGATCTCCCGCTCGGTGTCGGCGGCGACATCCCAGATCAGCAGCTCCTCGCGGCCGCGGCGCTCGTGCAGGACCAGCAACCGCTGGTCGCCCTCGACCGGGCTGAACGAGATCCCGGTGAGCCCCTTGCCCTTGCCGTCCCACTTCTCCGCCACGGCGGACCCGTCGGCGACCGAGAGGACGCGCAGCGCGGGGTGGCGGTTGTCGCCGTGCTCGGAGTGCGCGATGGCCAGCAGCGTCTCGTCGTAGGAGAGCGCGGCGACACCGCCGTCGTGCTCATCCCGGTAGACGACCTCGGCCTCGGCGTCGCCGCGGGCGAGGAAGATCGTGGTGCCGTCGTCGTCGGCCACGCCGACCACCCGCACCTCGTCGCCGATCTCCAGCCCAGCCGGGTAGCCGGCGGGGGTACCGGGGACGGCGGGCGGCGCGTCGGCACCCGCCGGGCGCCCCCCGAACGGCTCCCTGACCCAGGTCCCGAACTCGTCGCCGTCCGTGTCGGCGAACCACCAGATGTGCTCGCCGTCGGGGGACACGGTGGCGTGCAGGGTGCCGTTGGGCCGGTCGGTGACCTGGCGGTGGGTGTCGGTGGCCCGGTCCCAGGCGTAGACCTCCCAGACGCCGCTGGCGTTGGAGACGTAGACGGTCCGGTCGGGCGCGTGCAGGGCCCAGTCGGGCAACGAGACCCGCGCGGCGTGGAAGCGCGCCCGCCAGCGGGTCTCGGCCTCGTCGTCGGCGAACAGGCGGTCCGGTACCTGGGCGACGGGATGTGTGCTCACGCCGCCGATCCTGCCAGGCCGCCGGATCCCGCGTCGCCCGCTGTTCGAGCGGGGCGGGGGCGGCCGCGCGACCTGGTCGCCGGGCATCAGACCACGTCCGACGCACTGCGCGAGGGCGCTTGACCTGGGGTTATCGCGGGTACCCGGGCGCCATGCACAAATACCGCAAGGGCACCGGGGTCAAGTGGAAGTGGGGCACGGGCTGGGCGTCGGCGAAGGTCGTCTCGGCGCACGAGGAGACCGTGACGCGCACGCTCAAGGGTTCGGAGGTGACCCGGCACGGCAGCGCGGACGACCCCGCCTACGTCCTCGAGCAAGACGACGGCGGGCACGTGCTCAAGCTGCACAGCGAGCTGTCCACCGACTGAACAACCCCTGCTCTACCTGGACTAATGTCGTCTGATTCGAACATGTGTGTCATACCCCCGGGCTACGATGGTGATCGACAACGACCGAGGGAGCCGCCCATGGGGAACGTCGTGATCACTGCTTCGTCCTTCGCCGAGTACGTCGCCGGGGACCGCAGGAGGCGGACCGAGATCGTCACCTCGGCGCACGAGCGCGAGGCCGTGCCGGAGCACTACGGGCGGGTGTTCTACCGGCCGATCCTGACCGCGATCGCCGCGGCCGCGCGGTCGCAGGACCCGGCGGCGGGGCTGGCCGAGGTGGTGGCGGCCGCCGAGCTGACCGGGCAGCCGCGCGCGTTCGAGGAGGTGGCCGCGGGGTTCCTCGCCTGGTGGCGCGGTTCTCGGCTGAGCGCGGTGCCGCACTGGGCGACCACGCTGCGGGTGCGCGAATTGGACCTGTCGGTCACCCCGCACCTGGCGGTCCGCGACCGCAAAGGAAACCGGCAGGTGGTGCTGTTCCACCTGAAGGAGGCCCCGCTGACCCGCGACGGCGCGAATGCGGCGCTGCGGTTGCTCGAGGTGTGCGTGGACGACTTGTTGCCCGGTGCGACGCCGTTGGTCGTCGACCTCCGGCGGTCCCGGGAATACCGGCTGCCGCGGAACACGAACATCACCACTCTGGACGCCTGGCTCACCGCGGAGGCGTCGGCCTATACGACGCACTGGCACACGACCGCGCCCTGATTCCGCCGCGATAAACCACCCGGGTCGACGACCCGGCGAAAGGCCGGTAATCCGATCCGGGGCAAGGATCGGATTACCGGCCCGCGCTATATCAGCACACGGGAGAAATACGGGGTAAATCAGCCACCCAGGCCGCCGAGGCCACCCAGGATCCCGGTCAGGCCACCCAGCCCACCGGTCAGCCCGCCGACCACCGGCAGACCACCGGTCAGGCCGCCCAGGCCACCCAGGCCGCCGGTCAGCCCACCGAGGCCGCCGGTCAGGCCGCCCAGCCCACCGGTCAGGCCACCGAGACCGCCGAGGCCACCGGTCAGCCCACCGAGACCACCGGTCAGGCCACCGACGACCGGCAGCCCGCCCAGCAGGCCGGTCAGGGTGCTCAGACCCGGGAGCCCGCCGCCGCCGAGGCCGCCGAGCAGGTTGTTCAGGGTCGACTGCAGGGTGTTGAGCAGGCCGGACAGCACGCCGCCGCCGGGCAGGCTGTTCAGCACGTTCAGCACGGCCAGCAGGCTGCCGAGGTCAGGGATGGGCAGACCGCCGGGGATCGGCAACCCACCGGGGATCGGCAGGCCCCCCGGGATCGGGAGGGCCTTGAGCAGGTCGGCCGCCGCGGTCTCGGCCTTGGCGGCGTCCGCCGAGCGGTCCGTGGACTTGAGCTGGGCGGCCGCCGTACGCAACTGGTCGATCGCGTTGCGCGCACCCAGGTAGTCGTTGGCGTCCACTGCCTTCTTCAGGGCGGCGTCGGCGCTCACGATCTGCTGGGTCTGCGCGGCCGTCACGGAGGCGGTTTCCGCCTGCGCCATTCCGGCACTACCGAGGGCAAGAACTGTACCCGTAGCAGCCGCGGCGACGAATCGTGCGATCTTGTTCATCGGGTTTTCTCCTTGTCGGTTGTCCAGGTGCGGACAACTCAGTGAATACCCAAGAAAGCGGATCCGAAATGCGGGCTGATCACCATTCACGATGCACCATTCGCAGCGTCAAGCACGGTGAGGCTTGATGGTTACCTTCGGGTGAATGCCGCTCGGGAGGAAATCACCGGGTGTCGCCACCGGCCCGCGTCCCACCCGACCGTGCCCTGCCTTACGGGCGGGTGTAGCACGATCGGTGCCTATTCAGACGGAACTGGCCCGGTCCACCACGACGGGTGAACCGGGCCAGGACAGCGCAGCGGGCTACTTCGGGAAACCGTCGGCGACCTTGTCGCCGAGGTCCTTGTCGACGTTGCGCCAGTACTCGAAGACGCGCTCGAGCACCGGCTGGGACACGTCGTTGGACGCGTGCCCGATGATGTTCTCCGCCAGCCGCTGGCGCTGGGCGTCGTCGAGCACCTCGCGGACCAGGGTGCCCGGCTGGCCGAAGTCGTCGTCCTCGGCGTGCAGCCGGTAGGCCGAGCGGATGACCTCGTCCTCGATGCCGTAGGTCGACACGGTCTCGGCCGCGTAGGCGGCGTCGGCGTGCGGGCCGCCGTAGGAGTTGGGCGCGTAGACCGGGTCGCCCGGGTTGTTGTAGCGCATCGCGCCGTCCTTGGAGTACGAGTTGACCTCGGACTTGGCGGCGTTGACCGGCAGCTGCGCGTAGTTCGCGCCGATCCGGTAGCGGTGCGCGTCGGGGTAGGCGAACAGCCTGCCCTGGAGCATCTTGTCCGGCGACGGGCCGATGCCCGCGACCAGGTTCGACGGCTCGAACGCCGCCTGCTCGATCTGGGCGAAGTAGTTCTCCGGGTTGCGGTCCAGCACGTAGCGGCCGACCTTGATCAGCGGGTAGTCGCCGTGCGGCCACACCTTGGTCAGGTCGAACGGGTTGAACCGGTAGTCCGCGGCGTCGGTGTAGGGCATGACCTGGACGTGCAGGGTCCAGCTCGGGTGCTCGCCCGCCTTGATGGAGTTGAACAGGTCGCGGATGTAGTGGTCGGCGTCCTCGCCCGCGATCCGGTCGGCCTCGGCCTGGGTGAGGTAGCCGATGCCCTGGTCGGTCTTGAAGTGGTACTTGACCCAGAACTTCTCGCCGCCGGCGTTCTCCCACAGGTAGGTGTGCGAGCCGTAGCCGTTCTGGTGGCGCCAGTTCGACGGGATGCCGCGGTCGCCCATCAGCCAGGTGACCTGGTGCGCGCTCTCCGGGCGCAGGGTCCAGAAGTCCCACTGCATGTTCGCGTCGCGCAGGTGGTTGTCGGCGCGGCGCTTCTGCGAGCGGATGAAGTCCGGGAACTTGATCGGGTCGCGGATGAAGAACACCGGCGTGTTGTTGCCGACCAGGTCGTAGTTGCCCTGCTCGGTGTAGAACTTCACCGCGAAACCGCGCGGGTCGCGCCAGGTGTCGGGTGAACCGCTCTCCCCGGCGACCGAGGAGAACCGGATCAGGCTCTCGGTGCGGGTGCCCGGCTGGAAGAGCCCGGCCTTGGTGAACTGGCTGACGTCCTCAGTGACCTCGAGGAAGCCGAACGCGCCGCCGCCCTTGGCGTGCACGACCCGCTCCGGGACCCGCTCGCGGTTGAACTGCGCGTTCTTCTCGATCAGGTAGTGGTCCTGAAGCAGGATCGGACCGTTGGCCCCGACGGTCAGCGACTCGTTGTCGCTGCCGACGGGGATGCCGACGTTGTTCGTGGTGGGCCGGGCAGTGGTCATGCTCGTCCTCCCGTGCTCTCGGTGGTGGGTTCGGGTTCGGTGGTGGCGCCGCGGTCCGGGCGGGGGTGGGCACCGGTCCGGCCGCGGGCACCCGCTCCCACGGTCGCGCGCGGGTCGACCGGCTGCCAGTCGAGCGCGGCGGTGCGGGTGTTCGGCGGGTGCATCGCCACCACCGAACCATCTTTTCTGGAACGAGTCAAGAAAACACTCGGAGATAACCGGTTGACCCGGAGGGCCCCGGTCGAGTCCCATCGGGGTCATGCAGCAGTACCGCCGAATGCTCGGCCTACCCGGTGTGCGGACGCTGATGCTGCTGATGCTCTTCGCCCGGATCCCGGTCTCGGCGGCCGGGATGGTGATCACCCTGCGGGTCGCGGTCGGGCTCGGCCGCGGCTACGGCGAGGCCGGGCTGGTCGGCGGCATGGCCACCATCGGCATCGCGGTCGGCGCGCCGCTGATGGGGATGGTGGTCGACCGGTACGGGCTGCGGCCGATGGTGCTGCTGGCCACGGTGTGCGAGGCGGCGTTCTGGGTCTGCGTCCGGTTCATGTCCTACCCGGTGCTGCTCGGCGCGGCGTTCCTCGGCGGGCTGATGGCGCTGCCCGCGATGTCGATCGGCAGGCAGGCCATCGCCGCGCTGGTGCCCGAGGGGTTGCGGCGCACGGCGTACTCGGTCGACTCGGTCTCGGTGGAGCTGACCTACATGGTCGGTCCGGCGGTAGCGGTGCTGCTGGCGACCTCGCTGTCCACCGGCGCGGCGGCGACCGCGCTGGGTCTGGCCGTGCTCGTGGTGGGCACCGCGCTGGCGGTGGTGAACCCGCCGGTGCGCGGGGCGCACGAGGAGGCCAAGGGGGCCGCCCGCCTGCCGCGTCGGGAGTGGCTCACGCCGCGGTTGATCGGCGTGTTCGCCATCGGCGGCGGTGCGGTGTTCGTGCTCGCGGGCATCGATGTCTCGGTCGTGGCGGCCCTGCGCGGGTCGGGGCAGCTGGACTGGACCGGCCTGCTGATCGTGATCACCTGCGCCGCCTCGGCGGTCGGCGGGCTGGTGCACGGCGCGGTCCGGCGGTCGCTGCCGCAGGTGGCGCTGATGGGCCTGCTCGGGCTGCTGACCGTCCCAGTTGGACTGTTCGCGGGCCCCTGGTGGCTGCTGGCGCTCGCGCTGGTGCCGTGCGCCGCGCTGTGCGCGCCGACGATCGCCGCCACCGGCGAGCAGGTCGCCCGGCTCGCGCCCTCGGTGATGCGCGGTCAGGCGACCGGGTTGCAGAGTTCGGCGTTCACCCTGGGCGCCTCACTCGGCGCGCCGGTGGTCGGGTTCGTGGTGGACCACACCGCCCCGGCGTGGGGTTTCGCCGTGGCCGGGCTCGGCGGCCTGGCCATCGCGGGGCTGGCCCGGCTGCTCGGCGCGGGCCGGGCCCAGCCGGTGGAGCGCACCGACAGCGCCAGCCTGACGTCGTCGAACCCCGTGTCGTAGTCGCCGCGCGTCGGTGGGCCTCGCCGGTGGCGGTCAGGCAGTCGGGCCCGTCGTACTCCTGCCGGGCGCAGTCGCCCCACACCGGAATCGTCCGAGTCGGGTCCCCGCGCGGCACAGCGGTGAACGCCGTCGCCGGGCAGGTGCCGTGCACCCACCCGGCGACGGTCGATCAGGGCGTCACAGCCGGGCGGCCAGCGACTCCGCGATCTCGTAGGTGTTCAGCGCGGCGCCCTTGCGCAGGTTGTCGCCGCAGACGAAGAAGTCGAGCGTGTTCGGGAAGTCCAGCGCCTGGCGGACCCGGCCGACGTAGGTGGGGTCGCCGCCGACGACGTCGGCCGGGGTCGGGAAGACCCCGTTGGCCGGGTCGTCGACCAGCACCACCGAGGGCTGGGCGCCCAGGATCTCGTGCGCCTGGGCCACGGTGACCGGCTCGGCGAAGGTGGCGTGCACGGCCAGCGAGTGCGTGGTGACCACCGGGACGCGCACGCAGGTTGCCGAGACCTTCAGGTCCGGGATGCCGAGGATCTTGCGGGCCTCGTTGCGGACCTTGAGCTCCTCGCTGTTCCAGCCGTCGGCCTTGACCGAGCCGGCCCACGGGACCACGTTGAGCGCCAGCGGCGCCGGGAACGGCGAGTCCTCTTGGGACAGTCCGGCGGCGGCCAGCGCCTCGCGGACGTCGCCCGCGCGGACGCCGACCTGCTTGCCCGCGACCGCGGCGTACTCGGCGTGCAGCCGGTCGACGCCGTCCTGGCCCGCGCCGGAGGCGGCCTGGTAGGAGGCCACCACCAGCTCGCGCAGGCCGAACTCCCGGTGCAGGGCACCGATCGCGGCCATCATGGACAGCGTGGTGCAGTTCGGGTTGGCGATGATGCCGCGCGGGCGCGAGTCGATCTGGTCGTTGTTGACCTCGGGCACCACCAGCGGGACGTCGGTGTCCATCCGGAACGCGCCCGAGTTGTCCACCGCGACCGCGCCGCGCTCGGCGGCGATCGGCGCCCAGTGCGCGGAGACCTCGTCGGGCACGTCGAACATGGCCACGTCGACGCCGTCGAAGACCTCCGGCGCGAGCGCCAGCACGGTCAGCTCCGCGCCGCGCACGGTGATCTTCTTGCCCGCCGAGCGCGGCGAGGCGATCAGCCGCACCTCGCCCCACGGCCAGTCCGACCGGCCGTTCAGGATGTCGATCATCACGGTGCCCACGGCGCCGGTGGCACCGACCAGGGCGAGTACCGGTGCCATCAGCGACCACTCCCCGCGTACACCACGGCGGCCTCGTCGCCGCCGAGTTCGAAGGCCTGGTGGATGGCCAGGACCGCCTCGTCGAGCTGGGTGTCTCGGATGAGCACCGAGATCCGGATCTCCGAGGTGTTGATGATCTCGATGTTGACCCCGGCCTTGGCCAGCGCCTCGCAGAAGGTCGCGGTCACCCCCGGGTGCGAGCGCATGCCCGCGCCGACCAGCGACACCTTGCCCACGTGGTCGTCGTAGAGGACCTGGGTGAAGCCGAGCTCCTCGCGGATCTTCTCCAGCGCCTCGACCGCGGTGGGGCCGTTGCTCTTGGACAGGGTGAAGGTGATGTCGGTCTTGCCGGACACGGTGCTGGAGACGTTCTGCAGCACCATGTCGATGTCGATCTCGGTGTCGGCCACCGTGCGGAAGATCCGCGCGGCCACCCCGGCGTGGTCGGGCACGCCGACCACGGTCACCTTGGCCTCGGACCGGTCGTGCGCGACGCCGGTGATCATCGCCTGTTCCACGGTCAAGTCCTCCATTGAGCCGGAGACGATGGTCCCGGGCTTGGTGCTGTACGACGAACGGACATGGATGGGCACGCCGTAGCGGCGCGCGTACTCGACGCAGCGGAGCATGAGCACCTTGGCCCCGCTCGCGGCCATCTCGAGCATCTCCTCGTAGGTGACCCGGTCGAGCTTCTTGGCGTCCGGGACGATCCGCGGGTCGGCGCTGTAGATGCCCTCGACGTCGGTGTAGATCTCGCACACGTCGGCGTTGAGCGCGGCGGCCAGCGCCACCGCGGTCGTGTCGGAACCACCGCGGCCCAGCGTGGTGATGTCCTTGGTGTCCTGGCTGACGCCCTGGAACCCGGCCACCAGCACGATGTGGCCCTGGTCCAGGGCGGCCTGCACCCGGCTCGGGGTCACGTCGATGATGCGCGCCTTGCCGTGCGCGGAGGTGGTGATCACGCCCGCCTGCGAACCGGAGAACGAGCGCGCCTCGGCACCCAGGGCGCTGATCGCCATCGCCACCAGCGAGTTGGAGATGCGCTCGCCGGAGGTGAGCAGCATGTCCATCTCCCGGCCAGGCGGCACGGGGTTGACCTGTTTGGCGAGGTCGAGCAGCTCGTCTGTGGTGTCGCCCATCGCGGAGCAGACGACCACCACGTCATTGCCGGCTTTGCGGGTGGCCACGATCCGCTCGGCCACGCGTTTGATCCGGTCGGCGTTCTCGAGCGAGGATCCGCCGTACTTCTGGACGACGAGCGCCACTGCGTGCAACCTCCTCCGGGCGAGTGCGCGCCGAAGGCTCCGAACGGCCCGACGCCGCACATCGCGATGAGCCTACCTGCGCCGTCACCGGAGTCTCGCGGCTCTTGTGGCACCCGCCACTGCGGCGGCCCGGCGGCTACTGTGACCCTGCCAACTGAGGTGTCGGGGGAAGGATCGGCGGTGTCCGCGACGGACGTGACGCGCTCCGCGGCCGAGGTGACGGTCGAGGAGCCCCAGGTTGAGCGACCGGAGGCACTGCCGGTCCGGCGGTGGAGCTCGGGCCGGGTGCTGCGGTTGTTCGCGCCCGCGCTGGTCTTCCTCGGCGTCCGGGAGATCGGCCTGCTCGGTCTGAGCTGGATGGCCGGGCGCAACGGTGTCTCGGCGAGCGAGGCACTGCGCTCCTGGGACGGTCAGTGGTTCCTGTCCATCGCGGCCAACGGCTACGCCGGGGTCCCGACGAACCTGGTCGACGCGTTCGGCAGGCGCAGCGCGGAGACGCCGCTGGCGTTCTTCCCCGGCTACCCGACGGTCGTCGGCTGGGTCAGCGACCTGGGGTTCAAGCTGGTGCCCTCGGCGCTGGCGGTGACCATCGCCTTCGGCGTGGTCTGCGCCTACGGGCTCACCCGGCTGGGCACCCTGGTGCGCGGCGGTTCCTGGCGCGCCGGGCTGGTGCTGGTGGCCCTGTTCGCCGCCTCGCCGATGTCGATCGTGCTGTCCATGGCGTACTCGGAGGCCATGTTCTGCGCGTTCGCGGTGTGGGCGCTGGTGTTCGTGCTCGAACGACAGTGGATCGCGGCCGGGCTGTGCTGCGCGGCCGCCGGACTGGTCCGGCCGACGGCGGCGGCGCTCGTGCTGGCGGTAGGGCTCGCGGTCGTGGTCGCCGTCGTCAAGCGGCGCGACGGCTGGCGGCCGTGGGTGGGCGGGGCGATCGCGCCCGTCGGCCTCGTCGGGTACCTGGCCTGGGTCGGCGCGCGGACCGGCGAGTGGGACGGCTGGTTCACCCTGCAGGAGCGCGGCTGGGACTCCGGTTTCGACGGTGGCGCGGCGACGGTGAAGTTCAGCCTGGACGTGCTCGGCAACGCCCGGTCGGTGCTGGAGGTGGCCACCGTCGGGATGATCGTGGTGGCGCTGGTGCTGCTGGCGGTCGCGGTCCGGCAGCGGGTCCAGTGGCCGATCGTGGTCTACACCGCGGGCGTGCTGGTGATGGACCTGTGCTCGAACGGGCTGATGAACTCCAAGGTGCGGCTGATGGTGCCCGCGATCGCGCTGCTGGTGCCGGTCGCGGTGGCGCTGGCCAAGCGCAAGACCTCGACCATGGTGCTGGCGCTGGCCGGGGTCGCGGTCGCGGGCTCGTGGTTCGGCGCGTACTCGGTGACGGCGTGGGGCTATGCCATCTGAGCCGCACGAGTTGATCGGGGCCCGCTGGAGTCCGCGCGCGCTCGACCCGGCGGGTGTGGTGAGCCGGGAATCGTTGCTGCGCATGCTCGAGGCCGCGCGGTGGGCACCGTCCTATGGGAACACCCAGCCGTGGCGCTACCTGGTGGGGCCGCGCGGGAGCGACACCTTCGACCGGGTCTTGGCGTTGCTCAACATGGGCAACCAGGCGTGGGCGCACCGAGCGGGCGCGTTGCTCGTCGCGTGCGCGGATACCGCCAACGCCAAGGGAGCCGTGCCGTACGCGGAATACGGGGTCGGGCTGGCGACGGAGAACCTCGTGCTGCAAGCCGTCGCCGAGGGCTTGGTGGCCCACCAGATGGCCGGGTTCGACGCGCCGGGCGTCGCGCGGGAGTTCGGTCTACCCGAGACGGTGCGACCGCTGGCCGCGATCGCCGTCGGGGTGCTGGGACCGCCGAGCCTGTTGCCGGAAGACCGCCGGGCCAGGGAAACCGCGCCCCGCAAGCGGTTGCCGCTGACCGAGACGGCGTTCACCGGTCAGTGGGGCACGGCGTTCAGCCCAGACGGCGGATGAGCTTGACGACCACAGAGGACACCACGAGCCAGAAGATCGCCGCGAGCCCGTAGTTGATCAGCAGCCCGAGCTTGGCGTCCTCGGGGGTGAACAGGTTCTTGAAGGCGAGCGAGAGCGGCTCGGCGAACCTGCGCACCAGGGTGGAGATCGGGTTGTCCGGATTGGCGTTGCCCATCACCAGCACCACGTGCACGACCAGGACGAGCGCGACGAGCAACCCGGCCCAGCGCACCACGGTGGCCACGACACCCACCACCGCGGCCCGCGTTGCGGCGGGGGCGCGGCGGTGGGTGTCGCGATCGGACTCGTTCGCGGCCATAGGGGGATTCTGGCACGCCGACTGGTCCGCGGCCACGGCGCTCAGCGCAGCAGCCGGGCGATGAGACCGGTGATGACCAGCCAGAACACGGCTGCGAGGCCGTAGTTGACGATCGTGGCCACGGTCGGGTCGGCGATCGGGAACAGGCCCGGGAAGAACAGGGCGAGGGGGTCGGCGAGGGACTGGATGAATTTGTAGAACGCATTGCCCGCGTTCGCGCCGAGGACGGCGAGCAGGATGAAGACGACCTCGATGAGCGCGAACAGCGCACCTATGCCGGTGACGATCCGGGCAGCGGACCCGCGGGTGCTGGTGCCGTGCCATCTACGAGTAGCCATGTCAGGAAAGTGCCCCTGACCAGCCACACCGTAACTACTCCGAACGGCCCAACAGCGGTCCGGGTCCACGATGTGGACCGATGATTCCGCGCGGGCCCGGGCTTGTGGATACGCTCTTCCCGTGGCGCGCGCTCTCCTCCTGCTTCTCCGCCGCGACGGGGTCTGACCAGACCGGCTCCCCGTCGCGGAGTTCGGTGTTGCCGCCGGTCGTCGTTGTCTCAGCAACCACGCACCCCGGAGATGCAGCCCCGATGACTTCCCAGCCCGACACCTTCAGCACCGCGCCGAGCCGTCTGCGCACCCCGGCCCGGGCCATCCCGGCCGACCAGCCCGCCTGGAACCCGCAGCGCGGCAGCTCGCTGCCGGTGCACCGCTACCGCCCGTTCCACGAGCTGGTCGAGCCGATCGACCTGCCCGACCGCACCTGGCCGACCAAGCGGATCACCGCGGCGCCGCTGTGGTGCGCGGTCGACCTGCGCGACGGCAACCAGGCGCTGATCGACCCGATGTCCCCGGCCCGCAAGCGCCGGATGTTCGACCTGCTGGTCCGGATGGGCTACAAGGAGATCGAGGTCGGCTTCCCGGCGGCGAGCCAGACCGACTTCGACTTCGTCCGCGAGATCGTCACCGAGGGCGCGATCCCCGAGGACGTGCGGATCCAGGTGCTGACCCAGGCCCGGCCGGAGCTGATCGAGCGGACCTACGAGTCGCTCGAGGGCGTGCACAGCGCGATCGTGCACCTGTACAACTCGACCTCGATCCTGCAGCGGCGCGTGGTGTTCCGGCAGGACCGCGCGGGCATCAAGAAGATCGCCACCGACGGCGCCGAGGTCGTGCTGGCCTTCGCCGAGAAGTACGGCGACACCGACTTCCGGTTCGAGTACTCCCCGGAGTCCTACACCGGCACCGAGCTGTCCTACGCGGTCGAGGTGTGCGACGCGGTGGCCCAGGTGTGGCAGCCGACGCCGGACCGGCCGATGATCGTCAACCTGCCCGCCACGGTCGAGATGGCGACCCCGAACGTCTACGCCGACTCGATCGAGTGGATGCACCGCAACCTGCCCAACCGCGAGTCGCTGATCCTGAGCCTGCACCCGCACAACGACCGCGGCACCGGGGTGGCCGCGGCCGAGCTGGGCTACCTCGCGGGCGCCGACCGGATCGAGGGCTGCCTGTTCGGCAACGGCGAGCGGACCGGCAACGTCGACCTGGTGACGCTGGGGATGAACCTGTTCAGCCAGGGCATCGATCCGCAGGTGGACTTCTCCGACATCGACGAGATCCGCCGCACGGTGGAGTACTGCAACCAGCTGCCGGTCGCCGAGCGGCACCCGTGGGGCGGCGACCTGGTGTTCACCGCGTTCTCCGGCAGCCACCAGGACGCGATCAACAAGGGCCTGGACGCGCTGGCCGCCGACGCGGCCGAGGCCGGGGTGCCGATCGAGCAGCACCAGTGGGAGGTGCCGTACCTGCCGATCGACCCGAAGGACGTCGGCCGGTCCTACGAGGCGGTCATCCGGGTCAACTCGCAGTCCGGCAAGGGCGGCGTCGCGTACGTGATGAAGACCGAGCACCAGCTCAAGCTGCCCCGCAGGCTGCAGATCGAGTTCTCCCAGGTGGTCCAGGCGGTCACCGACAGCGAGGGCGGCGAGGTCTCCCCGAAGGAGATGTGGGACGTCTTCGCCACGGAGTTCCTGGACCGCGTCTCCCCACTGCGCCTGCGCCGCAACCGGATCTCCGACGACGGCGACGGCCGCGACGAGATCAGCGCGACGGTCGAGGTGGAGGGCGAGGAGCACGAGGTGAGCGGAACGGGCAACGGCCCGATCGCCGCTTTCGTCGACGCCCTGGCCACGGTGGGCTACGACGTGCGGGTGCTGGACTACTCGGAGCACGCCCTGACCTCCGGCGACGACGCCCGTGCGGCGGCCTACGTCGAGTGCGCCATCGGCGAGAAGGTCCTGTGGGGCGTCGCCGTGGACAGCTCCATCGTCACCGCGTCACTGCGAGCTGTGGTGTCGGCGGTCAACCGGGCACACAAGTAGCAGCGCGGGGTCGGTCCGGGTCCAGCGGCACTGACCCTGACCGGCCCCGCGAGTACCGGCGCGCCACGACACCTGACTCCACTGTGGATCCTGCTCGCGCCCGTCCCCGAAGGAAGTTGCCACCACTGCATCAGGTGATCACGCCGAGGCAAGCTCCAACTCCGCCAACGGCCAGACGTATCCTCGGCGATACCCACCGCCCGGCAGGAGAAGCAGGCGCACCGCCTTGGCAACAGCGAAGAGTCAATCCATAGTCCGCTTCCTGGCGTACCGAAGGCACGAGGAGGCGCGCACCGAATCCAGCAACGCGATGATGGCCCTGCTGGCGGGCGCGAACATGGCGGCCCATATGCATGGCCGTGCCCGACAGGTTGCAACAGGAACACAAGCTGCGCGCCATCGCCCGGCGCGACTACGACGTGCTCAAGATGTCGAAGGCGAAGTTCGCACTAGCGCTGAGCAGGCTGGGAAGTTGAAAACAGGGGGCTCTGCCCTTGAGCTACGGCTGCGCGACAGCGCATGGCCTCAAGGCCACCGCCAGGACCCGAACCTGGATCTCCCTGCTCTGCGGAACTCGTGGTTGTGAACCACCAGGGCCGAACCCAGCTCCCGTGACTCGAGTCTAGCAGTCTCGAGACGAATCGCCCCTGGTCACCAACCGTGCACGCCCGGGCCAGCCTCCCCTCCCTCGGCCCTGCTTGACCCTGTCCTGCCTGACCCCGCCCTGCCTGACCCCACTCTGCCCGGCCTGGCTCAACCCGGCCCTGCCCTGCCCTGTTCGGCTCGGCTCGGCTCGGCTCGGCAACACCTACTCCCAGCCCCCGGCATTCCTCGCCCGGCCCCGGAAACCCAGCCCCGGCAACCACTCCCGCCCCTGCATCCCATACGCAGCGCAAAAACACGGACTGGGTTGGCGTGTCAAGGCATCTTTCCCGCCTTGACACGCCAACCCAGTCCGTAGTCACAATTGAGCGTAGGGAAGCCGGGACCCGGCCAAACGACGTGCCACCTCGTGTGGTCGCCGGGGGTGGCGACCCGCGGACGTGTGTTCCCTGCTTCCCCTACGCACAAGTATGACTACGGACTGGTCTTGTCTGTCAAGGCGGGAAAGATGCCTTGACAGACAAGACCAGTCCGTGTTTTGGCTGCGTATGGGATGCAGGGGCGGGAGTGGTTGCCGGGGCTGGGTTCCAGGGGCCGAGTGCGGTTTCCGGGTGGGGTGTAGAGCGGGTCATTGCCGGGCTGGGTTCCGGGCGCCGGGTGCGGTTCCGGGTGGGGGTGTAGAGCCGGGTCATAGCCGGGGCCGGGTTTGCAGGGCCGAGCGCGGTTCCGAGGAAGGGTAGGGGCCGAGTCGTTGCCAGGGCTGGGTTTCTGGGGTCAGGGTGACACTCAGAGTCCATTTGGGATTGACCGTGTTCGGCGTTCTGGCGGGTCGGGCACAGCTGGCTTCTCCGTCTGGATGACCGACTCCAGCGCGATTCCCCGCAAACAAAAAGGGGCGGCGGACCGAAGTCCGCCGCCCCCCTCAAGAAAAACTCAGACCGCCGCGCCAGTCGGATCGATCGTGAGGCTGTCCTTGTTCTCCGGGAAGTGGCAGGCGACAGCGTGGCCCGGGGCCAGTTGGGCCAGGGGTGGTTCGGTCGTCTTGCAGACGTCCTGGGCCTTCCAGCAGCGGGTGTGGAAGCGGCAGCCCTTGGGCGGGTTGATCGGGCTCGGGACGTCGCCCTGGAGACGGATGCGCTCGCGGTTCTCCCGGCGGTTGGTGTCCGGGATCGGGACCGCCGAGAGCAGGGCCACCGTGTACGGGTGCATCGGTCGTTCGTAGAGCGAGGTCCGGTCGGCGATCTCCATGATCTTGCCCAGGTACATGACCGCGACCCGGTCGGAGACGTGCCGGACCACCGACAGGTCGTGGGCGATCATGACGTAGGTCAGGTCGAACTCGCTCTGCAGGTCCTCCAGCAGGTTGACCACCTGGGCCTGGATGGACACGTCGAGCGCGGAGACGGGTTCGTCGGCGACGATCAGCTTCGGCTTGAGCGCCAGTGTCCTGGCGATGCCGATGCGCTGGCGCTGGCCGCCGGAGAACTCGTGCGGGTAGCGGTTGTAGTGCTCGGGGTTGAGGCCCACGAGCTCGAGGAGGTCCTGGACCTCCTTCTTGATCCCGTTCGGGGTCTTGACCTTCTGCAGCCGGAACGGCGCGCCGACGATCGTGCCGACGGTGTGCCTCGGGTTCAGCGAGCCGTACGGGTCCTGGAAGATCATCTGGATGTCGCGGCGCAGCGGGCGCATGGCGCTGTTGGACAGGTGCGAGATGTCGCGCCCCTCCAGCGTGATCGTCCCGTCGGTCGGCTCGACCAGCCTGGTGAGCAGGCGGCCGGTGGTGGTCTTGCCGCATCCGGACTCGCCGACCAGCGACAGGGTCTCACCGCGCTTGACGGTGAAGGTCAGCCCGTCGACCGCTTGGACGTTGGCGACCGTCTTCTGCAACAGGCCCTTGCGGATCGGGAAGTACTTCTGCAGGCCCTCGACGACCAGCAGGTCCTCGCCGAGGCGGCGGTCGGCCGTCGGGTTCTCTGTCTGCGTGCTCACGGCGTCCTCGCTCACAGCTTCGGCTTGATCTCGGTGTCCCAGATGCGCGTGCGCTCCTCCGCGCTGAGGTGGCAGGCGATGTGGTGACCGCCGCCGACGTCGCGGAACTCCGGGCGCACGGTGAAGCTGAGATCACTGTTGAGCCCGGCGTAGGCGCACCGCGGGTTGAACGGGCAACCCGTCGGGACGTTGATCAGGCTGGGCGGGGTGCCCTTGATCGGCTGCAGCCGCTCCGTGCGCTCCCGGTCCAGCCGCGGCATCGAGCCGAGCAGGCCCCAGGTGTAGGGGTGCTGCGGGGAGTTGAAGATGTCGGCCGCGGTGCTGTACTCCACCGCGCGGCCCGCGTACATGACCATGATGTCGTCGGCCAGCTCGGCGACCACGCCCAGGTCGTGGGTGATGATCACGACCGCGGAGTTGAACTCCTGCTGCAGGTCGCGGATCAGGTCCAGGATCTGCGCCTGCACGGTCACGTCGAGCGCGGTGGTCGGCTCGTCGGCGATCAGCAGCTCCGGGTCGCAGGACAGCGCCATCGCGATCATCGCGCGCTGCCGCATGCCGCCGGAGAACTGGTGCGGGTAGTCGTCCACCCGCGACTTCGGGCTGGGGATGCCGACCCGGTCGAGCAGGTCGATGGCGTGCTTGCGGGCCACCGCCTTGGTGACCTTGTTGTGGATCCGGTACGCCTCGATGATCTGGGTGCCCACCGTGTAGAACGGGTGCATCGCCGAGAGCGGGTCCTGGAAGATCATCGCCATCCGCTTGCCGCGCAGCAGGCGGACCTTCTCCCGGTTCATGCCGACCAGGTTCTGGCCGTCGAGCAGGATCTCGCCGGTGATGTCGGCGGTACCCGGCTTGTGCAGGCCCATGATCGACAGGCTGGTCACGCTCTTGCCGGAGCCGGACTCGCCCACGATGCCCAGGGTCTTGCCGCGCTCGACGCTGAAGGACAGGTCGTCGACGGACTTGACCACGCCGTCGTCGGTCGGGAAGTGCACCCGCAGCCCGCGCACCTGCAGGAACGGGCCACCGCTCGCGGCGGGCCGGGTCTCGGCGCGGCCGTCGAGGCTGTCTTCGGAACTCTGGCTCACTTTGCGCGCACCCTCGGGTCGACGACGGCGTACAGGAGGTCGACGACCAGGTTGGCGATCACGATGAAGAACGCCGCCAGGATCGTCACCCCCATGACCTTGGGCAGGTCGTAGTTGGTGATCCCGTCGATGGCGTACTTGCCCAGGCCCTGCAACGAGAACGCGCTCTCGGTGAGCACCGCGCCACCGAGCAGCAGGCCGACGTCCAGGCCGAAGATCGTCAGGATCGGGGTCAGCGCGCCGCGCAGGCCGTGGCGGACCACGACGGTCCGCTCGGGCAGGCCCTTGGCGCGCGCGGTCCGGATGAAGTCCTCGTTCATCGTCTCCAGCATCCCGGCCCGGGTGAGCCGCGCGTACTGCGCGGAGAAGAGCAGGGCCAGGGTGATCCAGGGCAGCAGCAGGTTGTAGGCCCACTGCCCCGGGTCGTCCAGGAAGGGCGTGTACGCGCCGCCGACGGCGGTCCAGCCCAGGTTGTAGCTGAAGATCGACAGGGACAGCAGCCCGGTGAAGAAGATGGGCAGGGACACACCCGCCAGCGACACGCTCATGGCGGCGCGGTCGAAGATGGTTCCCTTGCGCAGCGCGGAGAGCGTGCCGACGGCGACGCCGCCGAGCAGCCACAGCACCGCCGCGCCCGAGGCCAGCGACAGGGTGACCGGCAGCCGGTCGATCAGGTCGGGCCACACGGGCTGGTTGTTGCGGAAGGAGTAGCCCAGGCACGGCGCGGGGCAGTGTTCGACACCGCTGCCGTAGCTGTAGTCGGCACCGGCGAAGATGCCGCCCACCCAGTCGGCGTACTGCTTGTAGATGGGGTCGTAGAAGCCGAGCCGCTCAGCGGTCTCGCGGACGGTGTCGGCGGTGGCGGCGCGGCCGACGTAGCGGGTCGCCAACGTCTCCGGCGTCGCGCCCAGCAGCTTGGGCATGAGGAAGAAGATCGAGAACGTCACCGCGCTGACGATGAACAGCAGCACGATCGCCGCGACGAGCCGCCTGATGATGTATGTGATCACAGTGGCCGGCACCGGCGGCAGGCCCGGGAGGTCGTCCCGGGCCTGCCGCCTGTCGCCTTCACCTACCTAACGTCAGTCCACAAACCGGGAGGTGTTTACGCGATGCCGAGCGACAGGTAGTCGTACATGCCGTAGGCCTCGGAGATGAAGACGTTCGACAGGCGCTTGCTGCGCACGAGCAGGCTCTTGGCGTGCACACCCGGGAGGATGACCGCCTCCTCCATGACGCGCTTGTCGATCGCGCCCCAGTCGCCCTCGCGCTTGCCCTTGTCGGTCTCGCCGATCGCGGCGTCGAGCATGGAGTCGACCTCCGGGATCCGGACGGAGGTGTTCGAGGAGCCACCGGTCTCGCGGATCACGCGGCTGTCGACGATCTGGGACAGGAAGCCGAAGCCGTCGTTCCAGTCCGCACCCCAGCCGTTGATGGCCAGGCCCAGGTTGTTCGCCTTGACGTAGGGCGGGTTGCCCGCGAACTGGGAGAAGTAGTCGCCCTGCGGGAAGGCCTTCAGGGTCAGCTTGATGCCCACGCGCTGCAGCGACTGCTGCAGGGCCTCGGCGGTGGCCTTCTCCTTCGGGCGCTCGGCGCGGTAGGAGATGTTGGTCTCGAAGCCGTCCGGCTTGCCGCACTCGGTGAGCTTGGCCTTGGCCTTGGTGACGTCACCCTTGCTGTCCGCGCCCGCGGGGTACAGGTCGAACTTCTGGGCGCCCGGGATCTGCGGCGGGAGCAGGGTCGTGGCGATGTCGCCACCGGAGAACGTGCCGCCGTAGGCGGTCTGGTAGGCGGTGCGGTCGGCGGCGTACTCGATCGCCTCGCGGCAGGCCTTGTTGTCGAACGGCGCGACGGTCGGGTTGATCGAGGTGTACCACAGGCGCGCGATCGTCGGGTTGTCCGCGTTCGCCTTGAGCGCCGGGTCGCCGAGCACGCGGCTCAGCGAGGCGGGCTGCACGCCGGTGCCCGCGATGTCGATGTCGAGGTCACCGGAGATCAGCCGGTTGTCGATGTCGTCGGCGTTGACGTTCATCGAGACCTGGTAGCCGTCCGGCAGCGCCTTGCGGTTCGGGTCGGTCGAGGCGTCCCACTGGTCGTTGCGGACCAGGTTGAAGCCCTTGTCGATCTCGTTCTTGTCGAACTTGTACGGGCCCGTGGAGATCACGTGCTCGCGGTACTTGGCGCCGGTGTCCTTGGCCTCGGGCACCGGGGCGGTCTGCGGCAGCTGGGCGAAGTAGTCGAAGCCGCCGAAGGCCTGCTTGAGGTGGAAGACGATGGTGCTGTCGTCCGGGGTCTCGATCGCCGAGTCGGTGTTGACGCCCTTGGACTTGTACGGGCCCTTGTAGCCCTCGGGCAGGCTGAGGTAGCCCTCGAAGTACGCCGGACCGTTGGGGAAGGTCTCCTTGTCGGTCGAGCGCAGGACGGCGTACTTCACGTCCTTCGAGGTGACCGCGGTGCCGTCCTCGAACTTGATGCCCTTGCGGAGCTTGTAGGTCCAGGTCTTGCCGCCGTCGCTGGGCTCGCCCAGCTTCTCGGCGAGGTCCGGGACCAGCTCGTTGCTGCCGCCGCCGGGGGCGGGCTTGAACATCACCAGCGAACGGCCGTAGAGGCGCAGGAAGTTCCAGGAGTAGCCGTAGTAGGTCTCACCCGGGTCCAGCGAGTCCCAGGTACCCGCGTTGGCGATCTTGACGATTCCCCCCTTCTTGTCCGAAGGGTTGAACGTGCTTTTCAGTGCCGCGTTGAAGGCCGGGGTGTTGCCCCCGCCGTTCCCGTTCGTGGCGCCGCCGTTGGAGCTCGTGCCGCCACCACAGGCGGAAAGCCCCATCACGACAGCTGCGCCCGCGGCGACCGCGGTAACCATGCGCTTGCTGTTCATAGTGCTGTTGCACCCTTTCTTCCAGGAGCAATTTGCCGACATTGGTTACTTACAGATCACCTATCGGGCACGGGGGTCGAGCGCGTCGCGCAGGCCATCGCCGAACAGGTTGAACGCGAGCACGGTCACGAAGATCGCGAGACCGGGCCAGAGCATGAAGTGCGGCATCGTGTAGAAGCGCGACGCGTCCGAGAGCATGCCGCCCCAGGTCGCGGTGGGCGCGTTGATGCCGACTCCGAGGAACGACAGCGCCGACTCGAACAGGATGTTCGTCGGGATCAGCAGCGTCGCGTAGACCAGGATCGGGGCCACCAGGTTGGGCAGCAGCTCCCGGAAGAGGATGTAGGGGCCGCGCGCGCCCAGGCTGCGGGCGGCGTCGACGAACTCGCGCTCCCGCAGGGAAAGGGTCTGGCCGCGCACGATCCGGCCGATGTAGGGCCAGTTGAAGAAGCCGATGATGAAGGTCAGCATGCCGATCCGCACGGTCTCCGACGGCAGGCCGAAGACGCTGTCCGGCAGCACGCCCACCAGGGCCATGGCGAAGACCAGCAGCGGGAACGCCAGGAACACGTCCATCGCCCGGCTGATCAGGGTGTCCACCCAGCCGCCGAAGTAGCCCGCGATGATGCCCATGGTGGTGCCGATGAGCACCGAGAGCACCGTGGCCAGGCTGGCGATCAGCAGCGAGATCCAGGACCCGGCGAAGATCCGGGCGAGGATGTCGCGGCCGTTGACCGGCTCGACCCCGAGCGGGTGGGCACTGCTCATGCCACCCAGGCTGCCCAGCGGGGCGAGCGTGCCGTTCTGGGTGTCGATGAGGTCCTGGTGGAACTCGTTCGGGTGAACCACGTCGAACACGCGGTCCAGCAGCAGCGCCGCGATCGCGGCGAGGATCAGCAGCGTGATCACCACGGCACCGGCCATGGCGACCTTGTCGCGCTTGAGGCGCATCCAGGCGATCTGACCGAGCGAACGGCCCTGGATCGCCTTCTTGCTCATGCCCTGGAGCGACGCCTCCGGCGACGCCTCAGCGGCGGATCCGGTGACCTCGGGAGGAGCCGTCATGCCGCCGACCGTCCCCGTCCACCGGGCGTCTGCGCGACAAGTCGTCGGCGGCCGCGAAGGGCCGCCTGTCGACCAAGTCGCGCGGATCGCTGGTAAGCCATCACGCACTCCTCGTGTCCGGTCTCACTGTCTCCGGGATCTCACCGTGTGGTGGCCGACCATAGCCGCTCAGATGCGCGTCCCTCAGCTACGGGAGGTCACGATCCGGCCAACTGCCATACAGAGAATCACCACTCCGCAACAGGATTGACACGCAGAGTGATATTCGCTGAATATTTGTCCGCACAGCGGACAGCCGGTGTCGTTGACCGGTCACACAGAATGGATCACAGACGCACGGTCACGAGTGCCGTCCACGGCGTACCAACCGGCCTCGAAAGCCTGCCACCGCTGGAGTTCCGCTCGACTGCCCACACCGTCCCTGGCGACCGCGCGGGCGAGCCGCACCTCCGGATCCGGTAGCTCGCACCAGACGAGCACGGAGAGCAGCGACCCGACGGACCGACGGCCTGCCGAGACGCCCTCGAGCACGAGAACGGCGGGGACATCGACCCGACGGAGATCACCTGGACGGGGAACACCGTTGACCCACCGTGTTCGCCGGTAGCACCCCGAACCCCCACGGCCCAGCGGTTCGAGGACCCCCTCGACCAACCGCGGCCACCAGGAGACGGGATCGTCCCAAGTGGCGAAGTCATCAGTGGACACCAGCGCGGCACCCGGAAGCCGCCGGACGAGTTCACCCGCGAAGGTACTTTTCCCGGACCCCGACGGCCCGTCCACGGCGACGACCTTGGTGTCACCGAGCCGAGCAGGGGTTTCTCGGAGTGCCCGCTGTATGGCCCACCAGGTGTCTTCGTCCACAGTCCCCCCATCCATCCACAGAATCCCACGGCCCATGGATCTCGCCCCGATCCTGGATAGGCTGGAGCTGGGATGGTCCCCCTAGGGATGGGTGGGCCGTTGTCGGGGTGGGGGGATCTGGCGCGAAGCGCTGTGGGAAGCGGACCTGGGGGTGGGGCTCTCGGGGGTGAGGCTCTCGGGGGTGAGGCTCTCGGGGGTGAGGCTCTTGAGGTGGCGTCTGCGGCGGAGCGCTGTGGGAGGAGCGGGCAGGGGCGAGACGCTTGGGGTGGGGCCTGGTGCGAAGAGCCGTTGGGAACGGCAGGATGTATGGCGCTCCGGGCGTCGACACCGGTCGACACCGGTGTGCGGGCGACGTAGGCCGGTAGTGGCGACACGAGTCAGCGGGCACGTGGCGAGCGGGAGGGCGAGGCTCATGGCCTCACACGTCGAGCCACACCAACCAGCCAAGCCGTATCGACAGCCAGGCCCTATCAAGGCAGCCGGGCCACACCAAGTAGCCAGGCCATATCAACAGCCGGGCTGTATCTACAGCCAGGCCATACCCGACTAGCCGGGCCCGTCGATCAGCCAACCAATGGCAACCAGGCAGCGGCGCTGAAACCCGGCAGTGGGGGCCGGGCCGTGGCGACGCGGGAGAGCACTAGAGCAACCGGTTCGGACCGCGCCCTGCCGGAGCAACCCACCGGAAACCGCACCGCCAGGGTGAAGCAGGCTGGCTAGAACCGCACCGGCGTGAAGCGGGTCAGTCGGAACCGCGTCATGCCCGGAGGTGGCGGGGTCAGACTGTGCGCCTGCCGGACAGGGCGCGGCCCAGGGTCAGTTCGTCCGCGAACTCCAGGTCGCCGCCCATCGGCAGGCCGGAGGCGAGCCGGGTGACGGTCAGGCCGGGGAAGTCGCGGAGCATGCGGACCAGGTAGGTGGCCGTGGCCTCGCCCTCGGTGTTGGGGTCCATGGCGAGGATGACCTCGGTGACCTCCTGCGCCGAGATCCGCGACAGCAGCTGCCGGATCCGCAGCTGCTCCGGCCCGATGCCGGACAACGGGTCCAGCGCGCCGCCCAGCACGTGGTAGCGGCCCTTGAACTCGCGGGTCCGCTCGATCGCCAGCACGTCCTTGGGCTCCTCCACCACGCACACCGCTGAGAGGTCTCGGCGGGTGTCGCGGCAGATGCGGCACTGCGGCTGCTCGGAGACATTGCCGCAGATGTCGCAGAAGACCACGCCCTCCTTGACCTTCTGCAGCGCGTCCTGGAGCCTGCCGACATCGGCCGGTTCGGCGCTGAGCAGGTGGAAGGCGATCCGCTGGGCGCTCTTGGGGCCGACGCCGGGCAGCCGCCCGAGCTCGTCGATCAGGTCTTGGACCGGGCCCTCGTACAACGCGTCCTCACAGCCCCGGCAGGCCGAGGCCGCCGCCGCCGAGACCGCCCGCGAGCGGGCCCATCTTCTCCTCGGCGAGCTTCTGGGCGTTGTTGCTCGCGTCGCGCACCGCGGCCACGACCAGGTCGGCCAGGGTCTCGGTGTCGTCGGGGTCGACCACCTTCGGGTCGATGACCAGGGCCTTCAGCTCGCCCGCGCCGGAGACCGTCGCGGTGACCAGGCCGCCGCCCGCCGTGCCGGTGACCTCCGCGTCGGCCAGTTCCTGCTGCGCGGAGAGCAGTTGCTCCTGCATCTTCTGCGCCTGCGCCAGGATCGCCTGCATGTCGGGTGCGCCGCCTCCGGGAAACACCGCGGCCCCTCTCGTCTTGGGTTGGTGCCGCCACCAGCTTAGAGGGCGGTGGACTGTGGCATCGTGAGTGCCGTGCTGACACGACGCGCGGCGGGCCTCAGCCTGGCCTGCGCCCTAGCGGCCATCCTGTCCTCGTGCGGCGGCCCGACGGCCACCCCGGCGGCCCCGCCGAGCTCCACGACCACCACACAGACCAGCTCGTCGACCACCAGCGCGGCGCCGACGACCAGCCCGACGACCACCATCGCGCCGACCACGACGCCCCCGCCCACGACAACCACCACGGTTCCGGCCGCCCCCGCCGCGAGCGGCAAGGTCGTCGTCCTGGACCCCGGGCACAACGGCGGCAACGCCGCCCACCCCGGCGTGATCAACCAGCTGGTCCCGGCCGGCCGCGGCCGGATGAAGCCCTGCAACACCACCGGCACCGCGACCGGGTCGGGCTACCCCGAGCACGAGTTCACCTGGGACTTGGCGCTGCGCGTGCGCGAGGCGCTGGCCGCGCGCGGGGTCACGGTCGTGCTCACCCGGCCGGACGACAAGGGTGTCGGCCCGTGCGTGGACAAGCGCGCGGACACCGGCAACAACTCGGGCGCCGCGGCCGTCGTGTCGCTGCACGCGGACGGCTCGACCGCGGCGGGCGCGCACGGCTTCCACATCGCGTACTCCGCGCCGCCGCTCAACGCCGCGCAGGGTGAGCCGTCGTTGCGGCTGGCCCGCACGGTGCGCGACACGCTGGTCTCGGCCGGGTTCGCCACCTCCACCTACATCGGCGCGCAGGGGCTCTCCGCGCGCGACGACCTGGGTGGGCTGAACCTGTCGACCCGGCCCACGGTGCTGGTGGAGTGCGGGAACATGCGGGAGGCGGCCGAGGCCGCGGTGCTGTCCAGCCCGGCGGGCAGGCAGCGGTACGCGGAGGCGATCGCGAACGGCATCCTCGGCTATCTCGGCTGAGACCGCTGTGACAGGCTGGAGATCATGTCCGGACTGCGGGTACTCGACATCGACGAGCGCGGCAGGCTGCTGATCGCGGCCGCCGAGGACGACCAGGTGCGCCTGGTCGAGACCGATGCCAAGGGCGCGCGGAAAGAACTGGCCGTCGCGACCGGGGTGACCACGGCGAAGTACCTGCCGGGTGAGCGCAAGGTGGTCGTCCAGCACGGGACCCCCGCGCAGCTGTCCCTCCTGCCGGTGGGCGGCAAGATCACGCCGCTGGTCGGCGGCCCCGACCACGCGACCGAGCTGCTGGGCGTGCTGCCCGGCCGGATCGTGTACCGGGCCAACCGCAGGCACCGGCTGCTGTTCTCCGTCGTGATCCGCAACGTGCTGGTCGGCGAGGAGCAGGCCGTCTACGACCGCGGCGGCGCGGTGGTCGAGGCGGCGGTGTCCCCGAACAGCCGGTACATCGCGATCCGCTTGCCGCGCAAGCTGGTCCTGGTCGACACCATGCCGCTGACCGAGGACGACCACGTCCGGCTGATCTCGGCCGAGCCCGCCGAGCGCGGCAGGCGCAACCTGCGCTGGCTGCCCGACTCCACCCGGCTGGTGGCCACCGAGTACGAACCGGACACCGCCCGCGTCGTGCGCTTCGAGGTGACCAGCGAGAGCTGGCACCCGCTGGTCGTCTCCCTCTCGCCCACCGCGATCGGCTGGGTCGCCCCGGACGGGCGCCGGGTGGCCGTGGTCGAGGGTGACCGGATCTCCTTCCACCAGACCGAGAACGGCCGCTTCCTGCGCGCGGCCACCCTGTCCGGCGCGGTCGCCGAGGACGGTTTCCTGTGGTCGCCGGACTCCCGCTCGGTCGCGGTGACCACTGTGGACGGTTCGCTGTCGGTGGTCGAGGCCGAGTCCGCCGCGATCCGCGACATCACGGTCGACTAGCGGCCGCTGCTTGGCGCCTGCTTGGCGGCGCCTCGGTGGTGCATGCTTGGCGGTGGTGCTCGATGGGGTGGAGTGGCTTTGCTTGGGGCCCCTAAGAAAAGAGGCGCCGGGGTGAAGCGGGTGGGGAAGGGATCACCCACGCCGGAGCCAGGCTAGCGCCTCTTTTCTCCCCAACCAAAGCCACTCCACCCCATCGAGCAGTTGGTCGAGGCCGGCGACTTCCGGGGTACTTGCGGCGCCTCGGCGGCGGCTGGCCAGGGTGCCTGGCAAACTACTTCACCTCATCGAGCATCTGCTTGCCGCCCTTGACTTCTCGGACACAGGCGGGCACCTCGACGGCGGCCGGCCAAGAGGCAAGCACGCCACTCCGCATCATCAAGACTTGCTTGCCGCCCATGACTTCTCGGGCGCATTCGGGCGCCTCGGCGGCCGGCCACGGACCCCATGCAAAGCCCCTCGACCTCATCGAGCATCGCTTGTCGCGCGCGACTTCTCGGGCACAGGCGGGCACCTCGGCAGCGGCCGGCCAAGGGGCCAGCAAGCCACTTCACATCATCAAGACTTGCTTGCCGCCCATGACTTCTCGGGCGCATTCAGGCGCCTCGGCGGCAGCCGGCCACGGACCCCAAGCAAAGCCATCGACCTCATCGAGCATTGCTTGTCGCGCGCGACTTCTCGGGCACAGGCGGGCGCCTCGGCTGCGGCTGACCAGGGGCCTAGCAAAGCCACTCCACATCATCGAACATTTGCTTGTCGCCGCGCCTTCTCGGGCACTTGCGGGCATCTCGGCAGCGGCCGGCCAAGGGCCCCAACCAAAACCATTCCACATCACCGAGCACCACCACCAAAGCGGCCCAGCACCCGGCCTACCCGGCTACTCGACCGGGCGGGCGCCCAGCTTCTCGGCCAGCAGTTTGAGCATGGCCTCCTCCGGGTCCTGCTGGCGCGTGGCCGGTTCGCCCGGGTCGGGCTTGCGGGCGGCCTGCGCCAGCATCTCCTCCTCGTCCTCCGGCTCCGGCGGGATGTCCGGCTCCGGGGGCTCCGGCGGCGGGACGTCCTCGACCGGTGGCCGGGCGGGCACCGCCGCCGCCGTCGCGGCGGCTCGGCTGGGGGCCTCGTAGGTGCGGGCGGGCTCGGCCGCGCGGGTCGCGGCGCGGGCCGGGGCGGCGCCGGGTTCGGCGTGCACGCAGCGGACCTGCCAGTGGCCGCCCAATACCGCCACCAGCGCCTGGGCGATCGCCTCGGCGTTGCGCGGCTCGCCGAGCCTGCGGGCGAGGGGGGCGGCGGGGTGGGCGATGACCACCACGTCCCCCTCGACCGACTGCACGGTGGCGTTGGTGAGCATCGCCTCGGTGCTGCGGCTGGTCTTGCGGACCGCGCCGAGCAGCTCCGGCCACACGCGGCGGACACCGGTGGCGTCGATGGCGCCGGGGGCGGCCGTCGACGCGGCGGGCGCCTGCTCGACCACGGGCTCAACCCGCGAATCGACCGCGGCACCCGACTCGGCCTGCACCGGAGTAGCTCGCTCAGGCGGCGCGGGCTCAGCGGCGCGCGGCTGGGTCTGGCGAGAATCGCCACCCGCGGGCGGTGCGGCCGCTCGCGAACGCGCCTCGGCCGGAGTGGACTCCGGGGGACGCGACGCAGTCGCACCCTGCGGATCGGCCGAAGCCGTCGGCCGGGACTCCGCTGGCGCGGCGCGCTGGGACGGACGGGTGATCACCGGACGGTTCGGCGGCGGCGCGTCCGCACCCGCGTCCGGCCGTTGCGCCGCAACGCGAGCGGTCTCCAGCGGGCGGCCCTCAGCGGCGACGCCGCCGACGGCGATCCGCCGTTCGACCTGCTCGAGCCGTTGCAGCACAGCCGAATCCGCCGCCGCGTCGGTGGGGACCGCGCCGGGCAGCAGCATCCGCGCGCACAGCAGTTCGAGCAGCAGCCTGGGCGCCGTGGCGCCGCGCATGTCGATCAAGCCGGTGTGCACGATCTCCGCGTAGCGGGCCAGCGTCGCCGCGCCCAGGCGCTCCGCCTGGCCGACCATCCGGGTCAGCTCGTCGTCGGGGGCGCTCACCAGGCCGCGGGTGGCCGCGTCCGGCACCGCGCGCAGCAGCACCAGGTCGCGCAGCCGGTCGAGCAGGTCGGAGGCGAACCGGCGCGGGTCGTGGCCTGCCTCGACCAGGCGGTCGACGGTGCTGTAGACCGCCGACGCGTCGCCCGCGCCCAGGCCGTCGACCATGTCGTCGATCAGCGCCACATCGGTGACCCCGAGCAGCGAGACCGCGCGCTCGTAGGTGACGCCCTCGGGGCCCGCGCCCGCGAGCAGCTGGTCGAGCACCGACTGGGTGTCGCGCGCCGAACCGCCGCCCGCGCGGATGACCAGCGGGAACACCGCGGGTTCGACCTTGGCGTCCTCGGCGGCGCAGTTGCGCTCCAGCAGGTCGCGCATCGCACTCGGCGGGATCAGCCGGAACGGGTAGTGGTGGGTACGGGAGCGGATCGTGGCCAGCACCTTGTCGGGCTCGGTGGTGGCGAAGATGAAGACCAGGTGCTCCGGCGGCTCTTCGACGATCTTGAGCAGGGCGTTGAAGCCCTGCGTGGTGACCATGTGCGCCTCGTCGACGATGAAGACGCGGTAGCGCGAGGAGGCGGGCGCGTAGAACGCGCGGTCGCGCAGCTCGCGGGCGTCGTCGACACCACCGTGGCTGGCCGCGTCGAGCTCGACCACGTCGACGGTGCCCGGCCCGTTGGGCGCCAAGCCGACGCAGGAGTCGCAGACGCCGCACGGCTCGTCGGTCGGCCCGCGCTCGCAGTTGAGCGAGCGGGCCAGGATGCGCGCGCTGGAGGTCTTGCCGCAGCCGCGCGGCCCGGAGAAGAGGTAGGCGTGGTTGACCCGGCCCGCCGCCAGCGCGGTGCGCAGCGGGACCGTGACGTGTTCCTGCCCGACGACCTCGGCGAAGGTCGCCGGCCGGTACTTGCGGTAAAGGGCGAGCGCCACGACGCGACACTACCGCCCACCCACGACAGCCCCGACACGGCCGGGAATCCGACCGGCCGCGCCCGCGTTGGCACCGGTGTGCCTATCCCGTACTCAGTGCTCGACCTCGCGCCGGTGGCCAGCGGTTCCACCGAGACCACCGCGCTGCGCAACAGCCTCGACCTCGCCCGGGCGGTCGAGCGGCTGGGCTACCACCGGTACTGGGTGGCCGAGCACCACAACATGCCGGGCATCGCCAGCTCGGCGCCCGCGGTGCTGCTCGCGCACATCGCGATGGTCACCGAGCGGCTGCGGGTGGGCAGCGGCGGGGTGATGCTCCCCAACCACGCGCCGCTGATCGTGGCCGAGCAGTTCGGGATGCTCGAGGCGCTGCACCCGGGGCGGGTCGACCTGGGCATCGGCCGCGCGCCGGGCACCGACCAGGTGACCGCGCGGGCGCTGCGGCGCACCGAGGGCCCGCTGTCGGCCGACGACTTCCCGCAGCAGCTCACCGAGCTCGCCAACTACTTCACCGGCCGCGACGCGCGCGGGGTCACCGCGGTGCCCGCGCTGGGCAACCAGCCCGCGCTGTGGCTGCTGGGCTCCAGCGGCTACAGCGCGCAGGTGGCCGGGTACCTGGGCCTGCCGTTCGCCTTCGCGCACCACTTCAGCTCCGAGAACACGCTGCCCGCGCTCGCGCTTTACCGCGAGCGGTTCCAGCCGTCGGCGGTGCTGTCCGAGCCGTACGCGATGATCGCGGCGAGTGTGCTGTGCGCCGAGGACGACGCGACCGCCTGGGAGCTGGCGCAGCCCGCGGCGCTGCAGTTCCTGCAGCTGCGCAAGGGCAACCCGGGTCGGATCCCGACGCCCGCCGAGACCGCCGCGTTCGCCTACACCGACCTCGACCGGCTCTTCATCGAGGAGCGGTTGGCCAACCAGGTGATCGGCGGGCCGGAGACGGTGCGCAAGGGGCTGGCCGAATTGGTGTCGGCCACCGGGGTGCAGGAGTTGATGATCACCACGAACGTGTTCCACCACGCCGACCGGCTGCGCAGCTACGAGCACGTCGCCGAGATCGCGGGCCTGCGCGCGGGCGCGGCGGCCTGAGCAGGGGCCCCCGGAAAAGAAAGGGGACCCCGCGCACCTGTCAGAGCCCGCTTATCCTTGCTGCCTTCCGGCCCTGGGGAGGTTCGCGAGGTGAACACCGCACGGGGTCCGCTGTCGAGTGTAGCGGGTGCCGCTCAGTAGGTCCGCCGCACCCACGCCGCGGTCGCCGAGCCCGCCGTCTGGATGAGGCTGATCACCGGCATCGCGGTGAGGAACAGGATGCCCGCGACGGCCACGGCCTTGGCGTTCTGCACGATGTCGATGTCGTAGCTGGGGACCAGCAGCACCAGGGCCAGGTAGACCAGGCCGATCACGACCTCGAGCACGTTGCCGCCGAGCAGCACGCCGCGACCGCTGCCCTTGATCACCTGGGTGCCGCCCGCGATCAGCAGCGCGGCGCCGACCAGCTGGACCAGGACGATGACCAGACCGACCCCGGTGCCCTCGCCGCTGACCGAGCGGTTGCCCGAGTCGAGCACGCTGACCAGCATCAGCAGGCTGATGATCCCGGTGATACCGGCCTGGACGAAGGCCAGCACGGCCGCCGAGGTGGCCGTCCCGGGGCGCACCGGCGGGCCGCTCACCCCCGCGTACGGCGCGGCGGGGAAGCCGCCGGACTGCGGGTACGGGTTCTGCCCGTAGCCGGGCGGCGGCTGCTGGGGCTGCTGGTAGCCCGGTTGCTGCTGGTAGCCGGGCTGCTGCTGGTAGCCCTGTTGCTCCGGGTACTGAGGGAAACCCTCACCGTAGCCCTGCGTCATGGCTCGTCCTCCTGGGTCTGCACCCGAGTCCCCCGGCGGAAGCCTGACTCGGCTGGTCACCTGGTCCATCGCGGGTGCGCGGCTTTTGTGACACGCGCGCGCGGGTCATCTCACGTCGGGGCGACGGTAGCGGGTGACCCAGGGGTCAGCGGTGGATTTCCCGAGCGATGAGAGCGGTGATCTCGGGGCCGCTCTCCGTCGCGGTCGGGCGTCGATCCGCTCGGACGTGGACGTGCTGGACCCGCGCGCCGGTGCGCTGCCGACCGCGCGACCTGGACGGATCCACGGGTGGACGCCCCGGAAGACGCCCACCCGCGGTCGGTCGGCGTCGATCAGCAGACGACCACCGTCGCGTACTGGGTGCCCGGGTCGATGACGTCGCGCGGCTCGTCCCAGCGGGGACCGGTCTGGCGGAAGTTCAGTTCGATGTCGTACTGGCCGCAGTCCGGGGTGGGCAGCGACCCGGTGCTGTCGGCTTGGCCGTCCGGACTGGTCTGCCGCTGCTCGTCGATCGACCAGCCGAAGACGGCGTCGCCGTTGGCCACGGTGCCGTAGGCGGACCAGGTGGCCGGGTAGCTCGGGTCTGC
Source organism: Actinokineospora sp. NBRC 105648 (assembly GCF_030269645.1). Classification (GTDB taxonomy): domain Bacteria; phylum Actinomycetota; class Actinomycetes; order Mycobacteriales; family Pseudonocardiaceae; genus Actinokineospora. Next base: position 1,387 of record NZ_BSTR01000027.1, on the reverse strand, counting down.
GTCGTGCCAGATGCCGTGCCCCTCGCCCTTGTAGCTGCTGTCTGCGGTCTCCACCCGGACCCGCCCGTCCCCGGCGTCGTCCATGGTGAGGCAGACCCGCACCTTGACGTAGGTCCAATACCCCGGGCTGTACCACTTGTACTGCTCGGTGCAGGGGGCTTGATCACCGACCACCGCCCCCCGCGCCGCCGCGGTGGCGCCCGCGGGGACACCGCCCACCAGGGCGACCATGGCCGTGACCAGGACGGCCACCGACCCGAGAATCCTGCGCATGTGCTCTCCTCCGACAAGTGCTGGGACAAGAATCCGAAATACCCGAACCACTCCGCGACGGGCACCGGAACCTTTTCAGAGCACGCACACCCGAGGCTATTCCCTGTCCGAAGGAATCCAGCCACGGCCGAGTGGCAGGCAATGACACAACGTCATGAACAATTGCCACCGGAATCACCGAACAATTGATGGATGAAACCATCGCGGGCGCATGATTGATGCAACAGGCTGGCGACACCTCCACGAGCGGGCAGCCGCCCGATCCAAGCCACTACAGGAAACCAGGGCGCTGCGACCACTCTCGCCAGTACCACGACTACCTCAAACCCGAAAGCGCACCGAACCCGGCCGGCACGGCGTTCGGCCACCCGAACAATGCGGTCTCATCCGCATGGAGGTTCATTCGCAGGTCGGCGGGATGTTGGGGCTTGCATCAGGAAACACGCCGTGGTCGTCTCGGTGGTGGTAGAGGCGCAGGGGAATTTCAAAGTTTGTGATCTTCGTGTGAAGTCGGTTGCCGACCCCGGCCGGTCCTGGTGTTCGGACGTAGAGGGTGGCCTCTGGCCTGCGATGATGTTGGTTCTCACGCCACGATCATCACTGGACAAGAGGCCACCGTTGTCAGTGTCGCATGCCCCGGATTCGTGTTCGCTGATCACCGGTCGGCCCGATGTGGGTGTCGCCGGAGTTCGTTCGCTGGTGGGCATGCTCGGTGGGGTGGCCGACCCGCGTAAGGCCAGGGGGGTGCGGCATCGGATCGGCGCGGTGTTGGCGGTGATGATGCTCGCGGTGTTGGCCGGTGCTCGGAACTTCCGGGAGATCGCGGACCGGGCAGCCGATCTCCCGCCGGAGATGTTGGTGTTGGCGGGATGTCGTGTTCACCCCTCGACCGGTGAACATGTGGTGCCCAGTGCGGCCACGATGCGTCGGATCGCGCACGAGGTTGATGCCGACGACGCCGATGAGCGGGTGTGTGCGTGGTTTCGCGCCGAAGCGATGACCAGGGCGGTCGCCGGTCGCGTCGGCAGGCGGGTGCCGGGGACGATGGTCGCGGTGGCGATGGACGGCAAGACCATCCGCAACAGCGCCCGGCCGGGTATCGAGGGCGGCGAGA
>NZ_BSTR01000026.1 GCF_030269645.1 Actinokineospora sp. NBRC 105648 | reverse complement strand
CTTCGTGCGGGGCCCCTAGAGCACCGCGGTGGAGAGAAAAGGGCAGGGTAAGGGCATCCCCACCCACGGCAAGTTTAGCGGCACTCTCCCCCCACACGAAGCGAGTCCACTAGATCGAGCATCCGTAGCGGGACTTGCGTTCCAGCGGAGTCGGCCTCACCGCTGCGGTTAGCTGGGGGACGGGATTCTCTTGGGTGCTGGTGGGGCGGGATCTTGTTGCGTTCCAGCGGGGTCGGCCTATCCGCTGCGGTTGGGTGGGGGCGCGATTCTGTTGCACGCCAGCAGGGTCAGGATTCTTGCTGCGGCTAGTGCCTTCCGTTGTGCCCTGGCTAGCGTTCCTGTTCCAACCGGGCACACGTCGCCTCGAGCACACCGAGCGCAGCAGTCAGGGCCGGGCGGCGGCCGGTCGGGGTGCGCCAAACACCGTAGATTCGGCGCAGTGGTGGGGCCTTGACGGTGAGCGCGCGGACGGAGGCGGGCAGTGTGCCCCGGCCCATCCTCGGTACCAGGGCCAGGCCGAGGCCTGCGCCGACCATCTCTATCTGGCTGGCGTACTCGCTGACGATGTGGGTGAACCGGTCCGGTCTCGGTGAGCGGCGGTAGGTGTTGAGCAGGAAGTCGTGTGCGACTGAGCCGGGCTCGTAGAGCCAGGACTCGTCGCAGAGTTCGTCGAGCTCCACCGAGGCGCGGTCGGCCAGTGGGTGGGTGTGGTGGGCGAGGACGTCGGAGAAGTCGTTGCCCAGGTGTCTGGCCTGCAGGCCGTCGGGCAGGGCCAGTGGGATCGCCAGCCAGTCGTGGGCCACGCCCAGGTCCACGGTGCCGCGGGCGACCAGCTCGACCGCGCGGTGTGAGTCGGCCTCGATCAGTCTGGGCTCCAGGGCGGGCCAGGCCAGGCACAGCTCGCGCATGGCTGCCGGGATGACGCCGCGGGCCGCGGTGGGGAACGCGGCGATGCGCAGGGTGCCGGTGACCGTCTCGGTCTGCGCCTGCAGCTCGGCGCTCATGCTCTCCAGCTCGATCACGATCCGGCTGGCGGACTCGGCCAGGATGCGCCCGGCCACGGTCAGCGTGGTGCGCCCACCCTGCTGCTCTACCAGGGGCTGGTGCACGTCGCGGCCGAGCCGGGCGATCTGCTGGGAGATGGCCGAGGGGGTGTAGCCGAGCGCGCTGGCGGCGGCCGTCATCGACCCGTGGGTGGCCAGCGCCTCGATCGCGCGCAGCCCCGCCAGGCTCACCGTCAGCACGCCCGCATCACCTCGTCTCGCCCCGCCCGGTCCAGCCATGGTGGCACATCCGGCACCGGACATAGTGGACCGACGATCACCCCGGCAGGTACAGCACCGCGTCCACCTCGACCTTGACCGACCGCAGCCCGGCGACCACGGTGGTGCGCGCGGGCCGGGTCGGGCCGAAGTGCCGGGCGTACTCGGCGTCGAAGGCGGCGAAGTCCTCGGTGCGGGTCAGGTACGCGGTCACCTTGACCACGTCGGCCAGGCCACCGCCCGCGGCCTCGGCGACCGCGGCCAGGTTGCGCAGCACCAGGTCGGTCTCGGTGGTGATGTCGCCCGGGGTGTACGAGCCGTCCGGCGCGCGCGGGACCTGGCCCGCGACGTAGACGAACCCGCCCGCCCGGACGGCTTGCGCGTAGTGGCCCGCGGGCGCCGGGGCGCGGTCGGTGGAGATCATCCCCGGGCCGCCCGGATGGCCTCGGAGACCTGGTAGGCGTTGAACCGCTGGCCGGTCGCGAAGTCGGCGTCGATGCCGGCCAGGAACGCGAACGCCGGGGCGAGCCGGTCCGGCGGGACGATGCCGACCCGCATCTCCTCGGTGTAGTGCGAGTCCGACATGGGCGTGTCGATGGGCCGCCCGGTCGACATGGTGTTGACCGCGATGCCGTGCTCCTTGCCCTCGAGCGCGAGCACCTTCATCAGCCCTTCCTGGGCGTGCTTGCCCGGGGTGTAGGCGGTCTCCTTGACGAACCCGAACAGCGCCGAGCCCGAGGACATGAACACGACGCTGCCGCCCTTGGCCTCGACCATGCCCGCCCAGACGGTCTTGGTGAGCACGTACGCGGCCTGCAGGATGATGTCGACCTCGCGCCGCCAGTTGTCGAAGGTGACCTCCAGCATGGACACCTCGCGCAGCACCGCGGCGTTGTGGATCAGCACGCGCGGCGTGCCGTAGTGCGCGAGCGCCTGCTCGGTGGCCGCCCGGGTGGCCTCGGCGTCGGCGAGGTCCACCACGATCGGCAGCACGTCGGCACCGCCGCCGCGCAGCTCCTCGACCAGCTTGTCGAGCTTGTCGGCCTGCACGTCCAGCAGCGCGACGCGCATGCCGCCCGCGACGAGCTCGCGGGCGACCTCCCGGCCCAGCCCCTCGGCGGCGCCGGTCAGGAAGGCGACCTGTCCACGGATGTCGATCATGCGGAGACACCTTCCCTGGCGACTCGGATGGCCTCGGAGACCTGGTAGGCGTTGAACCGCTGCCCGGTGGCGAAGTCGGCGTCGATCCCGGCCAGGAACGCGAACGCCGGGGCGAGCGCGGACGGCGGGACCATGACCGCGCGCATGGCGTCGGTGTAGGTGTAGGCGAGCGGGCCGTCGATCGGCGCGCCGGTGCCGATCGTGTTGACCGCGATGCCGAACTCCTTGCCCTCCAGGGCGAGCACCTTCATCAGGCCCTCCTGGCCGTGCTTGCCCGCCACGTAGGCGGCCTCGTCGGCGAAGCCCAGCGTCGCGGAGCCGGAGGAGACGTAGACGATGCTGCCGTCGCGGGCCTCGACCATCGCGGGCCACACCGCCTTGGAGAGCACGAAGGCGCTCTGCAGGATGCTGTCGCACTCGGCGCGGAAGTCGGCGAAGTCCAGGTCGAGCACGGACACCATGCGGAAGACGGCGGAGTTGTGCACGAGCAGGCGGGGCGCGCCGAAGCGGGCCAGCACCTCCTCGGCGGTGGCGGACAGGGTGGCCGCCGAGGTGAAGTCGGTGACGAAGGCGTGCACCTCGGCGCCGCCCGCGCGCAGCTCCTCGGCCAGCGCGGTCACCTCGTCGGCCTTGTCGTCGAGCACGGCGACGACCATGCCCGCGGCGGCGAGCTCGCGGGTGACCGCGTGGCCGATGTCCTCGGCGTCGCCCGCGACGATCGCGAACCTGCCGGTGGGGTCGATCATGTGGTGGTGCTCCTGTTCGGACTGGGGAGGGTGGCTCAGGCGATCTCGGTGACCAGGGCGACGACCTGCCCGGGTGCCTCGATCCGGGCCAGGGTGGGCCGCAGCAGCGCGAGCGCGGTGCGCGGGAAGGGGGCGCGGAAGGTCTCGACGACCTCGCTGGTGACCGGGTGCAGCAGGTGGCCGATGACGGTGCCCTCGTCGACGACGTCGCCGAGCGCGGACTCGCGCAGCACCGGCTGGTAGATGCCCGGCGCCGAGGTGGCCAGCGGGCGCTTCTCGCCGCCGACCAGGCCGGGCTCGTCGGGCAGGCCGGCGTCGGTGAGCACGCCCGCCTTGCCCAGCGCGCGGCGCAGGCCCCGGGTGACGGTGGCCGCCCGGTCCTCCTCGTGCTCCCCGCGCCCGCCCATCTCGATCCAGACCGCCACCGCCCCCTGCGACCGGGCATGGCCGGTGAGGCTGGTGGTGCGGTCCGGACCGTCCATGATCAGCGGGGTGCCCATCCACTCGGCCACGTGCTCGCCGCCGGGGAACCGGTAGGTGAAGCAGTTGATGTTCCAGCTGCCGCCGCCGTGCACGTCGAGCACGATGTCGGTGCCGTCCACGGCGTGCTCGGCGAGCACCGCCGCCAGCCGCTGGGTGTGCGAGCCGTTCGGGTCGCCGGGGAAGACGCCGTTGAGGTCGAGCAGGTCGAGGTGGGTCTGCCGGGCGTCGGCCTCGGTGGCCAGCGGGTGCGCCACCGGGACCACGCGCAGCGTGCCGACCAGGTCGGCCAGCGGTGTCTCGGCGAGCAGCCGGTTGACCGCGAGCGTGCCCCACGGCCCCTCGTCGCCGTGCACGCTCGCCACCACCAGGCCGACCGGGCCGCCGCTGCCCACGGTGCCGACCCGGACGTCCACGGTGCCGTAGGCGAGCGACGAGGTGACCGGGTGGTCGGTCCAGGAGATCGCCCCGGCCAGGGTCGAGGGGTTGGACTGCATATCTGCTCCTTGCTGCCGAGATATCGGCGAATCGGTGCTTGGGATTCTGCGCGGGTAGCCTCACCGAACACAAGACAGAAGTCGCAAACGCGCGCTGTTAGGTATGCTAAACCCCATCGCCGCTGGTCAGACCCCGGTTAGCAGGTCTTAAAGCGGCTGTGCAGCAACTCTCGCTTGTCTGTCCACCATTCCTGCCTGTTCACTCTGTGGACCGCGGCAAGGGAACCGGACGAGAGATGTGAGAGCGCACATGGATTATCGAAAACATTCCCGGACCCTGGTCGGCGCACTGGCCGTCGTCCTGCTCGCCGCCGGCTGCGGCAGTGGCGCGGCCGGCGGCGGCGGGAACACCACGAACCAGGTCAAGGCCGAGGCGAACACCGCCAACGCGGGTACCGCCAAGCAGGGCGGCACCATCACCTACGTCCTCGAGCGCAACATCCTCGACTGGAACCCGCTGGCGGCCGACATCGGCGTGGCGACCCAGTTGGTGGCCGACGCCTACGACCCGGCGCCGTTCGTCACGCTGCCCGACCTCAAGACGATCGAGCTGAACAAGGACCTGCTGGTCAGTGCCGAGCAGACCAGCACCTCCCCGCAGACCCTCGTCTACAAGATCAACCCCAAGGCCGTCTGGAACGACGGCACGCAGATCACCGCCGCGGACTTCGAGTACGTGTGGAAGGCCTCCGACCCGCGGGTGTGCCCGAAGTGCGAGGTCGCCTCGACGATGGGCTACGACGGCATCAGCTCGCTGGTCGGCTCCGACGACGGCAAGACCGTGACCGTCACGCTGAGCAAGCCCTTCGGTGACTGGAAGTCGCTGTTCGGCCCGATCCTGCCCGCGCACGTGGCCAAGAAGCTCGGCGACGACGGCACCCCCGAGGGCCTGGCGAAGTCGTTCAACGACGGCTTCCGCTACAAGGACTCCTTCCCGGACTGGTCCGGCGGCCCGTTCATGTTCAAGTCCTGGACCACCAACCAGGCCGCGACGCTGGTGCCGAACCCGAAGTGGTACGGCAAGCCAACCACGTTGGACAGCCTGGTCTTCCGGGTCATCACCGACACCACGCAGGAGGTGCCCGCCCTGCAGAACAACGAGGTCCAGATCATCAACCCGGACCCGCAGGTCGACCTGCTGCGCAACGTCCAGGCGCTCAACGGCGTGAAGTACCAGCTGGTCGAGGGCCTGCGCAAGCAGATGATCCTGCCCAACATGAACAACCCGGCGATGCAGGACGTGGCGCTGCGCAAGGCGCTGTTCACCGCGGCCGACGTGCAGCAGACCATCGCCAAGACCGTCGGGCAGTTCTCCGAGGGCGCCAAGCCGCTGCGCAACCGCATCTACGTGCCGCAGCAGCCCGGCTACAAGGACAACCTGGGCACGCTGGGCACCGGTGACATCGCCAAGGCCAAGTCGATCCTGAGCGAGGCGGGCTACAAGGTCGAGGGCGACAAGCTCATCGACCCCAAGGGCACCCCGGTGCCGACGCTGACCATGCGCTACATCCAGAACAACCAGATCCTCAAGACCGTCTGCGAGCTGTTCGCCACCAACGCCAAGCAGCTCGGCGTCACGGTGGACGTGCAGACGACCGACTCGATCGGCGCGACGGTCACCCACCAGGCGGGCAAGGACTTCGACCTGTTCGCGATGGGCTGGATCGGCCAGACCTTCGTCTCGACGCAGTACTCGCAGGCGTTCATGACCAAGGGCGGGCTCAACTTCGGCGGCTACAGCAGCGCCAAGGTCGACGAGCTGCTCACCAAGGCACTCGGCGCGACCGACGAGTCCGATGTGGCCGGTTACCTCAACGGGGTGGACGCGCAGATGACCGAGGACGCCTACATCCTGCCGCTCTACCAGGTGCCCGACCTGCTCGCCTACAAGTCCGACCTGGTCAACGTGCGGGCCAACGGGACCTACTTCGGCCCGCCGTACAACTCCGGCGAGTGGGGCCTCGGCGGATAACACCGACCGCGCGGCGGTGGCGCCCCCTCGCAGGGGGTGGGGCGCCACCGCCGCGCTCGACCTGTGGCTCGAGGAGCACGGATGCTGGCCTACGTACTGCGGCGCCTGCTGCACACCATCCCGATCATCCTGGTCGGGTCGTTCATCACCTTCGTGATGGTGAGCGCCTCCGGTGACCCGCTGGGCGACCTGAAGGCGAAGCAGCCGCCGGTCTCGCCCGCGATCCTGGAGGCGGAGCGGCACCGGCTGCGGCTGGACCTGCCGCTGCTGGAGCAGTACTGGCGGTGGCTGAGCGGGATCTTCCGCGGCGACTGGGGTCCCTCGGTCAACCGGATCGACATCGGGCACGAGATCTGGCCCCGGTTGCTGGTCTCGGTCCGGCTGGTGGTGCTCGCGGTGCTGCTGGCCCTGCTGCTGGCGCTGGTGATCGGCGTGATCAGCGCGGTGAAGCAGTACTCGTTCGTCGACTACCTGTTCACCTTCGTCGGGTTCCTGCTGCTCTCGATGCCCGCGTTCTGGCTGGCGATCCTGCTCAAGCAGCAGGCGATCGACGTCAACGAGGCGGCCGGGACCACGCTGTTCTACACCGTCGGCGACGCCTCGATCCCGCCCCCGGTCGGGTTCTGGCCGAACGTCTCCGACATCGCCGGGCACATCGTGCTGCCGACGATCGTGCTGGCGCTGACCACCTTCGCGCCGTGGAGCCGGTTCGTGCGCTCGTCGATGGTCGAGGTCCAGCAGAGCGACTACGTGCGGCTGGCCCGGGCCAAGGGGCTGCCCCGGCGCAAGGTCCTCATCAGACACGCGCTGCGGACCGCGCTGATCCCGCTGACCACGGTGGTCGCCCTGGACCTGGCCGTGCTGTTCTCCGGCGCGGTGATCACCGAGACGGTGTTCCAGTGGCGCGGGATGGGCTCGTTCCTGCTCTCCGCGGTCCGGGACAAGGACATCTACGCGGTGATGGCCTGGTTGCTGCTCGTGTCGGTGATCGTCGTGCTGTTCAACCTGATCGCGGACCTGCTGTACGCGGTGCTGGATCGGAGGATCCGCCTTGGCTGAGACAACCCACCTGGTGACCGGCGCCGGCGAGCACGGCGACGGCCCGGACCGTGACGACCGCAGCGGCGACCCGGTCTCGGTGAGCCGCGCGCGCCTGGTGGTGCGCCGGTTCCTGCGGCACCGGCTGGCCACCGCGAGCCTGGTCGTGTTCCTGCTGCTGGTGCTGCTCGCCTTCGTCGGCGGCGCGCTGTGGCACTACGGGTACGACACGTTCACCCCGGACAACTCGCAGCCGCCCTCGGCCGCGCACCCGTTCGGCACCGACGCCACCGGCTACGACCTGTTCGCCCAGGTGCTGCGCGGGACCCAGCGCTCGATCGAGATCGCGCTGTTCGTCGCCGCCGCGTCCGGGATCTTCGGCAGCGTCTGGGGCGCCGCCGCCGGGCTCTACGGCGGCCGGGTCGACACGCTGATGATGCGGGTCGCCGACCTGGTGCTGATCTTCCCGGCCATCGCGGTGGCCGCCGTGCTGGCCAACAACGTCGCCACCGGCAGCCAGGGCTGGCTGCTCATCGGCGTCGTGCTCGCGGCCCTGACCTGGCCCTACGTCGCCCGGCTGGTGCGCGGGCTGGTGCTCTCGCTGCGCGAGCGGGAGTTCATCGCCGCCGCCCGCACCTTCGGCGCCGGGTCGTGGCGGATCATCTTCCGGCACATCCTGCCCAACGCGATGGGCACCATCATCGTGGCGGTGACGATCATCGTCGCGGTGGCCATCCTGGCCGAGACGGCGCTGTCGTTCATCGGCTTCGGGGTGCGCGCCCCGGACACCTCGCTGGGGCTGCTGGTCAGCCAGAACCAGACCGCGGTGTCCACCCGGCCCTGGCTGTTCTACTTCCCCGGGCTCTTCATCGTGGTGATCGCGCTGTGCGTCAACTTCATCGGCGACGGCCTGCGCGACGCCTTCGACAACACTCGGTCCCGGAGCCGCACATGAGCCCGACACCGCACCAGACGACCACCACAGCGGAGGTCCTGCGCGTCCGCGACCTCACCGTGGAGTTCCCCGACGAGCGCGGCCGGGTCCAGGCCGTGCGCGGGGTGTCCTGGTCGCTGCGCGAGGGCGAGGTCCTCGGCGTGGTCGGCGAGTCCGGCTGCGGCAAGTCGGCCACCGCGCTCGCGGTCATGGGCCTGCTGCCGCCCGGGGCCCGGATGGGCGGGTCGGTGCGCTACCGCGACCAGGAGCTCGCGGGCCTGGCCGACAAGGGGATGTCGGCGGTGCGCGGCCGGTCGGTCGCGATGGTCTTCCAGGACCCGCTGTCCTCGCTCAACCCGGTGTACTCGGTCGGCTTCCAGGTGGCCGAGGCGGTCCGCGCGCACCACCCCGGGACCAGCAAGGACGACGCGGTCGAGCGGGCCGTCCAGCTGCTGGAGCTGGTGGGGATCCCGAACGCGCGCGACCGGGTGGGCGACTACCCGCACGAGTTCTCCGGCGGCATGCGCCAGCGGGTGGTGATCGCCATCGCGATGGCCAACGACCCGGACGTGATCATCGCCGACGAGCCGACCACCGCGCTGGACGTCACGATCCAGGCCCAGGTGCTCGACGCGCTGCGCACGGCGCGCGCGGCGACCGGGGCGGCGGCGGTGCTGATCACCCACGACCTGGGCGTGGTCGCCGGGCAGGCCGACCGGGTGGTGGTCATGTACGCGGGCAAGGTCGTCGAGACCGGCACCGCCGACGAGGTCTTCTACCGGCCCCGGATGCCGTACACGCTCGGTCTGCTGGGCAGCCTCCCCAGGCTGGACGGGCGGTTCGGCGCCCGGCTCACGCCCATCGCGGGCACTCCCCCGGCGCTCGACCGACCGATCCCCGGCTGCGCGTTCGCTCCCCGGTGCCCGCTGGCCCGTGCGCGGTGCCTGACCGAGGAACCGGAGCTGCGCGAGGTCGACGGGCACCTCACCGCGTGCCACTTCGCCGAGGAGCTGGCCGACAAGCGCCCGGAGGACGTCTTCGTCCCGGTCGTCGCGCCGGTCGCGCTCACGGCGGACCGTCCTGTTCGGACCGAGGGGCCGCTGCTGAGCGCCACCGGGCTGGTGAAGCACTACCCGGTGCGCGGCGGCGGGTTCCTCCGGCGCCAGATCGGGCAGCTGCACGCGGTCTGCGACGTGTCGTTCTCGCTGTCCGCGGGCGAGACGCTGGGGCTGGTCGGCGAGTCCGGCTCGGGCAAGTCCACGATCGCGAAGCTGCTGATGTCGCTGGAGGAGCCGACCGCGGGCCACGTCGAGCTGGACGGGGCGGCGGTGCGCGGCCGCAAGCACGCCCGCGACCTGCAGATCGTGTTCCAGGACCCGATGGGCTCGCTGGACCCGCGGATGACCGCGGCCGACCTGGTGGCCGAGCCGCTGCGGATCAACGGTCTGTCCAAACGGGACGCCCGGGTCCGGGCACTGGAGCTGCTGGCCTCGGTCGGGCTGGGGCGCGGCCGCGCGGAGCGCTACCCGCACGAGTTCTCCGGCGGGCAGCGGCAGCGGATCGGCATCGCCCGGGCGCTGGCGCTGCGGCCCCGGGTGCTGATCCTGGACGAGCCGGTGTCGGCGCTGGACGTCTCGGTGCAGGCCGACGTGATCAACCTGCTGGAGGACCTGCAGGACGCGCTCGGGCTGTCGTACCTGTTCATCGCGCACGACCTGTCGGTGGTGCGGCACATCGCCGACCGGGTCGCGGTGATGTACCTCGGCCGGGTGGTGGAGCTGGGCGAGCGGGACGCGGTGTTCGACCACCCGTCGCACCCCTACACCCAGGCGCTGATCTCCGCGGTGCCGCTGCCGGACCCGCGCAAGGAGCGGTTGCGGGAGCGGATCCTGCTCAGCGGCGACGTGCCGAGCCCGGTGAACCCGCCGTCGGGGTGCCGGTTCCGGACGCGCTGCCCGAAGTTCCTCGGCGCGCTGACCGACACCGAGCGTTCGCTGTGCGTGGACAAGGTGCCCGACCTGGTCGAACGCGGCCAGGGGCACCCGGTGGCCTGCCACTTCGGCGGTCCGCGATGAGCGGCCGGGCCAGTGCCGGCCGGGTGGCCGGGAAGGTCGCCCTGGTGACCGGCGCGGCGCGCGGCGTCGGCCGGGCGTGCGCGCTGCGGCTGGCCGAGGAGGGCGCCGACCTGGTGCTGCTCGACATCGGCGTGGTCAGCCGGGTGGAGACGGTGCCGGAGTCGCTGGCCACCGCGGGCGAACTGGACCGGACGGCCACCGAGGCGCGCGCGCTGGGCCGGGGCGTGGTGTCCCGGCTGGTCGACGTGCGCGACGGCGACGCCCTGGGCGCGGCCGTGCGGGCCGGGGTCGCGGCGCTGGGGTCGTTGGACATCGCGGTGCCCGCGGCCGGGGTGCGCTCGCGCGGCACGGCGTGGGAGATGCCCGAGGCGCAGTGGCGCACGATGATCGACATCAACCTGACCGGGGTGTGGCAGACCGCGAAGGCGGTCGCGCCGGTGATGGTGGCGCAGGGGTCGGGCTCGATCGTGTTCATCGGCTCCGCGCTGGCCCACCGCGCGGTGGCGGGCTACGCGCACATGGCCGCGGCCAAGCACGGCGTGGCCGGGCTGGTGAGCGCGTTCGCCTTGGAACTGCTGGATTTCGGGGTCCGCGCGAACAGCGTCGACCCCGGCCCGCTCGGGCCCCCGGGGCCGTCGGCCGCGGACGTGGCGAACGCGGTGCTGTTCCTGGCCTCGGACGAGTCCCGGCACATCACCGGGACCGCGACCGTGGTCGACCGGGGATCGAGATGGGCGTGACAGACCGGCGCGAGGACCTCGCGCCGCGACCAGAGGGAGCGAATCACATGGCGGGGACCCGCTATTCCGTCGAGGCACGGCGCCTGCTGCGCACCCACCTGCCCGAGCGCTCGGACGCGCTCGGCATGTCGGTGCGCGAGGCGGACCTGAGCCTGCGGCTCGACGGTGCCGGGCACGGGTTGCTGGACACCACGCACTTCGACACCGTGCGGTTCCCCCCGCCCGCCTGGGCCGCGCAGGTGTTCGCGGCCGCGGCGGACGACGGCGAGAGCGCGTACACCGCCTACCGCGGCAGCGCCGAGGTGCTCAAGGTCTGCGCGCGTTCGGTGTCCACCCTGGTCGGTATCGATGTGCACCCGGAGCGCGACATCGCGTTGACCACGGGCACCCAGGGCGGCCTGTTCGCCACGCTGAGCGCGCTGGTCAACGAGGGCGACGTGGTGGCGCTGGCCGACCCGGAGTACCTGTTCGTGGAGCGGATGCTGCGCTTCCTGGGTGCCGAGGTGGTGCGGATCCCGATGGTCGAGGACCCGGCCGGACCTCAGCTGGACCTGGCCGCGCTGGAGGCACTGGCCCGCGGCGGGATCCGGCTGCTGCTGACCTCGAACCCGAACAACCCGACCGGCACCGTCTACACCGAACAGACGATCGCGGGCCTGGGCAGGCTTGCCGTCGCGCACGACTTCCTGGTGGTCGTCGACGAGCTGTACTGCAGGCTGGTCTACGACGAGACCCCGTACTTCCACCTGGCCGCGCAGCCGGGACTGCGCGACCGCACCATCACCCTGCTCGGCGGCTCCAAGACCGAGTCCCTGAGCGGCTACCGGGTGGGCGTCGTGGTCGCCCCACCCGAGGTGATCGACGCGGTCGAGCAGGTCATGGCCATCTCCTGCCTGCGCGCGCCCGCCTACGCCCAGCACGTGCTCACCCGATGGCTCACCGACGACGTCGAGTTCGTCCGCGAGCGCATCGGCGAACTCCGGAACCTCCGGGAGATGACCACCGAACGACTGCGCCAGGTCGACGGGTTGGTCGTGCGGCCGGGGAACGGGACGGCCTACCTGTGGCCGGACGTCTCCGCCCTGGGCCTCAGCGACGTCCAGGTGGCCAAGGCACTGCAGGCCGACGCGGGCGTCGTCGTGAGCCCCGGCTACCAGTTCGGGCCGTCGGGCATCGGTAAGTTCCGCGTCTGCTTCGCCCGCGACGAGACGATCTGGAGCGCCGCCCTCGACCGGATGGTGGCGGCCCTGAACGGAGCGACCTCATGACCGACAAGGTGCGAGTCCTGATCTGCTCACCCCTGGAACGCGAACACGTCGACCGGATCGCGGCGGTGGACCCCAGAGTGGAGGTCCTCTACGAGCCCGCGCTGCTGCCGGTCCCCCGGTACGCGGCCGATCACGTGGGCGAACCGCCCGAGCTGACCCCGGAGCAGGAAGCGCGCTGGTGGGAACTGGCCGCCACCGCCGACATCTGCTTCGACTTCGACCGGCGGGCACCGGACCGGGTGAACTCGAACTTCCCCCGACTGCGGTGGTTGCAGGGGACGAGCGCGGGCCTGGGGCGCTTCACCGACCGGTTCCCCCTGGACCTGTCCCGAGTAACGGTGACCACGGCGGCGGGAGTGCACGCGAAGCCGCTGACCGAGTTCGTGCTGGCGGGGTTGTTGTACTTCGTGAAGGACGTGCCACTGCTGCGGGAGTGGCAGGCGGGACACCAGTGGAAGCGCTACACAGCACCGATGCTGCACGGCAGGCGGGCATTGGTGGTCGGCCTGGGCGCGGTGGGACGGCAGGTGGCCCTGACACTGTCCAGCCTCGGGGTCGAGGTGGTCGGGGCGGTCCGCCCCGGCGGAACCTCGACGGCGCCTGGGGTGTCGTCGGTGGTGGAGTTCAGTGAGGTACTAACCGTGCTACCGACGACGGACGCGGTGGTGCTGGCATGCCCGCTGACCGAGCAGACGGCGAACCTGTTCGGCAAGGCGGAGTTCGACGCCCTGCCCTCATCGGCGGTACTGGTGAACATCGCTCGTGGTGGGGTGGTGGACGAACCGGCGATGATCGATGCGTTGCGGACGGGGGGATTGCGGGGAGCGGCGTTGGACGTCGCGGCAGTGGAACCGTTGCCGCACGACTCGGCCTTATGGGACCTGGAGAACGTGCTGATCTCGCCACACTCGGCGTCTACGGCGGCAACCGAGAACGCACTGATCACCGAGATCTTCTGCGACAACCTCCGCCGGTGGTTGGACAACCAGCCGCTGCGCAACCTCTACAAACCGGAGCTGGGCTACTGACCTGACGAACAACGCACTGACGTGGGGGTGTGGTTGGGGAACTGGCCCAGTTTCCCAACCACAGCCTCGTTCAACCGGCCGGCGGATCCGGCCCACCCCGCACCACCTGCTCGAACGTCGGGGACCAGTCCGCCCGCCCGCACCCGAGGTACCAACTCCTCGAAACCTCAGGTTCACCAGCCCAGCCCCAACCGCACCCGAGGTGCCAACTGCTCGATGCGGTGGATTGGCTTTGTTCGGGGAGAAAAGAGGCGCTAGCCTTGCCTCGGCGATGGGTATCCCTTTCCCACCCGCTCTACCCACGGCGCCTCTTTTCTTAGAGGCCCGAACAAAGCCAATCCACCGCATCGAGCACACCTGCCCGGCCGCTCGCCCGAAGGGGCGACAAGCACGCCACAGGGCCCGGGACTCCCTACGATGGCCGGGTGTCGATCGCCGAGAGCGCGGAAGCGGTCCGCGGCGTCCTCACCCTCGTGGTCAGGACCAAGGCGAGCCTGGCATCCGTGGCAGTGGAACTGAACCTCGTCATCGAGACTGCCGACCACATCCTGGGCGGTTCAGCCACCCACAGCCGCGTCCGGAAGTCACTGGTGGCGACCCTGGAGCGGGCTGAAGCACTGTTCGGAGCATTGGTCGGACTTGAGCAGGCGATCATCGCCGCCTCCGCGCACCACCTGTATCACCCACCCGCCGTGGCGACCCAGATCCCCGACCACACCACTCGTCCGGTCTTGGGTGACGGCGTTGTCGAACGCGTCGACCAACTACGACGCGGACTGCCTCCCGACATACCGCCGTCCGGCCAACGTCCCCCGGGCGAGGCGAACGCCAAGACCCACGGACGATGGATCGACAAAGCGGGCGAGGTACGCGAAGAGATCAGCGGCTGGGATGACAAGTACCGATCAGCCGTGGAATGGTTCACGGATCAGCCCGGAGGTAAAGTCCCATGGACTGCGTCGGACGTGGAAGTCAAGCTCGCGGTACACATGAGGAACACCACCACGCGACAAGTCACGCTGGCGATAAACAACATTCCATGTAAAGGACGATTCGGGTGCGACGCCCTTGTCCCACAGATTTTGCCCGAGGGATACACTCTCACCGTTCACGGCGCCGGAGGATTTCACAAGGTCTACCGAGGGAGAGCGAAGTGACCGCCATCGAGGCGTGGTACCTGGGCAATGGGCCGGACTCGCTTCGATCGGTCGAGGACGTCATCGCGCTCGTCGGCAAGGTCCGTGCGGACTCCCTCGCCTCCGGGGCGCCGCTGCTGATGTCGTGGTACCTCGACGATGACGACGACACTCCCGAGTTCGGTGTAGGGGTCAACGGTGCGGTCGGGATCGTCTCCTACACCGGGCGCCAGTGGCCGGGCCTCTGGGTGAGCCGAGGTGGCGACCAGGCCGACACCGAGGTGATGAGCTACGACTACATGGGGAACGAACGCCCAGTATTCGTGAGCGCTGAGATCCCCTACGCCGATGTGGTGCGCGCTGCTACCGAGTTCTTCCGGAACGGCGGGGACCGGCCTGCGTCGGTGGCGTGGCAGAAGCTCGCCTGACTGCGACCGGTGTCGTGGTGGGCTCGCCGTTCGTTTGCGAACAAAGCCACACCACCCCATCGAGCAGGACTGTTGCCCGGGTGCGGATACGAGGTGCTCGCGCTGAGTGGTCGGAGTTGAAGGCGGCGTGCTGGGGGAAATGGCGAAGCCGCGGGCTGGCCGCCGGGTTGGCTTGGCGGCGAAGGCGAGCAGCACCGGGGCCAGAGCCAGAGCCAGAGCCAGGAGGAAACTACAGCTTGTAGTCGTCGCGGAGGTAGTGGCGGTAGAGCGTCTCGGCTACGGCTTCGGGGTCCTCGGTGCGGAGGGCGTCGAGGAGTTCCTCGTGCATCTTGGGCATCTCCGCCAGGTCCAGGTGCTGTTCCTCCAGCGAGGACCGCATGACCGCGCCCATCTGTCCGTCCAAAGTGGACCACAGGGTGGCCAGCCTCGGCTTGGCCGCCGCCGTGACGATGCGGCCGTGGAACTCGGTGTCCAGGTCGACCACCGTGGCCATGTCGTGGCGGTTGGCCGCTCGGGTCATCCGGTCGATGATGTCGGTCAGCGGCTCTATCAGCTCCGCGGCGCCGCGTGCCAGGACTGCTCGGATGGCGCCTTCCTCCAGCACGTACCGCGCGTAACAAGCGTCTTGGATCTCGTCGTGTGAGAGGCGGGTGACGACGCTGTGCCTGCGTGGGCTGATCTCGACCAGGCCCTCGGTCTGCAATCGGGCCAATGCCGCTCTTACGGTCGCCCGGCTGACGCCCAGTTCTCCCGCTACCGCTGTCTCCACGATGCGGCTGCCCGCGGCCAGGTCGTTGTTCAGGATCCTGGTGCGCAGGATCCGGTGGACGGTGTCCGGCAACGACTGGTGTTCCACCTCAGGCATCCGACAGTCCCAACAGGGCCGCGGTGACGCCCACGTGCGTGTCCGGTTCCACCTCGACCGGCAGCCGGTCGGCCGGGCCGCACAGGATGGGCATCGCGCCGGGGCCGTGGCCCGGGAGCGGGCTGGAGCCGTGCACCACGACCGCCACCGTCACCCACCCCTTCCGCCTGCCCGTTCCGTACCGGACGTCGATGTCGTCGATACATAGTAGATCGCCGATCCGCAGGTCCTCGGCGTGCCACCGGGGCGCGGTGTCCGGGTCGAGCTGGATGTCGAGGTCCCACTGGTGCGCGGGCCTGCCGATGCCGTTGCCGACCAGCTCCGAGGGCACCCGGGCGCGCACCGAGAGCCGGTCGGTCAGCGCCGGGAGCAGGGACGGGTCGACGTTGAGGACGGTCACCTCGGCGGGCGGCGCACCCTGTCCCACCGCGCGGATCAGGACCTGGTCGTCGGGGCGCAGGGTGGCCAGCACGTCCTGGTCGAACAGGGTGATCACCCGGCCCAGTTCGCCGCGTTTGCCGAGCACCCGGCCCTCGGCGCCTGCCGCTGGGCCGGTGCGGACGACGGCCTCGTTGCCGAGGCAGGCGAAGGCGGTGAGCGCGTGCCGGGCAGCCGGGTCGGGGTGGACCAGGGTGGCGCCGGGTGCGGCGTGGTCCGCGTCGTAGGCGAACACGCTGTCGCCGAGGCGGATGCCGAGGACGACGCCGGCGCCGCCGGTGGGCACGTATGCCGCGCCGTCGCGGCCCACCAGGTACGGGTAGGCCGCCATGGTGGGTGTCTCGACGACGCCGGTGAGGTTGGTGGTGATCACGGCAAGGTCCCGTTCGGGTCGTCGACCAGGTCGAAAGCGTCGGCCGGGTCAATGAGGTTGGAGGTGATCACGGCAAGGCCCCGTTCGGGTCGTCGACCAGGTCGAAGGCGTCGGCCGGGCCGGTGAGCAGGGTGCTCGGGCCGGGTCCGTGGCCGAACATCCGGCAGTCCCCGGTGGTGATCGCGCCGATGGCCACGTAGCCCGCGCGGTGGCCGCGGCCGTGGCGGTGGTCCTGGTCCAGCAGCGCGACCAGGTCGCCGATGCGGAGCGGGCCGAGCTCCATCAGGTCGGTGTTGGCGAACTCCGAGACCATCCCGGTGCCCGCGCCGACCGCGGTGGCCGGGACGCGGGCGGCGACCCGGACGCGGAGCCTGCCGTCGGGTCCGGAGCTGATCGGCAGCCCGGCCACCAGGTCCGGGTCGAGGTTCTTCACGGTGACGGCCGGGTGGTCGAGAAACCGCAAACCCTGGCCCCGGGCGTGCACGCTGACCCGATCACCGGGCGCGACCTGGGCCAGGTCGGCCTGCGGCAGGTCCACCAGCACATAGGCGTGCTGCCCGATCACCCGGCCGGTCGCGCCTGCCGCAGGTCCACCGAGGACAGTCACGCGATTGCCCACGCAACTGAGGAACTGTAGGGCGTTGTTCGCCTCGGCGTCGCGGTGGCGGACCGAGAGGCCGGGCTCGAGGTGGTCGGCGAGTTGCCCGGTCGCGGGCGCGCCGACCCCGGCGCCCAGGGTGACCCCGCCCATGCCGGGGAGCAGGAACGCGTGGCCGTCGCCGTCGACCCGGTAGGCGTGGCGGTCGGCCAGTGGTGGCCACACCTCGCCCACCAGGACCTGGGTGAGCAGGCGGTCGGCGTTCGTCCTCACGCGAGGCCGAACCGGAAGCCGTGGCCGCGCACCGCCGGGGCGGTGACCGAGCCGTTCCAGACGTTCATGATCGGCTGGGACTGGAGGCGGTCGCCGACGCCGTCCACCGTGGCCAGGAAGTCGACGATCGACTGGGTGAAGCGGGCACCGGCGACCGGCTGGGCGAGCCGCCCGTCGGTGATCCGGAAGCACGCGTCGCGGCTGACCCCGGTGATCGTGCTCGCCTGCCGGTCGACCAGGCGGGTGTACCAGAAGCGCTCGACGTAGACGCCGTCCGCCACCCCGGCGATCAGCTCCTGCTCGCTCTGGATCCCCGGTGTCATCACGACGTTCGCCGGGACCGGGGCGGGTGCCGCCTCGCGCGCGGTGTGCGCGTGACCGGTCGGGTGCCGGGCCGTGGCCAGGTCGGTCACCGGCTCGCCGACCACGCCCGCGGTGAGGAACGGGACCCGCGTCTTCGGCGTGCCCTCGGCGTCGAACGGGATCGGCAGGCCGAACGGGTGGTGGGCGTCGTCGGCGATGTCGATCATGCCGCTGGCCACCCGGGTGCCCGTCTCGCTCGCGCAGATCCCCACCCCGGCGGCGGCCAGGTCACCCGAGAAGCCCAGCACACCGAGGAAACTGAGCAGTTCGGCGGTGGCCTGCGGGCCGAGCACCACGGTGTACTTCCCGGCCGGGAGCTCGACCCGGCCACGTCCCGCTGACGCTCGCCGGACGGCGGTCTCGATCGCCGCCTCGGTGTGCAGAGCGTCGCTGGAGCGGTGCAGGTCAGTCCACTGTGAACTGCCCGAAGGTGCCGCGGTGGTGACGGTGAGGCTGCCGGTGGCCTCGGTGGCGACCGCGTGCCGCAGGATGCCGGTGCTGGTGGCCACCGCGATCTGGGTGGCGGCGCGGCCGATCATGCCCGCCGCGGAGCCATCGGCCGCTCCGGCCGCCCGCATGGCCTTCCCGGCGAGCGCCACCCGGGCGACCGCGTCGAACGCGGCCGTGTCCGCGTGCCAGTGATCCGGTTCGGTGACGGGCGCGGGCTCCCCGAGCCGCACGGTGCCAGGCGTGCCGGCGATGCGGGCGAGGTCGCGGGCGGTGGCCGTCGCCGCGGTGACGGCGTCGGCGACCCGGTCGAGCCTGCTGGTGGACACCCGGGCGGCGTGGCCGTCGACCACGGCTCGCACGACCACCTGCACCTCGGTGATGTCCTGCGGCTGGTGCACCCGCTCCCCCGCGAACCGGGTGTACTCCCCCGCCCGGGCCAGCAGGGTCGCCTCGACCTGGTCGGCCGAGCCGCCGCGAACGGCCGACCCCACAACCTCCAGGGCGCGATCGGCTGAGAGCGGTGCGCTGAACTCGGTCATCACGCCACCCCGATCCGCAGGTCGCGCACCAGCGCGGGCGCCGCGCCGTGACTCAGGAAACTCCATTGCTTGGGTTCGCCCTTCCCGCAGGGATAGCCGAAGATCCGCGACTCATCCGGGCCCGCGACCGCCTCCACCGAGTTCCAGAACGCCGGCGTGACACCGCCGTAGGAGAAGTTCTTCAGCAGCCGCCCGCGCTTCCCGCCGCGCACCTCGTAGGCGACCTCGGTGCCGAACTGGAAGTTGAGCCGCCGCTCGTCGATGGACCAGGAGCGGTTGTCGTCGATGTAGTAGCCCTCGCCGAGCCGGTCGCACAGCTCGTCGAGCGAGCCGCCGCCCGGTTCCAGGTAGACGTGCGTGGCGAAGCAGGCGGGCAGGTAGGCCCAGCCGTCCGAGCGGGCGGCACCGGTCAAGACCGCGCCGGTGCGGGCGACCGAGTCCAAGTTGGACAGTGCGGCGCGGACCACGCCGCCCTCGACCAGCGGGCTGCGCCGGGCGGGCGTGCCCTCGTCGTCGTAGGCGAAGCTGCCCCGGGTGCCCGCGACCGTCGGGTCGCTGGTGATGTTCACCGCGGGCGAGCCGTAGCGCAGCGAGCCGATGTCCTCGACCCCGATGAACGAGGTGCCCGCGAAGTTGGCCTCGTCGCCGATCATCCGGTCCAGCTCCAGCGCGTGCCCGGCCGACTCGTGGATCTGCAGCGAGAGCTGCTGCGCGCCGATCACCACGTCGGCGACCCCCGAGGGCGCCATCGGCGCGGTCAGCAGCGCCACCGCCTCCTCCCCCACCCGCGCCGCGTTGGTCACCAGGTCGCGGCCGACCACGAACTCCCAGCCCGCCGCCGCGGTGTCGCCGTGGAAGGAGTTCGGGTAGCTGCGCCGCTGCGCGTCGCCGTGCCCGGCGGCGATCACCACCACCAGCAGCCCGGTCTCCACGAAGTGCTGGTGCTGCCGCGATCCGACCGAACACCCGAAGTGCCGGTGCTGGCGCTTGGCGTTCACCCCGACCTGCGCCGAGACGACCTCCGGCGGCAGGCTCGCCGCCGCGAGCGCCTCGGCGAGCAGCGACTGCCGGACGTCCTCGTCGACTGCGAACGGGTCCTGCCCGACCACCGTCTCGTACCGCCCGCTGCGCGCCTCGACCGGTGGCATACGGATCGGCGCCGACGTGCCCACGGAGGCGACCGCGAGAGCGTGTGCCCGGCGGGCCGCGGTCGCCGCGTCCGCGGTCTCACCCAGCGGCCGGGCCGCGAAACCCCACACACCGTCGACCAGCACGCGCACACCGATGCCCAGGTTGTGCTCGAGCCGCTCGTCGATGTCGGCGCCCTGTGCCCGGTAGGCGCGCATCTCCTCGGCCTCGACCAGCCGCACGTCGGCGTACTCGGCGCGCCCGTCGACGGCGTCCAACGCGACCTCGACGATCTCCCTGGCCACCGCGTCGTCGGCCAGCGCTCCCCAGCCGTGCGCGCTCACGCGGCACCGCCCAGCGGGAAGTCGACCCACGCGCGGTTGCGGAAAGAGGTCTCGAAGGCGTTGATCGTCTCCTGCACGAGCGCGCCCTGGGCGAAGTCGCCCTGGTTGGCGGGCGTGCCGTCGAGCAGTTCGGCGACGAAGTCGGCGCACAGGTTGGCGTAGAACAGCGAGTCCCAGTCCTCGCTGGAACTGCCGCCCTCGGGGAAGAACTCCTTCGGGATCTCGCGTTCGACGAACTCCACGGCGTTCTTGGTCGCCGTGCGAATGGTCTGGCAGATGCCGTGCTCGGCCACCAGCCGGATGATCACCGCGCCCTCGGAGCCGTAGAGCCGGGCCTCGATGCCGGGCAGGTTGCCCACCGCCACGTAGGACGACTGGATGGAGGCGAGCAGACCGCCGCCGAACTCGCACAGCCACATGTCGCCGTCGTCGATGTTGAGTCGCTGCGACCGACCGGTGCTCGCCACGACCCGCTCGGGGACGAAGTTGCGCATGGTGCCCACGACCGAGGACAGCTCGGTGCCCGCCCACCAGTGCATGATGTCGATGATCGGCGCGCCATAGCCCTCGATCGAGGACACCGCCAGCACGTCCGGGTCCGCGTTCGGGTCGACCTGGCGCATCGGCGTGCGCGGGTCGATCCACTGGCTGTTCTGCTCGAAGCCGTTGAACAGGTAGGGCTGACCGACGAAGCCCTCGTCGATGAGCCGCTTGGCGAACTGCACGGCGGGCGCGTAGCGGAAGGTGAAACCCAGCTTGGTCTTGAGGCCGTTGGCCTTGGCCAGCTCCGCCAGCGCGCGCGTCTCGCGGTAGTCGCGGTGGACGGGCTTCTCGCACAGCACGTGCTTGCCCGCGTCGAGAGCGGCGGCGGAGATCTCGAAGTGCGCGGTATTCGCGGTGGCCACGTCCACCACGTCGATGGACGGGTCGTCGAGCAGCTCCCGGTAGTCCGTGGTGAGCCGGGTGATGCCGAAGTCCGCTCCCGCCCCCGCCAACGCGTCGGCGTTGGTGTCGACCAGGGCCACCACCTCGGCCCGCGGGTCACGCTGCCACCCGGGGATGTGCGCTCGCCGCGCCCACCGCCCGGCACCGACTACCGCCACCCGCACCTTCTCCTGCGCCATGCCCGCTCCTCTCCTGCCCCGAGGAGGACGACGCTAGGCCGATTGTCGACTGTCGACAATCTGTTGGGATTATGACCCGGGTCACATCGATAGGTTCACTGCCGTCTTCGTTGCCCGGGTCGCGAGGGTGGGCTCGGCCTGGGGGTTTTGCGGCCCTGGGTTGCCCGGCTTACAAGCGTGGGCTCGATCTAGTGAACTCGCTTCGTGTGGGGCCCCTAGAGCACCGCGGTGGGAAAAAAGCGTGGGGTGAAGGGCATCCCCACCACAGGTCAAGTTTAGCGGTGCTCTCCCCCCACACGAAGCGAGTCCACTAGATCGAGCATCCGTAGCGGGGCCGCCGGTACCAGCGGGGTCGGCCTGCCGCTGCGGTACCAGCGGGGTCGGGATCTTGTCGTGCACCAGCGGGGTGGCCTTGCCGCTGCGGTTTAGTGGTTGATGGGTGGCCTGGTGGGTGGGCGCCTGGTGGGTGGAGGCCAGGTGGGTGGAGTTCCGGTGATCTGCTTCGGCCGGAACATCACCCGCTGCTTCTCGTGCACCGGCCGGCTGCCGGACGGTCCCGGCTGGAGGGGTTTCCAGCCGGGACCGCCGGGGCTAGGCGCGGCTCAGGGCGGCGGCCACGTCGGTGGAGGGCAGCGGGAGGGAGAACATCGGGTAGTCGTAGGTGATCGCGTTGTCGTGCTCGGCGGGCGAGGTGGCGGCGAGGCAGTCGGTCAGGGTGATGACCCGGTAGCCGTTCTCGTAGCCGGTGCGCATAGTGGACTCGACGCAGCAGTTGGTGAGGAAGCCGCCGAGGATGATGGTGGTGATGCCCTTGCTGCGCAGGATGAAGTCGAGGTTGGTGCTGGCGAAGGTGTCGAGCCCCCGCTTCCCCTCCACCACGATGTCCCCGTCGCGCGGCGCGAGGTCGTCGACGATGGCCGCCCCCCAGCCGCCCTTGACGAAGGCGTTGCCGTCGACCACGCCCTTGAGGATGCCGTACGGGTGCTTGGAGATCTCGTTGTAGCCCTCGACGAAGGTGATCGGGGCGTGCATGACCGTGGCACCCGCCGCACGGGCGGCGTCGACCAGGGCGACCGTGTTGGCGAGCATGCCGGTCGTGGTCATGACCTCGGAGACGGCCTCGTGCAGGACGCCGCCGGGGGAGGTGAAGTCGTTCTGGTACTCGATGAGCACCACGGCGGTGGTGGTCGGGTCGAGGGTCAGCTCGTCGCTCATGTGGCACCTGTTCGTTCGGCGGAATCGGGCAGGGGCATCACACCGCGTTGACGGGGGTGGTGTCCATCGGAGGCGTGGGTGGCTTCGCTGCCTGCCCCAAAACCGCAGCGGAGAGGCCACCCGGCCGGTACGTGAAGTTCCCGACCCGCTGGAACGTAAGAGAATCCCGACCCGCTGGTACCGGCGGCCCCGCTACGGATGCTCGATCTAGTGGACTCGCTTCGTGTGGGGGGAGAGCACCGCTAAACTTGACCTGTGGTGGGGATGCCCTTCACCCCACGCTTTTTCCCCACCGCGGTGCTCTAGGGGCCCCGCGCGAAGCGAGTTCACTAGATCGAGCCCCGCTTGTAACCCGGGCAACCCAGGGCAGCAAAGCCCACCAGGCCGAGCCCACCCTCGCGACCCGGGCAACGAAGACGGCAACCTCACGACACCCGTCCTAGATCGAGCCCACGCTCGCAACCCGCGCAACGAAGACGGCAACCCAAGACGACCGAGCCCCAGCCAGGCACGTCCCTCGACCAAGTCCCTGCGCTTTCGGTCAGGATCTTGGTGCCGCGATGGTCACCAGTCCCGCCATTCGTCGGTGATCTCGTACCTGGTCAGTCCGCGTCGTTCCGCGAGGGCCGCGACATCGATGCCGTGTTCGGTCAGGACCTCGTCGATGTACAGGCACAGGCGTTCGCGTTCGTCGGTTTCGTAGGCGGATTCGTCGTGGGCCTCGTTGACGCCGTTCAGGGCGAGTACGACGTGCTGGACCGTGGCGAGGACTGCCTCGTCGGTGGGCTGGGTCAGGGCCGCGACCTCGACCTCGAATGCCGCGAGGACGGCGTCGGTGTCGTTCAGGAGTGCCTCGGGGAACAGGTCCGGGAGGATCGCGACGTCGGTTGTGCCCGCTGCCACTTCGGCGGCCTCGGTGGCGATGGTCTCTCGCCAGTGTGTGGTAGGTCTGGTTGCCATGGTGCGGACTTTAACGCCCGCCACCGACAACGGCAGCCGACCATCCACAGGCGATCAGTCAGGCTGGTCGGTCAGGCTGGTCGGTCGGAAACACCGCTGCCTCGCCGAGGAGGCCGATCATGCCGGAGACGAGGCGCATCTGGTCCACGGTGCGGATGTCGGCCTCGACCAAGCGGGGTGAGCAGACCACCACGGCCATGGCCTTGGCCCGGGACAGGGCGACGTTGAGGCGGTTGCGGGAGAGCAGGAACTCCAGGCCGCGCGGTAGGTCGACCGCTGACGACGACGTCATGGTGGCGATCACCACCGGTGCCTCCTGGCCCTGGAACCGGTCCACGGTGCCCACCCGTACCCCCGGGTGGCCCGCGCGTTCAAGCTCACGGCTGACCACGCGTGCCTGGATGTTGTACGGCGCTACCACGAGGATGTCCTCGTCTGTCAGCGGTCGGACCTCTTCGCCATCCGTCCACAGGCGACCGTGCAACGAAGACACCACCGCGCGGACTGCGGCTGCCTCTTCGACTGAGCGTGTTGTGTTGCCGTGGTGGTCTACCGAGGCTACGTAGAGTCCCGAGGCGAAGCCGTCTACCGCGCGGCCGGCGGTCGACGGGTGCGCGTGCAGCTTCCCCGCGTAAGAGAGGCGGGAGACTGGTTCGCACACCGCCGGGTGCATGCGGCGGGTCTGGTCCAGGAAGTAGCCCAGGTGCGCCGGGATCACGTCCGCGTCGCCCACGAGGTGGCCCAGCGCGGATGCCTCGGCCCCTGCCGGATGGGTGCCCTGCACGACCTGCGGCAACTGCTGCGGATCACCCAGCAGCACCAGGTTCTTGGCGCAGGTGGACACCGCGAGCGCGTCGGCCAGCGCGAACTGGCCCGCCTCGTCCACGATCAGGACGTCGAACGGCTCGGCCCGCACGGCCGCGTTGGCGAAGGTCCACGCGGTGCCGCCGACCAGGTGGCCGGTGTCGTGGTCAGCGCGCCAGCGCACCAGGTCGGGGTTGCCCTTGGGCTGGTCCCACGGCGCCTCGGGGTCGGGACGGCCCTTCGGTCGCTTGGCGCACGGCAGGTCCGGCGCGGCGCCCAGGGCCGCTGACAGCACGTTCTCCACTGCCTTATGACTGTTAGACGTAACCGCGACGGTCTTACCGGCGCGCACCAAGTGCGCGATAAGCCTTCCGGCCAGGTACGTCTTACCGGCGCCCGGTGGTCCCTGAACCGCAAGGGTGGACCGGTCAAGCACATCGACAGCATCGATCACGGTGCGCACCAGGTCCTCCCCGGGCGCGGGGAGGGTGCCACGGCGCAGACGGGGCGTGCTTCGACGGAGCAGGTCCACACCGGGGTGCGCGGGGAGGTCCGGGAGGCTGTCGACGACCAGCTGGGCGAGCTCGGCTACCGCCTCGTCCTTGGGTGAGGGGTTGACCGGGTTGCCGGGCAGGACCGCGAGCGGCTTTCCGTCGACTGTGTCCTCCGGTTTGCGGCTCTCCTCCAAGACCAGTCTCTCCGCTGACACCTCGCTCACCTTGGCCTTGGTGTGCCCGGTGCGGTAGCGCAACCGGACGTCCTCGCCGAAGGCGAACGGGTGTGGGCGATCGGGGTCGCAGGCGATCGTGAGCATTCGCTTGGCGTTCTTGACCCGCCCCGCGGGCGCCACCCACTCCCCCGCGTGCACCGACAGCGGTACCGCGCAGGAGTTGTCGACCTCCAGGTCGGCCAACGGCGACTCGAGCTGGCGGAAGAACTCCCACCACGCCGGGTTGGTCTCGCGGCGGTGGTAGCCGACCGAGGCGGCGAGCAGGGCCCGTGCCTGGTCCTCGGGGGTGTAGGCGGCCGGGTCGTCGGGCAGGCCGTCGAGCAGCGGGTCGACCAGCTCCGCCATCCGTGCCGCCCGCTCCGCGCGCCGGTCGGCCGCCTCCTGCTCCGTGGTGGTGCGGATCAGGGTGTCCACTTCGGATTCCTCCGGCGTGGGCAGCGGCTCGATGCCGGCTTTCTCCCGGATCTGGTGCAGGAACTCGAACAGGCGCAGGGTGGAGACGCAGTCGTACTCGTTATAGTCGCCGATGCCGGCGAGTACCTCGGCCGCCTGGTCCAGCTCCTCCAGCTGGGTCAGCGTCAGGTACTCCTCGTAGGCCTCGATGCTCGACACCGCGGTGGTGACGTCGCCGTCGCGCGGCGCGTCCATGTAGAGCGGCTCCAGGTACTTGATGGAGTACGACCGCTGGGAGACCAGGAGTGCCTTGCGCACCACGGCATAGAGGTCGACGAGTGCGCCGCGCCGCAAGAGGTCGTCCACCGCCTCTTCGCGCGTACCGTGCAGCGCGGCGAGCCTCTTGATCGCGGTGACCTCGTACGGCGCGTAGTGGTAGATGTGCGCGTCGGGGTGCGCGGCCAGCCGGGCGACGGCGAAGTCGATGAACTCTTCGAACGCGCGCTTCTCCTGGGCCCGGGTGTGTGCCCAGAACGGGTGGAACTGAGGGCCGTCTTCGTCCACGACCGCACCGAACAGGTACTCGAGCCCGGTGCCACCGAGCGCGTAAGGGTCGCCCTCCATGTCGAAGAAGACGTCACCGGGGCTGGCCAGGGGCAGCGCGGCCAAGGCGTCCGGGTCGACGATCTCGTAGTCGACCTCGCCGGTGGCGTCCTGGCGCACCTGGATGGCCGCCTGCGCGCGCAGCGCGGTGAACGCCCCGGTCGACAGGTCGGCCGGTCGGTCTGTCTGGTCGGCGACCGCCAGCGCGTCGATGGTGGTCAACCCGGCGGTGACGAGCTTGCGCCGTTGGTCGGTGCGGATGCCCGCCACCAACGACAGGTCACGGTCCGCCTCGCGGCCGGACGCGCAGTGCGCGGCGTACCCGCATGACGAGCACGACGGCCGCTGATCAGCCCACAACCGGTCGGGTAGACGCGCGGGGCGCGCACGTAGCCGTGAACGCAACTGCTCTAAGAGGGGGAGGAAGTCGTCTACCCGCAACGTCTTACGCGATCCGTCACCGAGTAGCAGGTGCATGTTCGGGCCCGCGGGCCAGCCCGCGCGGCGGAGCGCGTCGGCGTAAGCGGTCAGTTGCAGGACCGCGCCGGGCCGGGCGTGCCTGGCCAGTTTGGTGTCGTGCACCTCGTAGCGGCCCTGGTCGTCGCGGATGAGGAAGTCCGCGCGGCCGTGGAAGTCGCCGTCGGTGAACACCGCCTGGTAGATGACCGGTGTGCCCGCGCGCAGCGCGTCGACGGTGGCCGCCGCGGCGGTCTCCTGGTCGGGTTCGTCGATCTCGACCAGGGCGTGCTGCTCGTCGCGCAGTCGGGTAAGGGTCGCCACCTCGTGCGCCCGGCCGTGCTTGACGGCGAGCTGGTCGGTGCGCGGGCCCGGTCGTGGCGCACCGGGCAGCCCCGCCGCGAGCGCCTGGTCCAGGATGCTGCGGTGCTCGCAGTCGAGCAGGGCGGCGAGGTCCGACGGGGTATGCATCGCCCGGCAGTCTGACACGCGCGGGCGGTCCCACCGGGCCGGGACACGCCGGTCGGCTCAGGTCGGCACTTGCTCGGACCAGCGCCCGGCTCAGGTCAGCACGTCGAGGACCATCGCCGCCGCGACGCAGAGCAGCAGCCCGGCGAACACCCGGCGCAGGGTCGCCTCGGGCACCTTGGCCGAGAGCCGCTTGCCGTCCCACGCGGCGAGCACGGCGGCGCCGAGGAACGGCCCGGTCGTGGCCCAGTCGAGCACGACCGGCGCGGTCACCAGCCGGGTCGCCAGCGCGGCCACCGAGTTCGCCGCGATGACCAGCAGGCTGGTGCCGATCGCCACCCGCATCCGGATCGAGAGCAGGGTGACCAGGGTCGGCACCACGAGGAAGCCGCCGCCCACGCCGAGCAGCCCGGTCACGGCACCCAGGCCGGCTCCGGCACCGGCCACCCGCGCGCGATCGACTCGCGTACGCGTGGCGACAACGCTCACGGCCGGTTCTTGGCCCTCCGGCTGCCGTTTACGCAGCATCGCCAAACCAGCTAAGACGGCGAGCACGGCGAAGGCGGTAAGGAGGAGCCCACGGGGCAGGTGGCTGGAAAGCACCGCCGCACCAACCGCGAGTGGTAGACCTACCGCAGCAAAGAGAAGGCCCGCAGGCCAGTCGATGTTGCCGGCGAAGGCATGACGGCTGAGCGCGGTCAACGACGACACCGACACGATCACCAGGCTGGTAGTGGCAGCCGCCGCGAGCGGCATCCCCAGTAGGTAGGTCAGAACGGGCACGGTCAACACGCCGCCACCACCGCCGAGGGTGCCCAGGGCAAGACCGACGACGGCGCCGCCCACCAGGGCGAGGACGAGCAGGCTCACGCCGCGTCCGGCCGTGTGACCGGGCGACGGCTCTTCTGCCACGCGGCGAAACCGCCGACCAGGTCAGCCACCTCGGCGAAACCGTGCGCGCGAAGGACAGAGGCGGCGATGGACGACCGGTACCCGCCCGCGCAGTACACGACGGTGGGTCGTGCGGGATCGAGCGTGCCCATGTGCGCGGCGAAAGCGGGCAGCGGTAGCAGTATCGCGCCGGGGATGGCGCCACTCACTCGGACTTCCCCTGGTCCGCGGACATCGACGATCTGCGCGCCCAGCCACACCTCATAGGGCCGCACCCTGCGGGCGGTCTGCTCACCGGTGAACACGCTCGCGTCGACGGCGCCGAGGACACGGTCAAAACCGATGCGTGCCAACCGGTTCCGGGCTTCGACCGCCGTCCCGGGCGCGCTGACGAGAACGATGGCGTTCTCAGCGCGCAGCACCTCACCTGCGAATTCCGCGTACCGGCCGCCCAGCCCGACGTTGATCGCACCGACAAGGTGCCCTGCGGCGAACTCCTCGGGATCGCGCGTGTCGAGCAGCACGGCCCCGTCCGCGCACAGCCGGTCGGCGTCGGCACCGCTCAGGGCGCGCACGGGTGCGTGTTCGTCGAAGATGGGCCTCGACTCGCGGTTGCGCACGGACGCGTAGGCGAAGTACATCGGGGCCAGTGTTTGTCCTTCGCAGACAGCGTTGACGAACTCGTCTTCGCTCATCGGCGCCAACGCGTAGTTCGTGCGCCGCTGCTCGCCGATCGTGCCAGTGGTCTCCGTCGACAGGTTCTTACCGCAGGCAGACCCGGCCCCGTGCGCGGGGAAGACGCGGGTTTCGTCCGGCAGGGTAAGAAGCCGCTCACGTGTCGACCGGTAGAGCGCGCGGGCAAGCTTGTCGGCCGTCCAGCCGTTGGCGCCCAAGAGGTCCGGACGACCCACATCACCGAGGAACAAGGTGTCACCGGTGAGCACGCCATGGGGCACGAGATCGTCGGCATGCTCGCGGACGAGCACGCAGATCGACTCAGGGGTGTGCCCGGGGGTGTGCAGGATCTCCAGGTCGACCGTCCCGAGCGAGATGCGCCTGCGGTCGGCGAGCCGTTCGACCGGGAAGTCGACCTCGGCGGCGGCGCCGTAGCCGATCCGCGCGCCGGTGGCCTCGGCCAGTTCGAGGTGACCGGAGAGGAAGTCGGCGTGCACGTGGGTCTCGATCACCCACTCGACGGTCAGCCCCAACGCGGCGGTGTCGGCGAGGTACACGCCCGTGTCACGGCGTGGATCCACCACCACGGCACGGCCGCTCGCGCGGTCACCGATGAGGTAAGAGGCCTGCGAGAGGCAGTCCAGGTAGTACTGGACGAAGACGAGGTTGTCGGCCATGCCCGCTCACGCCCGTCCGCGCAGCATCAGGTTCCAGTACAGGAACGGCAGCCCATAGCGCTTGAGGTACCACATGTCCCGCCGCTCCCGGATCGTGTTGATCACCGGGATGCTCGGGGTCGGCCGCATCGAGTAGTCGAACTCGGCGAGCAGCATCTTGTTGCGCGCGGTCGTGAGCGGGCAAGAGGCATAGCCGTTGTAAGAGGCTGTGGGTTCCGCACCGGCAAGAGAGGCCAAGAGGTTCTCCACCACTACCGGCGCCTGTTTGCGGATAGCCGCGCCGGTCTTGGAGTTCGGGGATGAGCCGACGTCCCCAAGCGCGAAGACGTTGGGGTAGCGGACGTGGCGCATGGTGTGTTTGTCGATCTGCACGTACCCCGCCGGGTTGTCCGGGTCGGCCAGCGCGCTCTTCTTGACCCAGTCCGGCGCGCTCTGCGGCGGGACGAGGTGCGCCATGTCGTAGGGCAGGACACTAGTCCCGTCCGGACCCCGGACGACCAGCTCGTGGAGGTCGGGGCGCACCTCGGTCACCTCGCTGGTGAAGTGCGTCGTGATGCCGTAGCGCTTGACGACGCCCGCCAGCACCTCGGCGAACTCCGGTACGCCGAACATGCCCGGGGTGGGCAGCACGAGGTGTACATCGATGTCGTCGAGAACGCCCTGCTCGCGCCAGTAGTCCGCCGCCAGGTAGGCGATCTTCTGCGGCGCGCCCGCGCACTTGATCGGACCCGAGGGCATCGCGAACACGGCGGTGCCGGAACGAGTGCCCTTGATCAGGTCCCAGGTCTTGGGCGCGGACTCGTAGGTGTAGTTGCTGGCGACACCGCCGCCATCCATCGCGGCGGCAAGGCCGGGGATCTTGGCCCAGTCGAGCTGGATGCCCGGGCAGACGACGAGGTGGTCGTAACTGACCGCACTACCGTCGTCGAGCACCACCTCTTGCGCGTCCGGGTCGATCTCGACCGCGGAATGCTTCAGCCAGGTGACGCCCTGGGGCATCACCGAGGACTGTGGGCGCGCGCTCTCCCCTTGCGGGGCGCGGCCACCGCCGACCAGGGTCCACAGGGGTTGGTAGTAGTGCGTCTCGGCGGGATCGATCACCGCGACGTCCCGCTCGCCCGCCCGGCGCAGGCGGGCGGCCACCGGGATGCCCGCGCTGCCGCCGCCCACGATCACGATCCGGTGCCGTCGCGTGCTCCCCATCGAAGTCCTTTCGCCCTGAAATGTCCGGACATCGACGGTAAGAGCTGTCCACGGTGGCGGCCAAGCAGCGCGACGCAAAGGTAGGTACCTTTGGCGGGTGATCCCGAAGTGGCGGCGAGTGCAGGACGACCTGGTGCGCAGGCTGCGCGCGGGCGAGTTCGACGTCCGGTTCCCGAGCGAGGTGGACCTGGTCGCCGAGTACGAGGTGAGCAGGAACACCGTGCGTCAGGCGCTGGCCCGGCTGCGCGCGGAGGGCGCGGTCACGGCCGCGCGCGGACGACGACCGGAGGTGCGCGTACCGAGCGCGGTGGAACAACCGCTGGGAACGCTGTACAGCCTGCGCGCCTCCGTGCGGACCGCTGGACTGACCCAGCGCAGCACCGTGCGGAGGCTGGACGTGCGCGCCGACGGCGTGGCCGCGGGCCACCTCGGCCTCGACGGGTCGACCCCGCTGGTCTACCTGGAGCGGCTGCGGCTGGCGGGCGACGAGCCGCTGGCGATCGACCGGGTCTGGATCCCGGCCGAGCACGGCCGCTGCCTGCTGAGCGCGGACATGACCTCCACCGGCGTCTACGAGGTCCTCGGGCAGCACTGCGGACTGCACCTGGACCGCGGCCAGGAGAACATCCGCGCGGTGGCCTTCTCCCCCGCCGAGCGGACCGCGCTGGCGACCGACGTGGGTCTGTCTATCCACCGCCTCAGCCACGCGCAGGGCATCCCGATGGAGTGGCGGCACACGCTGGTGCGCGGCGACCGCTTCACGCTCACCGCCCACTTCGGCGCGCCATGAGCCCGGACGGCGCGCCGGCCCGTGCCATCATTCCGGTCATGCCGGACCCGCCAGCGCCCCCGGAGGCCGTCGCCCCACTGGTGCGCGGCATAGAGGTCCTACGCACACTGACCGACGCGGGCGGGACGCTCAGTCCAGGTGATCTCCAACGGGCCACCGGGCTCGCGCGGTCCACTGTGGACCGCGTGGTCGCGACGCTGTCGGCGATGGGCTACCTGAGGCTGGACCGGCGTGACGCCGTGCTCACCCCGCGCGTAATGGAGTTGGGGAACGCCTACCTGGCCGCGATAGGGCTACCGCGCCTCCTCGGGCCAAGAGTGCATGCCTTGGCGGACGACCTTGACGAGTCGGTGTCGCTCGCCGTCCCGGACGGCGACGGCGTCCGATTCATCCAGCACGCCACCCGCCGCCGAGCGCTCTCGGTGACGTTCGGCGTCGGCGACCTGCTACCCGCCGAACGCACCGCCATCGGCCCACTGACCGCTGTGGACTGGACGGCGGGCGACTGGGAGCGCTGGCGAGCGCGCCGCGCCGCCGATCCCCGCGACGAGGGCTTCCCCGCTGTCTCCGCCCGCGAGCCGAGCGACCTCGACTTCGAGCGGCGAGTCGACCTGGCGCGCGCCAACGGCTGGTCGCTCGACGACCAACTGGTCGAGCCTGGACTCATCGCCGTGGCTGTGCCGATCCCCTCGACGCACGCGATCGCCAGCGTGGTCAGCCACACCAGCAGGCACAGCGAGGACTCCGCGCGCGAGACGCTGCTGCCCCGCCTGCGCGCGGCAGTCGCGGGGATGGCCGATGACCTCCGTGGCGCAGGGCCTGCGGCCGAGAGTGCGCCGGTAGGGCTAGCGGCGTGGACATCGGTGTCCAAGCACGAACTAGGCCGCGACTTCATCGAGTCGTTGGCGCGCGGGCTGACCGTGCTCACCGCGTTCGGCGAGGGCCGCGCGGAACTTCCGTTAAACGCTGTCGCTAGCGCTACCGGCTTGGCACGGGCTACCGCGCGGCGGGCGTTGATCACCTTGGAACACTTGGGCTACATCGAGTCGAGCGAACGCCTCTACCGCCCGACCGCGCGCGTGTTGGCCCTCGGGTTTCCGGCGTTGTCCCGGGCCACCTTGGCGCAGATCGCCCACCCGCACCTGACCGCCCTGTCCGGCCGGGTGCGCGACTCGGCGTCGTTGGCGATCCTGGTGGGTGACGACGTCCAGTACACCGCGCGCGCCGCGACCAGCCGGATCATGAACGTGGAGATCACCATCGGAACCCGGTTCCCGGCGTACGCCACCGCCATGGGTCGGGTCCTGCTCGCCCACCGCGCCGACCGCGCCGAGTGGCTCGACCGGGCTGAGCTCCGCCCGCTCACCCCGCACACGCTCACCGACCGGGCCAGGCTCGCCGAGGCACTCGATCGGGTGCTCGTCGAGGACCACGCGGTGGTGGACGAGGAGCTGGAGCTGGGCCTGCGCTCGATCGCCGTGCCGGTGCGCGACCGGGAGGGGACAGTGGTGGCGGCGGTGAACGTGGCGATGCACAGCGGGCGCGGCCAGGTCGGGGCGGTGCTGCCCGAACTGCGGTCGGCGGCGGCGGAGATCGAGGCGGACCTGCACGTGGCGGGCCGGTTCGGGTCGGTCGCACCGGGCTGAGCGGGTTGACAGGCCCGGACCGGCGTTCAACACTGGACGGGCATGGTGAAGGAAAGTTCACCAGACGAACGGGAGCGTGGATGGGCAAGGTCCAGGCCGGTGCCGCGGCGGCGGTCGCCGACATCCCGGACGGCGCGACCGTGGCCGTGGGCGGGTTCGGCCTCAGCGGCGTGCCGACCGTGCTGATCGACGCCCTGCACGCCACCGGGGTGCGCGGCCTGCACGTGGTGTCGAACAACTGCGGCGCGCTGGAGTCGGGCCTGGCCGTGCTGCTGGCCGCGGGTCGGATCGCCCGGGTGACCGGGTCCTACATCGGGTCCAACGCCGAGTTCGCCCGGCAGTACCTCGCGGGCGAGCTGGAGGTCGAGCTGATCCCGCAGGGCACGCTCGCCGAGCGGCTGCGCGCGGGCGGGTGCGGCATCCCGGCCTTCTACACCCCCGCGGGCGTCGGCACCCAGGTCGCCGAGGGTGGCCTGCCCTGGCGCTACGACGGGACCGGCGGCGTCGCGCTGGCGTCCCCGGCGAAGGAGACCCGGGTGTTCCACGGCGTGGAGTACCTCCTGGAGGAGAGCATCACCACCGACTTCGCCCTGGTCCGCGCGGCCGTCGGCGACCGCGACGGGAACCTGGTCTTCGGCAAGGCGGCGCGGAACTTCAACCCGCTGGCCGCGATGGCGGGCAAGATCGCCATCGCCGAGGTAGAGCGATTGGTCGAGCCGGGCGAGATCGATCCCGACCACGTGCACTTGCCGGGGGTGTTCGTGCAGCGGGTCGTGGAGCTGACGCCGCGGCAGGCGGCGGACAAGAAGATCGAGCGGCGCACCACCCGGCGGGAGCCCTGATGCCCTGGACCCGCGACGAGATCGCCGCCCGCGCGGCCCGCGAGCTGCGCGACGGCGAGCACGTCAACCTCGGCATCGGACTGCCCACGCTCATCCCAGGCTTCTTGCCCGCTGGCGTCAGGGTGGTGCTGCACTCCGAGAACGGCATCTTGGGCACCGGACCGTTCCCCCGCGAAGACGAGGTCGACCCCGACCTGATCAACGCAGGCAAGGAGACCGTGACAGTGCTACCGGGAGCCTCTTACTTCGATTCGTCGTTGTCGTTCGGCATGATCCGCGGTGGCCACATCGACACGGCGGTGCTCGGCGCGATGCAGGTGTCCGGGCGCGGCGACCTGGCCAACTGGGCGGTGCCCGGGGCGATGGTCACCGGGATCGGCGGGGCCATGGACCTGGTGCACGGCGCGCGGCGGGTACTGGTCACCATGGCGCACACCGCCAAGGACGGCCGCCCCAAGATCGTCGCCGAGTGCACGCTGCCGCTCACCGGGAAGTCCTGTGTGGACCGGGTCATCACCGACCTCGGCGTCCTGGACGTCACCCCGGGCGGCCTGCGGCTGGTCGAGCTGGCGCCCGGGGTCGGCGCGGACGAGCTGGTGGCGCGGACCGGTGCGCCGGTCGACGTGGAAGGGGTTCGCGGATGACCACCCAGCACGAGATCGACGCGGCCATCGCCAAGGCGGCCACCGGTGGCGGCGCGCACCACCCCGCGCGCGACTACCCGCCGTACCGCAGCAGCGCGCTGCGCCACCCCAAACAGTCGCTGGTCCCGGTCGTGGACCCCGAGGCCGTGGAGCTGACCGGGCCGGTCTTCGGCGTCACCGACGTGACCGAGCTGGACCGCGACCTCACCCTGGGGCACCACGGCGAGCCGCACGGGCAGCGGATCACCGTCAGCGGGCGGGTGCTCGACCGCGCGGGGCGGCCGGTGCGGGGCCAGCTCGTGGAGATCTGGCAGGCCAACGCCGCCGGGCGCTACGCCCACCACCTCGACCAGCACCCGGCCCCGCTGGACCCGAACTTCACCGGCTTCGGCCGCTGCCGCACCGACGACGACGGGGCGTACGCGTTCACCACGATCCGGCCCGGCGCGTACCCGTGGCGCAACCACGTCAACGCCTGGCGGCCCGCGCACATCCACTTCTCGCTGTTCGGCACCGCGTTCGCGCAGCGAATGGTCACCCAGATGTACTTCCCCGGTGACCCGCTCTTCCCGTACGACCCGGTGCTGCAGTCGGTCACCGACCAGTCCGCGCGCGACCAGCTGGTCGCCGAGTACGTCCACGACCTGTCCACGCCCGAGTGGTCGCTGGGCTACCGCTGGGACGTCGTGCTGGACGGCCCCTCCGCGACCCTGTTCGAGGACGGCGACCGATGACGCTCCCACCCACCCCCGCCCAGACCGTCGGCCCGTTCTACGGCTACGCGCTGCCCTTCTACGGCGGCGACGAGATCGTCCCGGCCACGCACCCCGAGGCGATCACCGTGCACGGGTACGTGTTCGACGGCGCGGGCGCGCCGGTGCCGGACGCACTGGTGGAGACCTGGCAGGCCGACCAGCACGGCTCCCTCGCGGGCGCCCCCGGGTCGCTGCGGCACGACCCGGTGACCAGCACGGTCATCGGGCGCGACGGGGTCCGGTTCACCGGCTTCGGCCGTGTGCCCACCGACGCCGACGGCCACTGGGCGCTGCACACGCTGCCGCCGGGCGCGCACCGGCCGGGAGCCACGCCGTACCTGGCCGTCGCGGTGTTCGCCCGCGGCCTCTTGCATCACTTGCACACCCGGATCTACCTGTCCGAGCACGCCGACGCGCTAGCGGCCGACCTACCGGCTCTTGCCGCGGACCGACGCGCCACGCTGCTGGCCACGCTGGAACGCGACCGGTTGTACCGCTTCGACATCCGCCTGCAGGGCGAGGGGGAGACGGTCTTCTTTGACTTCCAGTGAGCTGCTGCACCACCGGCTCGACGGGCCGCCGTCGGCACCGCCGTTGATCCTGGGGCCGTCGGTCGGGACCTCGACGGCGGTCTGGGAACCACAGGTAGCCGCGCTTGCCCGACAACACAGGGTGCTGCGGTTTGACCTACCGGGACACGGTAAATCGCCTGCGGTACCCGGTGCCGACAGTGTTGAGAGACTGTCGCAGCTTGTCTTGGCGCTAGCGGACCATTACGGCTGGGAGACTTTCCACTACGCGGGCATCTCCATCGGTGGGGCGATCGGCGCTGAACTAGCCGTGCGACACCCCGCGCGGGTGGCGTCGCTGGCCATGGTGTGTTCCTCGGCGCGCTTCGGCGATCCCGAGCAGTGGCGCCAACGAGCCGCTCTCGTGCGGGCGGAAGGTACGCAGCCTCTTGTCGAGTCGACCGCGCGGCGCTGGTTCGCCGACTCGACCACTGCGGACTCGCTTGCCGGTAAGGCGTTGCTCGCCGATCTGGCCGCCGCCGACCGCGACGCCTACGCGGCCTGCTGCGACGCGCTGTCCACCTACGACCTCCGTGCCGAATTGCCACTGATCAAGGCCCGAACCCTGGTCATCGCCGGTAGGGA
The DNA here is from genome assembly GCF_030269645.1 of Actinokineospora sp. NBRC 105648. Classification (GTDB taxonomy): domain Bacteria; phylum Actinomycetota; class Actinomycetes; order Mycobacteriales; family Pseudonocardiaceae; genus Actinokineospora. Next base: position 76,298 of record NZ_BSTR01000026.1, on the reverse strand, counting down.
AGATCCGGCTACGCCGCCGGCACACGCAAGGGAACTCGCCGACAACATCCCTGGCGCCGCTCTTGCCGAGATCCCCGGCGCCGCGCACCTGGCCGGGATAGACCAGCCAGCCGCGGTTACCGCCGCCCTCTTGGCGCACCTTGTCCCCGATCGCCACGACGCGGGTATGACAGTGCGTCGGCAGGTACTCGGCGACGCGCACGTAGACCGGGCAGTCGCGGCGACAACACCGTTCACCTCGGCCTTCCAGGACTTGATCACGCGCTACGCGTGGGGCGAGATCTGGACCCGTCCCGGACTCGACCGGCGCACCCGTAGTTGCATCACCCTGACCGCGCTCATCGCGCACGGCCACCACGACGAGCTCGCGATGCACGTGCGCGCGGCGCTCACCAACGGCCTCACCCCGGACGAGATCGGGGAGGTCATCCTCCAGTCGGCGATCTACTGCGGTGTGCCCGCGGCCAACAGCGCTTTCGCCATCGCCCAGCGCGTCCTGGCCGAGGGGTGACGGCCGTGCACACTCGGGTGGGGATCGTCGGCGCCGGCCCGGCCGGACTGCTGCTCGCCCGGCTGCTGCACCTCGCCGGGATCGACTGCGTCGTGCTGGAAAGCCGCGACCGGGAGTACGTGCAGCAGCGGCAGCGGGCCGGGATCCTCGAGCAGGGCACGGTGGACGTGCTGCGCGAGATCGGCGCGGGTGCCCGGCTCGACCGCGAGGGCATGCCGCACGAGGGGATCGAGCTGCTGTTCGGCGGCCGTGGGCACCGGATCGACCTCACCGACCTCACCGGCGGGCGCCGGGTGTGGATCTACGCGCAGACCGAGGTGGTCAAGGACCTGATCGCGCTGCACCTGGCGGACGGCCCGCCGCTGCTGTTCGAGGCCGAGGTGCACGCGGTCACCGACCTCGACCGACCGGTGATCCACTACACGCACGCGGGGCGCGCGCAGGTCTTGGCGTGCGACTACGTGGTGGGGTGCGACGGCTTCCACGGCGTCGTCCGCCACTCGATACCGGCGGGCGCCGCACGCGTCCACGAACGCGCGTTCCCCTACTCCTGGATGGGCATCCTCGCCGAGGCGCCGCCGCTGCACCACGAGCTGGTGTACGCGCACACCGAACGCGGGTTCGCCTTGGCCAGCATGCGTTCCCCGTCGGTGAGCAGGCTCTACCTGCAAGTCCCCAACGGCACGGAACCGTGGGCCGACGACGAGATCTGGGCCGAGCTGGACCGGCGGCTGGGGACTTCCGAGCACTGGCCGAACCGGGGACCGATCACCGCGAAGTCGGTGCTGCCGATGCGGGCCTCGGTCACCGAGCCGATGCGGTTCGGACAGGTGTTCCTGGCGGGCGACGCCGCGCACATCGTGCCGCCGACGGGGGCCAAGGGGCTGAACCTCGCGGTGGCCGACGTGGTCACGTTGGGTCGGGCGTTCGCGTCGGGGTCGGCCGAGCTGCTCGACGCCTATTCGGACACCTGTCTGCGACGGGTGTGGCGGGCTGAGCACTTCTCGAATCTCATGACGTCGATGCTGCACTTGGCGCCTGGGCAGTCGTCGTTCGAGACGCGGTTGCAGGTGTCGTGGCTGGAGTATGTGGTGGGGTCTCGGGCTGCGGGTGTGTCGTTGGCGGAGAACTACACGGGGCTCGGGTGAGCTGCCGCCTTGGTTCCCTGAATCCCTAAGCCAAGTGTGACTACGGGCGGGAGGTGTCCTTCCCCTTCCACCCACCAAACTGCAGCGGATAGGCCAATTCCGTTGGCACACAACAAGATCCAGCCCCGCTGGTACCGCAGCGGTGAGGCCGACCCCGCTGGTTCCGGCGGCCCCGCTACGGATGCTCGATCTAGTGGACTCGCTTCGTGTGGGGGGAGAGTGCCGCTAAACTTGCCGTGTGGTGGGGATGTCCTTCACCCGCCCTTTTTTCGCCACCGCGGTGCTCTAGGGGCCCCGCACGAAGCGAGTTCACTAGATCGAGCCCCCGTCTTTTCCTCGGGCAGCCCATGTGTATGCGCTGCCCTGGGGCGTACGTGCTGCCTGTGGAGCTTGAGCCGTCCACGGTTCCCCTGAATCCCCTACGCCAATTATCACTACGGCCTGTCTCGGTTTGTCAAGGCGGGAAAGATGCCTTGACAAACCGAGACAGGCCGTGTTTTGGCTGCGTACGGGATGCAGGGGGCGGGGTGGTCAGAGGGGCTGGGTTGGTTGGCCGGTTCGGCTTCGGTGGTGGGGCGGGGTTGGTTGGCCGGTTCGGCTTGGGTGGTGGGGTTCGTGGGCTGGGCTGTTTGGCCGGGTTCAGCTTCAGTGGTGGGGTTCGTGGGGGAAGAGATTGTGTTGAATGTGGACAGTGGTTGGTGGAGGGTGGTTGTGAGGCGTGGGCTTGAGGTGATTGGGCCTGGGCTGGTGCTGGCGGCTGGGGGCGTCTCTACGCAGTGCGTTCGGGGGCGCCCAGGCGGGGAAAGGGAGTGGTGGAGAAGATGACCTCGACGGTCACCTCGAAGTACTCCGCGATCCGCAGGGCCAGGTGGAGGCTGGGACTGTATTCGCCGCGTTCCAGGTAGCCGATGGTTTGGTAGTGGACGCCCAGGGCGTCGGCCAGGTCTCGGCGGGAGATGCCGCGTTCGGCGCGGAGCATGGCGATCCGGTTGTGGATCGTCTCACCCGACACGCTGCATCGCCTTCTCGCGGCGTTCGGCGACGCTGGAGCCGGACTCGCGGCGGGCCATCCGGCGCAGCACGGCCGGGGCCAGGAGCAGGCCGAGGACGGCCCAGGCGCCCAGGACGCCGAAGGTCTCCAGGTGGCGCCAGGACTGGCCCAGTTCGACCACGACCGCGCCGTCGGGCAGCAGGGCCGAGCGCATGCCCAGGCCCAGCCAGTAGATCGGGAAGACCTGGCCGACCCACTGCAGCCAGTCGGGCATGCCGGTGATCGGGTAGAAGATGCCGGAGATCGCGACCAGGCCCACGATCGGCAGGGTGATGAGGCCGAGGCTGCGCGGGCTGGCCACCACGGCACCCAGGATGGCGCCGATCGGGAGGGTGGCCACCAGGCCCAGGACCACCACCGCGAGCAGGATCGCCCAGGAGGCCGGGCTGCCGGCGTCCAGGCCGTCGACGATCAGCGAGCCGGGGAGCAGCACGATGAGCAGGCCCGCGATCAGGCCGCCGGAGACGGTCACGATCTTGCCGATAAGGTAGCCGAGCATCCCGTTCGGGGTGGCCTTGGCGCGCAGCAGGGTGCCGTCCTCGCGTTCCACGGCCAGCAGCTGGCTCATGCCCAGCAGTCCGTTGAACGCGACGTTCATGCCCAGGATGCTGGGCAGCACGACGGTGCCGAGCATCAGGCCGCTGGACCCGAGCTCGGCGTCGCGCATGAAGTACATGGTCACCAGCATCGCGGCGGGCCAGAACAGCTGGCCGAAGAGGTCCTGCCCGTTGGTGAAGGTCTGCCGCAGCTCGATCACGCCCCGGGTCCAGCCCGCGCGGGCTGCCACCATCGTCGGGTTGGCCATCACGCCACCGCCTCCAGCTTGCGCGCGGCGGCCTGGGCCGCCTCGTCCTGGCCGGACTCGGCCTGGCGCACCAGGGTCATGTAGGTGTCCTCCAGCGACGCCCGGCGGACCTCCAGGTCCGCGATGGCCGCGCCGTGCTCGGTGAACAGCTCGTGCACGAAGCGGGTGGACTCGGCGGTCAGGTGCACGAAGTGCTGCCCGGCCACGCTCCAGCGCACCTCGGACTCGCCCGCGATCCGCCGGGACAGCTCGTCGGCCGAGCCGTCGGCGATGATCCGGCCGCCCGCCAGGATGATGATCCGGTCGGCCAGCTTCTCGGCCTCGTCGAGGTCGTGGGTGGTCAGCAGGATCGTGGTGGCGTGGTCGTCGGCGAGCCGGTGCAGCAGGTCGTGGAACTCGCGCCGGGCCTGCGGGTCGAACCCGGCGGTCGGCTCGTCCAGGACGAGCAGCTCGGGCCGCCCGACGATGCCGATGGCCACGTCCAGCCTGCGCCGCTGGCCGCCGGACAGCGTCTTGATCTTCTTGTCCGCGTGCGGGGTGAGCCCGACCAGGCCGACCAGCTCGTCGGCGTCCCACGGCCGCTGGATGCCCTCGGTCGAGTAGCAGCTGTAGTACGAGCCGAGGTGGGCCAGCAGCTCCCGCACGCGCCACTTGCCGTGGTCACGCCAGGACTGCAGCACCACCCCCAGCCGCGCCCGCCACCGCTCGTCGCCGGTGGCCGGGTCGGCGCCGAGCACCTCGACCCGGCCCGCCGAGCGCATCCGGAAGCCCTCCAGGATCTCGATGGTGGTGGTCTTGCCCGCGCCGTTGGGCCCGAGCAGGACCAGCACCTCCCCCTGTCTGGCCTGGAAGTTCACCTCGTGCAGGACGTCGTGGGTGCCGTACCGCATCCGCAGACCGTCGACGTCCACCACGACCGTGTCGTTGCTGACCACCGTCCACCTCCCCCTCAGGTCTCACCACCAGATATAGCATGTGTACTACATCTTGGAGCGGGGGTGCGGCATACCGTGGGCGGTCTGCGGTGGGCTGTCCGAGAACCGCTTACGCTCACGCCCCATGAGCGGTCGATGGGTGCCCACGGGGCTGCGCGGGCCGGTGCGCGCGGACGTGCTCGCCGGTGTCACGGTGGCGGCGTACCTGATCCCGCAGGTCATGGCCTACGCCGAGGTCGCCGGCCTGCCCGCGGTGGCCGGGCTGTGGACGATCGTGGTGGCGCTGCTGGTGTACGCCCTGGTCGGGTCCTCGCCGCAGCTGTCGGTGGGGCCGGAGTCGACCACGGCGCTGATGACCATGATCGTGGTCGCCCCGCTGGCCGCCGGGAACGCGGGCCGCTACGCCGCGCTGGCCGCCGCCCTCGCCCTGCTGGTCGGGCTGCTGTGCCTGCTGGGCCGCCTGGCGCGCCTCGGGTTCCTGGCCGAGCTGCTGTCCAAACCGGTGCTGACCGGCTACCTCGCGGGCGTCGCGCTGATCATGATCGTGAGCCAGCTGGGCAAGGTCACCGGCGTGCGCGTGCGCGGCGACTCCACCCTCGCGGACCTCCGGTCGTTCGTCAGCGGCATCGGCTCGGTCCACGCGCCAACCCTGCTGCTGGCGACGGGCACGCTGGCGTTCCTACTGGTGCTGAGCAGGCTGCTCCCCAAGGCTCCGGTGCCGCTGCTCGCCGTCCTGCTCGCCACGACGGTCACCGCGGTGTTCTCGTTGCGGCAGCACGGGATCGTGGTGGTCGGGGAGATCCCGGCGGGCCTGCCCTCGGTCGGCGTGCCGGACGTGCGACTCGCCGACCTCGTCGACCTGGTGCTGCCCGCGGTCGGAGTGGCGATCGTGGGCTACTCGGACAACATGCTCACGGCCCGCTCGTTCGGCGCCCGCAACGGCTACCGGGTGAACGCGAACCGCGAGCTGCTGGCCCTCGGCGCGGTGAACACCGCGACCGGCCTGACCGGCGGTTTCCCGGTGAGCAGCAGCGGGAGCCGGACCGTGATCGGCGACGCGATGGGCAGCCGGTCGCAGGCGTACTCACTGGTGGCGCTGGCCACGGTACTGGTGGCGCTGCTGTTCGGCAGGCCGGTGCTCGCGGTGTTCCCGACGGCGGCGCTGGGGGCGCTGGTCGTCTACGCGGCACTGCGCTTGGTGGACCTGGCGCAGTTCCGGCGGTTGGCCGGTTTCCGGCGCAGCGAGCTGGTGCTGGCGCTGAGCACGACCGCGGCGGTGGTCGTGCTGGACGTGCTCTACGGCGTGCTGGTCGCGATCGGACTGTCCATCCTGGACTTGCTGCGGCGGGTGGCGCACCCGCACGACGGCGTGCTGGGGACCGTGCCCGGCATCGCCGGGATGCACGATGTCGACGACCACCCCGGCGCGGTCCTGGAACCCGGGCTGCTGGTGTACCGCTACGACGCGCCGCTGTTCTTCGCCAACGCCGAGGACTTCCGCACGCGGGCGTTGCGCGCGGTCGACGAGGCGCCGTGGCCGGTCGAGTGGTTCGTGCTGAACGCCGAGGCCAACACGGAGATCGACATCACCGCGGTGGACGCGTTGGAGGACCTGCGCGCGGAGCTGACCGGACGGGGGATCGTGGTGGCGATGGCGCGGGTGAAGCAGGAACTGCGGGATGTGTTGGTGGCGGCCGGGTTCGCGGAGCGGCTGGGCGCCGAACGGATCTACGCGACGTTGCCCACCGCCGTGGGTGCCTACCGGTCGCGCGCTGAGCAGATCTGATAGCAACAGCGCGAACTGGGCCATCCCCTGCGATACCAGTGCCGCGCGCCGGAGCGCAGCGGCACCCAGTCCGTGGACCCGGTGGACAGGGTGGGCGGTGCCGTGAGTCCCTATCGGTGATCTTTCACCGAGCATCGGAGTTCCCATGCGACATCGGACAGTCAGCCGGATCGCGGCGGTCGTGACCGTCGCCGCGGCGGCCGTGGCCGTGCAGGAGGTTCCCGCGAGCGCGCGTCAGGTCGACGTCGCGCTGGAGTGGTACGACGTCACCGCGCGGACGTTGGCCGCGGCGGGCGCGCCGACCCAGATCACCAACAACCGCACCTGGGCCATCAGCTGGCTCGCGGCGACCCGTGCGGTGCGGCACGCGCCGAGGGGCGCGTTCAGCGACGCGGCGGTGGCCGCGGCCGTGCACGACGCGCTGGTGCGCCTGGTCCCCGCGCAGACCGCCGAACTGGACTCGGCGCTGGCGACCACGTTGGCGCGCGTGCCCGACGGCCAGGCCAAGTCCCGCGGTCTGGCCGAGGGCCGGGCCCGAGCCGAGGCCGCGGTCGCCGAGCGGGCGAACGACGGGCTCGACCCGGCATCGGTCAACGCGCCGTTCCCCACCCCCGCGCCCGCGCCCGGGGTGTGGCAGCCGACCCCGCCCGCCTACTCCCCCGGGATCCAGGCGGGCAACCGGGCGGCGCGGCCGTTCCTGCTGCGCCGGGCCGACCAGTTCCGCCCCGGACCGCCGCCCGCGGTGGGCTCCGCGGTCGCGCTGCGCGATCTGGCCGAGGTCCGCGCGTACGGCTCGGCCACCAGCACCGTGCGCACCCAGTCCCAGACCGACGTGGCTTCCTTCTGGTACCAGGGATCGCAGCCCGCGTACGTGACACCGGTCCGCGCCGCCCTCGCCGAGTCGCGGGCGCCGTTGGCCGAGCGCGTGCGGTTCGTCGCGGTGTTCAACGTGGTCGCGGTGGACACCCAGATAGCCACCTCGGACGCCAAGTACGCCTACGTTGCCTGGCGCCCGGTCACCGCTATCCGCACCGGCGCGGTCGATCCCGACCCGTCGTGGACGCCGCTGCACGTCACCCCCGCGCACCCGGACTACCCCAGCGGTCACGCCACCTACGCGGGCTTCGCCGAGCAGGTGCTGACCGACGCGGCGGGCCCGCGCCCGCGCGCGGCGTTCGCCCTCACCAGCCCGACGGCCCCGGGCCTGACCTTCCAGTACGGTGCGTGGGGCGAGCTCACCCGGGACAACGTCAACGCCCGCGTGTGGTCGGGTATCCACACCCGCACCGCCGACGAGGTGGGCGTGCGCGTCGGCCGCGCGGTGGCCCGGCACGACATCGCCGCGTTCGACCACTTGCTGCGCTGAGCCCGCGGGCGGCGGTGGTCGACGGGCCATCGCCGCCCGCTAGGTCGTGTCTTCAAAGCCGGAGAAGCAGGGTGGCCAGGTCGATCAGTCCTCGGTAGGAGGTGGGGGTCTTGGCGAAGCGGGTGGCGATGGCGCGGAACTGCTTGAGGCGGTTGAAGCAGCGTTCGACGATATCGCGGCGCCGGTGGGCGACACGGTCGAAGGCCGGTGGGCGGCCACCGGCCCGGCCGCGGCGCAGCCGGTTGGCTTGCCGGTCCCGGCGTTCGGGAATCGTCGCCGGGATGTGCCCTCGGCGCAGGTAGGTCAGCACGATCGACAGCGGCCGTCCGTGGCCGTCGCAGGCGAGGTGGATCTTGGTAGTGACTCCGCCACGGGACCGGCCGATGGCATGATCAGATGGCTCGCTCTGCCCGCCGCGGGATTCGCTCGCCCCCTGTGTGGGGCGCCGGGGCACGGCGAGCGCCGGCGGCGTGCCGATGCGCCCGCACGATGCTGGAATCGACCGCGGCGCAGCCGGTTGGCTTGTTGGTCCCGGCGTTCGGGAATAGTCGCCGGGATGTGCCGTAGGCGCAGTTAGGAACAGATGGCGCGGAACACAGCAGATCACCCACACCAGCTTTGAGGACAGGCCCTAGGTCGTGCTCCGCAACAACTCCAGCTCGTCCACGGCCGCCGACAGCACGGCGGCCGTTTCGGCGTCCGCGCGGAAGAAGCCGTCCTCCAGGGCCGCCGCCGTGCGCGGGTCGAGCAGCCAGGCCACCACGCCCGGGTCGCGTTGCCGGGCGGACAGCACCCGCGTGACCACCTCGGCGATCCGCCGCAGCGCCTGGTCCGTGGGATCGGCCCGCAGGTGGTCCAGCAGCGAGGCCGCCTCGAGGCCGAACCGGGCCAGGTCGTCCAGGTCCGACACGGGACCCGATCGCCCACGGGCCAACAGGAAGTCCCGCACCGCGTCGCGTTCCACCGCGGCCCACCGGGTCCACCGCGCGTAGGAGAGCTTGGCCAGCAGTGAGTCCAGGTCCGCCGCCACCGCCAACTCGGGCAGGTAGGCGCGGAAGTCGTCCACGCCACCCCAGGTCGTCATCGCCTTGTGCGCGAAGCGGTCCAGCGCGGCCGGGCTCCCGGCCGCCAACCCCGCGCGGTCTTCCGCGCTGACGCAGCACGGGCAGCCGTCCACTTCGGCGGGCAATGGGCCGGGGAACACCTCCAGCAGTCGCGCGGTGGCCCGGTCGAGTTCACTCACGGGCCCAGTATCGCGCGACTGAAAGGAACATCCACCAATGCCTTGCGTGCGCGGGAATCCTACCCACCAGTGTCCACTCGGAGAAGGGGATTCCGTACCGCGGTCCGGTATTCGGTGTCCCGGGAACCACTTTCCCGCAACGAAACGGACATCTTGCCTGGACAAGGCAGCTGTGCGGAACACCGGGTGGCAATCGGGAAAATCACCCGGGTGTCGACATGATCTTCAGCCCCTAACGTCGATACGCAGGGCGACGGGCATCCAGGCACCGCCCCCGCCCACACCAGAGAAAGGGCACGCATGTCGAAGAACGCGCCGCGCACCGGCCGTACCCTGCTCGGGGCCACCGCAGTCGTCGCCTCGTTGGCCACCGCGCTCGGGCTCGGCACCACCGCCCAGGCCGCCGAGGGCACCGTCCTCGCCGCGACCGGGCAGGCCGTGTCGGGCTCCTACCTGGTGGTGTTCAAGGACGGGGCCGTGCACGCGGCCGCCGCCGAGCACGCCGCCCGGTTCGAGGGGACCGTCACCTACACCTACTCCGCCGCGCTCAACGGGTACGCCGCGAGGCTGACCGAGCGGCAGGCCCGCCGGGTCGCCGCGGACCCGTCGGTCGCCTACGTCCAGCAGGACCAGGTCGTGCGGGTGGAGGGCACCCAGCCGAACCCGCCGTCGTGGGGGCTCGACCGGATCGACCAGCGCAACCTGCCGCTGGACAACTCCTACACCTACCCCAACGAGGGCGCCGGGGTCACCGCGTACGTGATCGACACCGGGGTGCGGATCTCGCACTCGGAGTTCGGCGGCCGGGCGCGCAACGGCTACGACTTCATCGACAACGACAGCGTCGCCCAGGACGGCAACGGCCACGGCACGCACGTCTCGGGCACCATCGGCGGCACCAAGTACGGCGTGGCCAAGAAGGTCAGCATCGTCGCGGTCCGGGTGCTGGACAACAACGGCAGCGGCACGCTGGCCGGTGTGGTCAAGGGCGTCGACTGGGTGACCAACGACGCCCGCGGCAAGAAGGCCGTGGCGAACCTGAGCCTCGGCGGCGGCGCGAACACCTCGGTGGACACCGCGGTGCGCAACTCGATCGCCGCCGGTGTCACCTACGGTGTCGCGGCGGGCAACTCCAACACCGACGCGGGTAGCACCTCCCCCGCCCGGGTGAAGGAGGCCATCACGGTCGGCGCCACCACCAAGACCGACGCGCGGGCCAGCTTCTCCAACTACGGCGCCGTCCTGGACATCTGGGCACCGGGCCAGGACATCACCTCGGCGTGGAAGGACAGCGACACCGCGATCAAGACCATCAGCGGCACGTCGATGGCCACCCCGCACGTGGTCGGCGGCGCGGCGCTGTACCTGTCCAGCGCCTCGGGCACCCCGGCCCAGGTGCGCGACGCGCTGGTGGCCAAGGCGACCAAGAACAAGGTGACCGACCCGAAGGGCAGCGCGAACAACCTGCTCTACGTCGGCAACTGACACCGGTACCGGTAGCGGGCCCGCACGGGCAACCACAGCACGGACAACCGCACAGCCGCACAGCACCGCCCCCCGATCAGGTGATCGGGGGGCGGTGTGCGCACTGGAGAGAAAAGGCGGCGCCCTCGACAGCCTGGGGGTCGCTGGAGGGCGCGCGCCAAGCAGACGATAGCGGGCTTGGACCCGATCCGCACGACGCGGGGGCATGCCGGCTGCTGAGAACCCCCCGGGGCCGCAGCAACCGTCCGCTTGAGCGGATGGGTCTTCCCCGACAATAGGCCACCGGTGCCGAGGTTTGTCAACGGCCCGGTGCGTGATCCACAATGGGTCGCGACGCGAGGCGTCCGCCGCAGTGGACGAGCCACCGCCCGAGCCTGAGGTGAGGAACACCGCGATGGACCCGGAGCAGCGCAAGCACGAGGTCGCCGACGGTGTGCTGGCCGAGAAGATCAACCACCTGCGGGACCGGCTCTACCCCGACCCCGCGGACCGGCCCGGCTACGCGAAGCTCGCCGCGCGGATCCGGGAGCAGACCGGCAAGCCGATGTCGGCGACCTACCTGTGGGAGCTGGCCAGCGGCCGCAAGCGCAACATCACCCAGGACACGCTGGCCACGCTGGCCGAGTTCTTCGGCGTCCCGCCGGAGTACTTCCTCGACGACGTGGTCACCTCGCGCGTCGACGCCCAGCTGGAGCTGGTGACCGCGCTGCGCAACCAGAAGGTCCGATCGATCGCGCTGCGGGCCGAGGGGCTCTCGGACGATACGCTCGACGCCCTGCTGGTGATGGTCACCGAGGCCCGGCGGATCGAACGACTGGGTCCCAGCGCGGACACGGCCCGGCGCGAGCCGGACGAGAGCGGGTGATCGGCCGTCCGCGGTTCCGCAGATGCCCGAACGGAGGTGTCGGCTACGACATGATCACACGACGCGGCTACCGCCGGTGCCGCGCACTGGTCGCCGAGCTGGCACTGCCCCGCCCGTTCTCGGTGACCGCGCTGGTGCGCGGGCTCGCCGAGCGGCGCGGCAGGCCGATCGACATCGGCACCCTGCCCGCCGGGCTGACCGTCAACGCCTGCGGGGCCTGGCTGCAGCTCGACACCCGCGACGTGATCTTCGTCGAGGCGAACACCACCCCGTTCCACCGCGACCACATCGTGCTGCACGAGATCGGGCACATGCTCTGCGACCACCGCGGCGGCCCGCTCGACATCGCCGCCGAGCTCGGCCGCTTCCTGCCCGACCTCTCCCCCGCGCTGGTGCGCAGGCTGCTGGCCCGCACCAGCTACTCCACCGACGAGGAACAGGAGGCCGAACTGGTGGCCAGCTTGATCCGCACCGCCGCGCAGACCCAGGCGCCCGGCGGCTCCACCGGGGCGCTGAGCGAGCTGGAGGCCGCACTCGGGCTCTGGAGCAGGTGAGATGACCACGAAGTCCCTGCACGATCTCGGTTCCACCGTCGTGCTCGCGGGCGCGATCGCGCTGTGGGCGGCGCTGCTGCTGCGCACCCCCGGCGCGCTGCGCTCGCGACCGCAGCGGCGGCTGCTGATCGCGGTGGCGGGCCTGGCGGCCTCGATCACCGTCTACCTCGACCCGATCACCCAGGTGCTCAACCGCACGTACGTGCTGGGGCAGAGCTGCGGGATCGCGATGAACATCTGGGGCGTGATCAGCTCCGCGTTCATCCTCGACTTCGTGCTGGCGGCCATCTCCCGGCGCCGACCGCTGCCGGTGTACGGGACCGCCGCGCTGGTCTGCGTCGGGCTGGTCGCGCTGAACACCGGCTCGCCCGCGGCGGGCTGCGTCACCTCGATCGCGGTCCCCTGGTACAGCCCGTTCTGGTGGCTGCTGTGCACCGCGCACGTGGTTGCGGTGCTGCCCTGCGCGATCCTGTGCGCCCGCTACGCGCGGCAGGCGAGCACGGTGTCGCTGCGGGTCGGCCTGCGGCTGCTGGCGGCCGGGTTCACCTCCTCGACGATCTTCTGGTCGGTCGTGGTCCTGGGCTACCTGCTGACGCACTCGCCGTGGCTGGGCGCGGCCTTCCCGCTGTGCATCGGGATCACCGCGTGGCTGATGGTGGCGGCGATGATGGCCTCGGTGCTCGCCCAGGGCGCGCGGCAGGCGAAGGCGCTGCGGGCGCTGCGCGGCCTCGGGCCGTTGTGGACGAGCCTGGTCGGGGTCGTGCCGCACGTGCGGCTGGCCACGCCGGGCACCCGGTTCGCCTCGGTGGACCTGCGGCTCTACCGGCGGGTGATCGAGATCCGCGACGCGCTGCTGATCCTGCGCGACTACGTCGACGACGAGACCGTGGCACGGGCCAGGGCGCAGGTCCTGGCGGCCGAGCCGGACCCGGCGTGGGTGGAGGCGTACACGACGGCCTGCTGGCTGCCGATCGCCGAGGCGGCCAAGGCGCGCGGGGTCGAACCGGTGGCCGCGACGGCGGCGCCGCCCTCCGACGGCGCCGAGGACCAGTGGTCCGGTGAGCTGGCGTTCCTGGAGAAGCTGGCCGCGGCCCGGCAGTCACCGCTGGTGGCGGCGGTCACGGCGGGGGCGGACGCGTGAGCGCCTACGCCGAGAGCCTGCTCGGCGGCGGCACCCCGGGCGAGCGCGCCCGGCTCGACTCCATCCAGTCCTCTGTGGACGACTTCAGCACGGGGATCCTCCAGGGGTTGGGGCCGCGGGCGGACTGGTCGTGCCTCGAGCTGGGGGCCGGGGCGGGATCGATCGCGTACTGGCTGGCCGAGCGGTGCCCGGCCGGTCGGGTGGTGGCCGTCGACCTCGACCCGCGGCACCTGGACGCCGACCGGGTCGAGGTGGTCGAGGCCGACATCACCGACCCCGGGTTCGAACCGGGCTCGTTCGACCTGGTGCACGCGCGGTTCGTGCTGTGCCACCTGCCGTCCCGGGACGCGCTGGTCGCCCGCGCGGCGCGGTGGCTCAAGCCGGGTGGGTGGCTGGTGGTGACCGATCCCTTCCAGTTGGCGGAAGAGACCTCGCCGTTCCCGGTCGTGGCGAAGATCTTGGCTGTGTACAAGCAGGTCTACGCCGGCCACGGCGCGGACCTGACCTGGTCGCGAAGCGTGCCGTCGCTGCTGTCCGGGGCCGGGCTGACGTCGGTCGGGTTCGCCGGGAAGCTCGCCTGCATGGGCAACCTGGGCGCCGACCGGTGGCGACCGCTGATCGACCAGGTCGCGCCGGGCCTGCTGGCCACGGGCGCGGTGACGCGGGCGGACCTCGAGGAGTTCCACCGGCTGCTGGCCGATCCGGGGTTCGTCGACATCCCACAGGTGACCATCTCGGCGTGGGGCAGGCGTCCGGGCTGACGGGCTTGCCCTGGAGCGCGCTCCAGGGCATAGCGTCGGGGTGTGACCACAGCACAGCGGAAGATCGGCTCCGGGTTCGGGGCGACGAGCACGGCGACCGAGGTCCTCGACGGGATCGACCTGAGCGGGAAGCTCGCGATCGTGACCGGGGGCTACTCGGGGATCGGGCTCGAGACGACGAGGGCGCTGACGGCGGCCGGGGCCCGGGTCGTCGTGCCCGCGCGCAGGCGCGCGGAGGCCGAGGAGGCGTTGGCGGGCATCGACGGCGTCGAGGTCGACGAGTTGGACCTGGCCGACCTGGAGAGCGTTCGGGGGTTCGCCGAGCGGTTCCTGGCAAGCGGGCGCGGCATCGACCTGGTGATCGCCAGCGCGGGGGTGATGGCGTGCCCGGAGACGCGGGTGGGGCCGGGGTGGGAGTTGCAGTTCGCCACCAACCACCTGGGCCACTTCGCCCTGGTGAACCGGTTGTGGCCCGCGGTCGCGCCGGGGGCGCGGATCGTGGCGGTCTCCTCGCGGGGGCACCACGCGTCGGCGATCCGGTGGGACGACCCGCACTTCGCGACCGGGTATGAGAAGTGGGAGGCCTACGGGCAGTCCAAGACGGCGAACATCTTGTTCGCACTGTGGCTGGACCGGCTGGCGGACCGCGGGGTGCGGGCGTTCTCGGTGCACCCCGGGGTGATCTGGACGAACCTCGCCCGGCACATCCCGCGGCAGGAGCAGTTGGACGCCGGGTGGTTCGACGCCGACGGGACGCCGTTGATGACGTTCAAGACGCCGGAGCAGGGGGCCGCGACCCAGGTTTGGGCGGCCACTTCCGGGCTGTTGGACGGGGTGGGTGGGGTTTATTGCGAGGATTGTGAGGTCGCGGAGCTGGCGCCTGAGGGGGAACGGGTGGGGGTCAAGGAGTACGCGGTGGATGTGGAGGAGGCTCGGCGGTTGTGGGCGCTGTCGGGTGAGCTGACTGGGGTGGATGCGTTCTCCGTTTAGCCCGGCGTGCTCGCCCGGCGTGCTCGCCCGTCCGTATGAGCTGCCCGAGTAAGAGCGGGGCTCGATTGGCCGGACTGCCTTCGCGTGGGGCCCCTAGAGCACCGCGGTGGTGAAAAAAGGGCGGGTGAAGGGCATCCCCACCACCGGTCAAGTTTAGCGGTGCTCTCCCCCCACACGAAGGCAGTCCACCCAATCGAGCACTGGCGTAACGGGCGTTGCGTACCAGCGGGCGCGGCTTTAGAAATCTAAGAGATTCTAGAGAATTGAAAGAGATTAGGGACTAAAGGCGTGGCTGTCGGTGGTCAGCCGTCGATGGCCCAGGTGGAGCGGACGGCGCCGACGGCCTCGGCCATTTCTGGGGAGCGGGTGGCCTGGCGGACGGTGGAGAGTGCGTCGGTGAGGGCTGGGCGCAGGCGGGCGCAGCGGATGAGTTGCCAGCGGTAGACCTCGTCGTCGAGGTCGGAGCCGAGGAAGTCCTCCCACAGTTCCTCCTGTTCGGCCTCGTCTGCCGAGCCGAAGCTGTTCAGCCAGGCTTGGGCCTCGGTGGACAGGTCGGGGACCGGTTCGGTGTCGTCGACCTCGCCCGCCTGTTCGCCCGCCTCGGCCAGGGCGTGCAGGCAGCCGACCATGGTCTGTTCGGGGAGGGGGACCAGGGTCAGGACCCTGATCAGGAAACCGAAGGCGTCGGCGCTGGAGGGCCAGATGGTGGACTGGTGCACGATCGCGGAGCCGAAGTGGTCCACCGCGGCGGCCTGGGCGGCGAGGTCGTCGCCGAGCAGGGCCAGCAGGTGTGCCGGGGTGTCCACCGCGGTGCCGTAGGCGTGCGGGAGCCTCGTCCACGCGGCATCGGGCGCGGTCAGGTCCGCGCGGAGGGACTCAAGGCTGTCCTGCATGGCGGTTACTCATTCTGCTGATTGGCATGGCGGACGACGGATCGTACGTGATTGGCGTCGCGCGGCTCACGGGGAGTGCCGCTTTCCCGCTCGTTTGACGGCGCTGCCGACCACGGTGACCTCCGCGGCGGGCACGTCGGTGAGGCCGGTGACGAACCGGTAGAGGTCGGGCAGGTCGCGGCAGAAGACGGCGGCCATCAGGTTCGTCGCGCCGGTCGTGGCGAGGACGCCGTGCACGGATGTGTTGCGCGCCAGCGCTTTGCCCAGTTCGTCGAGGCGTCCGGGTGGGACTGTCAGCCAGACGTTGGCGTCCACGTGGAACCCGAACGCGCGCGGGTCGGCCACGACGCACGTGCGCACCAGGCCCGCGGCGGCGAGGCGGTCGACGCGGCGGCGGGTGGTGGACTCGGGTGCCCCGACCGCCGCGGCGAGCTCGGCTGGGCCAGTGCGGGCGTCGTCGGTGAGGGCGTCGAGGATCAGCAGGTCCAACCGGTCCGGGGTGTGCTCGGCGGTGGCCGGTGGCGGGGTGAGGGCGCCGACCTCGTCGGCGGTGAGCAGGCCGGTGCGCCAGTCGGCGGCGTCGGAGAACACGTGCATGACCGCGAGGGCCTGGACAGCGGTGACGGCCTGGCCGGTGGGCAGTGGCGGGGTGCCGCCCAGGGCGACCGCGCTGATCTCCTCGCCACCGGCGAGCACGTCGACGAAGAGGACCTCCGGCCGCTTGGCGAGGGCGTCGGCCAGCACCTCGACCCGGCCGCGCAAGACCCGCACACGCAGCAGCGTGGCGCCGCGCAGGCCGTGTCGGGCGTCCGGGACGCGGACGACGCGCACCGTCCCGGCGAGACGGGTCAGGCTGCGGGCCACGGTCCGGGCGGACACCCCGAGCGCGTCGGCGATCCGGCCCGGGCCCGCACGGCCGTCGACCTGGAGCGCCGATGCGACGCGCTGGTCCAGTTCCGACAACATCGCGGTCATGGGTGTCCTGTTCCGCTCATCCTGGCGTGATGGTGAGCATAGGACGCCGGTGGGCTCGGCAGGCTTATCGGCATGCTGAACTCAGTGATCGAGATCGTGGAACGGGTCGCCGCCGACATCCCGCGTCGCGGACCCGAGACGCCGCCGGTGACCCTGGAGGGGCTGTGGGCGGCGTTCACCGAACTGGACGAACCGCTCTCGGCGCGCCTGCGGGACGAACTGACCGCGCTGGGACCGTCGGCGGACGAGTGGACGGTCGACCCGATGGACGGCGCCGTGCAATACCTGCACGGCCTTCCACAGTGGTGCGTGACGGTCGCGCTCGTGCGCGACGGGGAACCTGAACTGGCGGTCCTGCACTCCCCCTTGCTCGGCGAGACCTACTCGGCCGCGCGCGGGCAGGGCGCTCGGCGGGACGGGCGGGTGATCACACCGTCGGCGAAGACGTCCCTGGCAGCGGCGTTGGCGACGACGGCGTTCCCGCCGGACCAGCAACCAGAGGCGTTCGCGGCGGCCGGGCACGCGCTGCCCGGGATGCTCGCGGCGGCGGGCGCCGTGCGCGGCCTGGCCCCGACCTCGTGGCAGGTGGCGGAGGTCGCGGCCGGGCGGGTCGACGTGTTCTGGGAGTTCGGCCGGGACGCGGAGAACCTGGCGGGCGCCGCGCTGGTGGCCCGGGAGGCGGGCGCGCGGGTGTCGACGGTGTCCGGTGGACCGTGGAGCGCGACCGAGGACAGCTTCCTGGCGGCGGCGCCTGGGGTGCACGCGGAGGTGGTGCGGGTGCTCAGCCGTTGATGGCGTAGTGCGCGGCCACGGCCTCCTGGCCGGTGTAGTTCCGGCCGGCGTCCGGGTCCGCGCCGAGGTAGGTGAACGGGAACTCGACCTCGGCGTACCCGCGCCGGGAGATCCGCTTCGTGCCCGCGTCGTAGGTGAAGCCCGCCGCGAGCAGGGCGGAGGTGAGGTGCCTGCCCAGCGACCGGCCGTCCGGCCCCCGGACACCGGCGGCGTCGAAGTCGGCGACGAACACGCCGTCCGGGGTGAGCCACTGGGCGATCCGGGCCAGGACACCGAGCTTGTCGCCGATGTAGTGCAACCCGTGCACGCAGGTGATCAGGTCGAACGGCGCCTCCGGAGCCCAGTCGGCGAGCCCCGCGACGTGGAACTCCACCTCCGGCGGACGCGGCGCGAAGAAGTCGACCAGGTCCACACCGACCAACCTGCGACCGGGCCGGGCGGCCTCGACGAGCGCGCGCCCGCTGCCGCAACACAGGTCCAACCAACCCGCCGGACCGAGCTCGGCCACGGGGTCGATCCGCAGCGCACGGCGGTAGGCGGCCAGGTCGCGGGTCCGGTTCATGGCGTTGTTGGCCACCACGGACAGCGTGCCCAGCGTGATGTCGTCGACGAGTTCGGACATGGAACCAGTGTCCCAGGCCGACAACGGCACGCGGACCGGGCAACTGATCTTTCACCGACAGGCAACGAGATCGCCGCGAAGCCATCACCTGCGCGCTGGCTGGGATGGGGGTGGTGCGGGAGGACTGGGTGGCGCCGGGGCGGGTGGGCGGGCGGCGCGGAGCGTTCGGCTGGGGCGGGCCAGGTTTGGCTGAGATGGGAGCGGGCTGAACTGGGCCGAGTGGGCTGGGATGGGGCCGGCCCCGGCTGGGCTGGGTTGTGGTGAGTGCCATCCAACTGGGGGCGAGGTGCCAACTGCTCGATGCGGTGGATTGGCTTTGTTCGGGGAGAAAAGAGGCGCTAGCCTGGTTCCGGCGTGGGTGATCCCTTTCCCACCCGCTCTACCCACGGCGCCTCTTTTCTTAGGGGCCCCGAACAAAGCCAATCCACCGCATCGAGCACACCTGCCCAGCCGCTCGCCCCGCCCGGGGTTGCCGCGACGCCCGGGGTTCCCGCGACCCGAGGGGTTTCCGCGACCGCGGGGTTTCCCGCGGCCCGCGGGCGCGGGGGCTTGTGCGGTGGGCTCGATGGGGTGGTGTGGCTTTGTTTGGGGCCCCTAAGAAAAGAGGCGCAGTGGGTAGAGCGGGTGGGAAAGGGATACCCACCGCCTGGGCCAGGCTAGCGCCTCTTTTCTCCCCAAACAAAGCCACACCACCCCATCGAGCAGGACGGTTGCCCGCGTGCGGTTGTGGGGGTGGTGCGGTTGGGGGGCCTGGGTTGGGGGGCTGACTGGCTGGGTGGGTGGGTGGGCGGGTGGGCGGGTGGCTGGGGTGGGGGGCGGGGGTGGGTGGCTGGGTTCAACCGGGAAGAGACTGCGTGGGGGCGGAGCCGGGGGCTGTTGTGTGGTGGGGGCAGGAAACCGAGGAGCAGGAAGCAGGGGCCAAAGGCCGGGGCGGGGAGTGGGCGGTGGTCAACCGGGGGCGGTGGGTGTTCCACTGGGTGGTCAGGGGGGTGTCAGTCGGTTAGGGGATGGTTTAGCGGGGCTCGGGAACCTAGCGTCATCGTGGGCGCACGGGGAGTACGTACCCACATCGTGGACGTAGGTGTTTCCGCTGATGTGCCGCCCGGGGCGGGCCGGCCAGAATCGTCGCGGATCAAGTTCCGCTAGGCGCACATCGGACTGCCGGAGGCTACCCGTGAGGTATCAGTTGCTGGGCCCGTTGCAGGTGGTGGGTGACACCACGATGACGATCACGGCACCGAAGATCGAGGCGCTGCTGGCCACGCTGCTGATTCGGGCCAACCAGGTGGTGCCCGCCGACGAGCTGATCACCGAGCTCTGGGGTGAGCACCCGCCACGTCGGGTGCGGGCGGCGTTGCACGTCTATGTTTCCCGGCTGCGCAAGCGGTTCGACGGGATCGGGGTGGACCCGGCCGTGCTGCGCACGCACGGGCAGGGGTACGTGATGGCGGTTGAACCGTCGCAAGTGGACGTTGCCGCGCTGCAGGCCGCGCACGCCGAGGGGCGGGTGCTGCTCGACGCCGACCCGTTGGCGGCGTTGGGGGCGCTGAGCCGGGCGGCCGGGCTCTTCCGGGGCCCGGTGCTGGCCGGGATCCGCAACGGGCTCATCGTCGGTGGGTTCGCGCGGTGGGCCGAGGAGGTTCGGTTGCGCTGCCTGGAGTCGATCGCCTGGTGCTCGCTGGAGACCGGCAGGCACCGCGAGGTGATCGAGGACCTGGCGCAGTGGGTCGACGAGTACCCGCTGCACGAGGCGTTCCGCGAGCAGCTCATGTTGGCGCTGCACCGCAGTGGCAGGCGGGCCGAGGCGCTCGCGGTGTTCCACACCGCGCGGCGGGTGTTGCGGGAGGAGCTCGGGCTCGAGCCCCGGGAGACCATGCGGCGGTTGCAGTCGGCGATCCTCAACGCCGACCGGGGGTACTCGCTCGCGGGCTGAGCGAGCCCAGACACGCAGAAGGGCCCGGTAGCCGCCGCTACCGGGCCCTTCGCGGTGGGTGATCAGGCCTGTTCGGCGCGCTTAGGCGCGAACCAGCCCGCGACGACCACCAGCAGGGCCGCCGCGGTGATCACCACGGTCCACCCGAACAGGCCGCCGATGGTGTCGGCGGGCACGCCGGTGCCACTGGTGAACGGGATCAGCAGCACCGCGACGCCGAGAACGCCGCCGATGGTGAGGCTGGTCTGCAGCAGGCCCGCGGTGATACCGGTGTCCTCGGGCGCGCTGGTGGTCAGGATGATCATGTTGATCGGCACGATGGCCAGGCCGACGCCGAAGCCGAGCAGGACGATCTGCGGCAGCACGCCGGTCGCGTAGGTGCTCGAGGCGTCCAGCGCGCTGAGCCAGGCGACCCCGGCGAGCACCAGCACCAGGCCCGCGACGCCGCGCACCTTCAGGTCGACCTTGGCCAGCCGGGGCGTGACGAACTGGATGATCGCCAGCAGGGCCAGGCCGAACGGCAGGATCGCCAGACCGGCCTTGAGCGGGGACAGGTGCAGCGAGTTCTGCAGGTACTGCACCAGGTACAGCAGGAAACCGGTGAGCACGGCGGCCAGCAGCACCAGGCTCACGAACGACGCGGCACGGGCGCGGTCGGCGAAGATCCGGCCGGGCAGCAGCGGGTCGGCGGCGCGTCGGTCGACGAGGACCAGCACCACGGCCAACACCACGCCCGCGGCCAGCGGGAGCAGCGCCGAGGTCGAGGTCCAGCCGGTCTTGGCCGCGCCGACCAGGCCGAACACCAGCAGCACCAGCGATCCGGTGGCCAGCGCCGCGCTGGGCAGGCCGAGCGAGCGGGAGTTGGTGCTGTCGCCGCGCAGGCCGAGCGTGCGGGCGGCGACCGCCAGGATGACCAGTCCGATCGGGACGTTGACCAGCAGGCTCCAGCGCCAGTCGCCCACCGAGGTGAGGACGCCGCCGAGCACCATGCCCGCGGCGGCGCCCAGGCCGGTGACCGTGGAGTACAGGCCGAAGGCCCGCTGCTGGCGCTCACCGGAGAACGCGGTGGCCAGCAGCGCCAGGCCCGCCGGTCCGGCCAGGGCCGCGCCCGCGCCCTGCAGCACCCGGCCGACCAGCAGGGTCGGCACGTTCTGCGCCAGGCCCGCGACCAGCGAGGCCAGCGTCACCAGCGCGATGCCGCCGGCGAACACCCGGCGGTGCCCGATCGAGTCGCCGAGCCTGCCGCTGAACAGCAGCAGCGCGCCGAAGGCGAGCAGGAACCCGTTGGGCACCCAGGAGGCGGTCGGCACGTCCAGGCCGAGGTCGGTCTGCAGCGTCGGCAGCGCCACGTTCACCACGGTGCCGTCGAGCTGCAGCATGAACTCCGCGCCGACGATCGCGGCCAGCGCGAGCCCCCACCTGCCGCCCGCGTCGGCGGCGGGCTCGGTGCCCGGCTCGGCCGCCTCGGTGACCTCGGTGACCTCGGCGGCTGCCGTGGTCTCCACCGCCGGATCCGCCTGGTCAGGCGCTCCCGGGTTGGTCTCGGTGCTCATTCGTCTCCTCCATCGCCAGAAGATCGGCCAGACCGGTCGACCACGCCGCCCTGCTAGGGTGAGACCACCTCAGGTTGGCGCGGCCAGTTAACCTGAGGCTGCCTCGATTAGTCAAGGAGGTCCCATGGCTGAGACACCGGTGCCGCAGATCGCCCAGCGGCCCAAGCGCGCGGACGGGCGGCGCAACTACGACGCGCTGCTGGTCGCGGCGCGCACGGCGTTCGCCGAGCACGGGTCCGACGCCTCGCTGGAGGACATCGCGCACGAGGCGGGCGTGGCCATCGGCACCCTTTACCGGCACTTCCCCACCCGGGCCACGCTGGTCGAGGCGGCCACCCGCGACGGGCTCGAGGTGCTGGTGAGCCACGCCCGCGACGTCGCCGACCGGCTGGCGCCGCTGACCGCGCTGACCGACTGGATGCGGCACGCCGTAGTGCACTTCAGCACGTTCCGCGGCCTGGTCGGCATCCTGGCCCAGAGCATGTACGACGAGGGGACGCCGTCGCACGCCATGTGCGCGGCCATGCACACCAGCGGCGCCGACCTGCTGCGCGCCGCCCAGCGCGCGGGCGAGGTGCGCGCCGACCTGACCGCCGACGAGCTGTTCGGGCTGCTCAGCGGCGCCGCGTGGGTCCGCGAGACGACCCGCGCGGGCAAGGACGAGACCGAGCGGTTCATCGAGCTGGTGATCGAGGGCATCGCGGTCCGCACGGCGGGGCCCTGAGGCGCAACCACCGGTCAGGGCACGTATCGGCATGCGGACGCCGATTGACAACCCCGGGGCCGCCAAGTGGAGTTGGGGTGTCCAGTCGAGACGTCCGATCCGAACACGGCCGGGCGCTCGACCCTGCGGTACCGGCATGGCAGCGCCGCCTTGTCCGCACGCTCCAAGGGGGATCGGGCACGGCATGAACCAGCACGAGGACGACACCGACGTGGCGCGCGCGGCCGAGCTGCGGCTGCTGCTGGACGCGGTCCACGACCCGCTCGCGCCGGGCCGGGTGATCGCCGTGGTCGGCGACCCCGGCGCGGGCAAGACGCACCTGCTCTCCGCGGTGGCCAAGGACCGGCGGTGGAGCGCGAACCCGGCCACGGTCTACCAGTGCTCGCGGCGCAGGCAGGAGTGCGCGATCGACGCCGTGCGCACGATGGTGCGCCGGGCCCGGCACCGGGCGGGCGAGCAGGGCAACCAGGTGTCCCGGCTGCGGGCCCGCCGCCCCCCGCGCGAGCTGGTCGTGCTCGACGACGTGCACCTGGCCGACGAGCGCACCCTGGCCGAGCTGCGCGAGATGGCGCTGGGGCACACTCCCCCGCTGGCCGACGTGGTGATCTCGTTGCGCGGCAGGCAGACCCCGGTCGAGCTGGCCGAGGCGATCGCGGTGGGGTCGGCGTACGGGCACTGCGTCCGGGTCGAGCTGGGCCCGATGACCGACGAGCAGCTGTTGGCCGTGTCGGCGTCCTCGGCCACGCGCGCCGTGCGCGGGCGCAGCCGGGGGAACCCGTTCCACCTCCAGGCGTTGCAGGCGTTGCACGAGTGCGCCCGATTAGGCACCGACGCGCCCGCCGCGCCGTTCGAGCTCGCCGTGCTGCGCGAGACCCGAGACCTGACGATCAACGAGCGGTACGTCCTGCACGCCGCCGCCGTGCTGCGCGCCCGGTTCGACGCCGAGCTGCTCGCCGAGGTCGCCGAGGTGGACCTGCGGGTCGCCACCGCGGCCGTGGGCTCGCTGGGGCGGCGCGACCTGGTGCGCAGCGACCCCGGCGGGGACCAGCTGTGCATCCGCGACGAGGTGTTCGGCACGCTGCTGCACCGCAGCATCGACCCGTGCTGGGCGGTGAAGGCGCACCAGCGCGCGATCAACCGGCTCACCTCGCGCGGCGCCGGCGAGCGGGAGCTGGGCTTCCACCTCGTGCACTCCCTCTCCCGGGCCAGGGAGAGCGAGCTGGAGCGGATCCTGGCGGCCGCGGCGGAGATCATCGCCAGTGACGTGGCGGTGGCGATCTCGTGGCTGACCACGGTGATCGCCGAGGCGCCCGCCACCACCGACGTCGGGTTGCGCGCGCGCACGGCGCTGAGCGGGGCGCTCGGGCAGGTGGGCAGGCTGGCGGAGAGCCGCGAGCTGCTGTTCGTGGTGCACGAGTCCGGCCGCGCCGACCCGCGCGAGCTGGCCGAGCAGATCGCGTTCGTCTCGGTGGTGGAGACCATGCTGGGGCACGACGTGCAGACCGTCGACCTGCTCACCGAGCAGCTGCGCGCCGGGCGCCCGCGCGACCCGGCGATCTGGCCGCGGCTCGTGCTGGCCCAGCACATCCGCACGAGCATGCTGGGCCGGGTCGGCGACCGCGAGCGCACCGACACCGCGCTGCGCCTGGCCTACGAGCACGGCGACCTGGTGACCGCGGCCGGGCTGCTGGGCGCGCGGTCGCTCGACACGGTAGCGGGGGGCGACGTGCTGGGCGCGGTCGCGGACGCGACCGCCGCGGGCAGGCTGCTGGACCGCTCCCCCGAGCACACCGTGGCGGCGAGCCCGGCGGCGCTGATGATCGTGGGCCTGGCGGATGTGTACCTCGGCCGCTACGTCGACGCCCGCAGGCACCTGGCGCGCGGGGTCAACGTCGTGCACCAGCGCGGTCAGACCTTCCTGCTGCCCACGCTGCTAGTGCTGCTCAGCGAGTCCGAGCGGCACCTGGGGTTGCTCCAGCAGGCCTGCCACTCGGCCGACTCGGCGATCGTCGAGTCGGGCACCGGCAACTCCCACCGGCACGCGCAGGCGACCGCGCTCAAGTCGCTCGCCGAGGTGTGGTTGCAGCCGCCCGGCAGCGGTCGGGCGAAGGTGCTGGCCCAGCAGGCGATGGCGCAGCAGCCGGTGGCCGAGTCCAGCGTCAACGGCAGCGCGGCGATCGCGGCACTGGCGCTGGCCCGGTGCACCTGGCTCGACGGCGACGCCGCGCACTGCGTCACCCTGGTGCTCAACGAGGGCAAGGGCGCCGACCTGCTGGGGATACCGGCCAACCACCGCGGCTCCTTCTGGGAGCTGCTGTGCGCGGCGGGCGCCGACGCCGAGGACCCCCGGGTGCCCGAGTGGGCCGCCCGCAGCCGGGCGCAGGCGTTGGCGAACCCGTTGCCCTACAACCTCGCCTGCGCCGAACTGGCGGATGGGCACGCGGCGCGCGCGCAGGGGCGGACCAGCGAGGCGGCGGAGTGCTACGAGCGAGCCGCGGGCGCGTACGCGGGGGCGAGCATGGCGATCGAGCAGGCGTACGCGCTCGGCCACGCGGCCGCCGTGCTGGAGCCGTTGGGCAGGCACGCGCACGCCCGCGACCACGCGGCGCTCGCGCACGAGATCGCCCGCAGGCACGGCGCGCTGACCCTGGCCGACTGGTTCGAGAGCCGGGTGCAGCCGGAGGGCGCGGCGGAGCCGGAGGTGGCCGTGCTGGTCGACCTCACGCGTCGGGAGCGGGAGATCGCGCTGCTGATCCGGGCGGGCATGAAGCGCAAGGAGATCGCCGACCGGCTCGACATCAGCACGCGCACGGTCGACGTGCACCTCACCCGGATCTACCGCAAGACCGGGGTGCGCTCGCAGGTGGAGCTCGCGCTCGCGCTGACGCAGAGCGGCGGGTAGGTGGTCGCTGTTTAGAAGCGCGTGAGCGGCGCGCCCTAGCTTCGGGCCACCGAGTCCCTGGAGGCGACATGACAGTGCTGCTCGACGGCTTCGCCGTACCACCGCGCACCGAGTCCGACCACGCGGGCGGCCTCGCCGACCCGGCGACCGCGCTCATCCTGCGGGACCTGACCGAGAAGGTCGTCGACTACGAGTCCACCAACCCGGACCCGACCGGCACCACCCCGACCGAGCAGGACTTCGCCAAGGTCCGCCTGGAGATCTCCGGCCCGGACGGCGTCCGGCTGGGCGTCACCAACGGCGCCGGACGGATGCTCTACAAGCAGGACAACGGGAGTTTCCTCGCCTACTTCGGCGAAGAGATCACCCTGGACGACGGCAACGTCATCCGCGCGGGCGGCCTGGTGGACGACAGCAGGCTCACCGCGGGCGAGTGGGCGTCGTTCCCGGCCGTCGTGGTCGACGGACCGCTGCGCGGCGCCATCGGCTACCGGACCTTCCGACCGCTGCAGAAGGAGACGCACGACACCTACGAGTCCGCCATCGTCCTGTACCGGCCCTCGCTGCCATGACCCTGACGAAGCTGCCCAGCAGGCAGATCGGCTCGCTCACCGTCGGCGCCCAGGGCCTGGGCTGCCTCGGCATGACCGAGTTCTACGGCCCGACCGACGAGGCCGAGTCACTGCGGACCATCCACCGCGCCCTCGAACTGGGCGTGACCCTGCTCGACACGGCCGACGTCTACGCCTTCGGGGCCAACGAGGAACTGATCGGCAAGGCGATCGCCGACCGGCGCGACACGGCCGTGGTGGCCACCAAGTTCGGCGTGCAGCGACCGGGACCCGGTGTGGGCGTGGGGATCCGGGGCGACGCCGAGTACGTGCGATCCTCCTGCGAGGCATCGCTGCGCCGACTCGGGGTCGACCACATCGATCTCTTCTACTTGACCCGGGTCGACACCTCGGTGGAGATCGAGGAGACGGTGGGCGCACTGGCCGACCTCGTGCACGCGGGCAAGATCCGCGAGTACGGCCTGTCGGAGGCGGGCGTCACCACGATCCGACGGGCACACGCGGTCCACCCGGTGGCGGCGCTGCAGACCGAGTGGTCCCTGTGGTCACGCGACATCGAGCAGTCCATCGCCCCGGTGTGCCGGGAACTGGGGATCGCGATCGTGCCGTACGCGCCGTTGGGGCGCGGCTTTCTGAGCGGGTCCATCCGAACGGTGGACGTGCTGGGGGAAAACGACTTCCGACGAATCGCACAGCCTCGATTCCTCCCGGACAACCTGGCGACGAACCTCGCGCTGGTCGACCGGGTCGCGGCCCTGGCCGGGGCACGCGGGTTGACGGCGGCACAGTGGGCGTTGGCTTGGCTGCACCACCGGGGGCCGGACGTCGTGCCCATCCCGGGGACCAGGCGAAGGGGGAACCTGGAGGAGAACGTCGACGCCGCTTTCCTGGGGTTGTCGGCACCGGAGCTGGCGGCGATCGAGGCGGCGGTGCCTGCGGGGGACGTGGCCGGGGAACGGTGGAACGAGCACAGCATGAGCTTCATCGGGCTGTAGGGAACCGGACCTCTGACTCCTGGCTCCTGGCTCTCAGTTCTTCATCTCTCTCAGTTCTCGGTTCTTCAGTCTTTAGAAGCCGAGCCCGCTGGTACGCAAGACCCGTTACGTTTGTGCTCGATTGGGTGGACTGCCTTCGTGTGGGGGGAGGCGACCGCTAAACTTGACCTGTGGTGGGGATGCCCTTCTCCCCACGCTTTTCCCCACGCGGTCGCCTAGGGGCCCCACGCGAAGGCAGTCCAGCCAATCGAGCCTGCTCTTACTTGGGCTCGTCGTTTCGGGTGGCGTCGTGGGGTCGACGCCACGGGCCGCTCATCGTTGGGGCTGCCCGAGGAAAAGATGGGGGCTCGATCTAGTGAACTCGCTTCGTGTGGGGCCCCTAGAGCACCGCGGTGGAGAGAAAAGGGCAGGGTAAGGGCATCCCCACCCACGGCAAGTTTAGCGGCACTCTCCCCCCACACGAAGCAAGTCCACCAGATCGAGCATCCGTAACGGGACTTGCGTACCAGCGGGGTCGGCCTAACCGCTACGGTTTGATGGGCGGCGGGGGCGCCCTTCCGCTGCGGTGCCAGCTCGGGGACGGGATCTTGTTGTGTGCCAGCGGGGTTGACTTGTCCGCTGCGGTTGGGTGGTGGTGGCGTGAGGAGGGGCGGACCGGGTGGTCCGCCCCTCCTCTTGCGTGCGTGCTCTAGCTTCTTACTGTCCTAGTTGGACAGATGGATTGCTGCTGCCGGGCACAGGTATTCGGCCTTGCGGACCAGCTTTTCCTCGTCACCGGTCGGCTGGCGGACCACCAGGGCCAGGCCTTCCTCGTCGTCCTGGTCGAAGACGTCCGGGGCTGTGGCCAGGCATCTGCCCGCGCTGATGCACACGTCCCGGTCCACTGCCACGTGCAACGTCACCACTCCACCGGCAGCTCTAGGACTCGCTGGACGGTGCCGGAGCCGAGGATGGGGAGTTCGGAGACCGGCTTGGCCAAGCGGAGTTTGGGGAGGCGGGTGAAGAGGGCCTTCATGGCCACCTCCAGTTCCAGTCTGGCCAGGTTCTGGCCGAGGCACTGGTGGATGCCGAAGCCGAACGTCACGTGGTGGGGGTCTTCGCGGAGGATGTCGAAAGTGTCGGCCTCGTTGTGGACGGCGGTGTCGCGGTTGGCGAGGGTTCCCGACACCAGTACAGCGTCGCCCTCGCGGATGTGGTGTCCTGCGATCTCTATGTCGCCTTTGGCGACCCGCGTGGCTACCAGGTCCGTGGTGGCGACGAAGCGGAGGATCTCCTCGATGGCCGCCGGGAGCCGGTCGATGTCGTCGAGGAGCAGGGCGAGCTGGTCCGGGTGTTCGAGGAGCGTGATGATGCCCAGGGCCAGGGACGACGAGGTCGTCTCGTGCGCGGCGATCAGGAGCACCAGGGCGATCGACACCAGCTCGTCGTGGCCCATGTCGCCGGTCTGGACGCGTTCGCGGACGAGGGTGCCGAGGAGGCCGTCGGTGGGGTTGGCGATCTGGTCGGCGGTCAGGGCCTCCAGGTAGTCCACAAGGGACTGCGCGGCGGTGGCCGACTCCTCGCCGGTGCCGAGCATGACCTTGCCGCTGGCGTCCTGGAAGAACTCGTGGTCGGAGAACGGGACGCCGAGGTGCCTGCAGATCACCAGGGAGGGCAGCGGGATCGCCAGGAGGCTGATCAGGTCGGCCGGGGGGCCGGTCTCGACGATCTTGTCGACGAAGCCGTCGACGACCTGTTCGATCTCCGGGCGCATCTTGCGGACCTGGCGGAGGCTGAAGTGCGGGTTGAGGTACCGGCGATAGGTGTCGTGCACCGGGGGGTCCATCGCGATCAGCGCCAGGCTGCGCGCGATGCCGGACTTGAAGCGGGGTGCGACGATGGGGAAACCCGGGTGGGTGCGCTGGGACGAGAGGTTCGGGTGGGTGAGGATCTCCCGGGACTCCTTGTACCCGGTCACGATCCACGACTCCCGACCGTCGTACAGGGTCACCTTGAGCACCGGGCCCTGCTCGCCGATGGCGCGGTAGCCCTCCGGCGGCTCGTACGGGCAGGTGCGCTTCTGCGGATACGGCGGGGCTGCGCTCATGGGCTGGGTTCCTTCGGCGAGACGACGACGTGCTCTGCTGGCAGGTCGCTCGCGACGCTAGCGGCGCTGAACCCGTTGCGGCAACGGTGGTTCAGCGCCGCTTCAGCGGCGGGTTAGCCCGCTGCCCCGGCCACCGCGCGGCCGGGGGCGGCGGCGATCAGCTCCCTGGTGTACCAGTGCCGGGGACGGGCGAAGACCTCCGTCACGTCCCCGGACTCGACCACCTCGCCGTCGCGCATGACCAGGACGCGGTCTGCCACGTGGTGGACGACGCCCAGGTCGTGTGAGATGAACACGTACGCCACCCCGAGCCTGCGCTGCACGTCCACCAGCACGTCGAGCACCTGCGCCTGGATGGAGACGTCGAGCGCCGAGACGGGCTCGTCGCAGACGATCACCTCCGGCTCCGCCGCCAGCGCCCGGGCGATGGCGAGCCGCTGGCGCTGGCCGCCGGAGAGCTCGCGGGCCGGTCTGTCCACAGTGGCCTCGTCCAGGCCGACCAGGCCGAGCAGCTCCGGCACCCGGGCGTGGCCCGCCGGTTCGGCGACCACCTGGCGGGCGGTGTAGCGAGGGTCGAACGAGGACAGCGGGTCCTGGTAGATCATCTGGACCCGCCGTCTCGCCGCGCGGCGCTCCTTGCCGCGCAGCGCGGCCCAGTCTTGCCCGTCGAAGGCCACCGTGCCCGTGTCCGGTGCGACCAAGCCGAGGAGCATTCGGCCGACCGTGGTCTTGCCCGAGCCCGACTCGCCGACGATGCCGAGGGTCTCCCCGGCCCGCACCGTGAACGAGACGTCGCGGGCCGCGGTGATCGGCGCGCGGCCGCGGATCCGGAAGGCCTTCGCCACGCCGCGAACCGCGACCACCTCGCGGCCCGGTTCGGGGCGTCCACCCGGCTCGTCCAGCGACGGGATGGTGCCGGACAGGCTCCGGCCGCGGGTGGCCGCCGTCGGGATGGCGGCCAGCAGGGCCCGGGTGTACGGGTGGCGCGGGGCCGCCAGCACCTGGCTGGGTGGGCCCTCCTCCACGAACACGCCGTCGCGCATGACGTGCACGTGGTCGGCCAGTTCGGCGACGGCAGCCAGGTCGTGGCTGATCAGCAGCACGGCGGTGCCCGCCGCCGCGCGTTCGCGCAGCAGGGCCAGCACCTGCCGCTGGACAGTGGCGTCCAGCGCGGTGGTGGGCTCGTCGGCGATGAGCAGGTCCGGCCCGGCGGCCAGCGCGGCCGCGATGAGCGCCCGCTGTCGGAGCCCACCGGAGAGCTGGTGCGGGTACTGCCGCGCCCGCACCGCCGGTTCCGGGATCCCCGCCTGCGCCAACAGGTCCAGCACGGTCTCCCCGACCGCCGCGCGCGGCACGATCCGGTGCTCGCGCAGCGCCTCGGCCACCTCGGCGCCGACTCGTCGCAGTGGGTCCAGCGAGCCCAGGGCGTCCTGGACCACCAGCCCGATCCGCCGACCGCGCAGCTCGCGCCAGCGGCGGCCGAGGCCGGTCAGGTCGATGCCGTCGAAGGTCAGCTCGTCGGCCCGGATCCGCGCGGTCTCCCCCGCCAACCCGACGAGCGTCCGCGCGGTGACGCTCTTGCCCGAACCGGACTCCCCCACGATCGCGACCACCTGGCCGCGCTCGACGTCGAAGGACACCCCGCGCACCGCGGGAGCGCCGAAGTCGACCGCGAGCCCGCGCACCCGCACCAGCGGCCCGCTCATCGGCCCCTCCGTTCGATTCCACTTTGGACCCGGCCGCCGACCACCGTGATGGCCAGCACCGCGGCGGTGATCGCCAGCCCGGGGAACACCGCGGGCCACCAGGCGATCGAGAGGAAGTCCCGGCCCGCGGCGAGCATCGCGCCCCACTCCGCGGTCGGTGGCTTCGGGCCCAGGCCGACGAAGCTCAGCGACGAGCTGGCCACCACCATGGCGCCCAGGCTGACCGTGCCGAGCGCGAACACCGGTGGCAGCGCGTTGGGCACGATGTGCCCGAAGACCACCCGGGCGCGGCTCCAGCCCAGCCCGTGCGCGGCCTCGACGAACGCCGAACCGCGCAGCCGCAGCACTTCCGCGCGCGCGACGCGGGCGAACCCGGGCAGCGCGCCGACCGCGAGGCCGATCACGGCGGTGAAGCCGCTCGCGCCCATGACCGCGGCGACCAGGAACACCAGCAGCAGGCCGGGGACCGCGAGCAGCACGTCGAGCAGCCTGCTCACCAGCTGGTCGACGACCTTGCCGGACTGCGCGGCGAGGGTGCCGAGCAGGATCCCGCCCACCAGGGCGAGCGCGGTGGCGCCCAGGCCGATCAGCAGGGACGGCCGGACACCGTGGACCACCCGGGCGTACAGGTCGCGGCCGTTCTGGTCGGTGCCGAACCAGTGGTCGGCACCCGGTGGCGCCAGCGTGGCGCCCAGGTCGGCGGCGTCCGGGTCGGTGCCGGTGAACAGCTGCGGGAAGGCGGCGGCCAGCGCGAGCAAGACCAGCACCCCCAGGGCGATGGCGAAACCGAGCCTGCGCGGCCGGGCGGGGGCGACGACGGCCTCGGGCAGTGGCAGGGCCACGTTCGGCGGGGTCATGCCTGCCCCCTCGTCCGCGGGTCGGCGAGCCAGGCGAGGGCGTCCACCGCGATGTTGACCACCACGAACACCGCCGCGGCCAGCAGCACGACGCCGATCACCAGCGGCATGTCCTTGTTCTGCACCGCCGAGAGCACCAGCCTGCCGATGCCCGGGCGGGAGAAGACGATCTCGATGATCACCGCGCCGCCGATGAGCGAGCCGGTGATCCAGCCCAGCAGCGCGGTCACCGGGAGCACGGCGTGCCGCAGCACGTGCCGGGCCCGCAGGTCGGTCTCGCCGACCCCGCGCGCCCGGGCGCTGAGCACGAACGGCTCGTCGAGCACGCGGAGCAACCCGTCCCGCAGGACGCGGGTGACCACCGCGATCGGGTGCGCGGCCAACGCGATCGCGGGCAGCACCAACCCGTCGAGGCTCGAGGTGCCGATCGCCGGGAACCAGTGCAGGGAGAAGGAGAACACCGAGAGCAGCAGCAGGCCCAGCCAGAACGGCGGCACCGCGACGACCAGCGCCTCCACCGAGGAGAACAGCGAGCGCACCCACGGCCGCCGCTGCGCGCCGATCACCGCCAGCACCACCGAGGCGACCACGGTGAGCACGAGGGTGGCCGCCACCAGCGCCAGCGTCGCGGGCAGCTGCCCGCCGATGGCGTCCCACACCGGCCTGCGCAGCACGAAGCTGTCGCCGAGGTCGCCGGTGAGCAGCCTGCCCAGGTAGGTCAGGTACTGGTCGAGCAGGGAACCGTCGAGGCCGTACTCGGCGATGATCCGGTCCCGCACGGCCGGGGTGGCCTGCGAACGGGCCAGCAGTACGTCGACGGTCTTGCCCGGCATGGCGTGCACGAGGAAGAAGGTCGCGGTGACCGCCCCCCAGAGCACGCCCACCGAGCCGGCCAGCCGGACGGCCACCACCCTGGCGAAAGCACCGCCCCGCCGCGGCCGGGGGGCCGCAGCGGGGACGGTTTCGGGCTGTTGTAGTCCTATCGTCACGCGGTCAACCAGATCTCGTAGAAGTTGGGGCTGCCATCGGCGTCGAACTGGACCTGCTTGACGCCGCTGCGGGCGCCGAAGGTGACCCGGTCGGAGTAGACCGGGAACACCGCGGCGTCCTCGGTGATCTGCTTCTGCACCTCGCCGTAGAGCTTGAACTGCTCGGACTGCTCCACAGTGGACAGCGCGCGCTTGAGCAGGTCCTGGCTCTGCGCGCCGGTGTAGCGGGAGATGTTGTTGGCGATGCCGCGCTCGGCGGTGGGGATGTTCTCCGCGGCGAAGAGCACCCGCAGCACGTCCGGGCCCGACGCCGAGAAGCTGGTGTCGAGCAGGTCGTAGTCACCGGAGAGCAGCCGCTCGACGTAGGTGCCGCCGTCGAGGTTCTCCTCCACGGTCTCGATGCCCAGCTCCTTGGCGCCCGCCTGGATCTGGGTGGCGAGGTCGGTGATCGAGGCGTCGGACCACATGTGCCGCAGCTTGAGCCGCTTGCCGTCCTTGGTGCGGTAGCCCTCGCCGTCGCGGGCGGTCCAGCCCGCCTGGTCGAGCAGCTTGTTCGCCTTGTCCTTGTCCGTGGCGTACTCGCCCTGCAGGGCGGTGTTGAACGCCGGGGTGGTCGGCGAGATCACGCCCTTGGCGACCTCGAAGACGCCGAAGTAGACGTTCTTGACGATCCGGTCCCAGTCGATGCCCGCCCGAAGCGCCTTGCGCACCCGGACGTCGGCCAGCGGGCCGCTCGCGGTGTTGGGCCAGTAGCTGAAGTTGATCCCGGGGAACGGCTTGGCGTGCAGGGTGAACCCGGGCAGCGCGCCGAACTCCTTGGCGTTGGTCGGCGAGACGGAGGTGATCGCGTCGACCTGGCCGCTGGTGAGCGCGCCGAAGCGGGCGGTCTTGTCCGGGGCGACCTGGACCTTGATCGCCTCGAGCCAGGCGGGCCCGGTGTGCCCGGCGCCCTCCGGCGACCACTTGTAGTCGGGGTTGCGGACGTAGTCGATGCCCTGCTGGGCCACGAACCCGCCCGGGCTGCTGAACGGCCCGCTGCCGACGATCTTCGCGCACAGCGCCGCCGGGTCCTGCTTGAGCGTGGCGGGCGACTCGATGCCCAGGTTGGGCGTCGCCAGCGAGATCAGCAGCGTCGAGTCCGGCCGCTTGAGCCGGATCTCGACGGTGCTCGGGTCGACCGCCTTGGCCGACTCGAACGCCGAGAGCAGGCTCGAGGCCAGCAGCGACTTGGTCTCCGGGGCCACGACGTGCTCCAGGTTGGCCACCACGGCGGCGGCGTCCAGCGGCGCGCCGTCGGTGAACTTGACGCCCTCCCTGAGCTTGAAGTCGTAGACGAGCTGGTCCGTCGAGATGGTCCAGCTGGTGGCCAGCCAGGGCCGGATCCGGCCGCCGTCGTCCTGGCGCACCAGCGAGTCCACCAGCGGCCGGGTGAGCGCCCTGGCCGCCTCGGTGGGGCTCTGGTGCGGGTCCAGGCACTCCGGCTCGTTCTCGATGCTCAGCCGGAGCGTGCCGCCCGAGACGGGCAGCCCCGCCGGGTCGGCCTGGGCCCCGGAGTCGGGCCCACAGCCCGACAGGGTGATCGACAGGACCGCCACCGCGGCCGTCGAGACCGCGGTGGTCGCCGCGTTCCTGGTGTTGCGGAACCTCATAACCGACAAACCCGTCCTCACGAAGTGCTGACCCCGGAAGTGACCGGGGGCCCACACCCTCCCCGAACGGTCTAAAGCGACCCTGAACCCCTGGAGCGGCTCGGGACCCCACGAGCGGCGGGGCGCGTTGCGCTCACGAGGGCCGCTGTGGCACTCAGAGGGACGCGGTGACCTTGGCGAGCAGCTCGTAGGAGCGCACCCGGGCGTCGTGGTCGGGCACCTGGGTGAGCGCGAACAGCTCATCGGCGCGGGTGTCGCGCAGCAGGTCGCGCAGCCGCGGGCCGATGGTGGCCGGGCTGCCGACGAACTGCGGGTCGATCCGGCCGCGGCGGAACTGGTCCTCCTGCGGGGTGAACCGGTGCGCGGCGGCCTCCTCCTCGGTGGGCAGCAGGGTCGCCGGGTCCACGGTGCGCATCCGGATCTGACCGAGTACGAAGGCGTCGGCGAGCCGCTGGGCGCGCGCGTCGGAGTCGGCGGCCACGATGATCGCCGCCACCCCGGCGTACGGCTCGGCGAGCCACCGCGACGGGCGGAACGCGCCCCGGTAGGCGGCCAGCGCCTGGGCGGCCGGGCCGGGCACGATGGCGTGCGCGTACACGTACGGCAGCCCCAGGCTGCCCGCGAACGCGGCGCTGCCGACACTGGAGCCGACCATCCAGAACTCCGGCGGGGTCACCGGTTCCGGCACCGCGCGCACGCCCCGGTGGCCGGTGCCCGGCGCGGTCAGGTAGTCGACCAGCTCGGTGTACTGGTCGGCGAAGTCGCGCCCGCGCGGGTCGCCGAGCCGTGCCGCCGCCTCGGCCGAACCGCCCGCGCCGCGGCCCAGGCCCAGGTCGACCCGTCCCGGGTAGAGCGAGGCGAGCACGCCGAACTGCTCGGCGACCGCGAGCGGGCTGTGGTTGGGCAGCAGGACCGCGCCGGAGCCGACCCGGATCGTGGTGGTGGCGGCCAGGAGCTGGCCGGCGAGCACGGCGGGCGCGGAGGTGGCCAGGGCCGGGGTGCTGTGGTGCTCGGCGACCCAGTAGCGCCGGTAGCCCAGCTCGTCGACGGCCTTGGCCAGGTCGATGGTCCGGCGCAGGGCGTCGCCCGCGGTGTCGCCGCGCCAGACGGGGACGGTGTCGTGCACCGACACCGCAACTGCCTCGGTCATCTACTACTCCTGTCGTGGGACCGGGGCCCGCCGGGCATCCCGAGGCGGGCTCACCTTCTGTCCCGCAGTTAAGCTGAGGTCACCTCCGGTTGTCAACCGACTGCCGCAGCACCGCCGGTACCAGCCCGTCGGCGGCGTCGAGCCGCAGGTGGGAGGGGATCTCGATCACTGTTTCGAGTTCGTGCCGGTGGTCTTGACCGCCGTCGGTCGGCGTGGTGGCGGCGAAACCGTAGTGCGGGTAGAGGTCGGCGACCTTGGCGTTCTTGGCGGTAGGACGGAACTCGCCGAGCACGGAGCGGAAACCCGCCAGTCTCGCCGCGGTGAGCACGGCCGAGAGGGCGGCCTGCTCGATGCCGCGGGCGAAGACCCGGCAGCTGAGCAGGAAGTTGTCCACGCGCAGGTCCTCGTCGTCGGTGCTCAGCAGCAGCGCGCCGACGATGCCGTTGGCGCCGAACCGGTCGGCGGAGGTGATGGTGAGGACCCGTTTCGCGGGGTCCTCGGCGTAGGCGGCGATCTCGTTCGGCTGGAGCCTGCGAGTGGTGAGGTTGAACTGGTTGGTGCGCAAGGTGAGCTGGGCGACCCGGGCCAGTTCGGCGTCGGTGGCCGGGGCCAGCCGGACGGTGATCCCCAGCCCGGCGAGGAAGTCGCCGACGCCGTCGGCGGCGGAGAGGAACTCCGCGCGGGCGGACTCCTCGTGGTAGCGGGTGGTCCGGACCCGGTCCTCGGCGGTGACCTCGGTGCTGGCGAACCAGTCGTCGGCGAGCAGCCTGCCGACGTGCTCGGCCGGGTCGCCCGCGAGGTGGATCACGGTGACCTCGGGCAGTTCCGCGCGGACGGCGGCGCACTCGTGCGCGCTGTCATCGGCGAACACGACACTGTCCAAGCCGAGGTTCAGCCCCGTGGCCAGTTCGCGCAGGCTTTGCGCCTTGGGCCCCCAGTTCGCACTCACCCGGACGAGGTCCTCGGCGCGTACCAGCAGGTCCGGGTGTTCCTTGAACGCCGCCAACACGGTGTCCGCGTCGTTCTTGCTGACCACCGCGAGCAAGATGCGTTGCGCCTTCAGTTGCACCGCGAGGCGTTGCACCGCTTGGAAAGCCTCCCCTCGCGGGGTGTGCGCCACCTCGATCCCTGTCACCCCGTCGTCACCGAGCACTCCACCCCACAGGGTGTTGTCGAGATCAAGGGCGAGCACCTTCTTCGCCCGGCCGGTCCGTGCGCGCGCGAGATGCGCGAGATCGCGCGCGTAAGCGGACTGGAGGGCGTCGGAGAGGTGCGCGTGCACGTAGGTGGCGAAGCGCGGGTCGGACAGCGGGCGGGCCTCGGCCAGCAGCGGGTCGAGGTCGAGCACGGCGACCGGACCGGGTTCGGCGCCCAGGGCGAGCAGCTCGGCGTTGGCGGCGCGCCAGGCTATGCCGAGCCGGGCGCGGGCGGGGTGGTCGAGCAGGCGGGCGGACCACTCGCGCGGGAGTGGGATGGTGTTGAACACCAGCGTTCCGGTGCCGTGCGCGCGGAAGCGGTCGGCCAGCCGCCGCCACAGGGCGAGCTTCTCGGCGAGGACGCGCTCGACGTCGGCGACGGTGAACGAGGTGCCGACCTCGTCGAACACCGCGCGGTGGTCGAGCACGGCAACGGTGAGGTCGGCCCGATCGGCGTAGAGACCGCTGCCGGGGTCGTCGAGGTCTTGGGCGTACGCGCCGAAGTCGGCCACGCGCACCCGGGGCGCGTAGCCGTGCCGGGTGAGCTCGGCGGTGAGGGCGGCGCCCAGCGTGTTGACCAGGCCGTGACCGGTGATGGTCACGTCGATCCTGGGCAGTCGCGGGTGGCGCTCGCGGACGGCCTCCGGGTCGACGCCGGCCAGCAGGCGGGCGGCGACCGCGGTGTCCTGTTCGGACAGTCCGGCGAGCAGGGCGGGCAGCCGGTCGTGGTGCTCGGCCAACGCGCCCGCGCGGTGCAGGGCGCGCACCTCGTCGAGTGGGGTCTGCGTCATGGCTGGTCCTCGGCTCGGACGGCAACCGGGTTCGGTTGCGGGCTGGGCGGCTCGGGGGTGCGGCGGCTGGGGGTGCGGCGGCTCAGGCGGTCGCGGGTTCGGCGGCGAGGTCGCACAGCGAGCCCACCAGCGCGGTGATGGTGCGGTGGTCGAACAGCGCGCTGGGCGGGATGGCCAGGCCGGTGGCGTGGTTGAGCCGGTTGGTGATCTCCAGCGCGCCGAACGAGGTGATCCCCAGGTCGGTGAACTGGGCGTCCGGGCCGAGCGCGGCCGGGTCGTGGCCGAGCACGTGGGCGACCGAGTCGCGCACGATCGGCAACAGCACCTCGTGCTGCTCCCACGCGGGCAGGTCGCGCACCGACACCACCGGCTCGTCCGGCTCCGGGTCACTCCCCCGCGCCGCCACCGGCTCCTGCTTGAGCCAGTACGCCCGGTGCTGGAACGGGTACGTGGGCACCGCGGCGGGTTCGGCCCCCGGGCCCTCTCCGAGCACGGCGGCCCAGTCGACGACCAGACCGCGCTCGTGTGCCGCGCCCAAGGCGGACAGCACCGAGGTGGCCTCGGCGGCCGGGTGCCGGATGGCCGGGATGACGGCGATGTCGCGGGAGTCGGCCACGCAGTCGGCGACCACGCCGGTCATGGTGGCGTCCGGCCCGATCTCGACGAAGGTGTCCACGCCCAGCTCGCGCAGCGCGCCGACGCCGTCGTGGAAGCGCACCGGCCTGCGCACGTGCTCGGTCCAGTAGTCGCCGCCCGCCAGGTCGGCCAGGTCGACCACCCGACCGGACACATTGGACACCAGTGGGACGCGCGGCGCCGTCGGGGTGAGCTCCGCCGCCACCTCGGCCAGCCCGGGCAGGGCGGCGTCCATGTGCGCGGAGTGGAACGCGTGGCTGACGGTCAGGGCCTTGACCCGGAATCCCTTGCCGCGCCACCAGGACGCGAGCACCCGGATCTGGTCGGCCTCGCCGGAGATCACCGTGGCCCGGGGGCCGTTGACCGCGGCGATCTCCGCTTGACCCTCCACAATGGAGCGCACTTCGGCCTCGGCGGCGCGGATCGCCAGCATGGCACCGCCCTCGGGCGCGCCCTGCATGGCCGCGGCGCGCACGGCCACGAGCTTGGCGGCGGCGGTCAGCGGCAGCACGCCCGCGACGTGCGCGGCGGTGAGCTCGCCCAGCGAGTGCCCGATCACCGCGTCCGGCTCGACGCCCCAGGCGCCGAGCAACCGGGTCAGGGCCACCTGGAAGGCGAACAGCGCGGGCTGGGTGAACTCGGTGCGGTCGAGCAGGGCGGCGGCCTCGGTGCCGTCCTCGGCGTAGACGACCTCGCGCAGTGACGGGCCGTCGGCGAAGACCTTGCGGGCCTGGTCGACCGCCGCGCACGCGGCGTCGAACGCCTCGTCGAACACCGGGTAGGCGTCGGCCAGCTGCTTGCCCATCCGGGCCCGCTGGGTGCCCTGGCCGCTGAACACGAACGCCACCCTGGGCGCCGCGGCGACCTGGCCGGGGCGCAGGGCGCCCAGTGCCTTGTCCAGTTCGGCCGCGGTCGCGCCCACGGCGACCGCGCGGTGCGCGAAACCGGTCCGGTGGGTCACCAGGGCACGGGCCAGTGCGGCGGGATCGTTGTGGGGTAAGGACTCCCGCAGTCGGACGGCGAGGTCTTGGACGGCCTCAGGCGTCTTGCCGGATAGCACCAGCGGCACGACCGGGAGCGGTTCGGGGGTGGCGGCGGCGACCGGTTCGGCCTCCTCGATGACCAGGTGCGCGTTCGTGCCGCTGATGCCGAACGAGGACACCCCGGCCCGCCGGGGCCGGTCGCCGCGGGGCCACGGCCGGGCCTCGGTGAGCAGCCGCACCTGGCCCGCGGACCAGTCGACGATGTCGCTGGGCCGCTCGGCGTGCAGGGTGGGCGGGAGCACGCCGTGCCGCAGCGCCTCCACGACCTTGATCACCCCGGCGACACCGGCGGCGGCCTGGGTGTGGCCGATGTTGGACTTCACCGAGCCCAGCCACAGCGGCGCGCGCCGATCGGGGTGCGCGCCGTAGGTGGCCAGCAGCGCGCCCGCCTCGATCGGGTCACCCAGGGCGGTGCCGGTGCCGTGCGCCTCCACCGCGTCGACCTCGGCGGCGGTGAGGCCCGCGGCGGCCAGCGCGGCGGTGATGACGCGCTGCTGGGCCGGGCCGCTGGGCGCGGTCAGGCCGTTGCTGGCGCCGTCCTGGTTGATCGCGCTGCCCTTGAGCACCGCGAGCACCGGGTGGCCGTTGCGCCGGGCATCGGAGAGCCGTTCGAGGACCACGAGCCCGCCGCCCTCGCCGAAACCGGTGCCGTCGGCGTTGTCGGAGAACGGTTTGCAGCGGCCGTCGGCGGCCAGACCGCCCTGCCGGGCGAAGTCCCCGAACACCCGCGGCGTGGCCATGACCGTCACACCGCCCGCGATGGCCAGGTCGCACTCGGAGCGGCGCAGCGACTCGGCCGCCAGGTGCAGCGCGACCAGCGACGACGAGCAAGCGGTGTCGACGGTGATCGCCGGGCCGTGCAGCCCGAGGGAGAACGCGAGCCGACCGGAGGCGATGCTCGCCGCGTTGCCGGTCATCAGGTAGCCGTCGAGGTCCTCGGGCGCGGCACCCGGCGGCGGCGCGTACTCCTGGTAGATCACCCCGGTGAACACCCCGGTCCGGCTGCCGTGCAGGGTCCCGGGGACGATCCCGGCACGTTCCAGCACCGCCCAGGACAGCTCCAGCAGCAGCCGGTGCTGCGGGTCCATCGCCAGCGCCTCGCGCGGGGCGATGCCGAAGAACCCGGCGTCGAACCCGGCGGCGTCGCCGAGGAACCCGCCCCTGGGCACCGGGACGTCCGGCCAGCCGCGGTCGGCGGGGAACTCGCCGAGCGCGTCCACGCCGTCGGCCACCAGCCGCCACAGCCCCTCGGGCGAGTCGGCGCCCGGGTAGCGGCACGCGGTGGACACGATGGCCACCGGCTCGCGCAGCGCGGCCAGCTCGGCCCGGGCCTTGGTCAGCTCGCTGGTGGTCCACTGCAGGTACTCGACCAGCTTGTCCTCGTCAGCCATGCGGCGTCTCCCCCACGGTCGGCGATCTCAGGTGCGGAGTTGGGAATCGATGAAGGCCAGCAGCGCGTCGGCGTCGGCGGGCGGGCCCGGGACGTCGGGCGCGACCGGTTCCGGCGCGGTGGGCACCAGCTGGTGGGCCAGGTGCTCGGCCAGCGCCGACGGGGTCGGGTGGTCGAACACCAGGGTGGCGGGCAGCCGCAGGCCGGTGGCCCGGCCGAGCCGGTTGCGCAGCTCCACGGCGGTGAGCGAGTCGAAGCCCAGCTCCTTGAAGCTGCGCTCCCGCTCGCCCGCGCCGGTGGTGGCGGTGTGCCCGAGCACGGCGCGCACGGTGCCGTGCACGACGTCGAGCACGACCTGCTTGCCCGCGCCCGGCTCGGCGCCCGCGAGCCTGCTCGGCAGGTCGTCGACCGGGACGTCCACTTCGGACTCCTCGACCAGGCCGCGCAGCACGGCGGGCAGGTCCGCGGCTCGGGCCAGCCGCGCCAGGTCCAGCCGCACGGCGACCACGGCCGGGTCGGGCGCGGTCAGCGCGGTGTCGAAGGTCGCCAGGCCGCGCTCGGGGCTGAACGGGAGCAGACCCGAGCGGGCCATCCGGGCCTGGTCGGCGGCCGAGAGGGCACCGACCATCGCGCTGTCGGCCTGCCAGAGGCCCCACGCGACGGAGGTAGCGGGCAGGCCGGTTCGGGCGCGGTGGGTGGCTAGCCCGTCGAGGGCGAGGTTGGCCGCCGCGTAGGCGCCTTGACCGGGGGTACCGACGAGCGCGGCGGCCGAGGAGAACAGGACGAACGCGG
The DNA here is from genome assembly GCF_030269645.1 of Actinokineospora sp. NBRC 105648. GTDB lineage: Bacteria > Actinomycetota > Actinomycetes > Mycobacteriales > Pseudonocardiaceae > Actinokineospora. Next base: position 35,411 of record NZ_BSTR01000026.1, on the reverse strand, counting down.
CGAGGTCGGCGTCCCGGGTGAGGCGGTGCAGGTGGCGCGCGCCGTCGACCTTGGGGCGCAGCACCGACTCCAGGCTCGCCGGGGTCAGCCGGGCCAGGGTGGCGTCGTCGAGCACACCGGCGGCGTGGATCACCGCGGTGAGCGGGCGCTCGACCGCCTCGATGACGGCCGCGACGGCGTCGCCGTCGGCCACGTCCACGGCCGCGAAGGTCGCTGTAGCACCGAGTTCAGCGAGTTCGGCGCGCAGGGTGGCGGCGGCCTCGGAGCGCTCGCCGCGCCTGCTGAGCAGCAGCAGGTGGCGCGCGCCGTGCTCGGTCACCAGGTGCTTGGCCACCAGGCTGCCCACACCGCCGGGCGCGCCGGTGATCAGGACGGTGCCATCCGGGTCCAGGGCGCGCGGCACGGTCAGCACGACCTTGCCGACGTGCCTGGCCTGGCTGAGGTGGCGGAGGGCGTCGTCGGCCCGCGTGATGTCCCACGCGGTGACCGGCGGTGGGACGAGGGTCCCGGCGGCGAAGAGCGCGGCCAGGTCGGCGAGCATGGCGCCGATCCGGTCCGGGCCCGCCTCCACCAGGTCGAAGGCCCGGTAGCGCACACCACGGTCGGCCAGCACGACGTCGGCATCGCGGACGTCGGTCTTGCCCATCTCGACGAACCGGCCACCCGGGCGCAGCAAGCCCAGCGAGGCGTCCACGAACTCACCGGCCAACGCGTTGAGGACGACGTCCACCGGACGCCCGGCGAAATGGTCTACAAAGGACAGGTCGCGGGAGTTCGCGATGTGCTCGTCGGACAGGCCCGCGGCCCGCAGCGCGGGCCACTTGCCCTTGCTCGCGGTGCCCAGGACGCTGATCCCCCAGTGCCGGGCCAACTGCACGGCCGCGCCACCGACGCCACCCGCGGCCGAGTGCACCAGCAGGGTCTCCCCCGGTTGCGTGTCGGCGAGGTCGCGCAGGCTGTAGTAGGCGGTGAGGAACGCGGCCGGGATACCCGCGGCCTGGGCGAAGGTGAGGCCCGCTGGGATCGGGGTGAGCAACCGGGCGTCGGTGACCGCGATCGGGCCGATGCCGCCGACCAGGCCCATGACCCGGTCGCCGGGGGCGAGACCGGTGACGTCCGAGCCGACCGCGAGCACGACACCGGAACTCTCGGTGCCCAGGTCGGCGCGGCCGGGGTACATGCCCAGCGCGAGCATGGCGTCCCGGAAGTTGAGGCCTGCGGCGCGCACGGCCAGCCGGACCTCGCCGGGGGCCAAGTCGCCCTCCGGCTTGGGGCTCAACGCGAGTTCGGCGAGGGAGCCGCCCTCGGCGGTCAACCGCCACGACGGTGCGTCGGGCACGCGCAGGGCCTGCGGCAGCGGGCGCGCCCTGGGCGCCAGGACCCGACCGTCGCGCACCGCCACCTGCGGCTCGCCCTCGACCAGGACCGGGCCGACGCTGATGGTGCCAAGGTCGCCTGTGCTGCCGTCGACCAGGACGACCCGGCCAGGCTCCTCGGACTGGACGCTGCGCACCAGTCCCCAGACCGCCGCGCTGGTGACGTCGACGTCCTCGCCCGGGATGGCGGCCACCGCCCCGGTGGTGCGGACGGCGAGCACGCTGTCGCGCAACCGGTCGTCGGCCAGCGCGTCCCGCAGGGCGGTGACCAGGGCGGTCAGCACCGGGGCGGGCTCGTCGGCGGCCGGGACGTCGAAGACCACGACGCGGGGTGCCGGGTCCGGCACGGCACCGGAGGTCCACGTCCAATCCGGCCCGTCGACCGGGGTGGGAGTCACGGGCTCCCAGTCGACGCGCAGGAGCGGGATGGCGTCGGGGCGGTCAAGCTCGGTGGTGTCGACGGCGCGGAAGTCGACGGTCACCTCGGCGACCGGCGTGCCGTGGGCGTCCGCGAGCCTGACGCGCACCGCGTCGCCGGCACGGGTGAGCCGGACGCGCAGACGTCCGCGCGCCGAGCCGTGCCGGGTGAAGTCGCGCCAGGTGAAGGGGAGCCGGACGGTCCCGGGAGCGCTGTCGTCGAACCAGTCGGTGGCGCCGACGGCGTGCAGGGCGGCGTCGAGCAGGGTCGGGGCGAGCGCGAAGCCGGTGGGGCCGTCGAGCAGCTCGACCTCGCCGAAGACCTCACCACCCGCGCGCCAAGCCGCCTGGAGGCCGCGGAAGGCGGGGCCGTAGTGGTAGCCGGCGGCGGCGAGTTCGCTGTAGAGACCATCGACCGCGAGGGGCTCACCGGGCGGCCACTCGGGGAACGCCTCGACGGTGACCGTGCGGGCCGAGGCCGTGCCTGCGGCGTTGACCACCCACTCCGCGCCGAGTGGGTCCGTCGAGGACTGTCGTGAGTGGACAGTCACGGACCGGGTTCCGCCGTCGTCCGCGCCCACGACGACGTGGATCTCCGTCTCGCCGTCGAGGGTCAGCGGGCGGTGCAGGACCAGTTCGTCGAGGGTCGGGAACCCCAGCAGACCGGCGGAGTGCGCGGCCAGCTCGGCGAGGACCGCGCCCGGGACGATGACCGTGCCCGCGACGGCGTGGTCTGCCAGCCAGGGTTGCGCGGCAAGGGAGAGCGTGCCGAAGAGCAGGAGCCCGTCGACCGAGCGGACGACCGAGGTGAGCAGTGGGTGACCCGCCGTGCGGCGCTGGGGCGCGGCGGGGGCGAGCCAGTGCCGCTGCCGGTCGAAGGCGTAGCCGGGCAGGTCGAGCACCCGTACGCGCGGTGCGCCCAGGTGTGCCGACCAGGACACCGCGACACCGCGGACCCACGCCTCGGCGACCGAGGCCAGCACCCGGTCCAGGCCGCCGTCCTCGCGGCGGAGGGTGCCGAGAACGGTGGCCGAGTCATCGAGCTCATCGAGAATGCCCTGCACTCCCACCGACACCACGGGATGCGGGCTGATCTCGATGAACACCTGATGCCCGTCGGCGAGCGCGGCGCGGACGGCGGGCTCGAGCTGGACGGTGCCGCGCAGGTTCCGGTACCAGTAGCCGGGCTGGAACAGCTCGGCGTCGGCCTCGGCGCGGGCGCCGGTGACAGTGGAGTAGCAGTCCGCGGTGAGCTCGCCCAGCTCGACGGCGGGCAGTACGCGGTGCAGCTCATCGGCGAGCGCCTCGACGTGCGGGGAGTGCGAGGCGTAGTCGACGTCGACCAGCCGGGTCCGCACACCGCGAGCGTCGAAGGCAGCCTGAACTCGGGCGACGGCGGCCGGGTCACCGGCGACGATCGTCGAGTTGGGCCCGTTCAGGGCAGCGACGGCGACAGTGTCGCCCTCGGCGAGCAGCGCGATCCGGACGTCGGCCGCGGGCGCCGCCACCGACAGCATGGCCCCTTGGCCCGCGATCGCCCGGAGCGAGCGGCTGCGCAGGGCGGCGACGGCGGCGGAGTCGGCCAGGGTGAGCCCGTTCGCGGCGAGCGCGGCGGCGATCTCGCCCTGCGAGTGGCCGATCACGGCCGCGGGCTCGACACCGAACGAGCGCCACACCGCGGTGAGCGCGGTCATCGTCGCCCACAGCGCGGGTTGCACCACGTCGACCGTGCCCGCGGCACCCGAGCGCAGGTGGTCGAGCAGCGACCAGCCGGTGTGCGGTTCGAGGGCGGCGGCGCACTCGGCGAGGCGCTCGGCGAAGGCGGGCGAGTCGGCGAGCAGCGCCGTGGCCATGCCCGCCCACTGCGCGCCCTGGCCCGGGTAGAGGAACACCGGGGCGTGCGTGCCGGTCGCGTGGCCGGTGACGACAGCCGGGTCGGGTTCACCCCGCTCCAGCGCGGACAACGCGGCAACAGCCTGGTCGCGGTCGGTGGCGACGATGACGGCGCGGTGGTCGAACGACGGTCGCGACCAGGCCAGTTCGGCCGCCACGGTCGCCAGATCGTGTTCGCTGTCGGCGAGGAACTCCCGCAGGCCACGGGCGGCAGAGCGCAGCGAGCGCTCGGTGCGCGCGGACAGCACGAGGGGCACCGGACCGGACGCGACCGCAGGCGCGGCGGGCTCGGGCGCGGGCTCCTCGATGATCACGTGCGCGTTCGTGCCGCTCATCCCGAACGCCGACACCCCGAACCGGCGCGGCCGGTCGGCGCGGGGCCACGGGGTGTTCTCGGCCAGCAGCTCGATGCCGCCGGTCCACTGCACCCGGCTGCTGGGCGCGTCCACGTGCAGGGTCTTGGGCAGCACACCGTGCCGCAGCGCCTGCACCATCTTGATCACGCCACCGACCCCGGCCGCCGCCTGGGTGTGGCCGATGTTCGACTTCAGCGAGCCCAGCCGCAGCGGCCGCTCGCGGTCGCGGCCGTAGGTGTTGAGCAGGGCGTTCGCCTCGACCGGGTCGCCGAGCGTGGTGCCGGTGCCGTGCGCCTCCACCGCGTCCACATCGGAGGTGGTCAGCCCGGCGGTGCGCAGCGCGTCGGTGATCACCCGCTCCTGGGCGGGCCCGTTCGGCGCGGTGAGGCCGTTGCTGGCGCCGTCCTGGTTGACCGCGCTGCCCTTGAGCACCGCCAGTACCGGATGGCCGTTGCGCCGGGCGTCGGAGAGCCGTTCCAGCAGCAGCAGGCCGACACCCTCGCTGAAGCCGGTGCCGTCGGCGGCGTCGGCGAACGCCCGGCAGCGCCCGTCCGGGGAGAGCCCGCGCTGGCGGCTGAACTCGACGAAGGTCGCCGGGGTGGCCATCACGGTCGCGCCGCCCGCCAGGGCGAGGTCGCACTCGCCGTCGCGCAGGGCCTTGGCGGCCAGGTGCATCGCGACCAGCGAGGACGAGCAGGCGGTGTCGACGGTGAGCGCCGGGCCGCGCAGGCCCAGGGTGTAGGAGATCCGGCCGGAGGCCACGCTGCCCGCGCTGCCGGTGCCCAGGTAGCCGCCGTGCTCGCCGGGGTCGGCTTGGGCCCGGCCGCCGTACTCGGTGTAGATCAGTCCGATGTAGACACCGGTGTCGCTGCCGCGCAGACCGGTCGGGTCCAGGCCCGCGCGCTGGAAGGTCTCCCACGCGGTCTCCAGCAGCAGCCGCTGCTGCGGGTCGGTCGCCCGGGCCTCGCGCGGGTTCATCTCGAAGAAGTCGGCGTCGAAGCCCGCGACGTCGGCGAGGAACCCGCCGCGCCGGGCGTAGGACGTGCCGGGGTTGTCCGGGTCGTCGTCGAAGAGCGCGTCGAGGTCCCAGCCGCGGTCGCCGGGGAACTCCCCGATGGCGTCCACACCGGACTCGACCAGCCGCCAGAGCCGCTCCGGGGAGTCGACTCCGCCGGGGTAGCGGCAGCCCATGGACACGATGGCGATCGGCTCGTCGGTGCTCGCGCGAACGGGTTCCTGAGCGGCGGGCGCGGCGACCGAGGCCAGGTGGCGGGCCAGGTCGATCGGGGTCGGGTGGTCGAACACCAGGGTCGCGGGCAGCCGCTCGCCGACCAGCTTGCCGAGGTGGTCGCGCAGCTGCACGGCGGTCATCGAGTCCAGGCCGAGGTCGCGGAACGGCCGGTCGGGGCGGATGGCCGCGGGCGAGTCGTGGCCGAGCAGGCCCGCGACCGCCTTGCGGACCGTGTCGAGCAGGGCGGCGACACGGTCCGCATCGGACAGCCCGGCCACGCTCCCGGCGGCCGCGGCCCGGCGTTTGACCGCCGAACGGGGACGCGGGACGGGTGCCGCGGTCTCGGTTACTACAGCGTCGGGTGCGGCTCGGAAGGCGAGCCGGTCGACGGTAAGCACCGGGAGCCCGGCCGCGTCCACGGCGATAATCGTGACCGCGTCTTCGCCCGCGGGCGTGATGCGCACGCGCAGTTCGCGGGCGCCGTCGGCGTGCAGGTGGACACCGGCCCAGTCAAACGGCGTGACGACCGAGACCGAGTCACCGTCGGCCCGGGCGAGCCGGTCGAAGTACACGGCCTGGATTGCCGCGTCGAGCAGGGGCGGCGCGAGGGTGAAACCGGGCTCGACACCCTCCGGCAGCTCGATCTCGACGAACAGGTCTTCGTCGTGACGGGACACCGTGCGCACGGCCTTGGACTCGGGGCCGTAGGTGACGCCGAGCGCGGCCAGATCGGTGTATCCGGTCTCGATCGCCTCCGCGTGCTGAGGCCACGCGAATCCATCCACAGTGGATTCTTGTTGCGCCGTGAGCGTTCCGGTGGCGTGCGCACGCCAGGGGCTTTGGTCGTCGGGGCGGGTGTGGATGGTCAAGCGGGCGCTGTCGGCGTCCAAGTCGACGGTGGCCTGCACGGCCAAGCCGCGCTCGGGCACCTCGACCGGCGCGAGCAGCGTCAGGCCGTCGAGGCTGGGCAGGCCGAGTCGGTCGCCGATCGTGAGGGCGAGGTCGACGAGTGCGCCCGCGGTGAGCGGGGTGCGGTCACCCAATCCGTGCGACCGGGTCCACGTGGTGCCGCCCGGGATGCGGCCGGTGGCCAGGGCGGTGCGGCCGTCGGCGGCCTCGACGACGGTGTCGAGCAGCGGGTGGGCGTCGGCGGCCAGGTCGTTCGCGCCCACGGTGTCGAGCCAGTACCGGCGCTCCTGGAACGCGTAGGTCGGCAGGTCGACGCGGTTGCCGCCGGTCCAGGCGGACAGGTCGACGGAGACGCCGACGGTGTGGGCGTGGCCCGCGGCGACCAGGAACCGGTCCAGTCCGCCGTCGTCGCGGCGCAGGGTGGCCACCGCCTCGGCGTCGGGCGCGGTGTCGCGCACGGCGGAGGTGAGGACCGGGTGCGGGCTGATCTCCAGGAACACCCGGTGACCGTCCTCGACCAGGCCCGCGATGGTGTCGCGCAGCCGCACGGTCTCGCGGAGGTTGTCGTACCAGTAGCGGCCGTCGAGCAGTGCTGTGTCCAGCGGACCCGCGATGACAGTGGAGTGGAAGGCGATGGCGGCGGCGCGGGGGCGGACGCCCGCGAAGTCCGCGAGCAGGCGGTCGCGCAGCACCTCGACCTCGGGCGAGTGGGAGGCGTAGTCGACCGGGATCAGTCGGGCGCGCACCCCTTCGGCCTCGTACTGGGCGACCAGGGCGGTCAGGGATTCGAACGGACCTGCGACGACGGTCGAGCGCGGTCCGTTGACCGCGGCGACCACGGCGTCGGTGAGCCTGGCGCGCACCTCGTCCACTGTGGACTCGATGGACGCCATCGTCCCGGTGCCCGCGATACCCGCGATGGCCTTGGCGCGCAGCGCGACGATCCGCGCCGCGTCGGCGAGGTCCAGCGCGCCCGCCACGTACGCGGCGGCGATCTCGCCCTGGGAGTGCCCGACCACCGCGGCCGGTTCCACCCCGACCGAGCGCCACAGCGCGGCCAGACCCGCCATGACCGCGAACAGCGCGGGCTGCACGACGTCGACCCGCGTCGGCACCTCGTCACTCGCCAGCACCTCAAGGAGGTCCCAGTCGACGTGCGGTGCTAGCGCCTCGGCGCAGCGGTGCACTTCGGCGCGGAACGGCTCGGAGTCGACCAGCAGCCGCGCGGCCATACCGGCCCACTGCGCGCCCTGGCCGGGGAAGACGAACACCGGCCGCTCGGTCCGACCGGCCACCCCGGTCGCAACGCGCGGGGACGGGAGATCCGCGGCGACCGCGGCGAGCGCCTGGTCCAACTCCTCGGCCGTGTTGCCCACCACGACGGCGCGGTGGGTGAGTCGGGCGCGAGCGGTGGCGAGGGTGTGCGCCACATCGGCTGGCGCGAGACCGCCGAGCCGCTCGCGCAGGCGGTTCGCCTGAGCGCTCAACGCTTCCGAGGTGTGGCCCGCGAGCAGGAACGGGACCGGGCCGGAGGTCGCCGTCGGCTCGGGGGCGAGGTGCGCGGGGGCCTGTTCGAGGATCACATGGGCGTTGGTGCCGCTGATGCCGAAGGAGGACACCGCCGCGCGCGACGGGCGGTCACGGTCGGGCCAGGGGGTCGGCTCGGTCAGCAACGACAGTCCGGAGTGCGTCCACGACACGTGCGGCGAGGGCTCGTCCACGTGCAGGGTCTTGGGCAGCACACCGTGCCGCAGCGCCTGCACCATCTTGATCACGCCACCGACCCCGGCCGCCGCCTGGGTGTGACCGATGTTGGACTTCAGGGACCCGAGCCGGACCGGGTCACCTACCGGGCGGTCGGCGCCGTAGGTGGCCGCGAGCGCGCCCGCCTCCACGGGGTCGCCGAGCGCGGTACCGGTGCCGTGCCCCTCGACAGCGTCCACATCGGACGGTGTGAGCCCGGCGTCGGCGAGCGCGGCCCGGATGACCCGCTGCTGCGCCGGGCCGTTGGGCGCGGAGAGCTGGGTGCTGGCACCGTCCTGGTTGACCGCGCTGCCGCGCAGGACCGCCAGCACGGGGTGGCCGTGCTTCTTGGCGTCGCTGAGCCGTTCGATGAGCAGCAGCCCGACGCCCTCGGCCCACCCGGTGCCGTCGGCGGCGGCCGCGTAGGCCTTGCAGCGGCCGTCCGGCGACAGGCCGCGCTGGCGGCTGAACTCGATGAAGGTGTTCGGGGTGGCCATCACGGTCGCGCCGCCGACGAGGGCCTGCGCGCAGTCGCCCCGACGCACCGCCTGAGCGGCGTAGTGCAGGGCCACCAGCGACGACGAGCACGCGGTGTCCACGGTGATCGCCGGACCCGCGAGGCCGAAGGTGTACGCGATGCGCCCGGAGGCGATGCTGCCCGCGCTGCCCAGGCCGATGTAGCCCTCGAAGCCGTCTGGCGCGTGCGCGTGCCGGGAGCCGTAGTCGGAGTACATCAGGCCGACGAACACACCGATCCGCTGCCCGGCGAGCGAACGCGGGTCGAGCCCGGCCCGCTCGAAGGTCTCCCAGGCGGTCTGCAGCAGGAGGCGCTGCTGCGGGTCGACGGTGAGCGCCTCGCGCGGGCCGATGCCGAACAGCTCGGCGTCGAAGTCGGCCGCGTCGTGCAGGAAGCCGCCCTCGGCGGCGTAGCTGGTGCCCACCCGGTCGGGGTCCGGGTCGACGAGGTCGGCCAGCGGCCAGCCCCGGTCGGTCGGGAACGGGGTCACCGCGTCCCGCTCGGCGCGCAGCAGCTCCCACAGGTCCTCGGGCGAGCGCACCCCGCCGGGGTAGCGGCAGGCCATCGACACGATCGCCAACGGCTCCCGCGCGGCGCCCTCCACGGCCGCGAGCCGCTCCTGGGTGCGCACCAGCTCCGTGGTGGCCCGCTTGAGGTAGTCGCGAAGCTTGTCCTCGCCCGACATCGCCGCCGCCGCTCCCGTCACTCGCCCAGCCGTTGGTCCAGCACTCCGAAGAGTTCATCATCGGAGACTGAACCCATTCCAAACACCGGACTCCCGGCCTCGCCCAGCGCGGAAAGCGCCGCCCGCAAGGCATCCGCGAGCTGGTCGGGGCGCTCACCGGCCGCCTTGACCCAGGTGTCCAAAAGGGACTGGTCGAACGCCGGTTCGGGTTTCACCAGGTGGGACACCAGGTGTTCGGTGAGAGCGGTCACATTCGGGTGGTCGAACAGCAGCGTCGCGGGCAAGGCGGCACCCACGTCCGCGCCGAGCCGGTTGCGCAGCTCCAGCGCGGTCAGCGAGTCCAGGCCGATGTCGAAGAGCCCGGCGTCCTCCGGGACCGCGGCGCCCCGGCGGAAGCCCAGCACCTGGGCGACCCGGTCGGTCACGGTGGCGCGGATGACCTGCCTCGCGGCGATGTTGTCCAGTGTGGACACCCGCTCGACCAGGGACACGGCGGCGGGCTCGGCTCGGCGGGGCGCCAAGTCGGCGAACACCTCCGGGGTGTGGCCGGTCCAGGCCCTCGGGTCGAGGACCACCGGCGCCACCGCGGGCGGTCCGGCGGCCAGCGCGGCGTCGAACTGGGCGAGGCCGTCGGCCACCGAGACCGCCCGGATGCCCAGCGCGGCCACCCTGGCCCGTTCGGCGGCGCCGAGCGCGGCGCCCATGCCCTCGTCCCACAGGCCCCAGGCCAGCGACGTGCCCGCCAGGCCCGCCGCCCGGCGGTGCGCGGCCAGGGAGTCGAGGAACGCGTTGGCGGCGGCGTAGTTGGCCTGGCCCGCGTTGCCGACCACGCCGGCGACCGAGGAGAACAGCACGAACGCGGCGAGTGGCCGGTCAGCGGTGAGGCGGTGCAGGGTGAGTGCGGCGTCGACCTTGGCGCGGAACACGCGGTCGACCTGGTCCTCGGTCAGCGACGCGAGCACCGAGTCGGCGACCACACCCGCGGAGTGCACGACCGCGGTGACGCTGTCGTCCAGCAGACGGGCGGTGGCCTCCGGGTCGGCGACGTCGCACGCCGCGGTGCGCACCGTGGCCAGCGCGCCGAGCTCGGTGGCGAGGTCGCGCAGGGCCGGGTCTGCGTCACCGCGCCGCGAGACCAGCAGGAGGTCGCGGACGCCGTGCCGGTCCACCAGGTGGCGTGCGATGGCGGCGCCGAGGGCTCCGCCCGCGCCAGTCAGGAGGACAGTGCCGTCACCGAAACCGGGGACCTCGCCCGTGGCGGACAGTTGCCGCAGGCGTGGGACCAGGACTTCGCCCGCGCGCAGTGCGATCTGTCCTGGGCGGGTCGAGGTGAGTCGGGTGAGGGCGGTTCGGGAGTCGGGGTGGTCATCGACGTCGATGATCCCGATGCGTCCTGGGTACTCCGTGCGCGCGGTGCGCACCAAGCCCCACAGGACGGCCGCTTCGGGGTTGGGCACCGTGTCGCCCGGGGCCGCCGCGACCGCGCCGCGGGTGACGATCACCAGGTAGGTGGACTCAGGTGTGGTCAGGATCAGGTCCCGCACGGTGTGGAACGCCGTTCGTGGGTCGCCCTCGGGTTCGACGACCAGCACCTCGGCGGACTCGTCCACCTTGGCGCTGTCGGCGGGCACCCATGCCAGCTCATAGGGGGCGGGCACCCGGCGGGCGACGCCCTCGGCGGGGCGGAGCCGGACCTCGGCAGCGGTGACGACCGGCCTGCCGGTGGCGTCGAGCGCGGCCAAGGCGAAGGTGGACTCACCGGTAGCGGTGATCCGCACCCGCAGCGGGCCGGTCACCTCGCCGTGGACCCGCACGTCACGCCAGGCGTAGGGCACCTCGACGGCGCCATCGGTGTCGACCAACCAGCCGTGCAACGCGGCGTCGAGGCGGGCCGCCGCCGGACCGGGCGGGGTGTCGACCTCGGCGTAGCGCGTGGTGCCATCGACGCTGAGGGCAGTGAGCCCCTGGAAAGCGGGACCGTAGTGGTAACCCCGGTCTTCCAGGGTCGCGTAGAAGTCGGTCACGGCGAGCGGGTCAACAGCGGGAACGCCCCCGTCCCACTCGTCCGACACACCGTCGGCAGCGAGAACGCCCTCCGCGTGCAGGGTCCACTCGGCTGTGCCCGAAGCGCGGGCGTGCACGCGGACCGAGTCGTGGTCGGCGGTGACCCGGAGGTCGACCTCCTCCCCCGGCCCGACCACCAACGGCGCGGGCAGCACCAGCTCGGCCAGGTGCGGACTGCCGTGGCGCGCCCCCACCCAGGCGGCCAGCTCGACGATCGCGGCGGCGGGCAGCAGGACGGTCCCGTGCACCGCGTGGTCGGCCAACCACGGCTGGCGGACGTGCGACAGCACGGACGTGTAGATCGTCTGGTCACCGCCCGGGGCGGCCACCGCGGCGGACAGCAGCGGGTGGTCCGGCCGGTCGACACCCAGTCCGGCGGCCGTCGCCTCGGCGGGTGGGGCGTCGAGCCAGTAGCGGTCGCGGGCGAACGGGTAGGTGGGCAGCGGCACCGGTTCGGCGTCGGCGCCGAACAGCGCGCGCCAGTCCCACGCGACCCCGGCGACGAAGCCGCGGGCCACGGCCGTCCACAGCGCGTCGACCTCGTCGTGGCGGCGGTTGAGCGTGGGGATACCCACGGCGCCCGCCTCCTCGGCCAAGGGCGCGAGCACGGTGTCCGGCCCGACCTCGACGAACGTGGTGACACCGCGCTCGCGCAGGGCGGCCACGGCGTCGGCGAACCGGACGGTCCCCCGCACCTGGGCGACCCAGTGGTCTGCGTCAACGTCCACGTCCGCTGCGGTCAGCGTGGAGACGACCGGGAAAGTAGGCGCAGCGTGGTTATCGGTGTAACTGCCAATGGCCGTGCGGAAAGCGGGCAGCATCGGGTCCATCAGCGCGGAGTGGAACGCGTGGCTGACGGTGAGCCGCTTGGTCCGGTGACCGCGTTCGGCCAGCGTCGCGGCGGCGGCCAGGACGGCGTCCTCGGCACCGGAGATCACCACGGCGTTCGGCCCGTTGACCGCCGCGATGTCCACTGTGGACCCGACCAGCGCCGCGACCTCGGCCTCGCTCGCCCGCACGGACACCATCGCGCCACCCTCGGGTAGCTCCTGCATCAAACGCCCACGTGCGGCGACGATGGCCACCGCGTCCGGCAGCGTCAACGCCCCGGCGACGTGCGCCGCGGCCAGCTCGCCGATCGAGTGGCCCGCGGCAGCGGACACCGGCAGACCCCACGACAGCAGCAGTCGGGCCAGCGCGACCTCGACGGCGAACAACGCCGCCTGGGTGAACCGGGTGCGGTCCAGGTCCGTGCCCGCGATGGCGGCCGACACGTCGATGCCATCGGCCCGGAGGAACTCTTCCCGCACCGCATCGAAGGCGGCAGCGTAGACCGGGAACTGTTGGTGCAGAAGAGTTCCCATGCCGACGCGCTGACTTCCCTGCCCGGTGAACAGAAGAGCGACATCACCGTTGGCAGGGGTCCCGGTGATCGCCTCGGATGCTCCGTCGGCGATCTGCTGGAGCCCGTCGACCAGGTTCTCGTGCGTCCGGCCGACGACCGCCGCGCGGACGGTGAACGGTGTTCGAGTCGTGGCCAGGGACAGCGCCAGGTCGGTGTGCCGCAGGTGCGGCGTGTTCTCGACGTGGTGGCGCAACCGGGCGGCCTGCTCGCGGAGGGCGACGTCGGTCCGGGCACTCAGCACCCACACCAACGGCCGGTCCTCGACCGGGGCGCGCGGCGGGGTGACCGGCCCTTGCTCCAAGACCACGTGCGCGTTGGTGCCACCGATGCCGAACGAGGACACCGCCGCGCGGCGCGGGTGGTCGCTAGCCGGCCACGGCGTGGTCTCGGCCGGGACGACCACCGCGCCGCTGGACCAGTCGACGTGCTCGGACGGGGTGCCGACGTGCAGGCTCGCGGGCAGCTCGCCGTGCCGCATGGCCTGCACGAGCTTGATCACCCCGGCGACGCCCGCGGCGGCCTGGGTGTGCCCCAGGTTGGACTTGACCGAGCCCATCAGCAGCGGCGCGCGCCGGTCCCGGCCGTAGGTCGCCAGCACCGCGCCCGCCTCGATCGGGTCGCCGAGCCGGGTGCCGGTGCCGTGCGCCTCCAGCACGTCCACCTCGCCCGGCTCGAGCCCGGCGACACTCAGCGCGCGGCGGATCACCCGCTCCTGGGCGGGGCCGTTCGGCGCGGTCAGGCCGTTGGACGCGCCGTCCTGGTTGACCGCCGAGCCGCGAACGATCGCGAGTACCCGGTGGCCGTTGCGCTCGGCGTCGGCGAGCCGCTCCAGCACCAGCAGGCCGACCCCCTCCGCCCAGGCGGTGCCGTCGGCGTCGGTGGAGAACGGCTTGCAACGGCCGTCGGGGGCGAGGCCGCGCTGGCGGCTGAACTCGACGAAGGTGGCCGGGCTGGCCATGACCGTGGCACCACCGGCGAGGGCGAGCGCGCACTCCCCCTGCCGCAGCGCGTTCGCCGCGCTGTGCAGGGCGACCAGCGACGACGAGCACGCCGTGTCGATGGTGACCGCGGGGCCCTCGAGGCCGAGGCTGTAGGAGACCCGGCCGGAGGCGACGCTGCCCGCGCTGCCGCTGACCAGGTAGCCCTCCAGCTCGTGGCCGCCGCCGGGGCGCTGGTGCACCCGGGCGCCGTAGTCGGAGTACATCAGTCCGATGTAGACACCGGTGGCCGAGCCGCGCAGGGTGGCCGGGTCGATGCCCGCGTCCTCCACCGCGGCCCACGCCGACTGGAGCAGCAGGCGCTGCTGCGGGTCGATGGCCAGCGCCTCGCGCGGGCTGATGCCGAAGAACTCCGCGTCGAACTCGGCCGCGTCGTGCAGGAAGCCACCGTGGCGGGTGTAGGAGGTGCCCGCGGCGGCCGGGTCGGGGTCGAACAGGCCCGTGTCCCAGCCGCGGTCGGCGGGGAACTCGGTGATGGCGTCAGTGCCCGCGCGCAGGGCCGCCCACAGCTCGTCCGGGTTCCCGACGCCGCCGGGCAGCTTGCAGGCCATGCCGACGATGGCGATCGCGTCCTCGGCCACGACCGGCGCCCGCACGTCCCGGGCGGGCTCCTCGGCACCGACAAGGGTGGCACCGACGAAGGTGATCAGGGCGTTCGGCGTGGGGTGGTCGAAGACGATGGTCGTGGCCAGCCGGACCCCCAGCCGGGCGGTGAGCCGGTTGCGCAGGTCGACGGCCATCAGCGAGTCGAACCCGAGCTCGGCGAACGGGCGGTCGGGGTCGATGTCGGCGGGCGAGTCGTGGCCGAGGACGGCGGCGACGGCCGCCAGCACGCGGCGGGCGAGGTCGTCGTGGCGGGCCTCGACCCGGGCGGGGTGGGCGCGCCAGGCGCGGGCGGCGGGCAGGTCGAGCGTCGCGGCGACCACCGAGGTGGCGCCACTGGCCAGCGCCCGGTCGAACAACGCCAGACCGTCGTCAGTGGACATAGGGCGGATGCCGGCGCGGGCCAGCCGGTCGCGGTCGCGGTCGGTGAGATGCGCGGTCATCCCGTCGCCGGTGTCCCACAGGCCCCAGTGCACGACGAGCGCGTGCTTCCCGGCCCGGCGACGCTCGTGCGCGACGGCGTCGAGCGCGGCGTTCGCCGCCGCGTAGGCGGACTGGCCCGCAGTGCCGAGCACACCGGCGACGGACCCGAACAGCACGAACGGCAGGTCGGCGGTGAGCGCGTCGAGGGTGGCGGCGGCCCCGGCCTTGACGGCGAGGGTGTGGGCCAGCGCGTCGGCGTCCAGCGATTCGACCAGGGCGTCGTCCACCACACCCGCCGCGTGCACGACCCCGCCGAGGGGGCCGAGGTCGGCGAGCAGGGCCGTGAGGGCGATCGGGTCGGCGACGTCGCAGGCCCGGACGGTCACCCGGGCGTCAGCCAGGTCCAGGTCGACAGCGGCGCCGGATCGGTTGACCAGCACCAGGTTCCGCACGCCGTGCCGGGTGACCAGGTGTCGGGCCACGCGACGGCCGAGCGCACCCGTACCGCCGGTGACCAGCACCGGCAGGTCGTCCGCGAACGCGAGGTCGACCCGTTGGGCGTTCGCGTGGTCGGGGATCAGGGTCGGGCGGAGCACCGTCGCGCCCCTGATGGCCGTCTCGGGCCAGGCCGTGGCGACGGCGGCGAGCAGCCCCGGGTCCGGGTCCACGGCGTCCACCAGGGCGAACCGGCCCGGGTGCTCGGCCTGGGCAGAGCGCACCAGACCCCACACGGCGGCGGTGCCCGCGTCGGCGCGCTCGGTGTCGTCCACCGGGACACCGTTGGTCACGAACACCAGACGGGTCTCACCCGCAGTGGAGATGGCGGCGCGTGCGTCCTCGGCGGTGGCGACCCGCACCACGGTGATCTCGTCGACGACCGTCGGGACGGTGGCCGACTCCCACCGGAGCTGGTGCAGGTCGGCCTCGGCCCCGATGGCGCGCAACCGGAGGCGGTCGGCGACGAGGATCGGCACGCCATCGGTGTCCGTGACGCGAACGCGATAGGCGTCGGTATCCACTGTGGACAGTTGGACCCGGGCGCGGCGGGAAGTGCTCGGCCGCACGCGGACACCGTCGAGGGCGAAGGGCACGCGGCGGGCGCCGTCGAGCACCAGCGCGTGCAACGCGGCGTCGAGCAGCGCGGGCGAGGCGATCACGCCGTCCGGGGCCTCAGCGGGCACCTCGACGTCGGCCACGAGGTCACCACCGTCGCGCCACACCGCACGCAAGCCCTGGAACAGCGGGCCGTAGCCGTACCCGCGCTCCGCAAGCCCGGGGTAGGGGTCGCCGAGGTCGACGCGCTCGCCCTTCGGCCGGATCTGGCCGGTGGGCTCAGCGGGGTGGTCGACGAGCCGGGCGGTGGCGTGGACGGTCCACTCCTCGGCGTCGGCGGCCCGGCCGCGAACAGTCACCTCGCCTGCGATGGCCAGGGCTTGGACACGGACGTCGGAGTCCACCACCAGCGGGGCGTGCACCACGAAGTCGTCGATCCCCGATCCGAACGCGGCCACCACGTCCAGCAGCGCGACGGCGGGCACGACCGCGCGACCGTCGACCTGGTGCTCGGCGAGCCAGGGGTGCGTGCGCACGGACAGCGTGCCGCTGGCGACCACGCCGTCGGGGAGATCGGTCTGCGCGGACAGCAGCGGGTGGCGGGCGTCGGTGAGGCCCAGGTCGGTGGCGCTGCCCCGGTCGAGCGGGACGTCGAGCCAGTAGCGCCGGGTCTCGAACGGGTAGGTCGGCACCTCGACGGCCACCGCGTCGGGGAACAGCGGCGTCAGGTCGACGTCGACCCCGGCGACCAGCAGCGCGCCCAGCGCGGGCACCGCGTCGGGGAGCAACGGGACGGCCACGGCCGCCTCGACGGTCTGCTGGACCATCGACACCAGGCCGCCGTCCGGCCCCAGCTCCAGGAACCGGGTGGCCCCGGCGGCGCGGACGGCGTCGGCGAAGCGGACCCGGCCGCGCAGCTGGGCGACCCAGTAGTCGGCGGTGGCGAGGTCGGCGCCCAGGTCACCGGTGGCGGTCGAGGCGATGGGCAGCCGGGGCTCGGCGAAGCGGACGCCGTCGAGCACGGTGCGGAACTCGGCCAGCACGTCGTCCAGGTGGGCGGAGTGGAACGCGTGGCCCACCTTCAGCCGGGTCGCCCGTCGTCCGCTTTCCTTCCACCGCGCGACAAGCGCGTCGATGGGTGCGGCGTCGCCGGAGATCACCAGCGAGCGCGGGCCGTTGACGGCGGCGATCTCGACACCGTCGGTGAGCGGCACCTCGTCCTCGGCAGCCTCGAGCGCGGCCATCGCCCCGGGCCGGGCGGACTGCATGAGCCTGCCCCGGGCCACCACCGCCGCGGCCGCGTCGGCCAGGTCGAAGACCCCGGCGACGTGGGCAGCGGCGTACTCGCCGATCGAGTGTCCGATAAGGACATCGGGCCTCACGCCGAACCGCTCGACCTCGCGGTAGGCGGCCACCTGGAGGGCGAACAGCGCGGGCTGCGCGTAGCGGGTCTCGGCGAGGCGGTCGGCGTCGGTGAGCAGGTCGCGCAGCGGCACGTCGAGGAGCGGGTCGACGTGCTCGGCCACCACGTCGAACGCGGCGGCGAACACCGGTGAGGCTGCGATCAGGGCGGTGCCCATGCCCGCGCGCTGGCTGCCCTGACCCGAGAAGACGAACGCCAACCGCCCGTCGGCGGCCGAGCCGGTGACGACTCCGGGATGGTCTACGCCATCGCGCAGTGCTTCCAGGGCAGGCTTGCCGCCGAGCACAACGGCGCGGTGGGCGAACCTGGTGCGCCCGGCCAGGGTGTGCGCGGCGTCGTGGTCGAGATCCACGTCGAGAAGGCGCCCGGCTTGGGCGCGCACGGCTGCCGCGGACTTGGCCGAGATCACCAGCGGCGGCACCCCGGTCTCCTTGGTTACCGGCGTCTCAGCGGCGGGCGCCTGCTCGATGATCACGTGGGCGTTGGTGCCGGAGATGCCGAAGGAGGACACCCCCGCGCGGCGCGGCCGACCGGCGTCCGGCCAGGCCACCGGCTCACCGACCAGGTGCACGCCGGAGCCGTCCCAGGGCACGTGGGCGCTGGGCTCCTCGGCCCACAGCGTCTTGGGCACCAGACCGTGGCGCAGCGCCTCGACGACCTTGATCACGCCGCCGACGCCCGCCGCCGCCTGGGCGTGGCCGATGTTGGACTTCAGCGAGCCGAGCAGCAGCGGGCGCTCACGCTCGCCGCCGTAGACCGAGATCAGGGCACGGGCCTCGATGGGGTCGCCCAGTCTGGTGCCGGTGCCGTGGCCCTCGACCACGTCGACCTCGGTCGGGGTCAACCCGGCGTCGGCCAACGCGCGGTGGATCACCCGCTCCTGGGCACCGCCCGAGGGGGCGGTGAGCCCGTTGGAGGCACCGTCCTGGTTGGTGGCCGAGCCCGCGACGACGGCGAGCACGCGGTGCCCGGCCCGGCGCGCGGCCGACAGCCGTTCGACCACGACCACGCCCGCTCCCTCGGCCCAGCCGGTGCCGTCGGCGCCGTCGCCGTACGAGCGGCAGCGGCCGTCGGCGGAGAGGCCGCGCTGGCGGGAGAACTCGACGAAGATCCCCGGCGTCGCCATGACCGCGACGCCACCCGCGACCGCCAGGGAGCACTCCCCCGACCGCACCGCGCGCACGGCCAGGTCGAGGGCCACCAGCGACGACGAGCACGCGGTGTCCACGGTCAGCGCGGGCCCGGAAAGGCCCAGCAGATAAGCGATCCGGCCCGACGCGACGCTCGACTGGTTGCCCGCCAGCAGCAGGCCCTCCAGCTCCGGTGGCGCGGTGCGGAGCCTGCCCGCGTAGTCGTCGTACATGGCGCCGATGTAGACGCCGGTGTCGGTGCCCTTCAATGTGGTCGGGTCGATTCCCGCGCGCTCGAACGCCTCCCAGGTGACCTGGAGCAGCAGGCGGTGCTGCGGGTCGGTGGCGAGCGCCTCGCGGGGGCTCATGCCGAAGAAGTCGGCGTCGAACTCGCCCGCGTCGTGCAGGAACCCGCCGCGCCGGGTGTAGGTGGTGCCGTGGTGGTCGGGGTCCTGGTGGAACAGGGCGTCGAGGTCCCAGCCGCGGTCGGTCGGGAAGTCGCCGGTGGCGTCGACGCCCTCGGCGACCACGCGCCACAGGTCGTCGGGGGTGTCGATCCCGCCGGGGTAGCGGCACCCCATGCCGACGATCACGACCGGGTCATTGTCCACATCGGACTTGACAACTGTCGTGACGGACTTCTTCTTGGTGGCGAACAGGGACTCCACCAGGTGCTCGGCCAGCGCGGCCACGCTCGGGTGCTCGAACACGACGGTGGCGGGCAGGGCGACACCGGTCAGCGCGGCGAGCCGGTTGCGCAGTTCAACGGCGGTGAGCGAGTCGAAGCCGAGGTCCTTGAACGCACGCTCGGCGTCGACCCGGGTCGCGTCGTCGTGGCCCAGCACTGCGGCGGCCTGCTCGCGCAGCAACCCGGCCAGCACCCGGCGGCGGTCTTCCGGCCGCTCACCGGCCAGCCGCCGCGCCCACGCGCCGCCCGCCGTCGGTCGACTGACCACGGTGGACACCAGGCCGGACAGGACGGGCAGCAGTGTCCCGGCCTCGGCCTCCCGGCGGAGCACCGCGAGGTCGAGGGGCGACTTGACCACGTGCGAGGCGGTCGCCCGGTCGAGCACCGCCAACCCCGCCTCGGGCTCCAGCAGTCCCACGCCCCGGCGGGCGAGTCGGGCGTGATCGCCATGGTCGAGGTGGTCGGTCATGGCACCCGCGGCGGTCCACAGACCCCAGGCGATCGAGGTCGCGGGCAACCCCTCGGCGGCGCGGTGCTCGGCAAGGGCGTCCAAGAACGCGTTGGCGGCGGCGTAGTTCGCCTGGCCCGGCGCACCGACAACGGCCACGGCGGAGGAGAACAGCACGAACCGGTCCAGCGGGAGATCACGGGTCAACTCGTGCAGGTACCAGGCGGCATCGGCCTTGGGTGCCAGCACCCGGGCCACTTGTTCGGGAGTCAAGGCGCCGATGGTGGCGTCGTCGAGCACGCCCGCCGCGTGCACGACCGCGCGCAGCGGCCGGTCGGCGGGGATCGAGTCGATCAACGCCGCCAGCGAGGCCCGGTCGGCCACATCGCACGCGGCGACGGTGACGTTGGCGCCCCGCAGGTCGTCGAGCAGATCAGCTCGCCCGCTGCGGTTGACCAGCAGCAGGTGCGCGGGCGACGAAGCCGCGATGTGTTGGGCGACCAGCACACCGAGCGCGCCGGTGCCGCCGGTGATCAGGACGGTGCCGTCGGGCCAGCCGCGTGAGTCGTCGTCCAGGTCGCGTACGACGAGCCGGGGCACGAACACCGCGCCTGCCCGGATCCTCGCCTCCGGTTCGTCGACGGCGGCGAGCACCTCGGGTGTGGCCGGGGCGTCGACGGTGACCAGCCCGACCCGCCCGGGGTGCTCGGCGGCGGCCGAGCGGACCAGCCCGCGCAGGCCGGCGGCGGCGAGGTCGTCCGACCGGTGGACCACGACGAAGCGTGCGCCGTCCAGCCGTGGATCACCCAGGAGTTGTTGCAGGGAAACGAGTACATCCCCGGTGAGCGCGTGTAGATCGTCCACAACAGACTCACCGCTGGCACGCGCGGGAACCAGCACGGTGTCAGGCAGTGAATCCCCGAGGTCAGGGACGTCTCCGTCGACCACGTCCGTCGGGTCGCCCAGGACCGCGATCGAACCAGGAGCGCGGGTGGCGGTCGCCGGAACCCAGTCGAGCTCGTGCACACGTTCGCGGACCGCGCCGGACATCGGGCGGAAGCCGACCGAGGCGATGGTGCCGATCACTGTGCCGTCGGCGTCACCCAGGACATAGCCCACCCGGGTGCCGCTGAGCGGTGTGATCCGCACCCGCAGGCGGCTCCCGGCCTGGCCGACGATCCGCAGGCCCTCGATGGCGAAGGGCAGCAACGGCTTGCCCGGATCACCCGTGGGCACGCCCGCCAGTCCCGCGACCACCGGGTGCAGCGCGGCGTCGAGCAGCGCGGGGTGCACGGGGAAGTCCCCGTCGAGGCCGTCCGGGCCGTCGATCTCGGCGAGCACGTCGGCACCGTGCCGCCACGCGGCGGTCAACCCTTGGAAGCGGGGCCCGTAGTCGTAGCCGAGCCCGGCCAGGTAGTCGTAGACCCCGCTCAGGTCAAGGGATTCCGCGTCGGCGGGCGGCCAATTCGACGGCAGTTCCGCGTCGACGTCGCCCCCCGGCTCGACCGTTCCGACGGCGTTGCGCGTCCACGGCTCGTCGGGTCCGGGTCGCGAGTGGACGGTCACCGTTGTGCCCTCGAGCCGGGCTTGGACCTCGACCGGCCGGTCGAGCGGCAGCGGCGCCTCCAGGGTGATGTCCGCCAGGGTGTCGAGCCCGCGAGCGCGGCCCACTGCGGCGGCGAGGTCGGCGATGGCGGTGCCCGGCACCAGCACGGAGCCGAAGACCTGGTGGTCGGTGAGCCAGGCGTGGGTCGCGGTGTCGACCGTGCCGGTGGCCACCGTGCCACCGTCGGCGAGCGTGACCGGGTGGCCCAGCAGCGGGTGGCCGCCGCGCTTGCCCGCCTGGCGGGTCGGCGCGAGCCAGAACCGGCGGCGCTCGAACGCGTAGGTCGGCAGGTCGGGCAGGTGCGCGCCCGCTCGCGGCCAGTCGACCCGGATCCCGGCGAGGTCGGCGGCGGCGAGCGCGCGGCGGAACTCGGCCAGGTCGCCGCGCTCGCGCCGCAGGGTGCCCAGCACCGAGCCCGTGACCCCGGCGGCGGCGAGCGTCCCCTCGACCCCGACGGTGAGCACCGGGTGCGGGCTGACCTCGATGAACCTGGTGTGCCCCGCCTTCGCCAGCCCCTCGACGGCGGCGGCGAAGCGGACCGGTTCGCGCAGGTTGCGGTACCAGTAGCCGGCGTCCAGCTCGGTCCCGTCGGCGGGTCCGGCGGTGAGCGAGGAGTGGAACAGGATCTCGGTCGGCTGTGGCGTGATCCCGGCCAGCACGGTGTGCAACTCGTCGCGCAGCGGCTCGACAAAGCGGGTGTGCGAGGCGTAGTCGACCGCCACCCGCCGGGCCCGGATGCCCTGTTCCTCAAGCCATTCGGCCAGCTCGTCGAGGGCGGTGGCGGCCCCGGCGACCACTGTCGACTGTGGACCGTTGACGGCGGCGACCGAGACGTCCGGCCACCGTTCGAGCGCCTGCCGCAGTGTGTCCGCCGAGGTGGCGACGGACATCATCCCGCCACCGGTGATCTTCGTCAGCGCCTTGGCGCGGGTGGTCACCAGCCGCGCCGCGTCGGACAGGGTCAGCGCGCCCGCGACGTGCGCGGCGGCGATCTCACCCTGCGAGTGGCCCACCACCGCGTCCGGCTCGACACCCTCGGACCGCCAGAGCGCGGCCAGGGACACCAGCACAGCGAACAACACCGGCTGCACGACGTCCACCCGGTCCAGCGCCGACGGGTCCGCGCGCAGGACGTCGAGCAGCGACCAGTCCACGTGCTCGGCGAACGCCTCCGCGCAGGCCTCGATCGAGGCGCGGAAGACCGGCGAGGTGTCCAGCAGCGCCCGGCCCATCTCCGGCCACTGCGCGCCCTGACCTGGGAAGACGAACACCGTCCGGCCGGGCGTGCGCCGCCCGGCGAGCGCCTGGTCGTCGACCCCGCCCTCGGCCAGCGTGCGCAGAGCCGCCAGCGCACCTGCCTGGTCGTCGGCCAGCACGGCGGCGCCGTGCGACAGGCGG
This sequence comes from Actinokineospora sp. NBRC 105648, assembly GCF_030269645.1. Classification (GTDB taxonomy): domain Bacteria; phylum Actinomycetota; class Actinomycetes; order Mycobacteriales; family Pseudonocardiaceae; genus Actinokineospora. The sequence continues at coordinate 13,045 of NZ_BSTR01000026.1, read as the reverse complement.
GTGCGGGAAACCAGCACGTCCGCGACCTGCGCGAGGTCACGCGGCGCGGCGAGGTAGTCGGCGAGGCCGGCGGCCTGCCTGCGCAGCGCGTCGGGGTCGGTGGCGGAGATCAGGATCGGAATGGCCTGCTCGACGACCGCCGGCTCAGCCTCGGGCGCCTGCTCGATGATCACGTGCGAGTTGGTGCCCGAGATCCCGAACGAGGACACCCCGGCGCGGCGCACCCGGTCCACCGCGGGCCACGGCACCGCCTCGCGCACCAGGTCGACGCCGGAGTCCGACCAGGTCACGTGCGGGCTTGGCTGGTCGGCCCAGAGCGTGCGCGGCACCACGCCGTGCGCGATCGCCTGCACGACCTTGATCACGCCGCCGATGCCGGCGGCCGCCTGGGCGTGGCCGATGTTGGACTTGAACGAGCCCAGCAGCAGCGGGGTCGAGCGCTCGCCGCCGTAGGTCGCGATCAACGCCTGGGCCTCGATCGGGTCGCCCAGCCGGGTGCCCGTGCCGTGCGCCTCCACCAAATCGACGTCGTCCGACCGCAGCCCCGCCTCGGCCAGCGCGCGCAGCACGACGCGTTCCTGCGCGGCGCCCGATGGCGCGGAGAGCCCGTTGGAGGCACCGTCCTGGTTGACGGCCGAGCCCGCCACGACCGCCAACACCGGGTGGCCGTCGCGGCGCGCGGCGGAGAGCCGCTGGACGACGACCACGCCGACGCCCTCGGCCCACGCGGTACCGTCGGCCTCGGCGCCGAACGCGCGGCACCGACCGTCGGCGGAGAGCCCGCGCTGCCGGGAGAACTCGACGAACATGCCTGGCGAGGCCAGCACCGCCGCCCCGCCCGCGATGGCGGTGTCACACTCCCCCGACCGCACAGCCCGCACGGCCAGGTCGAGTGCGACGAGCGAGGACGAGCAGGCGGTGTCGATGGTGAGCGCGGGCCCGGAAAGCCCTAGCAGGTAAGCGATCCGGCCGGAAGCCACACTGGGTGTGCTGCCGGTGAGCAGGTAGCCGTCGGTGTTGCCGCCACCCTCGTGCAGGCGTGGCGCGTAGTCGGAGGTGGTCGCTCCGATGTAGACACCGGTGTCGGTGCCCTTCAACGTGGTCGGGTCGATCCCCGCGCGTTCCAACGCCTCCCAGGTGACCTGGAGCAGGAGGCGCTGCTGCGGGTCCATCGCGAGCGCCTCACGCGGGGACACACCGAAGAACTCGGCGTCGAACTCGCCCACGCCGTCGAGGAAGCCGCCGCGCCGGGCGTAGCTGGTACCGGTGCGCGCGGGGTCGTCGTCGAACAGGGTGGACAGGTCCCAGCCGCGATCGACGGGGAAGTCGCCGGTGGCGTCGATGCCGTTGGCGACCACGCGCCACAGGTCCTCGGGCGAGGCGATCCCGCCGGGGTAACGGCACCCCATGCCGACGATCACGACCGGGTCATCGTCCACAACGGACTTCCGCACGACGGCCCGCGTCGTCCCACCGCCCAGGTGCGCGGCCAGGGCCTCGGCGGTGGGGTGGCTGTAGAGGGAGCCCACCGGCACCTCGCGGCCGAGCGCGGCGCTGAGCCGGTCGCGCAGCTCGACCACGCCGAGCGAGTCCACGCCCAGGTCGCCGAAGCTCGCCGACCGGTTCAGCCTGCCGAGGTCGGCGTGCCCGAGGACGGCGGCCAGCTCGGCGGCCACCAGCTCGCCGAGATCGCGCTGGGCCACCGGGGCGCGCACGGGTTCGGCCCGGTCGAGCCAGTACGGCTCGCGCTGGAAGGGGTAGGTCGGCAGCGGCACGCGCGGGCCGGGCGGGAAGCCCCAGCGCGGCTCGATCCCGGCGACGAACAGCCCGCCCAGTCCCGCGGCCGGGTCGTCCTGCTTGCCCAGCACGGGGACGAACGCCGCGGCCGATCCCAGCTCGGTCCGCGCGAGCGCGGTCAGCGTGGTGCCCGGACCGGCCTCGACGAACACGCCCGCGCCTAAGGCCCGCAGCGCGCGCAGGCCGTCGCGGAAGCGGACGGGCTGACGGGCGTGCCGCACCCAGTAGTCAGCGTCGAACCGGTCCACCAGCTCGCCGGTGACCGTGGAGACAAATGGCACCCGGGGCGCGGCGAACTCGATTCCGTCGAGCACAGCGCGGAACTCGTCGAGCATCGGCTCCATCAGCGGCGAGTGGAACCCGTGGCCGACGGTCAGCCACCTGGTCCGCAACCCGGACGCGGCGATCTCCTCCAGCGCCGCGCGCGCTCCCGAGACCACGACCGACTCGGCGCCGTTGACCGCCGCGATCCCGGCGACAGCCGCGTGCGGCAGCAGCAGGGGCGAGACGTCCTCCTCGCTCGCAGCCACCGCGAGCATCGCCCCGCCAGGCGGCAATTCGTCCATCAACGCGCCGCGAGCCGCGATGAGCCGGACCGCGGCGGGAAGGTCGAGCACGCCCGCGACGTGCGCGGCGGCGACCTCGCCGATGGAGTGGCCCGCGACCAGCGCGGGCGTGACACCCCAGGACTCCAGCAGCCGGTGGGTGGCGACCTCGACGGCGAACAGCGCGGGCTGGGTGTAGCGGGTGCGGTCGAGCAGTCCGTCGGTCTCGGTCCACAGGACGTCGGCGAGCGGGGTGGGCAGGTGCTCGCGCAGCAGGTCGGCGATCTCGTCGAACGCGGCGCGCCACACCGGGAAGTCCCGGTGCGCCCGCGCGCCCATGCCGAGCCGCTGGCTGCCCTGACCGGGGAAGATCACCGCGACCGAGCCGGGCACCGGCGTCCCGGTGATCACGTTCGGCGCGGACACACCCGCCGCGAGCGCGGCCAAGCCCGCGGCGACGTCTCCGGTGACCGCGGCCCGCTCGGTGTACGCGGTGCGGGTGGTAGCCAATGTCCTTGCCACACCAGGGAGTTCGGCGTGCGGCGCGATCCGCTCCGCGTACGCGCGCAGGGCGGCCGGGGTACGGGCGCTCAACACGAGCGGAGCGTTCGAGGCGTCCTCCGCCTCCACCGGCCGGTCAGGGGCCTCGGCCACCACCAGGTGGCAGTTGGTGCCGCCCATGCCGAACGAGCTGACCCCGGCGACCAGCCGACCGTCCGGGCGCGGCCAGTCGCCGCCCGCCACCCGCACGCGCAGTCCGAGCCCGGCCAGGTCGATGTCCGGGTTGGGCTCGGTGTGGTTCAGCGTGGCCGGGATATGTCTGTTGTGGACACTCAGCAGCACCTTGAGCAGCCCGGCGATGCCCGCCGCGCCCTCCAGGTGCCCGATGTTCGTCTTCACCGAGCCGACCTCGACCACCGTCCCGGCGACCAGCGCGCCTGCGGTCGCCTGACCGAGCCCGCGCGCCTCGATCGGGTCGCCGACCGGGGTGCCGGTGCCGTGCAGCTCGACGTACTGCACCTCCTCGGCGACCACCCCGGCCGCCGCGCGCGCCTTGGCGACCACCTCAGCCTGGGCGTCCGCGCTGGGCACGGTCAGGCCCTCGGTGGCGCCGTCGTTGTTGACCGCGCCACCGAGGATGACGCCGTAGATCCGGTCGCCGTCGGCAAGGGCTGTCTCGAGGCGCTTGAGCAGCACCAACCCGGCGCCCTCGCCACGCACGTACCCGTTGGCGCGCCGGTCGAAGGTGTGGCAGCGGCCGTCCGGGGACAGGCCGCCGAACTCGGCCACCGCTCGCGTACCCGCCGGGTCGACGATCAGGTTGACCCCGCCCGCGAGCGCCGCCGTGGTCTCGCCCCGGCGCAGGCTCTCGCACGCCAGGTGCACGGCCACCAACGACGACGACTGGGCGGTGTCCACCGCGATGCTCGGCCCGCGCAGCCCCAGGGCGTAGGACACCCGGTTGGCGATGATGCCCCGGGTCGTGCCGGTCAGCGTGTGCCGCCCGAGATGACCCTGCCGGGCCAGGCCCGCGTACTCGTCGGCGATCGACCCGACGAACACGCCGGTGTCGCCGCCGTGCAGGTCGGCCGGGCGGATACCCGCGTCCTCCAGCGCCTCCCAGGCCAGTTCCAGGACCAACCGCTGTTGCGGGTCCATCGCCGCGGCCTCGCGCGGGGAGATGCCGAAGAACTCCGGGTCGAACTCGTCGATCCGATCGAGGTAGCCGCCGCGCCCGGTGCCGGGCCTGCCCTCGGGCACCTCCCGGACCGCGTCGCCACCCGCGCGCAGCAGCGCCCAGAACGCGGCCGGATCGGGTCCGCCGGGCACCCGGCAGGCCAGTCCGACCACTGCGATGGGGTCCGAAACGCGCGCGCCACTCACAGTGGTTGCCTCACTAACGGTCGACCGGCGGTTCTGCCGGGAGGGGTGCGGGTGCTCAGCCGCGCGCCGCGGCGACGGCGGCTTCCAGTTGGCCGATCACGGCGTCGGGGGCGTCCGGCCACATCCGCAGCACCGCGAGCAGGCTCCACACCCGGGTCTCGGCCAGGTGGGTGGGGGCGCCGTGCACGTCGTCGTGCTCGACCAGGGTCAGGTCCGCCACCGAGCGGCGCAGCCGGTCGACGTCGGCGGGCGGGATGATCTCGTCCTGCCGGGCCACCACGGCGGCCAGCGGGATCGAGAGCCCGGCGAGCTCGTCGTCGGTGATGGCCCAGTCCCGGATGTGGTCGTAGACCTCGGCCGGGGTGACCCGGGCGAGCTGGGCCAGGGTGTCGCGGGTGATGGCCGGGACCTTGTCCTGCCAGACGCGGTCGGTGTAGAAGTCGTGCACCGGCGGCCCGTTGCCGACGATCCCCCGGATCCGCGGGTCGTGCAGCGCGGCCCGGATCGCCAGGTGCCCGCTGAAGCTCAGCGCCAGCAGGTAGGTCTGGTCCACGTCGGCCTCGAACCCGAGACCGTCCACGATGGCCGGGAACAGCCGCCAGCTCTCGGCGGTCAGCCGCAGCGGGCTCTCCCCCACGCCGGGGAAGTCGACCACCACCCCGGCGAACCCGAAGGCGGCCAGCTGCGGCAGCACAGCGGCCCACTGCTCCTTCGGGCTCACGATGCCACCGCTCATGATCAGCAGCGGCCGGGGCGCGGCGGCGGACAGCCCGATCGTCCACAGCCGCACCGGCTGCCCGTCGACCCGCACGGTGCGCGGCTCGATCGCCGGGACACCCGCGCGCCACTGGTCGAAGGTCTCGATCGCGCGGGTCAGCGCGTGCGCGCGGCCTGGGCCGTCGACGAACGGGAACCGGCCCAGGGTGAAGTACTGGCTCGCCGCCAGCAGCTCACCGGCGGTCACCAGCGCCTCCCCGGCGTCCACCCACTCCCGCGCCCACGAGCCGGGCCCGTCGCCGCGGTCGGTGACGATCCGGTCGAGCAGCGCGGTGTAGTGGTCGGCGGGCAGGTTCTGCGAGACCGCGTGCGCCACCACGAACCGCTTGAGCTCCAGCAGGTCGTTCATCCCTCGGTCCCCTCCAGCGCGTCCTTGATCTCGGTGAGCACGTCGGCGGCCTCGGCGCCGTCGATCACCCGGTGGTCGAAGGTCAGCGACAGCCGCAGCACCGGGGCCACGACCACCGCGCCGTCGCGGACCACCGGCCGGTCGACGACCCGGCCGACGCCCAGGGTGACGGTCGTGCCGCCGACGGAGTGGAACCCGTCGACCGCGCGGTGCCCGAGCGAGGTGACGCTGAACGTGCCGGTGATCCTGGGCCGCAGCGCCAGGTCGGCGGCGGACTCGGCGAAGCGGGCGCGCGCCTCGTCGGCGGGCAGCGCAGCGAGCGCGCGGATGCCCGCGAACCGCGGGTCGGTGTCCGGGTCCGCGGCGATCGCGTCGTCGATCTGGGCCTGGATGTCGGCGAGGGAGGCCGCCGCCAGGTCGGGCAGCACGGTGGCCAGCACGACGCGCTGACCGCCGAGCCGCTTGTCCAGCGTCACCTTCGCGCTCACCGTGTCGAAGGTGGCCAGCTCGCCGCTCTGGATCGCGGAGTTCGCCTCCGGGTGCTTGGCCAGCACGCCCGCGGCGGCGTGCACCACGAACGAGACGACGGACCGGCGCTCGCCCGCCGCCGCGGCCCGCGCCCTGGCGGCGACGATGGCGGTGGCGTCGACCTCGGTGTCGAGGAAGACCGGGGCGAAGTCGCGGACCTGGTCGAGGAAGAGCAGCGTGTGCCTGCGCTGCACGGGGACGGGGTGGCTCACGCGGCCACCAGCCCGTGGATCGCGCCGAGGGTGCGCGCGGTCAGCAGGTCCGGCAGCGACACCTGGGTGCCCGCGTGCCGCTCCAGCGACACCGCGATCGCCAGCAGGTGCACCGAGTCCCAGCCGCCGAGCTCGTCGAGGTCGCGGTCGAGGTCGCCCTCGGCCACCTCCAGGCCCAGCTCGTCGCGCACCAGCCGGACGAAGTCGGCCGTGGTCATGGGTGTGTCCTCCCGAGTGCTCACAGGGTTTCCAGGGCCAGCCCGGACTTGATCCACTTGCTGGACTCGATGGCGACCGCGATCGCCCGCGCCGGGCCGCGCATCTCGGCGAGCAGCCGCCGCAGCTGGAAGAACAGCAGGGCGTTGCCGTTGTTGCCGATGTCGGCGACGCAGGAGACCTCGCGCGCGCCGGGGAAGTCGAGCCCGGCGGTGATCTTGGCGGTCATCGCGACGGAGAGCTGCGGGGGCAGCAGGTAGTCGACCTCCTCGCGCTTCCAGCCCAGGTCGTCGAGCAGCTCGTCGGCGACCTCCCTGGCCATCACCGGCACCGACTCCTCGATCGCCTTGTAGTCCTCCCGGGCGGGCGCCTGCGCGCTGGCCCGGTCCACCAGGCCGAACCAGCGCAGCACCTGCCCGGGCTCGCGATCGAGGCCGGTGAGCCGGGTCAGCACCCGGCGCACGACCGGCGCGTCGGCGTCCTCCTCGGTGGTGAGCACGGCCGCGCCCGCGCCGTCGCCGAAGAGCACGTAGTTGACCAGCTCCTCCGGCGGCACGGCGTGCAGGTCGGCGGAGACGTCGTAGTGCCGGGCGATGACGTCCCCGCCGATCACCAGGGCGGTGCGGTAGGCGCCGGTGCCCAGCAGCGCGCTCGCCACGTCGAAGGTCTGCACCGCCCCGGAGCAGCCGGACTGCAGCTGGAAGGTGGGCACCCCGTCGATCCGCAGCCGGTCGGCGACCACATTGACCGTGGTCGGCATCAGCTCGTCGGGGGTCGCGGTGCCCAGCACCACCACGTCGATGTCCTCAGTGGACAGGCGGGCGTCCGCGATCGCCTCGCGGGCGGCGGTCTCGCCGAGGTCGGCGAGGGTGTGCCGCTGCCGCCCGGTCTCCAGGTCGACCGCCAGGTGCCTGCTGCGGGTGCCGATGAAGGTGTCCACCCACTGCTCCCACAGCCGGTTCATGCCGAACCGGGCGGCGAGCGCCGCGGTGTCCACCGGGGGCCCCGGCAGAGCCGTGCCGACGGACAGGACGCGTACCGGTTTGGCCCCCACAGTCCACCCTTCCCAAGTCGCTCAGTCGATGCGAGGAACGCTAAAGACGCGCGCTAAACCGTCTCTAGCCCCGGTTTCGACTCGACGACGGGCGTCCGCGCGCGCGGTGCGGCGAGCAGCCGCATGCCCGGTTTCTCCACCGCGACGTGCAGCAGCCAGGCCACCCCGATCGACACCGCCAGCAAGCCGCCGAGGGTGACCACGGCCGCGACGGTGGTGTTGTTGCCCTCCGGGAACAGCACCCCGCGGCTGAACTCCAGGATCGGGTAGTGCACCAGGTACAGCGCGAAGGAGATGTCCCCCAGCCACACCAGCGGCCGGGTCCGCAGCGGCGAGGCGGCACCGCGCACGTCCGCCGCCGCGCTCGCCGCGATCAGCAGCGCCAGCGGCACCACCAGCGGGGCGGTGAGCCCCCACACCGTGGGGAACAGCAGCACCTCGGCCGCGAAGCCCGCCGCGACCAGCCCGAGGATGGGCAGCACGCCCAGCCGGATCCACCGGCCGGAGAGCACGATCCGGGCCAGCACGATGCCTAGCACGAAGTCGAGCAGCCGCACCGGTGGGAGCGAGACCAGGAACCAGTTCTGGGCCAGCGACATCTCCAGCCCCGGGATCTTGGGCTCGCCGGGCACCAGGCCCAGGGCGATCGCGGGCAGCGCCACGGTCACCGCGGCCAGCCCGGTCGCCACCGCCCACAGCCGCCGCGCCGGGATCCGGTCGACCAGCGGCTTGATCCACGGGAACGCCAGGTAGAACAGCAGCTCCACGCCCAGCGACCAGCTCGGCACGTTCACCGCGCGGATGGTCTCCAGGTCGGGCTGCCAGGTGTGCACCAGGAACAGGCTGGGCACCAACTGCTTGGCGGTCAGCGCCTGCCCCGCCCACAGCGCCAGCCCGGCCGCGGCGGCCCAGGTGACCACGTGCAGCGGGAAGACCTTGGCCAGCCTGCGCCGGACGAACCGAGCCTTGGTGTCCTCGGCCCGGGCGGACCAGGTGAGCACGAAACCGCTGAGGATGAAGAAGAACTCGACCCCGGCCCAGCCCGCCGAGAAGGCGAACGGGAGCAGGTCGGCGACCGCCTCGGGTCCGAGGTAGCCGGTGACGACGGCGTGGCTGAAGAAGACGGCGAACGCGGCGAGGAACCGCGCGCCGGTGAGCGTCGGTAATCGCGCGGGGACAGGACTGGTGACCATGGCTGACTCCTCATCGGACGAAATCGGCCGAACCCTAGGAGCAGGCACTTTCCGTGCTCTAAACCACACTCTCCGGTGGACGCGCGGGCCCGCGGAGTGGTGGACGGGCGGCTCAGGAGAGCCGGTGCCACGCGGTGATCATCCGGACACAGAGCGCCGCACGGGACGCGGTGGACCCGGCCGCTGTGGACTCGACCGCCGCGCGGGCGCAGCTGACTGAGTGCGGCGGATCGAGCGCGGCGGACTGGGCGCAATGGACAGCGCCGCCGCCCACACCCGTGGCCGGCGGCGCCGCGGACCCGAAGGTCCATTGTGGATTATCCGGACCGGTCCCCCGGCGCTCCCCCGTGGCGCGCCCGCGGACCGGGTGGCCCGGGTGGGCGGGTCGCGCGACCCGCCCACCGGGCTACCTGACGGCTATCGCGCGACCGCTCCCCCGAACGCGACGGCGATGAGACCACCGTCGGGACTCGAGACACCGGTGTCGAAGAGCCACTCCCTATCCCTGTTCATCTTCTATCCCCCCAAAGCCCGCACCCCCATGGCGCGGTCGTCATGCCCCGGCGGAACTCCACGCCGGATCGTCACGCGGTTGCCTTCGCGTTCACGCGGTGACTGTTGACACGAGACTATCCATGCGCTCGAAGCCGCGCACCTAGTTAAGCCAGCCCGAAAAGCCGCAGCAGGCGGCCCCGGGGACGGACGGTCCAGGCGCGCCGCCCGCCCCGGTGCCGCGGGTGCCGCCGGTCACCACGGTGCGCCGGACACCGTTCCCCAGCAGGTTCCGCGCCGGCCGCTCGAGCGGCACCGGATTCCCAGTCGTGGCCACCTCGCGCGCCAGTCCACCCGGGCGGGTACCGGACGACCACGTGCTCGACGGTGTCGACCAGGTCCACATAGGACCACCCGGCCGGTTCGCGCTCGGAGTCGCGAGCAGCAGCTACTCGTTCGCCGCTGCCTGCGCCGGGTGGGGCGGGTGGGATAGGTTGGTGGTGATGACTACCGGGACGGCATCGCGCCACACACAGATTGGCGACCCGGTGCTCTCCTGAGCGCCGCACGGGCCGCCGCGGACCCGCTCCTCGACCGAGGACTCGGCCCGCACGCGCGGGCACCTCCTCCGTCGTGCTTGACCACAGGCTCGACACGTCAACCACGACAAGAGGACACATGCCCACCAAGAAGCTGCAGATCCCCACCGCGGACGGCCAGGCCGACGCCTTCGCCGCCTTCCCCGACGGTGCCCGGCGGAACCCCGGCGTGCTGCTGTACACCGACGTCTTCGGCATCCGGCCCGTGCTGGAGGACCGGGCCCGTGAACTGGCCGAGCACGGGTACTACGTTCTCGTCCCCAACGTGTACTACCGGCACGGCCCGGCACCGCTGGTCGCGCTCCCCGAGCACATCGACGAGGAGACCCGGCCCAAGCTCGTCGCCCAGCTGATGCCGTTGGTCAGGGCGCACACCACCGACCACGTGCTGCGCGACGCCGAGGCCTACCTCGGGTTCCTGGCCGACCAGCCCGAGGTCAGCCCCGGACCCGTCGCCGTGATCGGCTACTGCATGGGCGCCGTCCTGGCCATGCGCACCGCGGCGGCGCACCCCGACCGGGTGGCCGCCGTCGCCGGGTTCCACCCCGGCAACCTGGTCACCGACGCACCCGACAGCCCGCACCTCCTCGTCCCCCGGATCACCGCCCAGGTCCACCTCGGCCACGCCGAGAAGGACATGACGCCGCAGGCCCGCGGGACGCTCGACGAGGCCTTGACCGCCACTGGTGTCGGCCACACCTCCGAGGTCTACCCCGGAACCCTGCACGGCTTCACCATGTCCGACACGCAAGCCTTCGACCCGGCCGCGCTCCAGCGCCACTGGGACCGACTGCTCCCCCTGCTGGATCGCACCCTCAGCACGACCTGACCCGCCCCGGCTAGGTTCGCTTGCGCGGGCGGGACCCCGCCGTGCGGCGCTGCGGGCGCGACGTGCTCGACGAGCCGCGCGTGGCCTGTTCCTTGGACCGGTCCTGCGCCCCCGACCGCCGCGACCGCGGTTGGTCGGGGGCGGACCCGCTCGGGCTGAGCGCCTGGGCCCGGCGCCAGGTCCCGGTCGGGCACTGGCACACGAAGTCGCGGAAGTCCTGGTTCGGCACCTTGTGCAGGACCCCGACCTGCAGCCAGGACTCCTCGTCCCGCCAGGGGTGCCAGCCGTGCGGCATCGGCAGGTAGCCGTGCTGACCGGTCTTGTCCTTGGAGGTGATCTTGAGGACGTAGGCGTGCCGGGCGGAGGCGCTGACCACCAGGCAGGTCCGGTCCTTGCCGGACGGCTCGCCCGGTCCGTAGCTGCCCTCCTCGAACGGGACCCACGCCATCCACACCTGGCCGGGCTGCGGACCACCGCGCCGGGAGTCCGCCGGACCGCGCTTCCCGGCGACCCCGGTCCGACGCCCATCGGCGCCCCGGGACGGGCCGGTGCGCCGGTCGACGAACCGGGAGACCACGATCCAGGTCCAGACCAGCACCAGCATCGCCGTGATCCGCCGGGGATCGACGATGGTCAGGTCCACCTTGGCGAGCGGACCGATGACGACCGACACCCCGGTCGCCACCGCGAGCAGCGCGACGGTGCGCAGCAGGGTGGCGAGGACCCCCATCGGCCGCACCCGGTGCCTGCGCACGACCCACAGCGCCGCCGGCGGCGCGCACGCGGCGGTGACCCAGACGACCTGCTCGCGGGCGAGGGCGGCCGGGTCCTGGTTCCGCACCAGGTAGAGCACACCGAGGCAGCCGAGGAACCCCGCCGCCACCCACTGGGCGAGAACCTTGCCCAGCAGCGACGCGCCACCCCGGTCGTCCCCGCCCCGCCGCGCGCCACTCACCAAGGTCTCCCTCACCACCGATGCCGTCGACACGGTGAGTCGCGTCCCCGGGGCACACGTTACCGATCAAGTACCGGACCGCAGACCTCTACCCCGACCGGACTACCATGATCCACTTCGGACGTCCTTTTGAGAGTCGCCATACGCCCAGGTCAACGCCCTGCGCAAGGGTAGTTGAGTATGAAACATGTCTCAGGTTCAGGAATTGGTCCACGTGCGCCGGTCGTGATCTGCTGCCAGTGATAGGACCTTTCGGTCATGGCCGCGCACCCCTTCCGGATGGCGATGAACCACGTGCACCACTTCTCGGTCGGAGCCATCACGCCCGTCCTGGCCTACCTGCTGTCGACCCTGGGCTGCGCCCTGGGCCTGCTGAGCATGCAGCGCGCCCGCGCGCAGCACGGCTGGTCCAAGCGGCTGTGGCTGGCCCTGGGCGCGGTGTCCATCGGCGGCACCGGGATCTGGGTCATGCACTTCGTCGGCATGCTCGGCTTCGCCGTCGACGGCACCGAGATCCGCTACGACCTCTTCCGCACACTCCTCAGCCTCGTCGTCGCCATCGGCATCGTCGGCCTGGGCCTCTCCGCGGTCGGCTACGGCAAGGCCACCTGGCCCCGCCTGATCGGCGCCGGAACGATCACCGGCATCGGCGTCGCCGCCATGCACTACCTCGGCATCTCCGCGATGCACATGAACGCCCAGGTCGGCTACGACACCCTGCTGGTCGTCGCCTCCATCGTGATCGCCGTCGTCGCCGCCACCGCGGCCCTCTGGGCCACCCTCAACGTCCGAGGCATCGCCGCCACCATCGGCGCGGCCCTCATCATGGGCATCGCGGTCAGCGGCATGCACTACACCGGCATGGCGGCCATGGCGGTAGAGGTCTTCGGCGGCGGATCAGGGCAACTGACCGGCATCGAGGCATACTCGTTCTTCGGACCGCTCGCGATGGTACTCGGAGTGCTGACAGCGGTATCCCTGCTCACGGTCGGCATCTCCTCCAGCGAGAAGGAAATCGAAGAGGACCTCTGGGCAGAACAACAGCTCGAGAAGCTGCTGGGCGACCGAGCAAAGCCGTAAGCAGCCGGAGCACCTCCAGCACCAGCACCGGCCCCAACTCGGCCCAGCCCATATCTTCCATCTGCCCTTTGAGCACTTTCCCTAAGTCTTTCAATCTCTAAATGCCGTGCCCGCTGGTACGCAATGCCCGTTACGTTTGTGCTCGATTGGGTGGACTGCCTTCGTGTGGGGGGAGGCGACCGCTAAACTTGCCTCAGTGGTGGGGATGCCCTTCTCCCCACGCTTTGTCCCCACGCGGTCGCCTAGGGGCCCCGCGCGAAGGCAGTCCAGCCAATCGAGCCTCCGTCTTTACTTGGGCAGGTCATGGGATGTGCCGCCCTGGGGTCGACGCCACGGGTGGCTCGTAGACATGGGCTGCCCGAGGAAAGATTGGGGGCTCGATCTAGTGAACTCACTTCGCGCGGGGCCCCTAGTACGGCAGCCGCCATTTGTTAGCTGACCTGGGTGTTCTCGATGTCGCGGGCGAGTCTGGTGCGTTTGTGGAACCAGCGTGAGCGTGCTTGGTGGGTGCGTCGCCAGTTCACCCAGTGGGTTG
>NZ_BSTR01000025.1 GCF_030269645.1 Actinokineospora sp. NBRC 105648 | reverse complement strand
CCCTTGCGCGCGACAGCGACGACATCGTCGCGGAACTCCCTGGGGTATGGCTTGGGCACAGAGACATCCTTCCAGCGAGGACGCGAGCCCTCACAGGTCAGGTGTCAACCAATCTCGGAGCAGTCCCTTCGACCGCGATGACACAAAAGGATGAGTGATCCGCGCTTTGCCGGGACCCCCGACGCGGGGGCTCGACCGCCGTGCTGGTCGTCGCGGGCGGGGCCGGCCCTGGCCCCGGGGTCTGCCCGGGGCGGTCCGTCGAGCGCCCGACCCGGGCGGGACGGCTCGCGATATTGCGACAGGTTTGGTCTGTTTGGCCGAATTCTGCGAGCAACCGCACGGCCGTGACGTGCGGTTATCCCCGCGTTGCCACCGTTGGCGGTACCGGTGGTCGCCGGGCGCCGGTAACACCCGTCCGGGTGACGACGAACTCCACAGTGATCTTCGGGTGGCCATCGTGGACGCGCCGATGTGTCCACCGGAAGCCGATGGCGCGCCAGCGCCCGTGATGGAGGTCGTCGCCGAACCATGAGCCATGGCCCGCTAGCCGTCCTGGCGATGTTCTTCGACGGCTTCACCGGGATCAGCCGACTGCTCGTGCTCGTCGCGCTCGTCCTCGCGGTGGTCAACGCCGGGCGGTTCCTGGCCCGGCGGCGCTCGGTCGCGCTCGCCGCGGTCAACGCGCCGCCGCCGGTGGGCGCGGTGACCATGTCCTTCGTGCGCGGTGCCTACCCGAGCCTGTGGTGGCCGCTCGGCCTGCTGTGGCTGGGTTTCCTGGTGGGTGGCCGGTTCCGCTCGACGCTGTGGGTCATGGCGGTCGGGGTGCTGGTGGCGCTCGCGGTGGGCCTGGGGGTGCGGCTGCTGCGCGTCGCGCACGCCCGTCGCCGCGGCGCGGAGGTGGCGCCCGCGGCCGTCGCGGTGCTGCTCACCGCCGGGGTGCTGGTGCTCTTCGGACTGCTGCTGACCATCCGGCTCGTCGTGGTCCCGGACCCGCGCACCCGCGTCGCGGAGGGGCTGACCGCGGAGTCCGGTGCCGAGGCGGTGCGCGCGGTGCTCGTGCCCGCGCTGGTCCTGCTGCTCGCCATCGCCGCGCTGACCTGGGCGACCCGGCCGCGGCCCGCGCGCGAGAAGGAGCGGGGCATCCGCTTCCGGCTGCCCTTCCGCGGCGACCAGCGGTCCGCCGAACGGGGCCACCTGGTGGCGATCGGGGTCGTGTTCGCGCTGTTCGCCCTGCCGCTGCTGGGCAACGGCCTGACCATCGCCGGGATCGCGACCCCGGAGTACGGCAAGATCCTCTACTTCGTCGCGCTGGCCTGGATGCTCGCCGACTTCGCCTACGGGTTCCGGCTGGACGCCGGTCGCGGCGCCCGCGAGCTGCTGACCGCGGGGCGGCACCTGTGGTACCCGGTCGGGCTGTTCGCCGCGGTCGGTCTGGCCAGCGGGCTCAAGCAGGACATCGGCCCGATGATCCCGATGTTCCTCGGCACCGTCGCGATGTTCGCGGTGCTGCTCGCGATCCAGGCGAACCGCGCGCCCGAGGTGAGCGGGGCGCGCGGGCGCGGCCGGTCCCGGGCCCGGCGCCGGGTCGCCCTGCGCTACTCGCGCCCGCTGTGGGCGCCGCTGGCGCTGCTGGTGCTGATCGGCGCCATCGGCATGGTCGCCACCCCTTACATCTCCGAGCGCGGCGCGGTCTGGTCCGACCCCTGGGCCTACACCTGGGCCGCCGAGTGCCAGACCCCACCGGCGACCGCGACCCCGCCGCCGGTCCCGGCGGGCACCGAGGCGTGCCAGATCTCCTTCCGCTCGGCCGAGGCCAGCGCGCGCTCGCAGATCGCCCAGTCCCTCTCGGTCATCGCCGACGGCGGCGTGTGGGGCCGCGGCCTCGAGGACACGACCTCCGGCCGCGTCCCGGCCGCCTCGACCGACTTCGTGATCAGCGTCGTGTGGAGCAAGCTCGGCGGCATCACCGTGCTGCTGCTGGCCGCGGTGCTCGCACTGCTCGCCGCCGCGCTGACCCGGCTGGGGCGGCAGATCCCCGCCGAACCCGCCCCGGCCTCGCCGACGCCCCGGCAGCCCAGACCGGTCGTCGAGCCGGGCGGGCTGTTCGTCGTCGGGCTGACCGCCGCCATCCTGGGCCAGTTCCTGTTCGTGCTCGCCGCGACCGTCAACGCGCTGCCGCACTCCGGTATCACCGCGCCGTTCCTCTCCCGCGGCGGTCACTCCACGATCGCCCTCGGCCTCGGCGTGATCGCTGCGGTGGTCGTGCAGTACCGCTCGGGCGGCTCCGCGCCCGCCGCCCCGAACCCGTTGGGCACCAAGGAACTCGTCCCCGCCTTCCCGCCGAGCGCGTTCAGCGCGTGGTGGGCCCGCCCGACCCTCCCGGCGATCGCGGTGATCTTCGTGCTCTGCCTCACGCTGATCGGCGGCATCACCCTGGCCCCGTACAACGGCCTGCCGGAGGAGCGGGCCTACTGCAGCACCCAGCGCCCGACGGTCGTGTCCACAGCCTGCTCCACCGACCGCCTCGCCTACGACCGCACCACGGTGCGGGTCGCCCTGGGCGGCGTTCCGCAGTACGTGCGCGACCGCTCCGGCTCGGCCTGGGTGCCGATCGGCGCCCCGACGGTGTCCCTCGAGGACCTCGGTGGCCTGTTGCAGTCCGGCGGTGGCCGCGGCGCGATCGACCTGGCGCTGACCGACGTCATCGACGGCACGTCCGGGACCTCGCTGGGACAACGGCTCGGGCCACCCTCGGCGACCCCCGAGGCCGGTCTGATCGAACTCACCGTCGACCCCGCCATCCAGCGGGAGACCGCCGCGGCCCTGCGCATGGACGCCGTCGTCGAGGGCGAGAGCAAGCCCGTGCCGCCGCTGGCCGGTGGCGCGGTGGTCATGGAGGCCGACACCGGTCGCGTGCTGGCGACCGCGAGCGCTCCGGGCGAGACCGGCCAGGACACCACCAAGGTCCCGGTCGACGACGCCGCGCGCACCGCTTTTCTGCGCGCGCACGACTTCGGCACCCGGGACGCCAAGGGCGACCTGGCCGAGGCGGACGACTGCAAGAAGTCCGATGAGGACAGTGAGCTGGACCGCTGCTGGAAGTGGTCGCTGCGCACCCCCGACCCCACCGAGTCGGCCGAGTCCACGCAGCGGCGCAAGCACTTCGTCGGCGACCAGGACGACGTGCCGCTGCCAGCCACCGACGTCAACCGCGCGCTGGGCAGGCAGTACGGGCTCGGCTCGACGTTCAAGGTCGTCGTGGCCACCGCCTACCTGCGCGCGGAGCCGGGCCGCACGGCCGAGTCGCTGATCCCCGCCCCGGTGACGGTCCCGCTGGGCAACCGGGATATCCGCAACGCGAACAGGGCCGCGTGCGTCGGCACCACCCCCGAGGGGAAGATCACCCTGGGCGACGCGCTCGCTGTCTCCTGCAACACCGCCTTCGTCCAACTCGCCCTCGACATGGGGTGGGACGCCATCCGGGAGACCGCCAAGGAGTACGGCTTCACCGTCGGCCCGGTGCCCACCGGGGGAGCCGCCCCGGCTTCGGCGTGGCTGGCCGGGATATCGTCGGGCAAGTCGCTGGGCGCGGATTCCCGGGTGCCCGAGAAGTCCGACGGCCCGGCCATCGGGAACGACGTGCTCGGCGGCGGCGACGTCGTGGGCACCCCGCTGCAGATGGCCACCGTGATGTCCGGCGTCGCCGCGGGCGGCACCGTCCACCAGCCGACGCTCCTCGACGCGATCACCCCGGCGCTCGGCGGCGAACGCCGCGCCATCACGGGTGAGACCAGGCGGGTGCTGTCCCCGGAGCTGGCCAACGAGCTCACGAACGCGCTGGCCGGCACGACGTCCGACATCGGCACGGCGCACAAGCTCGCCACGCCGGGCAGGCCGCAGCTGTGGGTCAAGACCGGGACCCAGGTCCAGGTGACCGACGAGGAGGCCGAGCCGGGGACGTTCATCCGGCAGTTCGCCTGGCTCGTCGGGTTCCTCAAGACCCCGCGCGGACCGGTCGCCTTCGCCGTGGTCGTCGAGACCAAGGACGAGACCGCGGGCGCGGTCCGGGCCCGCTGGCTCGCCGGGCAGATCGTCGACAGCGTCGTTCGGGGGCGCAGGTGAACCCCCAGGACCAACCGCGCTTCGAGGAGCGCGTGCGCGCCGCGGCGGGCAGCGAGCTCAACCGCTACCTCTCGACCGTGCGCACCCCCGACGGCCTGCGCACCCTGGTGCGCGTCCTGGTCCGGACCTCGTTGCCGCTGAGCCCGACCGGCAGCGACGCGGTCCGCGAGACGCTGGAGGAGCTGCGCCGCGGCGATGTCTCGCTGCAGCTGCACTTCGAGGTCGCCACCGGGCTGCCGGACAACTACGACGTCCGCTGCGAACCGGTGTCGAACCTGCTGGGGCCGGGCGAGCCGCCCGCGCCGCGCCGACCGCGCCCGGCGGGCCAGGACCGCCTCCTCACCCTCTCCTTCCTCGGGCTGCGCTTCGACTACCTGTTCCCGGCCGACGACACCTGGCACGCCGTGGAGCGCCCGGAAGGCAGGCGCGGCAAGGGTTTCGTGCTCCCGCAGTCCATGTCCCCGGTACCCGCCGGCCCGCTGCTGGAGCTGCGGCTGGCGGGCGGCGTGCTGCTGGCCCGCCGGACCTGGGAGCGCCCGGACCTGGCCGTGTGGGTCAACGGCGTCCTGCTGGTGCCGACCGCGCCCGACGGGGTGCGGTGCGCGGCGGGCGGGCGCATCGCCTACCACCGGCACTCCGGCGAGCTGATCTCCGAGCTGGACTACGACCTGGTGGGCTGGGCGCGCGGCACGCTGAGCCCGCCGGGCCCCGCCGACCCCGGCACCGGCGCCACCCACGACGTGTGGCTGACCACCGGCAACCACGGGCACGTCCTGCGGATCGCGCCGCCGAGCGCGGGGGAGCTCGCGGTGGACCGCCGGTTCCCGATCCCCGGCGCCACCACCAGCGACCGGCACTACCTCGACGTCCAGGTGCTCTACACCGAGGGCGTCCGCCAGACCCCCGAGCCGGACACCTGGCACGTCAAGATCTACCGGTGCGCGACCCCGCAGCACGCCGACCAGCTGCGCCGCTACCTGCGCACCCAGGCGGCGCTGGTGGACAAGGTCAACGCGGCCGTCGGCGGCACCGCGCGCACACCGCCGTGGGCGATCGCCCCGATCAGCCTGCCGCCGCCCGGCTCCGGGGTGCTGGGGGAGCGGCGCGCCACCGAGTACGCCAGCCCCCAGCAGGTGAGCGACGACCCGGAGAACCGGCTCTCGGCGTGGTTCGGCGTGCACGACCGGCCGCAGCCCAACTGCTTCGTCATCGCCGCCTCGCCGATGCTGCGCCGGGTCGGCTGGTCGGAGTCCTACCAGCGCGGGGCCCCCGGCCTCGACCAGGTGGACGACCTGATGGCGCTGGCCGCGGGCCTGGACCAGTGCCACCGGCTCGACATCGCGCACTGCGACATCAAGCCCGCCAACATCTGCCGCTACCGGCGCGCCGACGACGGGTCCGGCTACGTGCTCATCGACGGCGACGCCGTCTCGCGGCGCTGGGAGCGGCTGGTCGACCTGCGGCTGACCACGACCTACGCCTCGCCGCGGATCCTGGCCAAGTGGTACCGCCCGCACGACGAGACCACCGAGGTCGACCTGCGCGAGCACGACCGCTTCGGCTTCGCGCTGGTGGTGCTGGCCGCGGTCGCGGGCCAGGACCGGGCCTACGCGCTGCTCACCCAGGACGAGGACGGCGCCCGGCCGATCGACCAGCCGGAGATCGTCACCGCGGCCATCGCGTCCTACTGGAAGGACCCGCGCTGGGCGCCGTTCGCCCAGGCGCTGGCCGCGCCGTTCCAGTACGACGCGCTCGTCGGCGACGACTGGACGGCCGTGGGCTGGTTGCGGCTGCTCGGCTCGGTCACCGCCGCGCCGGTCGACCCGCAGGTCCAGCACCCGGTGGCGGCGCCGGTCTTCGCGGGCGCGCACTCCGCGCGGCTCGTCGCGCTGCGCACGGAGATCCAGGCGGCGCCTCCCGCCCTCAACGCCGCGGTGGCCACCGTGCTGCGGCGGGTCGCGACCGAGCAGGTCTCCGTCGCCCGCGCGGCCTACTGGCGCGCGCTGTGCTGGGGCCTGCTCCCGCTGCTGGCCATGGTCGTCACACTGATCGGGGTGATCGTCGGAAATGGCTGACCGCGGGTGGTTCGGCAAGGTCGTGCCCGGTTCGCTGGTGGCCGCGGTGGCCGAGGTGGCGCCGCCGGTGCCCACCGACCCCGCGGTGCGCCGGGCGGTGGGCAACTGGGTCGCCCACGACACCACGGTGCGCAGGCTCGCCGAGGCCCGGGCCGAGCCCTACCTGCACCACTACCTGGTGGAGGCCGAGCGGCGCGGGCGCGCGCACGGCCTGGCCGCCGCGCTGGTGGTGTGCCTGCCGCTGACCGTGCTCGTCACGGTCGGCTGGATCCTGGTGCTGGCCCTGTGATCGGAAGCGGTGTCGGATGAATCAGCACTACGGCAGCCTGGTCCGCTGCCCCGCGTGTGACGAGGACCTGGGCGTCGGCCTGTCCTACGACCAGCACGGCCGGGTGCGCAAACCCAGTCTGCGGCTGGAGCTGTGCGTGGAGGGCCGGGGGGTGGTGGACTGGCGGCTGAGCCTGTGGGACGGCAGCCGGTCCTGGCCGCCCTCGCCGCGGTTCCACGCCGCGCGGGTGCACCTGGTGTACCGGCTGTGCGGTGACGGGCACGTGTTCCTCGACCACGTGGTGACCGGTGGCTCGACCCCGGCGCAGCCGTGGACGGTGGACCGGTTCGACGTGATCGCGGCCGTCGGCGGTGTCGCGGCGGGCAAGAGCTACCTGATGCTGCGCACGCTGAGCCAGCACCTCGCCGTCGGTGGTATGTCCTCTTTGGACCCCACGGTGGCCACCACCCGGGTGTCGGTCTACAACGCCGACTGGCTGCTCGAGGCCGCGCCGCTGGACCTGCTCAAGCGGCACTACCTGCGCACCGAGATCGACGGCCTGCCGCTGGACCCGACCACGCTGCGCGACATGCTGCCCTTCGAGTTCCTCGCCGAGCACGTCGCGCCCGGGCTGGTGCAGCAGATCCTCGACATCCACCTGGAGCTGCTCGGCCCGGACAACGTGGACAAGCGGTCCTGGGGCCAGCGGATCCGGCAGCCGATCGTGCGCCGCTACCAGATCGGCGACCAGCGGGTGCTGGCCGCGGTGGCCGACCTGGCCGGGGAGTCCTTCGACAGCGGCTCGGCCAACGACCGGCACAACCGGTACCTGCTGAGCAACTACGGCACCCTGGTGTGGGTGATCGACCCGGTGATCTGCTCGCCGTTCGTGAAGTTCCTGCCGCAGGGCGTCGCGCGGTCCTCGGTGCCCGCGAGCATGCGGCCGGACGTGGTGGTCAACGACAAGACCGAGGAGGTGCGCAAGACCCGCAACCAGGTGCAGCGGGAGCTGGCGAACACCCTCACCGAGACCGGCGGCCTGGCGATCGACCACGGTCCGGACCAGTACCTGCTGGTGAGCGTGACCAAGGCCGACCTGATCCGGCTCGCCCTGGACACCGGCCGCACCGCCGACGGCGGCTTCCACCCGGCGCGCCGGCGCACCCTGCGCGACCTGGGCGCCAAGGACGCGGTGGTCACCGGGGTCACCCGCTACCTGGCCGAGGTCGCCCGGCGCTCGGGTGGGCAGTTCCCGAGCATCGTCGTCGACGACCTCGCCGCGGCCACCCTGATCGGCCGGATCCGGCAGTTCGCGCACGACCCCCAGCTCGGCGTCCAGGTGGCCCGCCAGCTCGCCGACGCGCTGGTGGACCACTACAGCGACCCGGACGAGTTCTGGGAGCTGGTGCACGGCGGCGCGGGCACGCACGTCGAGGTCCCCGAGCGGGTGCCCGAGCAGATCCTCAAGGCGACCCGGATCACCGTGCCGTCGCTGGACGAGCACGTCGCGGCCTCGCTGCTGGCCGGGCAGGGCGGGGTGCTGCGCACCCGCGACATCGTGATGTCCGCGCTCGGCTGCGGGGTGGCCTGCGGCCTGGGCTTCGCCCAGTCGATCGACCTGCTGCTCCAGCAGGAGTGGCGCGAGCTGCGCTTCTTCCTGTGCTCGCCGCTGGGCGAGGTGCCGGTCACGGTCACCTCCTCCGACCAGCTCATCGCCCCGCGCGACAGCGACGCCAGTTTCCCCGAGTTCGACGCCAGGTCCGCGGCGCTGTGCCACCTGCTGCTCTGCATGCTCCGGAGGGTCCGGCCATGAGCGGGTGGACGATCGTCGAGTGGGGTGTCGGCTCCGGCTTCGCACTGTCCGAGCCGACCGAGGGCCCGCGCCCGCCCGCGCAGTTCGTCCGCGCGGCGGAGAGCCTGACCGCCTTCCCCGTGGTCCAACCCCCCGCGGGCACCGGCGACCACACCCGGTTCCCGGTGTGGTGCCTGGTCTACACCGAGGTCGAGGAGTTCGGCCCGCACTGGTGCTTCTCGGTGCAGGGCCGGGACGGCACCTTCGCCCGCGCGGGCAGCTGCCAGTTCCTGTTCGCCCCGGCCTCGGTGCACCCGTACACGGTGTGGCTCGAGGGCGTGGAGCGGGTGGGGCCCAACGGGAAGCTCGCGCACGCGAGGGTTTGCGAGGTGCCGTTCGACGCGCCCGCCCCCGCGCGCGTGGCCGACCTGCTGGCCGCGATCGACGAGAACCGCCACCACGTACCGGTCGACGGCGCGCCGCTGGAGGTGGCCGCGCTGATCACCAGCCTGCTCGGCCGGGTGCCCGCGGCGGTGGCCCGGTCCCGGATCTGGGCGACCTACCTGCTCAAGCCCGCGGTGCTCGACGACTACCCGGTGCTCTCCGGGCACTGGCCCGCCGAGACCGCGGCCAACCACGGGGCCCGGGTCCGGCAGTGGCTGGGCGAGGCGACCCCGGGACGGGCCAGGGACGAGTCGGACGCGCGCGCGTTCGACTGGCTCGCCCGCGCCCAGCCCGACCAGCTGGTCGCCTACCACGGTCTGCCCGACCTGCGCGCGCTGCTCGACGTCGTGATCCGCGAGGAGCTCGGCGTCCGCCCGCAGGACGTGCCCCGGCTGTTCACCGCCGACCCCGACCGGCTGCGCACCGCCAAGGGATCGGCGGCCGTGCTCGAGTGGGCGCAGGGCGAACCAGTCCGCGCGATCGCCTACCTGGTTCCGCCGAGGCTGCCCGCCGACCTGGCGGAGGTGGTCTTCGCGGGCGTCCTGCGGGCGCACCGCGCGGCGGGCCCGGGGGAGAACCCGGCGTGGTTCCCGCCCGCCGACGCCGGGCAGTTCCCGGACTGGCACCGCCACCTCGCCGACTTCCTGATCCGCGCGCTGCCCGACCGGCGCGACCGGATCGCCCTCGTCAAGGACACCCTGCTCGCGCCCGGCCGGCCACTGTCCGATGTGGACGCCGTGTACCGGTCCGGGGCGTGGCTGGCCTCGATCGGGGTGTCGCCGCAGGACCCGACGGTCGGGATCTTCCCGCCGTCGCCCGCCGCGATCGCGGCGGCGCTGGCCGCCCCCGGGGGCACGATCAGCGCCGCCCACCGGGCTTTCCTGCGCGACTCGCCCGATCCGGTGGAAACCCTCGGGCTGGTCGCCCAGCGGATCGGGTACATCACCCCGCCGGTGGCCGACCAGTTCCTCGACGTGGTCGGCGAGCAGGCCCGCCCCGGGTTGCTCGCCACCGTGCTGCGGCACAACGCGCGCTACCCGGACGTGCCGGTCGAGCGCTGGGTGATCCAGCTGGGCGAGCGCCGACCGCACGACGAGTTCACCGTGGTCGAGGGCGCGTACCCCATCCTGCTGGACCTGGGGCTGCTCTCCGACCAGCTGCTCAGCCGCGCGATGGCCGTCTACGCGGACCAGCCGGGGGACTCCGAGGCGCGGCGCAGGCTGATGCGCGAGGCGGGCGAACGGTTCCAGCGGGCGACCGCGGGTGGGCGCCCGGTGACGGTGCCCGTTCCGCGCACCCAGCAGTGGCAGGAGGAGCACAGCGCCCCGGCCGACTTCGGCCCGACCGGCCCCGATCCCGGGCTCACCGGCTTCGACACCGCCCCGCAGGTCCACAGTGGACACCTCACGGACCGGCGCAGGCCCGACCGCCACTTCGAACACGGCGACTTCCGGGACGGGGACGACCGGCGCGACCACGGCGAGCGGCGACAGCGGGTGGAGTCGGCGCGGCCGGGCGGTGAGCCCGAGTCCAATGAGGAACTGCCACCGGCCCTGCGGCTGCTGCTGATCGTCGGGGTGCTCGCGGTGGTCGCCTTCGCCGTCTACCACCTCTTCCTGGCGCGACTCGGATGACACCGGTCCACCGCCACGACTCCAGAGAGAACCCGATGAGCAGCACCGCCGACACCGAGCCCGGCAAGCAGGTCGGCGCCCTGATCAGCGCCGCGGTCAAGGAACTGGACCGGGTCGCGGGCGTCACCCCGGCCACCCGGCCCGCGCACCTGCGCCAACTCGGCCTGGTGCTCGCCGCCGCGGCGAGCGAGGCGGGCCAGGCCGACCGCGACCCGACCAGGCTCGACCGCGACGCCGACCTCTGGCGACTGCGCGAACCTGGATACCTGCGGTCGATCTGCGAGCACCCGGTCGCCCGCGCGGGCAATGCCCTGGTGCTGCTGCCGGTTGTGTTGACCTGGATCGCACTCGGGGCCGCTGAGCTGTTCTACGTCCAGCAGTACACCGCGACCCCGGCCGCGGACCGCCCACCGTTCTTCGCCGACTGGCTCGCCCAGCCGTGGTTCCGCGGCCCGGTCGTGCTGTCCGCGGTGATCGTCGTGACCGTCCTGCTGATCATGCTCGGCTACCGCCGCCCGGCCGCCCAGCAGGCCGCCGCGGACGACATCGACCGGATCGCGCACAACCTGGAGGCCGACCTCCTGCCGCTGCTGACCATCCTGCGCTCGCGCTCGGTCACCCCACCGGTCGCCGACGCGGCCAGGACCGCCGCGGCCGACCTGTCCCAGGCCGCCGCCCAGATCCGCTCCGCCACCGAGAAGCTGAGCGAGTCGCTCGCGGTGATCGACCGCCTCGGCGTCGTCGCGGGCAGACTCGCCGAGACCGTCCCCGGCCTGCGCGAGCAGACCGACCGGCTGGCCGACCTGGACACCCGGATGACCCAGACGGTCGCCGAGATCTCCCGGCAGGCACAGCCCATGACCGAGGCCGTCGCCGTGGTCTCCGGCGCCGCCGCCGCTGTCGACGGCGCACTCACCCGGTCCGAGACCGTCCTGCGCGAGGCCACCGCGCGACTTGACCAGGCAGAGGCCATCGGCAACCGCACCGCGGAGCAGCAGACAGTCCTGTCGCGCGCCGAACAGCCCTTCACCGCCGCCGCCGACACGGTGGCCGCGGCCGCGGGCAAGCTCGGCGAGACAGTGACCGCGGTCCTGGACACCGCGACCCAGCTGCGCGAAACGGTCAAGGACGTCAACTGGCTCGCCATGGTGTCCGACGGCCTACGGCACGAACCCGGCCACCCCGAACCCACCGAGGTAGCCGGGTGAGGAGGCGTTTCCCCAGCCCCACCACCGGCGGAGCCCTCAGCGCGGCAGGCTGGCTGTTCGCGGAACTGGCCATGGTCCTGGTCATCGTCGCCGTCGGCTCAGAGGCGACACCACCGCAACGCGCGGCAGCCGTGCCCACCACCACACCCCCGAGCACCCCACCCCCGACACCCGGCGCGCCCGAGGGGCTGGCACTCACGTCCCGCAAGTTCACGATGGGACTCCCGGCGGACGACCGGGAGGTGCTGGACTCCTTCGTGCGCGAGCTGAACGCGATCGTCGCCCCGCAGGGCAAGGTGGGCCTGATCCTGCTGTTCGGCACCTCCCGTAACGCCAACGCGCCCGCGCAGGGCACACGACTCTCCGAACGCCTCAAGGGAGTCGTGCAGCGAGCGGGCATCCCACAACTGCGCTCGGTCGCCGAGATCCGTCCCTACTTTGGCGGCGATGGTGGACCGGGAACAGTCACCGTGGAACTGTTCCTGCTCAACGGCACCACGTGATCCGCCTACCCCGCTGGCTCCGCCGCACACCGCCCCCACCACCGGCGCCCGCGATCGCTGATATCGCCGTCATCGACGGGACCGGCTCGGACCTCGGGGATCGTGTCCTGGAAGCCCTTGTCGCACAAGGCGATCGCGCCACACTTGTCAGCCCGAACGACCTACTCGCGCCGGCCCGGACCACAGTGGTCCTGCTACCTGCCCGCGCCCGAATGCTGCCCGACACAGCCGCGCACTTCCTGTCGGTCGCCGAAGCGATCGTCCAGAATACTGGCGTGACCTTCCCCGGCCGCATCACGCTGGCTTGGTGCTTGCCAGACCACGAACGAACTCGGTTCTCGGTGCCGAGACCGGTGACCCGCAACTGGTCCCCGCTCCTGTTGGGCACCGCTTGGTCCCGCGAACTCGCGCACCACCAGGGGGATCAGCGGGCCGCGACTGAGTGCTACAGCTCCAGCGTGGCTCAGTTGATGCTCGAGCACGGGAGCATCGCGGGTGTTCGCACGGCTGACCTGTACCGAACAATCCTGACGCTGGACCCGAACGCACTGCACACGCTGACCATCAGAACGAAGACCCCGGAACCCGACCTCCGACCCATCTGCGCAGCAACCCAGACACAGATCGCTGACGCAGAAGCAAGAACCCCTGTTCTCTAGCCCTTCAATCCTTCATCTCTTAATCCTTAATCTCTCAATCTTTTACTTTCTCAAAGCCGAGCCCGCTGGTACGCAAGACCCGTTACGTTTGTGCTCGATTGGGTGGACTGCCTTCGTGTGGGGGAGGAGTGCCGCTAAACTTGCCGTGGGTGGGGATGCCCTTACCCTGCCCTTTTCTCTCCACCGCGGTGCTCTATAGGCCCCGCGCGAAGGTAGTCCAGCCAATCGAGCCCCGCTCTTACTCGGGCAGGTCACGAGGTGTGCCGCCCGGGGGTCGACGCCACGGGTCGCACTCGCTGGGGCTGCCCGAGGAAAAGATGGGGGCTCGATCTAGTGGACTCGCTTCGTGTGGGGCCCCTAGAGCACCGCGGTGGGGAAAAAGCGTGGGGCGAAGGGCATCCCCACCACAGGTCAAGTTTAGCGGTGCTCTCCCCCCACACGAAGCGAGTCCACTAGATCGAGCATTCGTAGCGGGACTTGCGTTCCAGCGGGGTCGGCCTCACCGCTGCGGTCTGCCGGGGGACGGGGAAAGAGAGAAGAGAGTGGGGAGAACGAGAGGGAGGGCGCCGGAGAGAAGCGCCGGAGAGAGGCGGGGGAGAGAAGGTGGGGAGAGGGTGGGGGAGGGGGAGGTTGCGGGAAAGCGAGGAGGGGGGAGCGGAGAGGGGGGGTGGGACGTTTTCAGGCTGGGGTGGGAGGGGTTAGGGCCCATCTGATTGTCCGGACTATTCCGTGTCCTGCCGCGCGGACCAGTGGTCCCTCCAACCCCGGAAGGCTCGGCACCCGCAGCTGTGACCTTGCCCAGCGGGGCAGGGTGGCTATCGCGTTGGCGCCGAGTACTGCGTAGGGGACTCGGGCGGGCCAGGGGATCGGGGGTGTCAGGAGTATGAAGCGTGCTGCGTCTCGGGCTTGGGGGGTTGAGTGGAGTTCGCTTCGGTAGGAGGCGAGGCGGTCGGCTAGTTCCGCCTGGTTCAGTGGTGGGTCGATGACGCCCAGCGCCGTGGCGACCTTGGCTGTGTCGGCGACGTAGTCGTCGTAGCCTGCGGGGTCAAGGGGGTGTGCGCCGTAGCGTTGGTGGGCTTTGAGGAAGCTGTCGACCTCGGCCACGTGTACCCAGGCCAGCAGGTGTGGGTCGGCTGCGTGGTAGGGCCTGCCGTCGTCTGTTGTCCCGCGTACTCGCTCGTGGATGGCGCGGACTCGGTCCACCATGGCCTGGGCGTCCTCGGCGGTGGCGAAGGTCGTGGTCGCGAGGAAGGTGCTGGTCCGCTGGAGGCGTCCCCAGGGATCACCCCGGTAGCCGGAGTGGGCGGCTACTGCTGCCATGGCCAGCGGATGTAGTGACTGCAGCAGCAGCGCCCGTAGGCCGCCGACGAACATTGACGCGTCGCCGTGGACTGTTCGGATCGGTCGGTCGTCGTCGAACCAGCGTTCGCCTGGTGAGTCGTGGATTCGGGAGCGGACCGCTGGTCCGTTCGGGCCCGCGACCCGTTCGAATAGCCGCTCGCCCGCGAACCGTCGGAGCTTGTCCGGGTTCACTATGCCGTTGATGCGCACTCCAGCCACCTCTCACCGCTCACTGGTCAGGGTAGGCGCGATGGGGCGGTCCGGCCGTGGGACCGGGCGTGGACCCCGTCACCGGCCTGGCGGTTCAACTGCCTGACTACTCGAGCACGCGGTCGAGGAAGCTGGTCAGGTTCGCGATGGTTCGCTCGGCCTTCTCCTCGGTGGTCAGGGACTCGTGGATCCGGCCGCCTGGCTCGGTGTGCTTCTTGCCGCGCAAGTAGAGGGAGCAGGCGAGGTCGGTGCAGATGTAAGCGCCGACCGAGTTGCCCTGTTGGCCGGTGCGGCCTGCCTTGCGGGCTGTCATCAGGGAGATGCCGGGGCCCGGATGGGAGGTCAGGCACAGGGTGCACATGCCCCGTCGGACCTGCCCGGTCTGGGGCGCCACGCGCAGGGCCACGCCGATCAGGCGGTCGTCGGTCTCGACCACCAGGTACGCGCGCTCGCGGGCCGCCGGGTCCTGCCAGCCGAGGAAGTCCAGGTCGGACCACGGGCGGTCGGCGAGGTCCTTGGGCACCGCCATGCGCTTGGCCTCGCCCTTGGTGCAGTTGACCAGGGAAGCCCGGATGTCGTCTTCGGTAACCGGTCTCATAGGTAGTATCCTAGTACTCCTAGGCAACTGGATTAACGACATAGGCAGTGGAGAGTGGCGGATGGCGCGCGCGGGGGTGACCGCCGAGCGGCTGACCTTGGCGGCGGCGGAGTTGGCCGATGAGGTCGGGTTCGAGAACGTGACCGTCGCCACGCTCGCCCGGCGGTTCGGGGTCAAGGACGCGAGCCTGTACTCCCACGTCAAGAACGCCCGGGACCTGCGGGTGCGGGTGGCGCTGCTGGCCCTATCCGAGCTCGCCGACGGGGTCGCCGCCGCCCTGGCGGGTCGTGCGGGCAAGGACGCGCTGGTCGCCTTCGCCAACGCCTACCGGGACTACGCCAAGCAGCACCCGGGTCGGTACGCGGCGGCGCAGTTCGACCTCGAACCCGAAGAGGTGGTCACCAGCGCGGCGGGTAGGCACTCGGAGATGACCCGGGCGATCCTGCGCGGTTACCAGTTGGCCGAGCCCGACCAGACCGACGCGATCCGGATGCTGCACAGCACGTTCCACGGCTACGTGACGCTGGAGACGACCGGCCGCTTCGACCACACCCCGCGTGAGGTGGGGCTCTCCTGGGGCCGGACCCTGGACGCCCTCGACTCCCTGCTCCGGAGCTGGCCGTCCGCCTGAAACGCTCGCCCCGGTGCGTCCCGTGCAACGAAAATGTCGATTATGGACAGTCGTCGAGAGGGTTTTCGCTGGTGTGGTAACGGACCGAGGCCCTGGTTCGCGGAAATCGCGGGAAAAGCAATGGTCTAGACGAGTGGCAACTGTCGCGGCTCGACCGCGCGGCTGTCACCGGCTGTGGAGCGCTTTGGTCGATTCGGGCGCTTTCCCGGGTTTCACCTGGATCGCGAAGGTTGATCTTCGTCAGACTTCTGGACGTCGGGGACCTGCGGTAATCGTTCATCCGGAAGAGGAGACCATGCGCAAGATCCTGGGTTTGGTGGCGAGTGCGGCGTGCGCGCTCGCGGTTGTGCTGGCGGGCGCGAGCACCTCGGCGGCCGCGCCGGACGGTGCGGGCGGTGTCGGCCGAGTGGCCACTGTGGACACTGTGGCCGGTGCGAACAGCGCGGCGGGGGTGTTGGGGACCTGGCAGTGCTCGGTCCCGTCGGGACAGACCTACACGGAGGTCTACAACGAGCTGAACCGCTGCAGGCCCGGCGGCTGGGCGCTGAAGTACCTCGTCGAGTCGCCCTCGACCGGGCTGTGGGCGTGCACGGTGCCCTCCGGGTTCACCTACACGCAGGTCTACAACGCGCTGAACCGCTGCAGCGCCAGCGGTTTCGCCCTGAGCTACTCGCTCCAGTCGCCGCGCAGCGGGGTCTGGGTGTGCCGGGTGCCCTCGGGCTGGTCCTACACGCAGGTGCGCAACGAGCTGAACCACTGTAGTGCCAGCGGTTTCGCCAACTCCTACCTGCTCGCCTAGCCCGCGAACGAGTTCGGGGCCCCGGGCGAGTCGCCCGGGGCCCCGAAGTCGTGCGGTGTCGGCGATCAGCCGGTGAAGCCCGCCGTGATGGCGGTGAACTCCCAGTTGGGCCGGTCGCGGTTGACCGCCCAGAACGAGAGGCGGCCGATGTGGTGGGCGTTGGACCAGTCCCGGATCCGGGTCCAGGTCTGGGCGCTGGTGACCTCGCCGGAGTCGCTGCTGCCGTTCATGCCCGAGATGCCGACGTGCGCGTAGGCCTCGGCGTCGGACCAGCCGAAGACGGACTTGACCTTGTTCTTCAGCCCGTCGGTGGCGTTGACCGTGTTAGTGTACATGTCCGCCGCGCCGCCGAAGTTGAACGGCATGATGGTGAAGTTGTCGATGTTGGCGCCGAGCGCCTTCGCCTGCTCGATGAGCCGGTTGCCCCAGGAGTTCGGGCCGGTGTTGAGGGTCGGGAAGGTGAGGATCGTCTTGAGCCCGGGGTTGTTCGCCTTGACGATCTTGAGCGCGGTGAGGATCCGGTCCTGCACCGCCGGGCTCTCGAACTCGTCGGTGTTCTCGATGTCGACGTCGATCGCCTTGAGGCCGTAGGCGCTGATCACCTTCTGGTACGCGCCCGCCAGGGCCTCCGCGGTGGCGCAGTTGGGCCCGAGCTTGTTGCCGCTCCAGCCGCCGATGGACGGGACGATGTCACCGCCCGCGGCCCGGATGGCCTTGACGTTGGTCTCGTCCACCCCGCCGGTCAGCGGCCGCTGGCTGTCCCACGCCGGGTTGCACCCGTTCTGCGCGAGGATGAACGCCATGGTGAACCACTTGACGCCGGTGGCCCGCATGACATCGGTCGCCGCGGGCGGGTTGCCCCAGCCGAGGTAGAGGTAGGGCGCGGCCTGGACCAGGCCCGGGCCGGGGCCGCCGTCCTTGCTGGTGGTCGCGGTCACCACGGCCGAGGCCGGGGAGGTGTTGCCCGCGCCGTCCTTGGCGCGCACCGTGAAGCGGTACTCGGTGCTCGGTGCCAGACCGGTCACGGTGGCGCTGGTGCCGCTCGCCGGGGTGACCGACCCGCCGTCGCGGACGACCTCGTAGCCGGACACGCCGACGTTGTCGGTCGAGGCGTCCCAGGCGAGCGAGACGCTGGTCCCGGTGACCGCGGTGACCCGCGGGTTGCCCGGCGTGGTGGGCGGTTGGGTGTCGCTGCCACCGCCGGGGCCGTCGAGGCTGAGGTCGTCGGCGTTGTAGGCGCCCTGGCCGTACCAGCCGTGGATGTACACCTCGGCGCTGGTCTGGCTCGCGCCGGAGGTGAACGAGACGGTCACCAGGCTGTAGCCCGCGGTCGAGGTGGTCCACCGGACCGCGCCGCCGGTCACGCCGAGGTGGACGTAGCTGCCGCGCACCCAGCCGGACAGCGTGTAGGCGGTGTTCGGCAGGACGGCGACCGTTTGGGCGCACCGGGCGTTGTCGCTCCCGCTCGCCGCGCCCGCGAGGGCCTTGGTGCCGCCGTGCACGGGGCTGCCGACCACCGAGCCGGTGCCGCCCGAACACGTCCAGCCGGACAGCGTGCCGGACTCGAAACCGGGGTTGGACAACAGGTTGGCGGCCTGCGCGGCGACCGGCGCGATCACCAGGCCGACGCTGGTGAGCGCGGCCGCGCTCAGACTGGCGAGCAAGCGGTGTCGGGTACGCACATGACCTCCCGGTGCGGTGGGGACAGCGAAGACGACCCGGGCGCGGGCCGCGGGTGCCGGTCCACGCCCACCCGCCGAGACCGAGCGGAATTGGTCTGGACCATATGGCGATTGAAGTCCAGGTCACCGGGGCTGTCAATAGCCCGGGGACCGCGGTGGTTGCCGGCAACGCGCCAGATGCCCTGTGCCGCAACGGGTGCGGGTGTGAACGCGCCGCAGGGCCGCCGTGCCCACGCGCCTGGCAACAGAGTCGGCCGAGCATTCCGATCGTCGAACATCACCTACGCACTCGGCGACCGGAATCGGATCAGGCGAGCGCGCTGCCGCTCATCGCCGATCAATCGGATCATCCGTCGCCGTGATGTGAAACAATATCCAATGAAGGTGCTCAGCGCACCGTCGCCATTCTCCGTGAATTCTCGACCGCTCGCCGAATTTCGACGTCACATCACCCATTCGGATCATAATGCGGCGCCCTGGCCAGGCGATACCACAGTCGTCCCCACCGTCACCGGCCCTGGGATGGTTGATGCTGGAGCTTCTGGGTTCCTTTCTCACCGGGTTGTTCTCCGCGGTGCCGCAGGCCGTCACCTCCTGGGTCGAGGGCCGCAACGCCGTGCGGATCGAGCACCTGCGAAACCAGTTCGATGCCGAAGCACAAGAGCGCAGTGTGCGAACCGCTCGCCGAATGCGCGAGATCGATCTCGAGTTCCGGCAGTCGGAGTCCTACCCGCTGGGCGTGCCCGGCAAGCTGGGGCAGCTGCTGTCCACCTCAGCGGTGCCGATCCTGCTGGTCTCGCCCGCGCCGCCGCGGTGCCCGGTCGACCTCGACGGCGTGGCGGACCGGGTGGTCGAGATCCTGGCCGGTCAGTCGGGGTTCGGCGGCTACGCCACCGCGCCGACCGGGGCCTTCTCGCGCGACGGGGGCACGCCGCGGTTCATCGACGGCGACGTGGGCGCGCGGGTGGTCGCCGAGGCGGAGTTCGCCGACCGGGGCCCCGCGGTCATCGTCTACTTCGTGGCGGGCGCGCGAACGGTGACCGCGCACGCCTATCTGTCCACTGTGTTCGGTTCGGTCGCCGGTCAGGACGGGATCCCCTACGCCATCGCGAGATACGGCCGGGACGGTTCGGGTTCGACGGCCCTGCGTGACGCTCACCTGCCGAGCTGGCACCACATCGATCTCGACCAGTTCCCGGCCGCCGCGCCGGTGGACGTGGTGGCCGCGACCACCGCGTGGTTCCTGCTCTCCGTGGTCGACGCGTACTGGCAGCTCACCACCGGAGCGGTGCCCGGCCTGCTCGCCGCCGTGGCCGCCGCGCACACCACCGCGCCCGCCGACAGCCCGGTGGCGGTGGCCGAGCGGGAAGCGGCTCGGCTGAGCGCGCTCGGCTACGACGTCACCGCGGAGCTGATCGACGGCGGCATCGGCCTGTTCCTGACCGGCAAGCACGAGGTCGCCATCGTCCTCGGCGCGGACTACCCGGCCGCGCCGCCGCTGGCCATCCGGGTCGACGGCGTCGACATCGGGATCAGCCCGGCGAACTGGTCGCCCGAGTGCACCCTGGCCGATGTTGTGGAGGCGTTGCGATGAGCCGGGCCGTGGTCCGCGTCTTCGAGTCCGAGCTCGCCCAGGTCATCGGCGAGACCGACGCCCACCGGTCGATCGAGACCGGCGGCAGCCTCTTCGGCCTCTGGACCGACGGTGGCAACCTCACCGTGTTCCTGGCTATCGGCCCGGGCCCGCGCGCGGTGCGCGCGGCGACCCACTTCGAGCAGGACCCGGCCACCCACCGCGCGGTGGAGGAGTCGCTGGTGGAGCGGTTCGGCGTGCAGGCGGTCGGGCTCTGGCACTCCCACCACCACTTGGGCCTGACCGAGCTCAGCGGTGGCGACCTCAACCGCACCCTGCGGTTCGCCCGCCGCACCGGCCGGACCCGGTTCTGCGACCTGCTGACCTACTTCGGCCCGTCCGGGCGGGACCGCGACGGGCCGGTCGTGGTGAAGCCCTACCTCCACCTCGACGCGGCCGCGGGGCGCCGGGCGGCCACCGGCATCGTCGTGCTCCCCGGGGTGAGCCCCGTGCGGGAGGCCCTGCTCGCGGACGACCCGCCGTTCGTCGGGCCGCTGTCCGTCCAGGGCGCGGGGGAGCACGTCCGGTTCGAACTGGCTACCTCCCCGGACGCTGACGGGCCGCCGACCAGGATCTCGGCCAGAGCGCTGGCGGTGTTGACCGGGCGCGGCCGGGCGGCGCGGGACCAGCCCAGGCTCACCGAGAACCCGGAGGACGCCGGACGGTCCGACTTCGCCATCGCGGACCTCACCGAGTACGTGACCGAGCACGTGCAGCCCGCGCTGCGCACCGCCTCGGCCGCCGTGCGCTGTGAGATCCAGCCGACCGCGGACGGGATGCTGTTGCAGCTCACCCTGGCGGCCCGGGGCGAGCAGCACGTCCTCGAGCTGGGGTGGGCCGGCGGCCCGGTGGTGGTCAGCCACCGGTTCCGCGCCGGGCCCGACGTCGCGCCCCGGGAGCTGGTCACCCCCGCCGAACGAGCCGCCGGGGTCGAGGTGGCGTCCCGGGTCGGCCACGTCCTGGCCACCCTCCAACCACCCGTGCGACGGGGAAGGTGATGCCCGTGTGGAAGCCGTACCAGCAGCTGAGGCTGGCCCAGGAGCAGCAGTCGCTGCGCAGGTTGCTGCCCGACTTCACCTTCCACAGCCCGCAGGTCGACACCTACGTGTCCGGTTGGTGGACCAGCAACTCCGACCGCCGGTACCAGATCCGGGTGAACCTGCCACCGGGCTACCCGGACGCCATCCCGGACACCTACGTGACCTACCCGAGCCCGCTGCGCGGCTGGGACCGGCCGATCGAGCAGTGGGGCAACAGCCACGCGATGCACACCTGGCAGACCGACCGGCCGGGCTGGGCGAAGATCTGCATCGTGCGCCCGGAGGACTGGAGCGCGGCCTTCTCGGTGGTCAAGGTGCTGCGCAAGGCGATGCTGTGGACCACCGCCTACGAGTGCCACCTCGACGACGGCAGGCCCATCAAGGATTTCCTGCTGTGAAAGGGAGACAGCCATGACCGACGGCCACGACGCGATCCGCGACTTCCTCGACCGCACCGCGAAGGGCAAGGGCGGTCAGGGCAAGAAGATGGTGCTCAACCCGCAGACCGGCAAGTTCGAACTGGTCTCCGCCGACAAGGTCAGCGCGGGCGACGTCGCCGAGATCACCGTCGAGGACATGCGCTCGTTCCGCGGCGGTCTCGGGTGAGCGCCCACGTGGTCTTCGAGGCGGCGGTGGTCCGGATGGTGGCCGCTGGCGCGGTCGACCGCGCACGGGTGACCGAAGTGGACGGTGGTGAGGTGCTGCGCGTCCACGCCGCACCGGGAGACGGCGCGGTGGTCCTGCGTACGACGCCGGACGAGCCGGTGGCGGGCGCCAGGGTGCACTGCGTGGTCGACGGCGCGGACGTCGTCTGCCTGGACGAGTCCTTGCGGCCGCTGCCGGTCACCGTCATCCCGGAACACGCCGACGTCTTCGACCGCGTGCGCGGCGTCTTCGAGACCGACATCCTGCGAGACCGGGCGGTCGCCGTGCTGGGGCTGGGTTCTGGCGGCAGCGTCGTGGTGCGCGAACTCGCCCGCAGCGGTGTGGGCCGGTTCCTGCTGGTCGACCACGACCGGCTGGAGGTGGGCAACGTGTGCAGGCACGAGTGCGGGCTCGCGGACGTGGGCAGGCTCAAGACCAACGCCGTGCGCGAACTCATCCTCGACCGCAACCCCGACGCCGAGGTGACCACGCTGGACCTGCGCATCAGCAGCGAGACCGTGGACGAGCTCACCGCGGCGATCAAGGCCGCGGGCGTCGACGTGGTCGTGTGCGCCACGGACAACCGCGAGAGCAGGCTGCTGGTCAACCGGCTCTGCGTGCTGGCGGGCCTCCCCGCGCTTTTCGCGGGCGTCTTCCGCCGCGCGTACGGCGGCCAGGTGCTGCGCTACCTACCCGGACTCACGCCGTGCTACCAGTGTTTCGTCAGCGCGGTGCCCGCGATGGCCAACGACCGCGAGATCGCCTCGGCGGAACAGGCCCACCGCATCGCCTACAGCGACCGCCCGGTGGCCGTCGAGCCCGGCCTGGCCGCCGACATCGCCCCGATCGCGCTGATGATGGCCAAGCTGACGACGCAGGAACTCCTCGCGGGGACGGCCACGACTCTGGCGTCCCTCAACGAGGACCTGGTGGCACCGCTTTACCTATGGCTGAACCGCCGCGAGGCCGAGACCGACTACGCCGCCCTGCCCCCCATGGCCACCGGCGTCGACACGATGAGCGTCCTGCGCTGGTACGGCATCGACCTCCCGCGCGACATCCACTGCCCGGCCTGCGGGACGCCTGCGGTGGAGGGGGTCGAACCGACCGCGGACCTGGACACCTCCGACTTCCGCGCCTGAGGTGTCCCGGACCTCGTGCCCGGACTCAGCCCGGGGTGGTGGTGATCGCCACCGGGCAGGCGGCGTGTTGGGTGGCGGCTCGGCTGACCGAGCGGCGCAGGGTGTGGTGCAGGGTGCTGTGGCCGTGGTAGCCGATGACCAGCAGCCGGGCGTGGGTGGACCGCTCCACCAGGGTGCGCGCGGCGTCCCCGACGACTGACTCGACGGTGACGCGGACGTTCGGGTACCTGGTGCGCCACTGGTCCAGGGCGGCCAGGTCGGTCGAGTCGGCCACCCCGCGCGGGTGGGTGTGCACGACGTTCAGTGCCACGCCCGCTCGGGCCGCGAAGTCGAACCCGAACTGGATCGCGGCGGAGTCGTCCGCTGGGTCGTGCACGCCAAGGACTACCGGCGACTGGTCCG
This sequence comes from Actinokineospora sp. NBRC 105648, assembly GCF_030269645.1. Lineage (GTDB taxonomy): Bacteria > Actinomycetota > Actinomycetes > Mycobacteriales > Pseudonocardiaceae > Actinokineospora. Next base: position 92,376 of record NZ_BSTR01000025.1, on the reverse strand, counting down.
CCCTCTTCTCCGCGCCGCGGACCACGACCACCGTGTGCGGCACGCGGCGGACGAGTCTGCCCACCTCCGAGCCGAACACCCCGTGCGTCAGCCCGCCGCCGCCCGCGCCGACCACCAGGACGCTCATGTCCGCGGTCGCCTCGGCGAGCACGTCGCCGGGGTGCCCGTACTTGAGCACGGTGTCGATGGCCAGGTCGGGGAAGTCGTGCCGCAGCTTGCCCGCCTCCCGGGCGAGCTCGTCCCGGGCGCACCGCACGATGCGCTCGCTGACCAGCGCGTCGAGCATGTTGTACTCGTAGGCTTGGACCAACCGGACGCCACCGACACCGAGGCGCGCGTAGTGCGCGGACCAGTGGGCGGCCCGGTGCGCGAAGGCCGAGCCGTTGTACCCGACCGTGACCGCGGTCGGCCGTTCCATCGTCGAGGTCATCAGGAACTCCCCTTCCCCAACTCGTGGCGAGGACGATCCGATTGTGGCACTTTCCCCCACGGCGCAAGGGTTCTTGTCGCCAAATCGCTCGCGTGGAGTAGAGCGCGGAATCGGGCGGGGCGTTCGTCTGCTTTGGTGCCCGTGGTGTTGGAGTACGTTTCCGACACTTTCGTCCGGTGTGTCACGTGTCTGTCCACACTGGACTACCCTGGACCCGGACTCGAGCGGGCCGGTAGCCGTTTGTGCCCGCCGGTGCCCGCCGGTGCCCGCCGGTGCGCGACGGTCGGCATCACCCGATCGGAGCGCGAACCACCCGGATTCGGGGATGGCCGAGCACTTCCGTGTGCGCGACGGTCAGTGGGCGGGGCAACCACCGCACGAGTGCCGCGGCGCTGACCACCGGGACGGCCGCTGTGGCCGCGCCGGTGTCGGGCGAGCATGCGGCGATGGCCCGGTACGCGGGCGACTCCGACGGTTTCGAGGGGGACCCGTGGATCCGCTGGGAGCGGTTCACCAGCGGTGACGGCGCCACCGACGTCAACTACGGCCTCGGCTTCGCCCACAACGGGGCCAACAACGGGTGGCTCTACGCCGCCCACGGTTGGGCCGCGGAGCGCCTGCGGGTCTCGGTCGACTCCTGGCCGAACCGCCACAACTGCCGGGCGCGCGTCTGGGCCCGGCCGGTCGACCAGGGCGCCCAGGTCGAACTCCAGGTGTGGGACCCCAACGGCTGGCGGATCCTGACCAGCACCGCTCCGTGGCTGAGCAGTGCCGGCTACCAGAAGATCGTCACCTCCGGCGTCGACCTCACCGGTGTCCCGACTGTCTACGTCCAGGCGATCTACGGCAACAGCACCGGCGCGGGCCGGTTCGTCCGACTCGACGACGCCGTTCTCGAGTGCCTCTGACGCGACGGTCTCGACGCCATGTTCGTGACGGCACCGTGCTGAAGCCGACGGCACTGTGCTGAAGCGGTCGTCCGGGGTATCGCGCGGTGCCCCGGACGACCGCCTTCCCTGCGGCTGTCGGGGGTCGAGGTTACGGTGACGGCCATGAGTGAGAGTGACTACCCGTGGGAGCCGCCCTTCGCGGGCACGGAGATCGAGCACCTCGTCGGCGCGCTCGACCGGTTGCGCACGACCTTCCGCTGGAAGGCCGACGACCTCGACGCGGCCGGGCTGTCGGTCCGCGTCGGCGCCTCCGCGCTGACCTTGGGCGCGTTGCTCAAGCACCTCGCGTTCGTCGAGGACTACATGTTCACCGTCAAGATGCGCGGCGGGTCGCCCGGGGAACCGTGGGCGAGCGTGGACTGGGACGCCCACCCCGAGTGGCCGTTCACCTCCGCGGCCGACGACACCCCCGAGCAGCTCTACGCCCTCTGGGACGCCGCCGTGCACCGCTCGCACGTCCGGCTGACCACCGCGCTGGCCGACGGCGGGCTCGACCAGCTCGTCCACGTGTCCGGCCCCGACGGTCGCCACGCCAGTCTGCGCAGGCTCGTCTGCGACCTGGTCGAGGAGTACGGCAGGCACACCGGCCACGCGGACCTGCTCCGCGAGGCGGTCGACGGGCGCGTCGGTGAGGACCCGCCCGCGGGCTGGCGCGCGAAGAGCTGATCCCGGTGCGTCCGCCCGGGTCACGCCGCCGAGGTGATCGGAATGTGTCCTATTGAGACACCCTGGGGCCCCAGCAGCCTGCCCATCCGCTTGCGGGTGCGGGTGCTGATGCTCCGGTTCGTGATCTCCAGCAGCGGTTGGCAGGCCGCCATCCGGGCCTCGAAGTCGGCGCAGCCCGCCGGGTTGGGCAGCCAGGCGCTGATGATCAGGTTGTGGTCGCCCGCGACCGCGACGCACAGCCGGGTGTCGGGCAGCGCCGCCAGCGCGCGACCGGTCTGGTCCATCAGGTCGGAGCGGACGTTGGCGTAGTAGGTCGCGATCACCGGCCAGCCCGCGAGACCGTTCGCGATGTCGCAGCGGAACAGCAGCTCGTGCGTGGTGGCCAACCGGTTGACCCGGCGGCGCACGGCCGACTCGCTCATCCCGCAGTCGCGGGCGAGGTCGGCGTAGCTGCGCCGGGCGTCGGCGTTGAGGGAGCGGACCAGGGCGGCGGCCTCCGCGCCTTCCCACCTCGCGGCGGTGGCCGGTCGCGGCGCGGCGGGGCAGGCTCGCAGGGCGGTGCGCTGCTGCGGGGTGAGCGCGTGCACCAGCCACCCGCTGCCCTCGCGGTAGAGGCGGGTCGCGATCGCCAAGTGCGTGGCGGTGATCCCGGGCAGGCGGCCGAGGGTGGTGCTGACCAGGTCGTCGAGCGCGGCGAGGTCGTTGGCGATCAGGCTCAGCCGCAGCTGGTGCTGGCCGGTGGTGCACTCGACGCTGAACACGCTCGGGTGCCTGCACAGCTCGTCGGCGACCGCGGTCAGGATGTCGGGGCGGCAGGCCAGGTCGAGGTAGCCGACGACGGTGGCGGGCACGGTCGGGTAGGCGGTCAGCCAGGCCAGGCCGAGTGAGCTGATCCGCGCCCAGCGGCGGGCGGCGGTGGTCGCGTCGATGCCGACGGCCGAGGCGATCCGCGTCCACGGCGCGCGCGGGTCGACCTGGAGCGCCTCGATCAGGGCCAGGTCGCTCTCGCGCAAGGCTGCGGAATCCGGCCCGGCGGTGGCGTCGGAATCCGGCTTTTCCGAGGTCACCGGTGACATTCAGGCATTGTTGCCCGATTCCGCCGCGATCGCTATCGAACGGTAATTGTTAACGCCTGTCCGCGGTGCCGCCGCCCGCGGCCGAGTCGCTGCTCAGCCCGCACGCGGGCCCGCCCGCACTGGACCCCTTTCCTGGTGACAGTCGACTCCGACCGTCGGTTGTCAAGTGATCCGCCGCGGGAAAGGGAAGTCGGCGGAATTACGACCAGGTGTTTCACCGCGGTAGTCCCGCCGGGCGGTCGACCGAGTCCGGTTTGCCAGGTGTCGCGGCGGAATCCGGCAGCGGCGCCCGGCCGCCGCTGGTTTCCGGCGATTTCCGGACGATATCGATGTCGTGGCTGATCGTTACCGAGGCAAGCGTGAACCCACCATTCGAGCGGGTTACCGGGTAGCGATCGGGGTCAAATGCGACTCTCCGCTGATCCTGGCCCCGGCTTGAACGGCGCGGGAACACGTCCGTATGAAAGTCAGTGGAGGACACTCCGTGAAGATCACACCCGTAACCCTGCGCGGGTTGGCGGTCGCCTGTGCGGTGGCGTCGGCGCTGGTCGCCGCACCCGCCGCCCAAGCCGCGCCCGCGTCCGCCGCGCAAGCGGTCTCCGCGACCGGCATCGACCTGAACATCACGATGCAGGAGCAGCAGAAGTCGAACTGGTGCTGGGACGCCAGCGGCAACACCATCGCCGCCTGGTTCGGCAACACCCTGACCCAGACCAAGTTCTGCCAGATCGCGCACAACGAGACCGGTACCACCTGCGCCAACAACCAGGGCTACCTCAGCGACCAGCAGCGCGTCTTCCGCTGGCTCGGCTTCGACGACGACGGCATCTACAACTCCAACGGCCAGACCCTGAGCTTCAGCGCCATCAAGACCGAGATCGACAACAAGCGGCCGATCGGCACCCGCATCCAGTGGTCCAACGGCGGCGGCCACATGCACGTGCTCTACGGCTACGACAACGCCACCAGCGGCCAGCGGGTGTCCTACGGCGACCCGCTCCAGGGCGTGCAGCGCTACCACCACGTGAGCTACAGCGCCTACAAGAGCAACAGCGAGTTCTCGTGGACCCACACCCTCTACGGAATCAAGGGCTGACACCGATGACCAAGCACACCCGACGCGCCGCCACGGTCTTCGGCGCCCTCGCCCTCCTCGCGCTCGGCGCGGGTCAGGCATCCGCCGCCGAGACCCCCGCGGGCGCCCCCTCCGCGCAGGACCTCGCCTCGATCCGCACCGCGGTCGACAGCCCGGACACCCACGACTGGCTCGCCACCACGGTGTTCCCGGACACCGCCGGGGTCAGCGCCGGTGTCGCCGCGCAGACCGCCACCGCCGACGCCGGCTCCCCGATCGCGGTCTACCAACCGACCGCGGCCTTCATCAGGGGCACCTCGGCCACGCCCGCCGAGCTCGCCTACGTCGCGGTGCCCGCCAAGACCGGCAACGGTTCGGTGGCCACCGTCGCGACCCAGCGCGTGGGCGGGAAGTGGCAGGTCTTCGACGTCGCCTCCGGTGACTACGAGCGGGCCTACGCCGCCAAGGCGGGCAAGGGCTACCTGCTGCGCGAGCCCCAGGTCAACGCCTGGTACTCGGTGGAGGGCGGCAAGGTCACCGTGCTGGAGGGCTCGGTCACCGGGGTCGCCAACGGCACCACGATGACGGTGGCGGACCTGCGCGCGGCGCTCAACGCCCGCTACGGCGACAAGCTGCCCGGCTCCGCCTACGACCGCAGCGGCGCAGCGGGCGGCTACGGCCCGACCGTCGCGGCGAGCGCTCCCGCAGAGTCCGACTCGACGCTACTGACCCTTGGCCTGATCGGGGGCGCGGTCGTGCTCATCGGCGGTGCCACCACCGCGGTGCGCCTGCGTCGCGACTGATCTCCCGCACACGTTGTCCGGGCGGCGCCGACCTTCAGGCGCCGCCCGGACGACTCGCTTGCGGTGCCCTAGATCGAGGCTTCCCACCGTTGGGCCTCGACCACGACGTCGGTCAAGGTGGACTCGCCCGCGGCGGCGGGCATCCGGAAAGCGGGCTGGCCGCAGCCGTCGCTGCTCATCCAGCCCGCAGTGCCCTTCGCGGTGTCGCCCGCGACCTCGTCGGCGGCGTTGAGGAGGGTGGACTCCACCACGGCCTCTCGGTTGAGCGCGCGCCAGCGGATGTAGAAGCGCTGCCGGTCGCAGCCGTTCATGGTCAGCGGGAAGTCGGTCACGGTGGTCCACTCGGTCCCGGTGAACGCCCTCGGGGTGTCCTTGATCGTGTCGACCAGGGTGTAGCCGTCCACCTTGGTCGGGAACGCGGGTGGGCTGGCACCGGCCTTCACCGACCAGGGTGCGTCGAAGGCGGGACTGTCCTGCGTGGTCGGGGGCGCCGCCGACGTGGTCTCCGCTTCGGACGTGGGAGACGCCGAGCCCCCGTCCGTCTCGGGGGCCTTGCTGGTTTCCGGGGTGTCCTCGTTCGCGGCCTCGGAGGTCGTGGTGGTGGCGAGCGCAGGCTGGGCCAGGGGAGTGCCCGCGGTGGTGTTCTGCCTCGGGGCCAAGATCACCAGGACTGCGATCAACGCCAGGGTGGCCACGGCCGCGACGATCGGGAGAGCGGCTGACCGGCTCTTGGATCGGGCTGTTCCGGTGTGGAACGCGGTCGGGCCGCTCACCTGGCTGAAGCCGCCGGTGCCTGGGCCGCCGCTGGTGGTGGCGGCGCGCTCGTAGTCGGTGTCGAAGGAGCCCGCGAACAGCTTCGTCGACGACACCCGACCGGACAGCAACGCGGGCGCGGCCGGGCGGGCGGTGGGGGACTTGGCCAGCGCGGGCACCACCAGCTCCCGCAACCACGGCGGCACCCCGGTCAGATCCGGTTCGTCGTGCGGGATCCGGTAGGCCAACGCCTCGATCGGCCCTTCGCCGAACGGCCCCCGGCCGGTGGCGGCGTAAGTGAGGACCGCGCCCCAGCCCCAGACGTCGGTCGCGGTGGTCACCTCCCGGCCGAGGAGCTGCTCCGGGGCCATCCACATCGGCGAGCCGATGACCATGCCCGCCCGCGTCAGCTGCGTCATCGCCGAGGTGCGCGCGATGCCGAGGTCGACCAGCACCGGTCCGCCGTGGGTGAGGATGATGTTCCCCGGCTTGACGTCGCGGTGGATGATGTTCGCCGCGTGCAGGGCGATCAGGCCCTCCGCCAGCCCCTCGGCCAGCTGCCGCAGCTGCGCGTCGGCCATCGGCACGTCGGCGTCGGCGAGCGAGGGGCCGGAGACGTACCGCATCGCCAGCCAGGGCACCGCGGCGTCGGTGTCGGACCCGCGCAGGGCGGCGACCCGCTCGGTCGTCACCGACGCCAGCAGCTCCGCCTCGCGCCGCATCCGGGCGCGCGCGTCGTCATCGGCGCCCGCGGTGAGCGTCTTCACCGCCACGGCGTCCTCGTCCGGCCCGAAGGCCAGGTAGACCACGCCCATCCCGCCCTCGCCGAGTCGCCCCCGCAGCCGGTAGTCGCCGAGGGTGGCGGGGTCGTCGGGGCGGAGGTCGCGCAGCGGCATGGGTGCAGTCTGCCGGGTCGGGCCGCCACCACGCAGCGACTCGGCCGCGCTGGTCGGCGGCGGTTCGGACGTTGCCGCGCGGCAGATATCTCTGGTAGATATATCTCTCAGAGAGGAGCCATCGTGGCGAGAGCGAGTCAGACCGAGACCGCGGTCCTGGGCGGGTTGAGCGTCCAGCCGATGACGGGGTACGCGTTGCGGGAAGCGATCCGGGACGTGCTCGGGCACTTCTGGAGTGAGAGCTACGGGCAGATCTACCCGACCCTGTCCGCCCTCGAACGGCAGGGGCACGTCCGCAAGGAGGACGCGACCAAGACCGGCGCTTCCACCTTCGTCATCACCCCGTCGGGAACCCGGCGCCTGCGCGAGTTGCTGGCCCAGCCGATCCAGGTCGCGCCGCCGCGCAACGGGCTGCTGCTGCGCCTGTACTTCGGCAGGCAGTTGGGTCCCGCCGCCTGTCGGGAGCTGCTCCAGACGGCGCTGGGCGAGGCCCAGGACGCCTTGGCCCGGTACGCCGCCATCCGCGCGGAGGTCGAGGCGCAGGACGTCGGGGACCGCGACTACTGGCTGCTCACCGTCTCCGCGGGTGAGCACTCCGCCCGCGCCGCGGTGGCCTGGGCCACCGCCGGACTGTCCACTATGGACGAGATCGACGCCGACCCGACGAGAACCCGACCAGGGAGTACCGCATGACGATCACCGCTACCCGAAGGCTGAGACTGCTCGCCGCGTGCGCGGCGGCGGGTCTCGCCGCCGTGTCCGGGTTCCAGGTGCTGCTCGCCGCCGGGATCCCCTTGGGCCGGGCGGCGTGGGGTGGCACGAGCGCCGAACTGCCCACCGGCCTGCGGGTGGCGAGCGGGTTCGCGGCCGTGTTCTGGCTGGCGGCGGCAGCGGTGGTGGCCCGGCGGGGCGGCCACGACCTGCCGCTGGTGCCCGAACGGGTCGCCCGGGTGGGGACCTGGGTGCTGGTCGGGCTGCTCCCGGTGGGGTTGCTGGCGAACCTGGCCTCGTCCAGCCCCTGGGAGCGCTTCGGCTGGGCGCCCGCGGTCGCGGTGCTGGCCGCGCTGACCCTGACCGTCGCGCGTGGACGTCGCCCGGTTGAGCGTTGACCGCGACCGGGGGTTCGGCGCTGTCCACTCCGCGGAACCTCCGCGATCCCGGGGTGTGCGCACCGGTTAAGGTAAGCCTTACTTAACCGGCGGGAGGGTGTGGTGGTCCAGGGCGCGGCGGTGCTCCCCGTGGACACGCGCAGGCGCGGCCGTGTCTCGCGGTCCGGCGGACTCCTGGTGGCGTTCGTCGCGCTGCTGGTCCTGTGCTTGGTCAGCGTGTCGGTCGGGTCGCGTGGGATCCCCCTGGGGGTGGTCTGGGACGTATTGACCCGGCACCTGACGCAAGGGGACGAGGTGTCGATCATCTGGGACCGGCGGGTGCCGCGCACGCTGATCGGGCTGCTGGTCGGCGCCGCGCTCGGGGTCGCGGGCGCGCTCATGCAGTCGCTCACCCGCAACCCGCTCGCCGACCCCTCGCTGCTGGGGGTCGACATCGGCGCCTCCACCGCGGTGGTCACCTCGATCGCGTTCTTCGGGATCACCACGGTGGGCGGCTACATCTGGTTCGCCTTCGCGGGGGCGGCGGTCGCGGCGGTCGTGGTCTACCTGCTCGGTTCAACCGGTCGGACGGTGACCCCGGAGCGGATGGTGCTGGCGGGCGCCGCGGTCAGCGCGTCCCTCGGGGCGTTCGTGGCCGCGACCCTGGTGCTGGACCCGGCGGCGTTCCAGCAGTTCCGGTTCTGGCAGATCGGCTCGCTCGACGGCCGCGACATCGGTGTCTTCTGGCAGATCCTGCCGTTCGTGCTCGTCGGCCTCGTGGTGGCCGTGCTGCTCGCCTCGCCGCTGAACGCGCTCGCTCTCGGCGACGACGCCGGGCACGCACTGGGTGTGGACATCGGCCTGGTCCGGATCGGGTGCGCGGTGGCGATCACCCTGCTGTGCGGGGCGAGTACCGCGGCGGTCGGGCCGATCGCCTTCGTCGGGCTGACCGTGCCGCACATCGCCCGGGCGATCACCGGACCGGACCAGCGCTGGGTGCTGCCCTACAGCGCGGTGCTCGCCCCGATCTTGCTGCTCGGCGCGGACGTGGTGGGCAGGTTGATCATCTCCCCGCGCGAGATGGAGGTCGGGATCATCACCGCCTTCGTCGGGGCGCCGGTGTTCATCGCGTTGTGCAGGCGGCGGAAGTTGGCCCACCTGTGATCGAGGAGCAGACCGGCGTGGTGAGCTGGCGGACGGTCCGGGCGCGCGGCCTCTCGCTGCGGGTGCGGCCCCGATCGGCCCTGGTCGTGGGAGTGCTGCTGGTGGCCATCGCGGGGCTCGCCGTGCTCGCGCTGCTGACCGGGGATTTCCCGCTGTCGTTCACCCAGTTGCTCAACACCCTCGACGGCGCGGGCACCGGGGGCCAGCAGTACGTCGTCTACGACCTGCGCCTGCCGCGGCTCACCGTCGCGGTGCTGGTCGGGGCGGCGCTGGGGATCAGCGGCGCGATCTTCCAGAGCCTGTCGCGCAACCCGCTGGGCAGCCCGGACATCATCGGCTTCTCCACTGGCTCGGCCACCGGCGCGGTCCTGGTCCTGGTCGTCTTCGGCGGTGGTGTGGCGCAGATCGCGGCGGGCTCGGTGCTCGGTGGTGTCGTCGCCGCCGTGGTCGTCTACGGGCTGGCCTACCGCAACGGCGTGCAGGGCTATCGGTTGATCTTGATCGGCATCGGCGTGACGGCGGTGCTCGGCTCCCTCAACACCTACATCCTCACCAGGGCCGGGCTGCGGCAGGCGCAGGCCGCGCAGGTGTGGCTGGTGGGCAGCCTCAACGGCCGCGGCTGGAGCGAGGTGGTGCCGGTCGCGATCGCACTGGTCCTCGTGCTGCCCGCCGCGCTGGTGCTGGGCCGCAGGCTCGACCTGCTCGAGATGGGCGACGAGACCGCGACCATGCTCGGGGTCCGGGTGGAGCGGACGCGGCTGTCGCTGGTGGTGGTCAGTGTGGCGCTCACCGCCGTGGCGACCGCGGCGGCGGGCCCGATCACCTTCGTCGCGCTCGCCGCACCGCAGGTCGCCCGGCGGTTGGCGGGCGCGTCCGGGCCCGCGCTGCTGCCGTCCGCGGCGCTGGGGGCGACCCTGCTGCTGGCCAGTGACGTTCTCTCGCAACGGGTTTTCGGGCAGAACAAGCTCCCGGTCGGCGTCACGACCGCCGCCGTGGGTGGGGTGTACCTGGCCTGGCTGCTGGCGCGGGAATGGCGCTCGGGCAGGCGTTGACCGGCACATTGACACCGGTCCACGGACAAGTAAGGATTGCCTAAGTTTACTTAGTGGCCCTGACCTGGGGTCGACGGGGGAGGGGGCCGGGGTGGAACTGCTGCGCGGTGGGCTGCGGCGGGAGAAGGTCGTGCTGCTGGCGGGTCTGGGGGCGACCGTCGTGCAGCAGGCCGCGCTCCTGGCGGTGCCCTGGTGCGTCCAGCACGGCCTGGACGAGGGCATCGCGCCCGGTGATGGCGGCCGGACGGCGTTCTGGGCCGCGATCACCTGCGCGGTCGCCGTGCTGATGCTGGTCGCCGCGGCGGCGGGCAAGTGGTGGTCCGCGCTGGCGGCGCACCGGATCGCGCACCGGCTGCGGGCCGACCTCGCCGCCACCGCCGCCGGGCTCGACCGCGGCGCCATCGACCCGTTCGGCCAGGGCGACCTGGCGATGCGGGTGACCAGGGACACCGAGATGATCACGGCCTGGGTGCAGGGGCTGACCCGCTGGGCCCGGGTGGCGGTCACCGTCGCCCTGGTGCTGCCCGCCGTGGCCCTGCTCGACCCGGTGCTGCTGCTCGTGCTGGTCGTCTCGATGCCGGTGCTCGGCCTGCTCAACGCCCAGTTCCCGGGCCGCTTCCGGACCGCGAACGAGCACCTGTCCGCCGCGCACGGCGACCGCGCCGACGCTGTCGAGGACCTGCTCTCGGCCAGCGCCGCGGTGCGCGGGCTCGGCGGCGAGGAGGTTCTGGTGCGCAGGCACCACGAGGTGAGCGCGCGGGTCACCCGGCACACGCTGGGCGTCGCCCGGATCTCGGCGTGGTGGGTGTCCGTGCCGCCCGCGGTGCTCCGGCTCGCCGTCGCGGTCGGGCTCGCGGTGGGCGGGATCGCCGCCATCGAGGGCCGGATCACTGTCGGTTCGTTGGTGGCCTTCACCTCCTGGATGATCACCATGACGGTCGCCGTCACGGTCCTGGTCGACCTGCTGGTCAACCGGGGCCAGGCGCGGGTCGCCGCGGCCAGGGTGGCCGAGGTGCTCGCCGCCCGACCGGTCGTCGCCGCACCCGCCGACCCCCGGCCACTGCCCGCGACCGGCCTGCTCGCCGCGGTCGGCGTGACCGCGGTGCGCGACGGCCGGACCGTCCTCGGGCCGGTCGACCTGCTGGCCGCGCCGGGGGAGCTGGTCGTGGTGACCGGTCCGACCGGCTCGGGCAAGTCGGTGCTGGTCCGGTTGTTGTGCAGGCTCGACGACCCCGACCGCGGCACCGTCCACTTCGGTGGTGTCGACCTCCGGCTGGCCGACCCCGCCGAGGTCTGGCGCCGGGTGGGCGTGGTGCCCCAGCGCCCGGTCGTGCTCTCCGGCACCATCCGGGACAACGTGACCCTCGGCCGGGACGTCGACCTCGCCGAGGTGCGCGCCGCCTGCCGGGCCGCCGCGATCGACGAGTTCGTCGACTCCCTGCCCGACGGGTACGACACCGTCGTCGGCGAGCGCGGCGAGACCCTGTCCGGTGGCCAGGTCCAGCGCCTGTCGCTGGCCCGCGGCCTGCTCGCCAAGCCGCCGGTCCTGGTGCTCGACGACGTCACCTCCGCGGTGGACGCCGAGACCGAGCGCACGATCCTGCGCAGGCTGCGCGAGTGGTCCCCGGACTCGACGCTGATCTTCGTCTCGCACCGCCCCGCCGTGGTGGCCGCCGCCGACCGCCTCATCCGACTCGACGAGCGGGCATTGGAGACCGTCGGTGGCTGAGCTGTCCCCGGCGCCCACTGCTCCCACCCGGTTCGCAGTCCGCACCCGGTTCGCTGTGCCCGGCCGATCCGCGGTGCCCGCCCGGCTCGTCGCGCCGGTCCGGGATGTCGCGCCCGTTCGGTGCGCGGTGCCCATCCGACTTGCCGTGCGGGTCCGGGATGCTGGGCCCGTTCGGCTGGCTGTGTCCACCTGGCTGGCTGTGCCCGCCAGGTTCGCCGTGCCCGGCAGATTCGCGCCGCTCGCCCCGCTCGTTGCGCGGGTCCGGGATGTCGTGCCCACCCGGGTTGCGGCGCCCACCCGGGTTGCTGTGCCCGGCCGATCCGCGGTGCCCGCCTGGCTCGTCGCGTGGGTCCGGGATGTCGTGCCCGTTCTGTGTGCTGTGCCTGCCCGGGTTGCTGCGCCTGCCCGGGTTGCTGTGTCCGTCCGGCGTGCGGTGCGTGTCCGGGTTGCTGTGCTCGCTCGGTTTGCCGTGTCCGCTCGAGTTGCTGTGTCCACTGTGGAGGTTGTCGGTGGCTGAGACCCGCCTGCTGTCCGAGGCGCCGGACACCGCTCGGGTGCTGCGCCGGTTCTGGCCGCACCTGCGCCCCTACCGCGGCCGGATCGCGGTGGCCCTGGTGACCACCGCGCTGGCCACCGCCGCCGTGGTGGGCATCGCCCCGATGATCGGCGCCGGGGTCGACGCCGTGCTGGCCGGTGACCGGTCGGCCCTGTGGCTGGCGGTCGGGGTGCTCGCCGGACTCACCCTGCTCCGACTGATCCTGCTGGCCGCCGCCGAGCTGCAGCTGACCGCGGTCGGCGAGCGGGTCGTGCGCGGGGTGCGCGAACTGGTCGTCGGCAGGCTCGCCTCGGCGCCGCTGCGGTTCATCGAAGCGCATCGGACCGGCGACCTGCTGCGCCGCGGCACCGGTGAGGTCGCCGAGCTGGCGCAGTTCGTCCGGGCCAGCCTGCCGGACCTGCTCGGGGCCTTGATCTCGCTGGGCATGACAGTGGTGGTGCTGCTGGCCTACTCCTGGCTGCTGACCCTGGTCCTGCTGGCGTTGTTCGTCCCGGCCGCGGTGCTTGTGCTGCGCTGGTTCGGCCGCGACGCCGACGACGCCTTCGGCGACCAGGCCGCCGCCGAGGCGACGATGACCGCCCAGTTCACCGAGCTGGTCACCGCGGGGGAAACGCTGCGCCTGGGCGGCGGGACCGCCGCGCGGCTGGAGCGGTTCGCCCACGCCAACGACGAGGCGCTGCGGTCGGCGAACCGCTCGGTGGCGGTGCAGAACCGGCTGGAGGCGATGGCGCTGCTGGAGGGACTGGCGACCGCCGCGCTGCTGCTGCTCGGGGTCTGGCTGGTCACCACCGACCAGGTCAGCGTCGGCACCGTGGTGGTGTTCGTGCTGGCGACCCGCAACCTGTTCGAGGGCATGGTGAACCTGTCCGAGCTGCTGGCCGAGCTGCGGATCGCCCGGGTGGGCCTGGCCCGCCTGCTCGACCTGCTCGCCGCCACCGAGCGGACCGAGCCACCCGCGCGCGCCGAGCTGCCGCCCCGCGCCGAACTGTCCACTTCGGACCTCGGGTACGCCTACGTCGACGGGGTCGAGGTGCTGCACGGCGTGCGGGTCGAGTTCCCGGTCGGTGACCGCGCCGGTCTGGTGGGCGAGACGGGGTCCGGCAAGACCACGTTGGCCAAGCTGCTCAGCGGGCTCTACAGCCCGGACCGCGGCACCGTCAGCTACGGCGGGGTCGACCTCGCCGAGGTGTCCGACAGCGCGCTGCGCGGGCGAGTCGTCCTGGTGCCGCAACAGGTCCACCTCGTGCGCGGCACGGTGGCGGACAACCTGGCGATCGCGCCCGGCGAGCCCGACCGCGACCGGATGGTCCAGGCGGTGTCCGCGCTCGGCGTCGACGACTGGGTCGCGAGCCTGCCGGACGGCCTGGATACCCCGGTGGGCAGGCGGGGTGAGCGCCTCTCGGCGGGGGAGCGGCAGATCGTCGGCCTGGTGCGGGCGGCCCTGGTGGACCCGGCGGTGCTGATCCTGGACGAGGCCACCGCCGACATCGACCCGGTCACCGCCGCGCGCCTCGAGCGCGCGGTGGACCGGCTGCACGAGGGGCGCACGCTGATCGTCATCGCGCACCGCACGGCCACCATCGAACGCCTGCCCCGCGTGGTGACCCTCGCCGACGGGCGGGTCGTCTGAGCGGTCCGGGGTCCAGGGCCGGGGCCACGCCCCTGTGACGGAACTTGCACACCGCACGACTACCACTTCTGCACCACCTAGAATTAGGTTAGCCTAACCAAACAGTTCGAGCCTGAGGAGTAGTCCCGATGTCGACCAACCCCTTCGACGACGAGAACGGCACCTTCCACGCCCTCGTCAACGACGAAGGTCAGTACTCCCTGTGGCCGACGTTCGCGGACGTCCCGGCGGGCTGGTCGATCGTCTTCGGCGCGGACACCCGGGCCGCGTGCCTGGCCTACATCGAGACCACCTGGACCGACATGCGCCCGCGCAGCCTGGCCGAGAAGATGGACGCTGGCCTGGCCGGCGGCGCGAGCGCCTGACCGTGGGCACGCCCCGCCCCGCGCCCGCCGGGCGTGACTCGCTGCGCGCCTACCGGCTCACGGTGGCGCGCAAGCGGACGGTCACCCCGCACCTGGCCAGGATCACCGTCACCGGCGCGGACCTGGACCACTTCACCGACGTCGGCCCGGAGCCGCGGTGCAAGGTCCTGGTGCCGCCCCGGCCCGGCGCGGACATCTCGATCCCGCACGCGGTCCCGGGCGGGACCCCGTTCTGGGACGCCGTGCGCGCGCTGCCGGAGAGCTCGCGCCCGGTCGTGCGGACCTACACGGTGCGGGCGGCCCGGCCCGCGCAGCGGGAGATCGACATCGACTTCGTCCTGCACGGCGACACCGGTCCGGCCTCGGCGTGGGCGGGCGCGGCCCAGCCGGGCGACCCGGTGGGGATCTACGGCTGCCTCAGCAGTTTCGCGCCACCGGCGGACACCACGGCCTACCTGCTCATCGGGGACGACACCTCGCTCCCCGCGATCAACGGGATCGCGGGGGCGCTGCCCGCCGGAACCCGTGCGCACGTGTCGATCGAGGTCGACGGCCCCGTCGACGAGCAGCCCCTGGACTCCGCCGCCGACCTGAAACTCACCTGGGTGCACCGCGCCGGTGCCGAGCCCGGCGGCCCGGAGCGCCTGCTCGCCGCGCTGCGCGCCGTGGGCCAGGTCGAGCCGACCACCTTCGCCTGGGTCGCCGGGGAGTCCGCGATGGTGCAGGCCATCCGGTCGGAGCTCGTGCTCGGCCACGACCTCACCCGCCAGCGCGTGTACTTCAGCGGCTACTGGCGCCGCGGCCACGCCGAGGACGACTAGGCCCGCGAAGTCCACCCACCCACTCGTCGCCGTCGCCCGTGACCGGGCCCGGCGTGCTGATCGCTGTGCCTGAAGGGTTACGCGCGGATGTCTGATGTGAAGACGGGCTGGGCACTCTCGCCCGCCCAGCAGGCCCTGTGGTTCGCGCAGCGGCTCGACCCGACCGGTGCCGCGCACAACACCGCCGAGGCCGTCGAGCTGCGCGGTCCGCTCGACCTCGCGGCGCTGCGCCGGGCGCTCGCCCAGGTCGTCGCGGAGACCGGCGCGCTCAGCACGGTGTTCACTGTGGACGGTGAACTGGCGCGCCAGCGCCAAGGTGCCGCCGAGGTCGCGGTCCAGGTGCTCGACCTGAGTGCCGAGCCGGACCCGATGGCCGCCGCGCGGACCTGGATGGCCGCCGACACCGCCCGGCCGATCGACCTGCTCACCGGGCCCGTCGCCGCCGAGGCGATCATCGTGCTCGGCCCGGAACACCACCTCTGGTACCAGCGCGCGCACCACATCGTGCTCGACGGGTACGGTTTCGCCCTCGTCGCGAGCAGGCTCGCCGAGGTCTACCGCGCGCTGGCGGCGGGCACCGACCCGCGCCCCTGCCCGTTCCGCCCGCTGACCGCCTACCTCGACGAGCAGAACGCGTACCAGTCGTCGGAGAAGTCCACCGCCGACCAGGCCTGGTGGTCCGCCCGCGTGGCCGACCTGCCGGAGGTCGTGTCCCCGGCCACCTCGACCGAGATCGCGCCGGGCTTCATCAGGCAGCGCGGGACGGTGCCCGCCGACGTCGCCGCGAAGATCACCGCGCTGGGCGGTCCCGCGGTGTTCGCGGCCGCCGCCGGGCTGCTCGTGCACCGGGTGGCGGGCGCGGACGAGGTCGTCCTCGGCCTGCCGATGATGGGCCGCTTCGGCTCGGCCGCGGCCAGGATCCCCACGACCACGGTCAACGTGCTGCCGCTGCGTGTCGCCGTCTCGCCCCGTGACACCGTCGGCGACCTGGTGGCCGCGGTGCGGGCGGAGATGCGCGCGATCAGCGCCCACCAGGGGTACCGGGGCGAGGACGTGCGACGTGACGCCCACCTGCTGGCCGCCCAGCGGCGGTTGGTCGGCCCGTGGATCAACCTCAAGCCCTACCGCGCCGACCTCGACTTCGGCGGCCCGGTGGCACGCACCCACTACCTGTCGGCCGGACAGGTGGAGGACCTGTCGATCACCATTTCCGGTGGGCAGGCGGGCGCGCCCGTGGAGATCGAACTCGACGGCAACCCGGCCCGCTACACCGCTGCGGACCTCGCCGAGCTCCTGCGCTCCCTCACCGCGCTGCTGGTGGCTCTCGCCACCGCCGAACCGGACTCGCCCACCGGGCGACTGGGTCTCGGTGCGCCGAGCGGGGGGTTGGTCGGCCCAACCGTGCCGCCCCAGCCGGAGGGCCTTGCCCGGCTGGTCTTGGACCAAGCTCGACAGGTCCCCGAGCGGGTCGCCGTGCGGGACGGCGCCACCGAGTTGACCTACCGGGAACTGGCCGAGCGGGTCAGCGCTCTCGCGGGCGCGCTCGCCGAGCGCGGCGCGACCCCGGAAGCGGTCGTCGCGGTCGCCCTTCCCCGCACCGTCGACCTCGTGGTGACCCTGCTCGCCGTGGCCGCCACCGGGGCGGCCTACCTGCCGCTGGACCCGGGTTTCCCGCCCGACCGGATCGACCACATGCTCGCCGACTCGGCCCCGGTGCTGCTGGTGACCACACCCGGCACCCTCAAGCCGGTCGACCTGCCCATCGTGCACCCGGACGAGACCGGTGCCCCCCTTGAACCTGTTGCGGTGCAAGGGGATCAGGCCGCGTACGTGCTCTACACCTCCGGTTCCACCGGTCGCCCGAAGGGCGTGGTGGTCCCCTCCGGCGCGCTGGTGAACTTCCTGCTCGACATGGCGGGCCGGTTCGCGCTCACCGCCGACGACGTGCTGCTCGCGGTGACGACCGTCGGCTTCGACATCTCCGCGTTGGAGCTGTTCGTACCGCTGCTGCGCGGCGCGACGACCGCTCTCGCCGACGGGGACACGGTCCGCGACCCCGCGCTGCTCGCCGCCGCCATCGAGGTGACCGGGGCGACGCACATGCAGGCCACCCCGTCGCTCTGGCACGCCCTGCTCACCGCTCAGCCCGGCGCCGCACGCGGCCTCCGCGCCCTGGTCGGTGGCGAAGCCCTGCCCGCGGACCTCGCCACCGAGCTGATCGCCCGCACCCGGGGCGTCACGAACCTCTACGGGCCGACCGAGACGACGATCTGGTCGACCGCGCACGACGTGCTGGACCCGGGCGCGCCGCCGATCGGCCTGCCCATCGCGAACACCACCGTGCACGTACTCGACGCCGCGTTGCGACCCGTGCCGCCCGGTGTCCCCGGCGAGCTCTACATCGCGGGCGACGGCTTGGCCCGCGGGTACCACGGCCGTCCCGACCTCAGCGCGGAGCGGTTCACCGCCGACCCGTTCGGCGCCCCGGGGAACCGGATGTACCGGACCGGCGACCTGGCCCGGGTGCGCCGCGACGGCGTGCTCGACGTGCTCGGCCGGGTCGACCACCAGGTGAAGGTCCGCGGCTTCCGGGTCGAGCTGGGAGAGATCGAGACCGTGCTCGCCCGTCACCCGCTGGTGGAACGCGCCGTGGTCGTCCCGCACGGGTCGGGATTGGCCGAGCAGCGGCTCGTCGCCTACGTCGTGCCCGCGGTCCCGGAAGACCTCACCGAGTGGGCGCGGACCACGCTGCCCGAGTACATGGTGCCCTCGGCCGTGCTCGCCATCGACGTGATCCCGTTGACCCCCAACGGAAAGGTCGACCGCAAGGCGCTGCCCGAGCCGTCGCTGACCGGCTCGGCTACCGGCCGCGCGCCCCGCAACCCCCGCGAGCGCGCGCTGTGCGACCTCGTCGGGGACACGCTCGGGGTGCGGGGTGTCGGCATCGATGACGACTTCTTCGCCCTCGGCGGCACCTCGCTGCTGGCGACCCGACTGACCGCGCGGGCGCGTGCCGAGCTGGGCGTCGAGCTGTCGATCCGGTCGGTCTTCGACCACCCCACGGTGGCCGGTCTGGTCGGCGAGCTCGCCGCGGCCGTCGCCCGGACCGGGCCGCGCGCCGTCGAACGGCCCGAGCTGGTGCCGCTGTCGTTCGCCCAGCGGCGGCTGTGGTTCGTGCACGAGCTGGACGGCCCCGACCCGACCTACAACATCCCGCTCGTGCTGCGCTTCGACGGGCGGCTGGACCGGGCGGCCCTGCGCGCCGCGGTGGCCGACCTCGCGGCCAGGCACGAGGTGCTGCGCACCGTGGTCGCCACCGACCACGACGGGATCGCCCACCAGCTCATCGGTCGCGCCGACCCGGTGTTCGCCGAGGGCGCCCACTCCCCGGTCGCCGTCACCGAGGCGACCCGCGCGCCGTTCGACCCGCGGGTCGACGCGCCGCTGCGGGTGACGCTGCTGGACGATGGTGACCGCGACGTGCTCGTGCTGGTCCTGCACCACATCGCGGGCGACGAGTGGTCGCTCGGGCCGCTGGTCGCCGACCTCGGCGCCGCCTACACCGCGCGGGTGACCGGCGGTGTGGTCGACACCGAGCCACTTCCATTGCAGTACGCGGACTTCGCGGTGTGGCAACGCGCGGAGCAGGCGGAGGGCGACGACGAGTACTGGGCCGAGGCGTTGCGCGGTGCGCCGGACGAGGTGGCCCCGCGCGCCGACCGGCCGCGACCGGCCCGCGCCTCGCACCGGGGCGGCACCGTGCCGCTGGAGGTGCCCGCCGATCTTCACCGGGCCGTGCGCGAGCTGGCCATCTCCTCCGGCACCAGCACGTTCATGGTGCTGCACGCGGCCATCGCCGCCCTGCTCGGCAGGCTGGGGGCGGGCGAGGACATCGTGATCGGCACCCCCACCGCGGGCCGGGTCGACCAGGTGCTCGACCCGCTGATCGGGTTCTTCGTCAACACCGTGGTGCTGCGGACCGACACCTCCGGCGACCCCACGTTCGGCGAGCTGCTGGCCAGGGTGCGCGCCGCCGACCTGGCCGCGTTCGACCACCAGGACACCCCGTTCGAGCGGTTGGTGGAGCGGTTGGCGCCGCGCCGCTCGGCGGGCAGGCACCCGCTGTTCCAGGTGTTGTTCGCCTACCACCCCGCGCTGCCGGTGCCGGACGGTTTCGCCGGCCTGACCGCGAGCGCCGAGCTGGTGCACACCGCGACGGCCAAGTTCGACCTCACCGTGGACCTCGCGGAGCTCCCCGACGGCGACGGGCTCACCGGGTTCGTCGAGTTCGCGCACGACCTCTACGAATCCGACACCGCGGCGCGCTTCGCCGAGCGGCTCAGGCTGCTGCTGCGCGCCGCGGTGACCAACCCGTCGGTGCCCCTGGGATCGGTCGACCTGCTCACCCCGGCGGAGCGCGACCTCGTGCTCTCGGAGTGGAACGACACTGGGGCAACGGTTTCCGCGCCCTCGATCCCCGACCTGTTCGCCACGCGGGTGGCTGCTGACCCCGACGGCGTGGCCGTGGTGGTCGACGGTGGCGAGACACTGTCCTATCGGGAGTTGGACGCGCGGGTGGCCGCGCTGGCCACTGTGCTCGTCGCGCACGGGGTCGGGCCCGGCGCGATCGTCGGCGTGCTGCTGGAGCGCTCGGCCGCGCTGGTCGTGGCGTTGCTGGCCGTGCAGCGGGCCGGTGCGGCCTACCTGCCGCTGGACCCGGAGTACCCGGCTGAGCGGCTGCGCCTGATGGTCGCCGACGCCGCGCCGGCGCTGGTGATCGCCGCCGGGTCCACATCGGACTTCCCGGCGCGGGTGGTGGTTGAGCTCGATGGTCATGTCGCCTCCGTGGTCGCTGGTGGAGATGATGGACCGGGCGGCGTGGGTGGCGCTTTGGTTTGTCCACAGGCCGAGTTGTCCACAGGGTTGACAGCCGGGGGTTTCGCTGCGTCGAGCGGCCCGGGTACGCTGGAAGTGGGCTGCCCCCCTGGGAGGGCGGGGGCTGTCCAAGGGGTGGGGGATGATCTTGGCAGGTCTGAGTTCGCGGCGTATGTGATTTATACGTCGGGGTCGACGGGGCGGCCCAAGGGTGTTGTGGTGGGGCAGTCGGGGATTGTTAACCGGTTGTTGTGGATGCAGGGTGAGTATGGGCTCGTTGCTGGTGAGCGGGTTCTGCAGAAGACTCCGGCGAGTTTTGATGTGTCGGTGTGGGAGTTCTTCTGGCCGTTGGTGGTTGGGGCGACTCTTGTTGTGGCGCGGCCGGGTGGGCATCGGGATCCTGCGTACCTGGCTGGTGTGATTGAGCGCCATGGGGTTAGCACGGTGCATTTCGTGCCGTCGATGCTGCGCGCGTTCGTGGCTGAACCGGCCGTGCGTGAGGTCCGGTCGCTGCGCCGGGTTCTGTGCTCGGGGGAGGCGTTGCCCGCGGACCTGCGGGACGAGTTCTTCGCGGTGTCGGATGCCGAGCTGCACAACCTCTACGGGCCAACGGAAGCGTCGGTCGACGTCACCGCGGTTCAGGTCCAGGCCGATCGCGCCACGGTCCCCATCGGACGGCCGGTGTGGAACACGCGCGTATACGTGCTCGACGCACAGTTGCGGCCTGCCCCCATCGGGGTAGTGGGGGAGTTGTACCTCGCGGGCGTCCAGCTGGCTTGGGGGTACCTCAAGCGACCAGGGCTCACGGCCGAGCGATTCGTGGCTGACCCGTTCGGGTCGGGCGAACGGCTCTACCGGACCGGAGACCTCGCACTGTGGTCGCCGGACGGTGTCGTCGAATACGTGGGCCGCGCCGACGACCAGGTGAAGCTGCGCGGCTTCCGGATCGAGCTGGGTGAGGTCGAGGCCGCGCTGTCCGCTGTGGACGGGGTCGCGCACGCGGTCGCCGCGGTGCGGGACGATCGGCTGGTCGGTTACGTGGTGCCGCGCGGGTCCGGCTCGCGGGTCCGCGAAGACCTCGCCCGCGTGCTGCCCGCGCACCTCGTGCCGTCGGTCGTCGTGGAGCTCGACGAGATCCCGCTGACCCCCAGCGGCAAGACCGACCGCAAAGCGCTTCCCGACCCCCAGTCGCAGACTGGGGCGTCCTTCGTGGCGCCGCGGGATGCCGCCGAGGAACTCCTGTCAGCGGTCTTCGTCGAGTTGCTCGGTGTGCCCGAGGTGGGTGTTCACGACGACTTCTTCGCGCTGGGCGGACACTCCCTGCTCGCCACCCGCCTGGTCAACCGGGCAAGGGTCGCGCTCGGGGCGGAGCTGTCGGTGCGCGACGTCTTCGACGCGCCGACGGTCGCCGACCTCGCCGCCCGGACCCGCGGCGCACGCACGACCCGGTTGTCGCCCGGTGAACTGGCACGCCCGGAACTGGCGCCGTTGTCGGCCGCGCAGCAGCGGTTGTGGTTCGCCTTCCAGGTCGAAGGACCCTCGCCCACCTACAACATCCCTTTCACCGCCCGGCTTTTCGGGCAGGTCGACGTCGAGGCGTTGCGCGCCGCTCTCGCGGATCTCGCGACACGGCACGAGAGCCTGCGCACCGTCCTGCACGACACCCACCAGGAGATCACCGCCGCGCTCCCCGAACTGCACGTCGTGCGGTTGACCGAGGCGGAGTTGCCCGCGCACCTGACCGAGGCCGCCGAGCACGCGTTCGACCTCGCCGCGGACATCCCTGTGCGGGCCTGGCTGTTCATCACCGAAACCGCGTCTGTGCTGCTGGTCCTGGTGCACCACGTGGCCGCCGACGAGTGGTCCGAGGCGACGCTGTGGTCGGAACTGGGCACCGCCTACGCCGCTCGCCGCTCGGGCTCCGCGCCTGAGTTCGCGCCGCTTGCCGTGCAGTACGCCGACTACGCCGTGTGGCAGCGCGCGGTGCTCGACGACGGCCTCGCCGAGGCGCAGCTCGCGTACTGGCGCCACACGCTCGACGGGGCGCCCGCCGAGATCCCGCTGCCGACCGACCGGTCACGTCCGGCCGTGCCCGACCACCGCGGCGCCCGGGTGTCGGCGGTGGTCTCCCCGGACACCCACCGCGCGCTCGCCGAGGTGGCCACCCGGTCCGGCGCGACGTTGTTCATGGTCGGTCACGCCGCCCTCGCCGCGCTGCTCACCGCCATGGGCGCTGGCCACGACGTCGTGCTCGGCGCGCCCGTGGCCGGCCGGGCCGACGACCGGCTCGACGGGCTCATCGGCTTCCTCGTCAACACCGTCGTCCTGCGTACTGAGACCTCGGGCGACCCGACCTTCGCCGAGCTGCTCGCCCGCGTCCGCAGCACCGACCTGGCCGCTTACGCCCACCAGGACGTCCCGTTCGACCGGGTCGTGGACGAGCTGGCGCCCGAGCGCGCGCTGGGCCGCAACCCGCTGTTCCAGACGATGCTCGTGCACCGCACCGCGCCCACCGCGCGCCCCGGTCTGCCCGGCCACGACGGCGTGGTGGAACCGGTACGGCTCACCACCGCCAAGGTCGATTTGACCGTCACCCTGGCCGAGCGCGCCGAGGGCGGCATCGACGTCTCGGTCGACTACGCCACCCAGCTGTTCGACGAGGCCACCGCGGCCGACCTGGCCAGCCGCCTGATCCGGCTGTTGGACACCGCCGCCGCCGACCCGGGCATCAGACTATCCACTGTGGACGTCCGCACCGCGGCCGAGCGCGCGTGGCCGGTCGAGGCGGTGCCGGTGGCGGTCGACCCGGCTACCATCCCCGAGCTGCTCGACCTCCAGGTCCGGGCCCGTCCGGACGAGGTCGCCGTGGTGGCCGACCAGACGTTGACCTTCGCCCAGCTCGGGTCGCGGGTGCGGGCGCTGGCCCGCCACCTGGTCGAGCTCGGCGTGCGGCCGGAGACCGTCGTGGCCGTGGCGTTGCCGCGCACGGTCGACCTCGTCGTCGCGCTGTTCGCCGTGCTCGAGGCGGGAGCGGTCTACCTCCCGCTGGACCCCGACTACCCGCGCGCCCGGCTGGACCACGTGTTGGCCGACGCCGCACCCGCTTTGCTGATCACCGATAGTCTCGAGGCGGACATCCCGATGCTGCGGCCGGACGACCCGGCGATCGCCTCGGCCACCGCGGACCTGCCGCGACACCCCGATCCGGACTCCGCCGCCTACGTCATCTACACCTCCGGTTCCACCGGTGAGCCCAAGGGCGTGACGGTCGCGCACCGGCAGATCGCCACGCTCTTCCACGCCAACCGGGCCGCCGTGTTCACGCCGGTGGGCCGCGCCCGCGTGGCGCACGGGTTCTCCTTCGCCTTCGACGCCTCGTGGCAGGCGCTGCTGTGGCTGCTTGACGGGCACCAGCTGCACCTGCTCACCCGTGAGGAATACGCGGACCCGGCGGCGTTCCGAGCCGTCGTCGTCGAGCGCGGGATCACCTTCGTGGAGGCCACGCCCGCCACGATCGCGATGCTGGTCGACGAGGGCCTCTTGGGCTACCAAGTCCGCGGTGTCGCGATGGGCGGTGAGGCTGTTCCCGCCGCGCTGTGGGAGCGGTTGTCCGCCGCGGACGTGCATGCCTTCAACTTCTACGGTCCCACCGAGACGACCGTCATGGTCACCATGGCCGAGATCAATGGTTCTCAACCCACGCTGGGGGATCCGGTAGCGGGAACGACCGCGTTCGTGCTGGACGTGCAGTTGCGCCCGGCGCCGACGGGTGTCGTGGGAGAGCTCTATGTGGGTGGGGCGCAGGTCGCGCGGGGCTATCGCGGTCGTCCTTCCCTTACCGCTTGCCGTTTCGTGGCCAATCCGTTCGGGCCGGGACGTATCTATCGCACCGGCGACCTGGTGCGGCGCACTCGGGATGGGGCGCTGCGTTTCGTCGGGCGTGCTGACGACCAGGTCAAGGTGCGCGGTTTCCGGGTGGAACTCGGCGAGGTCGAGGCAGCGCTGTCCGCGGTTCCTGGTGTGCGTGCGGCCGTGGTCGTGCTCCGCGAAGGCAGACTCGTTGGCTATGTGACACCCGCGGACCTGGATGTGTCCGCGCTGCGCGCGGCCGTTTCGGCGCGGTTGCCGGAGCAGGCTGTGCCGGGCGCGGTAGTGGCGCTGGCTGAGCTGCCTCTTACGGCTAACGGCAAGGTGAATCGGGCAGCGCTACCTGCACCAGACTTTGCGGCGCAGACATCGTCAAGTCAGCCGCGTACACCCGCTGAGACTGCACTCGCAGGGGTGTTCGCTGCGGTCCTTGGGTTGCCATCGGTTGGTGTTGACGACGACTTCTTCGCCCTCGGCGGGGACAGCATCCTGTCTATCCAGTTGGTCACGGCAGCGCGCGCGGCAGGTTTCGGTATCGGACCGCGGGACGTGTTCGAGCAGCGCACCGTCGCAGCTCTCGCGCTGCTAGAGGACGACTCCCGTCCGACGTTGGTCGGTTCGGCGGTAGGGGTGTCGCCGTTCACGCCCGTCATGCGCGACTTCCTCGCGCGGGGCGGACCCGTGCGCAAGTTCGCGCAGACGGTCGTGTTGGCGACTCCCGCTGACCTGACTGCGGACGAGCTCTTCGTTGCCGTGCAACGTGTTCTCGACACACACGGGATGTTGCGCGCGCGTCTTGGCTCTGACGGACTGCACGTGCCGCCGTCGTTGCGGGCGTCGGACGTGCTGCGGGTCGGCGAGCTGTCCGTCGAGGAGGCGGTGGACGCGCTCGACCCGGAAGACGGTCGGATGGTCGCGCTGCGGTGGGACGGCGTCGGCAGGCTGCTGATCGCCGCGCACCACCTCGCCGTGGACGGCGTGTCTTGGCGGGTGCTGGCGGCGGATCTGGCTGACGCCCGGGTTGGGGAGCTGGCGCCGGAGACGACGCCGTTCCGCGTGTGGGCCGAAGAGCTGTCGACCACGCGATGGGCGGACGGTGATTTCTGGGCTGATTTGCTCGCTCAACCCGTGCGGCCGTGGGGGACCGTGCCGGTAGATCCCACCCGCGACGTCTTGGGGGCGACGCGCATGGAACGGGTAGTGGTCGATGTTGCCACGACCCGTGCGCTGCTGACTGAACTGCCGCAACGGCACCGCGCTGGTGTGCGGGAGGCAGTGCTGACCGCGTTGGCCGTCGCCGCGGGCGGACCCGTGCGGGTGGACGTCGAAGGGCATGGTCGCGAGGAGAAGGTTGTCCCGGGCGCCGACCTCACCCGCACTGTGGGATGGTTCACTACGGTTCACCCGCTGCGGCTGGAGCCTTCGCTGGCCGCGGTGAAGGAGCACGTGCGCGCCGTGCCGGACAACGGCATCGGCCACGGGTGGCTGCCGACGAGGGACGTCGGGGAGGTCCTGGTCAACTACCTGGGCCGGTTCAGCGTCGAGGACCGGCCGTGGGCCCCGGTCGCCGACGGCAACGCCATCGGCGGCGGGAGCGATCCTGAGCTCCCGGTGAGCCACGCCGTCACCCTCAACTGCGCGGTCGAGGACCGCCCCGACGGCCCCACCTTGGTCGCCGAGTGGACCTACGCGCCGGACGCTTGCGGGTCGCTCGACGTCCCGGAACTGGCCGCGTCCTGGGCGAGCGCATTGGCGGGCTTGGTCGAGCAGCCGCCACAGCTCACGCCGTCGGACTTCCCGCTGGTCGACCTGGATCCGGCCGACCTGGCAGGCATCGTCTCGGCGCACCCGTCGCTCACCGACGTGTGGCCACTGTCGCCGCTGCAGGCCGGGCTGCTCTACCTGTCCGAAGTGGACGATTCCGACGTGTACGTCGTGCAACTCGCCCTGACCCTGGCGGGAACGGTCGACCCCGACCGACTCGGCAGCGCCGTCACGGCCCTGCTGGAGCGCCACGCCAACCTGCGCACCGCGTTCCTGGTCAGCGACTCCGGCACCCCCGTCCAGGTGGTCACGCCGCTGCCGACCGCCCCCACCCCGCGGCCGGCCGGCCAGCAGGACCTGACCCCGCAGCAGATCCCCACCCCGGAGCGCATCTACACCCTGGAGCAGTCCACCCCTCAGACCCCGACCGTCCAGCCAGCCACCCCACAGGCCTCCACCCCGCAGGGCCCCACTCCGCAAACCCCCACTCCGCAAACCCCCACCCCACAGGCCCACCCTCCCAGGGGGCCATCCCCGATCCAGTCTACCGGGGGTGACCGACAGAACGGGGGTAGTGGATCAAGCCTGTGGACAAGTGGAACGGCGTCCTGGGTGCCGTTGCGGCTGGTGGAGACGGGGGACTGGGCCGGATTCCTCGCCGAGGACCGCGCTCGGCGATTCGATGTCGGGGCGCCGCCGCTGGTGCGGTTCGCGCTGGTTCGCACGCCCGGCGCCCAGCGGTTGGTGATCACCAGTCACCACATCGTGCTCGACGGGTGGTCGGGGCCGCTGCTGGTGCGGGACCTCATCGCGCTCTACGCGGGTGTGGAGCTCCCGCCCGTGCGCCCCTACCGGGACTACCTCGCCGCACTGCCGGTTCCGGACACCGCGGTGTGGGCGGAAGCCCTCGACGGCCTCACCGAACCGACTTTGCTGGCTCCCGACACGGCCGTCGCTGGGGTCCCCGACGAGGTCACCGTGCCGGTCACCGCGGACCTCGCCGAGATCGCACGTGCGCGTCGGGTCACGGTCAACACGCTCGTGCAAGCGGCGTGGGGGTTGGTGCTGGCGCGCGTGCTCGGTCGCGACGACGTGGTCTTCGGGGCCACGGTGTCCGGGCGCTCGCCCAAGGTCCCCGGGATCGCGGACATGGTGGGCTTGTTCATCAACACCGTCCCGGTGCGCGTGCGGTTCAACCCCGCCGAGCCGACCGGCGCCTTCCTCACCCGGCTGCAGAGCGAGCAGGCGGCGCTGCTCGACCACCAAGACGTCGGACTGGCCGACATCCAGCGCGTGGCGGGCATCGGGGAGCTGTTCGACACGCTCGTCGTCTTCGAGAGCTACCCGATCGACTCCCGCACCGCCGACGCCAGTTTCCGGGTCACCGCGGTGGAGGGCCACGACGCCACGCACTACCCCGTGGCCCTGGTCGCCCACCCGGGCGGGGATCTGCGCCTGCGGCACCAGCCCGGAACCCGCGACCTGGCCGCCGACCTGGCCCGCAGGCTGGCGACCGTCCTCGACGCCTTCGCGGGTGACCGGGTGGTCGGCACGATCGACGTGCTCACCGACACCGAACGCGAGCTGGTCCTGCGTGGGTTCAACGACACCGCCGAACCCGAGGTGTCCCGGACCCTGGCCGAGATGCTGACCACCCGGATGGCCGCCACCCCCGAGTCCATCGCCGTCGTCGACGGCGCGCGTTCCCTCACCTACGGCGAACTCGACCGCCACACCGCCGCGCTGGCCGACCACCTGCGCGCGACCGGCATCGGTCCAGAGAGGACAGTGGGCATCGCCCTGCCCCGCTCCGCCGAGATGGTCGTCGCCCTGGTGGCCGTCCTGCGCGCGGGCGGCGCGTTCGTGCCGGTCGACCCCACCTGGCCCGCCGACCGCCGAGACCGCGTGACCGCCGACGCCCGGGCCACCGTGGCCATCACCGGCCCCAACCCCGTGCCGCTGTCGATCCCCACTTTGCCCGTAGACCTGGAAAACTGGTCCTACGCCCCGCTGTCAACACCAACCCAGCCCCAGGCAAACCCGCCCCAGACAAACCCCCGCCCTCCCAGGGGGGCGGCCCCGCACCCAGTTTACCGGGGTGGGGCGGGGGATGGGGAGATCTCGATCTTGCCTGTGGACAACTCGGTCGCTCGGACGGGTGAAGTCGGCCCCGGGTCGGTTGGCTCGGCGGATGAGTTCGCGGGGGACTTGGTTGGCCCGGCGAGGCAGGTTGGCGGGGCCCTGGGTGGTCTGGCGCGTGAGGTTGGGGACTCGGGTGGCTGGGGGGACGAGTTCGCGGGAGGTCTGGTCGGCGGGGTGGATGCCGTCGATGGGGCTGGGTTGGCGTATGTGATCTTCACGTCGGGGTCGACCGGGGTGCCGAAGGGCGCGATGATCCGGCACGAGGCCATCTGCGCGCGGTTGTCGTGGCAGGTGGGGCTGCTCGGGTTCGGGGCGGACGACGCGACCCTGTTCAAGGCGCCGTTGGCGTTTGACATCTCGGTCAACGAGATCTTCCTGCCGCTGGTCGCGGGTGGGCGGGTCGTGGTGGCCAAGGCCGGTGGTGAGCGGGATCCGAACTACCTGCTCGACGTCATCGACCGGGAGCGGGTCACCTTCGTCTACCTGCCCTCGTCCATGTTGGACGCCCTGTTGGCCGTGGCAACCGAACCCGCCGCACTGGCTGGGCTGCGGCACGTGTGGTGTGGCGGCGAGGTCCTCACGCCCGATCTGTTCGACCGGTTCCGCGACCGGCTCGATACGACGATGTACCACGGTTACGGCCCAGCCGAGGCGACCATCGGCGTGTCCCACGTGGTCTACCGGGACACCGCGGAGCGGATCGCCACCTCCATCGGCAAACCGAACCCCAACACCCGCCTCTACGTGCTCGACCCGCACATGCGGCCGGTGCCGGTGGGGCGCACGGGCGAGCTCTACGCGGGGGGTTACCTCCTCGGGCGCGGATACGTCGGTGCCCCTGGGCTGACGGCGGCGCGGTTCGTGGCTGACCCGTACGGTCCGGCCGGGGCCCGCCTCTACCGCACCGGCGACCTGGCGCGGTGGAACGCCGACGGGTCGCTGGACTTCGTCGGACGGGCGGACAACCAGGTCAAGATCCGCGGCATGCGGCTGGAGCTGGAAGAGGTCGAGTCCGCGCTGTCGGCCCACCCGGCTGTGCGGCGGGCCGTGGTCACGGTGCGCAAGTCGCCCGCGCCGTACCTGGCGGCCTATGTCGTGCCGGAGCAGGCGCTGTCTGTCGACGAGTTGGCCGGGTGGGCGAAGAGCGCGCTGCCGGAGTACATGGTGCCGTCGGCGTTCGTGCTGCTGGATTCCCTGCCCACCACGGTGAACGGCAAGGTGGACCGCGCGGCACTGCCCGAACCGGATCGCGCTGTGGTGATCACCAGGGCGCCCCGGGACGCCGCTGAAGCCGCACTGGCCAGTCTGGTCGCCGCGGTGTTGGGCCTGCCCGAGGTGGGTGCGGACGACGACTTCTTCACCCTCGGTGGCGACAGCATCGTGTCAATGCAGCTGGTCGCGCGCGCTCGGGCCGCGGAGATCCGCTTGACCACCCGACAGGTCTTTGAGGCGCGCACGGTCGCCGAGATGGCCCGGGTGGCCGAGTTCGGCGTCGCCGTGCGGCGGACTGACGACTCGGCGGTGGGCGTGATCCCGTTGACGCCCGTCATGCGTGAACTGGTCAGTCGAGGCGGACCGATCAACCGGTTCCACCAGTCGCGGTTGGTGACCAGTCCGGCGGAGTTGACCCTTGACCGGCTCGTCGCCGCGGTGGACGCGGTCGTGGCGGCGCACCCGGTGCTGAGGGCGCGGTTCACCGGCGACTCGCTGGTCGTCGGTGCCGAACCTGCGGCGGACGTGGTGACCAGGGTGGATGCCGCCGGTGTCTACGGTCCGCAGTGGACAGACCGGTTGGCGGTCGCGGCCGAAGCGGCCGTCGCGGCGCTGGACCCGGCGGTGGGGCGCGTGCTCCAGGTTGTTTGGTTCGACCGCGGGCCCGGCGAACCCGGACGGTTGCTGGTGGTGGCTCACCACTTCGTGATTGACGGGGTCTCGTGGCGGGTCCTGATCCCTGCGCTGGCCTCGGCCACGCGCGGGGAGCGACTGGAGCCCGCTGCTGTGTCGTTCCGCGGTTGGGCCACGGCCACTCGTGCGCGTGCTGCCGACCTGGAGGTGGAGCGGGAGGCGTGGGAGCGGATCGTGCTCCCCGGGGCTTCGCTGAGCACGCGGGCCCTGGACCCGACCACGGACACAGTCGGGTTGGGGCAATCGCTGACGGTGCGGATCCCGGACGCCCAGCGGTTGATCACCGGGTTGCCCGCGCTGTTCCACACCGGCGCCACGGAGGTCCTGCTGGCCGGGCTGGCCTGGGCCGCCGGGGAGACCCTCGTGGTCGACGTGGAGGGGCATGGGCGTGCGGAGGTCGCCGGGCTCGACCCGACCGACACGGTGGGCTGGTTCACCGAGATCCACCCCGTCCGGCTCGAGCTCGGTGCCGACGTCAGCGCGACCCTCAAGCGGGTCAAGGACGCCGTGCGCGCGGTACCGGGGGACGGGCTCGGATTCGGGCTGCTGGACATCGCGGCGCCCCGGCGGGACGTGCTGTTCAACTACCTCGGCCGCATCGGCGTGGGCGAGTCCGGTGAGTGGGCGGGTGCACCCGAGGCCGCGACGCTGGCGGGCGGCGCGGACCTGGACCTGCCGGTGGGGCACCCGATCGCGGTGAACGTCCTCGTCGAGGAGGGTGCCGACGGTCCGGTGCTCGTGGCCCACTGGGCCTGGGTCGGCGCGGTGGCCGACGCCACGGTCCGGGGGCTGGCGGACCGCTGGGCCGCCGCCCTGGGCGAGCTCGCCCAGCGACCGGTCGGCGGCCACTCGCCGTCGGACTGGCCGCTGGCCGGACTCACCCAGGACGAGGTGGACGAGGTCGACGCGCGGCACCCGGACGTGGCCGATGTGTGGCCGACCACGCCGTTGCAGGCCGGTCTGCTGTTCCTGTCCCGGTTCGACGAGTCCACAGTGGACGTCTACACCACGCAGCAGGTGCTCTCGCTGACCGGCGAGGTCGACGGCGCACGGCTGCGCGCCGCGGCGCAGGCCCTGGTGGACCGGCACGACACGCTGCGAGCGTCGTTCCCGGCGCTGGCGTCCGGCACGGTGGCGCAGGTCATCGCCCGCCGGACCACGGTGCCGTGGCGGCAGGTGACGGCCGACGAGACCGAGACCGCGCGCCTCGTCGACGCCGAGCGGGCCACCAGGTTCGACCTGGCCGCCGGTCCGCTGCTGCGGTTCCTGCTCATCCGACTCGGCCCGGACACCTCGCGGCTGGTGCTGACCAACCACCACGCCATCCTGGACGGCTGGTCGACACCG
The DNA here is from genome assembly GCF_030269645.1 of Actinokineospora sp. NBRC 105648. GTDB lineage: Bacteria > Actinomycetota > Actinomycetes > Mycobacteriales > Pseudonocardiaceae > Actinokineospora. The sequence continues at coordinate 61,422 of NZ_BSTR01000025.1, read as the reverse complement.
CTGCTGGCCCGTGAGCTGTTCGCGTTGTACGCAGGTGACTCGCTGCCCGCTGTTCCCCCCTACCGCTCGCACCTCGCCGACCTGGCGACGCGAGACGGCGCCGCCGCGGAGACTGCGTGGCGGACCGCGCTCGCCGGACTCGACGAGCCGACGATCGTCGCGCCGGACGCGGCACGCGCGGGGGTGCTACCGGAGCAGCTGGATATCGACCTCCCTGCTGAGGTGACCGCTCGACTCACCGCGGCGGTGCGGCGGGTCGGGGTCACGGTGAACGCGGCCGTGCAGGCGGCGTGGGGCTTGGTGCTGTCGCAGTGGACCGGCCGCCGCGACGTCGTGTTCGGCGCGACCGTGTCCGGGCGCGACGGGTCGGTGGCGGGCGCGGAGTCGATGGTCGGTCTGTTCATCAACACCGTGCCCGTGCGGGTGCGGCTCGACCCGGCCGAGCCGTTGGGCGAGCTGCTGGCCCGACTGCACCGCGAACAGTCGGCGCTGTTGGACCACCAGCACGTCGGGCTTGCCGACATCCAGCGCGTGGTCGGGATCGGGGAGCTGTTCGACACGTTGACCGTGTTCGAGAGCTACCCGGTGGACTCGGAGGCGTTGGCGCGCGCCGAGTCCGCGGCGGGGCTGGTCGTGACCGAGGTCGTCGGTCGCGACGCCACGCACTACCCGTTGACCCTTCTCGTGTTGCCGGGGGCTTCGACCACGCTGACGTTGCGCTTCCGGCCGGATGTGGTCGGCGCTGATGCCGCGAACGCCCTGCTGCGGCGGGTCGCGCGTGCGTTGGAGACGATCGCCGACGATCTGGGGCGGCCGGTGCACGCGGTCGACCTGTTGCCCGCGGCCGAGCGCGATCTTGTGGTGCGCGGTTGGCAGGGCGCTGCTGTGGAACTGCCCGCGACGACCATTCCGGCGCTGTTCGCCGCACGGGCGGCCGCGGACCCGGATGGTGTGGCTTTGGTGGTCGACGGTGGGGCCTCGTTGTCCTATCGGGAGTTGGCCGCGCGGGTGGACGCTCTGGCGTTGGTGCTGCGGGAACACGGGGTGGTCGCGGGGACGATCGTCGGCGTGTCGCTGGAGCGGTCGGCCGCGTTGGTCGTGGCGTTGCTGGCCGTGCAGCGGGCCGGTGCGGCCTATTTGCCGCTGGATCCGGAATACCCGGCCGAGCGGCTCGCGATGATGATCGCCGACGCGCGGCCGGTGGTGGTGGTCGCCGGGTCTGCTCAGGACTGCGCGACGGTGCTTGTGGATGATCATGGGGTGGCCCTTTCCGGTTGGTCTGACCATGATGGACCCGGGGTCGGCGATCGTGCTTTTGGTTATCCACAGGGCGAGTTGTCCACAGGGTTGACAGGCGGGGCTTTCGCTGCGCCGGGCGCGGCTAGTAAGCTGGAAGTGGGCCGCCCCCCTGGGAGGGCGGGGGCTGCCCTGGGGGTGGGGGATGATCTTGGAAGTGGTGTGGACGGCGGGAGCTGGCTGGATGGTGGGAGTGGTGGGGATGGCGGGAGAGGATGGGTTGGTGTAGGGGGTGAGTCGGGGGGTGGTGCGGCGTATGTGATTTATACGTCGGGGTCGACGGGGCGGCCCAAGGGTGTTGTGGTGGGGCAGTCGGGGATTGTTAACCGGTTGTTGTGGATGCAGGGTGAGTATGGGCTTGCTCGGGGTGAGCGGGTTCTGCAGAAGACTCCGGCGAGTTTTGATGTGTCGGTGTGGGAGTTTTTCTGGCCGTTGGTGGTTGGGGCGACTCTTGTGGTGGCCAAGCCGGGTGGGCATCGGGATCCTGCGTATTTGGCTGAGGTGATTGAGCGGCACAGTGTCACCACGGTGCATTTCGTGCCTTCGATGCTGCGCGCGTTCGTGCCAGTCGCGTTGCAGGCCAAGGGACTTCGGCGTGTGCTGTGTTCTGGGGAGGCGCTGCCCGACGACCTCAGGGACGAGTTTGTCGCTGTCTCGGGTGCTGAGTTGCATAACCTGTACGGACCCACTGAAGCCTCTGTCGATGTGACTGCGACGCGGGTCGATGTTGGTCGGGTGTCTATTGGGCGGCCGGTGTGGAATACGCGGCTGTATGTGCTCGATGGATTCCTGCGGCCCGTGCCGGTCGGTGGTGCTGGTGAGCTTTACCTCGCGGGCGTCCAGCTTGCTCGGGGATATCTCAATCGGCCGGGTCTGACCGCTGAGCGGTTTGTGGCCGACCCGTTCAACAAGGGGCAGCGGCTTTATCGCACGGGGGATGTCGCGCGTTGGCACCCCGATGGTTCGGTGGACTACCTCGGCCGGGCGGACGAGCAGGTGAAGCTGCGCGGCTTCCGGATCGAGTTGGGCGAGATCGAGGCCGCACTGTCCGCAGTGGACGGTGTGGAGCGGGCGGTCGTCGTGGTCCGGGATGACCGGCTCATCGGCTACCTGGTCGGCAGCGCCGACCACGATCACGCCAACCGCAACCACGCCAACCGCAACCACGCCGAGCACGACGACGTCCGAGAGGCGCTGCGACGCGTGCTGCCGGAGCACATGGTGCCCTCGGCGTTCGTGACGCTGGAGCAGATCCCGCTCACCCCGAGCGGCAAGACCGATCGAAAGGCGTTGCCGGACCCGGACTTCGCTGCCTTGGTCGGCGACCGCGCGGCGGAGTCCGATGTGGAGCGAACCCTGGCCGAACTGGTCGCGGCGGTGCTCGGGCTCCCCAACGTCGGGGTCGACGACGACTTCTTCACCCTCGGCGGTGACAGCATCGTGTCCATCCAACTGGTGGCCCGCGCTCGTGCGGCGGGATTGCGGTTCTCCTCGCGAGATGTGTTCGAGCGGCGCACGGTCGCCGGCCTGGCGCTGGTCGTCGAGGTCGACGCGGTGGCCGCGGTCGAGGAGGTGGGGGCGAGCATCGGGCTGGTGCCGTTCACGCCGATCATGCGGGACACGTTGCGCCGCGGCGGGCCGATCGCGAAGTTCGCACAGGCCCGGTTGTTGAACGCACCCAAGGACCTGGACCTCGCCAAACTGGAGCAGGCCGTCACCGCATTGCTTGACACGCACCACATCCTGCGCGCGCGGCTCACTGACGAAGGGCTCGAAGTCCCCGAGCACGCCACTGCGCCGGACGTGTCGAGAATCGACGCGACCGGGCGGACCGACGAGGAACTGGCGTCGGCGGTAGCCGATGAGTTGGACCCGCGGAAGGGCGTCATGCTGCGGGTGGTGTGGCTCGACCGCGCCGGCGGCCAGGGCAAGGTGCTGCTTGTCGCCCACCACCTCGTGGTCGACGGGGTGTCCTGGCGAGTGCTGGAACCGGACCTGGTCAAGGCATACCGGGGCGAGCCGCTCGACCCCATCGGCACCTCCTTCCGCCAGTGGGCCATTGGTTTGCGTGCCTCCAACCCCGATGGCGAGCACTGGCGGAGCCTCGCCGACTGCACCGGGCAGGTCCTCGCGAGCCGCCCGATCACCGGTGCCGACACCGTCCACACCGGACGGGAGTTCAAGCTGGAGCTCACCACCGAGGAAACCCTGCCGCTGCTCACCACGTTGCCGGACCTCTTCCACGGCACCGTCAACGACGTCCTCTTGGCCGGACTGGCGCTCGCCATCGCGCACACGCGGGGCAATCTCGCCCGGGTGGTCGACGTCGAGGGTCACGGCCGCGAAGAGCAAGCCGTGCCGGGGACGGAGCTGTCCCGAACGGTCGGCTGGTTCACCACCGTCTACCCGGTCCGCCTCGACCTGCACAGCATCGACGTGGCAGACGCGCTGACCGGCGGCCACGCGGCGGGCGAGGCGGTCAAGCGGGTCAAGGAGCACCTGCGCGCTATCCCGGACAACGGCATCGGTTTCGGCCTCGGCGACCACGACCTGCCGCCGAGGGACGTCCTGGTCAACTACCTGGGCCGGTTCGACATCGGGGCCGAGCAGCACGGCGACTGGGCCGGGACCGGGCTCGGCGGCGCCGTCGACCCCGAGCTGCCCATCTCGCACGCCCTGCAGGTCAACGCCATCACCCTCGACGGTCCCGACGGGCCGCGGCTCTCGGCCACCTGGGCCTGGGGCGGCGCGGTCGTCGCCGAGCCCGACGCCCGCGAGCTGGCGCACGCCTGGTTCGACGCGCTGCGGGCGCTGGCCCGGCACGCCGAGGCGGGCGCGGGTGGCCACACCCCCTCGGACCTCACCTTCGCTGACCTGTCCCAAGACGAGCTCGACGAGTTCGATTCGGAGTGGAGCTCGTGAACACGCGCAAGCCAGGACTCGACGACGTCCTGCCCCTCTCACCCCTGCAGCAGGGCCTGCTGTTCCACAGCGAGTACGCCGACACCCCGGTCGACCCGTACCACGTGCAGTTCACCCTCGACCTCGACGGCCCGCTCGACCCCGCGGTGCTGCGAGCCGCAGGCCAAGCGCTGCTCGACCGGCACGCCAACCTGCGAGCGTGCTTCCGGCGGCGCAAGAACGGCGCGGTCGTGGCGCCGGTGCCGAGCCGGGTCGAGCTGCCCTGGCGCGAGCTGGTCGAGCCCGACTGGGACGACGTGCTCGCCCAAGACCGGGCCGACCGGTTCGACCTCGCCAAGCCCCCGCTGCTGCGCATGGTGCTGGCCACGACCGGTGGCGGCCACCGGCTGCTGATCGCGTTCCACCACATCCTCCTCGACGGCTGGTCCACACCGCTGCTCGCGCGGGAGCTGTTCCAGCTCTACGCGGCCAAGGGCGACGCCACCAGGCTGCCCGCCGTGCGGCCGTACCGCGACTACCTGATGTGGTTGCGCGCCAGGGACACCAAAGCCTCCCAGGCCGCGTGGGCGCAGGCGTTGCGGGGGATCGAGGAGCCGACCCTGCTCGCTCCGGGCGCCGACCCGGCGGGTTCCGCCGAGCAGCGCCCGATCCCGCTCCCGGACGGCCTCACCGACCGGCTGGCGGACCTGGCGCGCACGAGCGGCGTCACGCTGAACACCGTCGTGCAGGCCGCGTGGGCGCTGCTGCTGGCCCGGTCGCTCGGTCGCACCGACGTCGTGTTCGGCGCGACGGTCTCCGGCAGGCCGCCGGAGCTGGCCGGGGTCAACGAGATGATCGGCCTGTTCATCAACACCGTGCCGGTTCGGGTGCGGCTCGACCCGGCGGAACGGGTGCGGGCACTGCTCACCAGGGTGCAGGCCGAGCAGGCCGCTGTGATGGACCACCAGTACCTCGGGCTCGCCGACATCCAGCGCGCGGCGGGCATCGGGGAGCTGTTCGACACCCTCACGGTGTTCGAGAGCTACTTCGTCGACACCGCGGCCCTGGGCCGCGCCGAGTCCGCCACTGGGCTGTCGGTGCGCGCGGGCCAGACGCGCGACGCGACGCACTACCCGGCGACGCTCGTCGCCGCTGGCCCCGAGTTGCTGCTCAAGTACCGGCCCGGGTTGGTCGACCCGGTCGCGTTGTCCGAGCGGCTCGTGCGGGTGCTCACGGCGCTCGTCGACGCCCCGGACCTGCCCGTGGCGAAGGTCGACGGGTTGTCCGCGAGCGAGCGGACAGACGTCGTCCAGCGCTGGAATCCCAGCAACACCGAGGAAATCGTCCCTGCGACCATCCCGGCCAGGTTCGCTGAACAGGTTGCCAAGGCGCCGGGTGCGCTGGCGTTGGTCGCGGGCGATGAGCGGCTGACCTACGCCGAGCTGGACGCTCGGTCCGATGCCGTCGCGGACGTGCTCGTCGAGCGCGGTGCCGTCCCCGGCGGGATCGTCGCCGTGGCGCTCCCGCGTTCGGCCGACCTCGTCGTGGCTGTGCTGGCGGTGCTGAAGTCGGGGGCGGCGTACCTGCCGCTCGACCCGGACTACCCGCGCGCCCGGCTCGACTTCATGCTGTCCGACGCCGCGCCCACGCTGGTGGTGACCACGCCCGAGCTGCGCGACCAGTTCGCCGTGCCCGTGGTGACGACTGCGGACACCGCTCCGGCCGGACAGCGACCAACCGTCACGGCCGATCACCCCGCGTACGTGATCTACACGTCCGGGTCGACCGGGACACCCAAGGGTGTTCTCGTCCCGCACCGCAACGTCGACCGGTTGCTGTCCGCCACCGACCACTGGTTCGGCTTCGGCCCGGACGACGTCTGGACCCTGTTCCACTCCTACGCCTTCGACTTCTCCGTCTGGGAGCTCTGGGGCGCCCTGCTGCGCGGCGGCACGCTGGTCGTGGTCGACCACGCCACGAGCCGCTCGCCCGAGGCGTTCCTCGACCTGCTCGCGCGCGAGCGGGTCACCGTGCTCAATCAGACGCCGTCGGCGTTCCACCAGCTCGACGAGGCCGACCGCGCTCGGGGCGGGGCCGAGCTGGCGCTGCGGTATGTGATCTTCGGCGGCGAGGCGCTCGACCCGCGCACCCTCGCGGGTTGGTACGCGCGGCACGCCGATGACGCGCCCCGGCTGGTCAACATGTACGGCATCACCGAAACCACCGTGCACGTCACCTACCGCCCGCTCACCGAGCACGACGCCGAGGACGGTGGCCCGGACGTCGGTGTCCCGATCCCTGACCTGCGCGCGTACGTGCTCGACGCCGGTCTCGCGCCGGTGGCCCCCGGTGTCATCGGCGAGCTGCACGTCGCCGGTGCCGGTCTGGCCGACGGCTACCTCAACCGCCCTGGGCTCACCGCGACGAGGTTCGTGGCGAACCCGTTCGGCGCGGGCAGGCTCTACCGCACCGGCGACCTGGCGCGCTGGGTGGACGGGACCCTGGAGTACCTCGGCCGCGCCGACGGGCAGGTGAAGCTGCGCGGGTTCCGCATCGAGCTGGGCGAGGTGGAGTCCGTGCTGGCCCGGCACGAGTCGGTGGCCCAGGCCGTCGCCGTCGTCCGCGACAACCGGCTGATCGCCTACGTCACGGCCACCAGCAACTCCACAGTGGACAGCCTGGACCTGCGCACGCACGCGGGCCGGGACCTGCCCGAGCACATGATCCCCGCTGCCGTGGTGGTGCTGGAGCGCATCCCGCTCACGGTGAACGGCAAGGTCGACCGCAAGGCCCTGCCCGCGCCCGATTTCGCCGGGCTGACCACCGCGCGCGAAGCCGAGACCGCCGCCGAGCAAACGTTGGCGTCCGTGTTCGCCGAGGTGCTCGGTCTGCCCGCCGTCGGTGTGGACGACGACTTCTTCGCCTTGGGCGGCGACAGCATCGTGTCGATCCAGCTGGTCAGCCGGGCGCGCGCGGAGGGACTGAGGTTCTCCCCGCGCGACGTCTTCGAGCGGCGCACTGTCGCGAGGATCGCCGAGGTCGCGGTGGTACCGACCGTGGTGGTGGCGTCGCAGGGAACGGGGGCGCTGCCGCTCACGCCGATCATGCGGGAGCTGCTCCGGCGTGGCGGCCCGATCAACCGGGTCTCCCAGGCCCGTCTCCTCATCGCGCCCGCCGACCTGACCCTGGACCGGCTCACCAGCGCCGTTCAGTCCCTTGTGGACATCCATGACATCCTGCGCGCCCGCCTGACCGGCGACTCCCTCGACGTCCGGCCGATCGGCTCGGTCCAGGCGGCGTCGCTGGTGAGCAGGGTTCCCGGGACCGACTTCGCGGCCGCCGCAGACCGCGCGTACAGCGAGTTGGACCCGGCCGCGGGTGAGATGGTCCGGGTGGTGTGGCTGGACGGACGCGTGTTGCTCGTCGCGCACCACCTGGTCGTGGATGGCGTGTCGTGGCGCATCCTGGTGCCCGACCTCGCCGACGCGGTGACCGGCAAGGCGCTCGAGCCCGTGGGGACCTCGTTCCGCGACTGGGCCCTGGCTCTCGCAGGCCAGGACCGCGCGAGTGAATCCGCCTACTGGCAAGCGATTGCGGACCCCGATGCCAAGCAGGTGGTTCCCACTCGGGACACCGTGTCCACGGTGCGCACGCTGCGGGTCGAACTCCCCGCCGACGTGACCACTCGGCTGCTGGGGTCGGTCCCGGCGGCGTTCCACGCGGGCGTCGAGGACGTCCTGCTCACCGCCTTGGCCCTCGCCTCCGGGCGCCCGGTGGTCGACCTGGAGGGCCACGGCCGCGAGGAGCACGCCGTTGAGGGCGCCGACCTCGCGCGCACGGTCGGCTGGTTCACCACGCTCTATCCGGTCTCGCTCGACCTCGGCGAGATCGACACCGCCGACGCCCTCGCTGGCGGACCGGCGGCGGGGGCGGCGCTCAAGCGGGTCAAGGAGAACCTGCGATCCGTGCCCGGCGACGGGCTCGGCTTCGGCTTGCTGGACGTCGACCGGACCACGCCGGAGATCCTCTTCAACTACCTCGGTCGCTTCGGTGGGCAAGGCACCGGCGACCCGTGGTCGGGAGCACCGGAAGCGGGTGCGCTCGGCGGCGACGCCGATGCCGCGCTGCCGGTTGGACACGCGCTCGACATCAACGCGGTGACCACCGACGGAGTCCTGTCAGCCGCGTTCTCTTGGCCTGTGGCCCAATTCACCGAGGACGAGGTGGCGCGACTGGCCGACCGGTGGGTGGCCGCGCTGCACGCCATCGACCGGCACGCCTCGACCGGGGCGGGCGGCCACACCCCGTCGGACTTCCCCCTGGCCGCCCTCGCACAGTCTGATGTGGACTCCTTAGCGAAGCGGCACCCGGGGCTGGTCGACGTCTGGACACCGACCGCACTACAACAGGGAATCGCGTTCCTGTCCGGGTTCGACGACACCGGCGACGACGTCTACACCGTGCAGTTCTCCTGTGAGCTGACCGGCGAGGTCGACACCGCGCGGCTGCGCGCCGCCGCCGAGGCGGTGCTGCGCAGGCACGACAGCCTGCGGGCCGCGATCGACCACGTCGGCTCCGGCGACCCGGTGCTGGTGGTCCCGGGTGCCGTCGAACTGCCCTGGCGCGAGGTCGTGACCGACGACACCGAGTGGGACGAGCTGGTCGCACGCGACCTCGGCACCCGGTTCGACGTCGCGGCCGCTCCGCTGCTGCGGTTCCTGGTCGGCCGGGTCGCCGACGACCGGGTGCGGCTGCTGATCACCTTCCACCACGTGCTGCTCGACGGCTGGTCCACCCCGCTGCTGGTGCGCGAGGTCTTCGAGGCGTACGCCGGTGCCGCGCTGCCCGCCGCGCGCCCCTACCGGGACTTCCTCACCTGGCTGTCCACAAGGGACTCCGGGGTCGAGGCCGTCGCCGGTGCCCTGGCTGGGATCACCGAGCCGACGCTGGTGGCCCCGGCGGGCGCGTCCCGCGCGGGCGCGCTCCCGACCCGGGTGGAGGTAGAGCTGCCCGCCGGCCTCGCGGGTGTGGCGAGGGACCGAGGGGTCACGCTCAACACGCTGGTCCAAGCCGCTTGGGGGTTGACCCTGGCGCGCGGCCTCGGCCGCGACGACGTGGTCTTCGGCGCCACGGTGTCAGGCAGACCGCCGGAGGTGCCCGGCGTCGAGGCGATGCTGGGGCTGTTCATCAACACCCTGCCGGTGCGGGTGCGCCTCGACCCGGTCGAGACCGTCGCGGAGCTGCTGACCAGGGTGCAGGCCGAACAGGCCCGCGTGCTGGACCACCAGCACGCCGGGCTGGCGGACGTGCAGCGCGCGGTCGGCGTCGGCGAGCTGTTCGACACGCTCACCGTGTTCGAGAGCTTCCCGATCGACACCGACGCGCTCGACCGGGCCGAGTCCGCGGCCGGGTTCCGGGTCGGCGCTGTCACCGGCGCGGACGCCACGAACTACCCGATCACGTTGACTGTCAACGGTTCCGCCGCTTGGCTGGACGTGCGCGAAGACCTAGTGGACCTCGGGCTAGCGGGGGAGTGGGCGCAGCGGTTCTGCCGCGCGCTCGCGGCGTTCGCGACACCGTCGAGCCGGGTCCACACGCTCTCCCTGCTGTCCGACGCCGAACGGGCGACCGTGCTCGATTGGGGACGCGGTCCAGCGGTTCCAGTCCAGGAGACGATCCTCGAAGCCTTCGCGGCCCAGGACGAGCACGCGGTCGCGGTCGTCGGCCCCGACGAAACCCTGACCTACGGGGCCCTCGCCGAGCGGTCGGAGCGGATCGCGGGTCTGTTGGTGGACCGCGGCGTGCGTCCGGGCGACGTGGTGGCGCTCGCGCTCCCGCCGTCGGCCGGGCTGGTCGCGGCGATCCTGGGCACCTGGAAGGCGGGTGCCGCCCACCTGGTCCTCGATCCCGAGTACCCGGCGCAGCGGTTGCGGCTGATGACCGAGCAGGCCCGACCCACGGTGACCCTGACCATCGGCGCCGTCGACCTGCCCGGGATCGCGCTCGACGAACTCGACCTGGCGGCCTTCCCCCGGGTGTCCGGGCAGGCTGTCGGCGCGGCGTACGTGATCTTCACGTCCGGTTCGTCCGGCACCCCCAAGGGCGTCGTGGTCGAGCACGCCGGACTGGCGAACCTGCTGGCCGCGCACCGCGCGTCGGTGATGCGGCCGGGGCCGGTGCTGAACACCGCGTCGTTCGCCTTCGACGCCTCGATCGACCCGCTGCTGTGGTCGGCGGCTGGGCACGCGCTGCACGTCGGCGCGCCCGTCGGTGACCCGGCCGCACTCGTGCGGCATGTCCGCGAGCACGGGATCGCCTACCTCGACGCCGCGCCCGCGCTGCTGGCGACCCTCGTTGACGAGGGCCTGTTGGACACCGGTGTGTCGCTGGTCGGCACCGGCGGTGAGGCCGTTCCCGCCGCCCTGTGGGCCAGGCTCGCTGAGTCCGATGTGGACGCGGTGAACTTCTACGGACCCACTGAGTCCACAGTGGACGCGGTGCAGGCGCCCGTCCGAAGTGACCGGCCGGTGATCGGTCGTCCGGTGGCCAACTCGGCGGTGTACGTGCTCGACACCGCCCTGGGGCTGGTCGCTCCGGGTGTGGTGGGCGAGCTCTACCTCGGCGGCCCTGGGATCGCCCGCGGCTACCTGGGGCAGCCCGCGCTGACCGCCGAGCGGTTCGTGGCGAACCCGTTCGGTGCGGGCAGGCTCTACCGCACGGGCGACCTCGTGCGCTGGGACACCGAGGGCTCCCTGGAGTTCCTGGGTCGGGCTGACGACCAGGTCAAGGTGCGTGGTTTCCGGATCGAGCCCGGTGAGGTCGAGGCTGTTCTCGGTCAGGTGGTGGACCGGGCTGTTGTCGTCGTGCGGGAAGACCAGCCGGGTGTTGTCCGGCTGGTCGCCTACGTGGTCGGTGGGACCGACCCGGTGGCGGTGCGCGCGCACGCGGCGTCCGTGCTGCCCGACCACATGGTGCCCGCTGCGGTAGTCGTCCTCGACGAGATTCCCTTGCTGCCCAACGGGAAGACCGACCGCTCGGCGCTCCCCGCGCCCGATTTCGCGGCGATGGTGTCCGATCGTGGCGCGGGCAACGCGACCGAGGCGGCGCTCGCCGCCCTCTTCGCCGACGTGCTCGGTGTGCCCTCGGTCGGCGTGGACGACGACTTCTTCGCCCTGGGCGGCGACAGCATCGTCTCCATCCAGCTGGTCAGCCGGGCCCGGGCCGACGGGCTGAAGTTCTCCCCACGGGACGTCTTCGAGCAGCGGACGGTGGCCGCGCTGGCACTGGTCGTCCAGTCCGACGCGCCGGTCGCCGAGGAGGCGGGCGCGGGCGTCGGGCTCGTGCCGTTCACCCCGATCATGCGCGACCTGCTCGACCAGGGCGGGCCCATCCGCCGGTACGCCCAGACCCAGGTCTTGGTGGCGCCGGACGACCTCACAGAGTCCGCGCTGGTGGCGGCCGTGCAGCGGCTCCTGGACACCCACGACGTGCTGCGTACGACCCTGACCGACGGCGGACTGCTCATCGCCGAGCCCGGGGCCGTGCGGGCCGAGTCGGTGGTCCGGCGAATCCCGGGACCGCTCGACGTGGACGCGGTGCTCGACGAACTGGACCCGCACGCGGGGCACGTGTTCCGCGTGGTGTGGTCGCCGGGACGCGTCCTGCTCGCCGCGCACCACCTCGTGGTCGACGGCGTGTCCTGGCGGATCTTGGTCCCGGACCTGGTCGACGCCTACGCGGGCAAGGACCTCGCCCCGGTCGGGACGTCGTTCCGCCGCTGGGCCACCGGGCTCGACCAGGCCGCCCGATCGCCCGAGCGACTGGCCGAGCTGCCGCACTGGACCGGCGTGCTGGCCGGGGACGAGCCCCCGCTGGGGGAGCGCGGCCTGACCGCCGAGGACACCGTCGTCACCCTGCGCCGAGTGGTCACAACGGTGCCCGCCGACGTGGCCGAGCCGCTGCTGGGCCCGGTCCCGGAGCTGTTCCACGCCGAGGTGGACGACGTCCTGCTCGCCGGGCTGGCGCTGGGCGTGGCGCGCTGGTCGAGCCGGTTCCACGGCCTCGACCGGCCCGCGGTGACCGTCGACCTGGAGTCGCACGGCAGGCACGAGGACACCGTCGAGGGCGCTGACCTGCACCGCACGGTCGGCTGGTTCACCAGCGTGCACCCGGTCCGGCTCGACGTCTCCGGCATCGATGTCGCCGACGCGCTCGCCGGTGGCCCGGAGGCGGGCACCGCGGTCAAGAGCGTCAAGGAGCAACTGCGCGCCACGCCGGGCGAGGGCATCGGGTTCGGCCTGCTGCGCCACCTCAACCCGGACACGGCCGCGGACCTGACGGGTCGCGGGCAGATCTTGTTCAACTACCTCGGCCGGTTCGACACCGCGGCCGACTCGACGGGCGCGTGGTCGGCGTTGCCCGGCATCGGCGGCGGCGCGGACGCGGACATGCCTGTCGACCACCCGCTCCAGGTCGACATCAGCACCGTCGAGGGACCGGAGCTCTCGGTCGCCTGGACGTTCCCGGACCGGGTGTTCGACGAGCGCGACATCCGGGACCTGGCCACCTGCGTCGCCGGGGCGCTGCGCGCGGTCGCCGAGCACGGCGCCGAGTCCGGCGCGGGCGGGCTGACCCCGTCCGACCTGCTCTTCCCTGGCCTGGCCCAGGACCAGATCGACCGTTTCGAGGCCAAGTGGAGAAACCCGTGAGCCTGCAGGACATCTGGCCGCTGTCGCCGCTGCAGGAGGGGCTGCTCTTCCTGGCGGGCTACGACAAGTCCACTGTGGACATCTACACGGTGCAGACCGTGCTGGACGTCGAGGGCGCGTTGGACAGCGAGCTGATGCGCGAGTCGGCGCAGGCGCTGCTGCGCCGCCACCCGAACCTGCGCGCGTGCTTCTCCGCCGAGGAGGGCGACCGGCCCGTGCAGCTCATCCCCGCGCGGGTGGGGCTGCCGTGGGTCGAGGTCGACCTGTCCGAGCGGGCCGACGCCGAGGACGAGTGGGCGCGGATCCTCGAGCGCGACCGGGCGACCAGGTTCGACCTGGCCACCCCGCCGCTGGTGCGGTTCCTGGTCGCCAAGCTGGGCCCGGACCGCTACCGGCTGCTGTTCACCAACCACCACATCCTGGTCGACGGCTGGTCGACGCCGCTGCTGCTCGGCGAGCTGTTCGAGATCTACGGAGCCCGCGGCGAGGCGTCCGGACTGCGCCGCGTGCGGCCGTTCCGCGACTACCTGGTGTGGCTGGCGCGGCAGGACCGCGACGCGGGCGAGCGCACCTGGGCTGCGGCGCTGGCCGGGGTCACCGAGCCGACGCTGCTCGGCCCGCCCGGAGCGTCCAACTCGGGCTCGCTCACCGCGCGCGTGCCGGTCGAGGTGACCGACGAGCTGGCGACCCGGCTCGCCGAGGTGGCCCGCTCGCTGCGGATCACGGTCAACACCGTGCTGCAGGCGGCCTGGGGGCTGGTGCTCGCCCGGCACCTCGGTCGGGCCGATGTCGTGTTCGGCGCGACGGTGTCCGGCAGGCCCGCCGACCTACCCGGTGTGGAGTCGATGATCGGGCTGTTCATCAACACCGTGCCGGTGCGGGTGCGGCTCGACCCGGCCGAGACCGTCGCCGACTTCCTGCGGCGCGTGCAGGCCGAGCAGGCCAGGGTGATGGACCACCAGTACATGGGGCTTTCCCGCGTGCAGCGACACACCGGGCTCGCGGAGCTCTTCGACACGATCACCGTTTTCGAGAGCTACCCCGTCGACACGGCGGCTCTGGGCAAGGCGGAGGCGACCGCGGGCCTGCGCGTGCTCAGCGCCGAGGGCACCGACGACACCAACTACCCGGTGACGCTGACCGCCGAGGCAACCGACGGGTTGACCGCGTGGATCGACCACCGACCGGACGTGATCGACGGCATGACGACGGAGTTGTTGTCACGCAAGCTGATCAGTGCCCTCGCGGCGTTCGTCGAGGCTCCCGAGACCCGGGTGCGCACCCTTGATCTGTTGTCCGATGTGGAGCGACAGGCGATCGACACGGCCAGTCGTGGGCCGGTGGTCGAGGTCAGTGGCTCGGTCCTGGAGGTCTTCGCCGACAGCGTCGCGGCCACGCCCGAGGCGATCGCGGTCCGGCACGCCGACAGCACCCTGACTTTCGCTGAACTCGATGAACGCTCGGGCAGGCTGGCCGCGTGGCTGCGTGATCAGGATGTTCGCCCGGGGTCGGTGGTCGCCTCCCTGCTGCCGCGCTCGCCCGACGCCGTCGTCGCGCTGCTCGCGGTGTGGAAGGCCGGTGGCGTCCACCTGCCCGTCGACCCCGGCTACCCGGCCGAGCGGATCGACTTCATGCTCACTGACGCCGAGCCTGCGGTAGTGCTCCGCGAGTTGCCGGACCTGCCCGCAGAAACCTTCGCGCTGCCCGCCGACGGCGCGGCGTACGTGATCTACACCTCTGGGTCCACTGGGCGGCCCAAGGGGGTGGTGGTCGAGCACGCGGGCTTGGCCAACCTCCTCGCCGCGCACCGCGTATCGGTGATGCGGCCGGGGTCGGTGGTGCACGCGGCGTCGTTCTCCTTCGACGCCGCGCTCGACCCGTTGCTGTGGCTGCTGGCGGGCCATGAACTGCACATCGCGGACGCGGATCTCATGGGTGACGCCGCCGCGCTGGTCGACTACGTGCGCGACCACGGCATCGGCTACCTCGACGCCGCGCCTGCCCTGCTGACGCAGGTGGTCGACGCCGGACTGCTGGACACCGACATCGCCGTGGTCGGCACCGGTGGCGAGGCCGTGCCGTCCGCGCTGTGGCGGCGGCTAGCGGCGGCGCGGGCCGAGGCGTTCAACTTCTACGGCCCCACCGAGTCCACTGTGGACGCCGTGGTCGCGCCGGTGGCGGGTGTCGACGTCGTCATCGGTCGCCCGGTCGCCAACACCGCGGCGCACGTGCTGGACACCGCGCTCACCCGGGTCGGCCCCGGGGTCGTGGGAGAGCTCTACCTCGGGGGCCCCGGTGTCGCGCGGGGATACCTGAACCGACCTGGGCTCACCGCCGAGCGGTTCGTGGCGAACCCGTTCGGCGACGGCCGCCTCTACCGCACCGGCGACCTGGTCCGCTGGTCCGCCGACGGTTCCCTGGAGTTCGTCGGTCGGGCCGACGACCAGGTCAAGGTGCGCGGCTTCCGGATCGAGCCGGGCGAGGTCGAGTCCGTGCTCGCCGAGGTCGCCGGCCGCGCGGTCGTCGTGGTGCGCGAGGACCAGCCCGGCGTTGCCCGGCTGGTGGCGTACGTGACCGGCGACGCGGATGCCGCCCGCGCGCACGCCAGTGCTGTGCTGCCGGAGCACATGGTGCCCGCCGCGGTGGTGTCGCTCGACGAGTTCCCGTTGCTGCCCAACGGAAAGGTCGACCGTGCGGCCCTGCCCGCGCCCGACTTCGCCGGACTGGTCACCGCGGGTCGCGAGCCCGCCACCCCCGCCGAGGCGCTGCTGCGCGACCTGGTCGCCCAGGTGCTCGGCCTGCCGACGGTCGGGGTGGACGACGACTTCTTCACCCTTGGCGGCGACAGCATCGTCTCCATCCAGCTGGTCAGCCGGGCCCGCGCGGCGGGCCTGCGGCTGTCCCCGCGCGATGTGTTCGAGCAGCGCACGCCTGCGGCGCTCGCCACGGTCGCCACGACGGACACCGTCCCGGTGTCTGAGGAGGCGGGTGCGGGGGTTGGTCTCGTCCCGTTCACCCCAATCATGCGCGACCTGCTCGAGCTGGGTGGTCCGATCGACCGGTTCGCCCAGGTCCAGGTCGTCCGAGCGCCCGCCGGACTCACCGAGTCCGCCTTGGTCCGCGCGGTGCAGGCAGTGCTGGACATCCACGAGGTCCTGCGCGCCCGGCTGACCCCTGAGGGGCTGCTGGTCGCTGAACGCATCGATGCGCGCACCGTGGTCAGCGTGGCGGAGCGGCTGGACGTGGACGCCGTGCTCGGTGAATTGGACCCGGCGGCCGGCGTTGTCGTTCGCGTCGTGCTGGCCGGTGACCAGGTCTTGGTCGCCGCGCACCACCTGGTGGTCGAC
Organism: Actinokineospora sp. NBRC 105648; assembly: GCF_030269645.1. Lineage (GTDB taxonomy): Bacteria > Actinomycetota > Actinomycetes > Mycobacteriales > Pseudonocardiaceae > Actinokineospora. Next base: position 45,170 of record NZ_BSTR01000025.1, on the reverse strand, counting down.
GGCGTGTCCTGGCGGATCTTGCTGCCCGACCTGGCCGCCGCGCACGACGGCCACGAGCTCGCGCCGGTCGGCACGTCGTTCCGCCGCTGGGCCACCGGACTGGTCGAGGCCGCCGCGGACACCGCGCAGCTCGATCACTGGGTCGGAGTGCTCGACGGCGGCGACCCGCCGCTCGGCGCCCGAGCCCTCACCGCGGCGGACACACTCGCGACCGCGCGTACGCACCGCACGGAGTTGGCGCCCGCGCTCACCGAACCGTTGCTCACCAACGTCCCCGCTCGCTTCCACGCCACCGTGGACGACGTGCTGCTGGCCGGTTTGGCCGTTGCCGTCGCGCGGTGGCGGCCCGGTCGCACCGCGCTGCTGCTCGACCGCGAGGGCCACGGCCGCGACGAGGGCTTGGTCGACGGCGCCGACCTGCACCGCACCGTCGGCTGGTTCACCAGCCTGTACCCGGTCCGGCTGGCGGGCATCGACCCGACCGACGTCGCCGCGACCCTCAAGCGGGTCAAGGAACAGCTGCGCGCGACCCCCGGCGAGGGCACCGGGTACGGACTGCTGCGCCACCTCAACCCCGACACCGCCGCTCGCCTGGCCGCGCTCGACCGGCCGCAGGTGCTGGTCAACTACCTCGGTCGGTTCGGTTCCGGCGCGGCCGAGGCCGGTCCGTGGGAGCCGGTGGCGGGCATCGGCGGCGGCGCCGACCCCGCGATGCCGCTGGACCACGCGCTGCAGATCGACCTCACCACCCTCGACGGACCCGGCGGCCCGGTGCTCACCGTCGACTGGACCTGGGCCGACGGCGTCCTGACCGCCGCGAAGATCGCCGAACTCGGCGCGCACTGGTTCGCCGCGCTCGCCGAGCTGGGCAGCGCCACCGGCGGTCACACGCCGTCGGACTTCCCCCTGGTGGCGATCGACCAGGGCGAGATCGACGCGCTGGCGGCAGCCGAGCCACGGCTGGCGGAGGTCTGGCCGCTCACGCCGTTGCAGGAGGGCTTGCTGTTCCTGTCCGGTTTGGACAGTGCGGACCAGGACGTTTACACCGTCCAGACCGTGCTGCACCTGGAGGGGCCGGTCGACGCCGCCCGGTTGCGCACCGCCGCCGACGCCCTGCTGGAGCGCCACCCGAACCTGCGCGCCTGCTTCCGCGCCCGCCCCTCCGGCGAGCCCGTGCAGCTCGTCCTCGACGGGGTCCGAGCCCCGTGGCGTGAGGCGACCGGTGACCTCGACGCCCTGCTCGCCGCGGACCGCGACACCCGGTTCGACCCGGCGACGGCGCCCCTCATCCGGTTCCTGCTCGTCCGGCTGCCCGACGGCGGCCACCGCCTGGTGATCACCAACCATCACGTGCTGCTCGACGGCTGGTCGACACCGCTGCTGGGCCAAGAGCTCTTCCAGCTCTACGCGGGCACCGCCCTGCCCAGGCCCAAGCCGTTCGCCGACTACCTCACCTGGCTGTCCACACAGGACCGGCGAGCCGCGCTCACCGCGTGGGCCACTGCTCTCGCCGGGCTCGAGGAGCCGACCCTGGTCGCGGGCACCGGCGTCGCGGCGACCACCGCGGTTCGCCCGGAGCAGGTCGCGGTCGAGGTCTCGCGCGCGTTGTCCGACCAGCTCACCGAGACCGCTCGGGGGCTGGGCATCACCCTCAACACCGCCGTGCAGTTCGCCTGGGGGCTCACCCTGGCGCGCGGACTGGGCCGCGACGACGTCGTGTTCGGCGCGACCGTCTCCGGGCGGCCCGCCGACCTGCCCGGGGTCGAGTCGATGATCGGGCTGTTCATCAACACCGTCCCGGTGCGGGTCCGGGTCGACCCGGCCGACACCGTGGGCGCGGCGGCCCGCGCGCTGCAGGCGGCCCAGTCGGTGCTGATCGAGCACCAGCACCTCGGCCTGGCCGACATCCGCCGGGGGACCGGGCTGCCCGAGCTGTTCGACACGCTCACCGTCTTCGAGAGCTACCCGGTCGACACCGACGCGCTCGGCGCCGCCGAGGCCGCCGCCGGGCTGACCGTGTCCGGGGTGTCGGGCACCGACGCCACCGACTACCCGCTCACCCTCACCGCCGAGGTCGGGGCCGGGCTCGAGCTGTCGCTGGAGTTCCGCCCGGACGTCCTCGGCCACGCGGCGGTGCGGCGGGTGGCCGACCGGCTCATCCTGGCGCTGACCGCGCTGGCGGAGAACCCCGAGCGCCCGATCCACAGCGTTGATCTTGTGTCACCGCAGGACCGCCTCGCTTTGGCCGAAGCCGGGCAGGGACCGCGAATCCCGGTCGCGGACACCTCGCTGCTGTCGGTGTTCGCCCGCCAGGTGGCCGAGACCCCGGACGCCGTCGCGGTCGTCGCGCCCGACGGCGCGCTGACCTTCGCCGACCTCGACCAGCGCTCGTCTGCCCTGGCGGGCGGACTGGACGTGGCCGCCGGTGACGTCGTCGGATTGGCGCTGCCCGCGTCGGTCGAGCTGGTCGTGGCGATCCTCGCGGTGTGGAAGTCCGGGGCGGCGTACCTGGTGTTGGACCCGGCGTACCCGGACGACCGCATTTCCTTCATGCTCTACGACACCAATCCCGGCATCGTGCTCACGACCGCCGACCTGGCTCCCCGATTCGGCTCTGCCGCTGTCGCCCTCGACACCGTCGAACCGGCGCCGTTCTCCCCGGTTGAGGTGCTCGGCGCGGCGTACGTGGTGTACACGTCTGGATCGACGGGCAGGCCCAAGGGCGTCGTGGTCGAGCACGCGGGCTTGGTGAACCTGCTCGCCTCGCACCGCGCGTCGGTCATGCCCGTGGAGCGCCTGCGAGTGCTCAACGCCGCGTCGTTTTCCTTCGACGCGTCCGTCGACGGGCTGCTGTGGCTGTTCGCGGGACACGAACTGCATGTTGTGGAGCCTGCGTCGGTCTTGGACCCCGCCGCGCTCGTCGACTACGTGCGCGCGAACGGGATCGGCTACCTCGACGCTGCCCCGGCGTTGTTGTCCCGGTTGATCGAGGAGGGCCTGCTCGACACTGATCTGCGCGTGGTGGGCACCGGCGGCGAGGCCGTCAGCCCGGCGCTGTGGGCGGCGCTCGCGACGGCGGAGGTGACCGCGGTCAACTTCTACGGCCCCACAGAGTCCACTGTGGATGCTGTATTCGCCGAGGTTCGGGGCGCCGACGTCGTCATCGGCAGGCCGGTGGCGAACCTGGCGGCCGTGGTGCTCAACCCCACGCTCGGTTTGGTGGCGCCCGGGGTGCCGGGAGAGCTCTACCTCGGTGGCCCTGGCCTGGCGCGGGGGTACCTCAACCTGCCCGCGCTCACCGCCGAGCGGTTCGTCGCCGATCCGGCGGGCGGGGGCAGGCTCTACCGGACCGGTGACCTGGTCCGCTGGGACGCCAACGGTTCGCTGGAGTTCCTCGGCCGGGTGGACGACCAGGTCAAGGTGCGCGGCTTCCGGATCGAGCCGGGTGAGGTCGAGGCCGTCCTGGCCACCGCGCCCGGTGTCGCCCGCGCGTCGGTCGCCGTGCGGGACGAGCGACTCGTCGGCTACGTCGTGGCCGCCGGGGAGCTGGACCCGGCCGCCGTCCGCGCGCACGCGGCGAAGCGGCTTCCCGACAACATGGTCCCCGCCGCCGTGGTCGTGCTCGCCGAACTGCCGACCACGCCCAGCGGCAAGGTCGACCGCAAGGCGCTGCCCGCGCCCGACCTGGCCGCCGGTGGCGGCCGAGCGGCGCGCACCCCGGCCGAGGAGATCATCGCCGGGTTGTTCGCCGAGGTCCTGGGTCTGCCCGAGGTGGGCCCGGACGACGACTTCTTCACCATCGGCGGCCATTCGCTGCTGGCCACCCGGCTCACCTCCCGGGTGCGCGCCGCGCTCGGCGTGGAGCTCTCGATCCGGGACGTGTTCGCGGCCCGCACCGTCGCGGGTATCGCCGCGCGACTTACTGTGTCCACAGAGCGCCCGGCGCTGACCCGGGTCGAGCGGCCTGAGCCGCTGCCGCTCTCATTCGCCCAGCAGCGGTTGTGGTTCCTGTTCCGGATGGAGGGGCCCAGCGCCACCAACAACATCCCGTTCGTCGCGCACCTGACCGGCGAGGTCGACCCGGCCGCGTTGCGGCTCGCGCTGGACGACGTGGTCGCCCGGCACGAGAGCCTGCGCACGGTGTTCGGTGACCATGACGGCACGCCGCACCAGCGGGTGCTCGCGGACGCCGTGGTCCCGCTGGACGTGGTGGACACGACCGAGGTCGACGCGCGGGTCCAGGAGGCGACCGAGTACGCCTTCGACCTGTCCACCGAGATCCCCGTGCGGGCGTGGCTGTTCCGCACGGGTGGCGACGAGTCGGTGATCGTGCTGCTGGTGCACCACATCGCCGCCGACGAGTGGTCGACCGCGCCGCTGCTCGGCGACCTGGGCGCCGCCTACGCCGCCCGACTGCGGGGTGAGAGTCCTGAGTGGACTGATCTGCCGGTGCAGTACGGCGACTACACGCTCTGGCAGCGCGAGTTGCTCGGCGCCGAGGACGACCCGGGCAGCGTGATCGCCCAACAGGTCGCCTACTGGCGTGGCGCGCTGGCGGGCTCGCCCGACGAGATCGCGCTGCCGCTGGACCGACCGCGCCCGGCCGTGGCCTCCTACCGGGGCGCCGACCTGCGTTTCGACTTGCCGCCCGAGGTCGCTGCCCGCCTGCGGGAACTGGCGCGGGACAACGGTGTCACGATGTTCATGGTCGTCCAGGGGGCGGTCGCGGCGTTGCTGTCGCGGCTGGGCGCGGGGGAGGACATCCCGCTGGGCACGCCTATCGCGGGCCGCACCGACGAGGGGCTGGACCGGCTGGTCGGGTTCTTCGTCAACACGCTGGTGCTGCGCACTGACGTCTCCGGCGACCCGACCTTCGGCGAGCTGATGCGCCGGGTCCGGGAGACCGACCTGGCCGCCTACGCTCACCAGGACGTGCCGTTCGAGCGGCTGGTGGAGCTGCTGAACCCGGCTCGGTCGATGGCCCGGCACCCGCTGTTCCACGTCATGGTCACGCACACCCCGCGGGACGAGGGCGATCTCGGGCTGCCCGGCACCGCGACCACCGCCCGCGACGTCGCCGCCACGACCGCCAAGTTCGACCTGTCGTTCGGCTTCGCCGACACCCCGGAGGGCATGGCTGGGTCGATCGAGTACGCCACCGACCTGTTCGACCGCGCCACCGTGGCCAACCTCGCCGCTCGGCTCGTCCGCCTGCTCGCGGCGGTCGCCAACGACGCCGAGCAGCCGGTGCGCCGGGTCGACCTGCTCTCCGCCGACGAGCGTGAACTCGTCCTGCGGACGTGGAACGACACCGCCGAACCCGAGGTCACCCGGACCCTGCCGGAGCTGCTGGCCACCACGTTCGCGGCCCATCCCGACGAGATCGCCTTGGTATCCGGGACAACCAGACTGTCCTATCGCGACCTCGACACCCGCGTCAGCCAGCTCGCCCACGAGCTCCGGCTGCGCGGTGTCGGTCCGGAGCGGGTGGTGGCGATCGGCCTGCCCCGCGGCGCGGAGATGGTCGTAGCGCTGCTGGCGATCTTGCGGGCGGGTGGCGCCTTCGTGCCGCTCGACCCGACCTGGCCGCTTTCCCGTCGGGAGACCGTGCTGAGCGAGTCGGGGGCAGTGCTCACCGTGACCGGCCCGGGCGGTGTGCCTGCCGCCGCGGACACCGTGTCCGCGGACCTGAACCGCTGGGTCCACAGTGGACATCCTGCTTCGGGCCCGGACGTGCCCGCGCACGGCAAGCAGCTGGCCTACGTCATGTTCACCTCGGGCTCCACCGGCACGCCCAAGGGCGCGATGATCCGGCACGAGGCCATCTGCGCGCGGATGGTCTGGCAGAGCGGGTTGCTCGGCTTCGGGATCGGCGACGCGGCGCTGTTCAAGGCACCGCTGTCGTTCGACATCTCGGTCAACGAGATCCTGCTGCCGCTGCTCACCGGCGGCCGGGTGGTCATCGCCGAGCCCGGCGGTGAGCGCGACCCGCGCTACCTGCTTGACCTCATCGATGGCGAGGGCGTCACCTTCGTCTACCTGCCGTCCTCGATGCTCGACGCCCTGCTGGAGCTGGCCGACGGCACCCCCGCGCTGCGCGGGCTTAAGCACGTTTGGTGCGGCGGCGAAGTGCTGACCCCGGAGCTGTTCGACCGCTTCCGGGCCGCGCTGGACACCACGATGTACCACGGCTACGGCCCCGCCGAGACCACGATCGGCGTCTCGCACGTGGTCTACCGCGCCGACGCCGACCGGATCGCCACCTCCATCGGTGGCCCGAACCCGAACACCCAGCTCTACGTCCTCGACACCGCGCTCAACCCGGTTCCGCCCGGCGTCGCGGGCGAGCTGTACGTCGGCGGCTACCTGCTGGGGCGCGGCTACGTGCACCGGCCGGACCTCACCGCGGCACGGTTCGTGGCCAACCCGTTCGGCCCAGGCCGCCTCTACCGCACCGGGGACCTGGTGCGCTGGGCGGGCGACGGGACCCTGGACTTCGTCGGCCGCGCGGACAACCAGGTCAAGATCCGCGGCATGCGGCTGGAGCTCGAGGAGGTCGAGGCCGCGCTGCTGCGCCACCCCGGCGTGCGGTCCGCGGTCGTCACCGTCTGGCAGGGGTCTTCCCTGGTCGCGCACGTGGTGCCCGACGGCTCCGCGCCCACGGATCTGGCCGACTGGGCCAAGAGCGCGCTGCCCGACTACATGGTCCCCTCGGCGTTCGTGGTCCTCGACGCGCTCCCGATGACCGCCAACGGCAAGGTCGACCGGCGCGCGCTGCCCGAGCCAGTGGTCGACGGCGGCCCGCGCCCGGCTCCGCGCACGCCTCGGGAAGAGCTGGTGGCCGGGGTCTTCGCCGACCTGCTCGGCCGGGAGGAAGTCGGTCTGGACGACGACTTCTTCGCCCTGGGTGGCCATTCCCTGCTCGCCACCAAGCTGGTGAGCCGGATCCGGTCGGTGCTCGGCGTGGAGCCGACCATCCGGGACGTGTTCGAGGCGTCCACGGTCGCCGGTCTGGTCGAGCGACTGCCTGCGGGCGGTACGGTCCGGCGGGCGCTGGCGCGCGCCGAGCGGCCGGAGCGGCTGCCGTTGTCGTTCGCCCAGCAGCGGTTGTGGTTCCTGTTCCGGATGGAGGGGCCCAGCACCACCTACAACATCCCGCTGACGGCCCGGCTGACCGGCGCGGTCGACGCGGCCGCGCTGCGGTTGGCCCTGGGTGACGTGGTGACCAGGCATGAGAGCCTGCGCACCGTCTTCCCGGACCACGACGGCGTTCCCCGCCAGCACGTGCTGTCCACTGTGGATGTTCAGCTGGACGTCGTCGACACGAGTCCGGCGGAGGTCGACTCCCTGGTCGCGGCGGCGGGGGAGTACGGCCTCGACCTGTCGGCCGAGATCCCCGTGCGCGCCTGGCTGTTCCGCCTCTCGGCGGCCGAGTCGGTGATCGTCGTGCTGCTGCACCACATCGCCGCCGACGAGTGGTCCACCGCGCCGCTGCTCGGCGACCTGGGTGCCGCCTACGCCGCCCGCCAGGCGGGTGCGGCGCCGGACTGGGCGCCGCTGCCAGTGCAGTACGCGGACTACACGCTGTGGCAGCGCGAGCTGCTCGGGTCCGAAGAGGACAGTGGTAGCGTGGTGTCGACGCAGCTGGCGCACTGGCGGGACGCGCTCGCCGGGATGCCGGAGGAGCTGGCGCTCCCGGTCGACCGCCCCCGGCCCGCGGTGGCGACCTACCGCGGTGGCGAGGTCCGGTTCGACCTCGACGCCGAGACCGCGCGAGCGCTGCGGACTACGGCCCGAGCGGCGGGGGCCACGCTGTTCATGGCGGCCCAAGCAGCGGTCGCCGCCCTGCTGTCGCGGCTGGGCGCGGGGGAGGACATCCCGCTGGGCGCACCCATCGCTGGGCGGACCGACGAGGCGCTCGACGGCTTGGTCGGGTTCTTCTTGAACACGTTGGTGCTGCGCACCGACGTCTCCGGCGACCCGACTTTCGCGGAGCTGCTGCGCCGGGTCCGAGAGACCGACCTGGCCGCCTACGCCCACCAAGACGTGCCGTTCGAGCGGCTGGTGGAGGTCCTCAACCCGGGCCGGTCGATGGGCAGGCACCCGCTGTTCCAGACCATGGTCATCTTCCACGACGCCGACGACCGCGACCTCGGGCTGCCCGGGGTGGAGACCGCGGAGCAGACCGAGAGCACGACCACAGCGCGGTTCGACCTCACCTTCACCTTCACCGAGCTGGCCGACGGCCTCACCGGCACCGTCGAGTACGCCGACGACCTGTTCGACCGGGCCACCGCCGAGGTCATCGCCGCCCGGTTGGTCCGGCTGGTCGCGGCGCTGGCCGCCGAGCCCGGCCTGCGGGTCGGTTCAGTCGACCTGCTCGACACCGCCGAGCGCTCGACCCTGCTGACCGGCTGGAACCGGTTCGACGAGCCAGTTCGGGCCACCCTGCCGGAGTCGGTGCTCGCCCAAGCGGACCGCACGCCGGGGGCCGTGGCGCTGACCGGGGAGGACGGCGAGCTGACCTACCGCGAGCTGGCGGACCGGGTGGACGCCCTCGCGGGCGAGCTGGTCCGGCGGGGCGCCGGGCCGGGGCAGGTCGTCGCCCTCGCGTTGCCGCGCACGACCGGGATGGTCGTGGCGATGCTGGCCGTGCTGCGCTCGGGCGCGGCCTACCTGCCGCTCGACCCCGGCTACCCGGCCGACCGGCTGGCGTACATGCTGACCGACGCCCAGCCCACGTTGCTAGTCACCACCCCTGAGCTGCGCGAAGCCATCCCCGTGCCGGTGCCCACGCTGACCCTGGCCGACGAGTTCGCGGGCACGCCCGGTGCGCTGCCCGATCCGGACGACACCGCGTACGTGATCTACACATCGGGCTCGACCGGGCGGCCCAAGGGCGTGCTGGTCCCGCACTCCGCGCTGGCGAACTTCGCCGCCGCGATGGCCGAGGTCGTCGGTTTCGGGCCGGGGGACCGGGTGCACGCGGTGACCACGCTGTCGTTCGACATCGCGGTGCTGGAGCTGCTGGTGCCGCTCACCCTGGGTGCGACCGTGCGGGTGGTGCCGCGCGAGCAGGTGCTCGACCCGCGCCTGCTGCCGTCGGTCGACGGGTTCATGCAGGCCACGCCATCGCTGTGGCAGGCGGTGCTGGAGGCCGGGATATCGCTAGCGGACACCACCGTGCTGGTCGGCGGGGAGGCACTGCCTGCACCGCTGGCCGCCGAACTCGCCGCGCGGGCTCGCCGAGTGGTCAATCTCTACGGACCGACCGAAACCACGGTGTGGTCGACCAGTGCCGAGGTCGACGGTGGTCCCGTGGTCATTGGCGAGCCGATCCGGGCGACGCAGGCGCACGTGCTCGACGCGCGGCTCCAGGTCGTCCCCGCCGGTGTGGCCGGTGAGCTTTACCTGGGCGGGGCGGGTGTCGCGCTCGGCTACCACGCGCGACCGGGGCTGACCGCCGCCAGGTTCGTCGCGAACCCGTTCGGTGCGGGCAGGCTCTACCGCACCGGCGACCTCGCCCGCTGGACCCCGTCCGGCTCGCTGGCGTACCTGGGCCGGGCCGACGACCAGGTCAAGGTGCGCGGGTTCCGGGTCGAGCCGGGCGAGATCGAGGCGGTGCTGTCCACTGTGGATGGTGTGGCCCGCGCGGTGGTGGTGGCCAGGGACTCCCGGCTCGTCGCCTACACGGTGGGTGGCGACCCGGCGGCGCTGCGAGCCGCGGTGTCCGACCGGCTGCCGGACTACATGGTGCCATCGGCCTTCGTCGTCCTCGACGAGTTCCCGTTGACCGACAACGGGAAGGTGAACCGGCGCGCGCTGCCCGCGCCCGACTTCGCCCCCGCTGCGGTGCGGGGGCCTTCGACCGAACGCGAACGGGTGCTCTGCGAACTGTTCGGCGAGGTTCTCGGGATCGCCGAGGTCGGTGTGGACGACGACTTCTTCGCCCTCGGCGGCCACTCGCTGCTGTTGGTGCGGCTCAGCGCGGCGATCACCGCCCGGCTCGGGGTCGTGCTGCCGATCACCACGCTGTTCGCCGCGCCGACCGTGGCCGCGCTGGCTGCCAGGTGGGACACCAAGGCGGACTCGGGCGGGCTGGAGCCCTTGGTGCGCCTGCGGTCCGGGGTGGGCACGCCGGTGTTCTTCGTACACCCGGCGAGCGGACTCGCCTGGCAGTTCGCCGGGCTCAAAGCGCACCTGCCCGACATCCCGATGTACGGGTTGCAGTCGCCATTGCTGGCTGACCCGTCAGCGCGGTTCGAGTCGTTGTCCGCCTTGGCTTCCCGCTACGTCGACGAGATCGTCACCACCCAGCCGCAGGGGCCCTACCGGCTGGTGGGTTGGTCGTTCGGCGGCAACCTGGCGCACCTGATGGCGGGGGAGTTGCGGGCGCGCGGGCGGGAGGTCTCGCTGCTGGCGCTGCTGGACTCGCGGCTGTTCGACCCGGCGTTGGACACCGTGCCCACGGACGAGACCGCGGCACTGGTGGGTCTTCTGTCCGATTTGGACTACCCGCTCTCGCCCGCCCAGCGGGATGAGCTGACCATGCCCGCCGCGGTGGAGATCATCCGGGCGCGGGGCGACATCATGGCCGAGTTCGACGAGGCGACGATCGCCGCGGTCGTGGCGAGTTACCTGACCAGCCAACGGTTGTTGGCCTCGGCGGTCCACCCGGTCTACGACGGCGACGTCGTCGTGGTCGACGCGCTGGTCCCGGAGGAGGGGTTCGAGTCCACGCACCGGCCCGCGTCCGAGGACTGGCGGCCGCTGGTGTCGGGCGCGGTCGAGGCGTTCCCGTTCGAGTGCAGGCACGCGCAGGTCGTCTCGCCGCGGATGGCGGCCCGGCTCGGCGCCCTGCTGCGCGAGCGGCTCTGACGGCGTCGGAGCGCAGCAGAACGGGGCGGGTCCACAGTGGACCCGCCCCGTTCCGCTCTGATCGGGATCAGAGCTTGCCGAGCACCTCGTCGAGCTTGGTCAGCACGCGCATCGCGTCGCCGTAGTCGAGGATGTTGTACTCGCCGTCGTACACCTTGCCCGCCTTGACCGCGGTGATCGAGGTGTAGAGCGGGTTCGCCTTCAGCTTCTCGGCCGCGCCCGGCGCGGTGACCGGCGGGCCGAGGTCGTCGAAGAGCAGCACGTCGGCGCCGTTGAGCGTGTTGAGCTGCTCGATTGAGTACTGCGCGACGTTGCCGTCGGCCACCTTGGTCGTGGCCTCGTCGAAGGTGGCGCCCAGGTCGGCCAGCGCGGTCGAGGGGCCGCTCACCTTGTCGTAGAGGTACCAGCCGGACCCGTCGTAGGTGCCCAGCGTCGCCCACTTCTTCCCGGCGAGCTTGTCCTTGTGCTTGTCCTTGAGCTCGGTGACCTTCGCCTGGTAGGCCTTCTCCAGCCCGTCCACCTCGCCCGCCTTGCCGACCGCCTCGGCGACCGCCTTGACCTGCGGCTTCCAGCCCGGGATGTCGCCGACGGCCGGGATCAGCACCGTCGGGTAGCGGTCCTTGAGCTTCTCGTAGTCCGCCTCCTGGTAGTCCCCGGCCAGGATCAGGTCCGGGTCCAGCTCGGCGATCTTGTCGTAGTTCAGCTCGCCGGTCTCGGTGCCGATGATGGTGAGCTGCTTGAACGGCGCGCCGTCCTTGGCGCCGGTCAGGTCGATCGCGCCCGCCAGGTTGGCCTTGAGGTCGAGCAGGATGTACGGGATCTGGAAGTCGATCGCGACGATCTTCTTCGGGTCACCGGGCACCTCGACCGGTCCCTTGGGCGTCTGCACCGTCCGCTTCGCCGGGGCCGCCGCCGAGGACTGCCCGGCTGCCGAGGGGGTCGAGCCCGCGTCCGTGGAGGAGCCGCAGGCCGCCGTGGCCAGCGCGAGGACGCCCGCGGCCGCGAGGGCGAGCACGCGGCCCGTCGAGGTCCGAGGCGGGTGGGCTGTCGCTCTCATGTGGTTGCTCCAAGTGATGGTTCGCGTGACTCGGTCGGGTGACCGTGACGCGGAGGTTAGGTGAGGCTAAGCTATTCTGACAACGCGTCTGCCATCACAGGAGAGGGCCCCATGACCGGATACCGGGTGACCGTCCGCCGGACCGAGCACGTCACCCCGCTGATGGTGCGGATCACCGTCGGCGGTCCGGGGCTGGCCGAGTACGAGGGCAGTGGGCTGCCCGACGAGTCCTGCCGGGTGCGCTTCGGCGAGCTGACCCGCAACTACACGATCCGCCGCAGGCACCCCGAGCGTAGCGAGCTCGACATCGACTTCGTGCTGCACGAGGGGGGTGTGGCCGCCACTTGGGCACGGTCGGCGCGCCCGGGCGACGAGATCACGATCAGCGGCTCGCCCGCCGGGAAGTACCGCCTGCCCGAGACCGCCGAGCGGCTGCTGGTCGTCGGCGACGCGACCGCCCTGCCCGCCATTGGCCGGATCTTGGAAGAGCTGCCGCCGACGGTGGCCGGGCACGCGGTGTGCGTGGTGGACAACCCGGCCGAGCGGCAGGACATCGTCACGCACGCCACGATCGAGTGGGTCTACGCCGACCACCGCGGTGCTGGCGAGGCCGTCGTCCAGGCGGTCCGCGACCGGGCGCGACCGGGTGTCGACGAGTACCTGTGGGTGGCGGGGGAGGCCGCGGCGACCCGGACGGTCCGCGGGCACCTGCGGCACACGCTGGGGCTGCCCGCCGAGTGCTACGACACCATCGGCTACTGGCGACTGGACGCCGAGCGCTGGCAGCGGCGCTACCGGGAGGTCGCCGCGGTGATCGACCCGAAGATCGCGGCGGCGGAGGCGATCGCCGACGACGAGCAGTACTTCGACGTGGTGGACGGGATCTACGCCGAGGCGGGCCTGTAGACACCCGCCGCGGCGGGTCCACCCGGGACTCCGTCACAGGGGCATGGACAGTCCGACGGTGAAATAGTAGGTTAGCCTCACCTAATCAATGGCGGTTCTCCGTGCCGCCGCACAGGGGGGCGCACTGATGTCCGGCTCGGGTTTCGCAGGCAGGGTCGCCCTCGTGACCGGTGCGGGACAAGGGATCGGGGCCGCCGTCGCCGCGGCCTTGGCCAACGAGGGCGTCCGGGTCGCCGCGGTCGACAAGGACCGGGTCCAGGTCGAGTCCGTCGCGGCCGAGCTACCGGGGGCCCGCGCCTACACCGCCGACGTCACCTACTCGGCGGCCGTCGACGAGGTGGTCGACCGGGTCGAGGCTGAGCTCGGGCCGATCGACGTCCTGGTCAACGTCGCGGGTGTGCTGCGCGCGGCCCCGGTCTTGTCCTCCACGGACGAGGACTGGCGGTCGACGTTCGCGGTCAACTCCGACGGTGTCTACTTCGCCTCCCGCGCGGTCGCGCGTCGGATGGTGCCGCGCGGCGCGGGCTCGATCATCACCGTCGGCTCCAACGCCGCGGGCGTGCCGCGGATGGACTTCGCCGCCTACGCCGCGTCCAAGGCAGCGGCCACCATGTTCACCCGCTGCCTCGGCCTTGAGCTGGCCGCGTACGGCATCCGCTGCAACGTCGTGTCCCCGGGCTCGACCGACACAGCCATGCAGCGCGCGCTGTGGACCGGGCCGGACAGTCCGCAGCGGGTGATCGACGGTGCCCCCGAGGCCTACCGGGTGGGCATCCCGCTCGGTCGCATCGCCGACGCCGCCGACATCGCCGACGCCGTGCTGTTCCTGGCCTCGGACCGGGCGCGGCACATCACCATGCAGAACCTCTACGTCGACGGCGGCGCCACCCTCGTCGGGTGAGCGATCTACTGTGGACAATCGATCGGAGCGCCCCGTGCCTGTCCTGGGAGCCATCGGCGAGCCCGACTGGGTACCGTTCCCGCCCGCGGCCGCGCGCCGCTACCGCGAGGTCGGCCACTGGACAGGTGAGACGTTCGGCGACTTCCTCGCCGCGCGCGCGGCCCGTTTCGCCGACCTCGTCGCCGTGGTCGACGGCGATCGGCGCTGGACCTACGCCGAACTCGACGAGCGGGCCACCCGGATGGCCCACGGCTGGCGCGCCCGGGGGATCGAGCCGGGCGACCGGGTGGTCGTGCAGCTGCCCAACGTGGCCGAGTTCTTCACCGTCGTGTTCGGACTGTTCCGCGCGGGCGCGATCCCGGTGTTCGCCCTGCCCGCCCACCGCGCCAACGAGATCACCTACTTCTGCGAGCACACCGACGCGGTCGCCTACGTGATCGCCGACCGGGACGGCGGCTTCGACTACCGAACGCTCGCCGACCACGTCCGCGCCGCGGTCCCCGGACTGCGGGCGGTCTACGTGCACGGCGACCCGGGCGCGCACACTTCGCTCGCCGAGGTCCCCGTGGACCCCGACGGCGAGCTGCCCGAGCCGGACCCCGGCTCGGTTGCCTTCCTCCAGCTCTCCGGCGGCAGCACCGGCGTCCCCAAGCTGATCCCGCGCACCCACGACGACTACCTCTACAGCGTCCGCGAGAGCGCGGTGATCTGCGGGCTGGACATCTCGTCGGTCTACCTCGTCGCGCTTCCCGTGGCGCACAACTTCCCGCTCAGCTCGCCTGGTGTGCTCGGCGCGCTGCACGCGGGGTCCCGGATCGTGCTGGCGCCCACACCGGGCCCGGACGTGGTGTTCCCGCTGATCGAGCGGGAGCGGGTAACGATCACCGGTGTGGTGCCGCCGATCGCGCTGCTGTGGCTGGACGCGGCGCCACGGCACACCGCCGACCTGTCGAGCCTGCGGGTGCTGCAGGTCGGCGGCGCGAAGTTCGCCGAGGCCGCGGCGCGCCGGGTGCGCCCAGAGCTCGGGTGCGCGCTGCAGCAGGTCTTCGGCATGGCCGAGGGGCTGGTGAACTACACCCGCCTCGACGACGACGAGGACCTGGTCGCGATCAGCCAGGGCAGTCCGATCTCCCCGGACGACGAGCTGCGCCTGGTCGACGACGAGGACGTGGAGGTGGCGCCGGGCGAGGTCGGCCACCTGCTGACCCGCGGCCCGTACACGATCCGCGGCTACTACCGCGCCGCCGAGCACAACACGGTCGCGTTCACCGACGACGGCTTCTACCGCACCGGCGACCTGGTCCGGCGACTGCCGTCCGGGCACCTGGTGGTCGAGGGCCGGGCCAAGGACCAGATCAACCGCGGTGGCGAGAAGGTGGCTGCCGAGGAGGTGGAGAACCACTTGCTGGCCCACCCTGCCGTGCACGACGCCGCCGTGGTGGCGGTGCCGGACCCGTTCCTCGGCGAGCGGACCTGCGCCTTCGTCGTCCCGCTCGGCACACCGCCGACCGGTCCGCAGCTGCGCGCGTTCCTGCGCGCCAGGGGACTGGCCGCCTACAAGATCCCGGACCGGGTCGAGGTGGTCCCGAGCTTCCCGCACACCGGCGTCGGCAAGACCAGCCGCAAGGACCTGCGCGCCCAGCTCGCCGCCACCGCAGCCCGAGAG
The DNA here is from genome assembly GCF_030269645.1 of Actinokineospora sp. NBRC 105648. Classification (GTDB taxonomy): domain Bacteria; phylum Actinomycetota; class Actinomycetes; order Mycobacteriales; family Pseudonocardiaceae; genus Actinokineospora. The sequence goes on along the minus strand of NZ_BSTR01000025.1, from coordinate 29,762 downwards.
GAATGACATGGGTTTACCGACCATCGCCCCGTACCCGATGCCCACCGAGTCGGAGCTGCCGAAGAACCGGGTCGAGTGGACCTGCGACCCGGACCGCGCGGTCCTGCTGGTGCACGACATGCAGAACCACTTCCTGCGGGCGTTCGAGACCGGCGCCTCACCGGTCTCGGAACTGGTCGGCAACATCACCAGGCTGCGCGACGTCTGCCGCGAACAGGGCATCCCGGTGGTCTTCTCGGCCCAACCCGGCGGCCAGACCACCGACCAGCGCGGCCTACAACTGGACATGTGGGGCCGCGGCATCGGTCCCGACCCCGCCGACGCCGAGATCGTCGCACCACTGACCCCGGCGGGCAGCGACCTGCGGATGACCAAGTGGCGCTACAACGCCTTCCACCGCACCGAACTCGCCGACGTCCTCGGCTCCCGCGACCAACTGATCATCACCGGCGTCTACGCCCACATCGGCTGCCTCATGACGGCAGCGGACGCTTTCATGCGCGACATCCAACCCTTCCTGGTCGCCGACGCAGTCGCAGACTTCTCCGCCGAGGACCACGCCATGGCCCTGCGCTGGGCAGCAGGCCGATGCGCCACCACGCTCACCGCCGCACGACTCATCGACCAGCTCGCCGGAGGCCCCCGATGACCACCACCGACCAGGTGCGCGCACAGGTAGCGGCTCTCCTCGAGATCCCACCGACCGAGATCGCCGACGACGACAACCTCCTGGACCACGGCCTCGACTCCATCCGGGTCCTTACCCTGATCGAGACCTGGCACGGCCAAGGCACCGAGATCGGCTTCGCGGACCTGGCAGAGTCCCCAACCGTGGCCGCATGGACAACCTTGATAAACACAGCGGCCCGCTAGGGCCAGTTCCTAGCCAGCCCCACCGCACCATTACCGCGTCCACAGCCCAAACCCAGAAGCCCCTCGCTCGCCTCGCCTTACCTCACCCCTCAAGCTCCCACTTCAGCCCTGGCCCGCCCCAGTTCGGCCCCGGCCCAGCCGGTCCCAGCCCAACTCGGCCCCAGCCCGGCCTAGCCGCCCTCCAGCTTGCCCTCATGCATTTTTTCCTCACTCCCTAGAGACCCCACCGCTGGAACCGCCGGCCCCGCTACGAATGCTCGATCTAGTGGACTCCCTTTGTGTGGGGGAGGAGTACCGCTAAACTTGCCGTGTGGTGGGGAAGCCCTTCACCCCACGCTCTTTCCCCACGCGGTGCTCTCGGGGCCCCGCGCAAAGGGAGTTCACTAGATCGAGCCCCGCTCTTAACTTGGGCAACCTGTATGGGCTACTTTAATTGGCCGAGCGTAGCTCATACAGGTTGCCCGACTAAGACGCAGGCTCGATTCACTGAACTCACTTCGCGCGGGGCCCCGAGAGCACCGCGGTGGCGAAAAAAGGGCGGGTGAAGGGCATCCCCACCACACGGCAAGTTTAGCGGTACTCCTCCCCCACGCGAAGCGAGTCCAGCAAATCGAGCACATTGGTGGCGGGTGTTGCGTACCAGCGGGCGCGGCATTCTCTTGCGAACCAGCGGGGTCAGCATTCTCTCCCGAACCAGCGGGCGCGGCATCCTGTTGCCCCCCAGCGGGGGCGGGATGCTCTCGCGGACCAGCGGGGTGGGGGTTCGCCTCGAAGTCGGCTGCGCGCTGATCATCCACTGTGGACTGTCCGGCGCGTGACCGGCTACCTGGGGTGTTGAGGAGGGACCGCCGTTCGGTGGTGTCGGTCGCGCGCGGACGGGTGTTACGCTCGGGCAAGAACAACTGCATACTCACTGCCCGCGACGGGGAAGCCGGTCGAACTCCGGCACTGTCGCGCAACCGTGGGCCACTGACCAGTGGCAAGTCGGATCACCGTGCGGGCAGGTGGATGTCGTACCGCTGTCGCGAGAGCAGAGGTGACGTCGGCGTTGTCGCGCCGGTCTCTCCTTTCCTGCTCGTGGGGATGAGGATGAGGGCGTGGGTCAGGCTCGGGGTGTGCGTTCGCGGTCGGTGGCCGCGCTGTTCTCCATCGTCGGGATCGTCCTCGCCGGTGCTCCCGTGCTCGCCTCGGCTGTGCCCGACCGGCCTGCTGCCCGTTCCGCCGTGCACTGGTTGACCAGCAAGCTCTCCGCTGACGGCACCCTGGAGAACCCGCTGGGTGGGGCGTTGCCCGACCACGGTCTGATGATCGACATCCTGTTCGCCGCGTACGCGTCCGGGCAGGGGGAGCTCGCTGAGCCGGTGGTGCGGTTCCTGGACGACGGGCGGCACGCGAGTGACTTCTTCACCTGGGACGGGTTGTTGCCCGGACAGGGCTACGACGCCATCATCCGGGGTGGGCAGGCCGCGAAGGCGCTGGTGGCCGCGGAGGTCGCCGGTCGTGATCCACGGCACTTCGGCGGGTACGACATGGTCGCCGAGACCAAGGCCGCGATCATGCGGTCCGGTCCGCACAAGGGCCGGGTGAGTGACTACTCGAAGAACCCGGACTTCGCCGACTTCGTCAGCAACGAGGCCAACATGTTCGGCCAGGCGCTGGCCGTCATCGGGTTGGCCGCGGTGGGGGAGAACGACCAGCTCGCGATCGACAAGATGCTGACCCAGCAGTGCTCGGAGGGCTACTTCCGGATCTTCTTCGGGGTGGTGCCCACCACCGAGGTCGGCGACCACGTGCTGCCGAACGGGTTCAAGATCTCCTCGTGTGACGAGGGCAAGTCGTTCGACCAGTCGGCGCCGGACGGGGACACGACCGGGCTCGCCCTCTCGGCGATGCTGGCCGCCCGGGCCGCGGGCGCGGCGGGGCTCGACCGCCCCATCGACACGACCATCGCCTGGCTCAAGGCGAACCAGACCGCGAGCGGTGGCTGGGGTGGTGGTGTGACGACCGGGGCGCCCAACACCAACAGCACCGGCCTGATCGTCCAGGCGCTCGCCGAGGCGGGCGGGTCCGACGCCGAGGTCGCCCGCGGCGTGGCCTACCTGACGTCCGCGCAGGTGACCGCGGCCGACGCGGGGACCGCGTTGGCCACCGACATCGGAGCGATCGCTTACACGCCGGAGCAGCACGAGTCCGCGCGCACGACCGGGGTGAGCGGGCTGGACACCTGGATCCGGGCGGGCGCCCAGGCGTCGCTCGGGTTGTCCCAGGTGGGTTTCCTCGACCTGGCCAAGGGCAAGGTCCCGGGCGGGGAAGACCCGCCTGGTGGAACGACTCCACCGGTCGTGCGGCCCACGACCACCGCGCCACTCACGACCACAGCGCCGCCCACGACCACAGCGCCACCCGTGACTGCCCCGCCTGCGCGGGTGGTCGAACCTGCGGCCGTGGCGAGGAAACGGCCGGTCAGCGCCAAAGCCGGTGCGCGGGCGCCGCGTCCGCGCACCCCGGTCGGTACCGTGGTCGTCCCGCCCGCCCCGCAGCCGGTCCAGGGCACGGTGCCGCCGCAGGGGACGGCGGTCGGTCAAGGCACGCCGGCCGGTCGGTTGGCCGCCTTCCTGGTGAGCAGGCTCGTCGACGGTGATCACGTCGAGGTCACCCAGGACGGCGGGACGTTCGTCGACTACGACGCCACCGCCGACCTCGTGTTCGCCTTGCGCGCGCTGGGAGAACAGCCCGAAGCGGCCGACAACGCCACGCGGTTCTTGCTGGACCCGGCCTCCATCAGCGCATACGCCCACGGCGCCCCGTACGAACCGGGCGCCGCCGCCTACGCCGAGCCGCTGGCGAAACTCCGGCTGCTCGCCGGCTTCGACGGCGGCTCGTCGGAGATCGAGCACACCCTGGCGACCGACCTGGCGGTCCTGCGCACTGGCGAGGGCGAGTTCGTCGACACCGGCGAGCAGGCTGACACCTCGCGATCGGTCCGCCGCCACGTGTGGGCCACGCTGGCGACCATCGCTACCCCCACTGCGGACAGCTCGCCCGCGCTGGAAACGTTGCTCCGCCAACAATGCGCCGACGGCACCTTCCCGGTCGACCTGCGCGCCGACCGCTGCTCGTCCGGTGACCTAGCAGCCACGGCCACCGCCGTGCTCGCGCTCAACGGCAGCCCTCGATCGACCGCCGACGCAGACCAGACGACCACCACCGCACCCACGGGCAACGGTGTCCCCGCCGGTTGGCAGACGAGGCGTTCCTCCGCTCTCGTGGCCGCGGCCACCGCCCTCACGAACAAGTCCACATCAGACGGTCTGATCCCGGGATCGCCCGATACCCCCGACGTTGCTCTGAGTGCGATAGTCGCAAGTGGACGGCAAGCGGCCGGGCTCGACGTCAGCGCCACCGCGCGGGCCCTCGGCGCGCTGCTGTCCCCGGACGGCGGTGCGGCTAAGGCGACCGGGTCGGAGAGCGATCTGGCCACCAGCGTGGCCGCGGCTCCCGGGGTCGCGGGCCGGTCGTGGGTCGCCGCGGCGGACTCGCCGGTGACCCCGGCCCTGCGGCTGCCGCTCGCGCCGCCGGTCGACCACGCGGCGGCGGCCGTTTCCCAGACCGCGGAACGGATGCCGGTCTGGCAGGCGGTCGGCCTGCTCGGCGTCGGCTTCGTCCTCGCGCTCGCGGCCTCCTGGGGGCTGCGCCACCGCACCCACCGGACCACTACCCGCAAGGCGGTTTCCGCATGAGAAGGATCTCCACGCTGTTCGCCGGACTGGCCTCCGCCCTCGGGCTGGCCGCCGGGCTGGCCGTCGTCGGGTCCGCGCCGGCCTCGGCGATCGACCCGACCAAGGGCTACGCCGGGATCTGCACCGGCGCGGACTCGCTGAGCGGGGTCACCGTCGTGATCGACTTCAACGACCTCGACGGCAACGGCGGCACCGCCGCGCCGACCATCACCCGCTGCTCGCCCAACGCCAGCCCGGGCACCCAGCGCACCGGGATCAAGGCGCTGCAGGACGCGGGCATCGCGGTGGCCGGGACCGCCCAGTGGGGCTTGGGATTCGTGTGCAGGCTGGAGAACCGGCCGTCGTCCACCGAGACGATCCCGCGCACCTCCAACCCCACCTACAAGGAGGCGTGCGCGTTCACCCCGCCCGCCGAGGCGTACTGGTCCTACTGGCACGCCAACGGGTCGGGCAGCACGTGGACCTACAGCAGCTACGGCGCGCTCAACCGCAACGTGGTCCCCGGCGGCTTCGAGGGCTGGTCGTTCTCGCTGAACAAGACCGCCTCGACCAACCCCGCCCCCGACGTCACGCCGACCAACCCCGCGGTGGGCGCGAGCAACCCGACGGTGAGCCTGTCCGTCGACGACCTGGACCGCAAGATCAACCTCGGCCAGAGCACGACGTTGACCTGGACCTCGACCAACGCCACCGCGGTCACCGCCTTCGCCGTCTCGCCCACCACCGGCGGCGGCACCTGGACCGGCGCGTTGGCCAACCCCGGCGGCACGCAGTCCATCACCCCGACGGCGAAGGGGACCTACACCTACACGGTGAAGGCCACCGGCACCGGCGGCTCGGTCTACTCGACCGCGACCCTGACGGTGCAGTGACCCGGTTCGCCAAGCTCCTCGTCCTCACGGCGGTCACCGCGGCGGTGGCCGCCGTGAGCCCGTGGCCCGCCCTCGCCGTCGACCACACCAAGGGGCAGCCCGGGTTCTGCGCGACCGGCACCGGGGTCACCGTGGTGGTCGACTTCCAGCAGCTCGGCGGCACCACGATCGTGCGCTGCTTCCCCCAGGGCACAAGGGGGACCGGTCTGGACGCGCTCAAGGGCGCCGGCTTCCAGGTCGCGGGCGTGGCCCGGTGGGGCGAGTCGTTCATCTGCCGGGTCGAGAACCGGCCCTCGGCGGTCGAGGAACTGCCCATCAAGGGCCGGGAGCACTACCGCGAGTCCTGTGTGGACACACCACCCGGCGCGGGCTACTGGTCCTACTGGCACGCGGGCAACAACTGCCCCTGGACCTACAGCCAGTGGGGCGTGAAGAACCGCGACTTCACCCAGGGCGGCTTCGAGGGCTGGTCGTTCTCCCTCAACGCCACCGCCGACTCCAACCCCGTTCCCCGCATCGCCCCGGTGCGACCGGGTACGTCCGGGCAGCCGTGCGTCGCGGTGGTCGAACCGCCGCCGGACTCCGACGACCCCAACGCGAAACAGCCCAGCCCGCCGGTTCCGGCCGCACCGGTCCCCGATGGCCGAGGTGCCGCACCCGTACCCACCTCGACGGCGGGCGCCCCTGTCCCTGTCCCGACTGGCGCGTCGGCACCCACCTCGGCGGCCGCGCTGACGAGTGATCCCGCCGGTCGGGTGCTGCCGCCGCCGGTTCCCAGGTCCGGCTCCGCCGCGCCGCAGACCGCCGACCCGGCGCAGAACGTGGCGTACACCGGCGGGGAGAACGCCGCCGACGTCAACCAGGTGGTCAAGGAGCAGTCCGGCGCGAGCGACTACGCGCCCTGGGTGGCAGGCGCCGCGGTCGTGCTGCTGGCCGCGGCGACGTGGCTGACGGCCCGGCGCCGCAGACGCGCCAGGGACGCCTAGTGGGCGGCGCCCGCACGACGTACTTCCTGCCGCGCGACCTGCACCCGGGCGCGTGGTGGCTGTGGGCGCTGGGCCTGGCGGTCGCGGCGAGCCGGACCACGAACCCCTGGCTGCTGCTGACGATCTTGGCCGTCGTCGGCTACGTCGTGGTCGCCAGGCGGACCGACGCGCCGTGGGCGATGGCCTTCCGGCTCTACCTCGTGCTCGGCGCGGTGATCGTGTTCTTCCGGGTGTTCTTCCGCCTGGTCTTCGGCGGCGCCGAGGGGTCGACGATCGTCCTGCGCCTGCCGGAGATCCCGCTGCCGGAGTGGGCCGCGGGCATCCGCCTGCTCGGCGACGTGTCGGCCGAGTCGCTGCTGGGCGGGTTCTACGACGGTCTGCGCCTGGCGACGATGGTCGTCTGCCTCGGCGCGGCCAACGCGCTGGCCAACCCCAAGCGCCTGCTCAAGGCCATGCCGTCCGCGCTGTACGAGGCCGGGACGGCGGTGATCGTCGCGCTGTCGGTCTTCCCGCAGCTGGCCGAGAGCGCCCTGCGCGTGCGCCGGGCCCGCAAGCTGCGGGGCGGCACCGGCGACAAGCGGTTCCACGCGTTGCGGGCCATCGTCATCCCGGTCCTCGCCGACGCGCTCGACCGCTCCCTGCGGTTGGCGGCCTCGATGGACTCGCGAGGGTATGGGCGTGCGGGCACGGTACGCGCGCGGACCAGGCTGATCACCGGCGCGCTGATGGTGGTGGGCCTGATCGGTGTCTGCGTCGGGGTCTACGCCACCCTCGACGGGACCACACCGCGCTTCCTCGCCGCGCCGGTGCTCATCGGTGGGCTCGTCGTGGCGTTGATCGGTTTCCGCGCCGCGGGTGCCCGGGTGCACCGCAGCCGGTACCGGCCGGGTCGGTGGTCGCTGGCCGAGATCGTCGTGGCGGCCAGCGGTGTGGGCGTCGCCGTGGTCTTGTTCGCCACCTCGAGCGTCGACCCGACCAACCTCAACCCGTCGCTGATCGTCCTGTCCTGGCCGATGCTGTCCTGGCCGCCGCTGGCGGGTGTGCTCCTCGGGGTGCTGCCCGCCTTCCTCTCGCCACCGCCCGAACCGCCGTTCGCCGCCGCCCTGGACGTGCCGGGGCCGCAGATCGAGAAGGTGCCCGCGTGATCGAATGGGACCAGGTCACCTTCTGGTACCACGGCCAGCCCGAACCGGTGCTGGCCGACATCACCCTGTCCATCGGTGAGGGTGAGCTCGTCCTGTTCGCGGGCCAGACCGGGGCGGGCAAGTCGACCCTGCTGGGCACGGTCAACGGGCTCGTCCCGCACTTCACCGGCGGCCACCTCGACGGGGTGGTGTCGGTGGCCGGGATCCCGACGCACTCCCGCCCGCCACGCGAGTTCGCCCACCTGGTCGGCGTCGTGGGTCAGGACCCGTTGGCGGGCTTCGTGACCGACACCGTCGAGGAGGAGCTGGCCTACGGCATGGAGCAGCTGGGCGTGTCGCCGCAGGTCATGCGCCGCCGGGTCGAGGAGACGCTGGACCTGCTGGGCATCGCCGAGCTGCGCAGGCGCGCGCTGCGCACGCTCTCCGGCGGTCAGCAGCAACGGGTCGCGGTTGGCTCGGTGCTCACCATGCACCCCAAGGTGTTGGTGCTCGACGAGCCCACCTCGGCGCTGGACCCGACCGCGGCCGAGGACGTGCTGGCCACGCTGGCTCGGCTTGTGCACGACCTGGGCACGACGGTGCTGATGGCCGAGCACCGGATGGAGCGGGTGGTCCCGTTCGCCGACCGGGTGGTCTACGTGCCGGGGGACGGGACAGTGGTGGACGGTGTGCCGGAACAGGTGTTGCGGACCATGCCGGTGGTGCCGCCGATCGTCGAGCTGGGCAGGCTGGCGCGGTGGGACCCGCTGCCGCTGTCGGTGCGCGACGCCCGGCGAGCGGCGACACCGCTGCGCGCAGATCTAGGGCCCGCCCCTCGGCGCACCCAGCCGCTCACCGGGCCGCCAGTGCTCTCCGGCAGTGGTGTCGTGGTTCGCTACGGGCCCGCGGTCGCGGTGCGCGGTGTCGACCTGGACCTGCGTGCGGGCGAGGTCCTGGCCATGATGGGCCGCAACGGTTCCGGCAAGTCCTCGCTGTTATGGGCCCTGCAGGGATCGGGTCCCCGGCAAGGCGGCACGGTGCGCGTCGGGGGTGTCGATCCCAAGCAGCTCTCCAGTGCCAAGGCCCGCGAACTGGTCGGGCTGGTGCCGCAGACCGCCAGTGACCTGCTCTACCTGGAGACGGTGTCCGGTGAGTGCGCGGCGGCCGACGCCGAGTCCGGCGCGGAACCGGGGGCCTGCCGCGCCCTGCTGGACCGGCTCGCGCCGGGGATCGACCCGGCTCGCCATCCCCGTGATCTGTCGGAGGGACAGCGGTTGGCGCTGGTGCTCGCCGTGCAGTTGTCCGCCGCGCCGCGGGTCATGCTGCTCGACGAACCCACCCGCGGGCTGGACTACCCGGCCAAGGCCGCGCTCGGCGCGATGATCGCCGCCCTCACCGCCGAGGGGCGCTCGGTCGTGGTGGCCACCCACGACGTGGAGTTCGTCGCCACCATCGCCGACCGCGTGGTCGTGTTGGCCGAGGGGGAGATCGTGTCCGACGGCCCGACCGCCGAGGTGCTCGGCGGCTCGCCCGCGTTCGCCACCCAGGTGGCCAAGATCCTCGGCGCGGAGTGGCTGACCGTGGCCGACGTAGCCGCCGCGCTGCCGCAGGGAACCCGATGAGCGCGCGGGTGCGGCAGTGGGGGCGGGCGGACCAGGCCGTCCGGGTCGGCCCCCGGTCGACCGCCGTCCTGGTGCTCGCCTCGCTCGCGGGCCTGATGATGTTCATCTGGCCACTGCTGGTCCGGGTCGAGCCGCAGAGCATGCAGCACGGACCAGACGCCCCATTCGTCTTCGTCGGCATCCTGCCGATCCTGATCGTCATCGTGCTCGCCGAGCTCTCCGAGGGCGGCATGGACGCCAAGGCGCTCGCCATGCTCGGGGTGCTCTCGGCGGTCAACGCCGCCCTGCGGCCGCTGGGCGCGGGCACCGCGGGGATCGAGACCGTCTTCTTCATGCTGGTGCTGTCCGGCCGGGTCTTCGGCGCGGGGTTCGGTTTCGTGCTCGGCTGCACGTCGCTGTTCGCCTCGGCGCTGCTGACCGCGGGGGTCGGACCCTGGCTGCCGTTCCAGATGCTCAGCTCGGCGTGGATCGGGATGGGGGCGGGCCTGCTGCCGCGCCGGGTCACCGGCCGCGCGGAGATCGCCATGCTGGTCGGCTACGGCATCGTGGTGTCCTACCTGTTCGGGTTCCTGATGAACCTGTGGTTCTGGCCGTTCATCACCGGCGCCGAGGTGCCCTACCACGACGGCCACATCTCCTACGTGCCCGGCGACCCGGTGCTGGAGAACCTGCACCGGTTCGCCGTGTTCACGCTGCTGACCTCCACCGCGGGCTGGGACACCGGGCGGGCGATCACCAACACGGTGGCGATCCTGGTGATCGGTCCGGCCGTGCTGGCCACCCTCCGCCGGGCCGCGCGCAAGGCGTCCTTCGGCACCCGACCCACCTTCGGGGCCACGCCACCGAACTTCCTGCCCGCTCGGCCCGCCACGCGCGGCCGGATGGCCGATTGACGGCTGCGGTTCGCCTGAAAGACTTGGCCCACAACCGAATAGCGCCCGGTGGCGGGGGAAGTCCGGTGAGAGTCCGGCACTGACCCGCAACGGTGAGCCACTGCCCGGCGGTGGCGAGTCCGATCGCCCGCCCCGAGCGCCGAGATCCCCCACCCGTCGTGGAGCGCGGGCCGGGCAACAGGTGCCACGGCGCCTGTTCCGGCCCGCGCTGCCGGAAAGGTCCACATGAGACTCCGTTCCACGCTCGTCGCCCTGGCCTGCTTGAGCGCCACCGTCGTCGCGGCCCCCGCCGCGGTCGCGACCACGACCCACAACCGCGCCGACGCGGCCGCCGGGTGGCTGGCCCGCCAGTTCGTCGGCGGCGACCACCTGGAGACCGACTTCGGCGGCGTGTCCTACCCCGACGCGGGTCTGACCATCGACGCCGTGTTCGGCTTCGCCGCGGCCGGGACCGCCAACAATTACGGCGCCGCAGCGCTGACCTGGCTCGCGCAGCCCACCGTCCTCACCGGATACATCGGCGACGGCACCGAGGCCTACGCGGGCGCCACCGCCAAGACCGCCCTCGCGGTCGAGGTCCGTGGCGGCAACCCGGCCTCCTTCGGCGGGGTCGACCTGGTCGCGCGGCTCAACTCGCTGCTCACCCCGTCCGGCCGCTACTCAGACCGCTCGATCTACGGGGACTACAGCAACGCCTTCACCCAGTCGCTCGCCGTCATCGCCCTCGACCGCACCGCCGCGGGTGCCCCAGTGTCCGCGGTGAACTTCACCGCGGGCGCTCAGTGCCCGGACGGCGGCTACCCCCTGTTCTACGGCGCGCCTACGTGCGACAGCGACACCGACGCCACCGCCATCGTGGTGCAGGCCCTGATCGCGACCGGTCGCACCACCGACGCCCAGGAAGCGTTGACCTGGTTGAAGTCCAAGCAGCAGGTGGGTGGCGGTCTGGCCGTGGGCAACGGTTCCGGCACCCCGAACGCGAACACCACCGGTCTGGCGGGCCAGGCCTTCCGCGCCAGCGGCCGGGTCGTCGCCGCGGTCAAGGCGCACCAGTTCATCGTGTCGTTGCGGGTCACCTGCTCCGGCCCGGTCGACCAGCGCGGCGCGATCGCCTACGACGCAAGCGGTTTCAACGCCGGCACCGCACCGCGCGCGACCGCCCAGGCGATCCTGGGCCTGCGCGGGGCGCCGCTGGGCACGCTGTCGTCGGCGGGGTCGTCCAACGGCGCGCCGACCCTGGCCTGCCCGTAGTCCCACCGCTGCCGCCCCCGCCCGTGCGGCGGGGGCGGCACGGTTCGCCGGGCCCGCGGTCGAACCACACGACCTGGAGCACGCGCCCCGCCGCCGGGTCCAGCGCGGCGACGGCCGCCTCGGCCACGACCGCCAGCCGATCTGTCCACTGAGGACCATAGACGCCGGTGGCGTCCACCCTGGTCACCACGTCCGCCGCAGGTTCGGCACCGACGACCAGCGAGTCGCCGGTGAACCGCGCCCGCAGCACCGGGTGCGCCGCCACGACTGCCTCCACTGCAGCGACGAGCGGTCAAGGGCAGCCCGAACACCGCGGCGACCAGACTGGCCAGCATGGCTTCGCGTCCCGAAGCGCCCTGGTGGCCGCGCGATCCGGCTCGGGCAGTGCCGCGCGGTCCACGTTGCGGTTCACCGTGGTGGGCAGCGAATCCAGCAGCACGAACTCCGATGGCACTGTGTACTCCGGCAGCGCGCTCTTCGCCCACCCCGGCCAACTCGTCGACCGGTCCCGACAGGTGGGAACCGCGATTTCACCTGTCGAACGCGGCTTCCCAGCGCTATGGTCGAGGTGCCGTTGGTTCGCCCGGGTGTTCGCGCCCGTGGCGAGGCAACAGGGAACCCGGTGCGAGTCCGGGACTGCCCCGCAGCGGTGAGTGGGAACGACCGCCGTCATCAGCACTGGGCGCGATCCGCCTGGGAAGCGACGGCCACTAGGTCCGAGAGATCGGGTGCCCGCGAGTCCGAAGATCTGCCGACGGTGCGCGTGCCGACCGGTGCGCGCTGGTCCGGGGCCTCTCGGGTGGGCCCGCGCGACACGGCCCGGTCCTGGGCCGTCCTCGTGCTCCGCCCGTGCGCCCCGGGCTGTTCTTCGAGCTCGCGAGGAGAGAGCCGTGAACAATCCCCCCATCGGCGCCACCGTCCTGGGTTATCCGCGGATCGGGCCGAACCGGGAACTCAAGCGAGCGGTCGAGCGGTACTGGTCGGGCGCGCTGGACGAGTCCGGGCTGCGTTCGGTCGCGGCCGACCTGCGCGCGCGGACCTGGCACGAGCTGACCGACAGCGGGCTGGACTCGTTGCCGGGCAACACTTTCTCGTACTACGACCAGGTCCTCGACACCGCCGCGCTGTTCGGCGTCGTCCCGCGCCGCTACCGCGATCTGGGCCTGGGCGAGCTGGACACCTACTTCGCCATGGCCCGCGGCACCGCCGAGGTGGCGCCGCTGGAGCTGACCAAGTGGTTCGACACCAACTACCACTACCTGGTCCCGGAGATCGCCCTGGACACCACCTTCGCGCTGTCCGGTGACAAGCCGGTGGCGGAATACCTGGAAGCGCTGGCGCTCGGCGTGACCACGCGGCCGGTGCTGGTCGGGCCGGTGACCTTCCTGCTGCTGGCAAAGGCCGCGCCGGACGCGCCCGAGGGGTTCGCGCCGCTGGACCTGCTCGACAGCCTGCTCGACCGCTACGCCGAGCTGCTGGCGATCTTGGCCGGGGCGGGCGTGGGGTGGGTCCAGCTGGACGAGCCCGCGTTCGTGGCCGATCGCACCGGCGCCGAGCTGGCGGCGCTGCGCCGGGCCTACGACCGGCTCTCAGCGCTGTCCGACCGGCCGAGGCTGCTGGTCGCGGGTTACTTCGGCGACCTCGGCGACGCGCTGCCGGTCTTGGCCGACACCGCCGTCGAGGCGATCGCGGTGGACCTGGTGGCGGGGCCCCAGGCAGCCGAGCGGATCCCGACCATCACCGGGCTGCGGCGCAAGACCCTGGTCGCCGGTGTCATCGAGGGCCGCAACGTCTGGCGCGCGGACCTGCGGGCCGCCGCCACGTTGTGCGCGACGCTGCTCGGGTCGGCCGAGACGTTGGCGGTGTCGACCTCGTGCTCGCTGCTGCACGTGCCCTACGATCTCGACGCCGAACCCGACCTCGACCCGGCGCTGCGGAGCAGGTTCGCCTTCGCCCGGCAGAAGGTCGACGAGGTCGTCACGCTCGGCAAGGTGCTCAGCGGCGACGGTGTGGTCGTCGCCGAGGCGTTGGCGCGCTCTGGTGAGGAGGTGCGCCGCGGGGTCGCCGCCGCTCGCCGCGACGACGTCGTCCGCGCCCGCGTCGCCGCGCTCGAACCCACCGACCGGTCCCGCGCGCCCTACGCCGAGCGCGCCGCCGCGCAGGCCGAGCGGCTCGGGCTGCCGCCGTTGGCCACGACCACGATCGGTTCGTTCCCGCAGACCTCGGACGTGCGGCGGGCGCGGGCGGACCGGCGCAAGGGGATCATCGACGAGGCGGGTTACGACGAGCGGATGCGCGCGGAGGTCGAGCGGGTCATCCGGTTGCAGGAGGAGATCGGGCTCGACGTGCTGGTGCACGGCGAGCCCGAGCGCAACGACATGGTGCAGTACTTCGCCGAACAGCTCGACGGGTTCGCCCACACCGAGTTCGGCTGGGTGCAGTCCTACGGCTCGCGCTGCGTGCGCCCCCCGATCCTGCACGGCGACGTCTCCCGGCCCGCGCCGATGACGGTGCGCTGGAGCGCCTACGCCCAGTCGCTCACCGCGAAACCGGTCAAGGGAATGCTCACCGGCCCGGTGACCATCCTCGCGTGGTCGTTCGTCCGCGACGACCAGCCGTTGGCCGACACCGCCGACCAGGTCGCCCTCGCCCTGCGCGACGAGATCGCCGACCTGGCCGCCGCCGGGCTCGCGGTGGTCCAGGTCGACGAGCCCGCGCTGCGCGAGACCCTGCCGCTGCGCGCCGAGGACCGGAAGTGCTATCTGGACTGGGCGGTCGGCGCCTTCCGGCTCGCCACCGCGGGCGCGGCGCCCTCGACCCAGATCCACACCCACCTCTGCTACTCGGAGTTCGGCGAGGTGATCGGGGCCATCGACGGCCTCGACGCCGACGTCACCACCATCGAGGCCGCCCGCTCGCACATGGAGATCCTCGACGACCTCGCCGCCATCGGCTTCGCCCGCGGCGTCGGCCCCGGTGTCTACGACATCCACTCACCCCGCGTCCCCGACACCGCCGAACTGACCGCACTGCTGCGGGAGGCCGTGCGCGCGGTGCCCGCCGAACGCCTCTGGGGCAACCCGGACTGCGGCCTCAAGACCCGCCGCTACGCCGAGGTCAACCCCGCCCTGCGCAACCTCGTCACCGCCGCTCGAACGGTGCGCGGGGAGTAGGGACGCACGGCGGACCCAGGAGGCGGGCGGTCCGGTGTCGGGCCGCCCGCCTGTTGGTCTGCACGGCTGTTCGCAAATCAGGTAGGCCAACTTCGCGGAGGACGAGGCTCCTCCTCCCGGTGTCCGCACCGGACTCGCTGGCCCGGATGCCGAACCGGTCGACGGCGGTGTCCTACGCGCGCGACCTGATGATCTCCAAGAGCGAGCGGCCGGTCATCCGCGGCTACTCGATGCGGGCGTTCCACTTGGACGGGCCGCGGGGATCGGCTGTGCTGGCCGCCGCGGAGGCGTTGCCGGCGCCGGACAATTCCTGTGGCTGGACGGTGGGGGAGTCGGGGCTCGCGGTCGCCGTGCGCGGGCATTGGGTCCGCTCGGGCCCGCCCAAGGACCGCACGATGTTCTGCGGCTACTGGAAGGCCACCCGGGCGCACTGAAACCAATCACCGGCGGGTGCATTTCCTTAGGGTGCGACGGGTGATGTCCGACCACTTCCGCTCGAATGGGGTAAGCCAATTGGCGGATTGTCTTTCCCTGGGCAGGCTGCGAGCTTGGATGGCGAGGGGTGATATTTCGAGCGTCAAACCTTCCTTTAGGAGGAAGTGTGCGGGGAAAATTAATAATTCCAATTGTATTGGCCGTCGTCGCGGGTACCGGGCTGAGTGGGGCACCAGCGCTGGCGACCCCAGGGGACGTCGTCGCGGCCGACCAGGCGCAACTCGTCACGCTCGCGCGGCGCTACCTCCAGGACCGCGCTGACCGGTTGACCGCCCCGGACGGGGTCACCACGCACCGGCTCACCTCGGTCGCGGTCGACGCCGCGGTCGGCGCGGAACTCGCGGGGGACCTGGCCGCCATCGATGCCAGGCGGACCCTGCTGCGCAAGGTCAACGGCGGGCACACCCGCGCGGAGGTGGCGGTGCTCCACCCGGTGTTCGACGCCCGCGGGAGCAGCGTCGACGTGGCGTTCACCGAGCACACGAAGCTGTACTTCGCCCGCGCCCTACCGGACGCGCCGAAGTACGAGGAGTACGGCGTGGACCGTCGGCTCACCTTCCAGGCGACCCCGAACGGGTGGCGGCTGACCGGCGACGTGGTCGATCTCGCCCAGGGCGAGCTCGCGCCGGACACCGATCCCGCCGCAGCGCCCGCGGTGGTCGAGAACAGCGGCGCGAAGCGGCCGAACACCGCCGTGGACCGCCCCACCGAGGCCCAACTGCGCGCCGCGCCCGCGGCGGCGGCCAAGCCCGGGATCGCGGCGGGCACCTCGACGGTCCTCTACGACTACAGCGCCATGCTGAACTACGCGAACCAGTACTGGGGGCCCAGCGACTCGAACTACAACGGCTCCTACCGGACCTACGGCGGCAACGGCGGCGACTGCACCAACTTCGTCTCCCAGATCACCAGGTACGGCGGGTGGTCGACGGTGGGGTCGTGGCCGGGCGACAGCCGGGCGGACAACTCGAAGTGGTTCTACGGCAGCTTCACCTGGACGACCAGCTACTCGTGGCCCGCCGCGGAGAACTGGTACTGGTTCGCCGCGCACGAATCCGGGCGCACGAGCTATCTTGACAACGTGTGGAAAATGTTGGTGACGGATGTTCTCCAGGTCGACTTCGACCGGGACAACAACATCAGCCACTCGTTGTTCGTCACCGGCAGGTCGGGCTCCGGCCAATACGCCAATGAGCTGTACGTGACCTACCACAGCAACAACACGCACAACAAGCCGCTGAGCAGCTTCATCGCCTCGGCGCCGGACGCCTGGTACTACGCGCACCGGACCTGAGCCCGCTGAGACCGAGCCCACCGAACCCGAGGTATCGCACAGTGCGCCACCCAGCCCACTGGAACCGGCGAGGGCTGTTCACCGCCCTCGCCGGTCTCGGCCTGCTCACCGCGTGCGCGGGCACCGCCGCCGAGACCGGCGCGGACGCCCCGCGCGCCGCCGTCGACGCCTACGTCCAGGCCCTCAACGCGCGTGACACCGCGGCGATGCAGCGGCTCGCGCCCCCGGGCAACGACGCCACCGAGGACGTGCGCCGTCGCATCGAGGACGACGGTGGCCAGGACATCCGGCTCGTCGGCGCCGACATCTCGAGCGAGCTCTCCCCGGACGTGGCCGCGGCCCGGCTCAGCGGCACCGGTTCGGCCGGGGAGTACGTCGAGCGGCTGACGCTGACCCGCCAGGACGACCGGTGGTACGTCGTGCTCGGCCAGGCCGGGCAAGACCCGGCGAAACGGCCCGCGGCGACCACCCCCGGCTAGGGCGGGGCGCGGGCCGGTCCACACCCACAGACCGTGACAATCGGACCTGATCGCGGGTGAGATCGAAAGAAAACCAGGCTTTCCTTGGCATTGCGCAGGTCGGAAACGGTGATCGGTAACCGTGAGTGTCATTCTTGTGATCCATTTACTGAATTCGCAAATGGTGGTTAATTGCCGCGACACGTGGTAAGTTCGCATTTCACCCACGAATTCAGGAGGACCATGAATCGAAGAGGCATCGCCGCGCTTGCCCTGGCAGGCGCGACTGCGGGAGTGGCATTCACCGCCCTTCCCGCGAACGCGGCCGACACGACCGTGACATTCACCACGACCGGCGGCGCCCTCACGATCACCGCCGCCGCGACGGCCACCCTGACCGGTGGCTCCACCGCTCCGGGCGGAACCGTCAACGGTCCACTCGGGACAGTGACGGTGAATGACGCGCGCGGGACCGCCGCGGGCTGGCTGGCCAGCGTGTACTCCACCACCGGGTTCACCGGACCGGGCAGTGTCGCCATCACCAACGCGGGGGTCACCTACACCCCGGGCGCCACCACCGCGACGTCCGCGCCCGGCACGCCGGTCGTCACCGCCGGGACCGCCGGGTCCCCCGGGGCGAGCGCGGTCGCCGCGCTCACCGCCTACACCTACGCCAACACCACCGCCGGGGGTAACACGATCTCCTGGAATCCGACGCTCGCCGTCGCCATTCCGCTGACCGCCGTGGCGGGCACCCTCTACACCGGGACGATAAGCCATCAGGTCGCCTAAGTCCCTGTCCCGAGTGCTCGTGCCACTTCTGCTGGCCGCGATCAGCAGCGCTGGCATGAGCACCTCGGCTCGCGCCGACGAGCCGGACAACGCCATCGGGATCAAACTCCTCGAGGCGCCGGTGAGCCGTCGTGACGACCCCCGCGCGCAGAACTACATCGTCGATCACCTGGCACCCGGTGCCGTGATCAAACGGGCCGTGCAGATCACCAACAGCTCGTCGACGGTCCGCCGGATCGAGGTCTTCCCCGGTGCGGCGCGGGTCACCGACAACGCCTTCGAGCTGATGCCCGGTCGCGCGGTCAACGAGCTGACGAATTGGATCTCGGTCGACAAGGGCCAACTCGACCTCGATCCGGGAAAGAGCGCCCGCGTGCTGGTCACCATCAGGGTCGACCCCATCGCCGCCCCCGGCGAGCGGTTCGCCGTCGTCTGGGCGCAGACCAGCGCGCCGTTCGACGGCGCGGACGCGGTCCTGCTGACCAGCCGGGTCGGGATCCGCACCTACCTCGACGTCGGCGCGGGCGGCGAGCCCGCCTCCGACTTCGCCGTCAGCGGCCTGACCCCCGTGCGCGGCCAGGACGGCCGACCGCAGGTACTGGCCACCGTGCACAACACCGGTGGCCGCGCGGTCGACCTGGCCGGTGACATGGCCCTCTCGGACGGGCCGGGCTCGCTGAGCGCGGGTCCGTTCCCCGCCACCCTGGGCACCACCCTGCTGCCCGACGGCACCGCCGCGGTGCAGATCATGCTGGACAGCAGGCTGCCGGACGGACCGTGGACCGCGCGGCTCACGCTGCGCAGCGGTGCCCTCGAGCGCACCGTGACCGCCACCATCACCTTCCCCTCCGCCGCGGGCGCGACCGGGGCGACCGTCGCGCCGGACACCTGGTTCGACCGCAACCGGCCGCTGCTGATCGGTCTGGCGATCGCCGTGCTCCTGCTCTTGGCGGTCCTGGTCTACCTGCTCGTGCGCCGCCGCAAGTCCGACCGCCATCCCCCCCGAGTGGCCGATCTCGAGCCGCTCGGGAGGTCTTGACCGAGCGGGCCCAACGCGCGAGGAGAGCGCGGTGGGCCGAACTCGGAGTGGTCGCCGCGCTCGTGGCGACAGCGCTGGTGTCCCTCAGCCCCGCGGCGGGGGCGGTCACGACGCCCACCTTCGCCACGGCCGTCCTCTACACCACCGGTGCCAGTCCGTTCGGGCTCGTGACGCGCGACTTCAACGGCGACGGCAGGCTCGACCTGGCCGTGGCCAACAGCGGCACGACGTCGGTGTCGGTGTTGACCGGCAACGCGAACGGCACCTTCAACACCAAGGTCGACTACACCACCGGGACGTTCCCGTACGCCATCGCGCTCGCCGACGTCAACAACGACACCCGGGCCGACATGGCGGTGGTCAACAGCTCGTCCAACACCGTCTCGGTGCTGACCGGCAACGCGAACGGCACGTTCAACACCAAGGTCGACTACGCCACCGGCACCAGCCCGTACGGCGTCGCGATGAGCGACCTCAACAACGACAACCGCCCCGACATCGTGGTGGCCAACAACAACGCCAGCACGGTGTCGGTCCTGATCAACAGCGGCACCGGCACCTTCGCGGCCAAGGTCGACTACACCGACGGCGCGGGCGCCGGACCGCGCGGCATCGCGCTCGCGGACTTCAACGGCGACAACCGCCCCGACATCGTGGTCACCAACGGCTCGGCGAGCACCGTGTCGGTGTTCCTCAACAGCGGCACCGGCACCTTCGCCGCCAGGGTGAACTACACCGTGGGCAGCAGCCCGTACTCGGTCGCGGTCGCCGACTTCAACGGCGACACCCGCCCCGACCTCGCCGTCACCAGCAGTGGCCCGAACACGGTGTCGGTGTTGACGGGCAACGCCAACGGCACCTTCAACGCCAAGGTCGACTACGCCACGGGTGTGTTCCCCTATGGCGTCACCGCGGCCGACGTCAACAGCGACGCGGTCCTGGACCTGGTGGTGGCCAACAACAGCCCGAACACCCTGTCCGTGCTGACCGGCAACGCGGGCGGCACGTTCAACGCCAAGGTCGACTTCTCGGTCGGCAGCAGTGGGCCGTACTCCGTGGTGGCAGGCGACTTCAACGCCGACGGCCGCGGCGACATGGCGGTCACCAACCAGTACGGGCCCAACCTGTCCGTCCTGCTCTCCACCACCGTGTCGGCACCGACGATCACCAGCGCGAACAGCACGACGTTCGCGGTCAGCGTGCCCGGCACCTTCACCGTCACGACCACCGGGTTCCCCACCCCCACCGTCACCAAGACCGGCACCCTGCCCACCGGTGTGACCTTTGTGGACAACGGGAACGGCACGGCCACGCTCGCCGGGACCCCGACGACCGCGGGGACCTACCCGCTGACCATCACGGCCCACAACACCTCCGGCACGGACGCCACCCAGTCCTTCACGCTCACCGTGACCGCGGGGACCCTGTCGATCACCGCACCGGCCACGAAGAACCTGGGCGCCATCGTGATCGGCGCCACCGGCAGCGCCGCCCTGGGCGCCATCCAGGTCATCGACAACCGCGGCAGCGCGAGCGCGGCTTGGACCAGCACTGTCTCGTCCACCACGTTCACCACCACGGGAGGCACGGTCGCGCTGGCCAACGTGAAGTACTGGTCCGGCACCGCAACCGCGACAACCGGCACCGGGACCTTCACCCCCGGCCAGACGACCGCAGGCGCGGCGCAGGTCCTCACGACATCGCGCACGGCCTTCACGCTCACCAGCGGGAGTGGCGCGAACCAGGCGACCTGGAACCCAACCCTGGTCGTGTCAGTACCGCTGACTTCGGTCGTGGGCACCTACACGGCCACCGTCACCCACTCGGTCGCCTGACACGATTGCGAACTAAGAGCATCAGGTCCGACTGGGGCTAGTCCTAAGTGGACAAAAATGGTCGGGAGCGGTGTGAACCATCAGCAGCGGAGAGCGCGCCAACCCCGCTGGTAGCAAGAGAACCCCGACCCCGCCAGAACACAACAGGTTCCCGCCCCCATCAATCCGCAGCGATGAGGCCGACCCGCTGGAAAGCAAGTCCCGCTACGGATGCTCGATCTAGTGGACTCGCTTCGTGTGGGGGAGGAGTGCCGCTAAACTTGCCGTGTGGTGGGGATGTCCTTCACCCGCCCTTTTTTCGCCACCGCGGTGCTCTAGGGGCCCCGCGCGAAGTGAGTTCACTAGATCGAGCCCCCAGCTTTTCCTCGGGCAGCCCCCACGATGAGCCGCCGAAGACGGTCGACCGTAGGTCGGCGTGCGGCACACCCCACGAGCTGCCCGAGTAAAGCGGAGGCTCGATTGGCTGGACTGTCTTCGCGTGGGGCCCCTAGGCGACCGCGTGGGGAAAAAGCGTGGGGAGAAGGGCATCCCCACCACTGAGGCAAGTTTAGCGGTCGCCTCCCCCCACACGAAGGCAGTCCACCCAATCAAGCACTGGCGTAGCGGGTGTTGCGTACCAGCGGGCATGGGCTCAGAGAGTGCGAGAACTCGTTGGTGCCGGCCTGGATGAGTCCTGTTTGTACAGTTTGGCCCCGGGGTCAGCGGGCGGAGTGGACCACCAGCAGCGGGCACGGCGCGTGGTAGATCAGCGCCTGGCTGGTCGAGCCGTGCAGCATGCCGGTGAAACCGCCGTGGCCCCGGCTGCCGACCACCAGGAGCCGGGCGTCCTCGGCGCCGGCCAACAGAGCCCGCACCGGCCTGTCCCGGCTGACGACACGATTCACCGTCACGTCCGGGTACTTCTCCTGCCAGCCCGCCAGGCGTTCGGCGAGCACCTCGCGTTCGCTGTTCTCCATCGCGTCCCAGTCGACGTCGAACTGGTTGGCGTAGGTGTGGGCGGTGACCGTCTCGAAGTCGGTCCACGCGTGCACGGCGACCAGTTCGGCGTCGTGCGTGGAGGCGTGCTCGAAGGCCGTCGCCAGGGCGGGCTCGCTGGTGGGGGTGCCGTCGACGCCCACGACCACCGGGCCATCGGTCGGTGGGGCCTCGTCGGCGGTGCGGCCGCGGATCACCGCCACCGGGCACTGGCCCTGGGCGGTGAGGGCGACGGCCGTGGAACCGACCAGGATGCCGCTGAAGCCGCCCAGGCCGCGGGAACCGAGCACGACCAGGCCCGCCTTGGCGGACTCCGACACCAGTGCGGGAACCGCGTCCGCGGCCAGCAGTTCGGTGTCGATCTGAAGGGTCGGGTGCACCGCCAGCAACTCCTCGCGCAGTGCGCCCAGCATGCGTTGGCCATCGGCCTCGACCGCTTCGAAGAAGCCGTGCGGGGCGCCGAACCCGCCCGCGTGGGCGTACGCGGCGATGTCCACCGCGTGCAGCAGGCGCAGCGGTACCTGCCTGTGGGCGGCTTCGGTCGCGGCCCACAGGGCGGCGTGGTGCGCCGAGACCGATCCGTCCACACCGGCGACCACTGGTGGGCGCGACATGGTGTCCTTCATCGGGGAACTCCTGTTCGTCGTGGCGTGGGGGTGGCCGTGCTGAACCGCCGGGCGCGGCGCCGGAGCCCACGCGACGCCGGGGGCACTGCCGGTGGCGGAACCGGTTGCGCGCGGTAGAAGTAGCGCTTGCCGATCTCGATCAGCACCAGGTAGCCCACCACCATGCCCGCCAGCAACGCGTAGAACGCGGGTGGCAGCGGTCGGAAGCCCAGGGCGTGCGCGATCGGGGTCGCGGGCAGGACCGCGCCGATGACGGCCACGCCGACCGCCGAGAGGGCCAGTGGGAGACTGGGGTGGCTGCGGAAGAACGGGACGGTCCTGGTGCGGATCGCGAAGATCACCAGGGTCTGGGTGGCCAGCGACTCGACGAACCAGCCGGTGTGGAACTCCTCGGGCCCGGCGTGCAGCACCCACAGCAGCAGCCCGAAGGTGGCGAGGTCGAACACCGAGCTGAGCGGGCCGAAGCGCAGCATGAACCGGCGGATGAACGCGATGTCCCAGTGCGACGGTCGGCGCAGCTGCTCCTCGTCGACGTGGTCGGTGGGGATGGCGAGCTGGCTGGTGTCGTAGAGCAGGTTGTTGAGCAGGATCTGCGAGGGCAGCATCGGCAGGAACGGCAGGAACAGCGACGCCACCGCGGCCGAGGCCATGTTGCCGAAGTTGCTGGAGGTGCCCATCAGCACGTACTTGATGGTGTTGGCGAAGATCCGCCTGCCCTCCACGACACCGTCGGCCAGCACGCCGAGGTCCTTGTCGAGCAGGATCACGTCGGCGGCGTCCTTGGCCACGTCGGTGGCCGAGTCGACCGAGACGCCCACGTCGGCGGCGTGCAGGGCGAGCGCGTCGTTGACCCCGTCGCCGAGGAACGCCACCCCGGTCGCGCCGCGCCGCCGGACCCGCACGATCCGGGCCTTGTGCTCGGGGCCCACCCGGGCGAAGACCGTGGTCTCGGGGATCGCGGCGGCGAGCGCGTCGTCGTCGAGGGCGTCGATGTCGGCGCCGGTGAGCGCGCCGCCCCCGGCCAGCCCGAGGTCGCGGCAGACCTTGACGGCGACGGCGGCGTTGTCGCCGGTGACGACCTTCACCGCGATGCCGAGGTCGGCCAGCCTGCGCAGCGCCGCGGCGGCGTCCCGCTTCGGCGGGTCGAGGAAGACCAGGAACCCGCTCAACCGCAGGCCCCGCTCGTCCTCCGGAGTCAGCGCCGTGCGGTCGCCCATCGGCCGCACCGCCACCGCGACCACCCGGTTCCCGGCTGCGAACTCCGCCGCGAGGGCGTCGCGCGCCTTGGCGGGCACGGCCACGCAGCGCTCCAGCACGGTCTCCGGCGCGCCCTTGGTGACCATGGTCGAGGCGCCCGCGGCGTCGCGGGTGAGCACGGAGACCATCCGGCGGTCGTGGTCGAACGGCAGGGTGGCCACCGGCGTGGTGGTCGGCAGCCCGGCCGCGGCGGGTGCTGCCCACAGGGCTTGGTCCAGCGGACTCCCGCCGCCTGTTCGCGCCGCCGCCTCGGTGCACGACAGGCCCCACCGCAGGACTTCCGCAGATGTGTCGCTAGCGCCGGGGACCGCGCGCACGTACTGGACCCGGCCCTCGGTGAGGGTCCCGGTCTTGTCGGTGAACAGCACGTCGACGTTGCCCAGGTCCTCGATGCACACCAGCCGCTTGACCAGCACCCGGCGGCGGCTCATCCGGCGCGACCCGGCGGCGAGGCTGGTGGAGACCACCGCGGGCAGCAGCTGCGGGGTGATGCCGACCGCGATCGCCAGCGAGAACAGCAGCGCGTCCAGGATCGGCTTGTCCAGCAGGATGTTCGCCAGGAAGATCGCCGTGGTGAGCGCGCCCCCGACGTAGACCAGCAGCAGCGAGAACTTGCGCAGCCCGACCTGGAACTCGGTGTCGAGCGGGTGGGTGTCCAGCCCGGCGGCGATCGAGCCGAACCGGGTGCGGGCGCCGGTGGCGACCACGACGCCGACCCCCGAGCCCGCCCGGACCACGGTGCCCATCAGCGCCGCCCCGGACAGGTCGGCCAGCGGCGTGCCGGGCGGTACCGGGCCGGTGGACTTGTCGACCGGCAGGGACTCGCCGGTCAGCACGGACTCGTCGCACTCCAGGCCGGTGACCGAGAGCAGCCGCAGGTCGGCCGGGACGACATCGCCCAGCCGCAGCTCCACCACGTCGCCGGGCACCAGGCCGGTGACGTCCACAGTGGACCGGACACCGTCCCGGAGCACGCCGCTGCCGTGCCGGATCCGGGAGTGCAGGGCCTCGGCGGCCCGCTCGGCGCGGTACTCGTTGGCGCAGCCCAGCCCCACCGAGACGAGCACGATCGCGGCGATGATAATCGCGTCGCCGCGCTGGCCGAACAGGGCCGAGGCCACTGCCGCGGCCAACAGCAGGCCGAGCAGCGGAGAGCGGAGTTGGTGCCACAGCACGGGGAGCAGCCGGGCGCGGTGCGACGACACCGCGTTCGGGCCCCACTTCGCCTGCCCGCGCAGTACCTCCTCGGCCGTGCGGCCGAGCTCGGCGATGACGCCGAGTTCGGCGAGCACGTCGGCGGCGGGGCGGGACGCGGCCGTCACGATGTCGTCGGGCGCTCCCGCCCGGGTGGTGTCGACCCTGGTGGCGGTCATCGGGGCGCACGCTCGGACAGGAGCCTGGTCTCGTGGGCGATCTGCAAGTCCTCGCGGGCGGCGACCACCACCGTGCGCACGGCGGCCCCCGGCGCGCTGATGTCGGTGTCGCCCGACGCGGACCGGTTACCCGCCGGATCTATTGCCACACCGAGGAAAGCGAGCCGGTCTGTCGCGCGAGCGCGTACGGTCGCGGAGTTCTCGCCGACCCCGCCGGTGAACGCGAGCACGTCCAAGCCGCCGATCGCCGCCGCCATCGAGGCGATCCCGGCGACCAGTCGGTGGGTGTAGACCGCCAACGCCAGCAATGCGTCTGGCGCGCCGCGGCCGGCGGCCGCCTCGACCTCCCGCAGGTCCGCGCTACCCGCCAGCGCGACGAGCCCGGACCGGTGTTCCAGGGCCGTTGCCACCTCGTGCGCCGAGAGGCCGCCGTGCTCCTGCAACCACAGCACGAGCCCCGGATCGACGGTGCCGGATCGGGTCGCCATGACCAGGCCCTCCAACGGGGTGAAACCCATTGTCGTGTCGACACCCCGACCGTCGAGCACGGCCGCCAGGGACGCGCCCGCGCCCAGGTGGCAGGTCACCACGCGGAGCCCGGCCCGCGGCCGGTCCAGCATCCGGGCGGCTCGCTGGGAGCAGTAGGCGTGGGACAGGCCGTGGAACCCGTAGCGCCGGATCGCGTAGCGCTCGCGCCACTCTGCCGGCACCGCGTAGGTCGCGGCGGCGGCGGGCATACCGGCGTGGAACGCGGTGTCGAAGCACGCGACCGCGGGCACGCCCGGCAACAGCGTTGTCACCTCGTCGAGCGCGGTCAGCGCGGCGGGTTGGTGCAGCGGCGCGAGATCGGTCAGCTCTTCCAACCTCGCGCGGACCTCGTCGTCAACGCGCACCGGGCCGGTGTACTCGGTGCCCCCGTGCACGATCCGGTGCCCGACGACGTCCGGCCGCTCCCAGCCGCGCAGCGCGCAGGCGAGACCGGCCGGGCTGGTCGGCTCGGCCGCGCGCAGCACCGCGTCGTCGTGGTCGAGCAGGCGCAGCTTCAGGCTCGACGAACCGGCGTTGACCACGAGCACCCGCACGGTCAGCCCCCAGCCCGCAGGGTCCACCCGGCGATCGCCGGGTCGTCCTCGCCGTGCTCCCGGGTGTACCGGCGCGCCGCCGCGCGGTTGTCGGCCATCCGCTGGCGCAGCTCGGCCGCGTTCTCCCGCAGGGTGGGCACCCGGTCGATCACGTCCATCACCAGGTGGAAGCGGTCCAGGTCGTTGAGCATCACGTTGTCGAACGGGGTGGTCGTGGTGCCCTCCTCCTTGTACCCGCGCACGTGCAGGTTGCGGTGGTTGGCCCGCCGGTAGGTCAGCAGGTGGATCAGCGACGGGTAGCCGTGGAAGGCGAAGACCACCGGCTTGTCGGTGGTGAACACCGCGTCGAAGTCCACATCGGACATCCCGTGCGGGTGCTCGGACGCCGATTGCAGGCGCATCAGGTCGACCACGTTGACCACCCGCACCCGGAGCTCGGGCAGGTGCGTGCGCAGCAGGTCGGCCGCGGCCACCGCCTCCAGGGTCGGGACGTCGCCCGCGCAGGCGAGCACGACGTCCGGCTCACCGCCGCCGTTGCCCGCCCACGGCCAGATGCCCACCCCGCGCGCGCAGTGCGCGACGGCGGCGTCGATGTCCAGGTAGGTCAGCGCCGGTTGCTTGCCCGCGACGATGACGTTCACGTAGTCCTTGCTGCGCAGGCAGTGGTCGGTCACCGACAGCAGGGTGTTGGCGTCCGGCGGCAGGTACACGCGGACGATCTCGGATTTCTTGTTCACCACGTGGTCGATGAACCCGGGGTCCTGGTGGGAGAAGCCGTTGTGGTCCTGGCGCCAGACGTGCGAGGACAGCAGGTAGTTGAGCGAGGCGATCGGCGCCCGCCAGGGGATGCCGCGGCTGGTCTTGAGCCACTTGGCGTGCTGGTTGAGCATCGAGTCGACGATGTGGATGAACGCCTCGTAGCAGTTGAACAGCCCGTGCCTGCCGGTGAGCAGGTAGCCCTCCAGCCAGCCCTGGCACAGGTGCTCGGAGAGCACCTCCATCACCCGGCCGTCCCGCGCGAGGTGGTCGTCGCCGGGCAGCGTCTCGGCGTTCCAGGCCCGGTCGGTCCGCTCGAACACCGACCCCAGCCGGTTCGACGCGGTCTCGTCCGGGCCCATGATCCGGAACCGGTCGGTGTTGCCCGCGACGACGTCGCGCAGGAACCCGCCCAGCACCCGGGTCGCCTCGCTGGACTCGACCGCCGGGCGCTCGACCGGCACCGCGTGGTCGCGGAAGTCCGGCATGGACAGTTCACGCAGCAGCCGCCCGCCGTTGGCGTGCGGGTTCGCGCTCATCCGCTTGGTGCCCGCGGGCGCCTGGGCGCGCAGGTGGGGGAGCAGCCTGCCGGAGTCGTCGAACAGCTCCTCCGGCCGGTAGCCGCGCAGCCACTCCTCCAGCATCGCGCGGTGCTCGGGATTGGTCCTGGTCGCGGCCAGCGGGACCTGGTGCGCGCGGAAGGTCCCCTCGACCGCGACGCCGTCGACCTCCTTCGGGCCGGTCCACCCCTTGGGGGTGCGCAACACGACCATCGGCCACGCCGGGCGCTCGGTGCTCAGCCCCGTGCGGGCGGCCCCCTGGATCGCGGCGATGCGGTCGAACACCCGGTCCAGCGTCGTGGCCAGCAGCCGGTGCACGGTGGCCGGGTCGTCGCCGGTGACGAAGTGCGGCTCGTAGCCGTAGCCGCGCAGCAGCGCGGCCAGCTCGGGCTCCGGGATCCGGGCCAGCACCGCCGGGTTGGCGATCTTGTAGCCGTTGAGGTGCAGCACCGGCAGCACCGCGCCGTCGGTCACCGGGTTGAGGAACTTGTTCGAGTGCCAGCTCGCCGCCAGCGGGCCGGTCTCGGCCTCGCCGTCACCGACCACGCAGAGCGCCACCAGGTCGGGGTTGTCGAACACCGCGCCGAAGGCGTGCACGAGCGCGTAGCCGAGCTCGCCGCCCTCGTGGATCGACCCGGGTGTCTCGGGGGCCACGTGGCTGGGGATACCGCCGGGGAAGGAGAACTGCCGGAACAGCTTGCGCAGGCCGTCCTCGTCCTGGGTGATGTCGGGGTAGACCTCGCTGTAGGTGCCCTCCAGGTAGGCGTTGGCCACCAGCCCGGGGCCGCCGTGGCCGGGACCGGTCACGTACAGCACGTCCAGCCCGCGCCGGGAGATCACCCGGTTCAGGTGCGCGTAGAGCAGGTTCAGGCCGGGGGTGGTGCCCCAGTGCCCCAGCAGGCGGGGCTTGACGTGCTCGGCCAGCAGGGGCTCGCGCAGCAGGGGGTTGGCCAGCAGGTAGATCTGCCCGACCGAGAGGTAGTTGGCCGCGCGCCAGTAGGCGTCGAGCAGCTCGAGGTCCTTGCGGTCGATGACCGGGACCGGTCCGTGGTCGTGGGTGGACAGCACAGCAGTGCCTCCTCGCGGCGATCGCGCTCGTGGCGTGCCGTCCGGGGGCCGGGGACGGTGGTGGGTGTCGAATGAGGCGAGTCGTGTCGCATCGGTTGATCGCGAAACGCGGGCACAAGAGGTGCACTCGGTCCTCCGACACTACGCCCCCGCGCCCGCGCCCACCGGGCGGCCCGCGCGCGCCCCGGACCGGCCGCGGGGTTGCCGGGGCGGCGTAGCGTGGGTGCTACCGGGAGTCCGTCGAGCGCCGAGCCGACGCCCCCTCGGTCATCGGATCGGTCGCTGACCGGACGAGACCACCCGACACGCCGTCGGCTCCGCCCGGGCGTACCCGCCCCCGGCGCCCCGTGACGACCCGACCGCCCGCACCGCGGGCTGAGGACACCATGACCGCCTTCGTCATCGCCGCCATCGTCTTGGTCGCCCTGCTGCTGCTGGGCTCCGGCGTCCGGATGGTGCAGCAGTACGAGCAGGGGATCGTCTTCCGCTTCGGCAGGCTGCTGCCCACCATCCGCCAACCCGGCCTGCAACTGATCGTCCCGCTGGTCGACCGGCTGCGGAAGGTCTCCATGCAGACGATCGTGATGGGCATCCCGGCCCAGGGCGCGATCACCCGGGACAACGTCACACTGACCGTGGACGCGGTCGTCTACTACCGGGTGATCGACCCGGTCAAGGCCATCATCAACGTCCAGCACTACCCGACCGCGGTCTCCCAGGTCGCCCAGACCTCCCTGCGCTCGGTGATCGGCCGCGCGGACCTGGACACGCTGCTGTCCGACCGCGACCAGGTCAACGCCGAGCTCAAGGCGGTCATCGACGCCCCGACCGAGGGCCCGTGGGGACTGAGCATCGAGCGCGTCGAAGTCAAGGACATCGCACTACCGGAGACCATGAAGCGCTCGATGTCCCGACAGGCCGAGGCCGAACGGGAACGCCGCGCCCGAGTCATCGCCGCTGACGGGGAATTCCAGGCCTCGACCAAGCTCGCCCAGGCCGCGGCGGCGATGGGCGACACCCCGGGGGCACTGCAACTGCGCTTGTTGCAAACGGTCGTGGACGTCGCCGCCGATAAGAACAGCACCCTGGTGATGCCGTTCCCGGTCGAGCTGCTCCGCTTCTTCGACCGGGCCACCGGAACCGGCGAGACCCAGACCGCGGCCCGACCACCGGTAGAGGAGACCAACGGCCACCCCGCTACCGTCCGGTGACCACCACCACCACGCTCGCTGCGAATCTAAAGTCCACTTAGGACTATTGTTGCTGTCGCTGGCACGCAAGAGAATTCCCGACCACGCTGGCACGCAACAGGTTCCCGGCCCCGCCGGAACGCAAGAGAATCCCCCCGCTGGTGCCGCAGCAGATAGGCCAACCACGCTGGAACGCGACAAGATCCCAGCTCGGCTGGAAAGCACAGGTTCCCGCCCCGCTGGTACCGCAGCGGCAGGCTGGCCCCGCTGGCACTCGACAGGGTCCCGTCCCCCCACCAATCCGCAGCGGTGAGGCCGACCCCGCTGGTACGCAAGTCCCGTTACGGATGCTCGATCTAGTGGACTCGCTTCGTGTGGGGGGAGAGTGCCGCTAAACTTGCCGTGGGTGGGGATGCCCTTACCCTGCC
>NZ_BSTR01000024.1:83459-122401 GCF_030269645.1 Actinokineospora sp. NBRC 105648 | reverse complement strand
CCTCCTACGCCTGGCCGGGATCACCCACATCACCCGCACCCTGCAACACATCGCCGCCGACCGAACCCGAATCCTGCCCATCATCGCAGCCGCTACCAGCACAAACAGACTTTGAAATTCCCCTGGGTAGAGGCGGTGCTGCTGGCCGTGGTCCTGCCCGGCCTGTGGCCCACCACCCAGGACGATTACCACTCCACCGCGACGGCGAGCGCGCGGGATGCCGGGTCCGCGGCGCAGACCGCGGTTGCCGACCCAGGCCACCCTCGACCGCCGCGTCACCGCCGGGTACCGGGTCGCCGTCGTCGACGTCGCCCGCGACCGCGCCGCCACCGCCGCCCAGGACCTGCTCGACCTCGAGGTCCCCGGCGACGACAGCGCCCGGCTGCGCGACCGGGCGGTGCCGCTGGTGACCGAGGCGGTCTCCGCGATCACCGACGCCGCCCGCGCAGCCGAGGACGACCACACGCGCCTGACCACGGTGCTGGGCCGGTGGGAACGCGTCGCCGCCGGGCTGGACGAGGTGGCGGGGGTCGTGAAGTGGGTCCTGGCGGTCACCCTCGGATCCTGACCGCGATCGGCGGGTTCGTCGACTTGGTCGCCAATTCTGAGACCGGCGCCCGCTTCGGCATGCGCCAGGCGTGGGTCGTCGTGCTCGGCGCGATCGGGATCTGCGTCCACGCCGAGATGTCCGGCCGCGTGGCCACCGTCAGCGCCCGACCGTCTTCGACCTCGTCTACAAACGCCTCGGCCCCGCGTCGCGTGGGCGAACCTGCTGGGCTCCTACCTCGGGACGCTGATGACGTTGGCCGCGGAGATCGGTGGTGTGGCACCGGGGATGGCCGTCTCGATGAACGGGTGGAACCCCGTGGCGATGCCCAGGGTGGTGTCCCTGCTGCGCTCCACCGGGCGCTGAGCGCGGCCAGGGGTGGTGCCGGTGCCCCAGGCACCGAACACCACCCCGCATCGGGTGGTCGCAGGGGTGGTGACGCGACCAGCCCCGTCGGCCGATGGCCGCCGTCACCGGCCGGTCAGAGCAGGACCGGCAGCGCCTCCAGTCCGTAGACCAGCGTGTTCAGTCGGAACGGCACCTCCGCACTCGGCACGGCGAGCCGCAGGTCGGGGAACCGGCGGAAGATCGCGGGCAGGGCCACCTCCATCTCCTGGCGGGCCAGCGAGGCGCCCGGGCAGTGGTGCGCGCCGTACCCGAAGGCCAGGTGCGCCCGGCTGTCGCGGTCGAGGTCGAACCGGTCGGCCGCGGGGAAGACCTCGTCGTCGTGGTTGGCCGAGGGGATGGAGATCAGCACCGCGTCGCCGTCGGCGATCAGCGCGCCCCCGATCCGCACGTCGCCCTTGGCCACCCGCACCACGTTGTCCTGCGGGATCGACCAGTAGCGCAGCAGCTCCTCGACCAGGTCACCGATCCGCTCGGGGTGTTCGAGCACCGTCGTCTTGAGCTCGGGCCGGTCCAGCAGCGTGAACAGGCTCAGCGCGAGCTGGCTGGCGGTCGTCTCGTGGCCTGCGACCAGCATCAGCCGGACCATGGCGACCAGGTCGTCCTCGTTGATCGGGTCGCCCGCGACCCGACCGTTGACCAGCCTGCTCATCAGGTCGTCCCGGGGCGCCTTCGCCCGAGAACGGGCCAAGTGCCGCAAATAGGACGTGGTGGCCTCGTAGGCCGCCATCGCCTTCTCCG
This sequence comes from Actinokineospora sp. NBRC 105648, assembly GCF_030269645.1. Lineage (GTDB taxonomy): Bacteria > Actinomycetota > Actinomycetes > Mycobacteriales > Pseudonocardiaceae > Actinokineospora. The sequence goes on along the minus strand of NZ_BSTR01000024.1, from coordinate 120,708 downwards.
GTTGTTCCTGGTTCAGCAGTTCACCCGTATGGGTGCGGAATTCGTCCATGTCCTCATCCGGTACCCCGAAGATTCGTGCAATGACGATGCACGGGAGCGCCAGGGCGAACGCGGGCCACAAATCGATTGGACCGGTCAACTCGGCCAGTCCATCGAGCAACTGGTCGGTCACCGCTTCCACCAGTGGCCGGTATTGCTTGGTCCGGTGCGCGGTGAAATCAGGCATCACCAGCCTGCGCAGGGCGGGGTGCTCGGGGGCGTCCATCCGCCAGAACGACTGGATCCGCGGGGCCAGCGGGACCAGTAGCCGGTTGGGGAAGTTGGGGTGCTGGTCGTCCACGCTGAGCAGCGGTTCGTTGAGCGCCTGCCGGACGTCGGCGTGCCTGCAGATCAGCCAGGCGGGTTGGTCGCCTCTTAATCGGACCCGCCGGGGAATGTTTTGTCGGAATCCCGCCATCGCGGGCGGCTGGGATCGTGGACAGACGCGGGGCAACGGCCACGACGGAACGTCGGAACTTATATGAGACATGGCATCCTCAATCCGTAAAATCGGACGAAAAGTACTCGACATGCACTTCCCGGATAAGGGAAGTGGATCATCCGGAATCTTTCTGATCTAGTCCTGACACGGCGCTGACATCGGCTTGCCCGGCAAAGGCGTCATATGGGTTCATGGTTGAGCGAAGAAATGATCAACGGTTGCGGGGAACCGGCGACGCTCCGGCCGAGTGGGAATTCCAGCCGGGTGGGGCGTGCACCGCGCCCCACTCGATCCGTCCCGCGGTCGCGGTCGCGCGCGGACCACCACCGGACTTCACCGACCAGGAGTGCCACCCATGACGACAAGCGAGACAAGCGACCTGTCCGACACCGCGGCGCCGCGGCCACCGAGCGGGACCGACGAGCCCGCGCCGTCCGCGGGCCCACTGCTGCTCGTCCTGGCGGGCACCTTCATCACCGTCCTGGACTTCTTCATCGTCAACGTGGCCGCACCCTCGATCCAGGGCGACCTGCACGCGAGCCCGGCCGCCATCCAGTTCACGATCGCCGGCTACGGGCTGGCCTTCGCCGCGCTGATGATCACCTCCGGCCGGATGGGCGACCTCTACGGCAGGCGGAAGATGTTCACCGCGGGCCTGGCGCTGTTCACGCTGGCCTCGGCCGCCTCCGGCCTGGCGCAGAACCCGGGCGAACTGGTCGGCGCGCGCGTCGTGCAGGGCGTGGCCGCGGCACTGCTCACCCCGCAGGTCCTGGCGATCCTCGGCTCGGTCTACACCGGCAAGCACCGCGCGAACGCGTTCAACGCCTACGGCCTCACGATCGGGATCGCGGGCGTGTTCGGCCAGCTCATCGGCGGCGCGCTGATCGCGGCGAACATCGGCGGCTCGGGCTGGCGGGCGATCTTCCTGATCAACGTGCCGATCGGCCTGATCGCGCTCGCCTTCGTCGGCAAGGTCGTCCCGGAGTCGCGCGGTGAGGGCCGCACCGGGCTGGACCTCGTCGGCACCGTGCTGGTCACCCTCGGCCTCGTCGCGGTCGTGCTGCCGCTGGTGCAGGGCCGCGAGCAGGGTTGGCCCACCTGGTCGATCGTCTCACTGGTCGCCGCGCTGCCGCTGCTGGCCCTCTTCGGCCTGCACCAGCGCGCACTCGGCGCCCGCGGTCGATCGCCGCTGATCGACGTCTCGCTGTTCCGCGAGCGCGCGTTCTCCGTCGGCCTGCTCTGCACGCTGGGCTACTACTCGGCGATGGGCTCCTGCTTCCTGGTGCTCTCGCTCTACCTGCAGCAGGGCCACGGCCTTTCCGCGCTGGGCTCGGGCCTGGTGTACGTGCCGATGGGCGTCGGGTTCTTCCTGTCCTCGGCGATGGCGCCCAAGCTGGTCGGCGCGCTGGGCAGGCAGGTACTCGCGGTCGGCGCGGTGCTCGTCGCCGTCGGCTACACCGCGCTGTCGGAGATCGGCACCGCGATCGGCACCACCGGTTCGGTGTGGTGGCTCGTGCCCGCGCTGGTGGTCTCCGGCTTCGGCATGGGCATGGTGATGGCCCCGCTGTCCTCGACCGTGCTGGAGCGGGTCGCCCCGCACCACGCCGCGTCCGCCTCGGGCGCGCTGTCCACCGCCCAGGAGATCGGCGGCGCGCTGGGCGTGGCGCTCGTCGGGATCATCTTCTTCGGCGTCGTCGGCGACCCGGCCCGCGCCTTCGGCACCAGCCTCTACCTCCTGATCGGCTTCGCCGTCGCGGTCGCGCTGCTGGTGCAGCTGCTGCCCAAGGCCCAGCAGGCCGAGGCCTAAGTGGTGGGCGGTCCCCGGCACCCGACCGGGGACCGCACCCCCGCGTGGTCGCTCCCACCCCCTCGGGGTGCGAGTTGACATATATAGGGCGAGTTCAGGCGGTGGAAGCATCTGCTTGGAGAAGTTCGGTGAATACCTCGCTGGCCCGCCGCGCGCGGATGCCTAGACTCGGCCGTCGACGAGGGTCTATGCCCACCAGTCGCCGCTGGAGGTCGCCGGCGATGGCCAGCCCGAGGAATCGTCTACCTGTGCTGGCGACCGTCTACACCAGACCCATACTGACCAGCAGTTGCGACGGCCCCGTTGCTGTCATCGGATCGAAGCGAGCATCGCCTTCCCCGAGGTGGACCAGTGATGCCGGGTGGCCGCGGCACAGGCACCGGGCCGGTGGCATAGCGGTGGTCAGCGGACCATGTCGAGGATGTGCCGGGGGGTGCGGCCGTGCTCCGAACCGGGTGTCTTACAGCGACGCCCGGGGCGGCCCCCCGGCCCGCGGTGGCGATACCGGGCACTGCGCGGCGATCCACATAGAGTGGGTACGGCGCTGCACGCCGAGATGGCAGTAGGTCACGACGCCGCTCCACCCGCGCGCTGGCACCCGCACGGCCGCCGGTTGGCGGTGCGCTGTGTACCACTGGCGTTGCGCACGGCCCAGGACCCGCGTCGTCTTCGATTCGGGTGGCTGCGGCGCAGCTGCGGTTCGTGCGTGACAGCGGGCACTCGAAGTCGATCACCCGCGGTTGACCTCAACCCACACTCGACACGGCATCCGACCGCGCGCCAGTCGTACCCGGCACGACGGCCGACCGTGGTCGTAGGCGTCGCTCACCATCTCGGTGCACACCGGCAACACGCACGGGGTGATCTTCGGCCAGTCCGTGCAACGCGCTCACGGCCCATCGGCGGATCAGGACCGGCGCACGACCACCTTCCCCAGGTGGAACCGGAACGGCGGTGACTCATCGGCATCCACCACCACCGCGCATCCGGGCTGGCGTCCTGTCTGCTCAAGACGCTCCGCGACCCCACAACCCTCCTCCCCGGGCCGAAACCGGCACCGCCGACAACCGCCCGGGACAGGGTTTCAGGGGGGCGAGCACCGTGCGGTCAGCCGGGTCGTGCCGTCGTCGCTCCCGGTCACTGACGACCGGAAGCCCCGACTGCGCGTGCCCACGACCTGTGGACGAGTGGTGACCGTCGAGCCCGGCGACAGGAAATCGCGTCGGGTGCTCAAGACCGACCACCGACTCGTCCTCGTCGGCGAGGCCCACCGGCGGGTGCTGCGTTCCCACCGGCGACCGGCGACCCGCGCCGATCCCTCGTCCACCGGAGACGGTCTCGGCGGGGGTTCACACACCGCGCAGTGGCGGGTAGGGCTCGCCCGGCGGGTGCTGTGGCCTGTGGGTGTCCCTGGCTTCCTGGAGTTGGTCCTCCAGGGTGACGATGCGGCAGGCCGCGTCCAGTCCGGTGCCCTGGTCGACCAGTTCCCTCACGCGGGCGGCCAAGCGCAGTTGGTTGCGGGAGTAGCGGCGGTGTCCGCCCGCGGAGCGCTGCGGTTCGATCAGGTTCGCCTCGTCGAGGCTGCGCAGGAACCCGGCCGTCGTGCCGAGCATCTCCGCGGCCCGGCCCATGGTGTAGGCGGGGTAGTCGTCATCATCGAACCTCTCGGCCGAGGTCTGCGCCTCCGGCACCCGTGGTTCGTTATTCTCCTCTGGGGTCATCGCGCCTCCGCATCACGAGGGGCCCCGGCGCAGTCTGCGCCGGGGCCCCGGGGGTTGTTGGATTCCACTTCCACCTAGCCGGCCGTGAGACCGGCTTCCTCTATCCGCATGACCCGCACTACAAGCGGGAATCGCGGGGATCGCGTGTGCGTGACCGAAGACCACCTCTCGTTCAGATGGAACCGCGGTACCCGTCCGGCCGAGTTCAGCCGAGTCCGGGCGATCCGATGGCGTGCAACCCTTCCCTTCTCCTCTGATCACTGCGACATGCACTTGCGTTATCACGTGATGATCGGCACCGGTCCTGATGCACATGCCGGAATCACCTCACCGACCATCTCCGGCCGCCTGTCTGGAGCCCTGTCCACCGCTCGGCTCCGACACACCCGGCCATACCGCACTATCTCTACTGCGCTCACACTTGCCGTACTGCACATGCATTGTTTACCGCAATTGCTTCACCACTCGAACTGCTTCACCGCTCAGTCGCCGGCACCGGGATCGCTTCTCCGGTCACTACCTGCCGATCGACCCTTGGTCCACTGCCGAGGAGCCCCATTCACCGATTGGCCCCGACATGTCCGACCGTCTTGCTCTACATCCCACGGGTAGTTCGTCATCTCCCGTGTCACCGTTCTTCTCTCGACGAGGAGAACACTACACACACCCGCATCCGGATGTCTACTCCAGCGGGCACAGATTTACTTGACCGAGCGACGCAGGCTGCCTCACCTGCGGCGATGCCCCTCATGCCGCCACGAGAGCGCTGCGCCCCTGCCGGCTTACTGGTTCCGGGTACCCGGATCACCCGTACGCGCGGCACGCAGCGCGTACGGGACCATGCAGCTAGCCGCAGCGATGGGGAGTCGGCCAGCGTGTGCAGGGCCTGGGCCTTGATGTAGCGAGCCAGGGCGAGACCGGTCTCGTTGCCGAACCGCACGACCCGGACTTCACCGCCCTTACCGAGCACGTGCAGCGTCTTCGTCTTGAGGTTGATCCCCCTCGACACGCAGGGAGTGCAACTCGCTGACCCGCATCCCGGTGTCGATGAACAGCAGGATGATCGCCCGGTCGCGCAGGTCCTCGAAGCTCTTGCCCCGGCAGCAACGAGCAGCGCGGCGTGGTCTTCATCGCTCAACACCGGAGTGATCTTGGCCTTGACGTCCGGCGGGTCGATCAGGTCGAACGGGTTGCGCCGTTCGATCTCCTCCCGCTCCCCCAGCCAGGCGACAGGTCCTTCGACCTGATTGTCTTGCGCCACCGCTCGGCGTGCATGGTCCACAGGGCCTCGCAGAGCCCCACCGCCTCGGCCCGCGCCCCCTCCGTCTTGGTCGCCGCGCAGTCCGCGTTCGCACTGGTAGATGGCATGCAACAGACGCTCCAATAGTGTGAGCACCGAGCGCTGTGCTTGCCCATCTCCCCCTCGTGCGGCCACCTCGGACCACTTGCAACCACCCGTTCGGGGTGGTCAGGACCCCCTCCGGTAAGCTCTCCGGCGGAGGATTCGCATAGTGGCCTAGTGCGCACGATTGGAAATCGTGTTGGGTGTTAAAACCCTCGGGGGTTCAAATCCCCCATCCTCCGCCAGCAGTGCGGATCGCGCCGGTCACCGAGGTGACCGGCGTTTCTGCTTGTCCGGGCCGGAACGCGGGTCAGCTGGCCACCGCGCGGTGGGGGTGCAGGTCGGCCTGGTCGGCGGCGGCCAGGCCCGCGGTCCAGCCGGTGGGGTTGGTGACCGTGGTGCGGCGGGTGCGGATGCCGGGGAACAGGGTGTCGAACTTCGTCTCGACGGCCCGGGTGCGCGACGCCAGGACCGGGACCAGGGCGGTGGAGTCGGGGCGGGCGTGGGCCGTCGCCTCGGTGAGGCGTTGTTGGACGCGGTGGGCGTAGGCGACCAGAAAGGCGTGCCGGTAGGACCGCCCGGTCGCGGGGGCGCGGCGCAGGGCGCGGGCGGACTGGACCAAGAGGGACTCGGCCAGCACCTGGACGATCTCCAGGTCCGTCTCGTGCCCGACCAGGGCCACGCACCCCAGGCGCGCGTAGAACACGGCACGGCAGTGGTTGGCGGTGGCGACGGCGTCGACCAGTTGGGCCTTGGGGCCCTGGTACGGGGCGTCGAGCCAGAGCCTGCCGGTGGCCGCCTCGACCGGCTCGTCGGCGGTGAGCACCGCCTGCTCGAAGGCGTAGCGGGCCATCAGCTCCTGCGCCTTGGCCGAGAGCGCCTCGGCCTCGGCGGCGAACGGGGTCGACTCGGCCTTGGCCAGCAGGCCGCGCACGCGCTCCAGCACGCGCCGGTCGACGCCCGCGCGGTCGGTGGCGCCGGTGAAGCCGCCGGGGGCGGGGGCGGTGCGGGGTAACCGGGGCAGGGCCATCAGTGCGGCGACCAGCTCGACCACGCTGGTCAGCCCCGGGGTCAGCGGGCCGGGTAACAACGGCCGGGGCGGGCCAAGTTCGGCCAGGTCGGCTCGCCAGCGCGGGTGCAGACCAGCCGCGGGGAAACCCGCGCAGGCGTGCGCCACGGCGGCGGACGCCAAGGCGCTGAGCGGGCGCGGGACGGCCCGCACGGCCTCGGCGGGCAGCCACCCGCGTTGCCACAGCAGCTCCAGGCAGCGGGTGAGCGCGTTCAGCGCAGCCTGGCCCGCGACGGCGGGCCCCGAGGCGGCCGCCGCGGCCACGGCCTCGGCCGCGCGCGGGGAACCGAGGACGGCGGCGGCCTCGGTCAGCCGGGCGGCCAGGACGGCCACCAGACCGGCCGTGGAGCCGCGCGTCTCTCGATCAGGTGTTCGCATGCGCCCATAGTGCACCCCGGGCACGACAAACGCCGGCCACCCCTGTGGATGACCGGCGTTCGCCCAGCTCACAGCCGCGCGGGCAGTCAGTCCTCTTCGGCTGCCGCGTGGTCGGCGCGACCCGGGTTCGGGTCCCGCGACAGGTCGATCAGCGGGTGCCGCTCGGCGCCCTCCGGTGCCGCGTGCTTCCCGGTCCCCTGCGTACGCTCGTCGCGATCAGTCACGACGCCCTCCTTCGCTCCCCTGTCTACAGAGGAACCGAGGCTACCCCCGATGGGCCCGCACCCACTCGGAGATGCCGTCGGCGGTGATCGGCAGCGCGTCGGAGATCACGTCCGCGCCGGTGGCCGTGACGACCAGGTCGTCCTCGATGCGCACACCGATCCCGCGCAGCTCCGGCGGCACGGTGAGGTCGTTGGGGTGGAAGTACAGGCCCGGCTCGACGGTGAGCGCCATGCCCGGTTCGAGCACCCCTTCGTGGTACGTCTCGGCCCGCGCGCGTGCGCAGTCGTGCACGTCCATGCCCAGGAAGTGGCCGATGCCGCAGACGATGTAGCGCCGGTGGTGCTGGCCGTTGGGGTCCAGCGACTTGTCGACCGACCCGGGCAGCAGGCCCCAGTCGTGCAGGCCCTGGGCGAGGACCCGCATGGCCGCGTTGTGGAACGCGCGGTACTCCTTGCCGGGCCGCACCTCGGCCATGCCCGCCAGGTGCGCCTCGTGGACCAGGTCGTAGACCCGGCGCTCGGCGTCGGTGAACTCGCCGGACACCGGGAAGGTGCGGGTGACGTCGGCGGTGTAGAGGGTGCTGACCTCGACGCCCGCGTCGAGCAGCAGCAGCTTGTCCTCGGGCACCGGGCCGTCGCAGCGGGTCCAGTGCAGCACCGGGGCGTGCTCGGCCGCGGCCACGATGGACAGGTAGCCGGGGCCGTTGCCCAGCGCGCGGGCGCGCCGGTCGAAGGTGCCCTGCAGCCAGCGCTCGCCGCCGCCGCGCACGGCCGTGCCCAGCTCGCGGGCGACGTCCTCGAACCCGAGCGTCGTGGCGTCCACGGCGGCCCGCAGCTGGGCGATCTCCCAGTCGTCCTTGATCCGGCGCAGCTCGGCCAGCGTGGTGCGCAGGTCGGGGCTGTGCGCGCCGACGAGGGAGTCGAGGAAGGGGTCGACCCCCTTGGCTGCGTGCACCTCCGGCAGCTGGCCGCGCAGCGCGCGGGGCAGCTCCTCCAGCGGGCGGCACTCGATGCCCAGCGCCGCGGACCACTCGGCCAGGCCCGGCACCGCGCCGATCCACAGCTCGCCGTCGCGGGCGTTGGCGAAGAAGTCGGGCTCGGCCGGACCGGCGGGCTCGCGCAGGTACAGCGTGGCGTCGTGGCCGCCGCCGGACGGGGTCATGACCAGCACGCCTGCCTGGGCGTAGCAGCTGGTGAGCCACGCGAAGTCGCTGTCCGCGCGGAACTCGTAGTCGAAGTCGTTGGACCGCACCGGGGCGTGGCCCGCGGCGAGGGCGATGCGCTTGCCGGGGAACTCGTGCGAGAGCCGCGCGCGGTGCGCCGCCGCCGCCTCCGCCGCCCCGTCGACACCGTGGACCCGGCGGTCGGCCGGTCCCCAGTCGTCCCGGACGAACTCGCGGAACCCCTCGGCCTCCACCAACTTCGACGGGTCGCGCCGAGCCGGGCGGTCGCTCATGTGTGTACCTCTCTCACCTGGTTGGGCGATCTACGCCGTGATTTGCACCGTGCGACCGAGCGTATAGAACGCCGCGGCCGCCTTGCCCTGCTCCTTGCCGCCGTACCCGGACCCCCGCTCGCCGCCGAACGGCAGGTGGAAGTCCACGCCGGCGGTCGGCATGTTCACCTTGACCAGGCCCGACGCGCAGCGCTCCACGTAGGACAGCGCGGCGCCCAGGTCGCCGGTGTAGAGCGCGGTGACGAGGCCGTAGTCGGTCGAGTTGGCCAGGGTGATCGCGGTGTCCACGTCCGGCACCTCGGTGTACGAGCAGATCGGGCCGAACACCTCTTCGCGGTCGAGCCGCGTGCCCGCGCCGTGCACGGTCGGCCGCACGAACCAGCCGTCGGCGTCGATCCCGACCCCACCGGCCTCGACCACCCGCTCGCGGGCCGCCGCGCTGATCACCGGCCCGATCGCGGTCGCCGAGTCGGCCGGGTCGCCGACGATCAGCGCCTCGACCGCGGCGTGCAGCGCGTCGGCGAACCCGGGGCCCACCGCGATGACCCGCTTGGTGGCCGTGCACTTCTGCCCCGCGTAACCCATCGCCGCGTACGCGATGTCGGTCGCGGCCCGTTCGAGGTCCGCGTCCGGCAGCACGATCGTGGCCGAGAGACCGCCCATCTCGCACTGCGCCGGGATACCCCGCTCAGCGGCCGCGACCGCCACCCGGCGGCCAACCGCGCCCGATCCGGTGAACGACACCAGGTCGACCGCGTCCACCAGCGCCGCGCCCTCGTCGGCGGCACCCGGGACCACGGCGAACAACCCATCCGGGAGCAGCCCGTCGAACAGTTCCGCGAGCCGGAGCGCGCAGGCCGTGGCGTCCGGCGCGGGCTTGACGACGGCGGCGTTGCCGAAGGCGAGCGCGGGCGCGGCCTTCCACACCGGGATCGCCACCGGGAAGTTCCACGGTGTCACCAGTCCGGCCACCCCGCGCGGTCTGCGCACGGTGAACGCGAGACCACCCGGGTAGGTCTCCCCGATCGGGTCGAACGCCTGCTGCGCGTAGTACCGGAGCAGGGCGACCGCCCGGCCTACCTCGCCCCGCGCCTCGGTGATCGGCTTGCCCACCTCGCGCACGACCAACTCGGCGAGGTCGGACGCGGCGACCGCGTCGGCCATCGCGCCGAGCGCCGCCGCCCGCACGGCCGGGCCCGTGGCGGCCCACTCACGTTGCGCGGTCCGCGCTTTGGCCACCGCGGCGGCAACGTCACCGGGTGGTACGTCGACGACGACGTCGCCGGGCGTCTGCGGTGAGGTGGACACGATCCTCATAGGACGAACCCCTTCGGGAACGGGTCGGTGGGGTCGAGCAGATATTGCGCAGTACCGGTGATCCACGCTCTACCGGTCACCGTTGGCACTACCGCAGGCACACCGCCCACGAACGCCGTACGCACTAAGCGGCCGATGAACCTGGTGCCCAGCAAGGACTCGTTGACGTAGTCCTCCCCCAGATCCAGCTCCCCGCGAGCCTGCAACTGGGCCAAGCGCGCGGAGGTACCGGTGCCGCACGGCGACCGGTCGAACCAGCCGGGGTGGATCACCATGGCGTTGCGCGAGTGGCTGCCGTCGACCCCGGGCGCGACCAGCTGGACGTGCTTGCACCCGGAGATCGACGGGTCCTCCGGGTGCACCGGCCGGTTGTCCGCGTTGATCGCGTCCATGATCGAGAGCCCGGCGGACAGCATCCGGTCCTTGGCCGCGCGGTCGAACGGGATGCCCAGGGCGCTGATCGGCAGGATCGCGTAGAAGTTGCCGCCGTAGGCCATGTCGTAGCTGACCCGGCCGAGGCCGGGGACCTCGACCGCGGCGTCGAGCTCCAGCGCGAACGAGGGCACGTTCTCGATCGTCACCGACTCGGCCCGGCCGTCGCGCACCGCGACCCGCGCGGTCACCAGGCCCACCGGGGTGTCCAGCCGCACCACCGTCTCCGGCTCGGTGACCTCGACCATCCCGGTCTCCACCAGCACCGTCGCCACGCCGATCGTGCCGTGCCCGCACATCGGCAGGCAGCCGGAGACCTCGATGTAGAGCACGCCCCAGTCGGCGTCCGGGCGGGTGGGCGGCTGCAGGATCGCCCCGCTCATCGCCGGGTGCCCGCGCGGCTCGTTGACCAGGAACTCGCGCAGGTGGTCGAGGTTGGCCATGAAGTACTCGCGGCGCGCGGCCATGGTGTCGCCCGGGACCACGCCGACGCCACCGGTGATCACGCGGGTGGGCATGCCCTCGGTGTGCGAGTCGACCGCGTGCAGGCAACGGATCGAGCGCATGTCAGGCCGCCCGCAACGACTCGACCGCGCGGCGCATGTCGGCGTCGAGCGCGGCGAGCTGCTCGCCCGAGAGCGGCCCGCGCGGGGGGCGGCACGGACCACCGAAACGGCCCACGACGTCCATGCCGTACTTGATCGCCTGCACGAACTCGGTGCGCGAGTCCCAGCGGAACGCGGCGACCAGCGGCTCGTAGAGGGCCCGGGCGGCGGCCAGCTCGCCGCGGGTGGCCAGGTCGAACAGCCGCGCGGACTCGGCCGGGAAGACGTTGGGGAACCCGGCGAACCAGCCGGTGGCGCCCATCAGCAGCGACTCGAGGGCCACGTCGTCGGCGCCCGCGACCACGGTCAGCTCCGGCGCGGCCTCGCGGATCTCCAGCACCCGGCGCACGTCGCCGGAGAACTCCTTGATCGCCACCACGCCGTCGATCGCGGCGATCTCGGCCACCAGCGCCGGGGTCAGGTCGACCTTGGTGTCGATCGGGTTGTTGTAGACCATCACCGGCAGGCCGACCGCGGCCACCGCGGCGAAGTGGTCGACGACCTCGCGCGGGTTGGCCCGGTACATGGTGGGCGGCAGGCAGAGCACGCCGTCGGCGCCGTCCTCGGCGGCCAGCTCGGCCCAGTGCCGCGCCTGGTGGGCGCCCGCGCCGTGCACGCCGACGACCACGACGCCGGTGTCGCCGACGGCGTCGACGGCGGTGCGCGCGACCTGGCGGCGCTCGGCGTCGGTCAGCGAGGAGTACTCGCCGAGCGAGCCGTTGGGGCCGACGCCGCGGCAGCCGCTCTCGACCACCCAGCGGCAGTGCTCGGCGAACCGGTCCAGGTCGGGCCGCAGCCCGGCGGGCGCGCCCGGGTCCTCGGCGTAGGGCAGGGCGGTCGCCACGATGACGCCGTCGAGTCGTTCGGTCACGGGTCCTCCTGAGGTTCCAGTGGGGTCTCGGCGAGCTCGCTCAGCCGGATGGGAGTGGCGATGGGGCGGCGGTGCAGTGCCGCTTCGTCGAAGAACGCCTGGTCGAGGCGGGTGGCGGCCAGCTCGGTGGCGTTGCGGCCGCACATCCGCCCCTGGCACAGGCCCAGTCCGACGCGACTGGTCAGCTTGAGGGTTCTTACGCCTGCCGCGTCTAGATCTGTTGCGGCGCATAGAGCCTGGTAGGTGACCTCTTCGCAACGGCAGACAAGAGTCTCGGGGGTAAGCCAGGTTTGCCATCCTGGCTTGATGGGGTGTGCGTCCGCGAGAGCCGCGGCGAACCTACGGGCACCGGTAAGGCTTTTCGTTGATTCGCTCCCGGCCGCGGCGGCGCCCGCGACCTCACCTTCGGCCGCGGCGAGGTCTGCACCTCCGATACCGGTGATCTCGCCTGCCGCGTAGACGCCGGGGACCGAGGTAGCGCCACGCTCGTCCACGGCGACGAAACCGTCCTTGAGCGCGCAGCCCGCGGCGACGGCAAGTTCAAGTCGAGGGGTGAATCCGTGGCCGACGCACACCGCGTCGACCTCTATGCGGCGGGTAGCGCGGATGGTCCAGTCCGGGTTCAGGCGGGCGATAGTGACAGCCGTGACGCGGTCAGTGCCATGCGCGGCAACGACTGCGGTCTTACGCCACAACGGCACGCGGAGCTTGAGCAACATTCCCGCGTAGTGAGCCAACTCCGCCATCTTGCCCGGGTTCGCTGCACGGGGGTGTCTTAGCCAACCTGTCCCACTGTTGGCCTCACAGACGCCTAGCACCCGTGCGCCCACCTTGACCAAGGACTCCGCTACCGGCAGCAAGAACGGCCCCGTACCGGAGACCACAACCCTCGCACCGACAGCGATTCCTTGGCTCTTGGCCAAAGTCTGCGCGGCCCCGGCGGTGTAGACACCTGGTAGGTCCCAGCCAGGGAACGGGACCACGCGGTCGTGCGCACCGGTGGCCAGGACAACGGCGTCAGCGTCGACGACAGTTCCAGTGCGGTGTGGACTGTCAGCGGCACCGGTTCGGATGTGCAGGCGCAGGCCCTCCATGGCCCACACCGCGCTCTCCGCCAAGTGCTCCACCGCGGGATCTACGCGTTGTGGAGTACCGCGGTAGTACTGACCGCCAAGGGTGGGCTCTCCATCTACCAGGACCACCTCGGCCCCCGCGCGTGCTGCCGCGTTCGCAGCGGCCATCCCGGCAGGTCCACCACCAACGATAACGACCCTCATGACGTGCCCACCGCGTCTCCGTCTACCAGAAGCCGTTGGCACGCGCGCACATCTGGCACACCGTTCACCTCGACCAGACAGTCGAAGCACACCCCGATCCCGCAGAACACCCCGCGCGGGCGGTCGGCGTTGCGAGTCGTGCGCCAAGAGATCCGGCCTAGCCGCAACAGCGCACCGGCTACCGTCTGCCCCGGCTCGACCGTGTGCTCTACGCCGTCGATGGTCACCTTCACGCCAACACCCCCGGTCGGTCCACTCGGAACGGCTGTGGGTCCACGTGCGGACGCGCGCCGGTCAGCAACTCGGCGAGCAGCGCGCCGGTCGCGGGCGCCAAGCCGATACCCGCGCCCTCGTGCCCGGTGGCGTGCCACAGACCGGGTACCCGCGGGTCGGCGCCGATCACGGGGAGGTGGTCGGGCGCGTAGGGGCGGAACCCGCCGTAGGCGCGCATCACCGGCACGTCGGCGAGCCCGGGGAACAACGCGACGGCCTTGCGGGCCAGCTCGCGCAGCACGCGTACGCGGATGGACTCGTCGAAGCCGACCCGTTCGCGGCTGGAGCCGATCAGCACCGTCCCGGCCGCGGTCGACTCGACGACGGTGGAGGTCTGCAGGTCGGCGTCGCCGCTGGCCACCGCGCCCACGTAGTCGGCGTCGTAGACCTTGTGCCGCACCGTGTGCGGCATCGGGGCGGTGACCAGGACCATGCCGCGCCGGGGCTGGATGTCGATCGGCGCGCCGAGCGCTCGGGACACCGCGCCGGACCACGGCCCGCACGCGTTGACCACCGCGCCGCACGGCACAACCCCATCGCTGGTGCGCACGCCGTCGGGACCGAACCCAAGCGCGGTGACACCCGGCCGCAACACCCCGCCCCGCTTGCGAACGGCGTCTAAGAGGGCCGTAGTGGCTAAGACCGGCTGGAGTTGGGCGTCTTGCGGGTAGTGCACGGCGGTTGTCACCCGCCGCGTGAGCTGCGGTTCGCGCTCGAACGCCTCTGCGGGGCCGATAAGACGGGCGTCTACGCCTGCCGCGCGCTGGTGGGCGGCGAACCCAGCCAGCAGCGACGGATCGCCGGTGGCCACGACCAAGCCGCCCTTCGGGTCCCACTCCACGTCGTGGCCGACCCGGTCGAGCAGTTCGGGCCAGCGGGCGAGCGAGGCGAGGGCCAAGTCGAGCTCGGGACCGGGCTCCTTGTCCGAGACCAGGACGTTGCCCTCACCCGCCGCGCTGGTGCCCGCGGCGAGCGGACCGCGGTCGAGCACGGTGACGCGCAGCCCGGCGGCGGAGAGCGCCTCGGCGCACGCGGCACCGATGACACCCGCGCCGACCACGACCACGTCCGGGAGACCCACAGCGCTCCTTCGTTCATTGAAGTGAACGATGGGAGCGTAAGCAGCCGGGTGGCCCCGGGTCAATCCCAGTGCGCTCCCAGCCCGGGACCGGGGTCGTCGGCGGCGTACTCGAGCAGCAGCACGGAGGTGACCGGGCCGTCGACCGTCTCGTAGACGTGCGGCCCGCCCGCCGGGAAGCACACGTAGTCCCCCGGCCCGAGCCGGTAGGGCGCCCCAGGTGGCCCGACCAGCAGCACACCTTCGGTCACCAGCACGTGTTCCCGACCGGGATGGCCGGTCGAGCGCTGCACCTCACCCGCGCGGACGCGCTGGTCGTACACCTCGACGACGGTCTCGCGCAGGTCGAGGCGGCGCAGCATCCGCAGGTCGACCGCGGTCCCGGAGAGCACGTCGACGTCCACGCCGCGGACCAGCACCACCTCGGAGTCGGCGGGCTCGGTCAGCAGGTTCGACACCGGGACCCCCAGGGCGTTCGACAAACTGAACACCGTCTCGATAGTCGGGTTACCCGTCCCGGACTCCAGTTGCGACAGCGTCCCCTTGGCGATCCCGGACCGGCGGGCCAGCTCGGACAGCGACAGCCCGCCCGCCTCGCGCAACGCCCGCAGGTTGGCCGCGAGGACCTGCCCAGCCCGCTCCCTGACCACGCGATCTCCTCCACCGTGAAAGGGCCACCGTAAACCGAAAGCGCCGATGACCCGCGGGGGTCATCGGCGCTCTGGGTGTTCCTGGCGGTGGCGGTGGGATTTGAACCCACGGACGGGGTGAACCGTCACGCGCTTTCGAGGCGCGCTCCTTCGGCCGCTCGGACACGCCACCGCGAAAGAGAGTACAAGGTGGGCTCACCCATCCGGAACGGGGTACCCCAAGACCGCGGGCCCGCCCCCGGGTCGGGGAGCGGGCCCGCGGGCCTTCGGAGCTTGATCAATCAGCGCCGGTCGTCGTGCAGCCGGTCCTTGGCGTCGTGCACCGCGCCCGCGGCCTTGTCGCGCAGGTCGTGGCCGGTCTCCTTGACCTCGCCGCTGACCTGGTCGGCCTTGCCGGAGTTCTCGAGGTCGCGGTTGTCGGTCGCCTGACCCAGCTTCTCCTTGACCTCGCCGATAACCTGCTCAGCCTTGTCCTTGGCCTTGTCGAACACGCTCATCAGGCACTCCTCACGTCGGGTCTTCGCTCCCTCGCACCAGGGGTGTCCCGACGGTCGAGAGAACCCACCTCAATGTGAGCTAAATCACTATCGACGGTGCGTGGCGAAGAACTCCGTGAGCAGCGCGGCGCACTCGGCCTCCAACACGCCGCCGACCACCTCGGGCCGGTGGGGCAGACGCCGGTCGCGAACCACATCCCACAGGGAACCCACCGCACCTGTCTTGGGCTCCCACGCGCCGAAGACCACCTTGTCGACGCGGGCCAAGACCAAGGCCCCCGCGCACATCGTGCACGGCTCCACGGTTACCGCGAGCGTGCAACCACTAAGACGCCACCCATCGCCGTACCGTGCCGCAGCTGCTCTTAGCGCCAAGATCTCCGCGTGCGCGGTCGGATCACCCAACGCCTCACGGGAGTTGCACGCCCGCGCCAGTTCGGTGCCGTCCGGCCCGAAGACCACCGCGCCGATCGGCACGTCGCCGCCAGCGGTGGCCTCCCGCGCGACCTCAATCGCCGCGCGGACCAACGCCTCGGTCACTGCAGGATGGTGTCGAGGTGCTTGGTGAACTCCGCGTCGAAGCCCAGCCGCTGGGCGATCATCTGCAGCTGCTCGTCCGGGTACAGGTCGATCTCGTCGATGATCACCTGCATCTCCGGCGCGGGCAGGCCCAGGTCGGCCAGGATGTCCAGCGACCCCTCCGGCCAGACCTCGTCGTCGTCCTCCGGCGGGTCCACGCGCAGCACGTCCAGCGCGTCGGCGGCGATGTCGTAGTCCAGCGCGGCGGCCGCGTCGGAGAGCAGCAGCGACACCCCGCCCGGACTCGGCCGCAGCAGCAGGAAGAACTCGTCGTCGATGGCCAGCAGGCCGAACACCGCGCCGGTCGAGCGTGTCTTGCGCAGCTCGGTGATCGCCGCGTCGAGCTCGCGCAGCGCGGTGGCGTCCATCGCGTCACAACGCCATTTGCCGTCCTCCCGGACGACCGCAACCCCGAAGCCCGGTACCGGCTCCTGTCCCGACATGCACACACCGTATTCCGCCGGGAGGTCACCCGGAAGAAGCAGTCCCCCATACCGGGCGGCGATGACACTATCGAGAGATGACGACCCAGGCTCCGGCCTCCTCCGCGCTGTCGGGCGACCCCCGGTTCAGCGGCCTGTTCGAAGCGGCGCGCGCGCTGCAGCCGAAGACGGTGGCGCTGCGGCGGCAGCTCCACCAGCACCCCGAACAGGGTCTTGAGGTGCCCGCCACGCAGGCCGCCGTGCTGCACGCGCTCGACGGGCTCGGCCTGCGCGTGCACACCGGTGAGGCGGTCGGGTCGGTCATCGGCGTGCTCAAGGGCGCACGCCCGGGCCCGACCGTGCTGCTGCGCGGCGACATGGACGCGCTCCCCTTGCAAGAGGACACCGGCCTGCCGTTCGCCTCGCGGCTCGAGGGCACGATGCACGCCTGCGGCCACGACACGCACGTCGCGATGCTCGCCTCCGCCGCCCAGCTGCTCGCCGAGCGGCGCGAGGAGCTGGCGGGCGCGGTCGTGTTCATGTTCCAGCCCGGCGAGGAGGGCCACTACGGCGCCAAGCGGATGCTGGAGGAGGGCCTGCTCGACGTCACCGACCGGCTGCCCGAGCGCGCGCTGGCCCTGCACATCACGTCCAAGGAGTCCTCCGGGGTGCTGCGCACCCGGCCGGGGCCGATCATGGCGAGCGCGAACTCGTTCACCGTCAAGGTCTTCGGCCGCGGCGGGCACGCGTCCAACCCGTCCGACGCGCTCGACCCGGTACCCGCCGCCGCGGCCATGGTGGGTGCGCTGCAGACCGTCGTCACCCGCCGGATCAGCGTGTTCGAGCCGACCGTGGTCACCATCGCGCGGATCACCGCGGGCACCACGTCGAACATCATCCCCGAGACCGCCGAGCTGCAGGGCACGCTGCGCACGCTCTCGGAGAGCTCGCGGGAGACCATGCTCGCCGAGATCCCCCGGGTGTGCGCGCAGATCGCCGCCGCGCACGGGTGCACCACGGAGTACACCGTCGACGAGGGCTACCCGGTGACGATCAACGACGACGACGTCGCCGCGCGGGTGCACGACCTGGCGGGCGCGGTGCTCGGCGCCAACCACTCGTCGGTCATGCCGAACCCGCTGATGGGCGCGGAGGACTGGTCCTACGTGCTGCGCGAGGTCCCCGGCGCGATGGCCTTCCTCGGCGCGTGCCCGCCCGGGCTCGACCCCGCGGACGCCCCGGCGAACCACTCCAACAAGGTCCAGTTCGACGAGGCGGCGCTCCCGCACGGGGTGACCACGTACGCCGCGTTCGCGCTGGACGCCCTGCGCTGACCGGGATGATCCATAGGGCACTATCTGTCCACATGCGAGCGGTGTGCGTGATCGGGCTGGGGCTCATCGGCGGTTCGGTCCTGCGGGCCGCCTCGGCGGCGGGACGGCAGGTGTGGGGCACCGCGGGCTCGGTGGCCGACGCCCAGGCCGCGCTCGCCGAGGAGTTCACGGTGGTCGACGTGGACTCGGCGATCCGGCGCGCGGCGCGCGAGGACGCCCTGGTGGTGGTCGCGGTGCCGCTGCCCGCGGTCGACGCGGTGCTGCGCAAGGTCGGCGACCTGGCGCCCACCTGCCTGCTCACCGACGTGGTGAGCGTCAAGGGCCCGGTGGCCGACGCGGTGACCCGGTACGCCCCGACCACCCGGTTCGCCGGCGGACACCCGATGGCGGGCAAGTCGGCCTCCGGCTGGGCGGCGGGCGAGTCGACGCTGTTCACCAACGCCGCCTGGGTGGTCACCGCCGACGAGGAGACCACCGTCGAGGCCTGGCGCGAGGCCGCGCAGCTCGCGCTCGACTGCGGCGCGGGCGTGGTGCCCACGACCACCCACGAGCACGACGCGGCGGTGGCCCGGATCTCGCACCTGCCGCACGTGCTGGCCGCGGTGCTGGCCGCCTGCGGCGCGGACGGCGGACCGCTGGCGATGGCGCTGGCCGCGGGGTCGTTCGGCGACGGCACCCGGGTGTCGGGCAGCAGGCCGGAGCTGGTGCGGGCGATGTGCGAGGGCAACCGGGCGGCGCTGCTGGACGCGGTCGACGACGCGCTGGGCAGGCTCGGCGCCGCCCGGGGCGCGCTGGCCTCGACCGGGGCGCTGGGCGCCACCATCAACGCCGGGCACGCGGGCCGCTCGGCCTTCGACGAGCAGCGCGCGGCGGGCCGGGCCCAGGTGGTGGTGGACCTGACCGGCGCGGACCCGCTGGAGGAGCTGCGGCTGGTCGGCGCCCAGGGCGGCCGGGTCGTGCGGTTCGACGGGGACCTGGCGGTGGCGACCACCCCGGTGCTCACCGGCTGAGAGGTCTCGGGTCGGCAACGAATCTGTGACGGGACTCTCAGCGACCTTACGTTGTCCCGGTGGATCACGAGCCGTTACCCGTCCCGCCGAGCCGTCCCGCCCGCGTCCGCCGGATCGCGGCCATCGTGGCGGGCTTGGTGCTGCTCGGCGGGGCGATCGTGGTGCTGCGCACGCCGCCCGAGGACCCGTCGCAGGCGACGCCCCGGCCGGTCCCGCCACCGCAGACGACTGTCCGCGAGTTCGCGGGCGAGGGCGTGGTGACCCCGGCGCCCGGCGCGAAGCCGGAGCCGCCGAGCAAGATCGTGACCAAGTCGAGCCTGGGCACCCTCCAGCTGTGGTGGGGCACCGCGGTCGCCGAGGTGGCCGAACCCAAGGGGGCGGCCGGGTACGAGGTGCGGTGGGGCCACGCGGGCACCAACGAGTACACCCGGCTGGTAGCCCAGCCCACGACCCAGCTCGACGGGCTGGAGAACTCCGCGCCCTACGACATAGAGATCCGCACGATCGACTCTTACGGGCAACGGTCCAAACCCGCCAAGACAACAGCGACACCGCAAGAGGCCGAGGACAAGACCCCTTGGTCTTTCCGAGACACCTTCACAGATCGGGTCACGCCGGATCCGGTCAACTGGCGGTTCTTCAGCACCACCGACTGCGGCCGCGCTACCACCGGCGGGGGCTCCGACGGTAAGAGGCTGATCGTCAGCGCGCAGTGCGGTGCGGAGCCGGTAGGACTACGCGCACGTGCGCCGTTCCGGTTGCGAGATGCGCCTGCGGACGGGGAGTTGGGCCGGTTCGTGGTGGTCACCGACCACCCCTCGCTGGGCGGCGAACTGCTCGTCGACCTGGTCCCCGGCCCCGCCGACCTGATCGACGGCTCCCCCAACGGCTCGCCGAAACCCGATCGTCCCGGGCTGGCGCAGGACAACCCGGCGCTACCACCGGGGACGATCCGGGTGCGGGTGGCGGCTCGGGACGACACGACAGACGTGCAGGTGCTCGTGGCTCCCGGGACGCCCCGGATGGGCACCGCGGTCGCCACCCAGCCGGTGCCCACCGCGCAGGTCGGGCTGTCCGTGCGCTGGGAGGTCGTGCTCCGCACCGACGGCGTGCAGGTGCTGCGGGACGGCGTCGTGGTGGGTGGCGGCGACGTGGTGCCCGCGTGGCGGGAGGCGACCGCGCTCGTGGGGCTGCTCGGCGGCGGGAGTGGCCTCTACGCGGGGATCAACCTGATCGGGTTCGTCGGCGCGCCGACGGCCGTACCGGTCCTGGTCGTGCCGCCGCCGGTCGACGCCGGTCCCGTGGTGGTCGCCGCGGACGCCGGGCTGTCCACGACCGGCGGCACCCCGCTCCCGGGCACCCGAGGCGGTCAGGTGCGGTTGACGCTGATCCCGCAGAACGGTCCCAAGGACCCCGCGGACGACACCTTCACCGTGGAGATCGGCGGCGCCAACTTCCCCGCGCGACCGGCCGTCGCCGGGCAGCCGATGACAAGAGGCGTGCGGTACCCGGTAGTGGCCGACGTACCGCCCGAGGCGTTAGTCCTGGGGAAGGACGGCAACACCCTGCCGATACGGGTGCACGGACCTGTCCGTCGCGCCCAAGCCGCGACCAGGGTGGTCAGCGCAAGCGTCGAGCTAGTCGCTCCCGAGGGCGCGGTGTCACCGGCGGCAGGCAGCGGTACCGACGTGCCCCTGCCGCGGACAAAGCCCGCGCTCGCGCGCCCGGGGGCCACCCTCTTCGACGCGGCGGGCAAACCGATCACGGAGGGCGCGAAGGTGCCCAGCGGCCGGGTGGTGCTCGAGGTGCGCACCGACGGCCCGGCCGGGCAGCGCGTCGGTGGCGAGCTGGCCGGGGTGGCGGGCGTCGAGGTCCGGTTGGACGGGCAGCGGATCGCGGGGATCCCGACCGTGGCCGACGGCCCCGGGGTCGGCGGCGTGTGGCGGCTCGCGCTCACCACGAACGGCCTGACCGGGGGAAATCACTCGTTCGAGATCAGGCTGATCGGGACGACCCCGACGGCGGCGTTCGCGGTGTCCTACCGGCCGTTCACCGTCTAGAGGCGCTGCGCGACACCCGGGTAGTCGATCACGATGCCCTCGGCGTCGACGGTCAGCTCGGCGGTGAACCCGCCCTGGGTGTACTCGATGACGGCGTGGTCGTCGGCGATCGAGACCGTCCGGTAGGTCTGCTGGACCAGCCGGACCTCCAGGTCGGGCATGGTCACGTAGACCACCGGGATCTCGAACTCGCCCGGCGTGCGGTGCAGCCCCAGCCTGCGGATCGGCAGCGTGTTGAAGGTGACCGCGCCCGCGACGTCGACGGTGACCGAGCCGCCGAACTCGTCGCGGGTGGAGCTGTTGCCGTGGTCGACCAGCCAGACGCCGTCCTCGGTGCGGTTCAGCGAGATCTGCCGCTCCTGGGCCGCGGTGGTGGTGCGCAGCAGCAGCCTGCCCGCCTCGTCACCGCGGTCGGCCGAGGCCTCGAACGACGCGCTGAAAGCCTCGGTGCCGGTCGCCTCGTCGGCGGCGGCGATGAGCCGACCGGAGGCGCGCAGCCGCGCCTCGGTGACCAGCAGGCGCACCGACTCCAGGGTCGTGGGCGCGCTGCCCTGCCAGGTGTAGACCGCTGGGTTGCGAACGCGGGTCCCCCCGTCCGGGAGGACCCGCTCGGTCGCGGCGTCCGAACTCACGCCTGGTGGCCCTGGTCCGGCTCGCCGGTGCCCTGGGCGGCCTGGGTGCCCGGCTTGTCCGGGATCAGGTCCTGGATCTTGTCCACGACCGTGTCGACCTGCGCCTCGTGGCCGAACTTGCCCTTGACGAACTCGCCCGCCTTCTCCACGCCCTCTTCGATCTTGTCCCCGTGCTGCTCGATCAGGCCCTCGGCCTTGTTCTTCAGCTCGTTGAAATCGATGCCCATGGTGCTCCTCCGCACTCTGACAGGCCCGGGCGAGGACCCCGTCGAAGGGTACCCAACCCGTTCCCCACTTCCCACTGCCAAAGCGTCAACTTACCCAGTCGGCCGCCGCCCGTCCGCGCCTGCGTGGCCGTTGTGCCAGGTTGGGGCCACGCAGAGTGGCATTCACCGCCGTGAGCTCGCCGACCACGCGGGCCAACCGCTCGCTCTTGGGGAGTGCGGACCTCTTGGGCGCACGTTCCCCTCTTACTGCTTTTGCCGCCTCCCGGACCGTAGCGGCAAGAACTTTCACGTCTGGCTCTTCGATCGGATCAGCTCCTCGGTCGATAGCCACCGCCACGCCGGTAACCGCATCCGTGAGCCGCTCCAGACCGACGATGACGGGCCACCACGCAGCCGCTCTGCGCCCGGCAGCGGACGGTTCGACAAGAGACTGCTGGAACGCGGTCCGCACATCCGAGAGTGCTCGATAAGCCTGCCTGCGGAGAGAGGACCGTTCACCACGGCGACCTAAGAGGGCGTGATCGAGATACTCGGCGACGATGTCGAGTGCGTCGGCGAGGTCCTCCCCCACGCGGGGATGCCGCGCACCTGGCCACAGCAGATAGCCGAAGATCAGCACGATGGCGCACCCGAGCGCGGTGTCGAGCAGGCGCGCGGCGACCAACGCCCAGTTGCCCGCCTCGGCGAGGTCGAGCTGAACGAGGACCAGCGGGGTGACGAACGTGCTGAACATGCCGTAGTTGCGCACCTGGCCCACCGGCAACGCCGCGGCGGCGACCGCCATCAGCAGCACCAGCACCCAGCCGGGCGGGTCGATCGCCAACACCCCGGCGCCGAGCAGGACACCGGCCACGGTGCCCAGGCCGCGCAGCACGGCACGGCCGAAGACCGACCCGAAGTCCGGCTTGAGCACGATCGCCACGGTGAGCGCGACCCAGTAGGAGTGCTCCAGCGGCAGCAACCGCCCGAGGGCCACGGCGAGGCCGACGCAGACCATCAGGCGCAGCACCAGCGACCAGGTGCGCCTGCCCGCGAACACGCTCAGGCGCTCGCGCAGGCCCGCCCGCTCCTCGGCGGGCCGCAGGTCGGGGTCGTCGTCACCGCGGCGGAAGTCGGCCACGGCCCGCAAGCCCGTGTGCAGCTGGGCGACGGCACGGGCGTCGGCGGGAGGGTCCGGCGGTTCGGGCAACGGCTCGCGGGCGCGGATCCGGTCGGCGGCGTCGCGCAGGTACTCCACGAACTCCAGCGGCGCCTGCCTCTTGGCGTTGACCAGTGCTACCGACGCCTCAATCACGGGGGTCGTCTCGGTGAGCATCACGAAGAGGCGCCGGTAGGACCGGTCACGCCCTGCTAGGTGTGAGCGCGCGTCTAGGAGGGCGTCGTAAGCGGCGTTGAGCGCAGCGGTCAGGTCCCGCCTCGCGCCACGTGCCGCACTGGTTCCTGACGCGGCGAGCATCGCGGCCAAGTGGTCGTACACAGCGGCCACCGCGGCCCGTTCGACCGCCGCGCCCCGCACGGGCCACGCGGCTAGCGACAGCAGCAGCGCGAACCCCGCGCCCACCACGAAGCACCGCCAGGCCAGCCACGGGTCGGCGGCCTGACCGGCGCCCAGGATGGCGAACACCAGCAGCTGCAGCCCGCCCATGGAGGCGTTGCTACCGCTCGCGCTGATCAGCGCGGAGACGCCCGCGACAAGCACCAGCGACCAGATGGCCGGGCCACCGGCGAAGTTGCCGAACAGGTAGCCGACGGTGCCCGCCGCGGCCGCCCACACCGTCCGCTGAGCGCGGTAGCGATAAGGACCGTCGGAATCGGCGAAGACGACGCAGAGCGCGCCGATCGAGACGAGTACACCCAGGTCGATCCGGCCCGCGGCCATGCCCACCGCGACCGGTCCGGCGATCGCGACCGCGGCGCGCAGGGCCCGCTTCCACGGCAGCGGTACCGGCTTCTGCTTGAGCAGCTCACGCAGCCAGTGCGGTGCCGCCAGGTCGTCCCGTGTGCTCACCAGAGGACGGTAAACGCCGATCCCCTCCCAGTCTCGCGACTGGGAGGGGATCGGGTAGTGCGTCTTGGGCTATCAGGCGGCGTTGCGGCGGTGGCGCACGTAGAGCAGCGCGCCCGCACCGCCACCGAGCAGGCCGAGACCGATCAGGACCGGCAGCATGATCGAGGCGCCGGTGTCGGGCAGGTTCGGCTTGGGCTGCGGGGCCGGGGCCACCGTGGTGGTGGTCGTCGGCGGCACCGTGGTCCCGGTGGTCGGGCTGGTCGACGGCGCCGTCGTGGTGGTGCTGGTCGACGGCGGGGTGGTCGGCGCGACCTTCCAGTCACCCTTGGCCTCGGCGGTCAGCACCTTGGTCTCGGAGTCGGCCACGATCAGCGGCTGCGCGGGCGCGCCGTCTGAGTGGTTGCCGGTGAACAGGCGGCCGAGCTCGATGACCGGGGAGTCGGCGGTCAGCTTGAAGCTGCCCTTGCCCGCCTCGGTGCCCGCGGCGACCTTGAGGAAGACCTGGGTGCCGTTCTTGATGTCGGCGGCCTTGAGGACCTTGCCGTCGGCGTCGGTGAGCTGGACACCGTCGGGCAGCGCCGACTCGAGCTTGGTGACCACGCCGTTGGTGGTGACCTTGAACGGGCCGACCAGCTTGCCGGACTCACCGGAGAGGGTGTTCGGGTTGATCTTCAGCTCGCCGACCGGCCACTCGCCGATGCCGACGTTCTTCGGACCGGTCAGGTAGTCGTAGAGGGCCAGGACGTCCTTGTCGGAGTCGTCGTTGCCGCGCTCGACTGGGTTCTGGCGGTCGATGTCGTAGCCGTCGCTGAAGTGCCAGAGGGCGGCCTGGGTGGCCGAGATGGCCTCCTCGAGCTCGATGCCGTCGGCGTTGGTGGCCAGGCCGAGGGCGTTGAGCGCGGCCAGGTCGGCCTTCGGGTAGCCGTGGTGCAACGCCCAGTTGATCTTGGCGCTGTTGGCGTTGAACGGCGAGTTCGGGTCCGGGTACGAGGCCCACGGGACCTCGCTCATCACGTTCTTCTCGTACGAGGCGTTGATCTTCAGGCCCACGCAGTAGACCTTGAGCTTCTTGCCGTCGGAGAGGTTCAGGTTGAACAGGTACGGCGTCGTGACGACCTCGTCCTTGCCGTGCTTCATCCGGACGACGAAGCCGACGCCCTCATCGCCCGGCTTGAACAGCGTTCCGGTGACGCCCTCGGCCGAGGCGGGCATCGCGGCCAGCGCGGCGGACACCGCCGTGACCGCGAGCACGGCCCCCGCACGGGCCAGGTTCCAACGACTCCCCATGACTCTCCTTCTGGATTCCGAACGTCGATCCCGGCTATCTGGATGCGGCGCGGATTCCGAGAGCCCGCCGCCGCTGACCTGCGAAAAGATCAACTCACCCGATCGAGAAGCTTTTCGCCAGTCAGCGTGCGCGGACTCTACTAAGAGAGAAAAAGGGGTCACTCACCGGGGTGAGTTCGAGTCCAAAGCGTTGTAATTTGTTCACCCACACAGTTGATCTGCTGCGGACAGTAACCACCCGAAAAGGCCACGACATCGCTCTCGTGGAGCTATCGTCGCGGCCGTGACGGGCTGGCAGGGCGAGCACCAACCGGGCGGGTGGCAGCAGGCGGGCCTACCCCGGCCCTCGCGCACGCCCGCGGTGCTGAGCATCGCGGCGATCATCGTCATCGTCGGCACGGTGATCACGATCGTGCTGGTCAACCGGGGTGGCGGGAGCCCGGACCCGATCGCCGGGCCGCAGAGCTCGACGTCCCGGCCGCCGAGCACCCGCCTGTCGTCGTCAAGCAGACCGCCGACGTTCCGGTCCACCGCGCCCACGACCACCCGCTCCCCGAACGGGCGAACCGTTGACAACGCCGAATCGCGGATCTCGTTCACGATTCCCGGCGACTGGCGCCCGGACCCGGCGGCCAAGGTCGACGTGCGCGGGGTGAACTTCAGCGGTGCCGCCGCCTACGGCGCCTACGAGTGCGGCGGCGCCGGCTATACCCGGGCCTTCGCGGTGAGCGCGGCGGTGCAGAACCCCACCGACAAAGACGTCTCGCTGGAGAAGACGGCCACCACGTTCACCGCCGCCTTCGGCGAGAAGTACTACCCGAACGCGAAAGTGGCTGAACCCGCGTTCCGCAACGCCCGGGTGGACGGCAAGCAAGCGGTGCTGGCGGTGGCGAAGGTGACCCCGGCCCCGAAGAACGCCGCGTGCGAGGCGGACGCCGGCGAGGTCGCCATCCTCGCCGTGGACCTGGACAACGCCACGGCCACCAGGCCGCGCGGCATCGCCCTCCTGGTCATCGCCGCCGACCTGTCCGGTGGCCCGAACACCCCCGGGACGCTGTCAGCACCCGCGATCGAGTCGGTCCTGTCCAGCGCCCACATCCGCTGACGCGCCCGACACGGGCGGTCCAGGCACCGCGTGCCAGCTGGCCAGCAGCCGGATCGCGTCGTGCTCCGGCGAACCCGGCGCGGGGGTGAAGACGGTCAAGACCTGGTCCCCGGCGACGGTGAGGTTCTCGAAGGGCAGCGTGACCTCGCCGATCAGCGGGTGCCGGAAGACCTTGGCACCCGCCCGGTGCGCCCTGACGTCGTTGCCCGCCCAGCGGGTGCGGAACGCCTGGCTGCGGGTGGACAGCTGACCGATGAGGGCGATCAGGGCCGGGTCGTCGGGTCGCCTACCGGCTTCGACGCGCAAGAGGGACACGGTGTCGTGAGCCACGCGCTCCCACTCGGGGAACAGCTCCCGAGAGGCGTGCTCGGCCAAGAACATGAACCGCGCCGCGTTGGCCGGACCTTCGATGTCCAGCACCGTGGCATAGAGGGCCCGGCCGAGGTCGTTGACCGCGAGGACGTCGAGCCGGGTGTTGAACACCAGAGCGGGCAGGTGCCCCATCGAGTCCAGCAGCACCCGGACGCCCAGGCTGACGGTGTCCTTCACCGCTGCCGCGTCCTTCACCGCTGCCGCGCGGTGCTTGCGGGCCTCGGGGGTCAGGGCCGCGAGCAGCCGCTCCAGGTGGACGCGTTCGTCGTCGTCGAGTCGCAGCACCGCGGCCACGGACTCCACGACGCCGGGGGACGGACCGGTGGCCTGGCCGCGCTCGAGGCGGATGTAGTACTCCGGGCTGATCCCGGCCAGCAGCGCCACCTCCGCCCGCCGCAGGCCCTTCACCCGGCGCCGGGTCCCGACCGCCGGAAGGCCGACCTCGGCGGGTGAGATCCGGTCGCGGCGCGTGCTGAGGAACTCCCGAACCGCCGTCCGCGCCGCCTCCTTCTCGTCCATGACATCGAGGGTAAGGGGCGCGCCGGACAACCGGGGGTCTCTGCGAGTACCCCTCTCAGCAGGTCCTGCCCCAACCGCGGCGCACGGCGTTCCCTTGGGAGCGAGGGACATCCGGTCCCTCACTGAAGACGGAGGAGCCAGTCGATGGAGCACGCTTCCCTGGGCGCCCTGCGGGTGTCCCGGATCGGCCTGGGCGCGATGACCATGGCCGGGACCTACACCTCCGGCGGCGGCCTGGACGACGCCGAGTCGATCCGGGCCATCCACCGGGCACTGGACCTGGGGGTCACCCACATCGACACCGCCGAGATCTACGGCCCGTACCGCAGCGAGGAGATCGTCGGCCGGGCCATCGCCGGACGCCGCGACCAGGTCGTGGTCGCCACGAAGTTCGGCCTGGTGTCGCACTCCGGTGGCGGGCCGGGCGCCGTGGACAGCAGCCCGGCGAACGTGCGGACCGCGGTCGAGGGCTCCCTGCGGCGCCTGGGCACCGACCGGATCGACCTCTGCTACCAGCACCGCGTGGACCCCCACACCCCGATCGAGGAGACCGTCGGCGCGCTGGCCGACCTGGTCGCCGAGGGGAAGGTCAGGCACGTCGGGCTGTCCGAGGCCGCGCCGGAGACGATCCGCCGGGCGCACGCGGTGCACCCGGTGGCGGCGCTGCAGACCGAGTACTCGCTGTGGACCCGCGACCCGGAGGCGGAACTCCTCGGGCTGCTGCGCCGCCTGGGCATCGGGTTCGTGCCGTACTCCCCGCTGGGCCACGGGTTCCTCACCGGCGAGCTCCGCTCGCCCACCGACATCCCCGACGACGACTGGCGCAAGACCAACCCCCGGTTCGTCGGGGCGGCCTTCGCCAGGAACCTGCGCCTCGTCGACGAGGTCCGGGCGGTCGGTGCCGAGATCGGCGCCACCCCGGCGCAGGTCGCGCTGGCCTGGCTACTGGCCCAGGGGACCGATATCGCCCCCATCCCCGGCACCCGGCGGGTCGCCCGGGTCGAGGAGAACACCGCCGCCGACACCGTGGTCCTCAGCCCGGACCAACTCACCCGCCTCGACCAACTGACACCGGCCACCGGTGCCCGCCATGACGAGGCGAACATGTCCACCATCGACCGCTGATGCCGCCCACCCACTCGTGCGCCCGACGAGACGAGGCCAGGAACCAGGACCACATCGCCCACAGGATGACGAAGCCGACCAGTGCGGTCACCTCGGGCCCCACCGAGGGCCACACCGCACCGGCAGACGCATGAGCAGTCCCAGTGCCGCAGGTGGCAGCGGGCTCCGCCGAAGATCCACCGAACCCAAGTGGCTCGCCAGAACCCACCGCACCGCCCACCACCCCTGACAACCCGCCCACCCGCCCACCCGCCCACCGGCCCACCGGCCCACCGGCCCACCGGCCCACCGGCCCACCGGCCCACCGGCCCACCGGCCCACCGGCCCACCGGCCCACCGGCCCACCGGCCCACCGGCCCACCGGCCCACCGGCCCACCGGCTCCCGGCTCCCGGCTCCCGGCTCCCGGCTCCCGGCTCCCGAAGAGCGTCACCCAGTCCGAACAGGACTGTCCACTCAGGTCACCCCCGCCAGGCGTCCACTACCTCCGCCAGCACCTTCAGCGGCAGCGGTCCGCCGCCCAGCACCAGGTCGTGGAAGGCGCGGATGTCGAAGGCCGCACCCAAGCGGGCCTCGGCGGCGGCGCGGACGCGCTGCAGTTCGAGGCGGCCGACCATGTAGGACAGCGCCTGGCCGGGGAACGCGATGTACCGGTCGACCTCGCTGGTGATCTCCACCGCGGACAGCGGCGTGTTCTCCCGCAGGTAGGCCGCCGCCTGCTCGCGGGTCCAGCCCTTGGCGTGCAGCCCGGTGTCGACGACCAGCCGCCCGGCGCGCATCGAGTCCATCGCGAGCATGCCGAAGCGGGCGACGTCGTCGGAGTAGAGGCCCATCTCCTCGGCGAGGCGCTCGGTGTAGAGCCCCCAGCCCTCGGAGTAGGCGTTGACGTCGGCGAGCCTGCGCAGCAGCGGCAGGTCGGTCAGCTCCATGGCGATGGTCAGCTGGAAGTGGTGGCCGGGCACGGCCTCGTGGAAGGCGGTGACCTCGGCGAGGAACCGGTCGCGCTCGTGCGCGCGGTCGGTGTTCGCGTAGTAGACCCCGGGCCGCAGGCCGTCGAGGGAGGGCTGCATGTAGTACGCGGCGGGTGCGCCCGGGGCCTCGGCGGCCGGGACCGGCTCGACCTGGCACCGCTGGCCCGGCAGCCTGCCGAACCACTCGGGGGCCGCTGCCTCGGCGCGCTCGATCGCGGCGCGGGCGTACGCGAGCATCTCCTCGGCATCGCGCCAGCGCAGCTCCGGGTCGGTGATCAGCCGCTGGAAGATCTCGGCCTGGTCGGTGGTGCCGAACACCCGGGCGCCGAGTTCGGCGTACTCCGCGCGCAGCCCGGCGATGATGTCGAGGCCGGTCTGGTGCAGCTCCTCGGGCGTGAGGTCGGTGGTGGTGTGCACCCGGGACAGCGCCGCGTAGGCGGCGTCGCCGCCGGGCAACGCGCACAGACCGGGCCTGTCGTCGGGCCGCGCGTGCTCGGCGAGCTCGTCGACCAGCACCGACCGGTACCGCGCGAACGCGGGCCGGACCAGGTCTTCGACGATTCGCAGCCGTTCGGCGGCGACCTCCTCGTCCGCGAGCGGCTGGGCCAGCAGCGGGTCGGCCGCCAGGTCGCCGCCGAGGTAGCGGTCGAGGTGCGCCACCGCCGCGTCGAGCAGGGTGCGCACCGGCACCCGGCCCGCCGCCACCCCCGCCCGGTGCCGTTCGGCCACCTGCTCCAGGTGGGCGGGTACGGCGCGCAGCCGCGCCAGGTAGGCCGCCGCGCGGTCGGCGTCGGACGGCACCACCATCGGCAGGAAGGTCAACAGCGCGGCGGCTGGCCCGACGAAGATGTCGGTGACGGTGTACTCGACCATCCGGGCGTCGATCCGGTCGACCACCGAGCGGGCCTGCTGGGCGATGACCTTGGCGGTCACCAGGTCGCCGGTACCCGCCTCGACGAGCCGGTCGGCCCGGGCGGCGATGTCCACCGCGGCCGCCCGCTGCCGCTGCTCGACCGCCTCGGAGACCTCGGCCAGCCGGTCGTCGTGACCCGGGATGCCGAGCAGCGTGGCGCCCAGCGGCTCCGCGGACACCTGCAGCGCGAACAGCTCGTCGGCGAGCGCCAGAACGCCGTCGTCGCTGGTGGTCGTACCGGTCATGCCGTCCCCGATTCCGTGTGTCGACAGTGGTGGACGTGGTGAATCTACGCCGGGACCGGGATGCCACGATTGGAGTTGTCCACAGCCCCTTGCCCCCGGGAGTCCGCCCATGGTCGAGCGCCAGCGCACCTTCGCCTTCGAGATCACCGCGAGCAGCAGCGCCGAGGCCGCCGAGCTGTTCGCCATGGTCGCCGACGGCAGGCGCTGGGCGGACTGGGGCAAACCGGTGATCGCCGAGGCGCGCCTGGAGCGCGAGGGCGACCCGGCGCCGGGCGGCGTCGGCGCGATCCGGGTGCTCGGCCGCAAGCCGCTGCTCGTGCGCGAGGAGACCGTCGAGTACGAGCAGGACCGCAGGCACGCCTACGTCCTGCTCTCGTCCTCGCCGGTGAAGGACTACCGGGGCGAGGTCACGTTCGTCCCGCGCGACGGTGGCGGGACTGACCTGGTGTGGCGCTGCAGCTTCGTGGAGCGCATCCCCGGAACCGGGCCTGCGGCACGCGCGGGTCTGCGCGCGTTCATCCAGAACCTTGTCCAGCGGCTGGTGCACGCCGCCGAGCGGTAGCGCTACCGACCCGCCTCTTCGACGCGCCAACGCTCCACCAGCTGCGACATCTCCCGTTGCAGGAACTCGAAGAAGCGCTGGGTGGTCGCGATACGCCTACCGGCTGGGCTGTCGGGGCCGAGGATCTCCGCGCCCTCTTCCATCGCCGCCGACCACGAAGTGAGCAGCTTGTCCCGATTGGTGAGCACCTCGTACCAAGAGGTGTCGGAGACCGCGTAGTGGTCACGCCGCTGTCCCGGTTCGCGCCCCTTGTGGATGAGACCTACCTGGTCGAGGTAGCGCACGGCGCCCGAGATAGCCGCAGGGCTGACCTGCAGTGCCGTCGCCAGTTCAGTCGCGGTGAGCTTGCCCGAGTCGGTAGCCAGCAGGCGGGTGAACACGCGCGCGGGCATCCTCGGTACCCCTGCCTCGAACATGAGCAGCGCGAACCGCTCCACGAACCGCGCCACGGGGTCGTCTGCCACTGCTTCAGTCACTGCTCACCCTTTCGATGCACGGCGCAAGGTTAGCGCGTTTCGAACGTTCACAAAGTTGTGAAATAAGAGTACGTTCTGAACCATGACAACCGCAATTTCGGTGTCCGGCCTGGTCAAGACCTTCGGCCGGACCCGCGCGCTGGACGGTCTCGACCTGACGGTGCGGACCGGGGAGGTCCACGGCTTCCTCGGCCCCAACGGGGCGGGCAAGTCCACCACCATCCGGGTGCTGCTCGGCCTGATGCGCGCCGACTCCGGCACCGCGACCCTGCTCGACGGCGATCCCTGGCGCGACGCCACCGCCCTGCACCGCAAGCTCGCCTACGTGCCCGGCGACGTCTCGCTGTGGCCCAACCTCTCCGGCGGCGAGGTCATCGACCTGCTCGGGCGGCTGCGCGGCGGCCTCGACCAGCGCCGCCGCGACGACCTGCTGGAGCGCTTCGACCTCGACCCGCGCAAGAAGGGCCGCACGTACTCGAAGGGCAACCGGCAGAAGGTGGCCCTGGTGGCCGCGCTGGCCTCCGACGTGGAGCTGCTGATCCTCGACGAGCCGACCTCCGGGCTGGACCCGCTGATGGAGTCGGTCTTCCAGGAGTGCGTGATCGAGGAGCGCGACCGCGGCCGCACGGTGCTGCTCTCCAGCCACATCCTGGCCGAGGTGGAGTCCCTGTGCGACCGGGTGAGCATCATCCGCGCGGGCCGCACCGTGGAGACCGGCACCCTCGGCGAGCTGCGCCACCTCACCCGGACGAGCATCACCGCCGAGCTGGCGCAACCGCCGAACGGGATCGCGAACCTGCCCGGCGTGCACGACGTGCGGGTGGAGGGCAACCGGGTCCGCTTCGACGTCGACACCCGCGAGC
Source organism: Actinokineospora sp. NBRC 105648 (assembly GCF_030269645.1). Classification (GTDB taxonomy): domain Bacteria; phylum Actinomycetota; class Actinomycetes; order Mycobacteriales; family Pseudonocardiaceae; genus Actinokineospora. The sequence continues at coordinate 88,521 of NZ_BSTR01000024.1, read as the reverse complement.
TCGACACCGCCCTGCGCGCGCTGACCACCTCGGGCGTGCGCTCGCTGACCAGTACCCCGCCGACCCTGGAGGAGCTGTTCCTGCGCCACTACCAGGAGGACGCGGCGGTGACCCGATGACCGGGATCACCGGGACCGGTTCACTCGTACGGCTGGCCTTGCGCCGCGATCGGGTGATGCTGCCCCTGTGGATCGTGCTGCTGAGCGTGATCCCAGCGTCGACTGGCGCGGCGTATGCCCAGCTCTACCCCACCGCGACCGACCGGGCTGCGCTCAACGCCGGTTCGGGGAGCAACCCGTCGGTGGCGGTCATCTACGGGCCCGCTTACGACCTGACCACCGCGGGCGGTTTCACCGCGTGGCGGTACGGCTCGTTCCTGGCCTTGTTCGTGGCGCTCATGGCGGTCTTCACCGTCACACGGCACACCCGCGCGGAAGAGGACAGCGGAAGGCTCGAACTGCTGGGGTCGACCGTGGTGGGCCGTTATGCGGCTCTTACCGCGGGTATGGCGGTCGCGGGGGGCGCTAGCGTACTGATCGGCGTGTTCTCGGCGGTGGGGATGACCAGTGCGGGCCTCCCCGCAGGGGGATCGTTTGCCATGGGACTCGGGGTGGCGGGCACCGGTCTTGTGTTCAGCGCGATCGCGGGGGTGACCGCTCAGCTCACCGAGTACTCCCGGTCGGCGAACGGCTTCGCCACCGGCGCGATCGGGGTGGTGTTCCTGCTGCGCGCGATCGGCGACTCGACACCGTCGGCGAGTTGGGTCTCGTGGCTGTCACCGCTGGCCTGGGCGCAGCTGTCCAAGCCGTTCGTGGCCGAGAAGTGGTGGGTCTTCCCGATGGCGCTCGTCGTCACGGCCGCGGTCGCGGCGGTCGCCTACCTGCTGGCCCCCAGGCGCGACCTGGGCGCGGGCCTGTTCCCGTCCCGACTCGGACCGCGCACCGCCCCGGCCACGCTGTCCAGCCCGCTGGGCCTGGCCTGGCGGCTGCAACGCGGGTCGCTGCTGGGCTGGACGATCGGGCTCGTCGTGATGGGCGCGGTCTTCGGCTCGATCGCGAACGGCATCACCGCGCTGGTCGGCAACTCCGAGCAGATGCGCAAGATCTTCGCCGAGATAGGCGGCGCGCAGGGACTTGTCGACGCCTACCTCGCCGCCATCGCGGGCGTCTTCGGCATGATCGCGGCCGTCTACTCGGTGCAGGCCGCTCTACGCCTGCGCGGCGAGGAGACGAACGGGCACGCGGAACCGGTCTTGGCCTCGGGGGTCAACCGGGCGAGTTGGGCGGGCGCGCACCTGCTGTTCGCCGTGCTGGGGCCAGCTGTCTTGTTGTCCGCGGCGGGAGTGGCTACCGGTCTCGGGCACGGTCTTCGAGCCGGTGACGTGGGGACCCAGGTAGCGCACGCGTTCAACGCGGCGCTGGTACAGCTACCTGCTGTGTGGGTGATCGCAGCTGTCGCGGCGCTCTTGTTCGGCGCGCTGCCGCGGGTATCGGTACCGGCGTCTTGGGCAGCAGTGGGAGTCGCACTGGTGATCAGCCTCTTCGGGCCGGTGATCGGGCTGGGGCAGGCGGTCCTGGACATCTCGCCGTTCGGGCACGTGCCGAAACTGCTCCCCGGCGCGGACTTCAACGCGGCGCCGTTGTTCTGGCTCACGGGGGTCGCTCTGGTCGTCGCGGTCGCGGGCCTCGCGGCGTTCCGGCGGCGCGACATCGGCTGACCCTCGCTGGGGGTGGCGGAGGCCGGGTGGCAGGTGCCACCCGGCCTCCGCCGTGTTCAGACCCGGTCGGAATCGGCTTCCACCGGCAGGCCTGCCAGCTCGCGGACGATGCGCTGGGCCAGCTCGAGGCCCGCGGCCTGACCCTCCCGGTAGGACTCGTCCGTCGTCAGCTCACGGGCGTCCCGCTCGGCCTCGGCGAGCTGGGCGAGCAGGGCGATGACCTCGACGGTCTCGTGGGGGTGCGCCATCGGAATTCCTTCGTTCGCAGGTGTTGACGACAGCCAGGTACCCCGAAGTGACCTGGTCGTGTCAGCCAACCCCCCATTCGTGGAGAGCACGACCTATAGTTCGCATGGCTAACCAATGCGAAGGAGCGGGCGGCGTGGTCGCGACCGAGGACCGGGCGGTGACCATGCCCCGAGAAGTCTGGGTGCTGGTCGGCGCGAACTTCGTCATCGCGATCGGCTTCGGCCTGGTGGCGCCCGCGCTGCCGAGCTTCGCGCGCAGCTTCGAGGTGAGCGTGACCGCGGCGTCCATCGTGGTCAGTGCGTTCGCCTTCGCCCGACTGATGTTTGCTCCGGTGAGTGGCCGCCTTGTCACTCGATTTGGTGAACGTTGGGTGTACCTAACGGGGCTATCCATCGTCGCGGTGACTACGGGTGCGTGCGCGTTCGTGGACACGTACTGGCAGCTGATCGTGCTGCGCATGCTCGGCGGCACCGGGTCGACCATGTTCACCGTCTCGGGTGTCGCGTTGCTCATCCACTTGGCACCCCCGACGATGCGCGGGCGGGCGTCCGGGCTCTGGAGCACCAGCTTCCTGCTCGGCAACGTTGCCGGACCGCTGGTAGGCGGCAGCCTCATCATGATCTCCCTGCGCGCGCCCTTCCTGGTCTACTCGGCCGCTCTGATGGTGGCGGTGGGACTGGTGTGGCTGCTCTTGCGCCACTCGACCAAGGTCAAGCCCTTCAAAGACGACAGCACTGTCGTCTTTCCGTTAAGACAAGCGTTCCGCGACAGCGGCTACCGGGCAGCCCTTGCGTCCAGCTTCGTCAACGGCTGGGCGGTCTTCGGGGTCCGCGTGTCGCTGATTCCCTTGTTCATCACCGAGGTGCTGCGCCGCGACGGCACCTTCGCCGGGACCGCGCTGTCGGTCTTCGCCGCGGCGAACGTGGTGACGCTGCTCTTCTCCGGGCGGCTGTCGGACCGGATCGGCCGAAAACCCCTGGTCTTGGCCGGATTGCTGCTGTCCGCGGCGGGCACGAGCTGGATCGGTTTCACCAGGACGGTTCCCGAGTTCCTGATCGCGACGGTCGTCGCCGGGCTGGGAACCGGCATCCTGACACCGCCCGCGCAGGCAGCGGTCGCGGACGTGATCGGCACCGCGCGCGGTGGTCAAGTGCTGGCCACGTACCAGATGGCCGCCGACGTCGGCGCCATCCTCGGGCCGTTCGTAGCAGGGGTGCTGGCCGACGAGTTCTCGTTCGGGTTGGCATTCCTCGTCACGGGTGGACTCGCGGTGGTCGCGGTGCTCGTTTGGGTCCCCGCGCGCGAGACTCTCAACCGCGGTAGCGCGAGAACGCGCAGGCATCCCACTCCCGAGGAGGCTGTGAGCGTGGAGTTGCCGTGTGACCCCGCCAGGTGACCGATTCGGCAACGTTTCCAGTCACCCTCGGTGGAACGCGTTGCTCCGTTGGGGCGGATTCGCTGCGGCCAGGCAGGCAATGTCGGTCGCACGGCTGCGTCGGTGTGAGTGAAATGGGAGTCTGTGGGGTACCCCGCCAAGCGGGTAGATAACGGCTGATGCGGAGTGATCCGATGGCTACCGCAGTGTGGATCGTGACCGCGGCGCTCGTCGCGGTGTTCGTCGTGTGGCGGTTGCGCCGCGCCAACACCACCCTGGCCACCATCCTCCAAGAGGAACACGCCCGCACCGACGCGGAGCCGGTACCAGCCGACTACTACGAGGACGACGAGCCGCACCGGGTCGACTCACAGCACGGCGGACGGCACCGCAAGCCCCACTGACAAGCCTGTGGATAACTTCCGACACGCCTGGCCAGGCGCCTTTACCGTGAGCGCATGGCATTCAACCTGGAATACACGAGCAAGCACCGCGACGTCACCTACGCCCTGACCATCGCCGCCGAACAGGACGGCGACCTCGGGGTCGACCTCGTAGGCACCAACGACAACGGCACCGTGGTGGCGGAGGGCACGCTGCGCCTCCCGCCCGGTGGCGCCACGGAGACCGCCCGGCTCCTGCGGGAGGCACTCGGTGCGATCTCGACCTTCGAGGGCCGCGGCAAGCGGACCACGGTGGGCAACGCGCACGCGCGCTGGACACCCGACCAGGACTCCGCCCTGCGCGAGGCCTGGCTCAGTCAGCCGCCGACAGCCTCGGCGTCGGAGGTGATCCGAGCCCTGGCCGTCGAACGCGAACGCACTGCGGCGTCCATCCGCGCCCGCCTCCCCCGTGTCGGCTGCGACCCCGATGTCGCCGGTCGCCTGCTGACCGCGGAAACGGCCGCCCTGGTCGGTCGGGACGCCACGGTGATCACCTGAGTGGCAGTCGGTGTCCACCGCCGACGGAGAGGAGCTGAATGATCCATTGTGGACAACTCCATAGTGACGCGCGAAAGCCTCGGCGATGACCGGCGGGTGCGCGGACTGGGTGGTGCACCACCCAGTCGTGCGCAGTGCGCTAGCGACTACCTGCCTGGTGGACAGAGGACATACGTCCGACGTCACACGGTTGCGCTAATGGACGATCTCCAGTGGAACCGGTTGGTGCCTGGTGAAATGGTCGAGCAGGCCCGGTCGCAGGCAGCAATAACGGCAAAGGCGCCAGACGGCGTGGCACGTGGGACCGATGCCGGCAAAGTTGCGACGCTGCCAGCACGACGCTGCCGAATAGGGCCACCCGAGTGGACGCTCCCGGGCGAACGGTGATGGTGGCGGCGTCCCGGTGTGTGCTGTCGGGGCCGCGATCCCCACCGCAGGGAGCGCTGCACGAAGTGCGGCCCGGCCCGATGCCGCGTCGGGCGATGACTTCTCGCGCAACGCCGACGGCTCCGACCAGACTGCCGAGCGAGCCTCGACCGGTCCGGCGCACCTCGGTGCGCCAGGTGCCAACTCGTGCAAAGGTGGCCCGCGGCAACCGCCGACCCGACCTAAGCGTTGTGCGCCGTGCCCGCGCGAGGACCGTTGTTCTCGCGCGAGCGCCCGGTGCCGGGCGAGGAACAGCTGATGGTGCGGCAGATGGGCGATCCTGCCGAATCCGCTTAGACGAGGGCTGCCAGGTAAGCAGTCCCGAAGAACGCCGCGCATGGAACATGCCCGGTC
>NZ_BSTR01000024.1:0-83363 GCF_030269645.1 Actinokineospora sp. NBRC 105648 | reverse complement strand
GGTCGGGTCGGGTCGGGTCGGGTCGGGTCGGGTCGGGTCGGGTCGGGTCGGGTCGGGTCGGGTCGGGTCGGGTCGGGTCGGGTCGGGTCGGGTCGGGTCGGGTCGGGTCGGGTCGGGTCGGGTCGGGTCGGGTCATGGCATGGCATGTCCGGCCGAAACACGCACGCCAAGGCGCGGCCCGTCCCGCCAGAGTCGGCCACGCGGCAGGACTGCTCCGCCACATGGAGACACGCGAGTCGTCGCGGAAATCCTGTCGAGTGATGGCGGGAAATCCTGTCGCGCGATGGTGTTGCCGGTGAAGTGCGCCCCACAAGGGCATCGCCGGACAACACGGCTGCACAGTGCGTGGGGATGCGCAATTGGCGCGCACTTCTGCTGCGCGCGACCCAGCGGGGTTGGGCTGCTTTCGCCCGCGGTGGCGCCGTCTGCCGATGTGGGCACGGGTCGCGCTGGGGGCGCCACCTGGTCGTGCCGGGGGCGGGTCTTCGAGAAGCCACCGGTGGGTGGGAGTTCGGTCAGCGGCCCGGCGCGGGCTCCGGGTCGTGGGGGTTCTGTCGGGTACGCCCGGGTTGGCGGTTGACGGGGATTGATCACCGTTCTTATGGTCTAGACCATGTGACCCTCGTCCTGGGAGGTGCTGTGCGAGCTCGGTGGCGTGTGGCTGTGGTCGGTGTGGCTGTGCTGCTGACCATTCCAGCGGCGGCGGTACCCGCGGTGTCGTCGGTGGTCATGAGCCCGGGGGTCGAGTCGCTCGTGCCCAAGCCGGTCGCGGCCGACACCGGGCGGGGGCGGTTCGTGCTCGACGAGGACGCGCACGTCGTGGCTCGGGGGGCGGCTCGCGAGGTTGGGGAGTACCTCGCAGGCGCTTTGCGGCCTGCGACGGGATACCGCCTGCCGGTGAGCACGCGCGAGGCGCGACGCGGGGACATCGTGTTGGAGGTCGGGGCCGGGAAGGGGCCGGCGGGCCACACCGCGGAGGGGTACCGGCTGGTGACCGACCGGTGGGTGGCCCGGGTCTCGGCGGACACCCCCGCCGGGTTGTTCCTCGGGGTGCAGACCCTGCGGCAACTGCTGCCCGCCTGGGTGGACAGCCCGTCGCGGGTCGATGGGCCGTGGAGTGCGCAGGCCGCGACCGTCACCGACTACCCGCGATTCGCCTACCGGGGGGTGATGCTCGACGTCGCCCGGAGTTTCCTCACCGTGGACGAGGTCAAGCGGTACATCGACAGCGCGGTCCGGTACAAGGTCAACACCCTGCACCTGCACCTCACCGACGACCAGGCCTGGCGGATCGCGGTCAACCCGCCCCCGGTGAACCCCGCGGGGTTGGACTACGGCGCGTTGACCCGGGTCGGGGGCACCGGCGGCAGTGACACCCTGGGGAACGGCACGCCGCTGGGCACCGGCCCCGCTCGCCGGGGGTTCTACACCCAGCGTGACTACACGGCGATCGTGGCACACGCCCGTGCGCGGTTCGTCACGGTCGTGCCGGAGGTGGACGGGCCGGGGCACACCAACGCCGCGCTCGCGTCGGTGCCGCAGCTCAACCCCAACGGCCAGACCAAGCCGATGAACAACACCGCCGACGTCGGCTACTCGACCCTCGACGCCAACGCGGCGGTGACCTACGAGTTCCTCACCACCGTCCTGTCGCAGCTCGCCGCGCTGACCCCCGGGCCGTACCTGCACATCGGCGGGGACGAGGCCCTGGTCACCGGGCACGACAACTACCTGACCTACCTCACCCGGACGCTGCCGATCGTCGCCAAGCTGGGCAAGCTGCCGATGGGCTGGAACGAGTACGCCGCCGTCGACCTCCCACCCGGCGCGGTGGTGCACTACTGGCGCGGCGCACTGGAACCGGTCCTGCGCCAGGTGGCCCGCGGCGCCAAGGTGGTCATGTCCCCCGCCGGGACCAGCTACCTCGACCAGAAGTACGAGCCGAGCACCCCGATCGGCCTGAGCTGGGCCTGCCGCAACACCTGCGACTACGACCGCTACTACGACTGGGAACCGGTCCGCGACGGCCTCGCCGAGTCCGACGTGCTCGGCGTCGCCGGTCCACTGTGGTCGGAGACCGTCCGCAGCCTCGACCAAGCCGAATGGCTCAGCTACCCGCGGTTGATCTCCCTCGCCGAGATCGGTTGGACGCCCAAGGCCGCGCGCGACCTGACCGGGTTCACCGGCAGGCTGGCGACCCAGGGCAGCAGGCTGACCATCGCCGGGGTCAACTTCCGGCCCAGCCCGGCGGTCCCCTGGACCACCGACATCACCGCCCGCTCCCAGCACAGCCGCACGATCGAGGGCGAGATCGGCCGCTTCACCGCCCCGACGACCGCGACACCAACCGCCGTCGTCGACTTCGGCGACGGCAACACCACCACGGCCACGGTGACACCGGCCCGACCTGCCGGGCCGCTGGCCGCACCGGGGGTCTGGCGGGTAACGATCGACAAGCACCGCTACCCACGCCACGGGACCTACCAGGGAACACTGACGGTCACCACCCCCGCAGGCGAGGCCAAGGCCCACTTCACGGTGCGGACGGGCCACTAGCCCACACCCCTGCGGACGGCGCGGCATCGCCGAACCACAACGCGAGCAGTGATCAACACCCATCCGGCGACCACGGCAGTCGGGACCGCGACTGGCTCCAGCGCTCCTCGGCCGGGTCGGGCTGGACTAGGTCGGGCTGAGCAGGGCCAGCTTCGGCCGGGCCCGGTTGGGCCGAGCCGGGTTCGGCTGAGCCGGGTTCGGCTGAGCCGGGTTCGGCTGAGCCGGGTTGGACAGGGCTGGGTTGGACAGGGCTAGGCCGGATTCGGATGGGCCGAGTTGGTTTCGGGCTGGGTTGGACAGGGCTGGGTTGGGCAGGGCTGGGTTGGACAGAGCTGGGTTGGGTTGGACAGGGCTAGGCCGGCTTCGGCCGGGCCGAGTTGGTTTCGGGCTGGGTTGGACAGGGCTGGGTTCGGCCGGATCGGCCCCGGGTTCGACTGGGCCGGGTTGGGTGGGCCAGCTGAGTCGGAACGGGTCAGCTGAGGTCGGTTGTGCTCGGTCTGGACGAGGTCGGGTCGGGCTGGTGTGCCGGGTCGGGTCGGGTATGGCTGTCGTCCTGGAAGGTCCTGGGTGACAGCTGCCAGTAGGTCAGGCCGCAGTTCGGAGTGAACGCGCGAAGGCCCGGACACCCCGCGGCGCGGCCGGTCGGCATGTCTGCGGCGTGGTCCACATCGCACGGCTGTCGGGTCAGGGGGCTGGGTCTTGGCTGTCGCCGCAATCCACTGATCGACTAGTCCGAACGGGGCGGAGTGCGCGAAGCGGGGCTGGTGGGGGTGTGTATTCCCTTATCGTGCCTGGAATGACCGCGAGCCAGGGGACGGTCGAGCATTCCGGCCGGGAGAGGTGGCGGGTCCGGGTCCGCAGCCGGTCCCACCCTGCCCGGGTTCTCGGGGCGGGGGTGCTCGTCGACAGCACGCACGTGCTGACCTGCGCGCACGTCGTCCTCGGGGTCGACGATCTCGCCGTGGACCTGGTGGAGTTGCCGGGGCGGCCTAGTTCGCGGGCGCGGGTGATCAAGAACCTGTGCGTGCCGCCGATGGACGACGAGCGCGGTGACGTCGCCCTGCTCGAGCTGCTTTCACCCCAGCCCGCCGACTGCGCGGCCCGGTTGCGGCGGGTGGCGCTCACCTGGGACCGGCGGGTGCACACCCTCGGGTACCCGACCGGCGAGGGCCTCGACATCGGTGAGTGGACCCGGATGACGTTGGCCGGGCACGCGGGGGCCGAGTGGCTGCAGATGAACCGGTCCTCGGTGAACGACACCCGGGTGCGCTCGGGCTTCAGCGGCGCCGGGGTGGCCGATGACGCGACCGGGGACGTGCTGGGGATCGTGGTCAGCGAGTACACCGACGCGACCGCGGGGTTGTCCTGGATGTTGCCGGTCGAGGCGATCGTCCGGCACCTGCCGATCGTGTCGGAGTGGGTGGTCGGCGACAGCGGGATCGACCCCAGCTTCGCCCCCACCGCGGTGGGCCCGGAGCTGCTGGGCGAGGCCGAGCGGCTGGTGGACTGGATCGAGCGCAGGCACGACGGCCCGGCCGTGCTGATCGTGCTGCGCCGCGACATCGCCGCGGTGCGGCAGGCGGTGGCCGTGTCCAGTGGGCGGGTGGACGCCGGGGACGCGCGCACCCTCGGCGGCGTCGACCTGGCGCTCGACGTCGGGGGGCGGACCGTCGACGAGGTGTCGCGGCGGATCGTGGAGCGGGCCGGGTTGGCCGCGGAGGGTGCCGACACCGCCAGCGACCGGCTGCGCGCGGGCACCCCGCCGATGACGATCGTGCTCGACGGGGTGGACGAGGCCGAGCAGCCCGTCGCGCTGCTCGACGAGGTGCTCAAGCCGATGGTCGACAGCGGCGCCCGGCTGGTGCTGGGGTTCCGGCACGACGAGTCGGCCAGCCTGGCCTCGGCCCGGGACCTGCGCGGGGAGCTGGTCACCGGCAGGCTGGCCGCGATCGCGAAGCGGGTCGAGGCGCTGCCCGACGACACCGACTGGCAGTTGCGGCTGACCGCGCTGCGCAAGGCCGCCGCGCGGGACGCGGGGGCCGTCGCCGGTGTGCTGCCCAAGATGGAGGAGCGGCTGCGCCGGGACGAGCGGCGGGAGCGGCGGCGGCACAGGGTCGACGAGAGCACGTCCATCGACCGCGGCGTCCTGGTGGCGACGCAGGCCCGGGCGAACGACCAGGGCCTGGGCGAGGACATCGGGCTGGCCGCGGCGTACCGGCGGGCCGACGAGCTGCTGGCCGCCGAGCCGGTCGACCAGGCCGCCGCGCACGCGGCGGTCCTCGCCTACGAGGCCGCGGTGCGACAAGCACTGGCGAACAGGGGGCACAGATGACCAAGTGCGTGCGGTCCGGCTGCGCGGGCGGCATCGACGAGACCGGCTACTGCGACGAGTGCGGGCTCGAGCCCCTAGCGGCCGCCTCGTCCTCGTCGACCACGACCAGCTCGGTGGTCTCCGGTGGCAGCGGCGTCCGGCGGTCCCTGGGCGAGGACCCGTTCTCGCTGCCGGTCTTCGACTACCCCGACCCGTCGAGCCGGATCATGACCGACTTCCGGGTGCCCAAGCGCAGGCGGGTCTGCTCGAACGCCGACTGCCCGGACCCGAACTCGCTGCCCGACCAGGGCGCCGGGTTCTGCCTGAGCTGCGGCACGCCGTTCTCCTTCCTGCCCAGCCTCACCACCGGTGACCTGGTGGACAACCGCTACGAGGTGCTCGGCTGCATCGACCGCGGCGGCCTGGGCTGGATCTACCTGGCCAAGGACAGGCGGCTCAACGGCCGCCTCTCCGTCCTCAAAGGACTGATCGACACCACCGACAGCGCGCTGGCCGAGGCCGAGCTGTGGGCGCTCACCGAGATCGACCACCCGAACATCGTCGGGGTCTACAACTTCGTCAAGCACGCCGACGCGCACACCCGCGCCGAGCGCGACTACATCGTGATGGAGTACGTCGGCGGCCTGCCGCTGAGCACGGTGGCCAACGACTCCCAGCACGGCGACCCCAAGCTGAGCGAGCCGCTGCTGACCGAGCACGTCATCACCTGCGCGCTGCAGGTCCTGGCCGCGCTGGACTACCTGCACGAGCGCGGCCTGCTCTACTGCGACCTCAAGCCGGAGAACGTGATCATGCGGCCGGCCCGGCAGGGCAGGCGGGTCAACCGGATCAAGCTGATCGACCTCGGCGCGGTGCGCCCGGTCGGCGACCGGACCAGCCCGATCGTCGGCACCCGCGGCTACCAGGTGCCCGAGGACGAGATCAAGCAGCGCGGCCTGACCGTGCAGTCGGAGATCCACACCGTCGGCGAGACGCTGCACCAGCTCTACCGGTCCACTTCGGACCGGACCGGCCAGCACGTGCCGCCCGCCGAGCACCTGGCCACCCAGGCCAGGATCGCGGTGGGCATCGAGTCGTTCAAGCGGGCCTACGGGCGGGCCCGCGACGTCGACCCGGACCGCCGGTTCGGCTCCGCGGCCGAGATGGCCGAGCAGCTGCGCGGGGTGCAGCGCGAGATCGCCGCGCTGCGCGACGGCAAGCAGCGGCCGGTGGCCTCGGAGCAGTTCGAGGCCACCGCGACCCTGCTCGACGACGGCCTCGGCCGGGTGCCGCCGCTGCGCCGCTGGCTCGACCGTCCACTGGGGACGGACCTGACCGACCTGCCGCTCGACGTCGGCCGCCCCGGGCCGCTGGCGGTGGCCGTCGGGCTGCCCGCGCACCGGGTGTACGCCGACGACCCGGCCGCCGACGTGCTCACCGCGGCCGCGGACGAGGACGCGTCCCGGCTGCTGGCCAAGCTGGACGAGGCGGACCTGCACACCGTCGAGGCCAGCCTGGCCCGGGCCCGCGCGGCGCTGGCCGCCGAGGACGCCGGGGCGGCGGAGACGAGCCTGGGCCAGGCTCGCGAGCTGCTCGGGGCGACGCTGGACTGGCGGCTGTGGTGGCACGACGGCCTGCTGCGGCTGGCCGCCGGGGACACCGCGGCGGCGCGGGCGAGCTTCGACGCGGTGTACAGCGCCCTGCCCGGTGAGGACACCCCCAAGCTGGCCCTGGCCTACTGCGCGGAGATCAGTGGCGACCTGGCGCTGGCCGAGTCGTACTACGAGGCGGTGTGGCGACGCGACCACTCGGTGGTCAGCGCCGCGTTCGGCCTGGCCAGGGTGCACCTGGCCCGGGGCGACCGGGCGGGCGCGGTGGCGCAGCTGGACGAGACGCCCGCGGTGTCCCGGCACTTCGACGCCGCCCAGGTCGCCACCGTGTGGGTGCTCAGCGGCACCCTGCCCGACGGCACCCGCCCGACCCCGGAGGAGCTGCGGGCCGCCACGACCCGGCTGGGCAGGCTCTACCTCGACGGTGGCGCGCCGACCGGGCAGTCGCGCACCCGGCTGGAGACGGTCGTCCAGGAGGCCGAGCTCGGTCGGCTGCTGGCGACCACCTCGACCCGCCCGGACGAGGACCGGCTGCGGTCGGCGCTGGAGCGGTCCTACCGCGCGCTCGCCCAGCAGGCCGATGACCGCGACCACCACTGCGACCTGGTCGACCTGGCCAACCAGCACCGCCCGTACACCTTCAGCTGACCTCGCGTCGGGAGACGACATGGACGCCGCACCCGGTTTCGGCCTGCTGCTCAGCCAGAGCGAGTACCTGTCCACAGAGGACGACAAGATGCACGCCGCGCTGGTCGTGACGGCCACCGGCGCGACCGCGGCCGGTCCCGCCGCCGAGGTCGCCCAGGTGATCGCGATCGACTGCTCCGGCTCGATGTCCTACCCGCAGACCAAGATCGCCGCCGCCCGGCGGGCCACCAAGGCGGCGGTCGACGCGCTGCGCGACGGCGCGCTCTTCGCCGTCATCGAGGGCACCCAGGGCGCCCGGCAGGTCTACCCGGCCCGCGGCCTGGTCCGGGCGAACGCGCAGACCCGGCGAGCGGCGAAGGCCGCCGTCCAGGGGCTCTCGGCCTCCGGCGGCACCGCGATCGGCGAGTGGCTGCGGCTGGCCAGGACCCTGCTCGGCGAGTACCCGCTGGCCGTGCGGCACGTCATCCTGCTCACCGACGGCCAGAACAACCAGTCCGCGGGCGAGCTCGACCGGGTGCTGGCGAGCTGCCGGTCGGAGTTCAGCTGCGACGCGCGCGGCATCGGCACCGACTGGGCGCCGCAGGAGCTGCTGCGCATCGCCGAGGCGCTGCACGGCACGGCTGACGCCATCCGCAAACCCGCCGACCTGGCCGCGGACTTCACCGCGATGACCGGCGCGGCGATGGAGAAGGTGGTGCCGGAGCTGCGGATCGTGGTCAAGACGATGGCCAGGACCACGCTGGACTTCGTGCGCCAGCGCCACCCCGCCGAGGCCGAGCTGCACGGCGAGCGGGTCGACGAGCGGACCACCTGGTTCGGCACCGGCTCCTGGGGCGCGGAGAGCCGGGAGTACCACCTGCGGCTCACCGTGGACTCGACCGGCAGGCCCGCCAACACCAACACCCGCATCGCCCGGGTGGACCTGGAGGTGCGGGCACCGGGGGCGAGCGAGTTCAGCCGGGCGTGCGACCCGGCGACCGTGCTGGCGCACTGGACCGACGACCTGGACCTGTCCAGCCGGATCGACCCGAAGATCGCGCACTTCACCGGGCAGACCGAGCTGCGCGAGGCGGTGCTGGCGGGCAGTACCGCGCACGAGCGCGACGACCTGGTCACCGCCGCGGCCGAGTGGGGCACGGCGGTGCGGCTGGCCACCGAGCTGGGCAACGAGCGGGTGCTCGTCCGGCTGCGCAGGCTGGTCGACATCGAGGGCGACCCGGCGAACGGCGTGGTGCGGGTCAAGGCGCACCTGGCCGTGGAGGACCTGCTGTCGATGGCGGTGGGCTCGACGCTGTCGAGCATGAGCCCGGCCTCGTCGGCGGAGCTGACCGAGACCCCACCGCGGGCCGCCGCCCCGGCCGGGCCCGCGGTGGAGTGCCCGAACTGCAAGCGCGGCTGGCCCGCCGGGTCGGTGTTCTGCGGCGGTTGCGGCACCCGGCTCGGCGCGTGAAGGGGCCGCTCGCACCCCGGTCCACCGGGCGTTCCCTGCTCCTGCTGCGTAACGCCCTGGTGGTGCTGACCGCGCTCACGCTCCTGTTGTCCTGGCTGGCCTTCCGCTCGGTTGAGGCGGAGACGACCGCCGTCGCGACCACGACCGCGCCCGCGCTGCTCGGCATCGCCAACGCGCGCACCGCGCTGGCTGAGGCGGAGCGCTCGGTGACCGAGACCTTCGCGAGCGACCGCAGCTCGTTGACCGGGCCCGGTGAGCAGTACCAGAACCAGATCGCGCTGGCGAACCAGGCGCTCACCGAGGTCTCCGCCGACAACGCCGCGGGTGAGCGGGGCAGCACGCTGCTGCTGTCCATCCAGGGCCTGCTCATCGACTACATAGGACTCATCGAGCAGGCCGACGCCCAGCAGGACCGCGCGGCGGGCACGGTGCCGCCGCTGGCCACCGCGAACCTCTGGTACGCCTCGGGGCTGATGGACGACGTGCAGTCCAGGCTCGAGGCCCTCGCCCGGTTGCAGCAGGAGCGGCTCGACGAGCAGATCCGCCCCAAGCCGGTCGTCGACCTCGCCCCGCTGGTGCTGGCCGTCGCCCTTGTCGTGGTTCTGGTGCTGGGCCAACGGGTCCTGCGCGTGCGCTTCCGGCGGCGGGTCAACCCCGCGCTGGTCGGGGCCACCGCGCTGGCGGTGCTGGTGCTGTTCACCGGGCTGCTGAGCCTGCTGGCCCGGTTCGACCTCCGGGCCGCGGCGGCGACGCTGCGGGGTGCCGCCGCGGACCACACCGCCGTCGTCGAGGACACCAGCGCGCGCGGCGACCGGCTGCTGCGCGACTTCCTGGACCACCAGTGCGCGGACACCCGGTGCGGCACGAGCGTCGACCGGTTCCGCACCACCGTCCGCGACCCCGGCCGCGAGCCGGACACCGTGGCGGCCGCGGCGCGGTCCAAGGCCGCCACCAGCGAGATCGCCGACGCGAGCGCCGGGGGTTGGCTGCCCGTGTTGCCCATCGCGGCGGGCCTGGTGATCGGGCTGGTCGTGCTCGGGTTCCACCCGCGGCTCGCCGAGTACCGGTACGAGCGACGATGAGCCGCCGCGGTGCACTGCTCGCCACCCTCGTCCTGACGGCCGCGGTCCTGTCCGGCTGCGCGAACTTCAGCACCACCACGGTGACCGTCCTGCACCCCTGGAGCGGGGCCGAGGAGACCGCGTTCAAGGCCATCCTCGACAAGCTGGACGACGGCGAGCCCTACCGGATCGTGCCGGTCGGCACCTCGTCGTACCGGCAGGTGCTCGAACTCGGCCTGGCACAGGGCAAACCCGCCGACATCGTGATCATGCCCAGCCTGGGTGAGCTGGCCGAGTACGCCCGGCAGGGACTCGTGCAGCCGATCGACTCCGCCGAGCACCCCTACCCGTGGAACGTCTGGGAGCGGCTCGGCTCGGCGCGCGGCCCGCGCTACGGCGTCGCGGTGAAAGCCCAGCTCAAGAGCCTCACCTGGGCCAAGCGACCGGGCGAGGAGTGGTGCATGGGGGTCGGCGACGCCTCCGCCCCCGGCTGGCCGGGCACGGACTGGGTCGAGGACATCCTGCTGCGCGACGGGGGTCCGGGCACCTACCGCAAGTGGGCCGCGGGCCAGGTCCCGTGGACCGGCGACCAGGTGCGCTCGGCGTGGTCGAGCTGGCTCAAGGACTACGTGGCCAAGGTGCGCGGCGGCTCGAAGGCGGTGCTGCTGAACAAGTTCGCCGACTCGAACACCGGGCTGCCGCTGCTCGACCCGCGCGGCACCTGCCAGAACGACCGCCGATCGTCCTATGTGCTCGGTGACTACCGGCCGTTCACCCCGCGCCGCTTCGACACCGGCGTCGGGACCGTGGTGTCCGCGGACTTCGCCGCCCTGGTGACCAGGGGCGACGCGGCCACCGCGGTGCTCGGCAAGCTCGCGAGCCGCGACACCCAGCGCGCGTGGCTGGAGTCGGGTTCCGGGTTCCCGGTCGACCCGCAGGTCCGGCAGGACCGGGAGGTCCCAGGGTCCTCCGAGTCGATGGTGCAGACCGCGTTGGCCCAGTCGAACAAGCTGTGCTTCGACGCCTCCGACCTGATGCCGGTCGTCCAGCGCACCGCCTTCGAGCAGGCCGTGCTGAACGTGCTGGAAGACCCCGGGCGGCTGCCCGACGTGCTCGCACGCCTTGACAAGACAGACGCGGGTGTCACCGAGGCCCGGCTGGACCTACCGTGCGGAAACGCGCGCTGAGCGAGGAGAAACCGTTGTGGCTGTGGAGATAGCGCGATTTCCCTTGGCGGACGGCGGTTCCGTGCTCGTCGAGGTGGACGAGGTGCCGGGGGTGGCCCGGGCGAGCAGGCCGGGCAAGGTGATGACCGAGGCCCGCACGGTGTTCGAGAACGCCGTGGGCCAGGTCCGCGACGCCGCCGCGGCGGCGCTGACCCAGTTCAGCTCGATGACCCGCGCGCCGGACGAGGTGGAGCTGAAGTTCGGCATGAAGCTCGACGTCGAGGCGGGCGCGGTGATCGCCCGCACCGGCGTCCAGGGCCAGTTCGAGGTGAAGCTCAAGTGGCGGCGCGCGGACGACCTGCCGGTCGACGAGGTGACCGTCGAGGAGTCCTAGGACGTGTCTCAGATGTGGATCTTGGGCGTGTCGAATGCGGCATCAACCTGCTCGAACAACACCGGGCAGTCGCCACCCGCCACGACAAACTCGCCCCGCGCTACCAGGCCACCACTACGATCACCACCATCAACACCTGACTACACCACCCATGAAACACGGCCTAGCCCTGGTACGGGTCGTTGGGCAGCGCGCGCCGGTGGGTGGCGGGGACATCCTTGAACCAGGTGTCGTAGCCGCGCTGGAGCGAGCCGTCGCGGCGCATGTCGTCGAGCACGCTGTTGACGAAGCGGACCAGGTCGTCGTGCTTGTTGCTGACCGCGACGGCCGCCTTGCCCTGGCCCTCGTCGTGGTAGTCCAGCAGCACGGTGCCCGGGTCCTGGTCGCGGAAGCCGTGCAGGATGAGGACATCGGTGTAGATGGCGTCCACCAGCCCGCGCTGGAGCAGCATCAGGCAGTCACTGGTGTCGGCCACCGCGACCGGGATCAGCGCGGGCTGGTCGGCCTGCACCTGCCGGGCGCGGGTGTCGATCATCTCCTCGCTGTTGGTGGTCTGGCCGCCCGAGCACACCTTGCGGCCGCCGAGGTCGTCCGGGGTCTTGACGCCGTCGACGCCCTGCCGGACGAGCAGTCCGCTGTTGGTGGCCAGGTACGGCTTGGAGTAGCGCAGGCCGTAGGTGGCCACCCGGCCGCAGGTGACGCTCACATCGGCGATGACCATGTCCACCCTGGGCACCTCGGACAGCGTCGGGTTGGCGGCCTTGGCCTGGGTGTTCTCGGCGGTGTCGAGGGCGCCGAGCCGCCTGCCGGTCGGCAGGCTGACCAGCCTCAGCCGCTCGTCGCCCGCGACGAAGCCGGGCAGCAGGGCAGCCGCGATCCGGTTGGCGATGTCGACCTCGAAGCCGTCCAGCTGCCCGGTCACCAGGTCGCGCTTGCTGAAGAAGGAGGCGGTCTGGCTGACGCCGACCACGAGGCCTTCCCGCCGGATCCGGGCCACCGCGTCGCCGTCCGGGCGCCCGTCGGCGCCGTGCGGGCCGAGTGCCGGGTCGAGGCTGCGATCGGGTACGTCCGTGCAGTTCGTGCCGCTGCGGCCGGGCAGTTCGACGTAGCCCTCCGGCATGGCGAACGGCCCCCCGGGCTGTTCGGGCGGGGCGACCGGTGGCGCCGAGCACCCGGCCAGGCAGACGAGGGCGGCCGCGAGGGCGAGGAGTCTGCTCACTTCTGGTACTCCCTGATCCGCGGGCGCAGCCCGAGCACGGCCGCCACCGCGGCACCGAACATCAGCAGCAGGACCACCCCGTCCCAGTTCGCCAGCGTCCGCTTCGCCGACCGGGTCGAGTCGCCCGCGGCGGCGGTGTGCGACTCGATGAGGGTGTTGAGCGCGTCGTCGAGCCGCTGGGCGTCGGTGCGCGACTCACCCGGCGGCGGGTCGGTGATCACCGCGGCCACCTCGGTGAAGAGCAGCGGTTTGGTCTGCGGGTTCGGCGCGGCCTGCTCGAACAGCCCCTGGTCGTGCGCCCGCCACGCGCGCAGCGCGCTGAGCGCCGCCTCGGTCCGATCGGGCTCGGCGCCCGCGCGGGCCACCAGGGCCTCGATCTCGTCGAGGTTGCGCACCAGTTCGCCGATGTCGCCGACCTTGGGGAAGATCAGGATCCGGGCCTCGGCCCCGTCGGACTCGCGCCCGAGGTTGCGCGCGCGGGCGAGCGGCGCCACCACGTCGTGCAGCTCGCGTTCGCTGTCGCTGCCCTTGGCCGAGACGACCTGCACGACCACGGCGAGGCTCACCACGACGACCAAGGTCAACGCGGTGGCGGCGGCCAGGCCGTAGTTGACCCGCCGCCGCGTCCGCCGGGTCACATCCCGCTGCACCACGACGAGCACGACCAGCGCGGCGATCCCCAGCACGAGCGGGAACCACGGCGTGCTCCCCGCGTCCTGCTGCGCCTTGATGAGGGCCTCGGTTTGCTGGGTGTGCAACTCCCCCGCCATCGGGAGGAGCTTGGTGCGAACGAGGTAAGAGGCGTTCGCGAGGTAAGAGGTGCCGACGGGGTGGCGCGCGTCGCTGTTGGTCCACCCGGTCTCGACCAGGCGGGCGTACTCGGGCAGCAGGCCGGTCAGCTCGCGGATCTGCGTCGTGGCAACGGAACCGGCGTCCTGGCTCCGCACCGCCGCGACCCGCAACGCGTCCGCCGCGGCGAACACGTCCTGCCGGAACCGCTGCCGCAGCACGACGGCCCGCTCCGGGCCGACGATCACCGCGTTGAGCGAGCTGGCGTCGGCGTCCGCCATCGCCCGGTACGCGTCGAGGGCGGCGGTAGTCAGCTCCCCCTGCCGGTCGACCGCGTCGGTCAGCCGGTCTTGGCGGTAGTCCACCGCAAGCCACCCGAACACCGCCACCGCGACAGCCAGGACGGCGGCGACGACCGCGAACAGGGTGAACCTGCCCGCGGTCCGCCGCACCGCTGAGCGGAGCCGCCCCGTCAACGCCACCCTGCGCTACCTCCGCGGTCGGTGGAAGTGATCACCCAATCCGTCGGCACATGGTGGCCCATCGTTACCCTCCACCACCCCTACCAGCCCAAACATCAGCCGAACGGCCCACGATCGGGCTGGCACACCGTCCCCGCGGGCGGGGTCGGACCACCGGTGAGGTAGCTGGTGACCGCGGTGTCCACGCAGGCGCTCTTGCCGAGCGACCCGTGGCCGAAGGTGTCGAGGGTCAGCAGCGTGGCGTTGCCCAGCAGGCGCGCCGTGCGCTGGGCGCCGGAGTACGGCGTCGCCGGGTCACCCTGGCGGTTGGCGACCAGCAGGATCGGCGCCGTCGGCCGGTTCCACGGACCGGTGTAGCGGTCGCGGTCGCTGATCCGCCAGCTCGCGCACGGGAGCGACAGGTAGGTGTCGTACGAGCCGAACCCACGCGCCTGCCGGTCGGCGGCGGCCGCGAACCGCTGCCAGACCAATGGGTCCCGCGGGCTCGCCGAGTCCGAGCACAGCGTCGCCCCGCCACCGAGGATCGAGTCGAAGGAGGTGGTCACCGGCGGCCCCGTCCGCGCGGCCGGGGGTGCGGCAGCGGGCGGCACGGGTACACCGACGGCGGCCGGCGCGGTGGCCACGGCCTGCAGGAACTTCGCCAGGGCGACCGACCGGCCCGCATCGGTCAACGCGTTGTGCGCGCGGCCGACGACGTCCTGGTACCGGATCGTGGTCGACACCCCGGAGACCGGATCGGTGACCGCCACCGGACCGCCAGCCAACCGGTCGAGAACCGCGGCGTACTTGGCCTGCAGGTCCACCCCCGGCTCCCGGAACGCGCACTCCACAGCGGCGGCGCACGCGTCGAGGAACGCCCCCAGCGCCCGCTGCGCGTCGGGGAACCCGTCGAGCCGATAGCTCATCGGGACCGCCGAGTCCCACGGCCGGTACCCGGTCGACCAGTTCACCGGGTCGTCGACGGCGTCCAAGACCATGGCCCCGACCCGGTCCGGGAAGAGGTTCGCGTACACCTCACCGAGGTAGGAACCGTAAGAACGCCCGTAGTAGCGCAACTTCCGCTCACCGACGGCCGCCCGCAACCGGTCGAGGTCCCGCGCGATCGTCCCGGTGGACAGGTGACCCGCGAGCGCCCCGCCGTTGCGCTCGCAGAGGTCGGTGATCGCCTCGGTCTCGCCGACCTGCCGCACCCGCTCGGCCTCGGTGATCGGGAACTGCCCCAGGATCCGCGTCATCGGCTCGGCCTGCGCGGCATCGGTGAAGCACTGGAACGGCGTGCTCGCCCCGACCCCGCGCGGGTCGAACCCGACGATGTCGAACCGCCGGTGCAGGTCAGCGGTCAACGGGAGCGGGAAGCGGCCGGGGCTCCCCGGACCACCGGGGTTGAAGAAGATCGTCCCGAGCTTGCCCGCCTGGTCGAGCGCGGGCAACCTGCCCAATGCGAGCCGGACCTGGGCACCACCGGGTCGGTGGTAGTCCAGCGGTACCTCGTAGGTCGCACACTCGTAGCCGTTCGCACACGGCTCCCACTCGATCGCCGACACCACCGCAGCGGCGGGCACCGGCACCCCCACCGCGACAATGGCCGCGACCCCCAGTTTGATCATCACCATGGTCCGAGCATCGCAACCGGCGCCCCGGCCTGTCCCTGGTGCCAACCCCCCAACGATGCCCTTGGCGGAACCGTTGCCCCACAACGGCAGTTGGCCCGCGCGACCACAGTGGACGGGTCCGCGCCGACCACCCTGGACGTCGGCGGCAAACGAAAACCGCGGGCCGACTGTGTCGACCCGCGGTTTCGCGTGGTGCACCCGAAGGGATTCGAACCCCTAACCTTCTGATCCGTAGTCAGATGCTCTATCCGTTGAGCTACGGGTGCATGTTTAGTTGTCACCCAGCGAACCGGGTGTCCAGCGGAGGCTCCGGGATTTGAACCCGGGAGGGGCAGTTAACCCCAACCGCATTAGCAGTGCGGCGCCATAGACCAGACTAGGCGAAGCCTCCCGGGGCCCCAGGCCGCTCGGGAAATAAGACTACACAGACCCCTGTCCCGGAGGCAAAACGCCCCCCTCCTAACGCCGCAGGGCACGCAAAAGCGCTGGTGGGCGGCCTCCGAAGCCCTCCGCCTCCATCGCGGCCAGGGCCACCCGGGGCAGGTCGCGCACGGCCGGGAAGACCAGGAACCTGGGGGCCCAGTCCGGGGCGAACTTCGCGTTGAAGCGGTAGAGCGTCTCGATCTGCCACCAGCGCGAGCCCGCCCGCAGGGCGCGGGCCCACAGCCGGGCCACCGGGCCCGCGCCGATGCGGCCGCCGCGCTCCAGCGCCGCGCGGAAGACCGCGAAGTTCAGCGACACCCGGTCCACGCCCAGGCCGCGGCACGCGCCGAGCAGGTCGGCGATCATCAGCTCGTTGAGGCCGTTGTCGCCGACCGCCCGGTCGCGGCGCATCAGGTCCAGGGACAGGCCGTCGCGGCCCCACGGGACGAACTGCAGCAGGCCCGCCACCGCCCCGTCGCGCTCGGCGGTGACCAGCACGCACTCCGGGTCGTCGGCGCCCGCGAGCCGGGACAGCGCCATCGAGAAACCGCGCTCGGTCTCGGTGCCGCGCCACTGCTCCGCGAGCACGGCCAGCTCCGCCCGCTCGTCCTCGGCCAGGTCGGCCGAGCGGCGCACGCTCACCGTGTAGCCCGCGCGCCGCAGCTTGGCCACCGCCTGGCGGACGCCGCGCATGGCCCGGCCGTCCAGGCTGAACGTGGGCACGTCGACGATGGCCTCGTCGCCCAGCTCGATCGCGTCCAGGCCGTAGCGCACCCAGACCGTGGCCCCGCGCTCCGAGCAGCCGATCGCCGCGGGTACCCAGCCGTGGTCGCGGCACTCGCCCAGGAAGCGGTCGATCGCGCCCGGCCACGCCTCCAGGTCGCCCAGCGGGTCGCCGGAGGCCAGCGCCACCCCCGCGAGCACCCGGAACGGCACGGCGGCCTTGCCGGAGGCCGAGAACACCACCGACTTGTCCCGCCGCAGCGCGAAGTAGCCCAGCGAGTCGTCCGCGCCGCGGGTGGCGAGCAGGGTGCGCAACCGGGCCTCGTCCTCGGTGTCCAGGCCCGGTTTCGGCTCCGCCGAGCGGAGCAGGAAGTAGCCGCCGAGCAGTACCGCGCCGATGCCGAAGACGATCCCGATGGCGGCGGTGAGGTCGTCGAGCCAGGGCACCGGGGCGACCGGCCCGGACACCCCGACCAGCGCCAGCAGCGCGTGCAGCGCCCGGTCGCCGATCGTCGAGGGCCCGGTGAAGCGCCGGGGGGTGGACGAGAGCAGCACGAAGTTGGCCGCGAACCCGGCCAGCAGCAGCTGCAGCGCCACCCGGATCGCCCGCCACTTGCCGTGCACCGGGTCGGCCCGGGCGGTGAAGTAGCGCCGGGTGGCGATCAGCGCGACGCAGAGCCCCAGCGCGGTCACCCCGGACCCGATCCCGTGCCGCCAGCCCAGGTGGGCCAGCGCGATCAGGCCGGTGACCACCACCGCGACCTGCCAGGCCCGGCGCTTCCGCCTGCGCAGCGCGGTCGCCAGCATGATCAGCATGACGCCGCTGGCCAGGGCCACCACGCCCGCCGCCAGGGTCGCCTCGGCGGGCAGGTCGAGCCAGCCGCCGATGGTGTCGCGCAGCCGCCTGCGGCCCGCCGGGAACACCACGGAGGCCACCGCGAGCAACCCGACCAGGCGGGCCGCCCAGGTCAGCAGGCGCACGGTCGTCTCACCAGACGGCCGCCACCGCCGGGGTAGAACGTCTTCGGTCACCCCGACAGTGTCCATGACCACCCACCGCGTGCGATTTGTGGCGATTTCGAACACATCGACCGGGCCACCGGCAGCGCTAGAGTCGCCCTTGCCACACCCAGAAGGAGGGGCACACATGGACAAAGTCGTCCCAAGCGCCGCCGATGCGGTCGCCGACATCGCCGACAACGCCAGCCTGGCGGTGGGCGGGTTCGGTCTCTGCGGCATACCGAGCGTGCTCATCCAGGCGCTGCTGGCCAAGGGCGTCACCGGACTGGACGTGGCGTCCAACAACTGCGGCGTCGACGACTGGGGCCTGGGCCTGCTGCTGCGCGAGAAGCGCATCGCGCGGATGACCAGCTCCTACGTCGGCGAGAACAAGGAGTTCGCCCGCCAGTACCTCTCCGGCGAGCTGGAGGTGGAGCTGACCCCGCAGGGCACGCTCGCCGAGCGGCTGCGCGCGGGCGGCGCGGGCATCCCGGCCTTCTTCACCCGGACGGGGGTCGGCACCCAGGTCGCCGACGGTGGCGTGCCCTGGCGCTACGACGACGCGGGCAACGTCGCGATCGCCTCCCCGCCCAAGGAGGTGCGCGAGTTCGACGGCCTCGACTACGTCCTCGAGCACTCCATCACCACCGACTTCGGCCTGGTCCGCGCGTGGAAGGGCGACCGGCACGGCAACCTCGTGTTCCGCGACTCCGCGCAGAACTTCAACCCGCTGTGCGCCATGGCCGGGCGGGTGAGCATCGCCGAGGTCGAGGAACTGGTCGAGCCGGGCGAGCTCGCGGCGGGTGAGATCCACCTGCCGGGCATCTTCGTCCAGCGCGTGGTCGCGCTGACGCCCGAGCAGGCCGCCGAGAAGCGCATCGAGCGCCGCACCGTCCGCACGAAGGAGGCCTGAGATGGCGTTGACCCGTGAGCAGATGGCCGCGCGCGCGGCGGCGGAGCTGTCGGACGGCTCTTACGTGAACCTGGGCATCGGACTGCCGACACTGGTGCCGAACTACGTGCCCGAAGACGTGGAGATCGTGCTCCAGTCAGAGAACGGGATCCTGGGCGTTGGCGCCTACCCGTTCGAGGGGGAAGAGGACGCCGACCTGATCAACGCGGGCAAGGAGACGGTGACGATCCGCCGCGGCGCCTCGTTCTTCGACTCCGCGCTGTCGTTCGGGATGATCCGCGGCGGGAAGGTCGACGCCGCGATCCTCGGCGCCATGCAGGTTTCCGAGGTCGGCGACATCGCCAACTGGATGATCCCCGGGAAGATGGTCAAGGGGATGGGCGGGGCGATGGACCTGGTGCACGGGGCCAAGCACGTCGTGGTGCTGATGGAGCACGTGGCCAAGGACGGGTCCTTCAAGATCGTGAAGACCTGTTCGCTGCCGTTCACCGGGTTGCGGGTGGCGCAGCGGATCATCACTGATCTTGCGGTGATCGATGTGACCGCGGATGGGCTGGTGCTGCGGGAGGTGGCGCCTGGGGTTTCGGTGGATGAGGTCGTCGCCAAGACTGAGCCTGCGTTGAGTGTTGGGCCCTCTGTTGTGGAGATGGCTGGCGTCTGAGTTTGGCTAGTTCCTGCTTCCCCTACACATGATTGTGACTACGGACTGAACGGGGTTGTCAAGGCGGGAAAGATGCCTTGACAACCCCGTTCAGTCCGTGTTTTGGGCTGTGTATGGGATGCAGGGGCGGGAGTGGTCAGCGGGTCGGGATTGTGGGGGCGCCGTGCGCTGAGGGGGGAGGGAGTGGTCGGACGCGGCTGGCCACGTGGGTTTCCTTGTGGGGCGAGGACTTCAGACCTTCACTGTCCTTATCGGACCGAGGCGACCAGGTCCTTGAGGCGCTGTACCAGTCTTGTGGAGTCCGCTGGGGCCAGTGTCAGCCAGTCCGTGTTGTCCTGGCGGGAAGGTAGGGCCAGGTAGCGGCCCGCGGTCGTGTCGAACCAGTTGACCACGTCTGTGCGGGTTCGTCTGCCGAGTCTGTCCACGCAGTTGGCCGCCACTTGGCCGCCGCCGTGGCGGGAGTTCTCCACGAGGGTGGCGATGGTTCGCATGTCCCGGCCGCTCACGCCACCCTGGTTCAGGATTGTTTCCAGGCCCGCGAAACCAGACTCGACGTAGGCGTCGATGGCGTTGTGGAACACCGACTTCGGCAGGGTCACCGCTGTTCCCGGGCCCGCTTCGGCGTCCGGGAGCATGCCCGCGATCTCGGCGACCACTCCCCCGGCGGCGGGCGGGCCGATGCGGATCCGTTCGCCGGTCTGCACCGCCAGCACCACCGCGCTTCCCCTGCCCGCACCTAGGATTCGCGCCCCTCTGCCGATCTGGAGGAGGGCGTCGACGCTGAACTCGTTGCGGGCCAACAGGAGTAGCTGGTCTTCCAACCTGCGGTCCAGGTCGGTTCCGTTGTGCAGTCCTCGGGCGACCAGGCCCTCGATGACCTCTTTGCGCAGCGTCGAGCGTTCGTCGAGGGTTTCGCCGAACGAGGGGATGTCGAGGGGGTAGGGACGTTCCGCCAGGCCGAGCGACTCCCACACCAGGTCGAACTCGAGTCGGGAGAGTGCGGTGACGTTCACCGCAGGTGGGCGTCGAACCAGTTGAGGGCGCGCTGCCAGGCCTCGGAGGCGCCGGTGTCGAAGTGGTAGCGCACGACGTCGGTGGCGATCTTGGCCGTGCTCGCGGCCTCGCGCAGTTTCTCGACCTGCTCCGGGCTGATGCCGTCGCCGCTGTCGTCGCGGTAGAGGCCCAGCCACGGGACGCGCAGTTCGCCCGCGACCTCGACGAGGGCGGGCAGGCCGTGTGACAGCGGCTCCAGGATGCCGCCGCCGGAGACGGTGACCGCCGCGCCGATGTCCCGGCCCGCCGCGACCACCAGGGCGACCGCGCCGCCGAGCTCGAAGCCGATGACGCCGATCCGGTCGGCGGTCAGGCCGTGCCGGGCCAGCCAGGCGAAGGCGATGTCGGTGGCGGCCAGCGCCGAGTCGCCGGAGAGCTCGCTGACCTTGTCGGCGGCCTCGGCGTGGCCGACCTCGGCCGAGCCCTCCGCACCGGGGTAGAGGTGCGGGACGACGACCAGCCAGCCCTCCGCCGCGAGGCCGGTGACGATGCCGGTCACCGCGTCGGTGATGCCGCGCGCCTCGTGCAGGACGACGAGCCCGCCCCGGGTCACCCCGTCTGGCTCGGCGTAGCTGAGGCGCAGCGCCCGGCCGTCATCGAGCCGGAAGTCCTCAGTGCGTGTCTGGGCCATGACATACCCAACCATGGCCGGGTTAATAGCAGTCAACGTGATCACCCGCTCACCCATCCGCAGGAAGAAGGCCATTTTCAGCGATCATGGCACGGAGACCGGACACTGGTGTCCGCTCGGTAGCATCATGGAGCCCGACCGAGAGCGATGAGGAGCCCCGATGACCGTGCGTACCCGCGCCGACCTGGACGCGTTGCCCGGCTACGTCCCCGGCAAGAGCGTGCCCGGGGCGATCAAGCTGGCCAGCAACGAGGTCTCGCTCGGCCCGCTGCCCAGCGTGGTGAAGGCGGTCGCCGAGGCGGCGAGCCGGATCAACCGCTACCCGGACAGCGCGGCGGGTGAGCTGGTGGCGGCGCTGGCGCGCAAGCTCGGGGTGGCCGAGGACAACGTCTCGGTCGGCTGCGGCTCGGTGACCCTGTGCCAGCAGCTCATCCAGGCCACCTGCACCGAGGCCGACGAGGTGCTCTTCCCGTGGCGCTCGTTCGAGGCCTACCCGGTCGTGACGCAGGTCGTCGGGGCGGCGCAGGTGCGGGTCCCGCTGACCGGGGGGCACGCCCTCGACGTCGACGCGATGATCGCCGCGATCACCCCGGCGACCCGGCTGGTGTTCGTCTGCACGCCGAACAACCCGACCGGCACCGCGCTGCGCCGCGAGGAGCTGGAGCGCTTCATCGACGCCGTCCCGGCCGACGTGCTGGTCGTGATCGACGAGGCCTACCGCGAGTTCGTCTCCGACCCGGAGGTCCCCGACGGCGTCGAGGTGGCCAAGGAGCAGTGGGCGCGCGGCCGCGACAACGTCGCCGTCCTGCGCACCTTCTCCAAGGCGTACGGCCTGGCGGGCCTGCGCGTGGGCTACCTGGTGGCCCCGGAGGCGGTGACCGCGGTGGTCCGCAAGGTCTTCGTGCCGTTCGGGGTCAACGCCCTGGCCCAGGTGGCGGCGCTGGCCTCGCTGGAGGCCGAGGACGAGCTGTTCGCCCGCTGCCGCGAGATCGTGGCCGAGCGCGGCCGGGTGCGGTCGGCGCTGGTCGACGCCGGGTACGAGGTGCCCGAGACGCAGGCGAACTTCGTGTGGCTGCCGCTGGGCGCGCGCACGGCGGAGTTCAACGAGCACTGCCTGGCGCACAAGGTCGTGGTGCGCGCGTTCGTCGGCGACGGCGCCCGCGTGACGATCGGGACCGCGGAGGAGAACGACACGTTCTTGGCCGCGGCACTGGCTTTCCCGCGGTAGACCTTCCGCGTTGGACCCGGTCGTGCGGCCCGCCCCGGGGCGGGCCGCACCGGGTTCAGCGGGTGAGCAGCTGGATGATGGCGGCGGTGCCGACCACGACGATCACCCCGCGCAGGACCGCGGGCGAGAGCTTGCGGCCGATCTTGGCGCCGACGACGCCGCCGACCGTCGCGCCCGCGGCGATCAGCGCGACCGCGGGCCAGGCCACGTCGGCGACGAAGATGAAGATCACGCCGGAGACCAGGTTCACCAGCGCTGCCAGCACGTTCTTGATGCCGTTGATGCGCTGCAGGTTGTCGTCCATCAGGATGCCCATCAGCGCCAAGAGCACCACCCCTTGCGCCGCGCCGAAGTAGCCGCCGTAGACACCGGTGGCGAAGACCCCCGCGAAGAGGGCGACACCGCCGTGGGCCGGGCGTTCGGACTCGCGCTCGGCGAGCTTGCGCGCGAGCCACGGCTGCACGATCACCAGCACCAGCGCCACCACGATCAGCACCGGCACGATGGCCTCGAACGCCCCCGGCGGCAGCACGAGCAGCAGCACGGCGCCGACCACACCGCCCAGCAGGGAGGCGACACCCAGGCGCAGGATCCGACCCAGCTGACCGGTGAGCTCGCGGCGGTAGCCGATGGCGCCCGCGACCGAGCCGGGCACCAGCCCCAGGGTGTTGGACACGTTGGCCACCACCGGCGGGTACCCCACCGCCAGCAGCACCGGGAAGGTGATCAGGGTGCCGGACCCGACGACGGTGTTGATACCGCCCGCGAACACCCCGGCCAGCAGCACCCCGACGGCCTCCCAGCCGGTCATCGCCGACGCCCTGTGATCCGCACGCCGTCGACCCTAACCCGGACGTGGGCACCCCACCGGGCATTGGTGGCGCACGTCGCTCCACCACCCCCGATCGGTGGCTTGCACCCATTGAAGGTGTATCAATACACTCAAGTCATGGGCGAAGACCTCTTTGAAGCCGGGCAACCGCTCCTCACCAAGGGAGAACTCGCCGATCTGGATCTGGTGGGCAACGTCATCAGGCGCCAGGCCGGGCACATCTTCATCAGCGAGGGCGAGGAGACGGACTTCGCCCTGGTGATCCGCGCGGGCCACGTCAAGGCACTCGCGGGCAAACCCGCCCGGATCATCGCGATCCGCGGCCCCGGGGACGTGGTCGGCGAGATGGCCGCCATCCGGCGCAAACCGCGCTCGGCGAGCATCGTCGCGATCAACGACGTCGAGGTCCTGCACCTGCCCGCGGGCGCCTGGATGGATTTCCTCCACCACCACCCGCGGGCGATGGTCGCCCAGCTGTACAACGCCGACGAACGGCTCGACCAGGTCACCCGCAAGATCGTCGAGTCGGACATGGCCGCCGAGCAGCGGCTCGCCCGCGCGCTGGTGCAGCTGGTCGACCGCGGCGCGTGGCCACCCGAGGACGGGGCCACCGTGCTGGGCATGAGCCAGCCCGACATCGCCTCGCTGGCCTGGCTGTCCACCGACTCGGTGAAGAAGATCATCCGCGCGTTCCGCGAGCGCGGGATCGTCGAGACCGGCAGGCAGACCCTGTGGGTCATGGACGACAAGACGCTCCGCCTGATCGCGGCGGGCGAGTACACCGCGCAGCAGTGATCCGGGGGGACCGCCATGATGTCCGAAATCGCCACCGTGGCCTCGATAGTGGCGCTCGCCGTCGTCGCGGTCACCAAGCACGTCGTGTCGCTGCGCGCGAAGCGGTTCGAGGAGACCTCCCGCACAGTCCGGCTGTGCCGGGTGATCGAGGGCAGCAGCCCGCACGAACGCCCGGATATCATCCGCGCCCAGGGAGAGCTGGAGAACCGCTCGACCGGCGACCCCGCCGCGGCGAACGAGTCGGACCCGGCGGCCGCTCCCGCTCCCGCCGCGACGAACCCGGTCATCGCCATGGTGCTGCGCGCCAAGGGGATCCAATGAGGACGACAACCATGCCCAGCCCACCGGCCCGCGAACGACTGCGCGGCAACGAGCTCATCCGGCGGCTGCGCGAGCTGGACCTGGACCCGGACGAGTTCGTCATCTTCGGCAGCGCCCCGCTGTTCGCTCACGGGCTGCGCGCCGACATCCGCGACCTCGACATCGTGGCCACCGGGCGGACCTGGGAGCGGGTGGTCGCCATCGGGGAAGCGGCGGTCGGCGCGATCAGCGGCGACCCGGTGACCCAGTTCTACGGCGGCCGGATCCAGTTCTCGCAGCGCTGGATCCCGCCCGCCGACACGGCGGAGGAGCTCATCCGCCGGGCCGAGGTGATCGACGGGCTGCGCTACGCCGACCTGCGGGACGTGCTCGCCTACAAGCTGGACCTGCGGCGCCCCAAGGACGTCGTGGACATCTGCGCGTTCTGGGAGTCCGCCGACCGCGAGGTGCTCGGCTGAGCCACCGCGCCGGGGTTTCGGGCGGAGTTGCTCTGGTCGGCTCGTCCTGGCGTTGCCGTCTTCGTTGCTCGGGTTGAGATCTAGGGGTTTTGCTGCCCTGGGTTGCCCGGGTTAGAAGCGTGGGCTCGATCTAGTGAACTCGCTTCGTGTGGGGCCCCTAGAGCACCGCTGTGGGGAAAAAGCGTGGGGTGAAGGGCATCCCCACCACCTGGTCAAGTTTAGCGGTGCTCTCCCCCCGCACGAAGCGAGTCCACTAGATCGAGCATCCGTAGCGGGGCCGGCGGTACCAGCGTGGTCGGCCTATCCGCTGCGGAACCAGCGGGGTGAAAGATCCTGTTGCCTACCAGCGAGGGCGGCCACTCCGCTGCGGAACCCGCGACGGGGGCCTCACCGCTGCGGAACCAGCGGGTCGGCTTGTCCTCTGCGGAACAGCGACGGTGGCCTCACCGCTGCGGAACCAGCGGGTCGGCTTGTCCTCTGCGGAACAGCGACGGTGGCCTCACCGCTGCGGAACCAGCGGAGTTGGCTTGTCCTCTGCGGAACCAGCGACGGTGGCCTCACCGCTGGGGTCTAGTGGGTGGCTTCGGCTGCGGAACCAGCGGGCGTCGTCCGGTCATTCAGCGCTGGGCCCGCAGGGCGGTCACCAGTTCGGCCTCGGCGTCGTCGAGCGCGGATTCGAGGAGGCGGTGGGCGCCCGCGCGGTCACCCGTGCTCAGCGCCGAGACGATCGCGCCGTCGCGGGCCAGGTGTTTCTCGTGGAACGCGCGCTGGTCGGGCACGGCGTCGAAGGCGAGTCGCAGCTCGGCGGCGACCTGGCCGATCAGCTCGTTGAGCCGGGGGCTGCTCGCCGCGGCGACGATCGCCTGGTGGAAGCGCAGGTCGGCGGTGCCCGCGCGGGCCCAGTCCTCGCCGCGGACGGCCTCGCGGCCCTCGGCGACGATGTCGGCCATCCGCGAGACGTGGCGTTCCTCGGCGTGCGACAGCGCCGGCAGCTCGACCACCCGGCTGACCCGGAACAGGTCGGTGACGTCGTCGACCTGCGGGCTGCGCACGAACGCGCCGCGGTTGAGCTTGTGGACGAGCAGCTTCTCGTGCGCCAACAGCCGGAACGACTCGCGCAGGGTGTTGCGGGAGACCTCGAGCGGACCCATGAAGGTCTCCTCGTTCACCCGGTCCCCCGGCCGCAGCGCGCCGTCCATGATCAGCCCGCGCAGCGCCGCCGCGGCGTTCTCGGCCGCCGAGTTGCGCTCGCGCCGCTGCTCGCTGACCCGCTGCGTCAGCCGTGCACCGACCTCGTCCACCGCCACGATGCCCAGCCCCCAGATCGTTGAACAAGTCAATGTTCGAACAAGTCAACCTGAGGATTGCTGAATTGTCATATTGTTCAACAATCCGTCGAGACAGTCCGAGGAGCGCGAAGGCAGATCGCGCCGGCCGAGTCGGTCAGAGGGGCGCGGGCGTCGAAGGTGTCCGCCGGGGCGGTCAGAGGGTGCGGGCGCCGAAGGTGTCGCACTGCGCCGGGTTGCCGCTGTTGATGCCCGCGGTGAACCACTTCTCCCGCTGCTCGGAGGACCCGTGGGTGAACTGGCTCTCGTCCACCCGGCCGCCGCCGAGGTTCTGCTGGATGAAGTCGTCGCCGATCCGGGAGGCGACGTCGAGCGCCCGGTTCACGTCGTCCTGGGTGATCGACTTGATCAGCGGCTTGCCGCTGGAGGTCGGCACCGTGGTGGCGTGGTTGGCCCACACACCCGCGTAGCAGTCGGCCTGCAGCTCCAGGCGGACGCTGTCGGAGTTCGCGCCGCTGCCGGGGCGCACCTTGTCCGAGGTGCCGAGCAGGTTCTGCACGTGGTGGCCGTACTCGTGGGCCAGCACGTAGGCCTCGGCGAAGGTGCCGCCCTGGGCGCCGAAGCGGGTCTGCAGCTCCTTGAAGAACGTCAGGTCGATGTAGACCTCTTTGTCCGCCGGGCAGTAGAACGGGCCGACGTCGGCGGTGGCACCGCCGCAGCCGGTGTTCACCGAGCCGCTGAAGAAGTTGGTGGGGGCCTGGCGGTAGGTGCTGCCGGAGCGGGCGAACTCGTCGGTCCAGTAGCCCTGGATCGAGTTGATGACCGCGACCAGAGCGCAGTCGTCCTTGGTGTTGGCGTCCTTGCCGGTGCGGCAGTCCTTGGCGAGGTCGGTGTTGCTGACCGCCTGGCCGCTGCCGACGTTGTCGGTGTTCAGCGGGACGCTCGCGGGGACGCCACCGAGCTGGGAGAGCACGAAGTAGAGGATGAAGCCGACGATCCCGAGGCCACCGCCGCCGAGGGCGACCCGGCCGCCTAGACCACCACCCCCACCCGAGCCACGGGTGTCCTGCACCTGGGAGGTGTCCAGCGCCACATCGTCGTCGAACTCCACGCCGCACACTCCGCGTCCGGGTCGTCATCGCTGTCGCGGTAGACGATAGTGCGCGAGCGCGGTCCGCGGGGACGAGGACGCACCCGGGTGCGGTGCCTGGTCGGCTACCGCACCCGGGTGATCATCACGTCGCAGGTCCCACCGTTTCGGCGGTCGGCGTGGAGCCCGGCCGGGTGGATCGACTAACGCGGCCCGAAGCGGGGTTCAACATCGTCGAGGTGCGGATCCGGTGCGCGTCGCGCACGGGGCACTCGAATGCCCGTCGAGCTGCCGTTCTCGTCCACGGCTGGGTCGTGCTGTCGGCTCAGCCGCGGGGTCGCGGCAGGCGGCAGGTCACTGCGCGGGGTTGCTGCATCGCCACGGCACCACCTGACCTCTCCCGGCGGGCTCGAGACCACTGCCTCCGGACTGCGTGGTCCTGCGGGCCGGCCGTCCTCCCATCGTGCGCCTCGAACCCCGGCAGGACAACCCCATGGCCCGGACCGGGTGAACCCGTCCCAGTCGGACAGTCCGGGAAAAACCAAGGGGGACAGGCGGATTCGCCTGTCCCCCTTGACGTTTCGAGCTGCTACGGGATCACGGTGACCCGGGTGGGCGCCGGGGGCGCCAGGTTCGGGTGCGCCGTGAGGTAGGCGGTGAACGCGTCGAGGTCCACCGGGCCACCGTTGAGATTGGTGCCCTTGGCGAGCTCGGTGAACCCGTCGCCGCCCGCGGCGAGGAAGTTGTTCACCGTCACCCGGTAGGACGCGGCCGGGTCGAGCGGCTGACCGGCCACGGTGACCGCGGAGACCCGGTTGCCCTGGGTGCCCGACTGCGACCACGAGTAGTGCAGCGAGTCCGACACCTGCAGGAAGCGGGTGATCGTGGTGCCGTTGGCCTGCGGCTGCCACTGCTGCTCGAGCACGGTCTTGAGCTGCGCGCCGGTCAGCGTGATCGTCTGCAGGATGTTGCTGAACGGCTGCACCGCGAACGCCTCGCCGTAGGTGACCACGCCGTTGCCCTCACCGGCCGGGGACCCGGCGTAGGTCAGGTCGGTGCGGATGCCGCCGGGGTTGGTCACCGCGATCTGCGCCTGGTTGCCCTGGGTGGCCGCCAGCTGCCCGTCGGCGATCACGTCGCCGATCGGGGACTCGCCGGAGACCGGGGCCGCGCGGACCAGGTCGGCGCTGATCGTGCCGACCTGCCGGTTGGCGATCGGGCCGGACTTGGCCACCGCCTCGTCGACCAGCGCCTGCACGCCCGCGTCGGGGGTGATGGTGCGGGTGACGATCTCGTTGTGCGCGGTGGTCCGGGCGCGCAGCACGTCGCGGGACTTGCGGTCGAGCTTGAGGTCGACCACCGAGAGCAGCCGCCCGAAGGAGGCGCCCTGGATCAGCGGCCGCGGGTTGCCCGCCGGGTCGTTGACCACGCAGTTGTACTGCTGGTGGCTGTGGCCGGTGAAGAAGGCGTCGACCGAGGCCGAGGCGGCGGTCGCGATCTGCCGGGCCGGGCCGGGCAGGGTGCGGCAGTCGTCCGGGCCGCCGCCCTCGGTGCTGTCGCCCTGGTGCAGCAGCACGACCTGGGCGCGGATGCCCGCCAGGTCCAGCAGCCGCGAGGTGCGGTTGATCGCGGCCACCTCGTCGCCGAACTGGAAGCCCTTGATCGCCTCCGGGGTGACCACGGACGGCAGGTCCTTGAGCGTGACGCCGATGACCCCGACCGGGATGCCCTCGACGAACTTGACCGACACCGGCAGCGCCGCGGGCAGGCCGTTGTCGAAGGTGATGTTGGCGCCCAGGTACGGGAAGCGCGACCCGCGGAAGGTCGGGCGGAACTGGCAGCCGTCGGTCGGGTGGCAGCCGCCGAACTGCAGGCGCAGCAGCTCGCGGTAGCCCTCGTCGAACTCGTGGTTGCCGATCACCGCCGCGTCGGTGCCGATCTTGTTCAGGAACTCCACCGTCGGCTCGTCGTGGAACAGCGCCGAGGTCAGCGGCGACGCGCCGACCGCGTCACCGGCCGAGAGCACCAACGAGTTCGGCGCCTCCCCGCGCAGCCTGGCCACGTGCGCGGCCAGGTAGGCGGCACCACCGGCGTCCACCGTCGTGCCGTTGGGCAGCGTCACCCGGCCCGACGAGCCCGCCGGGGGCTGGAGGTTGCCGTGGAAGTCGTTGAACGCGATCAGCCGCAGGTCCGTCGTGGCGGTCGGCGCCGCGGTCGCGGTGGTCGCCAGTCCGGTCACGGCAAGGCACGCGGTGGCGATCGCCGCCGCGATTCTCTTGGGAACGAGCATCAGTCCTCCGTCCGCACGCCCGGGTCACCCGACCGAGCGCAAGGCAAGCGAGTCTGCCGTGGCCAGATGGCTAAGACCAGGCCCATGAGGTGAACGCCGTAACCTGGATGCGTGACATCAGTGAGAGCCGACCCCCGGTGGCTCGACCCCGACGAGATGCGCGCCTGGCGCGCGTACGTGATCGGCGGCGAGCTCCTGCGCCAGCAGCTCAACCGGGAACTCCAGGACAACCACGGTCTGGCCCTGCCGGACTACGAGGTGCTGGTCCGCCTCTCCGAGTGCGAGGCCTGGCAGATGCGGATGAGCCAGCTCGCGGGCCAACTGGCCTCCTCGAAGAGCAGACTGTCGCACCAGATCTCCCGGCTGGAGAAGGCGGGCCTGGTCCGCCGCGTCGGCTGCGCCGAGGACGCCCGCGGCGTCATCGCCGAACTCACCCCGCACGGCATGGACACCCTGCGCTCAGCGGCCCCGGTCCACGTGAACGGCGTCCGCGAGCACCTGGTGGACCTGATGACCCCGGAGGAACAGCGAGTCGTCGCCGCGGTCTTCGAGCGGGTCATCGAACACCTCGACCTGACGTAGCCACCGTTGGCTAGTCTGGACGGGTAGGGAGGCGTGGCAGAGCGGCCGAATGCATCCGCCTTGAAAGCGGAAGACGGGCAACCGTCCGGGGGTTCAAATCCCTCCGCCTCCGCGGCCTTTGGCCGCCCCTGTGCGCGGACAGGGGCGGCCGCCACCGCACTGGCGGCCGAGACAGCCGCTCGTGGCGGACCCCGGATTACCGGGTCGTCCTAGGCCTTCCGGACACCTGTCTCAGCGTCTCGGGGGCCCAGCGCGGGTGATGCCTTCATTGAAGAGTGTCAAACGGAGGTGTCGATCATAGACGTCAAGTACTGGACCGCATTCAAGTGTGCGTATGGATTGAACGATGGAAGGAGTTCGATCACCCGGTACTGATTGCGCTTGGACCTGGTCATCACGGCGAGCCGCCAAGCTTCCTGCGCTGTGACTGCGGCTGCTTCGGGTTCAGGCTTGGCGTTTCCCGCGCTCAAGAGGTGTGCAGCAGATAGATCAATCATTGCACCGGACCGTTCCCGCACAAAGTGCTCGGGTAACGATTCGCAGGCGTTCTCCAGGGTTGCGATCGCTGCGCGACCGTCGCTGAGGCGGAGCAAGCCGCGCCCTCTGAGCCGATTTGCGTGGTCTTGGGTGTTGTAGAAACCCAGCCAAGCGGGTATATCGTCTACTCGCACGGTATCGAAGAGGCGTTCTGCGGTAGCCAACGCTTTTGCTCCTGCTTCCATGTCACCAGCGAACGCGTACGCCTCCGCCGATGCCTGATACAACCAGGATCGGATGGCGTGGCTAACGCCGAAGCGTGGCGTATTGGCGATTCGCAGGCCGCTGTCCAGCAGTCGAAGGGCCTCGTTCCCACGCTTCGCATGCAAGTGGACGTAGCTCATGACACCCAGCACGTACGAGTGCATGGCGAGGTCTTCGTTCTCTACCGAACTGGACAAGGCAATGGAACAGAGGTGTCGCGCCGCCGTGTAGTCCTGACGGTCAATCGCAAGCCATGTAGCCAGTTGGGCGGTATCGCCAAGTAGTCCGACATATCGCGCATAGAGACTGGAAGGCACCTGATCGGAGGCTGCCATCAGTCGACGCAAGTGAGTCACCGTGTCGGCGTATATGGCCTGCGAACCCGCCTGATAGTCGATCTGTCGGTAGTTGTCGGTAAGGTGCTCGTAGTTCGCGAGCAGGCTGGCGCACGTCGGGACTTCTCCATACCCGCTGGCAGCACATTTCACATCGCCAAGATCCCCGATTGTCATCGTCCCGAACACATCGGCGGCGGTGTCATCTGTTGTCCGCACCGGCGGTGGGGTAAGGCGACTCTGTTCGGGCAGATCAAACCACAGCAAATGCTGCGGCAGATGGAGTTTCTGAGCAATGGCGCGGAGCGCTTCAAGGTTCTGTTTCGGCCTACCGTTCTCCAGCTTGCTGACTTGGGCCTGGGCGATGCCTAGCCACCTGCCAAGTAGCTCCTGGCTCAACGCCTTGCCGAAGACCCGGAGGTGTAGCGGGTGATGTCGGTAGACTTTGACGACTTTTCCGATGTGTTGGGTCGCAAAGGCGTCGACAAACTCAGCGGTGCTCCAGAAGTCGTGTTCGGGCAGCGGAGGCGCGTTTAGCCGGTCGCAGTTTTTCCGACGACACTTGTTACACAGCCGCGAGGTGTTGTCGAGCGCTAGTGCGGCAGCACACCCCGCGCAGCGACGATTAGTGGCCGCGCGTGCTGCCGTCCCGCGTGGCGTAGGAGAGTTCATCCTGGTCCCAACGTCTGCCTGTACCTGCTGCTTAATTACCCGCCCGACGTATGGCGCACGGTATCTACCGGCATGGCGCCGTGCGCGGCAAGCGGTCGCGGGTGGTACCGCTGAAGATCAATCCAGGTCGGATGGGGCTTGCTCGGTGGTCGCGGTGGGGTGTGCGGGGCGTACGCGGTACCTGGGGGTGGGTAGTTACCCTGGGCCGGGTGTGGAAACGGTGGAAGTGGGCGGGGACCTTCGTCGCGTGGGTGGCGGTGTTGGTGGTGCGGTGGTTGGTGCCCCGGCCGGTCGGGATCGCCGACAACGGTGACGGCTGGCGCCTGCTGTGCAAGCTCGGGGTGAACGACCGGGCCCGCGTGTCCGAGAGCGTGGTGCAGTTCTTCTACGCCCCCGCGGCGCCGTGTCCTAGTTCGTACGTGTCGTCGCAGTTCTGGGTCGACCGGGTCGCGTTGTGGTTGGGGCAGGTGCTCGGGGACCCGCCTGGGCTGAACCTGAAGGTCGTGGGGGCCATCGGCATCCTCGTCGTGGCCGTGGGGTTGACCGTTGTGGTCTGGGCGCTTCCGGTGCGGGGGTGGTACCGGGCGCTGGCCGCGTTCGTGATCGGGTTGGTCGTGCTGGACTCCGCCTTCTTCGGGTACCTCACCTCCGTGATCAGTGAGGGGGCCGCGTTCGCCGGGCTGCTGCTGATGGCCGGTGGGCTGCTCCTCCTGCGGCGCCCCGGCTTCCAGCGCTGGCTGGGGGTCGCCGTCGTCGTGGCCGGTGGGGTGCTCGGGGTCAACGCCAAGTCGCAGACGTTGATGGTGTTGCCGCTGCTGGTGATCGCGGTGGTCGTGCTGGCCGTCGGCGACCGTGGGCGTGGGGTCGCCAAGTGGGCGCCCGCCGCGGTGGTCGTGGTCGCCGTCGGGGCGGGGACGTTGGCCCTGCAGAACACCGGGGACTTCGCCAACACCGAGTACCGCGAGGCCAACGCCTACCACGCGATCTTCGACAGCATCGTCGACGGGAAGCACGACACCGCCCAGGACCTCGCTGATCTCGGGTTGCCCGCGTCGTTCGCGCAGTACGTCGGGACGCAGTGGTGGAGCCCGAGGCCCGCCTACACCGACCCCGAGTACCCGAAGTACCGGGACAAGATCAGCAACGGCAACATCGTGCGCTACTACGCCTCGCACCCGGTGCGCACCGCGCAGATCCTCAACCAGGCCGCCGAGGACCTGCTGACCGGGCGCCCGGCGAACATGGGCAACTTCGGCGCCGACGCCGGGCTGCCCGCCAAGGCCAAGGAGTACCGCGTCCCCGTCCTCTCCGGGATCACCGGGCTGATCGCCCCCGCCGGGCTGTTCGCCCTGCTGCCGCTGTGGCTGCTGATCGCCTGGCTGGGCATCCGCGCCCTGCGCCGCGGGTCGCGCGAGCTCGGTGTGGTGGTGCTGTTCCTGCTGCTCACCGCGGTTGGGCAGTTCCCGCTCGCGGCGCTGGCCGAGGGCATCGAAGGCGTGAAGCACCAGGTGATCGCGCTGTTCGCGACCCTGCTGGCCGCCGGGTTCGCCTCGATCAGCCTGCTCCCCCGGCCGCAGGAGAGGACCGAGCAGACCGAGGTCGTGGTCAAGGACGAGGAACCCGTTCTCGCGTAAGCGAAAGGGCCCCTGCCGGAGTTCCGGCAGGGGCCCTTCCCGTCATGCACTATCCGTGTTACGCCGAGACCTGGTCGACGTGGATGCAGCCCACGCCCTCGTTGCCGCCGTGGGCGGCGGCGTCCTCGGCCGCGAGCTGCAGCCGCATCTTGGACTTGGCCGCGACGCGGGCCTTGGCGCGCAGGTCGCGCGGCGGGACACCGTTGATCTCCTCGGTGCTGATCGCGTAGGTGCCGACCACCCAGGCGATCGCGTCGGAGTTGCGGTCCAGGGCGACCCGGTCGAGGTTGCCCAGGTTGTCGCACTTGGCGTGGTAGCACTTGTCGTAGGCCACCCCCGCCTGACCGCCCCACTTGTCCGCCTGCGCCTGGGTCTTGACGCCCTCGGCACCGGTGAACAGGCCACCGGAGGGGATGCCGTTGGCGATGAACTCGCCGTAGTCCGAGCGGCCGGTGAAGTCCGAGCCCTCCGTCTGGGTGCCGGTGGCGCCCAGGAAGTTCACGAACGCCGCCTCGATCTGCGCCGAGCCGTACGGGCCCTCGCCCGCACCGACACCGTCGGAGTTGTCGCCGTCGTAGACGAAGTAGCCGGTGTTCGGCGAGGCGATCATGTCGAAGTTCAGGTACAGCGCGATGTCGAGCTGCTGCTCGAACGGCAGCCCCTGGACGTACTTCTTCGACCCGACCAGGCCCAGCTCCTCGGCGCTCCACCAGGCGAAGCGGACCGCGTTGTTGACCTTGGGCGAGCCGCCGAGCTGGATCGCGGTCTCCAGCAGCGCCGCGCTGCCCGAGCCGTTGTCGTTGAGGCCCGGGCCCGCGACCACGCTGTCGAGGTGCGAACCGGCCATCACGACGTTGTTCTTGCGGCCGGTCTTGGTCTGCGCGATCACGTTGTAGGACGTGCGGTCCTCACGCAGCGCGCGCAGCTCCAGCGTGGTGCTGGCGCCGTTGGACGCGGCGACCAGCGCCTCGCCGTCGGCCTTGGTGACGCCACCGATCGGGAGCTTGGCCGCGGCCGGGTCGCTCAGCGTGCCGGTCAGCGGGCCGTCGACGTTGTTGTAGACGACCACGCCGACCGCGCCCGCGTCGAACGCCGCCTGCTGCTTCTGCGCGAACGGGCAGGCACCGCGCTGCACGAGCGCGATCTTGCCGGTCACGCCGACGTAGTCAGCGGCCTCGCAACCCGGGGTGGCGTCGGCGGGGACGACCACGAGTGGCGCGGTGATGCCGCCGGTCGGGGTGGACAGGCTGTAGGTCATGATCGAGATCGGCACCGTCTTGCCCGCGACGACCAGCTTCTCGGCCAGCGTCTGGGTGAAGGTGAACGGGAAGGCGTTGCGGGTGACGTCGAAGCCCGCCTCGACCAGCTTCTGCTCGACGTACTCCGCGGACTGGACGTGACCGGGGGTACCGGCCGCGCGGGTGCCCGCGTTCTTGTCGGCGATGCGCTGCAGGGCGATGAGGTGCCGGTTGACCCCGGCCCCCGTCACCTTCTTGACCAGGTTCTTCGCGAGCGCCGGGCCGTCCGGGAGCTCGGCGGACGCGATCGGCGCCGCCGAGGACGGGATGGTGGTGAACGCCAGCGCGCCGGCAGCCACGAGGATGGCGGCTCCGACGCGAAGCGTCTGACTTCTGTGCATGCAGGTCCCCTCGGATTCACGGGTGGGCACGACCGCAACCCGTGACCGCCCCGACGCGGTCCGTGTTCCGGCGAGTGACACCCTCACCTGAACGAGGGGCCTGGTCAAGAGGTGTTCATTACCAAGCAGGCATGGATCACCCGTGAGGCTGACCAACTGCAGCGGAAAGGCCCCATGGCGTGGTCGCCATGGGGCCCTTCCCTACTCCGAATGCCGCAGTGGCGGCAGATAACGATTTCCGCCTACGCGGCCAGGCCGTGCGCGTGCTTGGCCTTGACCAGCTTCTTCGCCTGCGTCTTCACCGCGACCTTGCGGGCCGCCGCCTTGGCCGACTGCGCCACGGCGTTCTTCGGCGGCACGCCGTTGATCTCCTCGGTGCTGATCGCGTAGGTCGCGGTCACCCAGGCGACCGCGTCGGCGTTGCGGTCGAGCGCGGTGCGGTCGATGTTGCCCAGGTTGTCGCACTTGGAGTGGTAGCACTTGTCGTACGCGACGCCCGCCTGGCCGCCCCACTTGTCCGCCTGCGCCTGCGTCTTGACGCCCTCGGCGCCGGTAAAGATGCCACCCGCCGGGATGCCGTTGGCGATGAACTCGCCGTAGTCCGAGCGGCCGTCGAAGTCGGTGCCCTCGGTCGGGGTGCCGGTGGCGTTGAGGAAGCCCGCCAGCTGCGCCTCGATCTGCGCCGAGCCGTAGGGGCCCTCGCCCGCGCCGGTGCCGTCGGAGTTGTCACCGTCGTAGACGAAGTACGCCGAGTTGGGCGAGCCGAGCATGTCGAAGTTCAGGTACAGCGCGATGTCGAGCTGCTGCTCGAAGCTCAGCGACTGGACGTACTTGGTCGACCCGACCAGGCCCAGCTCCTCGGCGCCCCACCAGGCGAACCGGACCGCGTTGCTCACCTTGGGCGAGGCGCCCAGCTGCAGCGCGGTCTCCAGCAGCGTGGAGCTGCCGGTGCCGTTGTCGTTGATGCCGGGGCCCGCCTCGACGCTGTCGAGGTGCGCGCCGACCATCACGACGTTGTTCTTCCGACCGGTCTTGGTCTGCGCGATGATGTTGCGCGAGGGCTTCTCCTCGACGTGGAACCGCATGTCCACGGTGGTGGACACGCCGTTCTTGCCGAACAGGGTGTCGCCGTCGGCCTTGCTCACGCCGCCGGTCGGGATGGTCGCGCCCTCGCCCACGGTGACGCCCTGCAGGGGGCCGTCGGCGTTGTTGGCCACCAGGATCGCCACCGCGCCCGCGGCGGCCGCGTTGGCCTGCTTCTGGTTGAAGGTGCAGGCGCCGCGGCGCACGAGCACGACCGCGCCGGTGGTGGGCAGGCCAGCGAAGTCACTGGCCTCGCAGCCCGGGGTGGCGTCCTGCGGGATGGTCACCAGCGGTCCGGTGACACCGCCGACCGGGGTCTGCGGCGACTCCTCCATCGGGAACGCGTCGACCTTGGTGCCGCCCGCGTTGGCCGTGGCGGCGTCGCTGATCTGCACCGGGTAGGTGAACGCCGGGGTGCTGACGTCGAAGCCCGCACCGCGCAGCAGACCCGCGACGTAGTCGACGCTCTGGTCGTAGCCCTTGGTGCCCGCGGCGCGGTTGCCACCGTTCTTGTCGGCGATGCGCTGCAGGGCGATCAGGTGCCGGTTGACGCCCGAGACCGTGACCTTCTTGACCAGGTTCCGCGCGAGCGCGGGGCCGTCGGGCAGCTGGACCTGGGCGGAGGCGGGCACCGCGGCCAGCGCGAGCCCGGCGCAGGCGGCGACCAGCAGGGCGCCTACCCGGACCGGTGTC
Source organism: Actinokineospora sp. NBRC 105648 (assembly GCF_030269645.1). Lineage (GTDB taxonomy): Bacteria > Actinomycetota > Actinomycetes > Mycobacteriales > Pseudonocardiaceae > Actinokineospora. The sequence continues at coordinate 46,982 of NZ_BSTR01000024.1, read as the reverse complement.
CTTGGGGACGACATGGGCAACTTCCCTTCGTGGGGGTGAAAAGTGCCGGTGTCGACCAGGCCCCCGACCCGAACCCGCACAATCCGGCGTCGGTGACTCTTGCTCGCAAATCGCCGCTGGTCAAGTGTTCATGTTGGACTGTGACTATCCGAAGTTCCGGATAACGTGGGCGTATGCGCGCAATTACGATCAGCGAACCCGGCGGCCCGGAAGTCCTGCACTGGACAACGGCGCCGGATCCGGAGCCCGGACCCGGCGAGGTCCTGCTGGCGGTGGCCGCCACGGCGGTCAACCGGGCCGACCTGTTGCAGCGGCAGGGCTTCTACCCGCCGCCGCCCGGGGCCTCGGACATCCTCGGTCTGGAGTGCTCGGGAACGGTCGCCGCGCTCGGCGCGGGCGTCACCGGCTGGCAGGTGGGCGACCAGGTGTGCGCACTGCTCGCCGGTGGCGGCTACGCGGAGAAAGTCGCGGTCCCGGTGGGACAACTGCTTCCCATACCGTCCGGAGTGGACCTCGTGACGGCGGCAGGTCTGCCGGAGGTCGCCTGCACGGTGTGGTCCAACGTGGTCCAGACCGCGCGGCTGAGCGCGGGCGAGACCCTGCTGGTGCACGGCGGCGCGGGCGGCATCGGCACGCACGCCATCCAGGTCGGAAAAGCACTGGGCGCGACCGTCGCCGTCACCGCCGGTTCGGCCGAACGGCTTAACCGCTGCGCCGAATTGGGCGCCGACATCACGCTGAACTATCGCGACAGTGTGTTCGAGGAGGAGGTGGCGGCAGATGTCATTCTCGACAACATGGGCGGGAAATACCTGTCGCGCAACATCGCCGCCCTCAACCGCAATGGGCGGCTGGTCGTGATCGGAATGCAGGGCGGAGCCAGCGGGGAGCTGAATCTCGGGCAGCTGCTGCGCAAGAACGCCTCGATCCACGCGAACGGGCTGCGCGGGCGGCCGGCGGCGGAGAAGGCGGCGATCGTGGCGGAGGTGGCCGAGTACGTGTGGCCGATGGTGGCGGACGGGCGGGTCCGGGCGGTGACGCACGAGGTGCTGCCGGTGGCTGAGGCTGGACGGGCGCATGGGGTGTTGGAGGGGGGTGGGGTGTTCGGGAAGTTGGTGCTGGTGGTTGAGGGCTGAGCTGTCTGTGGCTCGCTGCCGTCGTCGTTGGCCGGGTCGCGAGCGTGGACTCGGTCTTGGACGTGCGTCGTGAGGTTGCCGTCTTCGTTGCCCAGGTAAGGGAGTGGGCTCGATCTAGTGAACTCACTTCGCGCGGGGCCCCTAGAGCACCGCGGTGGTGAAAAAAGGGCGGGTGAAGGGCATTCCCCACCACCGGCAAGTTTAGCGGTGCTCTCCCCCCACACGAAGCGAGTCCACTAGATCGAGCATCCGTAGCGGGCCTTGCTTTCCAGCGGGGTCGGCCCCACCGCTGCGGCTGGGTGGTGGGTGCTGAGGGGGTGAGGTTGGTGGGATGGTGCTCCGCTGCAGGTTGATTGTGGCCAGGGCCAGGATCGGGCCGTGGCGGTGCTGGCGGTGGCAGCGGCTCCGGATCTCGATGTGGTCTGGCTGGGGTCTGGTGAGAGCCTGGTGGGGCGGCGCGGTTTGGGGTGTCAGGCGCGTAGGGCGGCGACGGCCTCTACCAGTTGGTCCACCTCTACCGAGTTCGTGTAGTGGGCCAGTCCGACTCGGACCGCGCCGCCTACCTCGCCTACGCCCAGGGTTGCGAATACGCCGCTCGGGCTGTCGTCGGCGAAGGCGCAGATGCCGCGCTCTGCCAGGTGTACCACGGCGTCCTGGGCCTTCAGGTCGGCCACGGTGAAGGCCAGGGCTGGGATCCGGCGCATGGCGTCGCCGATGACCATCACGTGGCGTTGTCCCCGCAGGTCGCCGATGAGGCGGGACAGCAGGCCTGCCTGGTAGGACTTGGCCGAGCTGAGCGAGGTGAGCAGGCGTTCCCGGCGGGTGCCGGTGGCGGTGTCGTCGAGGCCTGCCAGGTAGTCGACGGAGGCGACCAGGCCCGCCAGTAGTGGGTAGGCGTGTGGGCCCAGTTCCAGGCGTTCCGGGCCTTGGGCGCGTGGGTCCAGGGAGCTGGCCGGTAGGCGGTCGAGCATCGCCGGGTCGGCGAAGGCCAGGGCGGCGACCGCCGGGCCGCCCCACGCGCTCGCGGAGACCGCGACCACGTCGGCGCCGATGGCGTGGATGTCCAGGGGGACGAACGGGGCCGAGGACGACGCGTCGACCACCACGACCGCGTTGCGGGCCTTGGCGACGTCGGCGATCTTGTTCAGGTCCGGTCTGGTGCCCACGGCGCCCGAGGCCGAGGTCACCGCGACCACCTTCGTGCGGTGGGAGACCAGGTTCTCGTACTGCCAGGCGGGTAGCTCGCAGGTCTCGATGTCGATCTCGGCCCAGCGGACCGTCGCGCCCGCGCGTTGGGCGACCCGCAGCCAGGGGGCGGTGTTGCCCTGGTGGTCCAGGCGGGACAGCACGATCTCGTCGCCGATCAGCCAGCCGTCGCCCAGGGCCTCGGCCAGTCTGGCCAGCAGGACGGCGTTGTTGGGGCCCAGCACCACGCCCGCCGGGTCGCAGCCGACCAGGTCGGCCACCGCGCGGCGGGCGGCGTCGACGATGGCCTCGGCGCGCTGCGAGGCCGGGAACACCCCGCCCGGGCCGGAAACCGGGGCGCGCAGCGCGGTCGACACCGCGGTCGCCACCTGCTCGGGGACCTGCATGCCCGCGGGCGAGTCGAGGTGGACCCAGCCGTCACCCAGCGCGGGAAACAGCCCACGGATACGAGCGACGTCGAACGCCATGCGCCACACCGTACGAGAAGCGGCTGATCCGGCGCTGCCTGGGGCGGCGCGGCGGCGCCGCTCGACTACCCTCGGCGGGGTGACTCAACCCACCAACGGACCCGACGACGCCGACCAGGCACACCACGTCATGGTGGTGGGTCCGGACGGCTCCCCCCTCGGCACCGCCCGGATCCCCGACGGCGCGCAGACGCCCGGCGAGTCAGTCGGCGACATGGTCGAGCAGCCCGCCAAGGTCATGCGGATCGGCACCATGATCAAGCAGCTGCTCGAGGAGGTCCGCGCGGCCCCGCTGGACGAGGCCAGCCGCAACCGGCTGCGCGAGATCCACAAGCGCTCGATCGCCGAACTGGAGGACGGCTTGGCCCCCGAGCTCCGCGAGGAGCTGGAACGGCTGTCGCTGCCGTTCACCGAGGAGCACACCCCCTCCGACGCCGAGCTGCGGATCGCCCAGGCCCAGCTGGTCGGCTGGCTGGAAGGCCTCTTCCACGGCATCCAGACCGCCCTGTTCGCCCAGCAGATGGCCGCCCGCGTCCAACTCGAGCAGATGCGCCGCGGCCTCCCGCCGGGCGTCGGCCCGGCGGCGGAGGCGCCCGAGGGCCCTGCCCTGCGGGGCGGCGGCACCGGGCAGTACCTCTAGAAGTCCACTACTCGAAGAGGCCATCCCGGATCCCGGGGTGGCCTCTTCCGCTCCGGTCAGGAGTCCTGGGCGCGTTCCAGGCGGGTGATGCGCTCCTCGTAGCGGGACACCAGGCCGAGGCGGGCACGGACCCGGGCGTGCTCGACCCTGATCTCCTCCACCAGCGCCGCGACCGAGGCGGTGTCCGGCTCAAGGACCGCTGCCGCCGAGACCGGCTCGACCACCGCGTCAGGCTCGACCGCCGCGGCCGCGTGTTCGAGTTCGGCCACCCGGGACTCCAGGGCCGCGAGCTGCGGGGCGATCCGCCGGTGCTCGCCGTCGAGCCAGGCCAGCGCCGCGCCCACCTCGCCGAGCCTGCCCTCGAGCTCGGCGATCCGACCCACCAGCTCGCCGCGCACCTCGTCGATCGCCCGGTCGGTCCGGTCGGCCCGCCGGTTGGCCGCGACCAGTGCCGGGGCCGCTTGGTCCCGGGCGATGGCCTCGATGCGCGGGCGCAGCCTGCGCCAGACCGGGGCGGTCACCAGTCGGGCCGTGCCGCGTAAGCCATCGAGCACCCGCTGGTTCACGCCGACCACCTCGGTCACGACAGCACCTCGATCCTTCCGGTTTCCATCCAGCCGCGCAGCAGCGCGGCCTCGGCGGCCAGCCGGTGCTCGGCGGTGACCCGCACCGACTCGCCCCAGGCGTGGGCGAAGGTGGTCTGGTCCGGCCGGTCCACGATCGACATGCCGGTCATCCGCACGGTGGCGGTCGGGAACAGCTCGGTGAACAGGTAGGCGGCCATCGTCCCGGTGGTCGACCACACCGGCTGCCGCGGGTCGAAGCCGAGCAGCCCGTTGAGCGGCACCGTGAACTCGGCGTTGGGCACCGGCACGAACCCCAGGTCGGTGGGCCACCAGTCCGGGATGACCTCCGGTTCCCAGTGCAGCCGCCCGGGTTCGACCAGCAGGTAGAGCCGGGCGGTGTAGTCGGCGAAGGTGTGCGGCCCCGCCACGATGCCGCGGTGCAGCACCACCACGTCGGTGCGCCTGCCGAGCGCGGGCGGCCCGCCGGGCGCGTCCACCGCGAAGGTGGTCATCCGCACGACCAGGTCGGCGGCGTCGACCAGGGCGGCGCGCGCCGGGTCGGGGGCCAGCGGGGCGTTGCCCACGATCATCACCGTCGCCGGCGGGTCGCGGCGGGCGTAGGCGGCGACCAGCGCCGCGAGCGGGGACTGGCGCACCGGGGGATCGGCGCAGGCGGTGGCGGGACGCATAGGTGTGGGGAGGCCTCGGGGGGACGGTGCGTGGTGGCCAACGGGGGAACGCGAGTTGGCCGTGCGGCACACAAGTCTGAACGGGAACCGGATCAGGCGCGGCGCAAGCGCTTTCGAGGAGCCTCTTCACCCGGGAAGACGCGCTTCACGCCGTCCCCCATCGCGGTCTCCACGATCCGGATGTCGCGGACCAGCCTGCGCAGCCCGTCGGGCTCCAGCGACGCCGCGTGGTCCGAACCCCACATCGCCCGGTCCAGGGTCACGTGCCGCTCCACCAGGCACGCGCCCAGCGCCACCGCGGCGATGGACACCTGCAGCCCGCGCTCGTGGCCGGAGTACCCGACCGGGACGCCGAAGCGCTCGCGCAGGGTGGCGATGCCCAGCAGGTTCGACTCCTCCGGCGGGCACGGGTAGGTCGAGGTCGAGTGCAGCAGCACCAGCCGCTCGGTGCCGAGCACCTCGACCGCGCGGTCCACCTCGGCCATCGTGGACATCCCGGTGGAGGCGATCACCGGGCGACCGGTGTCGCGCAGCGCCTCCAGCAGCGGGATGTCGGTGAGCGAGGCCGAGGCCACCTTGTGCACCGGCACCTCGAAGCGCTCCAGGAACGCCACGCTGGGCACGTCCCACGGCGAGGCGAACCAGGCGATGCCGCGCGCGCGGGCGTGCCGGTCGATCTCGGCGTACTCCTCGGCGCCGAACTCGACGCGGTGCCGGTAGTCCAGGTAGCTCATCTCGCCCCACGGGGTGTCCCGCCGGGTGTCGCGCATGTCCGGCGGGGTGGCGATCTCCGGGGTGCGCTTCTGGAACTTGACCGCGTCGGCACCGGCGTCGGCGGCCACGTCGACCAGCCGCTTGGCCACCTCGACGTCGCCGTTGTGGTTGATACCCGCCTCGGCGACCAGGTACGCCGGTTGACCCGCGCCGACCGCCCGGTCACCGAGGACCACCGGGGGCGCGGCTGTGCTCATGTCCGAGTACTCCCTTGGGCGAGGGGGGCGGCCAGGATCAGGTCGGCGATCTCGCGCACCGCACCGGCGCCGCCGTTGCTTTCCAACACGACCCTAGCCACCGCCAGGACTTCCGGCCGGGCGTCGGCCACCGCCACCGGCCAGCCGACCAGCCGCATGCAGCCGATGTCGCGCAGGTCGTTGCCCACGAAGGCCACCTCGGCCGGGTCCAGCCCGTGCTCGTCGAGCCAGGTCAGCAGCCGTTCGGCCTTGTCCGCCACGCCGTGCGCGACCTCGACGCCGAGCTTGCGCGCCCGGGCGGCGACCACCGGGTTCACCTCGACCGAGAGGATCATCACCGGCACCCCGGCGGCGCGCAGCGCGGCCACCCCGGCGCCGTCCGAGCGGCTGACCACGACCGCCTCGGTGCCGTCCTGCAGCAGGATCGCCCGGTCGTCGGTGTGCACGCCGTCGAAGTCGGTGACCAGGGCGCGCACCGGCACCGGCCCGCGCACCGCCCGGCTCACCGCCAGCCGGGTGGCCAGGTCCAGGTCGGCGGCGGTGTCGATCTCGATGGCGTCCGCCTGCGGCACCTCGACCAGGCCGACCCGGCCGAAGAACCGGTGCCGGGCGGCCCGGAAGCCCGCGGTGCGCATGGCGTAGACCGCGCCGGTCTCGCGGTACTCCGGGTCGCGGTCCTGCCTGCGCGGGCGGTAGGCCGGGTCGTGGTTGACCCCGGCGGCCGTGCCCCCGGCCACCCGCCAGAGGAACTCGTGCACCCGGACCGCGGTGAAGGCGACGTCGTAGTCGTCGTCGCGGACCTTGGCGACCACCGCGTCGACGGTCTCGGGGGCGATGAACGGCGAGGTGCACTGCACCAGCACCACCGTCTCGGGCTCGAGGCCGGTCTCGTCGAGGGCGTGCAGCACGGCCGACTCGGACGTAGCGGTGTCACCGGAGAGCTCCGAGGGCCTGCGCACGACCACCGCCCCGGCGGCGGCCGCGGCCGCGGCAATGTCGTCACTGTCCGTGCTCACGATGACGACATCCACTCGATCGGCGGTCACCAGCGCGCGCACGGCTCGGGCGACCAGTGGCACCCCTCCGACCGTGGCCAGGTTCTTGGCGGGCACGCCCTTGGAGCCGCCGCGCGCCGGGATGACGGCGACTACCGCCGGTGAGACTGTCACGGCGTGCAATGCTGCCACGGCGAACCGGCCCGCACCGGGCAGCAGACGCGCGCCCAGCACAGGCGCCACAACGCTCGCCGGTAGGCTCAACGATCGTGCAAGCAATCAGCGCGATAGAGATCCCCCCTGTGCCCGTGGTCCACTCGGGCCGCAGTTGGGCGCGCGCGGCGCAGGACATCCGTGAGGGCATCGCCAACCGCGAGCTCTGGGGCCACCTCGGGTGGCAGGACATCAAGCAGCGGTACCGCCGTTCGGTGATCGGTCCACTGTGGATCACCCTGAGCATGGCGATCACCGCGCTGGGCCTGGGCCTGCTCTACTCACAGTTGTTCGGCAGCCCGATCGGTACCTTCCTGCCGTACCTCACGGTCGGGTTCATCGTCTGGAACTTCATCCTCGGCTGCCTCACCGAGGGGTCGGACACCTTCATCTCCAACGAGGGTCTGATCAAGCACCTGCCCGCGCCGCTGACGGTCTACGCGCTGCGCACGGTGTGGCGCCAGACGCTGATGCTGATGCACAACATGCTCGTGTACCTGGTCGTGCTGGCCATCTTCTTCGGGCCGCTGAGCACCCCGGGCTACACGCTCTCCCAGGGCGGCGGCGTCCCGCAGCCCGGCCTGAGCTGGACGATCGTCTTCGCCATCCCGGCGTTCGCGCTGATCGCGCTCAACGGCGCCTGGGTGACGCTGCTCTTCGGCATCATCAGCACCCGCTACCGCGACATCCCGCAGGTCATCGGCGCGCTGATCCAGCTGCTGTTCTTCATGACCCCGATCGTCTGGCCGGTCGACATCCTGACCAAGAAGCTGGGCTCCGGGGACTGGAAGCTGCTGCTCATCGAGGCGAACCCGCTCTACCACTTCATCCAGATCCTGCGCGCGCCGCTGATCGGCAGCGAGCAGAGCTGGCACCACTGGGCGGTCGCGGGCGGCGTCACCGTCATCGGCTGGGCCTTGGCCTTCGTGGCCATGCGGAACTACCGTGCACGTGTTCCCTACTGGGTCTGAGCGAGGCAGCAAACACCATGGTCAGCATCGAGGTGCGCAACGCCTCCGTCGACTTCCCGATCTTCGACGCGAAGACGCGGTCGCTGAAGAAAGCCGTGCTCGGCAAGGTCGGCGGCAAGATCGGCACCGACTCCCGGGTCCCGATCATCGAGGCCCTGCACGACATCAACCTCACCCTCAACGAGGGTGACCGGGTCGCCCTGGTCGGGCACAACGGCGCGGGCAAGTCCACGCTGCTGCGGCTGCTCGGCGGGATCTACGAGCCGACCATCGGCACCACCGAGATCAAGGGCAAGATCGCGCCGGTGTTCGACCTCGCGGTCGGCATGGACCCGGAGATCTCCGGCCTGGAGAACATCATGATCCGCGGCCTGTTCCTGGGCATGTCGCGCAAGCAGATGGAGGCCAGGGTCGAGGACATCTCCCAGTTCACCGAGCTGGGCGACTACCTGAACCTGCCACTGCGCACCTACTCCACCGGCATGCGGGTGCGGCTGGCGCTGGGCGTGGTCACCTCGATCGACCCGGAGATCCTGCTGCTCGACGAGGGCATCGGCGCGGTCGACGCGGCGTTCATGGCCAAAGCCCGCGACCGGCTGGTCGACCTGGTGCGCCGCTCCGGCATGCTGGTCTTCGCCTCGCACTCCGACGACCTGCTCTTCGAGCTGTGCAACACCGCGATCTGGATGGACGAGGGCCGGGTGAAGATGCACGGCTCGCTGCGCGAGGTGCTGACCGCCTACAAGGGCCGCGACCCGTTCGAAAGCCTCAGCGAGGACGTCCTGGAGCGGATCGGGGAAACCCGGTGAGCACCCCGCTGGCCGCCGGGGCGGTCGTCGCGGTCGTGGTCACCCGGCACCGCCGGGGGCTGCTGTCGGACTCGCTGAAGGTGATCGCCGCCCAGACCCGGCCGCCGGACCACCTCATCGTGGTGGACAACGGCCCGGACGACCCGGCCCGCGACATCGTCGAGTCCTGCCCGCTGCCCTCGACCTACGTCGTCTCGCACCGCAACCTCGGCGGCGCGGGCGGGTTCGCCCTGGGCATGCTGCAGGCGCTCGCGCTGGGCGCGGAGTGGGTGTGGCTGGCCGACGACGACGGCCGCCCGGCCGATGAGAACGTGCTGGCGACCCTGCTGGAGGTGGCCGAGCGGCGCGGGCTGGCCGAGGTGTCGCCGGTGGTCACCAACATCGACCAGCCGGAGAAGCTCGCCTTCCCGCTGCGCCGCGGCCTCACCTGGAAGCGCAGCGCCGACCAGCTCGGCGAGGACTTCCTGCCCGGCATCGCCTCGCTTTTCAACGGCGCCCTGTTCCGCGCCGACACCCTCGACGTGGTCGGCGTGCCGGACTACCGGCTGTTCTTCCGCGGCGACGAGGTGGAGATCCACCGCAGGCTGGTGCGCTCGGGGCTGGCGTTCGGCACCTGCCTGCGCGCGGCCTACCTGCACCCGGACGGCTCCGACGAGTTCAAGCCGATGCTGGGCGGCAAGCTGCACGCGCAGGACCCGGAGAACGAGGTCAAGCGGTACTACACCTACCGCAACCGCGGGTACCTGCTCTCCCAGCCGGGGATGCGCAAGCTCGGCGCGCTCGAGGTGTTCCGGTTCGGCCTGTACTTCCTGGGCACCAAGCGCGACCCGAAGGCCTTCCTGGAGTGGCTCAAGCTGGTGCGCAAGGGCAGGCGGGAACGCTTCTTCCGGCACTAGGCCGCCGCTGCCACGGCGTCCTCCGCACGACCACGCGGCGGCGGGCCACCTGGGGAGCAGCTCGGCTAGAGGCGCTCCAGCGCCTCCACCGCGGGCAGGCTCGCGTACGCCGACCAGGCGCCGAGCCTGCTCTTCACACTCGTCGCGTAGCGCCTGCGCAGGTGCGGGCTGTGGCCCATGATGTCCAGCTCGTTGGCGTAGGTCAGCTCCACGATGTCGCGCAGCCGGGCCGCCTCCACCGGTGACTCCCGGCCGGTGAACCGGTCGCGCAGCACGCCGGTGAGCAGTCGGGGGTAGCTGAAGTCGCGGTCCAGCGCGCCGTAGGAGTACACGATCGACTCGGCCTCGGCGCCGAGCAGGTCGGCCAGCACCGCGCGCTCGTCGGTGGAGACCAGCGCGTGCGGGAAGCCGTCGGTGCCGTAGGCGGCGTGCGCGAACCCGGCGGTCTGCAGGGCGGGCCGGGCGCCCCAATCGGCCAGCGCGTCGCGGGTGCGGCCGAGGTGGGCGAGCAGGGTGCCCCCCGGGTGGGCCAGTTCCCGCGCTCCCCTGGCGGCCAAGAACTCCTCGATCATGATCCGCAGGTTACGCCGTGTCCGCTGTCAGCGGATCCGCTGATAGTGAACTTTCCTTGCACGCCAACGGTTTCCTGTGGTCCAGTCAGTCCATGAGCGATTCGAGGCAAGCGTTGCTGCTGCACCTGGCCAGTGGCGGCGAGCCGCTGGTGTTCTCCCTGTCCGACAAGAGCGCCAAGAGCCTGGCCGCCCGGCTGCCGGTGCTGCTCGGTTCCGGCGGCGTCGACACGCTGGAACTGGCCGACGGCACCACGGTGGCGGTGAGCTTCGCGCACGTGGCCACCGCCCACCTGGACGTGCTGCCCGCGCACGTGCGCGTCTACGGCACCCCGAACAAGAAGAGCGGCTTCGGCACCTGAGCGGCTCGCGCCGAACCGAACCCGCCTGAGCCGACTGAGTCGCTTGCGCCGTCAGGGCTGTCAGCGCCGTCAGGGCTGTGCGGGCCCTCGTGCCCCGTCGCGGCCGATCAGGCCCCGACCGGCTCGCCGCCGGTTGGGGCCTGGCTGCGGAAGACGACCGTGCGCAGCAGCACGAAGTTGATCGCGGTGCCGACGCCCTGGGCCACGATCCAGGCCACCGCGTACTCCCAGCGGAAGGTCGGCAGCACGGTGAGCATCAGCGCGTTCGTGCCCACGTTGACGAAGAACGTCACCGTGTAGAGCAGCGCGAACGCCCCCGCCTGGCTCGCGCCGCGGTCGGCCGCGTCGGTGAAGGTGAACCGCTTGTTGAGGAAGTACGCCGTCGTCGTGCCCAGGATGAAGCTGATGGCCTTGGCCGCGTGCACCCACAGGCCGCTCTGCAGCAGCAGCCAGTAGCTGCCCGAGTCGACCAGCGCGCAGAACCCGCCGACCAGGACGAAGCGCACCAGCTGCTGGAGCAGCCCGGAGCGCGCACTGGCCGCGCTCTCGATACCGCTGTCGTTCCGCACCTCGGTCATGACGTCCCGTCCTGTGTGTGGCACCACCCGACCGCGGGGACAAGTCTAGGAGCGCCCGGCGGCCCCGCTACCCTGGACCCGGTGGAGCCAGGAGAGTTCGAGACCCGCACGCTGACCGGCTGGGGACGGACCGCGCCCTCGGTGGCCACGGTCGCCCAGCCCCGCACCGCCGACGACGTGATCGCCGCGGTCGCGGCGGCGGGCCCGCGCGGGGTCATCGCCCGCGGCCTCGGCCGCTCCTACGGCGACCCGGCGCAGAACGCGGGCGGCCTGGTCGTGGACATGAACGGTGTCAACCGGATCCACTCCATCGACGCCGACACCGGCCTGGCCGTGCTCGACGCGGGGGTCAACCTCGACCAGCTGATGCGGGCCGCGCTGCCGTTCGGGCTGTGGGTGCCGGTGCTGCCGGGCACCCGCCAGGTCACCATCGGCGGGGCCATCGGCTCGGACATCCACGGCAAGAACCACCACTCGGCGGGCAGCTTCGGCAACCACGTCCGCGCGCTGGACCTGCTCACCGCCGACGGCCAGGTGCGCACGCTGACCCCCGACGGCCCGGAGGCGGAGCTGTTCTGGGCCACCGTCGGCGGCATGGGCCTGACCGGCGTCATCCTGCGCGCCACCGTCGCCCTCAAGCACACCGAGTCGGCGTACTTCATCAGCGACACCGACCGCACCGCCAACCTCGACGAGACGCTGGCGATGTTCTCCAACGGCTCCGACGACAACTACGACTACTCGATGGCGTGGTTCGACTCGATCTCCACCGACGGCAGGCTCGGCCGCGCGGTGTTCTCCCGCGGCTCGCTGGCGAAGCTGGACGAGCTGCCCGCGAAGTACCGGAAGAACCCGCTGCGCTTCGACGCGCCGCAGCTGCTGACCCTGCCGGACGTGTTCCCCAACGGGCTGGCCAACAAGCTGACCTTCCGGCTGCTCGGCGAGGCCTGGTACCGCAAGGCGCCCAAGCAGGGCCGCGGCCAGGTCATGAACCTGACCGCGTTCTACCACCCGCTCGACCTGTTCGGCGAGTGGAACCGGGCCTACGGCTCGCACGGTTTCCTGCAGTACCAGTTCATCATCCCGTTCAGCGCCGACGCCGAGCTGCGCTCGATCGTGCGGCAGATGGCCGAGTCCGGGCACGTGTCGTTCCTCAACGTGCTCAAGCGGATGGGCGCGGGCAACCGCGCCCCGCTGTCCTTCGGCACCCCGGGCTGGACGATCACCGTCGACTTCCCGATCGTGCCCGGGCTGCACGAGTTCTGCGCCCGGCTCGACGAGCAGGTGCTCGCCGCGGGCGGTCGGCTCTACCTGGCCAAGGAATCCCGCACCGCGCCGGAGACCTTCCACCGGATGTACCCGAGGCTCGACGAGTGGCGCAAGGTGCGCGACGCGGTCGACCCGGACGGCCTGTTCACCTCGGACCAATCGCGAAGGCTCGGACTTTGATCAACGCAGTCGGCACCCCGCAGTCCCTGCTCCTGCTCGGCGGCACGTCCGAGATCGGGCTCGCCATCGCGGAGAACTACGCCCGCCAGCGCCCGCTCAAGGTCGTGCTGGCCGCGCGGCCGTCCGAGCGCCTGGACGCCGCGGTGGCCAAGCTGCGCGGCCTCGGCGCCACCGTGCGCACGGTGGCCTTCGACGCCCGCGACCTCGACTCGCACCCCAAGGTCGTCGAGGAGGCGTTCAGCGACGGCGACATCGACGTCTCGGTGGTCGCCTTCGGTCTGCTGGGCGACGCCGAGCAGGCCTGGCAGGACCACGCCAGCGGGGTGGAGCTGGCCCAGGTCAACTACACCGCGCCGGTGTCGCTGGGCATCGCGCTGGCCGAGCGGCTGCGCAAGCAGGGCCACGGCTCGGTGATCGCGCTGTCCTCGGTCGCCGGGGAGCGGGTGCGCCGCTCGAACTTCGTCTACGGCTCCACCAAGGCCGGCTTCGACGGCTTCTACCTCGGTCTGGGCGAGGCGCTGCGGCCGGAGGGCATCACCGTCACGGTGGTGCGGCCCGGTTTCGTGCACACCAAGATGACCGAGGGCATGAAGGCCGCGCCGATGGCCACCACCCCGCAGAAGGTCGCCGAGATCGCCGTCGAGGCGGTGCGCAGGCGCAAGGACCTGGTGTGGGCGCCCGGTCAGTGGCGCGCGGTGATGTCCGTGCTGCGGCACATCCCGCGGCCGATCTTCCGCAGGCTGCCCATCTGACGAATCCGGCCGTGCGCCCCCTGGGCCGCCGATAACATCACCCGGACGAGTCAGGGGGGCTGATGGCGATCGACGACGCCAATTTCCAGCAGGCCATGCGCCACTTCGAGGACCAGGCCGCGCGGGCGGCGGGGCTCAAGGACCGGATCGCCGAGCTCAAGGGCAGTGCCCGCAACACCGACGGCTCGGTCACGGTCACCGTGGCCCCGTCGGGCGCGGTGCTGGGCCTGGCGCTCACCCCGGCGGCGATGAACCGGTCGCACACCCAGCTGACCCAGGAGATCCTCGGCGCCATCAGGCAGGCGACCCAGCAGGCCGCCGCGCTGGTGGAGGAGACCGTCCGCCCGGTCGTGGGGGACGCGTACTACCAGCAGTTCCAGGACGCCCTGCGCGCGCACGCACCGGCCGTCGAACCACTCGGGCCCACGACACCGCCCCCGCCGGGATCGCTGCCGGTACCGGCGGCGAGCGACCCCGGGCCGGTCCGCCAACCCCGGCCGCCCCGGCCCGCGCGGCCCGACGACGACGGCGACTTCTCCGACGAGAGCGTCTACGGGGGCACACCGTGACCGGCTTCGGCGTCGGCGGCGGCGCCCTGCTCGCGCACAGCGAGGGGTCGCACAAGCAGTCCGAGAACCTCGCCGGGCTGGCGAGCCTGCTGGAACAGGCCCGGGTCAGCGACGACTGCTTCGGGCCGCTGTTCTTCTACTTCAAGGACAAGTACGCCGACTCCCTGCAGGAGTGCCAGGGCATGGCCAAGCAGGCGGCGGCCTACCTGGAGGAGATCTCGGGGGCGGTCCGCGACACCGCCACCGCCTACGGCGCGACCGAGTCGGACAACGCCTCCGGGCTCGCCGACATCGACACCGGCGTGGGCGACCTGGGCAAGCTCAACCACGCGGGTGACGCCGACCGCAAGTCCGACTTCACCCAGGCGAGCACCTACGGCAGCTCCTGGGCCGACGCGGGCTACAACGCCGCCACCGCCGACGCGTCCGACCCGCCCGCCGCCGCCTTCGCCGCGTTCAACGCGCGGGTGGAGCAGATCCAGCTGGTCACCAGCCCCGGGCAGGCGTTCATCGACAACGGCCTGGGCTGGCTCATCTCGATCGTGATCAGCCCGCTGGTGAACCTGGTGCTGGAGCCCGCGCTCGGCGACCCCGAGCAGATGCGCAGCACCGCCAAGGGGTGGCAGGACGTCGCCGACTGGCTCAACACCGTCGCCGACCACGAGGACACCCGCGCCCAGTCCACCGGACCGGCCTGGCAGGGCGCCGCGGGTGACGCCTTCCGCGCCCAGATGACCGAGTTCGGCGACGGCGCCCGCGCGATGTCCGGCGACATCGACGAGATCGCCGGGGTGCTGGAGACCGCCGCCACGATCTTCGACACGTTCGTCCAGGTCGTGGTGGACATCATCCAGGAGCTCGTGCTCGGCCTGATCATCGAGTGGCTGGCCGCGCTGGCCGCCTCCTGGATCACCTTCGGCGCCTCGGCGGGCGTGGCCACCGGGCTGACCGCGACGCAGTCCGCGCTCACCGCCACCCGGCTCGGGCAGAAGGTCGCCAAGCTGGCGCACCAGCTCAAGCCGCTGATCACCAAGTTGGAGGACCTGCTCAAGGGGCTGCGCGGCGGCAAGCTCAGCGGGGTCATGGACAAGGCCAGCCAGCTGCGCGGCGCGAAGGTGATCGGCAGGCGGATCAAGGCGAACCCGATCACCAACACCGCGTCCGCCTTCGACAACACCCGGGACGCGCAGCGCGCCCTGGACAAGGCGAACGAGGCCATGGACGCCGCCCGCGCTACCGGCAACAGCGCGAAGATCCGCGAGGTGGAGGACGGCGTGCTGGCCGCGGCGAACAAGAAGATGCGCAACGCCGCCGACCGCCGGACGACCTCGACGCACACCCGGTTCGGCAAGGACGCCACCGGCGAGGAGGCCCTGGCCCAGCAGGTCGTCAAGGCGGGTCTGGGATACCTGGGCCCCACAGGTACGACCAGAACCGGCACGGCGGTCTGGCGCGGCACGCTGGAGAACGTGCCCGGCGCGGCCGTCGAATGGGGTGCGGGCGAGGTCTACGACCACGCCGCGGACCCGTCCACCCCCGAGGAACGCAAGGCCGCGCAGCAGCGCGGCTTCACCACCGACTGAGACCGCCGGGAACCGATGACATCCCTCTACGCCGACGTCGCAGGTCCGGCCATCCACGCTCGGACCCTGCTCGGCGACTCGCCGGAACCCCTGCTCTGGGCCGCTGCCGCCTGCGCCTACGGCGTCGACAACCGGCCGTTCGAGGCAGCGGGCAGGCCGCAGGTCAACTTCCGGGTCAAACCGGACCTCGGCAAGCGCGCCCTCGACGCCCTCCTCGACTTCGACTCCGAGGAGGGCGACGGGGGAGCCCCGGACAGACCCACCCCGGACGTCGTGATCGTGGGCCGCGACAAGGACGCGCTGGCGATGCGGTACGCCCTGCGCTTGATCGGCTACGGCGACCACCTGTGGGTGCTGACGCCGAACCGGCTGCACATCGCCATCCGAGAGCAGCCGCCCCTGCCCGCACCACCACCGCCGCCGCCGGAGCCCGCGAAGAAGTCCAGGTGGGGGATCCTCGGCGACATCGTCGAAGCGGGCGTCGAGGTGGGCAAGGACGCCGCGGCCGCGCTGACCAAGCCGATCGACAAGCTGGAGCCCTCGCCCGAGGTCCGCGCGCTGACCCCGGTGCTGGACGTCCCGCGCACCGAGATCGCCGGTTTCTCCGTCGCGGCGCGGGGGTTCGCGCACAAGCGGTCCGCGTGCCTGCGGATGCAACTGGTCGACGGCTCCGGTTTCGACCTGTTCTTCGGCGCGGGTAAGGAGCCCGACCAGTACGAGCGCCTGCTGGCGCTCACCAACGGCGCCCCGGAGTGACGAATGCACATCGATGAGGACCTCAGGCGGTGGTGGACCGAGCCCGGCGAGGTGGTCCGGGTCGCGACCGACGCCAGCAGGCGGAACGTGGGTTCCCGGGTCGCCGGGCGGGTCCGGGTGCCGCACCCCGTCCCGGCCGGTGCCGAGGAGACCACCGGGATCGACCGGAGCTACCCGGACCCCAGCAGCTTCACCACCGCGGGCCGGTTCGCCGCGAACGAGTGGGCCGATGACGACACCCTGTCCTGGTGGGCGCAGGCGGCCGATCCCGACCGGGACGCGGTGCGCGCCGCCGACGCCCTGGCGATCGGGCTCGGCGAGACCGGGATCGCGATCACCACCCGGCGGTTCGCCGTGCTGCTGCCCGCGAAGTTCCTGGTGAGCAGGCAGGAGGAGCTGCGGACCGCCCGCCGGGAGAAGGGCCTCCTGCGCCAGGCCGCGTCGCACGTGAACGACTTCATCGGCCGTGGTTCGTGGCTGGTCGGCGACCGGGTGGTGTCGGTGTGGGAGATCGAGGTGGAGCGGGTGCTCGGCTGGTCCCCGGTGCTGATCGGGCGCGGGTTCCCGTTCGCCCGGGTGCTGCGGGTGGACTTCGTGGACGGGTCGGTGCTCTACGGGCGGACGGGGCCGCGCGACTTGATCGAGTGAGCGCCGGGCGGGGCGCGACATTGTGGGTGACTAATTCCCCGTGAGCGCCGATAGTGGTCATTGAGCACACTGACCTGGGGGTAGAGACGTGCGCATACTGGTCTTGGGGCCGGTCGAGCTGAGATCGGACGATTCGGGTGATTCGGTCAACCTGGGCGGACCCAAGCCCAAGGCGCTGTTGGCCGCGCTGCTGTTGCAGGTCCGACAGGTGGTCTCGACCGAGCGGTTGATCGATCTGATCTGGGACGAGTCGCCACCGGCGTCGGCGAACGCCCTGGTGCACACCTACGTCTCGCTGTTGCGCCGCGGCTTCGCCACGGCCGACCGGCGAGCCGCGCTGGCCACCCGGGCACCCGGGTACCTGCTCGACGTCGACCCGACCGACAGCGACCTGGAGAGCTTCGAGAACAACCTCTACGCCGCCCGCCACGCCGAGCGGCAGGTGGACCACGAGACCGCCGCGGGCCTCTACGACCAGGCGATCCGGCTGTGGCGGGGGCCCGCGTTCGGCGGGATCGAGGCCGACTTCGCGCGGTCGCAGTCGGCCTCGCTGGCCGAGGAGCTGCTCAGCGCCGAGGAGGGCCGGGCGCGCTGCCACCTGCGGCAGGGCCGCGCGGGCGAGGTGGCCACGCACCTGCGCAGGCTGGTCAGCGCGCACCCGCTGCGCGAGCAGGTGCGCGGGCTGCTGATGCGCGCGCTGTTCGAGAGCGGCCGCCAGGGCGACGCGCTCGCGGTCTACCGGGAGGGCCGGGCGCACCTGCTCGACGAGCTGGGGGTCGAGCCGGGCGAGGAGCTGCGCAGGCTGCACAGCGCGATCCTCGACGGCACGCTGCGCCCGATGGACGGCGCCGAGCCCAAGCGCCGGGGCGCCGGGGCCGCCGAGGTGCGGGCGCGGACCGAGGAGCAGCGGGCGGTCCCCCGGCACCTGCCGCCGGACGTGAGCGACTTCACCGGCCGCGACGAGCAGCTGGCGACGATCACCCGGCTGCGCGAGGCCGGGGCCGCGGGCACGCCGACGGTCGTGGTGTCCGGGTTCGCCGGGGCGGGCAAGTCCGCGCTGGCCGTGCACGCCGCCCACCGGCTGCGCGCGCACTACCCCGACGGCCAGCTCTTCGCCGACCTGCGCGGCTGCGAGCGCGACCTGGGCGCGTTCGAGGTGCTCGGCCGCTTCCTCGGCGCGCTCGGCGTGGCGGGCGCCGACCTGCCCGCCGACACCGACGACCGGGCGGACCTGTTCCGCAGGCAGGTCAACGGCAAGCGGCTGCTGATCGTGCTGGACAACGCGCGCAGCGAGCGGCAGGTGCGCAGCCTGCTGCCCGGCGACCCGAACTGCCTGGTGATCGTCACCAGCCGGTCGCGGCTGACCGGCCTGCCCGAGACGGTGCCGGTCGAGCTGGACTTCTTCAGCGCCGAGACCTCGGTGCGGATGCTCAGCAAGATCGTCGGCGCCGGTCGGGTGGCCGACGAGCCCGCCGCCGCCGACACCATCGCCGCGCTCTGCGGCGGCATCCCGCTGGCCGTGCGGGCCGCGGGCGCGAAGCTGCTGGCCCGCCCGCACTGGCCGCTGCGCGCGCTGGCGAGCAGGCTCTCCGACGAGCGGCGCAGGCTCGACGAGCTGGCCGTCGGCGACCTGGCCGTGCGCTCGAGCCTGCGGCTGAACTACGTCGAGCTCGACGACCTGCACCGGCACGCCTTCCACCTGCTGACCCTGCTCGACCTGCCGGACTTCGGCTCCTGGCTGGCCGCGCCGCTGCTGGAGATCCCGCTCGACGACGCCGAGGACGTGGTCGAGGCGCTGGTCGACCTGCGGCTGCTGGAGGTCGCCGGGATCGACGCGATCGGCCGGGTCCGCTACCGCTTCCACGACCTGGTGCAGCTCTTCGGCGCCGAGCACGCGGTGCGCGACGAGCCCGCCGACGCGGTGGCCGCGGCGGTCTGCCGGACGCTGGCGACCTGGATGGCGCTGGTCGACTCGGGCGCGAGCAAGCTGCCCAGGGTCACCCTGGGCCTGCGGCCGACGGTGCAGCCCGGCGTCGAGCTGGACCCGCGGCTGGTGGCCGAGACCGAGGACGACCCATCCGGCTGGTTCAAGTCCGAGACCTCGGCGGTGGTGCGCGCGGTGGAGCGCGCGCACGAGCTGGGCATCGCCGAGATGACCACGATGCTGATCACCTCGCTGCTGTCCTCGCCGTTCGCCGCCCGCAACGAGTTCGACGGCTGGCAGCGCACCCACGAGGTGGCGCTGGCCGCGGCCCGCGGCAGCGGCGACACCCAGGCCGAGGCGACGGTGCTGGCCGGGCTGGGGCAGCTCTACTACGAGAAGGACGAGTTCCCGCTGGCGCTGTCCTACTTCGCGCAGGCCTCCGAGCGGTCCGCGCAGGTCGGCGACGACGCCACGCTGGCGGTCGCGCTGGTCGGGATCGGCACGGTCTACCGCGACCTGGGTGACTTCCCGCTGGCCCGCGACCACCTCGCCCGGGCCACCGAGATCGCCGAGCGGATCGGCGACACCGGGGTGGTCGCCGCCGCGTGCTACGGGCTGGCCGCGAGCCAGCGCGACCTCGGCGACATCCCGGAGGCCATCGACCGGTTCACCCACTGCGCCCACAGCTACCGGGCGCTGGGCGACAGCCGCGGCGAGGGCCTGGCCCTGCGCGGGCTGAGCCTGTGCCACCGCGCGGTCGGCGAGTGGGGCCGCGCGGCGCGGCTCAGCGAGGAGGCCGAGGTGATCCTGCGCGCGTCCGGGGACGTGCTGGGCGCGGCGTACGCGGCCCAGTCCTCGGCGAAGGCCCGGATCCGGCTGGGTGAGCCCGCCGGGGTGGCCGAGGCGCTGGCGGACTGCCTGCGGCTGTGCGCGCGCCAGGGCGACCGGTTCGGCGTCGCGCTGGTCACCCGGACCCTGGGCGAGCTGGCGCTGGCCCAGGGCGACCTGCTCAACGCCCGGGCGCTGCTGTCGGACGCGCTGACCCGCTGGACCGAGCTGGCGCTGCCGCTGTGGCAGGCGCGGACGCTGCGCGACCTGGCGGCGGCCGAGGCCACCGACGCCCCGGAGGCGGCGCAGGCGCACTGGCGGCGGGCGGTGGAGCTGTTCACCGAGGCCGCCACCAGGGAGACCACCGAGCTGGCCGACCTGTCCCCCGCGGCCTGGCTGAGCGCGGTCCGCGCGGGCAGCACCAGCCGGGCCACGCTGCCGAACCCGTGACCGGCCGGGGCCTGTAGGCGATCTATAGGCCCCGGTCCGGTTCCTGGAGGAATTCTCCACCCGGGTGGCCCAGCCTGGCGGCATGGCGATATCCGGCGAGGACCCCCTGGTCACCAGGGCGGAGGTCATGGAACGCGCCCACAGCTGGGTGGTGTCGGCCGTGCCGCACAGCAGGCGGGCCAGGCACCGCAACGAGTTCGGCGACTACCGGACCGACTGCGCGGGCTACGTGGCGATGGCCTGGCGGCTGACCGAGGGCACCGAGGGCGGCCCGCGGGTCGAGGTGATCGCCGAGCTCAGCTCGCCGATCACCAAGACCGAACTGGCCGCGGGCGACGTGCTGCTGCGGGCCACCGGGCCGGGCCACGTGGCGATCTTCGAGGACTGGGTGGACCAGGCCGGGAACAGCTTCTGGGGCCTGGAGCAGCGCCCCGGCCTGGGCGCGGTACGGCGGCGGATCCGGTACCCGTACGAGAACTCGTCCCGGCACTACCAGCCGTACCGCTACCTCAACATCGTCTGAGGGCGCCGCTCAGAGGTAGATCGAGAGGGCCAGGCAGGCGACCCAGGAGAAGCCGAGGACCTGGAGCACCCGGTCCTTGAGCGCGATGTCCTCCGGCGAGCCCGCGTGCCCGCTGTCCACGTCGACCGCGTAGCGCAGCACGGCGATGACGAACGGCACGATCGAGATGACCGCCCAGACCGAGTTGTGCGGGTTGCGCTCGCGGATCTCGAACGCCCACAGCGAGTACGTGGTGATCATGATCGCGGCCGCGGTGGCCCACACGAAGCGCAGGTAGCTGCTGGAGTACTTCGACAGCGACGCGCGGATCTTGGCCCCGGTGCGCTCGAAGAGCATGATCTCGGCGTAGCGCTTGCCGGAGACCATGAACAGCGAGCCGAACGCGGTGACCAGCAGGAACCACTGGGACAGCGGGATGCCCGCGGCCACGCCACCGGCGATCGAGCGGAGCAGGAACCCGGAGGCCACGATGCACAGGTCGATCACCGGCTGGTGCTTGAGCCCCAGGCAGTAGCCCAGCTGCACCGCGGCGTACACCGCGAGCACGATCGCCAGCGGCCAGCCGGCCAGCAGCCCGACCAGCATGGCCGCCACGAACAGCACGCCCGAGGCCACGTAGGCCAGCCGCACCGGCACGATCCCGGCCGCGATCGGCCGGTTGCGCTTCTTCGGGTGCTCGCGGTCGGCCGCGACGTCGATCGCGTCGTTGACCAGGTAGACCGCCGAGGACACCAGGCAGAACGCCGCGAACGCGATCGCGGCGTCGACCAGCACGCCCTGCTCGAAGATCCGCTGGGCGGTGAACGGCGCCGCCAGCACCAGCACGTTCTTGACCCACTGCCGCGGGCGGGCGGTCTTGACCAGGCCGACCAGCATGTTCGGCTTGGCGGTCTCGACCTTCGTGGACTCCGACTCCGACTCCGACTCCGACAC
The DNA here is from genome assembly GCF_030269645.1 of Actinokineospora sp. NBRC 105648. GTDB lineage: Bacteria > Actinomycetota > Actinomycetes > Mycobacteriales > Pseudonocardiaceae > Actinokineospora. The sequence goes on along the minus strand of NZ_BSTR01000024.1, from coordinate 25,499 downwards.
CGGGTCCTCCTCGACCGCGCGGCTCACCGCTTGCCCCCGCGCAGCTTGCGCCGGAGCACGCCGCCGAGGACGGCGCCCAGGGCGGAGCCGGCGAGCACGTCGCTCGGGTAGTGCACGCCGAGCACCAGCCGCGAGAGCAGCATCGGCGGGACCAGCACCGGGACCAGCGAGCGCCCGGTGAGGCCCGAGTACAGCACGGCCGCCGCGGTGGTCGAGGTGGCGTGCGAGGACGGGAAGCTCAGCTTGCTCGGCGTGCTGACCAGCACCTGCACGGACGGGTCGTCCGGCCGCGGCCTGCGCACCACGCGCTTGACCGCGATCGAGGCGGCGTGCGCGGCGACCACACCGCCCGCGGCGACCAGCCAGTCCTTGCGCCGCTTCTTGTCCACGGCGGCGCCGACCAGGCCGAGCGCGAACCACCCCGCGCTGTGCTCACCGAACAGGGAGAGCCCACGTGCCGCCTTCACCACCGGGGCTTTGCCGATGGCGCCCTGTACCCGGCTCAGCGCCGCGGTCTCCCGCCCGGCGCCGGACGTGCTGCGGTTCACGTGCATGACCTCCCAGTTGTGGCTGTCCCCCGGTGTGGGATCGGGGGAACAGCCGCGGTGTTTCGCTCAGCCGTCCAGCGACCCGTCGAGCGGCGCGCCGTCGGTCAGGTGCGGAGCCACCTTGTTGTCGAAGACCGAGAGCGCCGAACCGATCGCCATGTGCATGTCGAGGTACTGGTACGTGCCCAGCCGACCACCGAAGACGATGTTCTTCTGGGCCGCCTCGGCCTTGGCCAGCTCCCGGTAGGAGGCCAGCTTGGTGCGGTCCTCGGGGGTGTTGATCGGGTAGTACGGCTCGTCGGTCTCCTGCGCGGAGCGGGAGAACTCGCGGACGATGACCGTCTTGTCCGTCGGGTAGTGCGTGCGCTCCGGGTGGAAGTGCCGGAACTCGTGGATCCGGGTGTAGGGGACGTCCTCGTCGCTGTAGTTCATGACCGAGGTGCCCTGGTAGTCACCGGTCGGCACGACCTCGGTCTCGAAGTCGAGGGTGCGCCAGCCCAGCCGCCCGGCCGAGTAGTCGAAGTACCGGTCCAGCGGCCCGGTGTAGACCGTCGGGGTGCCCGCCGGGATCCGGTCGCGCACGTCGAAGTAGTCGGTGTTGAGCCGCACGTCGATGTTGTGGTGCGCGGCCATCTTCTCCAGCCACGCGGTGTACCCGTCGACCGGCAGGCCCTCGTAGGTGTCGTTGAAGTACCGGTTGTTGAAGGTGTAGCGCACCGGCAGCCGGGTGATGATCGACGGCGCCAGCTCCTTCGGGTCGGTCTGCCACTGCTTGGCCGTGTAGCCGCGGATGAACGCCTCGTAGAGCGGGCGCCCGATCAGCGAGATCGCCTTCTCCTCCAGGTTCTGCGCCTGGTCGGTGTCGATCTCGGCGGACTGCTCGGCGATCAGCGCGCTGGCCTCGTCCGGCGAGAACGACTTGCCGAAGAAGGTGTTGATCATGGCCAGGTTCATCGGCAGGGAGTAGACCTGCTCCTGGTACTTGGCGAAGACGCGGTGCTGGTAGTCGGTGAACTCGGTGAACTGGTTCACGTAGTCCCACACCCGCTTGTTGGAGGTGTGGAACAGGTGCGCGCCGTAGCGGTGCACCTCGATGCCGGTCTCGGGTTCGGCCTCGGAGTAGGCGTTGCCGCCGATGTGCGAGCGCCGGTCGAGCACGAGCACGCGCTTCCCCAGCTGGCTCGCGGTGCGCTCGGCGATCGTCAGGCCGAAGAATCCGGACCCGACGACGACCAGGTCGTACCCGTCGTAGTTGTCGTCATTGGTTTCAGCAACCGCGCTCACGGTGGCTGAGGCTACCCGCGCCCGCCGAGTGGTCCCCAAGCGCCTCTCCCCAGGAAAACGGCCATCCACCCCGGGACGGCGACAGGTCCCGGTGCCGATACCCCCGGCGCCGGGACCTGCCACTACCCCTTACCCCTGCGATCCCCTACCCCTCCGAACTGCCTCCCCCACCATCACGGACGCCCAAGACCCCGCTGTCGTTGCTCTCGGCGGCCGCCATTCGCGTCGCGCGCCCGCCCATCACCGGCAGCACGTCGGCGGCGACCTGCTCGAGCACGGTCTCACGGCCGGCGTACGGGCCGTCCGGGCGCGGCCAGTGGGTGACCACGTCGGTGAACCCGGCGTCGCGGGCGCGGCCGATCTGCTCGGTGAAGGCGCCGACGCTCTCCAGCGCGAACAGCGGCGAGGCGTCGACGCTGACGTAGCGGTCGACGGTGGCCGGGTCGCGGTCCTCGGCGGCCAGCGCCTCGTCGAACCGCGCGGCGCGACGGGTGACGTCGGCCCACCAGGCGTCGAGCGAGGGCGCCTCGCGCAGGCCGGTGGTGACCCAGCCCTGGCCGAACTCCGCGGCCACCCGCATCGCCTTCGGGCCGTTGGCGGCGACGAGGAACGGCACCCGGGGCCGCTGCACGCAGCCGGGCGCGCTGCGCGCCTGGGTGGTCGAGTAGTGGGTGCCCTCGAAGGTGGTCTTGGGTCTGGTCAGCAGGGCGTCGGTGAGCTCGACGAACTCGGCGAACCGGTCGGCGACCTCGGCCGGGGTGAGCTCGGGGGCGGCCATGACCTGGCGGTCGTACCCGCCGACACCGCTCTGGCCGGAGCCGAGGCCGAGCAGGAACCGGCCGTCGGAGATGTCGTCGAGGGCCAGCACCTCCCGGGCGAACGGGACCGGCTGCCGGAAGTTGGGGGAGGCGACGAAGGTGCCCAGCCGGATCTCCGAGGTCACCATCGCCGCCGCGGTCAGGGTGGGGACGGCGTCGAACCAGGGCCCGTCGACCAGCGTCCGCCAGCCGAGGTGGTCATAGGTCCAAGCGTGGTCGAAGCCGTACTCCTCCGCGCCCCGCCACCGCGGCTCGGCTGCCCACCAGCGGTGCTCGGGGAGAATGACGATGCCTACGCGCACGCGACGAACATAGCGGTCAACACCAGCACAGCCGGTAGCGCTCGCCGTCACCCGTCCGAGGTTTCATTACCGGTAAGGAAGTGGACAGGTGTGACCCCGGTGATATCGGACCGTCCGGCGCTCGACGCTCTGGGAAGGTGTGGCCCGTGGACAAGCCCGCTCTGGTCGCCTCGGACGTGGACGGCACGCTGCTCGCGCCCCAGGAGGAGCTGACCCCGCGGACGCTGGCCGCGATCAGCCGGATCCTGGCCGACGGGACACCGTTCGTGCTGGTCAGCGGCCGCCCGCCGCGCTGGATCCCACCGGTGGCCGACCAGGCGGGACTGCACGGGTACGCGGTGTGCGCCAACGGCGCGATCATCTACGACATCAGCACCCGGCACGTGCTCTCCGCGCACACCCTCGACCCGATCGTGCTGCACGACGTGGCGAGGGTCCTGGACAAGGCCCTGCCCGGGATGTTCCTGGCGACCGAGCGGGCGTTCACCGGCCCCGCGCTGGGCCTGGAGGCGTACCGGATGGAACCGGGCTTCAGCAACCCGTGGGGCGACCAGGAGAACAACTTCCACCCGCGGGCGGAGGTGCTCGGACACCCGGCGACCAAGCTGCTGGTCCGCCACCAGGGCATGACCAGCGCGGAGATGGCCTCAGCCGCGGGCGAACTGCTCGGCGACGCCGTGGACATCACCTACTCCACGAACCGGGGCCTGATCGAGATCTCGGCCCGCGGCGTGACGAAGGCCACAGGCCTGGCCGAAGTGGCCCTCGCGGTGGGCGCGACCCAGGAGTCGACCATCGCGTTCGGCGACATGCCCAACGACATCGAGATGCTCCGCTGGGCGGGGCACGGAGTGGCGATGGCGAACGCGAACGACGAGGTGAAGGCGGCCGCTGACGAGATCACGGCACCGAACAGCGAGGACGGCGTGGCACTGGTCCTGGAGCGCTGGTTCTGAGCCTGGTTCGGGGCTGCTGCGGGGCGGTTCAGGGCCGGTTCTCCAGGCCGGTTTCTCCGGGCCGGTTCCGGGTCGCTTTGAGCTGCTCTGGGCTGACCGGGGCCTGCGGTGGGCTGTGTTTGGGGCTGCTGTGGGCTGTTGGCGCCCTGTGGATAACTCCGGTTGGTGACCGGGTTTCCGTCGGGGTGGCCTGGAAGGATTGATATTGGGGGTTCTCTGCGCGCGAGGGTGTGGAAGCGGGGGCTCGCTCGGCTCGGCGTTGCCGTCTTCGTTGGCCGGGGTCGCATGCGTGGGATCGGTCTGGTGGGGTTGCTGCCCTGCGTGGCCCGGCTTACAAGCGGGGCTCGATCTAGTGAACTCACTTCGTGCGGGGCCCCTAGAGCACCGCGGTGGGGAAAAAGCGTGGGGAGAAGGGCATCCCCACCAACGGGCCAGGTTAGCGGCACTCTCCCCCCACACGAAGCGAGTCCACTAGATCGAGCATCCGTAGCGGGGCCGGCGGTACCAGCGGGGTCGGCCTCACCGCTGCGGAACCAGCCGGGTCGGCCCAGCCGCTGCGAAAGCAGCGGGGCTTCTCCTGTGCGGAACCAGCGAGGGCGGCTTGTCCTCTGCGGAAACCAGTGGGGTCGGCCTCACCGCTGCGGAACCAGCGAAGGCGGCTTCTCCTCTGCGGAACCAATGGGGGCGGCCTCACCGCTGCGGAACCAGACTGCTGCGGGACCAGCGAAGGTGGCTTCCCCTTTGCGGAACCAGCCGGTCGGCCTCACCAGCGGGGCGGCCTCACCGCTGCGGTTTGGTGGGTGGGGGCGGCCTTCAGGTGCGGCGCCAGCCAAGAGGGGCGAAAGTTCCCCTCCGGCACCAGCAAGGGCGACCTTTCGCTGCGACACCGGCGGGGTGGTCTGCGGCTGCGGTCCTGTGGGTGGGTGGGGAGCTCGCTCTGGTCTGGTGGGCTGACTCGTGGGCTGGGAGTGGCTGGTTGGGGCAGCCGGAATGGCGACCTTCCAGGCAGATGCCTGCCCGGTGGACCCGGGCAGGCCTGTCCCGGTTCGCTACTCGGGTTTGCGGCGGTCCAGTTCTGCTGCTTCGTCCGGTGTCGGTGCGGTGCCGCCAAGGTGGGCTGGTTGCCACCAGGCGCCTGCCGGGGCCTCTGGGTAGTCCTTCTGGACGCGGTCCAGCAGGGCCGTCATGCGCAGCCTCAGGTCCCTGGTTGCCTCGTCCAGGTCGCCGTCGACCGTGAAGGGTTCGCCCGCCAGGATCGAGATGGGGATGTGGCGCTGCTTGAGGTCCTTGGGCCTGCCCTTGGTCCAGAGCCGCTGGGTGCCCCACAGTGCCATCGGCACGATCGGGACGCCCGCTTCCGCCGCCAGTCGGACCGTGCCGCTCTTGATCTCCTTGACGGTGAAGGAGCGGCTGATGGTGGCCTCCGGGAACACCCCGACCACCTCGCCCGCGCGCAGTTTGGCCAGGGCTTCCTGGTACGAAGCCGCGCCTGCCGAGCGGTCTACCGGGATGTGGCGCATGCCACGCATCAGTGGGCCCGCGACCCGGTTGGCGAAGATCTCCTGCTTGGCCATGAACCGGACCAGCCGCTTGGCCGGTTGGGCGCCGTAGCCGCAGAAGATGAAGTCCAGGTAGCTGACGTGGTTGCAGGCGATGAGCGCCCCGCCGGTGGCGGGGATGTGCTCGGTGCCCTGGATGTCGAGCCGGTAGTCCATGACCCGGAACAGGGTCTTCGCGGCCAGGACGACCGGCGGGTAGACGAGATCGGCCACTAGCCGCTCACGGCCTTGGCGGAGTGCGCGCGCATCGCGATCGGGGCCCCGGCGAGGTCTTCCTCGTTGCACAGGAGCTTGACGTCGTAATACGGCTTGCCCTCGCCGTCGTCGTAGTCCAGGTGGATGGCGATGACGTCCACCGGCTCACCCAGCCAATCCTGGGTGCTGCGCAGCCACGAGGCGGCCCGCTCCAGGGCGGCGGGCAGGTCGTCGTCGCGGAACTCGACCGGGCGGTACGGCACGCCCTGGACCTGGTCACCCTGGTGTGCCGGGCGCGGCAGGTCTACGGAGACCCCGGCGTCGTCGAGGCGAAGTGCGATGGACTCGGTGTTGGTGCTGGCGAGCTCGCTCACCTTGACAGCGTCTCCCAGCCGGTTGACCGCCGCAACCCCCGGGTCCGTGGCGGCACACACGTGCGGAAGCGATCAGGTGTGTGGTTGACTGTATCCGGTCGTGAATTTTCTTGAGTACGTGTTAGATCACGCTCGCAAGAGATCGTTGCGGGCGCGCGGTTTTCCTCCAGGTCAAGCCGGAGAAGTCGCCGTCTGAAACCGACCAGGGTCTGGGCGCCCGCCCAGTCCCAAGCGGTACCTGTTGAGGAGATAGACGTGGCACAGGGCACAGTGAAGTGGTTCAACTCCGAGAAGGGCTTCGGCTTCATCCAGCCGGACGACGGCGGCGCCGACGTCTTCGTGCACTACTCGGAGATCCAGGGCTCGGGCTTCAAGAGCCTGGACGAGAACCAGCGCGTGGAGTTCGAGATCGGCCAGGGCCAGAAGGGCCCGCAGGCCACCGGCGTCCGCGCCGTCTGATCTTCGTTCGTTGACGACGGGCCCGCTCCCCACAAGGGGGCGGGCCCGTTCGTCTTCTCCGCTGGTGGGCGGGCCGGTCACCTAGACCGGCCCGCCACCCGCGCTAGTTCTCGAAGACCTTGCGCCAGGACTCGGTGGAGGTCAGCTCCGGCAGGGCGGCCTTCCAGGTCGCCTGGGCCTGCGGCCACTCGGCCACCAGCCGCCGGTAGGTGGCCGCCGCCCGCTTGGACAGGTCCCGGAACACCTCCGGGTCGCGCCGCCGGAAGGCGACACCGCTGCCGTCGGGGGTCGAGACGGTGGCGCTGTCCAGGTTGCCCAGCAGGAACCACAGCGCACTGCCCGCGGGCACGTTCACCTGCGGCCGCTCCTGCGCCGTCGGCGCCGGTGGGCGCAGGTTGCGCAGAACGGCCTTGGACGCCTGTGCGGCGATCCTGGCGGGGTGCGTGGGCGGTCGCAGCATCCGCTCGGCATGCGCGGCGTCCAGGGTGGGCGGCGGCACCTCACTGGCCGAGGCGAGCAGCTGGGCGTCGGTGTAGCGCTTGCGCAGCTGCTGCACCTGCGGCAACGCGGTCGGCAGCAGCTCGAAGAACCGGTCCGGCCCGGCGAGGAAGTCCTCGATCGCCTTGAGCTCGATGGCCACCGTCGAGTACTCCATCGACAGCAGCCGCCGGATGGTCGAGCGCAGGCCCTGCTTGAGCAGCGTCTTGCGCTGGTCGTGCGGGCTGTACAGCGCGGCGATCACCAGCCGGTTGCGCAGGTGGAAGTACACCGTCCAGTCCGACAGGTCGTTCTTGTCGGTCCACGGCATGTGCCACACGCCCGAGCCGGGCAGGGTGACCGTGGGGTAGCCCTTCTCCAGCGCGCGCAGCGAGTACTCGGCGTCGTCCCACTTGATGAACAGCGGCAGCGGCAGGCCGTTGGCCTCGACGACCTCGCGCGGGAACAGGCACATCCACCAGCCGTTGTAGCCCGCGTCGATCCGCCGGTGCAGGGCCCTGGTCTTGCGCAGCGAGTCGGTGCCGAAGTCGTGGTCGGTGACCGCGCCCGGCGCCGGGCCCCAGGTGCAGCTGCCCAGGTCGACGACCTCGCCCATGCTGTGCAGCCGCGAGCGGGCCTGCAGGTTGAGCATCTGGCTGCCCACCACCAGCGGGCTGGTCGCCGCGCGGGCGAACGCGCTGGCCCGCAGGATGCTGTCCGGCTCCAGGGCGATGTCGTCGTCCATCAGCACGATCTGGTCGACGTCGGAGTGCTCGACGGACTCGTAGAGCGCCCGGCTGAACCCGCCGGAGCCGCCCAGGTTGCCCTGGTCGATCACCTCTAGCCGGGCACCGAGCAGCGCGGCGGCCTCGGCGAAGCGCGGGTGCGCGACGATCTTCTTCGTGCCCTGGTCGGCCACGTAGACCTTGGCCAGCACGTCGAGCACCGCCTGGTCCTCGCCCAGCGCCAGCAGCGCGGCCACGCAGTCGTCCGGCCGGTTGAACGTGGTGGTGCCGATCGAGAGCCGCTTGGCGGGCAGGTCCAGGTCGGTGGCCCAGAACGCGTCCGAGATCACCAGTGGGCGCTCGTCGGTGAACACGTCGAACCAGATCCAGCCGCCGTCCTCGAACGGGGCCAGGTCGACCCGGAACTCGACCGTCTCGGCGTCCGCGCCGGTGCGCACGGCCTGGCCCGCGACGTGAACCTGGTCACCATTGGGCTTGGACCGGTAGACGTCGACCCGGCCGCCACCGCGCAGGTCCAGCCGCAGGATGACCTCGGTGAGCCGGGTCCAGCGCTTCCAGTAGGAAGCCGGGAAGGCGTTGAAGTAGGCCGCGAACGACACCCGCGCGGAGGCGGGCACGGTCACCGCGGTGCGCGAGGACACGTGGCAGTGCGCGGTCTCCGGCTCGTCCAGGTAGAGCGGCCGCACATCCACCGGGTCGGTGTCGCGCGGCAGGATCACCCGCTGGAGCACCACCTGGGCACCGCTGCGCCTCGTACTGTCCTGCTCGGTCACTTCCGCTCCTCCAGCGAGCCTGACTGATACCCGGCGAGACCGTCCCCCCGGGAGCTGTGCGTGTCCAACCTGCGTGCGCGAGCGGTCTACCGCAGTCCGTACAGCCGTTCCCAGTTGTCCTCGCCGGTGAGCTCCGGGATGGCGGCCCGGTACTCCTGCTGCAGCCGGGGCGACTCGGTGAGCAGCCGCTTGGCCAGCGCCGCGGTCCGCTTGCCCAGCTCGATCGTCATGGCCTTGTCCCGGACCCGCAGCCGGACGCTGTCCTGCGCGGCGTCGGTGACCACGGCCTTCTCGAACTGGGAGATGTGCCACCACGCGGAGTCGACCGCGGGGACCGCGCCGACGGTGTGCGCGGACTTGCCCAGGGTCAGGTAGGCCAGCCGCTTGAGCAGCACCAGGCGGGGCAGCTTGGGCTCCGGCTGGGCCGCCACCAGCGGCACGGTGCCCAGGCCGAGCTCGGGCAGCGCGGAGACCGGGTGCGCGATGGTGTCCGGGTACTCGGCGCGCAGCTTGCGGATCGCCGCGGCCGCCTGCTGGCCGCCGTCGGCCAGGATGGCCGGGCCCTCCAGGAAGTCCTCGACCGCCTTGATGATCGTGGCGGCGAAGCCGTACTGCATGCCCAGCAGCGCGCGGGCCACCCGGGACATGATCACCCGGGCGATCTGCTTGGGCGGGAACGGCGAGTGCAGCGCGGAGATGATCATCGCGTTGCGGACGGCGAAGTACTCGTTCCACTTGTCGCCGTCCTTCCAGTCGAAGTCGGCGTGCCACAGGCCCGCGCCGGGCAACGTCACCGTCGCGTAGCCGCGCGCGCGGGCGCGGTAGCCGTACTCGACGTCGTCCCACTGGAAGAACAGCGGGATCGGCAGGCCCAGCTCCCGGACGACCTCGTTCGGGATGAGGCAGGACCACCAGGCGTTGTAGTCGGCGTCGACGCGCCGGTCGCCGCGCGGCGGGCGGCCGGTGGACTCGCCCTCCTCGTCGATCTCCTCCTCGAGCAGGTCGACGTCGTCGAGGCCGTTGTAGACGACCTTGCCCGGCACGAGCTGCTCGAAGTCGGCGTACTCGGCGCCCGCGACCAGCCGGGTGGGGTGCAGCAGGCGCAGCATCTGGCCGCCGACCAGGGTGGGCCGGGTGCTGCGGTTGGCGAACGCGGAGAGCCGCACGGCGATCTCCGGCTCGCAGAGCACGTCGTCGTCCATCAGCAGGATGTTCGCGTCACCGGACTTGGTGACCTCGTACATGCCACGGCCGAAGCCGCCCGCGCCGCCGAGGTTGGGCTGGCGCAGGTAGTTGAGCCTGTCGCCCAGGCCCAGCTCGACCTCGCCGAACTGCGGCCGGGACTGCACCAGGTCGGTGCCCTGGTCGACGACGTAGACCGCGTCGATCACCGCGAGCGCGTCGGCGTCGGCGGCGAGCGCGCCCAGGGTGCGCACGCAGTCGTCGGCGCGGTTGAAGGTGCAGATGACCACCGAGGTCTGCCTGGCCCGCTCCGGGGCCTCGACCGTCCAGCTCATCCGCTCGACCGCCAGCGCGCTGCCCTCGGTGGTGATGTCCAGCCAGAGGAAGCCGCCGTCGAGGAACTTGTCCAGCTTGGCGGTCAGCGTGACGGTCTCGGCCTCGGCGCCCTCGACGTCGAGCACGCTCTCCGGCCGGGACTCGCCGCGGAAGTCGGAGGCGACCAGGGCCAGCCGGGCCGAGCCGGTGACGACCAGCTCGACGGTGACCTCGGCCACGACCGTCCAGCGCTGCCAGTACGAGGCGGGGAAGCGGCCGAAGTAGGTGTCGGTGCTGACCGCGGAGTAGGGCCGCACGGTCAGCCGGGCGCGCTCGCGGTCGGCCGCGCCGGAGACCACCGTGGTGTAGAGCCCGTCCGGGCACACCGGGTCCGGCCCGCGGAAGAGACCGCGCTGGGCGACCAGGCGTGCGGGCGCCTCGGTCACGACGACAGGGTCGGCATTGACAGCAGCACTGGGCGCACTACGGGACATGACGGGTTCGGTCCTCCAGAGAGCCGCCGGGCGGCCTTCTCAGTCGTCGACCGGTCACAGGACCCGCGGTCTCGGGCGCGATGGGTGACCGATCGTGGGGCTGGTGCGGGCGCTCCACGGCGCCCGAGGCACTCCAAGGCTACCTGCTCGCCCGAGTCCGACCCGGTCGGCCGCAGACCGGGCGGGTCGGCCGCGGACCCGGCGCGCTCACGTGCGCTGCGCGGTCGTGGCGTGTGTGCCGTTGACCCTGGTCGCAGCCGGTGCCCGGGTGTCCTCGACGGCGGTGATCCGGGCGTCCAGCTCGGCCCGGGCGCGCTCCAGCTCGGTGCGCAGCAGCGCGATCTCCTCGACCGCGGTCCTGGTCTCCTCCTCGAGGTGGCCGACCTCACTGCTCAGGTGCAGGCAGACGATCGCGAGCACGGTCCCGGCGAGGAAGAACACGAAGTTGGACGCGGTCTGCACCCCGACCATGTCGGCCAGCCCCTGCGCGGTGTTCGGGAAGATCCCGAACACGACCACGCCGATGCCGACCAGGATCCACAGGCCCGCGTACTTCTCGCGCAGCTTGCGGCGGCGCATCATCTCGACGACGACGAGCAGCACCAGGCAGGCGACGACGACGCTGAGCAAACGCCATCCAGCCATTGCGACCTCCTAGGCAGCGTCAGCCGACTCGACCGACGGACGACGGCGCACCAGCGCCAGGAGCAAGGCCAAACCGGCACGGACAAGGTACACCGCGGCCCGGATCGGGGTCTGGCTCGGCTGACCGCCGCTGCGCACCCGCATCTCGACCGGGACCTGCTTGACGACCAGCCCGCCGCGGATGGCCAGCACCAGCGACTCGACGGTGTCGCCGAGGTATTCGGCCGGGTAGTACTGCGCGAACATCTTCACCGCGCGCGGACCCGCGGCCTTGAAGCCGGAGGTGACGTCGGTGAGCTTGGTCCGGGCCAGCCGGGAGATCACGAAGGCCAGCACCCACATCGCCCACCGGCGCGGGCCGCGGGCGCGGTACTCGCCCTTGCCCGCGAACCGGGCGCCGATCACGAGGTCGGCGTCGACCAGGTTGTCGACCAGCTCGCGCACGTGCTCCGGGTCGTGCTGACCGTCCGCGTCGACCTGGACCACCACGTCGTAGCCGTTGGCCACCGCGTAGCGGAAGCCGGTGCGCATCGCGCCGCCGACGCCGAGGTTGACCGCGAGCCGGGCGACGGTGGCGCCCGCCTCGCGGGCCTTGGCCGAGGTCTGGTCCGACGAACCGTCGTCGACGACCAGGACACCGGCGTCCGGGAGCGTCTCGCGGACGTGCCGCACGACCGGGCCGACGTTGTTCTCCTCGTTCAGGGCGGGTAGCACGATGAGGATTCGCCTGCTGGCAACCTCAGTCATGGGGAAGACCTATCCTCGTCGGCAGGTGGGTCACTTGTTCCCGACCGCGGCCTGGCCGCGGGGCACCGGGTCGCCCGAGACGTCGGGCAGTTCGAAGATGATCGCGTCGGCGTTCTCGAAGACCTGCTTCACCCCGGGGACGCTGGGCAGCTCGATCAGGCCCGCCGCCCGGCTCTTGCCCGGCCGGACGTAGCCGGAGCCCAGGATGGCGTACCGCACCCCGAGCCTGCGCACCGCGGCCCGCACGTCCTCGTCGGAGTCGAGCTTGTTGAGGTCCTGGGTGAGCAGCGCGGCGTCGGTGCCCGCCACGTTGCCGTAGTAGGTCCACTCGACCGGCTGGACCTTGGCCAGGGCGTACATCCAGACCGAGCCGTCGAGGTTGTCGTTCATGACGTGCTCACCGGGTTTGACGTGCTGCCCGAGCCAGGCGTACGCCTCGCGCTCGCCGGTGCTGACCGTGGGGCCGTCGTGGTGCTGGGCGGCCAGGCGGGTGGCGTTGCGGTTGACGTAGGCGCCGCTGAGACCGGCGAGGATCAGCAGCACCAGGGCGGCGGCGCCGACGGCGATGTACGGGGTGGTCTTGGACCGGTCGGCGAAGACGTGCCACTGGGCGACGGCTGCCTCGGTGATGGTCCAGACGAACTCGCCGATGGCCAGCGCGCCCGCGAGCGCCATCAGCGCGGCCAGCCGCCAGGCGTCGTTGTAGAACGGGCCGGTGATCTTCTGGATGAGCGGGGACTCCAGCGACACGGTCACCGCGTAGAGGCCGCCGAAGGCGAGGTAGGACAGCGCCAGCCACACCATGCTGCGGTGCCGGAACATCAGGATCAGGCCGATGGCCGCCGGGATGCCCAGCCACCACTGCGGGAACGCGCTCGACGGGGAGAACAGCACGAACTGGCCGAACGCCTCGGCCGGGGTGGCCTCCGACGGCCAGATCGCCGAGGTGACGCCCGCGGCGTTGTACAGCGACGGCAGCACCAGGATGACCACGAACACCATCCCGAGCACCGCGGTGCCGACCAGCGGCTTCCAGGACCGGGCCCAGTCGATCGGCTCCAGCCGGATCAGCACGGTCAGCAGGATCACCGCGAAGTAGCCCGCGAGCACGAACGCGATGCTGGTGTGCAGGCCGACCAGGCCCGCGGTGGCCAGCGCGATCGCGATCGGGCCGCCGACGCCGCGGCCGACGAAGAGCAGCCGCACGGCGGCCAGCACGGCCGGGACCAGCGCGATGCCCGCGACGTAGGGCCACAGCGGACCGCGCCAGAGCGAGTCGTAGGGGAAGGTGCCGAACCAGGTGGACACGGCCGCGGCGGCGGCGACGCCGACCGAGGGCATCCGCCACGCCACGCCGAGCGCGGCGACGCCGAGCGGCCAGGCGATGACCCCGGCCATGGCGCCGAAGTTGAGCAGGTGCGGCATGTCGATGCCGACGCGGTCGAGGACCAGCGAGAGCAGCGCGTGGTAGGTGTCCGGGTAGAAGTAGTCGGACTGCGCGGGCAGGTTCGCGATGGTGCCCAGCCCGGACGGCGAGGCGTTGCCGTGCTCGGCGATCCAGCGGATCGCGTTGGCGTGGAACGGGGCGTCCCAGTCCTGGTTGAGCCAGTTCAGGTTCCCGATGCCGCGCAGGAAGGTCAGCACGCCGACGCCGATGCCCGCGGCCACGCCGAGCCCGATGACCAGGTGGCCGCCGGTGGTGAGCCTGCGCGGGCTCAGCTCGGTCTCGTACTCCTCGACCGGCTCGGCGGGCGAGCGGCGCGCGACCAGCCAGACGACCAGGGCACCGAGGGCCGAGAGCCCGACGAACCAGGCGGCGACGGTGAGCAGGTTCCAGGTGATGCCGAGCTTGCCGAAGAAGACCACGCCCAGCGAGACGCCGCCGAAGGTCAGGGCCGGGGCGATCGCGGCGAGCGTCCAGCCGCGCAGTCGGATGGCGGTGCCCAGGACGAGCCCGGGGAGCCAGAACGCCAGGAGAACCACGAGGACATTCATCTAGTAACTACCCACAGTCGGTCGACGGCCGATCACGGCTTCTCCGCGCCCGTGCGACAGCTCAGCGGTACCCGGCGCCCGAACACCTTAGCGCGGGGGTTCGGCCGCCGGGCCGGCGACCTGCACCGAGATGTCCCGGGGGTCCGATTTGGCCACGAAGCCCACCGCGACCAGCAGGCCGAGGGTGGGACCGGTCACCAGGCCGAGCACCGCGCGGGCGATCGTGTCGCCCGGGCCGAGGGCCAGGACCAGCGCGGAGGCGACCGCGACCACCGCCCAGATGGCCAGGACCTGGGCCGGGCGCACCCGCGCGACCAGCACCGCGGCGAGCAGCTGCACGATGGCCACGATCACCGAGGACCACACCAGGCCCGCGACCGCCCAGTCGGCGACGACGTACTTGTGGCCGAAGACCAGGTCGACCAGCCACGGGCCGACGAGGTAGCCGACGAGGGCGCCGAGCGCGCCGAGCGCCACCGCGCCGACGGTGCCCGCCGCGAGCAGCCTGCGCAGCTTGCGCAACCCCTCCGGCGAGGCGGAGAGCCGGACCACCACCGGCACGGCGAGCGCCTGGACGGCGGCGAACAGCAGCAGCGGCACCCTGGCCACGCCGAGCGCGGCGTAGAGCCCGCCGAGCGCGTTCGGGTCGCCGCCGGGGGCCAGCAGGCTGACCATCGCCGGGTAGCCGGTGATCACGCTGGCGGTGAGCGCGGCGCTGGAGAGCAGCATCAGCATCCGGCGCACGACCACGCCGGACGGGTCGCCGGGCAGCGCGGGGTCGATGTGCGCGCGGACCTTGGGCACGAACAGCACCCAGGCGAACGAGCCCACGGCCACCGCCACGGCCACCGGCACCAGATCCGCCACGGCCGCCAGCACCGCGGCGAGGATGAGCAGCGGCCGGACCGCCGCCTCGACGACGATCAGCCCGGCGTACGAGCCGACCTGGTCGTTGCCGATCAGCAGGCCGCGCACGGCGAACTGCGCCGCGAAGGCCACCCCGGCGACGAGCACGACCACGCCGAGCCCGTAGTGGCCGAGGAACAGCCGGTCGCTGACCGCCGGGACCAGCGGCACCAGCCCGACCACGGCCACCGCGCCCAGACCGACCAGCAGCGCCGTCACCGCGTCGCGGCTGATCTTCGCCTGGTTCTGGGTGGCGACCGCGGACACCCGGGCCAGTTCCTGCTCCAGCGGCGAGAGCGCGCTGCCGAGGCCGAACAGCAGACCCCAGAAGGTCATGAAGACCGCGTAGTCGGCGGGGCTGAAGACCCGACCGGTGAGGATGACGACCGCGAAGCCCAGTGCCGAGCCGATCAGGATGGCGCCGCTGATCCGCCCGACCGAGCGGCCCGTGACCGTGGTGGCGACCTCGGGCTCGGTGCTCACTTGCGCAACCGCGCCTTCGCCGCCATCAGCAGCCCGCGCAGCACGCCGAGGCCGAAGCCGCCCGCGAACAGCGGCAGCAGCGCGCTGACCGCGCGCGCCTCCCCCGGCGTCGCACCGCAGCGGCGCACCGCGACCCCGGCCGCGGCGCAGCCGACCACCCCGGCCGCGATGGTCGACTTGGGCCGCTTCACCAGCGCTGCCAAGGAAAGCGCACCCACCCCGAGCGCGCCGAAGAGCGCCGTGCGGGCCGGGCCAGCCGAGGTGAGGTAACTGTCCACATAGGTCGTACCGCGGTAGAGCGACTGCGCGGCGAACTTCCGCAGGGTGTCGCGGCCGTTGTAGACGGCGGCGAAACCGGGCGAGAGGTGGATGCGCTCGCGCTCGACGATCCAGCGCAGCACCTTGGTGTCGTCGCTGGCGAGCTTGATGTCGTCGTAGAGCGAGTCGAACTCGGCCATCGCGCCCACGAGCATGGCGTGCGGGGCGACGAAGAAACCGGTGCCCTTGGGGTAGAGGTCGAACTCGTCCTCGCCGAACGAGGTGAGCCTGGGGTCGGCGGTGTAGGCCCGCCACGGGATCTTGACCAGCCCGGCCATGAACCCGGCGTACGGGTTGCCCGCCGAGGCGACGGTGATGTGCCCGTTCCACACCAGCCGTTCCGGGTGCGCCACGAGTTGGTCACGCAGGTAGCCCAGGGCTTCCGGCTCGACGATCACCCGGCTGTCGAGCAGCAGCACGCGCTCGCCGGTGGCCTTGCCCAGCCCGGCCTTGCGGGCCTCGAACCGGCCGAGGTTGGCCTGGCTCACCACGGTCAGCCCATGCCTGCGGGCGAGGTCGGCCAGCACGTCGGCGGTGCCGTCGGTGCTGCCGTCGTCGACCACCACGACCTGGGCGGACCAGTCGGCACGGGCCAGCGAGGCGACCAGCGCCTCGACGCAGCGGACGATCCAGGTCTCCTCGTTGAAGACGGGGATGATGACGCTCAGGGTGGGCGCGGGGCCGTTGGTGGACATCGGCCGCGAGGATACCCGGGGGCCGCGGGCGCGCGGTGCTCACCTATTCTGGCCACTCTTCACCGTCGAGCCCAAAGGGTTGACCCGTGATCTCCTTCATTCTCGGCACCACGGCTGAGCTGATCAAGATCGCCCCGGTGTACCACGCGCTCGTCAACCGGGGCACCAAGCCGAAGATCTGGTTCACCGCCCAGCACGTCGACGAGGTCGCCGACGTCCTGTCCGACCTGCGGCTGCCGGAGCCGGACATGTGGTTCGTGCCGCGCTCCAAGGCGCACGGGCTCGAGACGCCCAAGCAGGTGCCGGGCTGGGCGCTGACGGTGGCCAGGACGGCCTGGAGCAGGCGCGCGGAGCTGCGCGCGATCCTGGCCGAGGACGGCAAGCCGCCGCTGGTCATCGTGCACGGCGACACCTTCACCACCCCCGGCGGCGCGTTCGTCGGCAAGCGCTTCCTCGGCGCCCGGGTCGCCCACGTCGAGGCCGGGTGCCGCAGCGGCAGCCTGCTCAGCCCGCTGCCCGAGGAGATCAACCGCAAGGTCGCCGCGAAGCTGGTCGACCTGCACTTCGCGCCGAGCGAGCGGGAGGCGCACAACCTGCGCCACGCCCGCGGCGCGGTCGTCGACACCGGCGCGAACACCGCGATCGACGCGCTGCGGATGGCGGTCAGCGAGCCGCCGCCCGCCGATCTGAACCTGCCCGACGAGTACGGCCTGGCCACGCTGCACCGGTTCGAGCTGGTGTCGCGCGCGGACAAGTACCGCGAGGCGCTGGAGGCGCTGCGGGCGCACAGCGAGAAGATCCCGATCCTGTACATGGCCGGTGGCCCCGAGCGCGAGCGCATCGAGCGGCTGGGTCTGGGCGGGCTGTTCGACGACAAGCGGTTCATCATCCAGCCGAAGCTGCGCTACCTGCGGTTCCTGCCGGTGGTGGCCCGGGCGAAGTTCGTGGTCACCGACTCCGGCGGCCTGGGCGCGGAGTGCTACTACCTCGGCCTGCCGTGCGCGATCCACCGCGAGCGGACCGAGTCGCCGCAGCACATCGGCGAGACCGTGGTGCTCACCGAGATGCGCCAGGACAAGCTGACCGACTTCCTCTCGACCTACCAGAACCGCCGCGGCCCGTCGCTGGTCGACCAGTACCAGCCGAGCGAGATCATCGCCGAGACGCTGCAGCGCCTCGGCCACTGCTGAGCCTGCTCTGACGCCTGGTCGCCGTTCGCCCGGTTCGCGTGCTCACGCGACCGGGCGAACGGCGTTTCAGCGCTCTGACCAGGCCTTGAGCAGGTCCACGACCTCGGCGGGCACGCCCGCGGGCAGCACCTCGGACTCCCCCGACAGGTAGGGCTGGAGGGCGAGCACGGTCTCGTCGTCGCAGCCGCGGCGGGACAGGCCCACGGTGTTGAAGCCGATCGAGCGGGCCGGGTTGCCCACGACCTTGGCGAACGCGCCGACCTCGCGGGTCACCACCGCGCCCATGCCCACCATGGCGCACGGGCCGATGTTCGTCCGCTGGTGCACGACCGTGCCCAGGCCCAGGTTCGCCCCGTCCCAGACCGAGCAGTGCCCGGCCACCTGCACCCCGCTGGTGATCGTCACCGCGTTGCCGACCACGCAGTCGTGCGCGATCCAGGAGCGGCCCATCAGGTAGCAGTCGTCGCCCAGGACGGTGGTGGCGAACATGCCCTGGGTGATCGAGACCGACTCGCGCAGGGTGTTGCGGTCACCGATGACGACCCCGCCGCCCTCGGTCTCGCCGTCCCAGCCGACCGGGTGCGGTCCGCCCCGGTAGTCGGCGGGCTGGCCGATGTCGACCCGCGGGCCGAACCAGTTGCCGTCGCCGATCCGGGCCGGGCCGACCAGCACCGAGAACGGGCCGATGACGTTGCCCTCGCCCAGTTCGACGCCCGGCCCGATGATCGCCGTCGGGTGGATGCGGTTGCCCATGTCAGCCCTGGGTGCGCGCCATGACGGCGGCCACGGTGCGGTGCGCGGGCAGGATCGAGCGGCGCTCCTCGTCGGCGTCCACCCGGCCGGCGACCAGGTCGAGGAACCGGTCGAGCTGGGTGGCCAGCGGCTCGCGGGCGGTGAGCAGCTCGGGGATCTCGATGATGCTCTGCTGCCGGTAGCCGCGGCCGTCCGGGGTGAACGCGTCCTGGGCGACGCTGCGGTTGATGGTCACCGTGCGGCTGATCAGGTCGACCTCGATGAGCCGGTCGAGCTCGTAGACCGCGAGCGTGCGGATCTTGCGCTGGCCGATCCGGCTGGCCGACACAGCCGCGACGCCGGTCGGGAAGCGCAGCACCGCGTCGACGACGTCCTCGGCGCCGGGCACCGACTCCGGGTGGAACTGGCCCACCTCGGCCGAGACCGCCACCGGCTCGGCGCCGCCGAAGCAGCGCAGCGCGATGTCCACGTCGTGCACCAGCAGGTCCCAGGCGACCCCGGTCTTGATCCGGGACGCGTACGGCGAGTGCCGCTTGGCCGCGACGTGCACCGGCGCGTCGATCAGGCTCAGCGCGGTCATCACCGCCGGGTTGTAGCGCTCCAGCAGCCCGCACATGATCGGCACACCGGCGGACTCGGCCAGCTCGAGCACCTCGGTGGTCTGCTCGAGGTTGGCGCACACCGGCTTCTCGACCAGCAGCGGCGTGCCCTGGCCGAGCACCTGGAGGGCGAGCTCGTGGTGCGCCTCGGTGGCCGCGGCCACCACCACGGCGTCCACATCGGACAGATCGCCGAGCTCGGGCCGCCAGCGGGTGCCGAAGCGCTCGGCGACCGCGGTGCCGATCTCCTCGCGCGGGTCGACCAGCACGGCCAGCTCGCAGTCCGGTGACTGGGCGATGACCCTGGCGTGCAGGGAACCCATCGAGCCGACGCCGACGAGGGCGATCCGGGGACCGGTGCTCACGCGCCCAACACCTCCCGAACGGTCGCGACGATGTGGTCGATGTTCTCGGCGGTGACCTTCGGGTGCACCGGCAGCGACAGCGCCCGCGCGGCGACGGAGGCGGCCACCGGGGCCGGGGAGGAGATCACCCCGGGGTGGTCGCGGTAGCAGTCGTAGTCGAAGACCAGCTTCGGGTAGTACACGCCGTTGCCGACACCGCGCTCGGCGAGCTTGGCGGCGAACTCGTCGCGGTCGACGGGGGCCTCGTCGGTGAGCAGCACCGTGTACTGGTGCCACACGTGGGTGCGGCCCGCAAGCACGTCGGGGGTGCGCAGGCCCGGGATTCCCGCGAGCCCGGCGGTCAGCGCGATCGCGTTGGCCCGGCGGGCGGCGGTCAGCTCGGTGAGCCGCTCCAGCTGCGGGATGCCGACGGCGGCGTGCAGGTCGGTCATCCGGTAGTTGTGGCCCGCGACCTCGTACTGGTAGCGCGCCCGCATCCCCTGGTTGCGCAGCACGCGCAGCCGGTCGGCCAGCTGGTCGTCGGCGGTGGTGATCACGCCGCCCTCGGCCGTGGTGACGTTCTTGGTGGCGTAGAGGGAGAAGCAGCCGAGCCCGAAGCTGCCCGCCTGGCGGCCCCCGAAGGACGCGCCGACGGCCTGCGCGGCGTCCTCGACCACGGCCAGCCCGTGCTCCTCGGCCAGCGGGGCGAGCTTGCCCATGTCGGCCATCTGCCCGTAGAGGTGCACCGGCATCAGGACCTTGGTGCGCGGGCCGACGGCGGTGGCCACCGCGTCCGGGTCCAGGGCGAAGTCGGTCTCGCCGATGTCGGCGAAGCGCGCGGTGGCGCCCGCCTCGAGGATCGCGTTGAGCGTGGCGACGAAGGTGAACGGGGAGGTCACCACCTCGTCCCCCGGCTGCAGGTCGAGCACCTGGAGCGCGGCGACCAGAGCCGTGGTGCCGCTGTTGACCGCCACCGCGTGGGGCACACCGGCGACCTCGGCGAACGCGTCTTCGAACCGCTTGACCATCGGTCCTTGCGCGATCATTCCGGACCGCAGGACTTCCAGGACCAACGGTTCAGCGCCGACGACATCGACGGCGGAGATCGGGATCATGGGATCTTCCTTGGTTGTTCACACCCGGGCTGTACGTCCGGGCGAAGGTACCCCGTCCGGGTTCACCCGCTCCAAGTCACGTCTGACCACGGCGCAGCACCGGGCCGCAGGCGCGCCGCGGGGCCGCCGCGTTGCGGGCGGGCAGCGAGCCGACCCGGGCGGCGGCGTAGGCGCGCATCTCGTCGAGGGTGGCCGGGTCGGGCACGCGGTCCTTGCGCACCCAGAAGCCGACGTTGTCGGTGGCCAGGCTCAGGACCTCCGCAGGTGGCGAGTGGTAGACGAGGTCGTACGCCTGCGCGAAGCGGGGGTCGGCGGGGAGACCGAGGGTGCGGTCCCAGGTGCCGATCAGGGTGATGAAATCGGGCTTGGCCTCGGTGAGGACGTAGTCGCGGAAGCCCGGCAGGTCGCCCGCGCCGAGGTACCGCGCGATCCGCCGGTCGCCCAGACCGGCCAGGTCGACCAGCCGGAGCCTGCTGACCAGCGCCACGCCGCCCAGGTCGATGACGCCCGCGCTGAGGTCGTCGCCGCCGAGGATGTCGGCCAAGCCGTTGAGGGTGCGCGCGTCGCGCTCCACCACGACGCACATCGGGGTCTTGACCGCGGCCCGGAACGCCCGGCCCGCGGCGACGAGCTGGGTGAGCGAGAGCACCGCGGCGATCACCAGCCCACCGGCGAGCAGCACCTTCGACCGCGGCCGGACGGTGTCCCACACCGCGGTGACCGTGGTCGCGCCGGTGAGCGCGCCCAGCACCCACACCGGGGTGGCGAAGCGGTACTCCCCCATCCAGTCCGGCAGCAGCACGCAGAACGCGACGACGGCCAGGGCCAGCGGCACGAGCAGCCCGGTGAACCGCGCGCGCTCGGGCACGGGCCGGGTGAGCACGGCGGCGAGACAGCCCACGACCAGCAGCACGATCGGCCAGCCCGCGTAGACGACCAGGTTGCCAGCGGTCCCGAGGTCCTCGATCTCGGGGAGCGGCTGGGACTTGGCCACCGCGGTGTTGGGCACCAGCAGGCCGAACACCGACCACCGCCAGGCGACGTACCCGCCGAAGGGCACCGCGAAGGCCGCGACGGACACCGCGGCGGCGACCAGGGTGGCCCGGAGCCGTTCGCGCCGGAGCAGGACGAGGGCGACCAGGCTGAACGCGCCCGCGTAGATCGCGCCGTCCGGCCTGCTCAACGCGGCGCCCGCGGCGAGGACACCGGCCAGCGCGGCGGTGCCGGGGCGCAGCAGGCGGTCGGACGCGATCGCACGGACCAGGACCGCGGCGATCGCGGTGACGAACAGCGCGTAGACGGAGTTCTCCAGGCCGGAAAAGCACCAGATCACGAAAGACGGCGTGGCCGCGAGCGCGCCGCCTGCCAGCAGCGTGGCAGTCCGCGGCCGGGCGGTGATGGCCTTGGCGGTGAAGTAGAAGAGGGTCAGCACCCCGGCGCAGCAGGCCAGGGCCAGCGCCTTGGGGAAGAGCACGTAGTCGGGGACGCCGAGGATCGTGCCGTGGTCGAACAGGCCCAGCACCGAGCCCAGGGCGAGCAGCAGCAGCCAGACCGGGTTCGAGTAGCCCTCGACCGGTTCCGCGCCGGGCTGCAGCACCGGCCCGAGGCCGTCGGCCACACTGCGGGCGTAGCCGAAGGTGATGGCCGCGTCGTCCATGATCCAGTGCCCGTAGAGCGCGGCGTGCCCGGCGAGCAGGACGACCCCGGTGACCACGGCGGCGACCGCACCGATGCGATGTCTCACAGAAACGGCGGGCCGGGCTGGTGCGACACTTCGCTCTGGGGCCGGTTTCTCGAGCCGATCCTCGGTCTCGGTGGCGCTCACGATGGAACCCGCTTCCTTCGATGGGTAGCAGATCGCGCAAAGCTAGAGGCCGGGTGTTTCCATTGCGTAACCGGGGATGGGGTATTTGTTGCGGAGCGTAGTCGTCATTGGCGGGGGGATCGTCGGACTGGCGGTCGCCCGATCGTTGGTAAGTCGTGGACTCTCGGTCACGGTCCTGGAGAAGGAAGACCGCTGGGGCGCCCACCAGACCGGCCACAACTCCAACGTCGTGCACGCCGGGCTGTACTACAAGCCGGGTTCGCTGAAGGCGCGGATGTCCGTCGCCGGAAACCACTCGATGGTGGAATACGCCCAGGCCAACGACGTACCGGTCCAGGTGTGCGGCAAACTCGTGGTGGCCACCTCGACCGACGAACTCCCCGCGCTGCGCGTCCTGGCCGAGCGCGCCGAGGCCAACGGCGTACCGGCCAAGCTGATCACCCCCGAGGAAGCACGCGAGTACGAGCCCGAGGTGGCGGCCGTCGCGGCACTGCGGGTCGAGAGCACCGGCATCATCGACTTCCCGGCCGTCTGCGCCGCGATCGTGCGCGAACTGTCGGCGGCGGGCGCGGACCTGCGACTGGACACCCCGGCACTGGCGATCCGCGCCGGCCTGGGCGGCGGTGTCGAGGTGGCCACCGGCGACGCCGTCATCCGAGCGGACGCCCTGGTCAACTGCGCAGGACTGCACAGCGACCGGGTCGCCCAGATGGCGGGCCTGACCCCGCGCGCCCGCATCGTCCCCTTCCGGGGCGAGTACTACGAGCTCCGACCCGAACGCGCCTCCCTGGTCCGGGGCTTGATCTACCCGGTCCCCGACCCGACCCTCCCCTTCCTCGGCGTCCACCTGACCCGAATGCTCGACGGCAGCGTCCACGCAGGCCCGAACGCCGTCCTCGCCCTACGCCGCGAGGGCTACCGCTGGCGAGACGTGTCCCTGGCAGACCTGGTCGACACCGCCCGCTACCCAGGCACCTGGCGACTGGCACGCAAGTACGCGTACCCGGTCGGACTGGACGAAGTCCGCCGCTCCCTGTCCAAGACCCGCTTCGCCGCAAGCCTGGCCAGACTGGTCCCTGCGGTGACGGCGGATGATCTGGTCCGAAGTGGAGCAGGGGTGCGAGCACAGGCACTGCTGCCAGACGGATCCCTTGTGGACGACTTCCTGATCGAGACGGCCCGCGACCAGGTGCACGTGCTCAACGCACCATCACCGGCAGCCACGAGCGCCCTGGAAATCGGCAACCACATCGCAAATCAGGTGCTGGAAAACGCCTAACACCCGACTCGCAATCCCCAATTGAAGAATTCCCCGGCCCTGCTGGCTATTACTCTTTTGTCTTTGTCTCGAAAAATCAAGCCCAACGCTACACAACACCCGCTACGGATGTGCTCGATTCAGTGGACTCACTTCGTGTGGGGGGAGAGCACCGCTAAACTTGCCGTGTGGTGGGGATGCCCTTCACCCGCCCTTTTTTCACCACCGCGGTGCTCTAGGGGCCCCGCACGAAGTGAGTTCACTGAATCGAGCTCGCTCTTAAGTCGGGCAACCTGGATGAGCTACACCCGGTTCAGGACGCGTAGCTCGTACAGGTTGCCCGACTAAGACGCAGGCTCGATCTGGCGAACTCCCTTTGCGCGGGGCCCCTAGAGCACCGCTGTGGGGAAAAAGCGTGGGGTGAAGGGCATCCCCACCACCAGGTCAAGGTTAGCGGCACTCCTCCCCCACACAAAGGGAGTCCGCCAGATCGAGCACATCCGTAACGGGTGTTGCGTTCCGTAGGGCTTAGCTATTAGGGAGCTGAAAGCAGAAGAACCGAGAACAGAGCAGGGAGCAGGGAGCAGGGAGCAGGGAGCAGGGAGCAGGGAGCAGGGAGCAATCTAGCCAAGTCAGAAACCAGCGCCCAGGATGGAAATCAGTTGACCGGCTTGAGGACTTCCAGGCCCAGGAATGGTCGTAGTGCCTCCGGGACCACTACCGAGCCATCTGCCTGCTGGTGGTTCTCCAGAATAGCCACGATCCACCTGGTGGTCGCCAGTGTCCCGTTCAGGGTCGCGGCGGTCTGCGGCTTGTTGTTCTCGTCGCGGTAGCGGACTCCGAGCCTGCGGGCTTGGAAGGTCGTGCAGTTCGATGTGGACGTCAGTTCCCGGTAGGCCTGCTGAGTCGGGATCCATGCCTCGCAGTCGAACTTGCGGTGGGCGCTGGTGCCGAGGTCGCCGGTGGCGGTGTCGATGATCCGGTAGGGGACCTCGATCTTGGCCAGCATCTCCTTCTCCCAGTCGAGCAGGCGCTGGTGTTCGGCTTCGGCTTCCGCGGGCTTGCAGTAGGAGAACATCTCGATCTTGTCGAACTGGTGGACGCGGATGATGCCCCTCGTGTCCTTGCCGTAGGAGCCCGCTTCGCGGCGGAAGCAGGTCGACCATCCCGCGTAGCGGCGGGGGCCTGCGGTCAGGTCGATGATCTCGTCGGCGTGGTAGCCGGCGAGGGCGACCTCGGAGGTGCCGACCAGGTAGAGGTCGTCGTCGCGCAGGCGGTAGATCTCGCTGGCGTGTTCGCCGAGGAAGCCGGTGCCCGCCATGATCTCCGGGCGGACCAGGACCGGGGGGATGACCAGGGTGAAGCCCGCCGCGGTGGCCTGGGCGGCGGCCATGTTCAGCAGGGCCAGTTGGAGCTGGGCGCCGATGCCGGTGAGGAAGTAGAACCGCGAGCCGGACACCTTGGCGCCGCGTTCCATGTCCAGGGCGCCGAGGCGGACGCCCAGGTCGAGGTGGTCGAGTGGGGTGAAGTCGAAGTCGCGCGGGGTGCCGATGTGGTCGAGGACCGTGTAGTCGTCCTCGCCGCCGACCGGGGCTGCGGGGTGGACCAGGTTGGGCAGGGCGCGGTGGGCCTGCTCGAAAGCTGTCTCTGCCTCGGACTGCTCGGCCTCGACGGCCTTGACCTCGGCGGCGAGCTCCTTGCCCTTGACCAGGAGCGCGTCGCGTTCCTCGCCGCGCGACTTGCCGACCTGCTTGCCGAACTGCTTCTGCTCGGCGCGCAGCGTGTCGGCGCGGGAGATCACCGAGCGGCGGCGCTCGTCGGCGGAGAGCAGGGCGTCGACGGCGGCCTGGTCCTCACCGCGGGCGCGCTGCGAGGCACGCACGGTCTCCGGGTCTTCGCGCAGAACCTTGAGGTCAATCACGGGTCGTGAGCGTAGTCCGCGCGCTCGCGGTCCTCGACCGGGATACCGCCGAAAGCCGCCGAGGACGGTGTCCCGTCCTCGGCGGTCGCTACGGCTTAGTACTCCAGCCGCACTTCGTAGTATTGGGTCTGTCTGCGCTGGTAGTGGGCTTGTTGGGCGCGGTATTGGTGGCGCCGGCGCCAGTGGGACCAGGCCCAGGTCGCGACGCGGTTGTACGGGGTGG